>LR743504.1:1910224-3350449 GCA_902712845.1 Methylobacterium bullatum
GAGTTCAAGGCAGACGGGTTCTTCATCACCGGCGACCTCGGCAAGGTCGACGAGCGCGGCTACGTCCATATCGTCGGACGCGGCAAGGATCTCATCATCACCGGCGGCTACAACGTGTATCCGAAGGAGGTCGAGAACGAGATCGATGCGCTTCCGGGCGTCGTCGAATCCGCCGTGATCGGCCTCGCCCATGCGGATTTCGGCGAGGGTGTGACTGCCATCGTCGTCGCCCGCCCGGACGCACCGGGAGAGCAGGAGATCCTCCGCATCCTCGAAGGGCGACTCGCGCGGTTCAAATGTCCCAAGCGCGTCCTCTTCGCCGACGAATTGCCGCGCAATGCCATGGGCAAAGTGCAGAAGAACCTGCTGCGCGAGGCGCATGTGGATCTCTACCGCCGCTGAGGGACGAGACGGCGGAACGCTTTGGCGGGCCGGCGGTTCTCGTCATCGAACGGCCAAGCTCGCGCCGTCTCCGTACCGGTTGCCGTCATGTCTTCGTCTCAGCCTCACCGTCCCGAGCCCGCGGGGCCTGGCTCCACCCATTCCGTGGTCTGGACTCTGGCGATGGGGGCGGCGCTCGTCGCCCTGTCGCTGGGGCCACGGTCGCGCGGCGCCCGGCGTGAGGCCGAACCGCCCGAGCCGCGACGCGACGAAGGCGCCCGATCGCATAGCGGGCGCAGCGCCGAATGGGTGGCGGCGACACAGGTCCATCGCGGCCGTGCCGCAGACAGTCCGACCGAGATCACCCGCGCCGGCTGGAAGGACATCGCCGTCCGGGTCTATCTGGAATTCAACAAGGACCGCGTGCTCGCGGTGGCCGCCGGGGTCACGTTCTTCACCCTGCTGTCTCTGTTCCCCGCCATCGCCGCCCTGGTCTCCTGCTACGGACTCGTGGCCGATGTCGGCGCCATCAACGAGCACCTCTCCAGCATGCAGGGCGTGCTGCCCTCCAGCGCCATCGACATCATCGGCGAGCAGGTGAAGCGCATTGCGGCCAAGGACAATGGCACCCTGGGCCTGACATTCTTCTCCAGCCTCGTCCTGTCGCTCTGGAGCGCGAACGCCGCCATGAAGGCGATGTTCGATGCCCTGAACGTGGTCTACGAGGAAGACGAGAAGCGCTCCTTCGTGATGCTGAACCTGCGCTCCCTGACCTTCACGGTCGGGGCGCTCCTCTTCACCATCCTGGCGCTCACCAGCATCGTCGTGCTGCCGGTGATCTTCAACTTCTTCGGGTTCGGGCAGGGGGCGAGGCTCATCGCCCTGCTGCGCTGGCCCTTTCTCCTTGTCGTCCTCCTCGGCGGCCTCTCGCTCCTCTACCGCTATGGCCCCAGCCGCGAGCGGCCGCGCTGGCGCTGGGTCGGCACCGGTGGCGCTGTGGCGGGCATCCTCTGGCTCGCCGCCTCGATCCTGTTCTCGTGGTATGTCGGCAGCTTCGGTAATTACAACGAGACCTATGGTTCGCTCGGCGCCGCCATCGGCTTCATGACCTGGATTTGGATCTCGACGACGATCGTGCTCCTAGGCGCCGAGATCAATGCCGAGATGGAGCATCAGACCGCTCGAGACACGACGACGGGCCCGGAAAAGCCCATGGGCGACCGCGAGGCGCGGATGGCGGACACGATCGGCGCGGCCGCGTGACAGGGTGCGGGACGGCCTCGGGAGTCCTATTTCTCCAGCATAACCCGAGGAACCGGAGGCCACCATGAGCGAGACCCAGTCAGGCACCGTCGAGCGCAGCGAAGCCGAGTGGCGGGAGATCCTGACGCCGGATCAGTACCGTGTCCTGCGCGAGCATGGCACGGAGCGCGCGGGCACGAGCTGCCTCAACGCCGAGAAGCGTCCCGGCACGTTCCACTGCGCCGGCTGCGATGCCCCGTTATTCGAGAACACCACGAAATTCGAATCCGGCACCGGTTGGCCGAGCTTCTTCGATCCCATCGACGGCGCTGTGGAGACGACGACCGACCGGAGCCACTGGATGGTGAGGACCGAAGTGCACTGCGCCCACTGCAAAGGTCATCTCGGCCACGTCTTCGATGATGGCCCGGCGCCGACGGGGCTGCGCTATTGCATGAACGGGATTTCACTGCGTTTCGAGCCGAATGCGTGAGCTCATTGGTATAAAAGGATAAAAATCGGGGCCGGGCTTACGAGACTGGCCTTGATTTAGTCCCATTTTTTCTTAGTCGAAGGGAAGTGGTCTTCCCCTTTGTGTGCCGTCGGCGGTGCGAGGCGGGAAAACGATCAAATTCGGACGGTTCGTGCCGGCCGGTTTCCACAGGCCGGGCATTCCGTCGCTGCCGAAACAGGGTATGGCTTCGAACGGCGCTGACGTTGCGCCCATGGCGCGGCGCTCCGGAGGAGTGCCTGCCATGATGAGCCGATCCGGGGGGAGAGAATACATGAGTGTCGTTCGTCGGTTTCTGGTCGCGCCTTCACTCGTTCGTCTGATCCGCAAGGAGCGCGGCGGTTCGAAGATCACCGAGGGCTATTTCGCTCCCCAGGCCGGTCGCACGTCCTATGTCCGCGTGGATGGCCAGAACTGCCATCTCGTTCTCGTCACGACGGCGCCGGACGGAACGTCGAGCGAGGAGCGGACCGATGTCCCTCGCGCCCACGGCGATGCCCTTCTGGATGTCTGCTCCGGCAAGGCGATCTACGACCGTGCCGTGCTCGCGCTCGGCAACGGCCGCGAGGCGCTCGTCGACCGCTACGCGACACCGGGCGCCCTCGACCTGCTCAGCGTCGTGTTCGACGACACCGCCCAGGCCGCGGCCTTCGTGCCCCCGGTCTGGTTCGGCGAGGACGTCTCCGAGAATGCCGCCTATGACCGGCATTCCGTGGCGATCCAGGGTGTGCCTCAGACCGGCGAGGTTCCCCTTAACAACGCCGCCCTCGAAGCGATCCTCGATCTGCTCGAGCCGCGCTTCGGTTTCGGCCGCTTCAATGCCCCGCCGCCCAAGGCCGGCGAGGACGAGGCGACCCTTCGGGCGAACCGCCGCGCCGCCGCTCTGGCTGCCAAGGCCGCTGCTCCCGCCGCCATCCCGGTGGAAGAGCCCGCGCCCCAACCCATCGTCGAGGAACGGAGTGAGGAGCGTCGGGACGTGCCCGCCGCTGCGGAGGAGACCGCCACGGACGCTCCGATCCGCACCGATGCCCGCATCGACGACGTCATCGAGAGCCTGTCGCAGGCTCTGGGTGCGTCTCAACCGTCCCGCGCTCCTGCACGCGACGACGATCCGGCCGCCGAATTCGAGCGCTGGACCGTGCGTCCCCGCCGTACTCCGCAGACCTGAACCATCGGGGCCGGAGGTGGACCATGCCCATCTCCGGGCTCCTCGCGAAGAGCCGGCGGCACCGGGCAGATCCGGCAAAGTCGATCACCAACGATCGTATGCAGTAGCGCGACAGAAGCTCGGCGCGTTACAGAAGCAGCCCATCCTCACGCTTTCGGCGAGAAACAAAGATAATCTCTCATAGCCGCGTTGAGGCGAGGGATTAAACTCGCTAGCGTCTCGGCAAGACAGACGAGCGTGCGCCCAACGAGGCGCCTGTGAGGGAACATGGCTCAGACCACCGTCCATGCCGGAGGCAGCGCGCCGGCAGCACCGACACCTCACGAACCTTGGTACAAGGTCCTCTACATCCAGGTGCTGATCGCCATCGCACTAGGCATCCTGCTCGGATATCTGCACCCCGAATGGGGCAAGTCCGTCAAGTGGTTGGGCGACGCCTTCATCGCCCTCATCAAGATGATGATCGCGCCGATCATCTTCTGTACCATCGTCCACGGCATCGCCTCCATCGGCGACCTGAAGAAGGTCGGCCGCGTAGGCTTGAAGGCATTGGTCTATTTCGAGGTGGTCTCGACCATTGCGCTCCTCATCGGCGTGCTTGTGGGCGAGGTGGTGAAGCCGGGCGCCGGTTTCAATGCCGATGTGAGCAAACTCGACGGTAAATCGGTCGAGAAATACGCCAAGATCGCCGCCGACGATTCCGTCACCGGCCACATCATGGCGCTGATCCCGAAGAGCTTCTTCGACGCTTTCGCCACGGGTGACCTGCTCCAGGTTCTTCTCATCTCGATCCTCACCGGCGTCGTGGTGACCGGCATGGGCAAGCGCGGCGAGGCGATCACGCACGCCATCGACACGGCCGGCCAGATCTTCTTCCGCATCATTGGCCTCGTGGTGAAGCTCGCCCCCATCGGTGCCTTCGGCGCCATGGCATTCACCATCGGCCAGTACGGCATCGGCAAGGTGATCGATCTCGCCTGGCTCGTCGGCACCTTCTACGTCACCGCCTTCCTGTTCGTGGTTCTGGTCCTTGGCGGCATCGCCCGGGTGGCCGGCTTCTCGATCTTCAAGTTCCTGGCCTACATCAAGGACGAACTCCTCATCGTGCTCGGCACCTCGTCCTCCGAGACGGTGTTGCCGCACATGATGACGAAGATGCGCCGCCTGGGCGCCTCGGATTCCGTCGTGGGCTTGGTGATCCCCACCGGCTACTCGTTCAACCTCGACGGCACCAACATCTACATGACGCTGGCGTCGCTGTTCCTGGCCCAGGCCGTGGGCGCGGACCTGTCGTTCGGCCAGTACGCCACCATCATCCTGGTGGCGATGCTGACCTCGAAGGGGGCCTCCGGCGTCACGGGCGCCGGCTTCATCACTCTTGCGGCCACGCTCAGCGCCATCCCGAACAATCCGGTGCCGGTTGCCGCCATGACCCTGATCCTGGGTGTCGACAAGTTCATGTCGGAGTGCCGGGCCATCACCAACCTGATCGGCAACGGCGTCGCCACGGTGGTGGTCAGCCGCTGGGAGGGCGAACTCGACCAGGAGAAGTTGAACCAGGTCATGGCGCATCCCTTCTCCATCGGCACCGACATTTCGGATCATGCGCCCAACATGGACCAGGAGCCCGCTCCCCGTCCGGCCGTCGCTGCACAGTAGCGCCGCATCGTGGACTCTGCGCGCCTGCGCATCGGGATCGACCTCGGCGGGACCAAGATCGCCGGCATCGCCCTCGATGCCGGCGGAGCCGTTCGCGCCGAGGCGAGGATTTCGACCCCGCGAAACGATTACGACGCCACCCTCGACGCGATCGCCGCGCTGGTCCTGCGCCTTGAGCGGGACGCCGGCGGCGTCGGTAGCGTCGGCATCGGCATGCCGGGGGCCATCACGCCCGTCAGCGGCCTTGTCAAGAACGCCAACTCGGTCTGGCTGAACGGCAGGCCCTTCGTCATCGATATCGCGGCGCGGCTCGGCCGGCCGGTCAGAGCCGAGAACGATGCCAATTGCCTCGCGGTCTCCGAGGCGGTGGATGGCGCGGGTGCCGGGGCGCGGGTCGTCTGGGCGATCATCCTCGGGACCGGCGTCGGCTCCGGCATCGCCATCGACGGGGTCGCCCTGTCGGGCGCCAACCGCATCGCCGGCGAATGGGGCCACAATCCGCTTCCCGCCCCGCGCGACGACGAACGGCCCGGCCCGTCCTGCTATTGCGGGCGGCACGGCTGTATCGAGACCTGGCTCTCCGGTCCCGGCCTCGCCGCCGATCATGCTCGGCGCGTCGGAGTTCCAGCGGCGACCGGTGAAGCGGTGATCGCCGCCGCGCGCGCCGGTGATGTCACCGCATCGAAGAGCATCACCCGCTACCAGGAGCGTCTCGCCCGCAGCATCGCCGGCGTCATCAACATCCTCGACCCCGACACAGTGGTCCTCGGCGGAGGCTTGTCGACGGTGCCGGAACTGACCGCCGATCTCGACACGCTTCTTCTTCCGCACGTCTTCTCCGATGAATGCGGGACACCGATCCGGGTGAGCCACCACGGCGACGCATCCGGCGTGCGGGGTGCAGCCTGGTTATGGGGCATCCCCGCCTGAACCTCTCCCCATCGCGCCCCGCAGCCGGTATGGACGGGGACAATCACACAACGACGTGAGCGTATTCCCATGACGAGTCTGGCTTCCCTCGATCCCGCCGCCCGCGACGCGCTTCACGCGAAGACCCGCGAGGCCTACGAGGCCTTCAAGAGCCGAGGCCTCAAGCTCGACATGACCCGTGGCAAGCCGGCGCCGGAGCAGCTCGACCTGTCCAGCGCGATGATGTCGTTGCCCGGCAACGGCGATCATTTCGCCGAGGCGGGTGACGATGCGCGCAATTATGGCGGCCTCCAGGGTCTGCCCGAGGCGCGTGCCCTGTTCGCGCCGATGGTGCAGGCGCCGCCGGCCCAGATCGTCATCGGCGACAATTCGAGCCTCGCGCTCATGCACGATTGTATCGCCTGGGCTCTGCTGAAAGGCGTGCCCGGCTCGGTGAAGCCGTGGTCGAAGGAGGAGGAGCCGGTCATCCTCTGTCCCGTCCCCGGCTACGACCGCCACTTCGCCATCTGCGAAGCCCTGGGCATCCGCATGCTGCCCGTCCCCATGACCGGCCAGGGGCCGGACATGGACGTGGTCGAGAAACTGGCCGCCGATCCGGCCGTGAAGGGCATGTGGTGCGTGCCGAAATACGCCAATCCGAGCGGCGAGACCTATTCCGACGAGACCGTCCGGCGTCTGGCCGCCATGGAAACCGGTGCCCCCGATTTTCGGCTGTTCTGGGACAACGCCTACACCGTCCATCACCTCACCGCCACGCGCCATCCCCTCGCCGACATCCTCGCCCTCTGCGAAGAAGCTGGCCATCCCGACCGGCCCTTCATCTTCGCCTCGACCTCTAAGGTCACCCTGGCGGGGGCGGGCATCGCCGTGTTCGCCTCCTCACCGGAAAACGTGCGCTGGTTCCTCGGCCGCTCGTTCTTCCGCACCATCGGGCCGGACAAGCTCAACCAGCTGCGCCACGTCCGCTTCCTCAAGGACATGGCCGGCATCGAGGCGCATATGGAGAAGCAGCGTGCGCTCATCGCGCCGAAATTCCAGGCCGTCCTCGACGCTTTGGAGGCTCGGCTCGGCGGAACCGGCGCGGCGACCTGGACGACGCCCGAAGGTGGCTACTTCATCACCGTCGATACGGTGGACGGCGCGGCACAGCGGACTGTGGCGCTGGCCAAGGAGGCCGGCATCGCCCTGACGCCCGCCGGCGCGACCTCCCCTTACGGACGCGACCCGCATGACCGCACCCTGCGCCTCGCGCCGACCTTCCCTTCGCTCTCGGACGTGAAGGCGGCGGCGGAGGGAATCGCCCTCTGCATCCTCCTCGCCGGACTCGAGACCGAGACGGCGGCCTGACGCGGGCCGCCACGCACGGCGCATCCCTCCGCACTGCCCGGGCGGGGGGAGCTGGCCGGGACGCGCGTCGAGGCGTCCGCCGAAGGCGGGGAATTCACCGGCCCCCCCCCATCCCGCTCACTCATCGCAGATGGGACAATGAGGCCGCTATCTTCCACCACACATCGGCGGACGGGCTGAACGTTCGTGGGATCGGGTGGTGAAGGGTGCTCTCCCCGCCTGCGACGGGGCGGGAGGCGTTACCGCCCGAGGGGGCGGCGATAAGCAAGCCGAGCCCTATGGGCTCAGCGGAAGCCGCCGACCCTACGGTCGCGCTTGCGCTCGGCGGCGGGCTGATACGCGATCTCGGCGTGGTGGGTGCAATAGGGCAGGCCGGTGATCGAGCGGTCGCCGCAATAGTGGAACTCCGGCGATGTCGGGTCGCCCAGGGGCCAGCGACACATGGATTCGCGCAGATCCATGATGGTCACGCGCTTGGACACGGCCAGCGGCATGCTCTGGGCGGCGACCGCGGCATTCGTCTCGGGAAACAGCAGGCTCGGCGCGGCGACGGTATCGGCCGCAGCCGCCAACTCCACGACGTTGTCGGCCTCGGCTTCGCGGATTGCAGGCTTCTTGCGGCCGTTGCCGGGCGAATCCGCCGCTTTCACGCGGCCCGACAGACCCAGCCGGTGAACCTTGCCGATGACGGCGTTGCGCGTGACGCCACCGAGCTGCGCGGCGATCTGGCTAGCGCTGAGTCCCTCGTCCCAGAGGCGCCGGAGTACCTCGACACGCTCGTCCGTCCAGCCAGCACCGGTATCCGTCATCGCCCCCTCCGACATCCGCTCGATTCCCCCGACCGACACGGGACGATCCCTGCGACACCTCGCATGGCCACTCCGCCCGTTGCCATACAGATGGTGGTCGCGCAGGGCACCCTTACGACGACGATCGGAACCGTACAGGACGCCTCGACACGGATGCAAGAGCGCCCGGAAGGAGGGGGGGAGTTTCCACCGGCAAACCGTCGGGAGCGTCCCGCATGCACTCCGAAAGGCCCGGCCGGAAAGCGGCTCCGCCTTGTGTGCGACGGCGCAATCCCTCGTTCGACCCCGACCCAGCCGCCCGCTGGCCCGGCTTCCCCTTGACCTGAGGCGGGATCGGGCGAGAAGCGCGTGTTTCACCACGAGCCGAAAAGCGAGAGGCTGGTCATGGCCGCGACCGATCCGACCGAGGGACGCCGCCTCGGCGAGGTGCCGCCGCGCCTCGAGACACGCGGCCTCAGCGTCGATTTCGGTCGCAAACATGCCCTCGACGACGTTTCCCTCTCGGTCCGGGCGGGAGAAATCATCGCGCTTCTGGGTGATTCCGGTTGCGGCAAGAGCACCCTGTTGCGAGCGGTGGCGGGCCTCGAACAGCCGAGCGGCGGGCTGGTCCTGCTCGATGGCCAGGCGATGAGCGCCCGGGTGCCGCCGGAGGAGCGCGGCGTCGGACTGATGTTCCAGGATTACGCCCTGTTCCCCCATCTCACCGTCCTGCAGAACGTCCGCTTCGGTCTGCACCGGCTGCGCGCCGACGAAGCCGATGCCGTCGCGAAGGCGCGGCTGGAGCAGGTTGGCCTCGCCGACCGGGCCGCGAGCTATCCTGGCTCGCTGTCGGGCGGGGAAAGCCAGCGCGTGGCGCTCGCCCGTGCCCTGGCGCCGGGGCCGCGCGTGCTGCTTCTCGACGAGCCGTTCTCGAATCTCGACCGGCGCAACCGGGACAGGGTGCGGGCCGACACCATCTCGGTCCTGCGTATCACCGGCGCCACCGCGCTCCTGGTGACACACGATCCGGAGGAGGCCTTGCTGGTGAGCGACCGCATCGTCTTGATGCGGGGCGGGCGCATCGTCCAGATCGGCACCGGCGCGGAACTCTACCGCCGCCCCGCCTCGTGGTTTGCCGCGAATTTCTTCGGCGATCTCATCGCTTTTCCCACGCGCTGCATCGATGGCGCTGCGGTGACGCCCTTCGGCGCGTTTCCGGCGCCGGGGATCGCGGACGGGGCGCCGGTCACCGCCTGCGTCAGGCCCGAGGCGATCGGGCTGGCGGACGCAGCATCCGGTCATCCGGCGCGGGTGATCCGGCGGCGGTTTCTCGGACCAGTCGTGGAGCTGACCCTGGCGGCGGATGGATTTCCCGAACCGTTCCGCCTCACGGTTTCCGAAGAGACATCGGCGGGGGAGGGCGATCGTGTCGGCCTGACCCTCGCGACGGGAGCAGGGCTAGTTTTTCCCGCCGGTCTGGATTAACCGAGCCTTGCTGTTCGTGTCCGACAATATCCAGAAGTATAGTTTTTAACGATGATAAACTGAGGACATAAGTCTTGCTTTTCCCGCGAAGATGCGGCCCAGAACCGGTCATTGCGAGAAGAGGGATGGACGTCATGGTCGGTTGGGTCTCGAAATGTCTGATCGGCGGTGCGACCGCCTTCGCCTGGATCGCCGGAGCGACCGCCGCCGAGGTCAACATTTACACCACCCGTGAGCCTGGCCTGATCAAGCCCCTGCTCGATGCCTACACCGCCAAGAGCGGCGTCACCGTCAACACCGTCTTCGTCGAGAAGGGCCTTGCCGAGCGTGTGGCCTCAGAGGGCGAGCGGTCCAAGGCCGACGTGCTGATGACCGTCGATATCGGCAATCTCATCGAGCTCGTGGATCGAGGCCTCGCCCAGCCGGTCCGCACGGAGACCCTGGAAGCCGCCGTTCCGGCGCCCCTGCGCGATGCCGGCGGCCTCTGGTACGCCCTCTCCATGCGCGCCCGCGTCGCCTATGCCGACAAGGATCTCGCGGAGAAGGCCCTGACCTACGAGGAGCTCGCCGACCCGAAATGGAAGGGCAAGCTCTGCCTGCGCTCGGGCCAGCACCCCTACAACACCGCGCTCATCGCCCACTACATCGTCAAGCACGGGCCGGATAAGGCGAAGGACTGGCTGACGGGCGTGAAGGCCAACCTCGCGCGCAAGCCGGCCGGTGGCGACCGTGACGTGGCCCGCGACATCCTGGCCGGAACCTGCGCCGTCGGTCTCGGCAACTCCTACTATGTCGGGCTGATGCGCTCGGGCAAGGGTGGCCCGGACCAGCAAAAATGGGGCGACGGGATCAACGTCGTGCTGCCGGTCTTCACCAGCGGCGGCACCCATGTGAACGTCTCCGGTGCGGTTGTCGCCAAGAGCGCGCCGAACCGCGACGAAGCGGTCAAGCTTCTCGAATACCTCGTCTCCGATGAAGGTCAGGGCCTCTATGCGAAGGCCAATTTCGAGTATCCGGTGAAGGCAGGCGCGCCGATCGACCCCCAGCTCACGGCGCTCGGCCCGTTGACCATCGATACCGTGCCGCTCGCCGAGATCGCCCGTAATCGCAAGGCGGCGAGCCTTCTGGTGGATACGGTGGGCTTCGATAACTGAAGCCCCGGCCGATGTCGGCCGCCGTCGAACTAGCCCGACCGCAGGCCGCGATCGGGTCCGAGGCCGCTCCAAGGGCGGCGCCGCGCCTGCGCGCCGCCCCCATCGCCTGGGCGGCGGGAGCCCTGGCCCTCGCCGCCCTGATCCTCAGCCCGGTGGCGTCCCTGGCGCTCACGGCGGCGGGAGGGTCGAGCGAGGTCTGGCCGCATCTTCTGGCGCATGTCCTGCCCCAGGCGACGGTCACCACGGCGCTGCTCCTGGGCGGCGTCGGCCTCTTCGTCGTCATGCTCGGGGTCGGCTCGGCCTGGCTCGTCTCGGCCTACGACTTCCGGGGGCGCCGCCTCTTAGAAATCGGGCTGCTGCTGCCCCTGGCGGTGCCGACCTACATCGTCGCCTTCGCCTATCTCGACCTGCTCCACCCGATCGGACCGGTCCAGACCGCCCTGCGCGGGCTTCTCGGCGTGGCTCGGCCGAAGGATCTGTTGCTGCCGGAGATCCGGTCCCTGCCGGGCTGCATCCTGCTCCTCGGCTTCGTGCTCTACCCTTACGTCTATCTGCCGACGCGGGCGCTTTTCGTAATGCAGGCGGGCACTCTCATCGAGGCGGCGCGCATCCTCGGGCGTTCGCCGACGGCGGTCTTCTTCCACGTCGCCCTGCCGTTGGCGCGCCCCGCCATCGCCCTCGGCACCAGCCTCGCCCTGATGGAGACGCTCAACGATATCGGCGCCGCCGAATTCCTGGGCGTGCGGACACTCACGGTGCAGGTCTACGCCACCTGGATCAACCGGTCCGACCTGCCCGGTGCGGCGCAGATCGCCCTGGTCATGCTGGCGATGGTGCTGCTGCTGCTGGGGGCCGAGCGCTGGGGACGGCGCGGGCGCGGCTATGCCGGTACGGCCCAGCGCCAGCGCGGGATGGCCCGCCATCGCCTGTCCGGTGCTTCCGCCACGGCCGCCTTGTGCCTCGGCCTCGTCCCCATCGCCATCGGCTTCCTGGTCCCGGCGGCCTATCTCGTCCATTCCGCCATCGCCCGCGTCACCCGGCTCGGATTTCCCCAAGGTGTCATCGCTGAGGCGGGAAACACCCTGCTCTATGCCGGGCTCGCCACCCTGCTCGCGGCCGCCTGCGGGTTCCTCGTCGCCGCCGGCCCCCGCCTCGTCGCGCGGCGCTTCGGGCAGGGACTGATCCGCATCGCCGCCCTCGGCTACGCGCTCCCCGGGGCGATCCTGGCGATCGGGCTGCTCGGCCCGTTGGCGCTCGCCGATGCCTCCTTGTCCCGCATCACGACGGCGCTGTTCGGCGTCGCTCCGGCGATCATCGGCGTCGGCGCGGGCGGCGCCCTCGTCATCGCCTATCTCGTGCGCTTCCTCGCGGTCGGTGTCGGTGCCTGCGAAGCAGGCCTGGCGAAGGTGCCGAGCTCCCTCGGGGAAGCCGGGCGCATGCTCGGCCGGGGCCCCGTCGGCACGCTGATGCGGGTGCACCTGCCGATGACGTGGCCGGCTTTGCTGAGCGGAGCGCTCCTCGTCTTCGTCGACTGCGTCAAGGAATTGCCCGCGACCCTGCTCCTGCGCCCCCTCAACGTCGAAACCCTGGCGACCCATCTCTACGGAGAGGCGGTGCGCGGCACCTACGAGGACGGCGCGGTCGCCGCCCTCCTCATCGTCGTCGTCGGCCTGATCCCGGTGGCGCTGCTCATGCGTCTGGGCTCGGCGGAGAACGCCCCGAGGGGCGGATAGTGTCCCGGCCCGCATCCCTGTCGGAGGGGGGGCGAGGACCGTCTCCAGCGGCGGGCCGCCGAACCCACTCTGATGCCGGCTTAGCGAGAAGGCGACAGAGGCTCTTGACGGGCGCGTGGGCCTCGCCCTAGAAGGCCCTCGGTCCGGGTGCGTAGCTCAGCGGGAGAGCATTCGCTTCACACGCGAAGGGTCACAGGTTCGATCCCTGTCGCGCCCACCATTCCCCTCAAGCCGCAGCGATAGCTGGCACGAGGGTCTCGACCGCCCCCACCAATTCATCGAAATGCTGGATCACCCGCGTGGGGCCGAGTTGCTCCACCGGCAGGTCGGTATAGCCGAACGGCACTGCGATGACGGGGATTCCCGCTGCCTTGGCCGCGTCGATATCGGCGCGTGAATCTCCCACCATGACGGCGCGCGAGATGTCGCCCTTCGCCTGCTCGACGGTCAGAGTGATATGGGCCGGGTTCGGCTTGTAGACCGGGAAGGTGTCGCGGCCGCAGATGGCGGCGAAGCGTCCGGCGACGCCGAGTTCCTCCAAAAGCTGCTTGGCATGGGCCTCGACCTTGTTGGTGCAGACCGCGAGGAGGAAGCCACGTGCGCTCAGCGCATCGAGCGCCGCCTCGACCCCTGGGAACAGGTAGGAATGCTCGCTGAGATGCCGGCCGTAATGGTCGAGGAAATCGACGAAGAGCGTCTGCAGGCGGGCATCGTCGATGGGTTCGCCCGCGGCCTCGAAGCCGCGCTGGATCAGTGCTTTCGCCCCGGCGCCGATCATGTCGCGGGCCCGGTCGAGGGGGAGAGTCGGCAGGCCCTCGCGGGCGAGGATCGCGTTGAGGGTCCCGACGAGATCGCCCGCGGTCTCGGCGAGGGTACCGTCGAGGTCGAACACGACGATGGGCGGCAGGCTTGGCATGGGGTCTCGCAAGGTTGGTGGAGTGGCGACGGGTGATCTAGGGCTGGATGACGGCGTGACGGTGGGCGGGGGCAAGGACGCCGCGGTTGGGGAAAAATCCGATGCACACGCAAAGGCTTAACGCACCGATCAGGCTGCTTTCCCGTGCCATGATGCTGTAGAATCCGGCCATGATGCGATCAAGGCCGCCGCGAGCGGGTCACGGTTGCGCCGCAAGGCCGCTATAGGGAGGCGGCCGCGAGATTCCCCCTGCAAGATTCATCTGTCTGCATCAGGACATGAAGGCGACCATGCGTTCGACACTGCCGACCGACCGTGCGCTCATTTCCGCCGTTCCCGCCGCCTCCCCCCGTTCGTGGAGAGCCATGGGATGCCGGGCCGGGATCGCGATGGCCATTCTCGCCTTTACGGCCGGTAGTGCCGGCGCCGCCTCCTTCGAATTCGTCCCCGCCCCGCAGATCGATCTCAACCGGGTCTACCGCGTCGACAAGGTCACGGGCGAGGTCACGTCCTGCCAGTACGGGCTGCGCGAAGGCGCGGTGGGCAGTGTCGGCCTCACCGTCTGCTACGGCTCCGGGGAAGGCGCCAGCGCCCAGGCCCCGTCCGAATACGGCCTCGTCGCCTCCCGCCACACCCGCGAGGCCGGGGTGTTCCGGGTGAACTACCGCACCGGTGAGATGAGCATCTGCTACGTCCAGCTCCAGAAGGAGGCGGTTGTCTGCACGGCCCAGGCGAACCCGGCCGCCAGCGGTCCCGAGGAAGCCGTGGCCACGGGACAGGCGCCCGGCCGCGTCGGGCCGAGCGCCACGCCGCCCCAGAACACCCGCCCCTGACGGCGGTCGGCGCGCATGTTCGGCGATAGCCGCGTTGGACGGCGTTGCCAGCCGTGCTAGGGCCACCGAACTTTCAGCGGCCCAGCCCGTAGCCCGAGAGCCCGCCCATGCATCTCGCCCTCCCTCCCGATGAACGGGGCTTCCTCGTGAGCAGTCCCGACCTGCGTCGCGCCGCCGCCGCCCGCGCCCTCGATCTCGTCGAAGACGGAATGCGGCTCGGCATCGGGACCGGCAGCACCGCCAACGTGTTCGTGGAGTTGCTCGGCGCGCGGGTGCGTGACGGGCTCAAGGTCACGGGCGTCCCGACGTCGGAGGCGACGCGCATCGCCGCCGAGCGCGTCGGCATCCCCCTGGCGACGCTCGAAGACCTGCCCGAACTCGACCTCACCATCGACGGTGCCGACGAGATCGACGCACGGATGCGCTTGGTGAAGGGCGGCGGCGGTGCACTCCTGCGCGAGAAGATCGTGGCTTTCGCCAGCCGCCGCATGGTGGTGATCGCCGACGCGGCGAAATCGGTGATGACCCTCGGCGCGTTTCCGCTGCCGGTGGAGATCAATCCGTTCGGCCTCGGCGCCACCCGCATTGCTGTGGGGCGAGCCATCGAGAGCGCCGGTTGCGCGGGCGACCTCGTCCTGCGCTCCGGACCCGGCGGCACGCCCTTCGTGACCGATGGCGGCCATCTCATCCTCGACGCCCATCTGAAGGCCATCGCCGATCCCGAACGCCTGTCCGCCGCCCTCTGGGCGGTGCCCGGCGTGGTCGAGCACGGTCTGTTCCTCGGCCTCGCCACCGGCGCTGTCCTGGCGGAGGCCCGTGACGGGCAGGCGCACGTCACCTGCCTCGGTGCGGTCTGACGCGCCTCCACCCTCCTTCGATATCCTGATCGACACGCCTTTCCGGAGCGTTCGCCATGTCCCGTCGCCTCTCTTCCGTCCTGACCGGCTCCATTCTCGCCGCACTCCTCGCCGCCTCGGTTCCGACGATCGTGCACGCCCAGACGCAGAAGCCGGCCGCACCGGCCAAGCCCGGCGCCAAGCCCGCCGCGCCGGCACCCTCGACGCCCGCCGCCCAGCAGCCGACCTACACGCCGAACCACTTGGCGCTGGCGCGTGAAGTCACCCTCAGCTCGGGTATCGCCCGTTCGTTCGATTCGATCCTTCCGGCCTTCGGCCAGCAGATCAAGCAGGCGGCCATCACCCGCCCGGACTTGACCAAGGACCTCGATGAGGTTCTCACTTCCCTGGCGCCGGAGATGGAACTGCAGAAGCAGATGATGATCGAGACGGCCGCCAAGATCTACGCGAGCCGCCTGTCCGAGGCCGAGCTCACCGAGATCGTCGCCTTCTTCCATTCGGCGGCGGGCAAGCGCTACGTCGAGACCCAGCCGCAGGTGCTCGACGAGATCGTCCAGGCCATGCAGAACTGGACCCAAGGCGTGTCCGAATACATGATGGTCCGCGTGCGTGCGGAGATGGGCAAGCGCGGCCACGAACTCCAGTAATCGCGGCGTCCGCCCGTCTCCGATGTTCGCTCTCCCGCCTCGATCGGAGACGGTCGCGCTTCTGCGCTCCGCCGGTGCCGTCACGCTCGCCATTCTTCCGGTGGCCATGGCGCTCGCCAACCGGTCGAGCCCGACCGTCGTCGGCCTCGCTGCGTTGTTTTTCCTCGTCGCGGGGCTGATCGAGGATGCTCGCGCTACGACGCGGTTCATGGCGAGGCCCCTCGTCACGCCGATTGGCCTTGCCGCTCTCGGCTTCGTCGTCTGGTCACTGGCCAGCATCGCCTGGAGCCCGGTGCAGGATCTGTCCTGGCGCAACATCCAGGAATTCCTGCCGACAATCGCGGGGGCCTATCTCCTCGCCCGCCTCGCGCCTGGGAACATGCCGGCCTTCACGCCCCGGCTCGCCGCCTGGTCCATCGCGCTCGCCGGCCTCTACATCGTTGTGGCCCTGGCCGCCCACCTTCCTCTCCATCGGGCTATGGGCTCGCGGGTGGCGCTGTTCGTCTTCAACCGTCCCGCCCTGACGATCCTGCCCGTGATGGGGCCACTGGCCTATCTCCTCCACCGGCGCGGGCAGGGAATCGCGGCACTCCTCGTGCTCGTGATCGGTACCGGGGCGATCCTGCGATCGATCAGCGGCGCTGCCGCCTTGGGGCTCGCAGCCGGCGCCGTCACGGCTCTCATCGCCGTCCTGACCCCGCGGCGGGTCGGGCTCTCCATTGTGGGGGCCGTGCTGGGCCTAGCCCTCGTCCTTGCGCCGGTGGAGGGGGATATCCTCCAGAAAGTGATGCCCGACGCTGTCCATGAACGGCTGGTGCAGAGCAGTTCGCGGGCACGGGTGGCCATCGCCCGCAGCTTCGGCGCGGCCGTGGCCCTCGATCCCTGGCGGGGTGCCGGGTTCGGGACCTCCGCGCGGTTCATCGAGACGCCTATAGCAGCCCAAATCGAGCCGGGACTGCGGCCGATGCTGGCGGTGGGCCACCCGCACAACATCTTCCTGCAGATCTGGGCCGAGCTCGGCATCGTCGGCGCAGGCTTCGCCAGCGCGATCCTGTTGATGATGCTGGCGCTCATCGCCCGCATGCCACGCGGGGAAGGCGTGGTGGCCTTGAGCCTCGTGGGCTCCTGCACGGCAGTGGCCTTCGTGGAGCACGGCGCCTGGCAGGGCTGGTGGATCGCGGCCATCGGCGCCGCCGTCGCCTGGGCACGCGAGGCCGGGACGGAGCCCCACCGCTGCGACCGCTCGGACCGATCTCAGGCCGCTTCGGCTTCGACCCGGTTGCGACCGGAGGATTTGGCACGGTAGAGGGCGAGATCGGCACGTTTGAGCATGTCTGCCGGGCTCTTGTCGTCGGCATGGCGGCACGCCACCCCGATGGACACGGTGACGTGGATCTTGCGCGTCTCCTGGTCGATCAGGAACGGGACGGCTTCGATGCGCTCGCGGATACGCTCGGCGATGACATGGGCGGCCTCCGGCTCCGCGTCTGGCAGGATGATGACGACCTCTTCGCCGCCATAGCGGGCGACGATGTCGACGACGCGGGTATGAAGGCGGATACGGTCGGCGAAGGCGCGGAGTACCTCGTCGCCCGCGTCGTGACCGTAGGTGTCGTTGATCGCCTTGAACCGATCGATATCGAGCATCAGCATCGAGACGGCACGGTGGCGCAGGGCGGCATCGTCGAACAGCACCGCGAGATGGCTGTCGAGGTAGCGTCTATTATGGAGCCCGGTGAGCCCGTCGGTGACGGCCATCTCCATTGAGGCCTGGACGGCGCCGCGCAGGGTGTCCGAGAAACGGCTGCGCCGCACCTGGGTGCGCACGCGGGCCACGAGTTCGTTCCGGTCCACCGGGCGCATGAGATAGTCGTGCACGCCGAATTCGAGGCCCCGGATCACCCGTGCCTTGTCGTTCTCCTCCGCGATCATCATCACCGGCATGGTGCGGGTACGGTCGAGGGACAGGACCTGGCTGCAGAGGCGCAGGCCGTCGAACCCCTGAAGGTCGAGGCTGACGAGAGTCAGTTCGAAATCCCCCTCGGTGGCGAGGACCATCGCGTCGTGCGGATCCGCCACGACCGTGACCCGATGGTGCTGGTTCAAGGCCGCCGAAAGCCGCTCCGCCGAGTTCTTGCGGTCCTCGACCAGCAGGATCGACGCGTTCTGGCCGTCCCCGGCGGCGGCGAGTGCCAGGGGATCGCCGATCCCGAACTCCCGTGAGGCCAGCGCCCTGTCGCGAAGCTCATCGGTGACGGCCTTCAGCCGGACGAGGTTGCGCACCCGCGCGAACAGGGCGGTGTCGTCGATCGGTTTCGTCAGGAAGTCGTCGGCCCCCGCGTCGAGGCCGCGCAGCCGGTCCGACGGCTGATCGAGGGCCGTCACCATCACGACGGGGAGATGGGCGGTGGTCGGGTTGCGCTTGAGGCGGCGGCACACCTCGAAACCGTCCATACCGGGCATCATCACGTCGAGCAGAACGAGGTCGCACAGACCCTTCTCGCAGATCGAGATGGCATCCGGCCCGTTCATGGCCGCCAGAACATCGAAATACTCGAGGGACAGCTTCGTCTCGAGCAGCTTCACGTTCGGAAAGAGATCATCGACGATCAAGATGCGAGCCGACATCGTTCCTCGCGGATTCTAACGGGTTCGACGGGTCGACCCTGTGGACGGTGGCCCTCATCAACGGGCTCCGTCGCCGAGGTAGAGGCGGACGGTGGCGAGAAACTTCGCCACGGAGATCGGTTTCGAGAGATAGGCCTCGCAGCCGCCTTCACGGATGCGCTCCTCGTCGCCCTTCATGGCGAAGGCCGTGATGGCGATGACGGGGATATGCTTGAGGTCGTCGTCTTCCTTCAGCCATTTGGTGACTTCGAGGCCGGAGACCTCGGGAAGCTGGATGTCCATCAGGATCAAGTCGGGCCGGTGGGCGCGGGCGAGCTCGATCGCCTCGATCCCGTTGGCCGTCTTGAGCGTCGCATAGCCGTGCCCCTCCAACAAATCGTTGAAGAGCTTCATGTTGAGTTCGTTGTCCTCGACGATGAGCACGGTCTTCGGCATGGCTCATTGTTCCCGGCAGGCTGGCGGCGCATTCTGGAAGGACCGACGTCCCGCTCGATGAGAACCTAAGAGATACATGTTGACGAAACGCAAATCCGACCGTCCGGAAGAATCCGCCGAGCACCTCGCCATCTCGGTGCTCGGATGGCTCGCGGAGGACGGCGACAGGCTCCTGCCCTTCATGGCCTCCTCCGGTCTGACACCCGACACGTTGCGGGAAAGCGCCACCGATCCGGCCTTCCTCTCGGCGGTCCTCGACCATCTCATGGGTGACGAGGCGGTGCTGATCGCCTGCGCCACGGCCCTCGACGTGAAACCCGAACAAATCGCCGCGGCGTGGCGCCGTCTCGGGCCGGCCGATCCCGATGGCGAGTTCGGGTGAGCGGAAGCGCGGCAACGTAAGGGTGCGCTCCGCACCTGCGAGCCGTCCCCGCCGACCGTCCTTTACGGGCTTCGGACGGCGTCGGGTCTCAGGGCTTGCACTCGGCCTCCGTTTTTGCGTCGGCCTTGTGGAGGTCGAGACGGCTGAGGTCGCCCGCGATGGTGAAGTCGCCGTAATTGAGACTGAGCCCGCCGCTGACGCCGTTCTCGTAGAGGAGGAAGGTGAGGGTGTAGACCGGCGTGCGCTCGCCCTGTCCGGGGGTGAAGTAGCTCAGGGTCACCGGCCAGCGCCGCATCGCCGCCATCTCGCCCTCCCGCAGGGGCTTGTCCCTGTCGGCGCCGCCATCCTTGGCGGGCTCTTCGGCCGTGATCGGTTTGCCGATTACCGCGAGCGTGTCGAAGATCTTGCGGCCGTCGTCCGACCCGTCGAACACCTTGGCGGACATCGTCGTCTCGCCGGCCTGTGCCGCCTCGATCATGCGGCGCATGTGGAGCGTCGGGAACAGCACGGGGCCGTTTTCGGTGTACTGGTCGCGCTTGGGCTCCTTCAGCTTCACCTTCAGGGCATCCGCGCCGCTCTCGGCCGTGCCATCCACCGAGGTCGATGCGCTGCCGTTGAGCACCGTGTTGGTCTTGAAGCGGAAACTGTGCCCGTCGCCGCCCTCGAAGGTGGTGTTGCGCAGATCGGAGAGGCGCTTGCCGGTTTCGCCGCTGTCGAGTTCCGTCACCTGCCGGGTCTGCATCGTGTAGCCCTTGCAGGCATCTCCGCTGAAATCGAGGACGATGCGTCCCCGTGCGCTCTCCACCGCCCGCGCCCCCCTGCTTTCGGCCAGCGACAGGTCGTAGACCGCGCGGTGGCCGGCCAATCGCATCGGCGCCGCCTCGGCGATGGCCGTGGAAGCGGCGAGGGCGCCGAAGGCGATGGCGAGGGTAGAGTTTGGCAACCGCATGAGGTCTCCCGATGGACGCGCCGGTCGAAGCGAGACGCGTGCCGATGCGCCGTCACAGATAGGGGGGCGACGCCGTAGCGGCAACGGCGGCGGTTTGCTTCGCCTCCTCGATGCCGGGAGCGTCTCCGAATCGTCCGTGCCGGATGAAGCGTAGCGAAGCGGTGATCGCGGCGCGGTTCAGGATCATCAGGTCGTGGGTGGTGTGGAGGGTGAGGTGGTCGCTCATGCCGGAGACCCGCGTCCGCGCCACGCTCACGCGTCCGTCATTGGGGCGGGGCAGGATCATGAAGGATTCGATCAGCCAGACCGAACGGTCCGCCGCGATGACCCCCAGGGGAAAATCGACATCGCCGAGGAGCGTGGTGAGGGCCTCCGAGCGGTGGGTGGTGAGTTGTGCCCCCGCCGGCCCGAAGAACAGCCGGTATGGCCTCATCCGATGGAGAAAGTCCGCCACCTCACTGCCTCCGTTCGGCGGTCCCAGCATCACCACACGGCCGAGATTGGCCGGGCGATGCCGGGTGATGAGCCCCCGCGCCACGAGTCCGCCCATGGAATGGGTGACGAAATGCAGGCGGCGGAGGCCGGACGCGAACGCCGTCACCTGGGGCGCAGCGCCCTCGACGATCGTCTGGATCGTGGCCTTTCGCCCGGGGTAGTCGAGGTTGAGGGTCTGGTACCCCTCGGCGCGAAATGCACGCTCCATGCGACCGAGGGAGGCCGAGCGCCGCGCGATGCCGTGAAGCAGCACGATGCCCTCGGCACCGTCCGTCTGCCTGGCGTCCGCGCTCCTGCCGTTGAGGTCGACTGGCGAAGCCGTCATCGGGTTGCTCCCCGCCGCACTGCGCCCGACACTCGCCGGGGCGGCGGTTGAGGTAGTGCCGGCGCTCGCCATGACGCAAGCGAGGAAACGCACGATGCCGGCCACACTCGCGTGAGCGACCGAACCGACGACCGTCGGCTGCTGGCCGGCCATCTCGCCCTCTTCGTCGCGCTCTATGCCGGATACGGGGCGCTCTCGCCATTCCTGCCGCTGTTCCTCGAACGGCGTGGGCTGCCCGCGCACGAGATCGCCTGGCTCCTCGCCCTCGCGATCCTGCTGCGGATGGGGGCGGGACCGCTCGCCGGGTGGATCGCCGACCGGTGGGGCATCGTCCGCCCGGTCCTGGCCGGTGCGGCCGTGCTCGCGGGGCTTTCCGCCTTCGGGCACCTCGCGGCGACGGGATTCGCGGCCCTGCTCGTCGTCGGCCTCGCCTATGCCGTCCTCACCGCCCCCCTGGCGCCGTTCAGCGACGCCCTCGCCCTGGCCGCCCCGCGAAACGCCCGGCGCTTCGTCTATGGCTGGGTGAGGGGCGCCGGCTCGGCCGCCTTCATCCTCGCGACGAGCCTGGTCGGCTGGCTGGTGCCGGGGTTCGGGATCGAGGCCGCGATCCTGATCGGGGGCGGTCTCTTTGTCGCCGCCGGTCTCGCTGCGACTGGACTTGGGACGGTCAGACCGCCGGAGGTGGCGGCCAGACCGATGCCGCCGCGGGGCTTCTCGGAGGTGTTGGCGAACCGGCGCTTCCGTCGCGTCGTCTTGGCGGCCTCCCTCGTCATGGGCGCGCATGCCATGCACGATGCCTTCGCGATGATCCTGTGGAGCCGGAACTCCATCCCGGCCGGGATCGCTGGCCTACTCTGGTCGGAGGCGGTGGCGGCGGAGATCCTCGTCTTCCTCCTCGCCGGGCCGTGGATCCTGAGGCGGCTGGATCCGGGTCGGGCGATCGGGCTGGCGGCCGTCGCCGGGGCATTGCGATGGGGGATCGGTGCCGAGACCGTGGCACTCCCGGCGCTCGTCGCGATCCAGTGCCTGCACGGGCTCACCTTCGCGCTCCTGCATCTCGCCTGCCTGAAGGAGATCGGCCGCTGCGTGCCGCCAGACCTCACCGCCACCGCGCTGACGCTCTACGGTCCCCTCGGGCTCGGCCTGTCCTCTGCCTTGTTCACGCTTGCGGCCGGTCCGCTCTTCGCCGCTTACGGGGCGTCGGGGTTCTGGGCCATGAGCGCGGTCAGCCTCACGGCCCTTCCGGTGGCCGTCCTTCTGGCGCGCGGCGACCGGTCGCGATCGGGCGAGAGAGTACATAGATAGAACATGGTTCCCATGCAGAAGAGCCCATGCCCAGCGTCGCCGATATCCTAATCCCGCTCGCGCTCGACAACGCCTACAGCTACGCCGTGCCCGCCGGGCTGGTTCTGGCCCCCGGCGACGTAGTGCAGGTGCCGCTCGGGCCGCGTGAGACGGTGGGGGTGGTCTGGCAGGTGACGGAGAGTCCCGGCGGCTCGAACCTGCGGCCGGTGACGGGGCGGGTCGAGGCGCCGCCCCTGTCCGACCCCTTGCGCGAACTGGTGGATTGGCTCGCCCGCTACACCCTGGCGCCGAAGGGCTCGGCTCTGGCCATGGCCCTGCGCCTGCCCGACGAGGCGGCGCGCGGCGAGACCTCGCGGATCGGCGTGCGCGGTTCGGGCAAGCCGCCCGCCCGGCCGACGGCGGCGCGGATGAAGGTGCTGGCGGTCACCGCCGATGGGACGATGCGCGGCAAGAGCGCGCTCGCCAAGGAGGCCGGCGTCTCGCTCAGCGTGGTCGACGGCCTCATCGACGACGGCGCCCTCGAAGCCGTCGCCCTCGCGCCGGAGCCGGTGGCGCTCCCGCCCGATCCGGACCATCCCCGCGTTCCCCTGTCGGAGGCGCAAGGAGAGGCGGCACTGGATCTGATCGCCCGTGCCTTCCAAGCCTCGGAGGGTGAGGCGGCGAAAGCGCCGACGATCCTCCTCGAAGGCGTCACCGGTTCGGGCAAGACGGAGGTCTATTTCGAGGCCGTGGCCGAAGCCGTCCGGCGCGGGCACCAGGCACTCATCCTGATGCCGGAGATCGCGCTCACGGCGCAGTTCCTTGACCGGTTCGCCGAGCGGTTCGGCGTTCGTCCGGCGACTTGGCACTCGGGCATCGGGTCGAAGCGCCGCGAGCGCCTGCGCGCCGGCGTGGCGGCGGGCGAGGTCGCGGTTGTGGTCGGCGCCCGCTCGGCCCTGTTCCTGCCCTTCCGCGATCTCGGCCTCGTCGTGGTCGATGAGGAGCACGAGGCCGCCTACAAGCAGGAGGACGGCGTGCATTACCATGCCCGCGACATGGCGGTGGTGCGCGGTCGTCTCGAGAACTGCCCGGTGGTCCTCGCTTCGGCGACGCCCTCCATCGAGACCAAGGTCAATGCCGAGAAGGGGCGCTACGCCCATATCGTCCTGCCCGAGCGGTTCGGCGGGCGGCGGCTACCGGACATCCATGCCATCGACATGCGCCTCGACAAGCCGGAGAAGGGCCGCTTCCTCGCCCCGCCCCTGGTCAACGCCGTGCGCGCTACTATCGAGGCCGGCGATCAGGCTCTGCTGTTCCTCAACCGCCGTGGCTATGCGCCGCTCACCTTGTGCCGAGCCTGCGGCCACCGCTACCAGTGCCGCAACTGCTCGACTTGGCTGGTGGAGCATCGCTTCCGCCGGGCGCTGGTCTGCCACCAATGCGGCTACGCCGAGCGCCGGCCCGACGCCTGCACCGAATGCGGCACGTTCGACAACCTGACCCCCTGTGGGCCGGGGGTGGAGCGCATCGCCGAGGAAGTGACGGAGCTGTTTCCCGGCAAGCGCGTCATCGTGCTCTCCTCCGACTTTCCCGGCGGGGCCGAGCGCCTGCGCGCCGAATTGCAGAGTGTCGCCGACGGGGAATGCGACATCGTCATCGGCACCCAGCTCGTCGCCAAGGGTCACAACTTCCCGCATCTGACCCTGGTCGGCGTGCTCGATGCCGATATCGGCCTGACATCCGGCGATCCGCGTGCGGCGGAGAGGACCTTCCAGCTGCTCCAGCAGGTGACGGGCCGTGCCGGACGCGGCGACAAGCCGGGCCGTGCCCTGGTCCAGACCTACCAGCCGGATCATCCGGTGATCGCGGCTCTGCTCTCCGGCGATGCTACGCGATTCTACGAGGAGGAGATCACCTCGCGGGAGGCCGCCGGTCTGCCGCCGTTCGGTCGGCTCGCCGCCCTCATCGTGTCGGCCAACGAGCGGGAGGTGGCGGAAGCGCATGGACAGGCCCTGGCGCGGGCCGCCGAACCGCCGGAGGGCATCATGGTGCTGGGGCCGGCCGAGGCCCCTCTCGCGCTGATCCGAGGACGCTACCGGTTCCGGCTGCTGGTGAAGACCCAGCGGGCCGTCGATCTCCAGGCCTATCTGCGCGACTGGCTCGGGCGCGGGCCGAAGGTTCGCGGCAACGTGAAGGTCGCCATCGACGTGGACCCCCAGAGTTTCCTATAAGTCTGGTCCGACGTTCGCATGGTGCGTTCGACCCGACCAGGAGTGCTGCACGTGCTGACCTACACCAAGACACCGGACTCGAACGTGGCCGAAATCGTCGTCGACGGTCAGATCACCGATCAGGACATGAACACCGTCATCACCGCCATGCAGGCCGATCTCGACAAGGGCGGCAAGCTCAAGCTGCTGGAGGACGTGCGCGAGTTCAAGGGCATGGAGCCGGCGGCCTTCTTCAAGGACGTTCGCTTCGGCCTCGCCATGATGAAGGGCGTCAGTCACGTCGCCCTGGTCACGGACGCGTCCTGGCTGCGCATGGTCGCCGACACGTTCGGCAAGGTCTCGCCGGCCAAGATCAAGACGTTCGACCGCGCCCATATCGACGAGGCGCGGAGCTGGCTCGCCGCTGCCTGACGACTAATCCGCCTGGGCGGTGCGCGTCGCCTGACGCCGCGCCGTCCAGCGGCCGGAGCACAGGGACGACACTTTCCAGATGCCGCTGCCCGAGTTCGACTGGAGCCGGCCCGAGACCGCGCCCGTGGCGGTGCCGTTCGAGACGCTGAGGCCCAGGGTGCCGTCCGCACCCACTCGGCCCGTGAGGCTGGCGTTCTGTCCGGTGGCGAGGCGCACCTGCCCCTCCTGCACCGAGACCGAGTAGCTGTAGC
The DNA here is from genome assembly GCA_902712845.1 of Methylobacterium bullatum. Lineage (NCBI taxonomy): Bacteria > Pseudomonadati > Pseudomonadota > Alphaproteobacteria > Hyphomicrobiales > Methylobacteriaceae > Methylobacterium > Methylobacterium bullatum. The sequence goes on from LR743504.1 coordinate 1,935,267, forward strand.
GGCTGTCACAGACCATCCCGCTCTCCGTCACGAGGTCCACCGACCATGCACCGTTGAAGGTGCCGGCATCGCGCGCGGCGGCCGGCAGCATGACGGCCGAGGACAGGCTGGCTCCGAGGAGCAGAAGAGCGGCGGAGTTAGGCATGCATGATCCTTCGACATAAGCGCCCGGTTCAACCCGGCCCATGACGGCCCGACGGCATTCCGAGAAAACGTTCAATGATGAGTGGTCGTAGGATACGTAACGAAGCGGCAGGATTGTGACGAGCGGCGCAATTGGAAGTCCAGAAGGATGGATGATCTGATCTGAACCTGCGCTCAGTGACGTAGGTGAGGCCATTTAACTTGGCTGTTACAGGGGAGTGGATAATGCGTTCGCGGTATCACTCTCGCGCGTCAGCGGACAAGCTGGGACATCTTGCCCTCGCGTTGCTCCGCGTCTCTGCTCAGCGGTCGTAGAACGCCTGCAACGCCGCGCGCTCGCGGGTGATCGGCAGGGCGAGCAGCGCCAGCACCCGTGCCTTGTCCGGTGATAGGTCATCGGCGAAGATCGCCCCCGCCTCACGCAAGGTCTGGCCGCCGCCCTTGAAGCCGTAGACGGGCAACGCGCGGCCATCGGCCAACTGGCTCGCCACGATCACCACCACGCCCTGCGCCGCAGCCTCGACCACCGCATCGTGCATAGCATCGTTGACGTTGCCGAAGCCGTAGGCGGCGAGCACCACGGCGTCGGCACCGCTTTCCACGGCGTGGCGAAGCTGTGATCCGTCGGCACCGGCCACCATCGGCACCACGTCGATACGGGGCAATGCCGCCGGGAGTGGGAACGTCTGGCGTCGGAGGGACTTTCGCGAGAAGACCACGCGGTCCTCGTCCACGGTGCCGAGGAAGCCGACGGCGCCGGAGTTGAACGTCTCCACATTGTTGGTGTGGGTCTTCCGCACTTCGCGGGCGGCGTTGATGTTGTGGTTGAGCGTCACCGTCACGCCCATGTCGCGTGCCCCCGGCGCCAGAATCTGGCGCACGGCGTTGAGCAGGTTGCGGCCGCCGTCGCCGTCCGGATCGGAGGCGTTGCGCTGCGCCCCGATAACCACCACCGGCTTGTCGCCGGTCAGGGTCAGGTCGAGAAAGTACGCGGTCTGGTCGAGGGTGTCGGTGCCGTGGAGGACCACCACCCCACTGATGTCGTCCCGCGTGAGCAGGCTTTCCACCGTGCGGGTCAGGTCGGGCCAAAGGGCAGGACCCATATAGGCGCTCGGCAGGTTGGCGAACTCCACCGCCTCGATCGTCGCGAGCCGGGCGAGGCCCGGCACCGCCGCCACCAGATCGGCCCCCGAGAGGGCCGGCACCGGGGCGCCGGTCTCGGGGTCGTTCTTCATGGCGATGGTGCCGCCCGTGGCGACGATGGCCACGCGCGGCAGGGCAGTCTTCGCGGATCGGGTCACGGATGCCGGCTCAGTCGAGGGGACGCGCCTCTTCGGGCAGCATGATCGGGATACCGTCACGGATCGGGTAGGCGAGCTTGGCCGAACGGCTCACCAGTTCCTGGCGGACGGAATCGTATTCCAGCGTCTGCTTGGTCAGGGGGCAGACCAGGAGCTCGAGGAGCTTCGGATCGACGCGCGTGGCTTCCACGGCGGTGGGGATTTCGTCGGTCATCGTTACTGTCCTCGGGTCGCGGCTTCACTGCAGGGTCGGCTCTGACCCCGATCCGCGCACCAACTCCATCTCGGTCACCGCAATCAAGACCTCCGCGCGGGTCTTGAGGTCGGCCGCCTCCAGCATCGCCTGTTTTTCGCGCGAGCCGAACGGGCTCATCATGCAGAGCGCGTTGACGAGGGCCTCGTTCGGCGCCTCGTCTATGCCGGCCCAGTCGACCTTGAGGTCGTTCACCTCGACAAAGTCCTTCAGCGCCTTGAGGACGCCGTCGCGGTCCACCGCGTCCTCGCCCGCCCGCGGTTCGAAGTCGCTGAGGAAGTCGTCGTAGGAGACCTGGCAGCGCCGGTAACGGGTGGTGGTGGCGAGTTCGCCCTCGACGCGAAACCGCGCGATGCCCGTGAGCGAGATGAGGTAGCGCCCGTCGCCGGTCTCGGCGAATTGGGTGATCCGGCCGAGGCAGCCGACGCGGAAGAGTTTGGGCGTCATCGGCGACGATCCGCTTTCCACGTCGGGCTGGATCATGCCGATGACGCGATCGGTCCTCAGGGCGTCGTCCACCATGGCGAGATAGCGCGGCTCGAAGATGTTCAGCGGCATCTGTCCGCGGGGCAGGAGCAGAGCGCCGGGCAGGGGGAAGACCGGGATGACGCCGGGGCAGTCGCCCGGTCCCTTGTAGCCCGCATGGGTGCTCATCGCGTCTCTCCGCCCCGGCGTTGATGCGTCATGCGAAGACCAGCGTCGACAGTCGCCGCCGGCCCCGGATCGAAGCCTTGTCCATGAGGCCCCAGGCCTCGAAGAACGTGAGGAGCTGCTTGCGGGCCGCCCCGTCGTTCCAGGTCTTGTCCCGCCGCTCGATCTCGATCAGCTCGTCCACCGCCTCGTCGCGCTTGCCGAGACCGTTGAGGCCGAGGGCGAAATCGAAGCGGGCCTGGAAATCGGCAGGATCGGCGGCGATGCGTTGCTGGAACACGCCAAGATCACCGAGGGAGGCCGCCTGTTCGGCAAGCTCCACCGCCGCGCGGATGCTTGCCAGGGCCGGGTCACCGGTCTTTTCGGGCGGCGCCATGTCGAGGATCTGGCGCGCGTTGGCGACCTCGCCGGAATCGAGTTGGATCTTCGCGAGGGCAGCCAGGGCCACGAGATTCTCCGGCTCCTGCCCGAGGACGGCGGCATAGAGTTCGGAGGCGCCTGCCATGTCGCCTTCGCCAAGGGCTGCTTCGGCCTCGGTCATCATCGCCTCCACCGGCGTCGGGCCGGCAGGACCGGCCAGACGCGCGATGAACTCCTTGATCTCGCTTTCCGGCAGCGCCCCGACGAACCCGTCCACGGGACGTCCCTTGTCGATGGCGATGACGGCAGGGATCGATTGCAGCCCGAGTTGCTGGCTGATCTGCGACCAGATCGCCGGGTTCTCGTCGATATTCACCTTAGCGAGGATGACGGCGCCCTTGGCCGCGGTCACGGCCTTCTCCAGCAACGGAGTCAGCTGCTTGCAGGGGCCGCACCACGTCGCCCAGAAATCCACCAGCACCGGCTGCTGCAGGGAGGCGGTGATGACCTCATCGCGGAACGTCGCGGTGGTGACGTCCTTGATGAGGTTCGCGGGACCGCCGGCGGGGCTCGCCCCGGCGGTGGAAACGTCGTTCAGCATGCCATCCTCAACTCTCGCACTCGGATCGACGGAACGGATGCCGCCGGTGGCCGATTAGACTCGTCCAAGCCCTAGATGGGCGCCCCGGATCCGCTGGACCAGAGCGGTACTCGGGCTATTCACACCATCCCGGCTTCTGCGCGCCTCGGCCGTCTTGCAGCACCACCGCGTCAGGGTTTCGGTGCGCCGGGAGGCGTTTTCGCGTCCGTGACGAAACGGGCCTCGTAGCGTCCCTTGGCGGAGGTCGCCTCGCAGGTGATCGCGGTCTTGCCCTCCTGCGGGTTGCTGAAGCTGCACGACCCGACGGCCGCCAGCGGTCCGCGAACCACGCCCTCGTCGGTCTTCTCGCCTGGAACGACGAGATTGATCGGCTGCAGCGCGTCGGTTTCCTCCGTCCGCTCCTGCTGTGCCCCGCTGCCGCTGAAGCTCAGGGACCGACCGTCCCAGGCGGAGAAGTCGAAACTCGTCCGGTTGCGGGACACGGTGTTCATCATCGTGTCCTTGCAGTTCTGGCTCACGTCCAATCCCGCCACGATCAGCTTCTCGCATGTGCCTTCGAGCTTGATCGCGGTCTGGGCGCCCGCAGGACTTACCATGGCGGCAAGGACGGCGAGGACGGGCAGGGTGAGAGCGGATGGTGTCTTCATGGCGCTGATGTATGTCCGTCGTCGGATCTGTCGAGGGCAATGTCGCGAAGGTCGCGGCGTCATGTTCCGAAGCGTAACGCCCTGTCGTTGGGAGCGTCGAGATCGAGCTCTGGACCTTTCGGCACGATCCCCGTCGGATTGAGGCTGGGATGACTTCCGTAATAGTGCCGTTTGATGTGGGTGAGGTTCACCGTGCCGGCGATGCCGGGCAGGGCATAGAGGTCGCGCAGGTAGTGCGAGAGGTTCGGATAGTCGGCGATCCGGCGCAGGTTGCATTTGAAGTGCCCGACATAGACCGGATCGAACCGCACCAGAGTGGTGAACAGGCGGATGTCGGCCTCGGTCAGCGCCGCGCCGCACAGGTACCGGGCCCTGCCCAGCCGCTCGTTGAGGGAATCGAGTTCGGCGAACAGCGCGTCGAAGGCTTCCTCGTAGGCGTCCTGGGTCGTCGCGAAGCCGGCCTTGTAGACCCCGTTGTTGACGGCATCGTAGACGCGGGCGTTAACCGCATCGATCTCGCCGCGCAGGGCTTCCGGATAGAGGTCGGGGCCGGTGCCGCCGAAGGCGTCGTTCAGCATGCGGATGATCTCGGACGATTCGTTCGAGACGATAGTGCGGCGCTGCTTGTCCCACAGGACCGGGACGGTGACGCGGCCGGTGAAGTCCGGCACTGCCTTCAGATAGACCTCGTAGAGGCGGTTCGCGCCATTTACCGTGTCGGGTGTGGCGCCCGGTGAACCGCCGAAGACCCAGCCTTCCGATCCCATATGCGGATCGACCACCGCGACCGTGATAGCCTCCTCCAGCCCCTTCAGCGCGCGCACGATGAGGGTGCGGTGCGCCCAGGGGCAGGAGAGCGAGACGTAGAGGTGATAGCGGTCGGCCTCCCCGCGAAATCCGCCCTCGCCCGACGGGCCGGGCTCACCGTCGGCGGTGACCCAGTTGCGGAACGTGGCATCCGTTCGCTTGAACCGGCCGCCGGTGTCCTTCGTGTCGTACCAGCTATCCTGCCAGGCACCTTCGACCAGCAATCCCATCCGTCGTCTCCCACCAGACCCGCCGATAGCGAGATGAGCCATGCGCGGCTTGTCGGAAAGAGCAAAATGGCGGGAACAGGTCTGCATCCGCACGGTTTGCCGGCGATGAGTACCTTCCCCGACGCGCCCACGGCCGATCCGCTGATCCTTACCCTGGAGTTGGACCCTGGGACCTTCGAGCATTTCGACGGGTTGAGGCGGCAGCATTTCCCGCAGAAGCTCAACGTCATCCCGGCCCATGCCACCCTGTTCCACCATCTGCCGGGACTGGAGGAGGAGGGGATCGCCGCGACCCTTTCCGAACTCACGGCGGAGCGGGAACCGGCGGAGGTCGCCGTCACCGAGCTTCGCTTCATGGGCCGCGGCGTCGCCTTTGCCCTCGCCTCCGACGCCCTGTCCCGGCTTCGGGAAGAGATCGCCCGGCGTTACGCGGATGTGCTGACCGCACAGGACCGGCAGGGTTGGCGGCCCCACGTCACCGTCCAGAACAAGGTCGCGCCGGATGTCGCCCGCACCCTGCACCATACGCTGGAGCGCGATTTCGAGCCGTTTCGCTTCACGTCGCCGGGGCTGATCCTCTGGCGCTACCTCGGCGGGCCGTGGCAACAGCAGGGACGCTTCGCCTTCGGGCGGCATCGATGATCGAGGGACGAGGAACCGATGACGAAGGCCGCAGCATGAAGACGCCGCTCCCGACCTATCTCCAGCATCCGCTGTTCAGCCACGCCACGGCCCTGTGGCTGCGCCTGCGCCTCAACGAGGTCGGCCCCCTCGTGGCACTGCTGGGCGTGAGCTTCCTCGGCTATGCCTTCTTCTTCCTCGCCGACGAGGTCGGGGAAGGCTCCACCGAGGCGCTCGACCGCAAGATACTGCTCGCCCTGCGCAACCCCGCCGACCTGTCGGACCCGATCGGGCCTCGCTGGCTCGAGGAGACGATGCGCGACATCACGGGACTCGGCAGCGTCTTCACCATTACCTTCGTCACCCTGAGCGCGGTCGCCTATCTGGCGCTCACCCGGCGGCACCGCATCGCCGCCTTCGTGCTGGGCGCCATCGGCGGGGGATTGCTCGTCTCGACGGTACTGAAGATGTTCTACCACCGACCGCGGCCGGATCTCGTCCCCCACGGCATGGACGTGTTCACCGCGAGCTTTCCCAGCGGCCACGCGATGATGTCGGCCATCGCCTACCTCACCCTGGCGACGCTGCTGGCCCGCGTCGATCCTAACCGGTCCGTGAAGGTGCTGGTCCTAATCCTCGGCGTCGGAATGACACTCATCGTGGGTGTGAGCCGGATCTATCTCGGCGTGCACTGGCCGAGCGACGTGCTCGCCGGCTGGTGCATCGGCGCGGCCTGGGCCTCCCTGTGCTGGTTCATGGCGCTGATCCTTCAGCGAAGGGGCGAGGTCGAGTCCCCCGATCCTCCGCCGGGCTGACCTTGTACGAAGGTTTTGCCGGCAGTGAGTCCGGCGGGCCGCGCGAGGGGAACGCTCTTCACGCGATCGCATCGTGAACTGCCCCATGCCGCATTGCGGCCCATCGCTGCCCTGACCTATGGTCCCGCCGATGAAGCTCACCGTGCCCGAACCCGACCTGCCGTATCGGCCCTGCGTTGGCATCATGCTGATCGCTCCCCGCGGGGGCGTCTTCATCGGCCGTCGCCGTCAGGAGGCAGGGCCGGAGCATGTGCAGGGCGACCGCGCCTGGCAGATGCCGCAAGGTGGAATCGATGAGGGCGAGGATCCTCTCGCGGCGGCCCTGCGGGAACTGCACGAGGAAACCAACGTCTCGGCCGGTTCGGTCGTGCTCCTCGGGGAGACGCCTGGTTGGCTCGCCTACGATCTGCCGCCCGCCGTACTGAAACAGGCATGGAAGGGCCGGTATCGCGGACAGACGCAGAAGTGGTTCGCCTTCGGTCTCGTCGGGGACGAGGCCGAGATCGACGTGCTTTCACCCGGCGGTGGTCTGCACAAATCCGAGTTCGATGCCTGGCGTTGGGAAGCGATGGACGGGTTGGCCGACCTCATCGTGCCGTTCAAACGGCCGGTCTACGACGCCGTGGTCGCCGAGTTCGCAGGCCTTGCCGGGTGGAGCGAGCAGGCGCAGAGGGCTGCCCCACCGCGATGATGCGATTGTGGTGGATCCCCATTTCCCTGATTTTTTCGTGGTTCGTCTACACGCTGACGCCGTTCTGGATGCTCTATGACCTGGCCTCGGCGGTGCAGGCACGGGACGTCGGCTATGTCGAGCGGCACGTCAACTTCCGCATCCTGCGCCAATCCATGATTCGTCAGATCTCGGCCGCCGCCTCTCAGCCGAGGGGCGAGGCCGGTGCCGAGGTCGAACTCTCGCGGGATCGACAGAGGCTGATCGAAGCCGCGGCGGCCCTGGCCGAACCCCTGACCGAATCCCTGGTAACGGCACAGTCGGTCATCGATCTCCTCGATGACGGCATTCCGCAATCCCTCGATATCGGCCTCCGCGGCGGCGATGCCGCCGGTTCCGATGCCGAGCGCAGGAGTGACGTTCCCGCCGGATTGAGGATCGACACGATCTCCCGGCTGATCCCGTACTACCTCTCCTCGGAGATGCGGGGATTCCGAACCCTTGTCATCGCCGTGCCTCCAGAAGCATCGCGGTCGCAGCGGTTCCGGCTACGCCTGCGCCTGCGGGGATGGTCGTGGCGGCTGGTGGAAATCGAACTGCCGAGCGACCTGCGTAACCGCATCGCCAGCAAGGTCGCCCGCGTCCGCAATCATCCGGACCAGGATGCCGTACCGCCGCCCACCCAGCGCTGAGCAGGTTTACACCCGACGACCTTCCGACAATCCGAAGACTTGAGCGGGGGATGACATCGGGCTCGCCGATGCTCGGGTGACCCTCCAGACCGTGGGGACCGCGCGCCGAGGGCCGCGCGGTCCGTCTCTCAATGCACCGTGTCGGGAAGCCGCCGGTTGGTGAAACGGGCATTGCCGAGACCGGTACCGATGGTGAGCACGCCCCATCGCGCGACGCCCATCATGTCCGACATGGCGGAGAGGCCCTGCACCACGGCGTCGTTGTGCATCAGCACCATGGTGTCGTGATCCCCAATGGTGGGAATGGCTTCCATCAGCCGTTCGGCAAGGTTGAAACGGCTGCTCTCCCAATCGCCGGGCAGGTTCTGGCCACCACGTTCGATGGTCCCGTCGGCGGCGATGACGCCGGGGCACCCGACCCCGATGAAGGGCGCGAGTTTCAGGCGCGAGCGCTCTGCCCGCGAGATCAGGTCGTTCAGCATCGCGATCAGGCGGTCGACCGCTTCGTCGCGGCTCGGGGCCGGATCCTCGTCGCGGTGGCGCCAGAGCTCCGAACGCCAGATCTCGGCGCGCGACAGGTCGGAGGCCTTCTTCAGGTTCGTGGTGACGACTCCCGCCCGGATGTTGCTGCCCCCGATATCGACGGCGAGCAGGCTGTCGTACCCAGAAAAGATCCAGGACGGCGCGAGGTGGACGGCCCCGATCAGACCGGCCTCGTCCGGGTGGTGACGGATCGGCTCGAGGTTCAGATTGAGACCGCCTGCACGGAGGATCACGCTGGCCCGGTCGATGGCGAGCCGTCCGGCGAGGCTGTCGCTGAAACCGCCCCCGACGACGATGCTCTGGGTATCGCGCCACCCTTTCTGGCGCAGGAAGCGCCGTACGACGATGGCGAGTTCCTGCGCGAACTCCTCGATCGCACCGAAGACCACGCCGGCGGCGAGCGGGGCACCGTCGATCAACAGATCGTCGAGGCGCCGCTTGCTGAAATCGTGGCTCGGCTTCGTGCCGAGCGGATCGGGACCGAGCTTGCGCAACTTCTCGCGCCAATCCTCCACGAGATCGCGGAAGGCCTTCTTCGACACGCGATCGCCGATGAAGCCCTCGCCGTTCTTCAGTTCGATGTTGTAATCGTCGAGGATGACCGAGGGCAGGTCGTTCGACGCGTGGGAGAGGCTCGATCCGCGCGTTGCCGTATCCGTGCCCATGCTCGATCGATCCTTTCAGGTTGAGGTAAATGCCGGCCATCGAGATTGGGCCGCACTGGCCCGCCGCGTGGAGTTCGGCATGGCCAGCGATGCAAGCGTTCTCGCCCTGCGAGTGTTCCCTCCGCGACGCGTTCCAGCTCTCGCCAGCGTGCTCACTTCGCCTTGGCGGGGGCGGCCTCGGCGGGGGGCGCCTTCGGCTGGCGGGCTTCCATCAGATCCTCCGCCTTCTCTTCGTCGGTATCGCCGCTCTGCTCGATCGCCTTCTCGGGGTTGGTGGCCAGCGCCTTGATGATCGCAACGAGGCGATCGCATTCGCCCTCGTACTTGTACGTCTCCAGGATGATCGCTGCGTCACGCAGGGTGCGCAGGTCGCGCACCGCCTGCTTGTTGGCGGTTTCGCGAAGCTCGGATTTGCCGGCGATGGCCTCTTCGAGCTTCGCTCCCTTCACGTCGCACGCGGCCTTGGCGTTTCCTGTCGTGTAGGCGCTGAGCGTCGTGGCGCAGAGGACGAGAGCGGTGGCGAGCAGGGTGCGCATGGGGGATGGGGCTCCAGATGGAACGGGGCGCGGTTGCGCTCAGGCGTAGTGGGGGAAACGGCGCAGGAGGCCGTTGGCGAGGGCGATGAGCTGGCTCGGGCGATAGGGTTTCGGCACGAAGATTGATTCCGCCACCGCATCCGCCTGCGAGAGGCTTCCGCGTCCGCCCGACGTGTAGATGACCGGGAGGTTAGGGCGCAGGCGCCGCGCCCGGCGGGCGAGGGAGAGGCCATTGGTGTTGCGGGCCAAATCGATATCGGTGAAGAGCAGGTCGACGCGTTCCCGCGCCAGGATGTCTTCGGCCTCCTCGGCATCGGCGGCGCTGAGAACGCGGTAGCCTTCGTCCATGAGGGCTTCGACGGCCAGTTCGCAAACCATGGCTTCATCCTCCACCACCAGGACGGTTTCGGATCCGCGGACGGAGCCGAAATTCGGCAACGCGAAGGCAGCGTAAGCGACAGGGATCATGACGCAACTCCAACTCACCCGGGGCGGGACGAGAAGCCCGACGCCGGATCGTCACACCAACGGGAGTGGCGGCCGCGATGTTCGGTCCCGTTCATTCGAATTGCGCGGACTTGGTAAGCAATGCCTTAACCCTACTGAACCGGCCTCGGTCGTCCCGGGACGGAACGGGGCGGCGGGAGCGCGCGCGCTGCCATGAGCCGGAGCCTGTCATGAGCCGGACCTGGCATCTCGGCTTTGGCCTCGTCCTCACGGCGCTGGCCGGCTATGTGGACGCCCTGGGGTTCATCCGGCTGGGCGGCCTCTACACCTCGTTCATGAGCGGCAACACGACCCAGTTCGCCGTGGCGATGGGGCACGACACGCCCCTCCTGGCGATCCTGCCGGCCCTTCTCATCGTCGCCTTCTTCCTCGGAAGCCTGTGTGGGGGCGGGCTCTCGGCCCTGACCCCGGCACGGTGGAGCACTCCGGTGCTTCTCGGCTTCGAGACCGTCCTGGTATCCGGCGCCTACCTCACAGCGGTGGAGGACCCGAGCCCGGGCCACGCTTCGCTGCTCCTCGCCCTCGCCATGGGCGCGCAAAACGCCGCTCTCGCCCATGTCCAGGGGTTCCGGGCAGGCACCACCTTCGTCACGGGGGCGCTGTTCAGCACCGGACAGAAGCTCGCTTCGGCGCTCGCAGGGCGCGGACCCCGTTTCGGCTGGGTCGGCGACGGCCTCGTCTGGCTCTCGCTGCTGTGCGGTTCCCTGCTCGGGGCGGTCGCCTATGGCCGCCTGGCGTTGTATGCCCTCGCCATTCCCGCCGGCATCGCCGGTTGTCTTACCCTGGTCGCTATTGTGATGACGGTGCTGAAACCGGCGCCGGATTCCGCATCCGCGTCTTGAGAGGTCCTAGCCGATGAGCGCCAGCGCTCCCTCACTCGTCGATCACGTCGTTCCGCTGGAGGCCGGTGCCCATGTGTCCGGGGCCGTCTGGCTGAAGGACGTCCTGGCCCTGGCCCTGGGCGACGGCGCCGTGATGCTGGTGGGCCCCCACGAGACGCGGCGCGTGGAGGCTCACCCGGATGCCGGCATCCTGGTGGCCTCGGGCGACGGACGGCGGATCGTGACGGGCGGCGACGACGGCCGCATCGTGGCGGTGGCGGCCGATGGCGACATGACCGAGGTGGCCGCCGCCAAGGGCGGGGCCTGGATCGACGCCCTGGCGCTCCATTCCGATGGTGCCATCGCCTATGCGGCCGGCCGCAACGTCGTCGCCCGCGATGCCAAGGGCCGGGAGAAGGTCTTCGCCGCGCCCACCACGGCGCGGGGCCTCGCCTTCGCGCCCAAGGGCTACCGCCTCGCCGTGGCCCATTACAACGGTGCCACCCTCTGGTACCCGAACCTCGAGACCGCCCCCGATTTCGTGGAATGGAAGGGCTCGCATCTCGACGTGACCTGGTCGCCGGACGGCCGCTTCGTCGTGACGACGATGCAGGAGAACTCGCTGCACGGCTGGCGCCTCCAGCCCGACCGGGGCCACATGCGGATGTCGGGCTATCCCGGCAAGGTGCGCTCGGTGAGCTGGTCGGGGGACGGCAACTGGCTCGCCACCAGCGGCGCGGAAGCCGCCATCATCTGGCCGTTCGATTCGAAGGAAGGCCCCACCGGCAAGGCGCCGCGCGAATGCGGCATCCGCCCGGCCCGCGTCACGCGGGTGGCGTTCCACCCCAAGGCCCTGGTCCTCGCCATCGGCTACGAGGACGGCTGCATCCTGCTCGTGCGCTTCGCCGACGCCTCGGAACTGCTGGTCCGGCCCGCCACCAAGGGGGGAGCGATCTCCGCCCTGGCCTGGGACGGGCGCGGCGGCCGGCTTGCCTTCGGCTGCGCCGGTGGCATGGCCGGCATCCTGACGCTGCCGGGTTGAGGCGGCGATGGCGCTCCTCGGCTTCGGACGCCGGCGCGAACCGGCCGACGATGCCGCGCGCCGCCGGGTCGAAGAGTGGATCCGCGCCCTCGTCGAGCCCGAGACCGTGGTGAAGGTCAACGAGATCCTGTGCCCGGACCCCTCCTGTCCCGGCCTGGAGACGATCGTCCTCGTCATGAGGCCGGGGCGGAAGACGCAGGCCGCGAAGGTGCCCAAACCCCTCGCCGAGGTGACGCGGGCGGAAGTGGAAGCCGCCTTGGCGGACCTCCCCTGACCGTTCGGGAACCGCAACGGAGCGGCCCCTTCGTGCGCCATCCGACCGTCCGGGAACCGCCACAGAGAAGCCCTTTCGTGCGCCATCCGACCGTTCGGAACCGCCACGGAACCGCCCTTTCGTGCGCCTTCCGACCGTTCGGGAACCGCCACGGAACCGCCCTTTCGAGCGCCATCCGACCGTTCGGGAACCGCCACGAAGCCGCCTCTTCGTGCGCCATTGGCCGTTCGGGAACCGCCACGCGGCTCGGTCTTTTGTCTGACGACGTCATGAGGGATGAATCGTGCTGCGTGTGATCCGGACCCTTGGCCTCGCCCTCGGCATCCTCGGCGGCATCGTCGCCGCGCAGGGGCCCGAATTCGCGCAGCAATATGCGCAGCGGCTCGGGGGCACCCTCGACGAGCTGCGACGCTCCATCGCCGCCCTGGACGCGGACGCCGCCGCAAGCGGGACCAACCGGCAGGGGGCCGTCGACCGCCTGCGCGGCAACGGCGACGCCCTGGTGGCCCGTCGCGGGGAAGCGGCCCGCGCCGATATCGAGCGCCTGCAGCGTCTCGACGCACAGAAGCAGGCTCTCACCGAGGCGGGCGGCCCCATGGGCCGTTTCGCGGCGCTGCTGCGCGACCCCGACATGGCGCTGGCCCGCGCCACCTACCAGGATTACGTGCCCGCGGTCCCGGCGAGTGCCGACGGAATCATCGCCGGATTCCTCGGGTTCCTGGCGACCTGGGCGGGTTGGCGGGTGCTGACGGATGTCGGCCGGCGGCTGGTTCCGGGCAAACGGCAGCCGAAGGCCGCGTGAATGCGGGCGGCGGAGGATGCACGGGTGTTGCACGACATCTACAGCGCGCACCGCCTCCCTGCACTACGACTTGACCGGTAGCGCACGGGCGGACTCGTGGCGCCGTCGAACGGCTGCAATCGCACCATGGCCCGCGCGCCCACCTCTCGACCCTCCATCGATCCGGCCCTCGACGCGGCGGCCCTCCTCCGGCGTGTGGGGTTCTTCGGCCTCTTCGTCCTGCTTCCCGTGGCGGCGCAGGTGGCCCGACGCGCCACCGTGATCCTGGCGCCCATCGCCATCGCGCTCATCGTCATCGCCAGCGCCATCGACGGCAAGCAGCGGCTGCTCCGGGTGACGGCGACCCGGATGCTGACGTCCACGGCCTTCCTCGCGGGGGGGCTGGTCGTCCTCTGGTCGGCCCTGTCCCTGGTCTGGACGCCGTTCCTGGGACCGGCGACGGAGCGCCTTCTGAATCTCACCGCCACCATCCTGATGACCCTGGCCGCCTATCTCGCGCTGCCGGACCGGATGCGCTCGGCCAACCTCTACCTGCTGCCGCTGGGCGTCATCGCCGCGTCCATCGTCTCCATCGTGTTCGGGCTGTTCGGCGACACGCTCCTGCGCAACATGCCCGAGGACCAGAGTTCGGTGGATCGCGGGCTGACGGTCCTCGCCCTGCTGGTCTGGCCCTCCGTGGCGTGGCTGCGCTCGCGCGGGCGTGACCTGGAGGCCCTCGGCACGGCCATCCTCGTGGCCCTGGCCCTCTCGATCTCGCCGAACGTCACCCAGATCCTGGCGCTCGCCGTGGGCGCGGTGGCCTTCGCCCTCACGACCTATCGCCCCCTCGTCGGCGTGCGCGCGGTGGCCTTGATCTGCGGCGGCCTGCTCGTGAGCGCGCCGTTCCTGCCGTTCATCGCCCGGCCCATCGGCATCGTCGCCTTCGGTCCGACGGCACCCAATGTCCTCACCATCAAGGCCTGGCAGAAGGTGGTGACCACCGAGCCGGTCCGCCTCGTGACCGGGCACGGGTTCGAGACCGCCTCGCGCGGCCGGTTCGTGAACCTGCTGCCCAGCAACGCCCCGACCACGATGCTGTTCGAACTCTGGTACGAACTCGGGATCGTGGGCGCCTTCGCCGCGGCCTTCGCCCTCCACGCGGCGATCCGGCATAGCGGCCGCTCGGCCACTGCCACCGCCCCCGGCGCGATCGCCCCCGGAGCGATGGCGGTCTTCGCCAGCGCCTTCACCATCGCCTGTATCGGCGTCGGCCTCACGGTGATCTGGTGGGTGACGACGCTGACCGTCACGGTGCTCGTCTTCATCGCCGTGGAGCGCGGGCAGTTCCGCACCCGTCGCCCGAAGGCCAGCCTGCTCAGACCTCGCGCCGTGAGCCCGCGTCCCGCCAACGACGATTGACGGAACCGGGCGGGCTCATCCGGACCTCACTCGTCCGCCGCCGCCTCGATGGCGGCCATGTCGTCGTCGGACAGGCCCATATGGTGGCCGATCTCGTGGACGAGGACATGGGTGACGAGATGCCCGAGGGTCTCCTCGTGCTCGGCCCAATAATCGAGCAGCGGCCTGCGGTAGAGCCAGACCCGGTTGTGCCATTGCCCGGTCGCCACCTCGCCACCCTGCGCCAGGCCGATGCCCCGGAACAGGCCGAGCAGGTCGAACTCGCTCTCGCACTCCATCTCGCGCAGCGTGGCGTCGTCGGGAAAATCCTCCACGTGGATCGTCACGCCCTCGCACAAGGCGAGGAACTCCGGCGGCAGGCGGGCGAGGGCGTCGCGCGCCAGGATCTCCACGTCGTCGAGGGAGGGCGCCTGGAGATCGGACCAGTCCCGGACGGGAGCGTTCATCCGAGGACCGGGAGGACCCGCTCGCCCAGGAACGCGGCGAGATCGTTGGTGATGTGGTCGATATGCGGCTCCTTCACCGCCTCCTGCTCGAAGGCCTCACGGAACGGATCGATGGTGCGGGGCACGACCAGGACCGTCGCCATTCCGAACTCGTGGGGCACGACGAGATTGCGGGCGATGTCCTCGAACAGGGCCGACCGGCGCGGATCGACATCGTGCCGAACAAGGAAGCGCTCGTAGGTGGAGCGTTCGGGCTTTGGGACGAAGTCGGCGGCGGCGATGTCGAACACGTCCTCGAAATGGTCGAGGATGCCGAGCTTGGCGGCCACGTTCTCGGCATGGCGGCGGGAGCCGTTGGTGAGGATCAGCTTGCGGCCCGGCAACTGCTCGATGGCATGGCCCAAGGCCGCGTCGAGTCGGATCGTGGAATGGTCGATGTCGTGGGCGAAATCGAGGAAGTGATAGGGGTCGACGTTCTCCTCCACCATCAGCGCCTTCAGGGTTGTGCCGTAGCGATGGTAGAAATGCTTCTGCAGCGCTCGCGCCGACATCCCGTCCAGCCCGTAGAGCTGCATGACGTACAGGGTGATCCGCTCGTCGACCTGCGGCCAGACGAGGGCATCGCTGGGATAGAGCGTGTTGTCGAGATCGAACACCCAGGTGTCGACGCTCGAGAAGCCACGGGAGCCCGCGCTGGAGAGATGGCTTTCGCCGGGAAGGAACAAGGCGGCCGAACGGGGTTCGAGGCGGAGGGACCGGTCTATGACCGATGTGACGGCCAACGGTTACGATGAAATTGCGCCCTGCGAAAGGAAGCTCGGCCATTCGATCGGGGCAATCGCTCGAAGCGCTCGCCTCGGTTGTCCCGCTGGCCTCGGTCGCCGGGGCGCGCCGGCGCGGGATCGGGCTTCCGCTTCGCTCGAGGCTTGCCGGGACGTGCGTCCTGACAAGGCCGCGCCGGAAAGCCGCTCATACGGTTTCGAGCGATCGCCCAGGCCATTCGATCCCTCCCGATGATGACACCGCCGTTTCGCGTTTCCGTGCCGCATCGGCCGAGTGACGGTGGTGGTTCGAAGGAAAGAGTAGGACTATCGCAAGGTTGATCAGCGTAACGTACATTGCGTAACGTCCATGACGCAGCGTCGATCGACGCCATCGGCAGGACGGATGGCGTCGGCTTGCTTTCCTGGATGGTGCGACGTGCAAGATCGGGCACACGACCGAGGCTACGGGGAAGGGAAGGATGCCATCGAGGCGGATCCCGCGCACCCGAGCGATTGTGATCCGGAGCCACATCTCGACGCCGTATGCCGCACCGCGTCGGCCCTCTTCCGCGTTCCCATCGTCCTCATCCCCCTCGTCGATACCGAATTTCCCGCGCTGAAGGCGGGATCGGGTGCCGGGGGAGCGATGCCGGGCTGGTACGATGCGTTCGTGGGGCAGGTCATCGCCGGCGAATCCGACGGGCCGGTGGTGATCCGCGATCTCCTCGCCGATCATAGGTTTTCCGACCATCCCCTGGTGACGGGTGGGCTTCGGGCCCGGTTCTACGCGGGCGTGCCCCTCACGCTCCGGTCCGGGCACAGGACCGGCACGCTGTGCCTGATCGACACCGTCCCGCGTCCGGATTTCACGGACGAACACCTGGTCCAACTCGAGGATCTCGCCCTCATCGTCACCGGGCACCTGCGCCTTCACCGAGCCAATGCGGAGCGCGAGGCGGAGCTGCGCGAGCGGCTGCGCGTGACGACCATCCTCACCCGCCGCGAGGCCCATCTCGAAGCGGCCCTGGCATCTCAGCGCATGGCCGAGGAGATCGCGGGTTTCGGACATTGGCGCATCGACGTGGCCGAAGCCCGCGTCGAATGGTCGGCCGGGATGGCGCGGATCCATGGCCGCGCGCCTGCGGATCTCGCGCGCATCCCCCTCGACGACCATCTGGCCTTCTACCATCCCCAGGACCGGGAGCGTGTCCGCTGGCAGCTCGACGACACCCTGGCTGGGTCGGGGGCATTCGCGCGCGACACTTACGAACATCGGTGGCGGATCGTCCGACCCGGTGGAGATTGCCGGGTGGTCGCCGAGCGCGGAATCGTCGAGCGTGATCCGGACGGGAGCATCCGGGCCATCTCCGGGATCTGCCTCGACGTCACCGAACTGGCCCGATCGGACCAGCACCTGCGCGAGACGATGGACCTCCTGCGCGTCACCCTGGAGAGCATCGACGAAGGCCTCGTCATGGTCGATGCGGACGACCGGGTCAGGGTTCATAACGAGCGCCTCAACCTGCTCCTCGACCTGCCCGAGGACATGCTCCACGACGGAGCCCCCTTCGACGACCTCCGCCGCCACATCGCCGGACGGGACGGTTCGCTGCCGGCGACCCTGGACAGGCGGGTCCGTGACGGGAGACGCGATCACGGCGAAGCGGGCGCCAGCGGCGAGCACCTGCAACGGGATGGGACCCTCCTCGAACTCTGCGGCGTGCCGCTGGCCGACGGCAGCACCGTCTATACCTTCGCCGACATCACCGCCCGGCACAGGGCCGAACGCTCGCTTCGCGAGAGCGAGGCCTCCTACCGCCTGCTCGCCGACTTCCTGCCCCAGATGGTCTGGATCACGAACGAGCGCGGCGACACCACCTACTGCAACCGCCATTTCGGGCGCTACTACGAGCGGCCGCTCTTCTCCTTCAAGGAGCGGGTCGAGTCCTGTCACCCGGACGATCGCAGCCGCATCCGCGGCGATGTCTGCGACCGCCACAAGGCATGGCAGGACTACGATTTCGAGGTCCGCATCCGCCGCGCCGATGGCGTCTACCGCTGGCACAAGGTCAGCAAGCGCCCGATCCGCCTCCTCGACGGCCAGCCCGGATGGCTCGCGACGGCCTTGGATATCGACGACATCATCACCGCCAGGATCGCGCTGGAACGCACCGGCGACCTGCTGCGCCTCGCCCAGGACGCGGCGGAGGCGGGGGTCTGGGAATGGGACGTGGCCTCGGGCCGGATCTGGCAGTCCCAGGAAAGCGCACGGATGCAGGGATTGCCCCTCGATGGGGCGGATCCCGCCGCCGGCCTCCTGATGACCATGACGGAGTGGGAGCGGAACCTTCCGGCCGAGGACCTGGATCGGGTTCGGGCGGAGGCGAGCCGGGCCATCGCGACGCGCACCGACCACAGGGTGGAATTTCGCGTCCTGCACCCGTCGACCGGCGAATGCCGCTGGTTCCAGGGGTTCGGCCGCGCCGTCCTCGACCCGGAGACGGGCGAGGTCCGCCGCTTCGTCGGCATGAATCTCCACATCACGGCCCGCAAGGAGGTGGAGCAGCGGATCGCCCATCTCGCCTGCCACGACGCCCTCACCGGGCTGCCCAACCGGTCGATGTTCCACGACCGCTTGGAACAGGCCCTCGGCTCGGTGCGGAACGGCGGTCGCGGGATGGCGGTGCTCTGCCTCGATCTCGACCGGTTCAAGGCGATCAACGACACGTTCGGACATCTGGCGGGCGACATCCTGTTGCAGCTCGTCGCCGACCGCCTGCGCGATGTCCTACGGCCCTGCGATATCGTCTCCCGCCTCGGCGGCGACGAGTTCGGCATCATTCTGGTCGATCTCAGCGGGCACGACGAGGCTGTCGAGGTCGCCCGCAGGGTGATCGACGCCATTGCGCTGCCGGTGAAGCTCGACGGGCACCTGGCCAATATCGGGATCAGCATCGGCATCGCTCATGCCCCCTCGGACGGACTCGAGGCCGATCCCCTCCTGAGGCATGCCGACCTCGCACTCTACCGGGCGAAGGCCGCAGGGCGGAACACCGCCCGCGTCTATGAAGCCGGCATGGATGCGGCGATCGAGGAGCGGATCAAGCTCGAATTCGAGCTGCGCGAAGCCATGCTCCGCCGCGACCTGACCCTGCACTACCAGCCGGTGGTCGACCTCGCGACCGACAGCGTGAGCGGCGTCGAAGCACTGATGCGCTGGCCCCATCCCACCCGCGGGATGATCCCGCCCTCGACCTTCGTCGAGATCGCCGAGGAAACCGGCCTGATCGTCGAACTCGGGAACTGGGCTCTGCGCGAAGCCTGCCGCGAGGCCGCGTCCTGGACGCATTCCGCCCGGATCGCGGTCAACGTCTCAGCGATGCAGTTTCGCGATCCGGGTCTCGAACAAGGCGTGATCATGGCCCTGTCGGCGTCGGGCCTCGCGGCGGACAGGCTGGAGCTCGAAATCACCGAGAGCGTCCTCATCCAGGACACCGAGGCGGTGATCGCCTGCCTGCACCGCCTGCGCTACCTCGGCGTCCGCATCGCGCTGGACGATTTCGGCACGGGCTACTCCTCCCTGAGCTACCTGCGGCAGTTTCCGTTCGACAAGATCAAGATCGACCGCTCCTTCATTCGTGAGATCGCCGACCCGGACACCGCCGCCATCGTGCGCGCCATCGTCGGGCTCGGCGAGAGACGCGGGACGACGATCACGGCGGAGGGCGTCGAGACCCGGGCGCAGCTCGATCTCGTGCGGGCGGAAGGATGCAACGAAGTCCAGGGCTTCTTCTTCAGCAAGGCCGTTCCGGCGCGGGACTTGTCCGGCGTCGTCGCCAGGCTGTCGCGCGCCGAGAGGGCGGCCTGACCGACGGGACGGCGCGGATTCAGCCGCCGAGGCTGTCGAGATAGCCCGGGGCGAGGCGTAGGCCGAGGGGCAGGGCCGAGACCGGGGGCGGGGTCCGGATGCATTCCTCGAGGAAGACCATGGTGTTCCCGATGACGGCCTCGGTGAAGGGCTTGGCGATCACGGCCACCGCGCCGGCGAAGTCTTCGTGGAAGCGGCTGGCATTCGCGGTCAGGAAGACCAGCATCATCGCGGGCTCGTCCGCCAGATCCTTCGCGACGTCGAGGCCGGAGGAGCCGCCCTTCAGCTGCAGGTCGATGAGGACGATGTCGGGCCGGGTCCGCCGGGCCACCGCGACGGCATCCTTCGCGGACACGGCCGTGCCGACCACCTCGTGCCCCGCCTCTTCGAGCAGGACCTCGAGCTGCATCACGATCAGGGCTTCGTCTTCGACGACGACGATCCGGAGAGGTTCACTCACATCGACTCCCTGTGGCCCGTCCCGCCGCGGGGCAGGCGGATCTCGATCCGCGTCCCGGGATTGGCCGGATGCCAAGCGATATCGGCATTCAGCTGGCGCACCAGACTCTCGATCAGGCGCTTGCCGAAGGTGCGGCCGCCGGCGACGTCCGCCGGCATGCCGATCCCGTCATCGGCGATCGTGATGTGGATCTCCCCGCCCTCGGGCTTCACCGAAACCGAGAGCCGCCCGCCCGCGTCACGGGGGAAGGCGTGCTTGAGGGCGTTGGTCAGCAGCTCGTTCATCACGAGGGCGACCGGCGGCGCCTGTTCCACGGCGACCTCGACGGAGACGAGGTCGACATCGAGTTCGATCTCCTGCCGCCCGGAGCCGCGCACCAGATCGACGGCGAGTTCCTGAGCGAAGGCGGCGACATCGAAACGCTGGACGTCGTTCGACTGGTAGAGGCGCTTGTGCACCGTGCCGAGGGCTTCGACGCGGGCCAGCATGGACTTGAGTGAGGCTTTCGCATCCGGGTCGGTGATGGTCCGCGTCTGCAGGGTGAGCAACGAGGCGATCATCTGGAGGTTGTTCTTCACCCGGTGGTCCACCTCGTGGACCAGCATGGTCTTGGCCGCCAGCGCCTCGGTGAGCTGCCGCGTGCGCTTCTCCACCTCGCGCTCGAAATGCAGCTTCTCGTTGCGCGTCTGCATGAGCGTATCGATCCGGTCCGTCACGTCGAGCTGCGACGCGAAGAAATACACGGTCTCGCCCTCGTCGCTGCTCACGGGGCTGACATAGAGGGCGTTCCAGAACTGGCTTCCGTCCTTGCGGTAATTGAGGATATCGACGGCCACGTCGCGCTTGGCCGCGATCGCGTCGCGGATCTGGCGCACGGCGTCGGGATTCGTCTCCTCGCCCTGGAGAAGGCGGCAGTTCCGCCCCATGACGTCGGCGCGGCTATAGCCGGTCATCCTGAGGAACGCGTCGTTGACGAAGACGATGGGATTGTCGTCTTGCCGCGGATCGGTGATCAGCATCGCCATGCGCGTCGCGCGGATGGCCGCCGCGAAAGGATCGCCCCTTCCGTGCTCGGCCCCCAATCGGTCGGTGAGGTGCCAGGCGTCGTCCGCTTCCATCATGCCTTCCCATGCTGCCCGGCGCATCTTGCGGCCAGGGCGAAAGTCTTCGGCGAAGAAGCTCCGCCGTCCCGTGGACCCGTCTCACGTCGTCATGACGTTGAACCATGCAACGCGATGGGCGAGACGCGACGTCGTTGTGAATTGATGTCAACCACATAGAGGGGGACATCCAATCGACAAGCTTCGGTGTGCCGCATCGTTCCAGTCGGTCAATGGTGATTGCGCGGAACGTGTGTCGGAACACCGTCCGGAGACCGTTGCTGATCCATCACGCGGTGTGCCGATCGGGTCGGCCTGAACCGGCGACGATTGTCTGTCCTTGCCCGGAACGGTAGAATGGCCAAGCTCGTTATCGTTGAGCTTGACGCTCCGTACGCCGGTGGCGATGCAGGTCGAACGCCAGGATCACGCCGTCATGTCGACATCTCGCCGGTTCGGATGGGTCAAGGGCGCGGCCGTGCTCGCCATGGCCGGGCAACTGGCTGCCTGCGGGTCGATCCCGCGCGTGGCCTACACCGCCGACCAGGCTTCCGCGGCGGTTCCGGCCGGCATGGATCTCAGCGTCCGCGCCTATGCCGACGCGTCGGAGAGCACCTTCACGGAAATGGTGGCACGGCCGGAGCGCTCGAAGCGCGCCTTCGCCTACCTCGCCCTGTCGGGCGGCGGCGGTGACGGTGCCTACGGCGCCGGCATCCTCAACGGTTGGTCGGAATCCGGCAAGCGGCCCGAATTCGCCCTCGTCTCCGGCGTCAGCACCGGCGCCCTGATCGCGCCCTTCGCCTTCCTCGGCCCGGCCTACGATTCCACCCTCACCGACATCTATACCAGCGGCGTCGCCTCGACCCTGGTCCAATCGCCGAGCGTGGCCAACATCGTGTTCGGATCCGGCCTGTTCGGGGACGGACGTCTCCGCGATCTCGTGCGTCGCTACGTGACGCCCGACCTGCTCGCCGCCATCGCCGAGCAGCACGCCAAGGGCCGCCGCCTCCTCGTGGTGACGACGAACCTCGATTCCCAGCGTGCGGTCATCTGGAACATGGGTGCTATCGCCACCAATGGCGGGCCCAACGCCGTCGCGCTGTTCACGGATGTGCTCACGGCCTCCGCCAGCATCCCGGCCGTGTTCCCGCCCCAGCTCCTCGACGTGCAGGCGGAGGGCAGGGCTTTCCAGGAAATGCATGTGGACGGGTCGGTGGTGACGCCGGTCTTCACCTTGCCGCAATCGTTCCTGCTGCGGGACGGCCGTCTGCGCACGGCGGGCAAGGCCGACATCTACGTCATCATCAATGGGCGGCTGGAGCCCGAATTCGACGTGGCGCAGAACAACACCCTGTCCATCGTCGAGCGCTCGTTCACCACCGCGAGCCGGGCGCGCAGCCGCGCGACGCTGGCCGCGACCTATGCCTTCACCCGCGGCAACGGCATGGGCTTCAACCTGACCTATATCGACGAATCCGCGCCCAACACCACGACGGCGAAAGGCTTCGACACCGCCTACATGCGTCAGCTCTACGAGAGCGGGCGCGAGACCGGCCGGGCCGGAACCTTCTGGCGCAAGAACGTGCCCACGGCTCCCCTGGTGAAGGCGATCGCCGCCGGGGTCGAGCGGAACTGACGGGCAGGGTACCATCCCCCCGGTGGGGTGTTACTGGATTTACCCATCCGCTCCACGGCTGTTTTCTTGAGCCGGAGGCATCGATATGAGGCGCGATAGGCTCCCTCCCTCGGAAGGCAGCGAGATCGCATATGACACCACACCGTCATTCCGGGTCGCCGCGGGCGAGCCCGGACCCGGAGGGCCACGCCAGAGGCGTCCAATCCTGAGCCGCCGACGGTGTAAAGTTCTGCACCACTTGTGTTTCTGGATCCCGGGCTCCGCTGCGCGGACCCGGGATAACGGGGTGGTGCCAGCGGGTTTCCGACAAGCAAATCGGCATATCCGATAGCCCTGCCTGGAAGGGGAGGGGACCCGTGGTACCTGCGGGATGTGTGAGCATGGGAGCGGCGCGGTGGTGCCCTGCGCCGCCCGCCCTCGCGCTCGTTGCTGCACTGCGATAGGAGGAGGGACATCCTCCCGTGTGGCCACCGGCCCGCATCTCCCTTGGCGTTTGGCCGCTGATTCATGATCCAGATCGAAGACCTCACTTTCAGCGCCTGGGGCCGGCGCTTCTTCGACCGCGCGAGCGTGGCCGTCCCGCCCGGATCGAAGGTCGGGCTCGTCGGCCGCAACGGCGTCGGCAAGTCGACCCTGTTCAAGATCATCCTCGGTGAGTTCCAGCCCGATAGCGGCGTGATCCTGCTGCCGAAGAATGCCCGCGTCGCCTCCGTCGACCAGGAGCATCCGGCGACCCCGGTCACCCTCATCGACACCATCCTGGCGGCGGATATCGAGCGCGAGGCCCTGAACCTCGAACTGGAAACCGCCGAGCCCGAGCGCATGGGCGAGATCTACGGCCGGCTGATCGAGATCGACGCCGACCGGGCTCCCGCGCGGGCGGGCGAGATCCTGGCCGGTCTCGGCTTCTCGGTGGAAGACCTGACCCGGCCGATGTCGGAATTCTCCGGCGGCTGGCGCATGCGCGTGGCGCTCGCCGCCGCGCTCTTCGCCGAGCCCGACATGCTGCTCCTCGACGAGCCGACCAACTACCTCGATCTGGAGGGCGCCCTGTGGCTGGAGGCGCGGCTCAAGCGCTACCCTCACTCGGCCCTGATCATCAGCCACGACCGCGAGCTTCTGAACAATTCCGTCGATGCCATCCTGCACGTCGCGGGCGAAAAACTCGAACTCTACACCGGCGGCTACGACGATTTCGAGAAGCGCCGGGCCGAGAAGGCGCGGCTCCAGGCCTCGACCAAGATGAAGCAGGACGCCGAGCGCGCCCATCTGCAGAGCTTCGTCGACCGGTTCAAGGCGTCGGCCTCCAAGGCGGCGCAGGCCCAGTCGCGCATGAAGCGCCTCGCCAAGATGGAGCCCATCGCCACCACCATCGAGGAGCATGTGGCCCCGTTCCATCTGCCATCGCCGAAGCGTCCGCTGGCGCCGCCGCTGATGCATCTCACCGATGCCACCATCGGCTATGGCGATGACGAGCCGGTGCTGCGCGACCTCAACCTGACCCTCGACGTCGACGACCGGATCGGACTTCTAGGCGTCAACGGCGCCGGCAAGTCGACCTTCGCCAAGATGGCGGCCGGCGCGCTGGCGGTGCGGGACGGGCGCATGGTGCGCGAGGGCCGGGTGCAGGTCGGCTGGTTCCACCAGCACCAGATCGAAGCCCTCGACCCGAAGGACACGCCGCTGGCCATCATCCGCCGCGAGCGGCCGGACGACAGCGAATCCGGGCGTCGCGCCAAGCTCGCCAGCTTCGGCCTCGCCTTCGACAAGCAGGAAACCACGGTGGACGCCCTGTCGGGTGGCGAGCGCGCGAGACTCCTGCTCAACCTCGTGGCGATGCAGGCGCCCCACCTGCTCATCCTCGACGAGCCGACGAACCACCTCGACATCGACAGCCGGCGGGCGTTGCTCGACGCGCTGAACGATTACGGCGGCGCCGTCATCCTCATCACCCACGACCGTTCGCTGATGGAACTCGTGGCCGACCGCCTCTGGCTCGCCGCCGACCGGACCGTGAAGCCCTTCGCCGGCGACATGGACGACTACGCCCGCTTCGTCCTCGACCGCTCGAAGACGGGAAAGACCGCGCCGGGGCAGGGACGGGAGAAGAAGACCAAGCGCAAGGCGGCATGAGGATAGAGACTGTCGCGTGCCGGCTTTTGTCTACATCCTGCGCTGTGCCGACGGTCACTACTATGTCGGATCGGCGCGCGGGGAATCTCTCGACAGGCGACTTGGTGAGCATAACGCTGGCACGTTTCCCGGCTACACCAGCAGCCGTCGTCCCGTCGTCTTGGTCTATGCCGAGCAATTCGAATGGATCACCGATGCCATTGCGTTCGAGCGCAGGCTGAAAGGATGGAGCCGGGCGAAGAGGGAAGCCCTTATCGCGAGCGACTGGGAGGCCTTGCGGAGATTGGCGAAGCGTCCGCGCGATGCTCAGACTTCCAACCCGCCGACCTCATCCTGAGGCGCTTTCGCATGGCGAAAGCCTCGAAGGAGGCTTCCAGTCCGCATTACGCTAGCTGGAGGGCTCCTTCGAGGCCGCTCACGCGGCACCTCAGGATGAGGTCGATGGTGGGAGGGTGATACGGTGCAGTGTTGGGACGGATCCGCGCACATGCTTATTCGCCCATGCGGCGCGACGGCATTCGTACATTTCGCGGGATGCACGGCCCTCCTCCCCCTTGTGGGGAGGAGTTGGAGGTGGGGGTGGCCCCGCTAGCCTCGGCCGAGGGAGGGTCGCCCAACCACCCCCACTCCTAACCTCTCCCCACAAGGGGGAGAGGAACGCGGTTCGCTTGCAAGAGCGGATGGGCGAACCCGGTAGCGCCGCCAGTGGGGAAAGGGGATGTACGTCGAGCCTACTTGCGCAGGATCTTCGTCACGAGGCGGCCGATGGGGTTGCTCGAATCGTAGTTCCGGTCGTCGCGGACGACGGGGCGGTTCTCGTTGCCGAGGATCTTGGTGACGAGGCGTCCGATGAGGCTCATGGCTGTATCCCTTCAAACCGGTTATGCGCCGCATTACGGCGCAGCTTGACGGTCAACACGCCGGACGTCCTCCCGTTCCGGATGAACCCCATATGACGCGCGCCCGTCCCGGCATCGCCCTTGCTCCTCTTGGGCCGAAAGAGGGCACACGATGACCGAGCGACTGTTTCATGCCGGCGCGAGCCTCGCGCTGCTCCTCGCCGTCGCGATCCTGTTCTCCACCAACCGCCGGGCGATCCGGCCCCGGACCGTCATCTCGGCCCTCGCCCTGCAGATCGCCATCGGGGCAATCGTGCTGTTCGTGCCCGTGGGGCGGCAGGCCCTCGATGCGGCCGCCACCCTGGTGCAGACGGTGCTCGCCTATGGCGATCGCGGCGTCCTGTTCCTGTTCGGCGGCCTCGTCGAGCCGCGCATGTTCGAACTCTTCGGCGGCAGCGGCTTCATCCTGGCCCTGCGGGTGCTGCCGCAGATCCTCTATGTCTCGGCGCTGATCGCGATCCTGTATCATCTGAAGGTGATGCAGACCCTCGCCCGCCTCATCGGGGCGGGACTTCAGCGAGTGCTCGGCACCTCGCCCATCGAGACCTTCTCGGCGGTGATCACCATCGTCATCGGCCAGAGCGAGATCGCCGTGGCCCTGCGGCCGTTCCTGATCCTGCTGACCGGGGCCGAGTTGTTCGCCGTGATGTCGAGCGGGGCCGCGTCCACCGCCGGATCGATCCTGGCCGGCTACGCCGCGTTGGGCGTGCCGATGGAATATCTGCTGGCCGCCGGCGTCATGGCGATTCCCGGCGGGCTTCTCTACGCCAAGATCCTGATGCCCTCGACGGAGCCGACGCGGGTGACGACCATGCGGGTGGAATTCGCCGAGACGCGGGCGGTGAACCTGATCGAGGCGGCGGCCGACGGCACCCAGAAGGGCCTCGTCATCGCGGTCTCGGTGGGCGCCATGCTGATCGCCTTCACCGGGCTCATCGCGTTGCTCAACGGCGTCGCCGGATGGGGCGGCGGACTCGTCGGTTATCCGTCGCTCAGCATCGAAGGCGTGCTCGGGCTCGCCTTCGCGCCGCTGGCCTGGCTCATGGGCGTGCCCTGGAGCGAGGCGGGCCTCGTCGGCGGCGCCATCGGGCAGAAGATCGCGTTCAACGAGTTCCTGGCCTATGCCCAGCTCTCGCCGGTGCTTAAGGCCGGCACGCTCGATGCCCGGACGACGGCCATCGTCTGCTTCGCCCTGTGCGGCTTCGCCAATCTCGCCTCCATCGCGATCCAGCTCGCGAGTCTGGCGAGCCTCGTCCCCGAGCGGAGGTCCGAGATCGCACGCTATGGAATGCGCGCGATCCTGGCTGGTACCTTGTCGAACCTGACGAGTGCGACCATCGCCGGCCTGTTCATCGGCTGACGGCGGATCCTCACGCGGCGGCGCGCTTGGCCTTGGACGGCTTGGCCGCCGCCGGGGCGGCCTTGGCCGGGGCCGTGACCGGCAGTTCGATGTCGACGCCGAGCGTCGACATGTCCTGGCCCCGCTCCAGGCGGATCTGGACCTTGTCCCGCTCCACCGTGACGTGTTTGGCGATGACCGCGAGGATCTCCTCCCGCAGGAGCATCACCAGGTCGGAGCCGCCGGCCCCGGCCCGCTCATGGGCCAGGATCAACTGGAGACGGTCGCGGGCCGTCGGGGCCGAAGCGCGCTTGCTGAAGAGGTTGCGCAGGCTCATGCCGCCCTCCGGGTGAACAGTTTGTTGAGGAGGGACTTCTTGTCGGACGGCACGGTCATCGGAACCGTATCGCCCTTCAGGCGGCGCACGGCGTCGATATAGGCCCGGGCCGGGGCGCTGAGCGGGTTGTTCATCGTCACCGGGCAGCCGACATTGGAGGCGCGCAGCACTTCCAGGCTCTCGGGGATGATGGCGAGCAGCGGGATCGAGAGGATCTCGAGCACGTCGTCCACTTTCAGCATGTCGCCGCGGTCGGCACGGGCGGGGTCGTAGCGGGTGAGGATGAGGTGTTTCTCCATCACCTCTCCGCGCTCGGCCTTCAGCGTCTTCGAATCGAGAAGACCGATGATGCGGTCGGAATCGCGCACCGAGGAGACTTCCGGGTTCGTGACGACCACCGCGAGGTCGGCGTGGCGCATGGCGAGCGTCGCTCCGCGCTCGATGCCGGCCGGGGAATCGCAGATCACCCAGTCGAACTTCTCGCGCAGCTCGTCCATCACCTTGGCGACGCCCTCGTCGGTCAGCGCGTCCTTGTCGCGGGTCTGCGAGGCGGGCAGCAGCGACAGGTTCTCGAGCCGCTTGTCGCGGATCAGCGCCTGGTTGAGCTTGGCATCGCCGTTGACCACGTTGATGAGGTCGTAGACCACGCGCCGCTCGGCGCCCATCACGAGGTCGAGGTTGCGCAGGCCGACGTCGAAATCGACGACGGCGACGCTCTGTCCGGCCTGCGCGAGTGCTGCGCCGAGAGCCGCTGTGGTGGTCGTCTTGCCGACGCCGCCCTTGCCAGATGTAACGACCAGAACCTTGGCCATGCGTGTATCTCCTTAATCCAAGGTTGCCATTTTGATGGAGCCGCTATCGAGCCAGATCTGCACGGGTTTCCCGCGCAGGGTCGTGCCCATGTCCTCGGCCGTGCGGACGAGGCGATCGATCCCGAGCAGTTCGGGCTCGAACTTGCGGCAGTAGATGCGGGCGCGGGGGTTGCGGGCGGCGCCGGCGATGGCGCGCCCCCGCAATGCGCCGTAGACGTGGATCGAGCCACCGGCGAGGATCTCGGCGCCGGAGGCCACCGAACCCATGACGGTAACGTCACCGGTGGGATGCGTGATCGACTGGCCGGACCGGACCGATCCCTCGATCATGAGAGACGTGGTTTCCGGCTCGGCATCCTTCGGAACTTCGATGCCGATGGAGGGCCGTCCGTTCACGAGGAGCGGGGGCAGGGCGAGACCGTCGAGCATCGTCGTTCCCGCCAGGGTCGCCGCCGCGCCCTCGATGCCGAGGATGCGGATGCGGCGGGTGCCGAGATCGGCCAGCAGCTTGCCCACCACGTCCGGGTCAGACCCGAGCGCCGCGATGTCGAGGATGAGGGGGCGGCCGTCGAACAGCGTCGGCGACCGCTTCAGCGAGGCGTCCAGATCGGCGAACCAATCGGGAAGCGGAGCTTCCGGAGCCAGGACGAGTGCCTTGAAGGCACGGCCTCGTAGCGTCACGGATCGGCGGGATGGAGGGGCGTGTGTCACGGGCTCTCGCGATTCCTTACCGAACCATTGACGGTCCTTATGGTTACCGCTTGGTTAACGAGCCGGCTTTCTGTGATCCTGTGACCCTATAATCCTGCGATCCTGGGTTCCTGTGTCGGCGCTACTCCAGCGCGGCGACCTTGATCGCATCCCCTTCCAGGCGGATCTGCGCCGGTTGGCCCCGGCGGTCCGGACCGAGATCGTCGGCCGTCCGGTAGAGACCGTCGATGGCGAGCAGTTCCGGCTCGAACTTGCGGCAGGTGATGCGGGCATCGGGATTGCCGGAGGCGCCCGCGATGGCCCGCCCCCGCAGCGCGCCATAGATATGGATGGAGCCGCCGGCGATCACTTCCGCGCCGGAGGCCACCGATCCCATGATGGTGATGTCGCCTTCGAGATGCAGGATCGTCTGGCCCGACCGGACCGGCTGGTCGAGGATCAGCGAGCGGGCGGCGCGCGGGGGCTCTGCGTGTGTGGGCGCGGGCGCGTCCGGCGTGGCGACCTCGTCCACGGGCCGTCCACCGGCCGGAGCGGGGGGCAGCCCCTCGCCGAGGCTGCCGGATTTGGCTCCCTCGATTCCCATCACGGTGACGTCGCGGGCCTTGAGTTCGGAGACCAGGGCGGTGAGGTCCGCCCGGTCGAGGCCGAGGCCGGACACGTCGAGGATCACCGGGCGCCCCACGAAGAAGGCGGGGGAGCGCCGGGACAGCGCGTCGAGGTCTTCGAGCCAGTCATGCACCGGTGCCGAGGGGGCCAGCACCAGGGCCATGAAGGAGCGGCCACGGAAACGGATCGGGGGACGAGAATTCGGCTGGGTCACGCGGGGGCGTTTCTGTTGTTCCGGAATCGAAAGGGGATGTGTTGAGCCGACCATATCGGCAGATCGCCCGGAACGCTCCCCTCCCGGCATCGTCGCCCACGCCTGTTTCTCTCATGATTCCGGCGAGCCGCCGTTTCCCCTTGCCATGCGTCATGATCGAACATAAAGATATCTTTATGTCTCAAGAGAGCGCCAAGGCGACAGTCGTCCTTCCTTTCTCCGATGCCCTCGGTGTGCTGCGCGCCACCGCGGAAGAGACGCGCCTGCGCATTCTCGCTTTGCTGATGCAGGGGGAATTGTCGGTCTCCGATCTCACCGACATCCTCGGCCAGTCGCAGCCGCGCATCTCGCGCCATCTCAAGCTTCTCGTCGAGGCGGGTCTGGTGGAGCGGCATCGCGAGGGGGCCTGGGCGTTCTTCCGGCTGATCGAGGCGAGGACGGGCCTGGTGGAGCCCCTGGTCGGCGGCCTCGACCGCTCGAGCCCGCCCCTGTCCGAGGATCGGGCCCGGTTGGAGGGCGTCCGGGCTCAGCGCGCGGATGCCGCGCAGAGCTTCTTCGCCCGCCTCGCCCCGAAATGGGACCAGCTCCGCTCCCTCCACGTGCCGGAGGCGATCGTGGAGGCGGCGGTGATCGACGCCCTCGGATCGCGGCCCGTGCGGAGCCTGATCGATCTCGGCACCGGCACGGGGCGGATGCTCGGACTTCTCGCGCCCAGGGCCTCCCGCGCCACGGGACTCGATTCGAGCCACGCCATGCTCTCCGTCGCCCGCGCCAATCTGGAGCGGGCCGGGTTGTCCGGCGTCGACCTGCGCCAGGGCGACATCCATGCGCCGCCCTTCGGCCGGGGCAGCTTCGACCTCGTGGTGGTGCATCAGGTGCTGCATTATCTCGACGATCCCGCCCGTGCGCTCCGCGAGGCGGCTCGGCTCGTGGCGCCCGGAGGCCGGCTTCTCGTGGTAGATTTCGCGCCGCACGATCTCGAATTCCTGCGCGAGGAGCAGGCCCATCGCCGCCTCGGCTTCGCCGCCGAGCAGGTGACGGGCTGGCTCGCCGATGTCGGGCTCGGCATGGTGGCGACACGGCATCTCGCCCCGGCCGACGAGAGCGGGCACCAGCTCACCGTGACCCTCTGGCTCGCCGCCTCGGCGGCCGAGCCGACCCTCGCTTCCGAGGCGGAGCGCGCGGTGGCCTGACCGGCCGACGCCGAAACCCGTCTCGAATACACACGTCTGAACCGAAAGATCTTGAGGACGACCCGATGCCCACCGCTTCCCATCACCGCGCCAGCCGCGACGGCTACCGTCCGATCCAGGTCTCCATCGAGTTCTTCCCGCCGAAGACCGACGAGATGGAGAAGGTCCTGTGGTCGTCGATCGAGCGGCTCGCCCCGCTCCAGCCGAAATTCGTCTCGGTGACCTATGGGGCCGGCGGCTCCACCCGCGAGCGCACCCACAACACCGTGGCGCGCATGATCAAGGAGACGAGCCTCAAGCCCGCCGCCCATCTCACCTGCGTGGACGCCACCCGCGAGGAGATCGACGAGGTCGTGCAATCCTATTGGGATGCCGGGGTGCGCCACATCGTGGCTCTGCGCGGAGACCCGCAGGACGGGGTCGGCACCGCCTATCGTCCGCATCCCGGCGGCTATGCCAGGACCAGCGATCTGGTGGCCGGCATCAAGCGGATCGGCGACTTCAAGGTCTCGGTCTCGGCCTATCCGGAGAAACATCCCGAGGCCGCCACGCTCGACGCCGATATCGACGCGCTGAAGGCCAAGGTCGATGCAGGCGCCGATCAGGCGATCACGCAGTTCTTCTTCGAGAACGAGGTCTATCTCCGCTACGTCGACAAGGTCCGCGCGGCCGGGATCGACATCCCGATCATCCCCGGCATCCTGCCGGTACAGAACTTCAAGCAATCGGCCAATTTCGCCCGCCGCACCGGCGCCTCGGTGCCGTATTGGCTGGCCGCCCGGTTCGAGGGGCTGGACAACGACGTCGACACCCGTCGGCTGATCGCGGCGGCGGTGGCGGCCGAGCAGGTGCTCGATCTGGTGGACGAGGGGGTCAACGACTTCCATTTCTACTCGATGAACCGCTCCGACCTCGTCTATGCGATCTGCCATCTCCTCGGCCTGCGCGCGCAAGCGCCGAAGGTGGCGGCGGCGAAGGCGGCCTGAATCAAGAACGCGCGCTCCAACCCTCGGACCTCATCCTGAGGTGCCCGCATAAGCGGGCCTCGAAGGAGGGATCCAGATCGCGCAACGAGACCTGGAGGCCTCCTTCGAGGCCTTCGCTACGCTCCGGCACCTCAGGATGAGGTGGATTGGTGGGACTTCGCGTCTCCAAGGATACGACATGACAGACCTCCGCCCCGTAGACGGAAAAGAGATCGAAGCGGCCCTGCGCCAGCGGGCTGCGGAAAAAATCCTCGTCCTCGATGGGGCGATGGGCACCGTGATCCAGCGCCTCGGCTACTGCGAGGCGGATTTTCGCGGGGGGCGCTTCCTCGATCACGGCCACGACCAGAAGGGCAACAACGACCTCCTGATCCTGACGCAGCCCGACGCGATCCGGCAGATCCATCTCGACTACTTCCTGGCCGGGGCCGACGTCTGCGAGACCAACACCTTCTCGGGCACCACCATCGCCCAGGCCGATTACGGCATGGAATCGATCGTCCAAGAGTTGAACGCGGAAGGCGCGCGGCTCGCCCGCGAAGCTGCCGCCTTGGCCGAGAAGCAGGATGGCCGCCGCCGTTTCGTGGCCGGCGCCATCGGCCCGACGAACCGTACCCTGTCGATCTCGCCGGACGTGAACAATCCGGGCTACCGGGCGGTGACCTTCGATCAGGTCAAGACCGCCTATATGGAACAGGTGCGTGGCCTCATCGACGGCGGCGCCGAACTGATCCTCATCGAGACGATCTTCGACACGCTCAACGCCAAGGCGGCGGTGGCGGCGGCCTGGGCGGTGTTCGAGGAGACCGGCACCACCCTGCCGATCATGATTTCGGGCACGATCACCGATCTCTCCGGCCGCACCCTGTCGGGACAGACGCCCGAAGCGTTCTGGAACGCGCTGCGCCATGCCAGCCCGCTCACCATCGGGCTGAACTGCGCGCTCGGCGCCAAGGAGATGCGCGCTCACATCTCCGAACTCTCGCGCATCGCCGACACCCTGGTCTGCGCCTATCCGAATGCCGGCCTTCCCAACGAGTTCGGCCTATACGACGAGAGCCCCGAAGCCATGGGCAGGCTGGTGGGCGAGTTCGCCACCTCCGGCCTCGTCAACATGGTCGGCGGCTGCTGCGGCACGACGCCGGACCATATCCGCGCCATCGCGCAGGCCGTGGAGGGCGTGAAGCCCCGCGCGATTCCCGAGGTGCCCCGGCTGATGCGCCTGTCGGGCCTCGAGCCCTTCACGCTGACGAAGGAGATCCCCTTCGTGAACGTGGGTGAGCGCACCAACGTCACCGGCTCGGCCAAGTTCAGGAAGCTCGTCACCGCCGGCGACTACGCGGCCGCCCTCGATGTCGCCCGCGACCAGGTGGCGGCGGGCGCCAGCATTATCGACATCAACATGGACGAGGGCCTGCTCGATTCCGAGAAGGCGATGGTGGAGTTCCTCAACCTCGTGGCCGCCGAGCCCGATATCGCCCGCGTGCCGGTGATGATCGATTCCTCGAAATTCCACGTCATCGAGGCCGGCCTGAAATGCGTCCAGGGCAAGGCCATCGTGAACTCGATCTCCATGAAGGAGGGCGTCGAGAAGTTCATTGCCGATGCCAAGGTGTGCCGCTCCTACGGCGCCGCCGTGGTGGTGATGGCCTTCGACGAGCAGGGCCAGGCCGACTCTTACGAGCGCAAGGTCGAGATCTGCACCAAGGCCTACAAGGTTCTGACCGAGGATGTCGGCTTCCCGCCCGAGGACATCATCTTCGATCCGAACGTGTTCGCGGTGGCCACCGGCATCGAGGAGCATAACGGCTATGGCGTCGCCTTCATCGAGGCGACCAAGACCATCCGCGAGACCCTGCCCCACGCCCATATCTCGGGCGGCATCTCGAACCTGAGCTTCGCCTTCCGCGGCAACGAGCCCGTGCGCGAGGCCATGCACGCCGTGTTCCTGTACCACGCGATCCAGGTCGGCATGGACATGGGCATCGTGAATGCCGGACAGCTCGCGATCTACGCCGAGCTTCCGGCCGAGTTGCGCGAGCTGTGCGAGGACGTCGTCCTCAACCGGCGCGAGGATTCCACGGACCGATTGCTGGAAGCGGCCGCGCGCTTCAAATCGGGGGGCGGCGTGCAGGCCAAGACGGCCGATCTGTCCTGGCGCGAGGCGCCAGTGGAGAAGCGCATCGAGCACGCCCTGGTCAACGGGATCACCGAGTACATCCTCGTCGACACCGAGGAGGCGCGCCTCGGCGTCGAACGTCCGCTCCACGTCATCGAAGGCCCGCTGATGGCCGGCATGAATGTGGTCGGCGACCTGTTCGGCTCCGGAAAGATGTTCCTGCCGCAGGTGGTGAAGTCCGCCCGCGTGATGAAGCAGGCGGTGGCCTATCTCGAGCCCTTCATGGAGGCCGAAAAACTCGCCAATGGCGGCGACGGCAAGCGCCAGGCCGCCGGCAAGATCCTGATGGCGACGGTGAAGGGCGACGTCCACGACATCGGCAAGAACATCGTGGGCGTCGTGCTCGCCTGCAACAATTACGAGATCATCGACCTCGGCGTGATGGTGCCGGCGGCCAAGATCCTCGACGTGGCCAAGCGTGAGAATGTCGACATCGTCGGCCTCTCCGGCCTCATCACGCCCTCGCTGGACGAGATGGTTCACGTCGCGGCCGAGATGGAGCGCGAGGGGTTTTCGGTTCCCCTGCTCATCGGCGGCGCCACGACCAGCCGCGTCCACACCGCCGTGAAGATCCACCCCTCCTACAACCGGGGCCAGACCGTCTACGTGACGGATGCGAGCCGCGCCGTGGGCGTGGTCTCCAGCCTGCTCTCGAAGGAGACGCGGGACACCACGATCGCCAACATCCAGGCCGAGTACCGCAAGGTGTCGGACGCGCATGCGCGCTCGGAGCTCGACAAACAGCGCCTGCCGCTGGCCAAAGCCCGCGCCAACCCGTTCAAGATCGACTGGTCGGGCTACCGTCCGACGAAGCCGAGCTTCACCGGCGTGCGGGTCTACTCCTCCTACGAGGTCGCCGACCTCGTGCCCTATATCGACTGGACGCCGTTCCTCCAGACCTACGAGTTCAAGGGTCGCTACCCGGCGATCTTCGAGGACCCGAACCAGGGTCCGGCCGCCAAGGCCCTGTTCGACGACGCGCAGGAGATGCTGAAGCAGATCGTCGACGAGCGCTGGTTCAACCCGAAGGCGATCATTGGCTTCTGGCCGGCAAATTCGGTGGGCGACGACATCGCGCTCTATACCGGCGAGAGCCGCTCCGAAAAACTCGCGACCTTCCACGGCCTGCGTCAGCAGCTGTCGAAGCGCGACGGGCGCGCCAATACCTGCCTGTCCGATTTCGTGGCACCGAAGGACTCGGGCATCGGCGATTACGTCGGCGGCTTCGTGGTCACGGCGGGGCTGGAAGAGGTTCGCATCGCCGAGCGCTTCGAGCGGGCCAACGACGATTACCGCTCGATCCTGGTGAAGGCGCTCGCCGACCGCATCGCCGAGGCCCTGGCCGAGCGCATGCACGAGCGCGTCCGCAAGGAGTTCTGGGGCTACGCCGCCGACGAGACCTTCGGCCCCGAAGATCTCGTGCGGGAGGACTATGCCGGCATCCGCCCGGCACCGGGCTATCCCTCGCAGCCCGACCACACCGAGAAGGTCACCTTGTTCGACCTGCTCAAGGCCGAGTCGCGCATCGGGGTGAAGCTCACCGAGAGCTATGCCATGTGGCCCGGCTCCTCGGTCTCCGGTCTCTACATCGCCCATCCGGACGCGCATTACTTCGGCGTCGCCAAGGTGGAGCGCGATCAGGTGGAGGATTACGCCCTGCGTAAGGGCATGGACCTCCGCGAGGTGGAGCGTTGGCTCGGCCCGATCCTCAACTACGACCCGGCCCGCTACCTCGCGGCGGCGGCGGAGTAAGGTACGCGATTCGGTGGAATGGAGCGCGGGTGTGTCCTGGCGAGGCTTGACCGTCGGACCGCCCGCGCTTCAATGCGATCCCTTGTTCGATGGCCTGAGCGGAGCGCGACCACGTTGAACCGGACCACCGGAATTCTGGCCGTCGCGGCCACGCTCGCCCTCGGGGTCTCGGGCTGCACCGGTTTCTCCTACCTGTCGAAGAATTACGCCACCGTGGGCGTCCAGGTGGTGACCATCGGCTGCAAGGACCCGTATTCCGTCTACGACCAGCGCCGCGTGAACAAGATGCTCGTCGTCTCCGATGGCGTGCGGGAAATCGTCGGCTGCGGCATCGACGAGCGCTACGACGGGCAGGGCGGCCCGGCGGAGACCCGAGCCAAGCGGTTGCGCGAGGCGGCGCGGACCTTCCTCGACGAGACGGCCCGCGAGAATTGCAAGATCACCGGGGAAGCCATCTTCTCCGACCTGCAGACCGAGTTCTCCTACATCTGCAAGCCGACGCCCGAAGAGCGCGGCTTGAAGGTGCCCAGACTCCCTGGTCGCGGCTGACCAGCCTGATCTGACGCATCAGTCCGCGTTCGCCGAGGGCGGACGCGGAAAAGTCCGCTCCGCGGCATCGCCCGATGCCGCGAGCAGGGCGCGGGCGAGGTCGCGCGCCTCCCGCCGGTCGAGGGCGAGAATGGCGGTGAAGGGCGTCCCGGACAGGTCCGCGAGGCCGAGTTCGAGCCGCACACCGTCCGGCAATGCGGCGACGGCGAGACTCCAATCCCGTTCCTGCTGCCCGTTCATGTGCCCCACTCCCGTTCGGCTCGCGGCATCGGCCCGGGGATGGGCTGCGATCCATCGGACGCCGCCGATGACGCGATGCCTGAAACCGCGCATGGAATGACCGATTGCGGCCCGCAGGGCCAGAGGGGAAGCGCCGCCCGCGCAACTCTCTCGGCCGCGAGCGATTGACGGGCGGCGGCGGAACGGTGTTTCTCCGCCCGCGAAACGGCCGGATCGCCGGCCGGGCAGCCATCGTCCAGCAACAAGGAAACGCCCCCATGTCCGAGATCTGGTTCCGCACCGGAGAGGCCACCGTGCTCGCCGCCGATGGCCAGTACACCGACGCGATGCCGGAGGTGCTGATCGGCTCCACCCGCGGCCCGGTGGGCCAGGCCTTCGCCGGCATGATGGGGCAGGTCCAGGGCCATACCCGCATGTTCGTGGTGCGCGACCTCAACCAGCTCGTGCGCCCCTCCACCATGATGACCACCAAGGCGACGATCCACACGGTGGAATACGTCAACCTCCTCGGTGGTGTCGTTCAGGCCGCCACGGGCGACGCCATCGTCGATTGCGTGATCGAGGGCATCCTGCCGAAGGACGGGCTCGACGACCTGTGCATGATCATCATGATCTGGCTCGACCCGCGCTGCGCCGAGGATGCCAATCTCGACCAGAAGGACCTCTACCGCACCAATTACGAGGCGACGAAGCTCGCCATCGCCCGCGCCATCAAGGGCGAGCCGACCATCGACGAGCTCATCGCCAACCGCAAGACGGTGAAGCACTACGCGCTCGAGGACATCGTCGAGTATTGAGGGTCCGGAGAACCCGCGGGTGGAGGGATGCGCGGGCGCTCCTCCACCCGTGGACCATCCCTAACCGAAAAAAGCGGCCGGCATGGCGGGGATCGCCGCCCTCAGGCCGATACGGGTGCCAGGGCCCGTGGCTGCATCCCGGCCGTTCCGGCGCCGCCGCGGGGCCGCGCGCCCGACACCTCCCGTAAGGAGTCCACCGTCTCGTCGGAGCTCGCGGCGACGAGATCACGCCGCCGTTCCGCCGTCGGGATCGGCATGCGCACCATGATGATGGTGCCGAGGCCCTCCTCCGAACGGATGCGCAGCGAACCGCCATGCAGCTCCGCCATGGAGCGGGCGATGGCGAGACCCAGCCCGGACCCCTTATGGGTGCGCGTGAGGTTCGTCTCCACCTGCTGGAAGGGCGAGCCGAGGCGGCGTAGCGCCGCCTTCGGGATGCCGATCCCATTGTCCTCGATGAAGATGTTGACCAGATCGCCGGAGGGGCGCGCCTTGACGACGATGCGCCCGTCGCCTCCGGGGGTGAATTTCACCGCGTTCTGAATGAGGTTCAGGAGGATCTGGTGCAGGGCGCGGCCGTCGGCCAGCAGGGTCAGGTCGCTGGCGACATCGACGCCGATGGTCAGCGACTTCGCCTTGGCCGCCTCGGCCACCAGCTTCAGCGCATTCTGGACCGCGTCGTCGAGGGGCACCTCCCGGAGGGCCAGGCGGACACGGTGCGATTCGATGCGCGACATGTTGAGGATGTCGTCGATGACCGAGAGCAGGTAGTCGCCGCTGGAGCGGATATCGCGGCAATACTCGGTGTAGCGCGGGGAGCCGAGCGTCCCGTAGACCCCGCTCTCCATCAATTCGGCAAAGCCCATGATGGCGTTGAGCGGCGTGCGCAGCTCGTGGCTCATGGTGGCAAGGAACTCGGACTTCGCCTGGTTGGCCGTCTCGGCCTGGGCCTTCTGGTCGAGGTAGCGCTCGGCCAGGTCCGCGAGCTGCTGCGTCTGCAGTTCCAGCGTCCGGCGCGAGCGCTTGAGGTCCTTGACCGTCTCGATCAGCTCCCGCTCGGAGGCGACGAGCTGCTCCTGCTGGCGCTTGAGATTGGTGATGTCGGTGCCGACCGAGACGTAGCCGCCATCCTTGGTCCGCCGCTCGCTGATCTGGAGCCAGCGGCCATCGGTGAGCTCCGCCTCGAAAGTGCGGGCCGTGGCCGACGAGGCCTCGATCTCTCGAAGCTCACGGCGCACCGGCGGCAGGACGCCCCGGCCCATGATCTCGTGGTAGCGCTTGCCTGGAATCGCGTCGTCCGGGCTCAGGGCATGGAGGTGCCGGAACTTCGAATTGCACAGGACGAGGCGGTTGCTCGTGTCCCACAGGACGAAGGCTTCCGAGATCGCCTCCACCGCGTCGCGCAGGCGCATGTCGGCGGTGGCGTTGGATTCGGCGAGCTGGCGCTGCTCGGTGACGTCGAGGGCGATGCCGACGAGGTGACGGCCGCCATCGACCTGATCGGGGACGATCTCGGCGCGGGTGCGCAGCCAGATCCAGCCGCCATTGGCGCTGCGCATGCGAAATTCGTGATCGACGGTGGATTGGCTCGCGGCCAGCTGGCGCGCCAGGGCGTAGAGGTCGCCGTCATCGGGATGGACCAGGGCGTTGACGTCGCCGAAGGACAGGAACTCCCGCTCCCGGCGATACCCGAGCAGGGCGTACATCGAATCCGACCAGTAGATCCGCCCGCGCGGGATGTCCCAGTCCCACAATCCGCAGCGGCCGCGACCGAGCGCCGTGTCGAGCCGCTGCTTGATCTGCTCGCAGAGCCGGTCCACCGCGTAGGCGCGCCGGGTCTGAAGCGCGTAGGCGACGCCGATCCCGACGATCACCAGGGCGGCGGCGGCGTAGAGCACCACCTGATGCCGCATCCGCATGGCCCAGGCGTCGAGGACCGGCGCGATGGGCTGGATCACGGCGATCTGGCCGCGCCCCTTGGGGAGCGTCCGCAGCGCCGCGAAGGCCTGCTCGCCGTTGGCGAGGGTGAGGGCCATCACGCCGGCACGCTCGCCGAGCGTGCTGAGCGCCTGCATCTCGCCGAGGCGGTCCGTCAGGGTCCCGCTCGGATCCGTCAGTGCCGGATGGGCCCCGAGAATGGCCTCGGATGCCGAGGTCACGAGGATCTGGCGTCCGGCCGGCATCAGGGAGACGGGAAGGAGCGTCTCAAGACGCGACCGGATCGCCGGAGACGTCGCCTCCACATCCGCCAGGGCGCCGGTGGCGAGACGCGTGAAGGTCTCGATGTCGGTGACCGTATCGCGCAGGATCTCGCTGCGCTCGCCGCGCAGCTGCAGCGCTGCGCCAGCCGCGAGGCAGACGAGAAACGTGGCCAGAAAGGCGGGCACCGCATAGCGGAGCCAGATCTCGGCACGGACGAACCTGGTATGGGCCGCGGTCTGAGGGCGGTGAATACCAAGAATCGTATCCGCACGTGCGGAGAGGGAAGCGGAATCCGCCTCCAGCATGACAAGTCCCCGCAGCTATGGATGAGTCGTTCCTCGGCGTGGAGTGAGTCACGCTTCGAATCGTATCCAATTCAGCATTTCCACAGCCAACTTGTCCACGAAATTCTTAGGCGAGCGCTTGACTCCCGGCTCGGTGTGACAATCGGATTCGGAGAATCGATAGTTCGAATTTGACCTTATTTTAGAAAGCGTTAACCATTCCCGAGCGTCCGGCCGAGGATATCGGCCACGTCACGGGAAAGCCCCCCGGCGGAGGCGAATTCGCCAAGCGTGACCGTGGCTTGAGTCCGCCGTCCGGATTCCAACATTTTCCACGATCCGAACGCGGTCAGAAGCCGCGCGGCGAGCTGTGGATTCGTCCCGTCGATGGTCCGGATGGCGTGCGCCATCAATCTGAAGCCCGCTCCGTCGGGTCGGGCGAACTGGGTCGGGTTCGCCATGGCGAAGGTTCCGAGAAGCGCGCGCACCCGGTTCGGGTTGGTGATGGCGAAAGCCGGATGGCCCTGAAGCGCCGCGACGCGGGCGATGGTGCCATCCTCCGGGATCATCGCCTGAAGGGCGAACCACTTGTCGAGGACCAGCGGCTCGTCGGCATAACGGGCGCCGAAGGCATCGAGGGCCGCCTCCCTCGCTGAGCCAGGGATCGCCGCCAGGGTCGAGAGGGCCGCCAGCCGGTCGGTCATGGTGGCGGCCTCGGCGAATTGGGTGGCGGCGAGTTCGCCGCCCCGGGTTTCGTCCGCCGCGGCGATGAAGTCGAGGGCGGTGTTGCGCAGTGCCCGGCGCCCGGCCGAGGCCGCATCGGGGCTGAAGGCCGCGCCCGTCGCGTCGGTCATGGCGGTGTGGAGGGAGTGCAGTCGTCGTCCGAGACCCTGCCCGATCTGGCGCCGCAGGGTTCGCCGGGCGCGGTGGACCGCATCGGGATCGACGTCGCCGCCGAGCTCGCTGGCGACGTCGCCCTCGCTCGGCAGACCGAGGACGAGGGCGGCGAAGGCCGGATCGCTGAGGGCTTCGGCATCGAGGAAGGTGGCGAGAGCCTCGACGAAGGCCCGCGCGTCCGGTCCCGCATCCTCTGCCGGCGGTGCACCGGCCCTCGTCCGTTCGACGATCAGGCGCATGGCGACGCTCTGGGCCGCCTGCCAGCGGTTGAACGCGTCGGTGTCGCGGGCGAGCAGCCGCAGGCGGTCGGCATCGCTCGATGCCGTCTCGATCCGGACCGGGGCGGAGAAGCCCCGCAACAGGGAGGGCACCGGCCTCTCGTCAACCCCTGAGAACAGGATCTCGTCAGAGGCGCGGTCGAGGACGAACACACCCTCGCTCACGCGCTCGCAGGACGCTGCAACGGGACCACCCTCGCCGACGAGGCCGAGGGCGATGGGAATGACGAGGGGCGGGCTGTCCTCGGAGCCGGCCAGGCGCTGGTGGAAGCGCAGGCGATAGGTCCGCGCCGCGGCGTCGTAATCCCCCTCAACGCCCACCGCCGGCGTTCCCGGCCGCTCGTACCACCGCGCGAAAGCCGACAGGTCGCGCCCGGTCTCGGCGGCGAAGGCGTCGAGGAAATCCTCCACCGTGGCGGCCCGCCCGTCGTTCTCGGCGAAGTAGCGGTCCATCCCGGCGCGGAAGGCGGCGGCGCCGATCAGGCTGCGCAGCATCCGCACGATCTCCGCGCCCTTCTCGTAGACGGTGGCCGTGTAGAAGTTATTGATCTCGGCATAGGCCCGGGGCCGGACCGGATGGGCCAGCGGCCCGGCATCCTCCGGGAACTGGCGGGCGCGCAGCGTCCTGACCTCGCCGATGCGATGGACCGCGCGCGAGCGCATGTCGGATGAGAATTCCTGGTCGCGGAAGACCGTGAGGCCCTCCTTCAGGCAGAGCTGGAACCAGTCGCGGCAGGTGACGCGGTTGCCCGACCAATTGTGGAAATACTCGTGGGCGATGATCCGCTCGATCGCCTCGTAATCGGCATCGGTGGCGGTGTCGGGCGAGGCGAGGACGTATTTGTCGTTGAAGATGTTGAGGCCCTTGTTCTCCATGGCGCCCATGTTGAAATCGGACACCGCCACGACGTTGAAGACGTCGAGATCGTAGGCGCGGCCGAACGCCTCCTCGTCCCAGGTCATCGAGCGGGCGATGGCGTCGAGGGCATAGGCGGCCCGGTCCGACTTGCCCGGCTCCACGTAGACGGAGAGGGAAACGGGGCGGCCATCCATCGTAGTGAACTCAGCGGACACCCGGTCGAGGCGGCCGCCGACGAGGGCGAAGAGATAAGCGGGCTTCGGGTGCGGATCGTGCCAGATCGCATAATGCCGGCCCGGGCCGGCAGGCCCAGCTTCCGTCGGGTTGCCGTTGCCGAGAAGGACCGGCGCTTCGTCGGCATCGGCCTCGATCCGCGTCGTATAAACCGACATCACGTCGGGCCGGTCGAGGAAGTAGGTGATCCGGCGGAAGCCATCCGCCTCACACTGGGTGCAGTAGACGCCGCTCGACCGGTAGAGGCCCATGAGCTTGGTGTTGGCGGTCGGGTCGACCTGCGTCTCGATCGTCAGCGTAAAGGGCTTTCGCGGCGGCTCATGCACCGTCAGGGCCGAGGCGGTGGCGGAATAGGCCGCCGGATCGAGGGTTTCGCCGTCGAGCGACAGCCGCGTCAGCGCGAGATCGTCACCGTCCAGGACCAGGGGGGCGTCGGGGCGTCCGTCCGGATTCGGGCGCAGGGCCAGGGTCGCGACGATCCTGGTCTCACGGGGATGGAGCCGAACGTCGAGGGCCACCGTGTCGATGAGGTGGTCGCTCGGCCGGTAATCCTCGAGACGGATCAGGGTCGGGCTTTCGGTGCGCATGCGGTTGGTCCTGATCGGGAGCGAGGATTAAGAACGGCTCCGCGTCGTCGGCCCGCTCGGCTTCCGCCCTCGATGTATGAGGCGGCGGGAGCGTCGGGGGCATCGCGGCGTTGACGACCGGCATAGCCGGGCCACATAGGCGGCATCAACCGGAGACGACCCAGCCCATGGAATACCTGCACACGATGGTCCGCGTGGCGGATCTCGACAAGGCGCTCGCCTTCTACGTGGACACGTTCGGCCTGCGCGAGACCCGCCGGGTTGAGAACGAGAAGGGCCGCTTCACCCTCGTCTTCCTCGCGGCTCCCGGCGATTACGACACGGCCCTGGAGACGAAGGCGCCCCAGGTGGAGCTCACCTACAATTGGGATCCGGAGACCTATTCCGGCGGGCGCAATTTCGGTCACCTCGCCTATCAGGTGGACGACATCTACGCCTTCTGCGCGCGCCTGCAGGACAAGGGCGTGACCATCAACCGGCCGCCGCGCGACGGCTACATGGCCTTCGTGAAGTCGCCGGACGGGATCTCCATCGAGATCCTGCAGAAGGGCGAGGCGAAGGCGCCGCAGGAACCGTGGGCCTCCATGGAAAATACCGGCTCCTGGTAGGGCCGGCGGGTCGGGGCGCGCGTCATCGCGCGCCCCGCATTCGACGCTATGCGCCGCCCGCTTCGCTGGCCGGCGTGATGCCGAGTTCGGCGAGCTTGGCCGAGACGGCTTCGATCGGCCGCTTGAGCTTCAGGCTGATGATGGAGACCGGCACGCGCTCGCGTGCCAGCGTCCGGAGTTCGGATACGTTTTCGAGCGTCCAGGCCGAATCGCTCGTTGCCATGGTCACCTCCTCACGTGGGCGGGCCGCCGCGACGGGCATGGCCCATCGGATGAGCTAGGGCCGCGTGGATCGTCGAACAAGCCGCCGAACAAAATCCCGCCATGGCGCCCGGATGGGCATCCGGCTCCTTGACCTCGGGTGCGATGGCGGCGCACATCCGCGCCGGATCAGTCGGCCGGGCGGCCGCTCCGGTGCGAACCGGGGAGGAAAGTCCGGGCTCCATGGAGAGACGGTGCCGGATAACGTCCGGCGGGGGCGACCCCAGGGACAGTGCCACAGAGAGCAGACCGCCCCGCTTCATGCAGGGTAAGGGTGAAAGGGTGCGGTAAGAGCGCACCGCGGACGCGGCAACGCGGACGGCACGGCAAACCCCACCGGGAGCAAAACCGAATAGGGGCGACACGTTTCGTCCGAGAGGACGGGGCAAGCCCTCTCTCCAGGCTCGTCGCCCGGGTTGGTTGCTCGAGGCGTTCGGTAACGATCGTCCCAGAGGAATGGCCGCCACGTCCGGGAGTTCGCTCCCGGGCCCTACAGAACCCGGCTTAAAGGCCGGCTGATCCGCTTCCCGCCCGCGCCGCGACAGCGCTCGGCGAGCTTCCCGGCCCCCATCGAATACGCTGCATAAAACCGACGAAACTTACCGTCGGTTAACCTTGCTGAGGTCTGATCGGTCTCGACGGAGCCCATGCGGGTCCGCGCGTTGACGGTGCTCAGAGGCTCATGTTACCCGGAATCACTTCGTCAACGGCGATTTTGGGAACGGCGGACGCGCAGGGCGCTCGCCAGGGGCGAAGTGCGGGTCGCGTCCGCGACGTCTCATCTTCCTTTGCCGTTCCGTCTCTTCCGGCCGCCTCGGAGCGGTCGATGCCCGCCGCAGGGACGCATGCGTCACATCCTTTCTTCCGTCGCCGTCGGGCGTCCTCGACCCGTTCCGATTCGGCGCGTTTCGCCCCGGCCCGTCCCGAATTTCGCCATCGGCCGGGTCGCGGCATGACGGTCCTTCATGACGGCGTCCCCGACGGCCCGGCGGCGGCCCCGCCCCACATTCCCGTGCTGCTCGCGGAGGTTGTGGCCTCGCTCGGGCTGACCGGCGCGTCCCTGGCCGTGGACGGCACCTTCGGTGCGGGCGGTTACACCCGCGCGATG
Source organism: Methylobacterium bullatum (assembly GCA_902712845.1). NCBI lineage: Bacteria > Pseudomonadati > Pseudomonadota > Alphaproteobacteria > Hyphomicrobiales > Methylobacteriaceae > Methylobacterium > Methylobacterium bullatum. The sequence goes on from LR743504.1 coordinate 1,979,986, forward strand.
TTGCAGGCCGATCCGGGCGTCCGCGTGCTGGCCATCGACCGCGATCCCAACGCCATCGCCGGCGGCGCGGGCCTCGTGGCCGCCTCCGAAGGGCGCCTGACCCTGGTGCCGGGCCGGTTCGGTACGCTCGACGCCCTCGTCCGGGACCAGGGCGCCGAGACCGCCGACGCCGTCGTCCTCGATATCGGCGTCTCATCGATGCAGATCGACCAGGCCGACCGCGGCTTCTCGTTCCGCAACGACGGCCCCCTCGACATGCGCATGGAGCGCGCCGGCCAGAGCGCCGCCGACCTCGTCAATGGCGCCGAGGAGGCGACGCTGGCCGACATCATCTATCATTACGGCGAAGAGCGCCGCTCGCGGGCGGTGGCCCGCGCCATCATCGAGGCGAGGCGGAAAGGCCCGATCGAGACCACGGCGGCGCTGGCCGAAATCGTGTCGAGCGTGGTCTGGGCCGATCCCGCCAGCGGAATCCATCCGGCGACGCGGACCTTTCAGGGGCTGCGCATCGCCGTGAACGACGAACTCGGCGAACTCGTCCAGGCGCTTCATGCCGCCGAGCGGATCCTCCGGCCCGGCGGGCGCCTAGCCGTGGTCACGTTTCATTCGCTGGAAGACCGCATCGTCAAGCAGTTCTTCTCCGCGCGCAGCGGCCGGGCGGCCCAGGCCTCCCGCCATCTGCCGAGCGCCGATGCGCCGACCCCGCGCAGCTTCAGCATGGTGACGAAGGGGCCGGTAACGGCCTCCGACTCCGAGATCCATGCCAATCCGCGCTCGCGCTCGGCCAAGCTCCGGGCAGCGGAGCGCACCATGGCGCCCGTCGCGCCGCCGCTGGCCGCCATCGAAGCGCTGGCGGCCCTTCCCGCCCAGCGCGGTCACCTCGTCTCGAAGAGCGGTGGAGTGCGTCGGTGATCCGTCTGCTGAACGTCCTCGCCATCCTCGGCCTGATCGGATCGGCGATCTACGCCTACTCGATCAAGTACGACACGCTGTATCAGGCCGGTCAGGTCTCGAAGGCCAAGAGCCAGCTCCATAAAGAGCGGCAGGCCATCGCGGTGCTGCGGGCCGAGTGGCAGCTCCTGACCCGCCCCGACCGCCTGCAGGCGGCGGTGGAGCGGCATCTTGCCCTGGAGCCCATCGGTGTGAACCATCTCGGCCGCCTCGCCGACCTGCCGATGCGTCCCGACCGCGGCGACGAGATCGGCCGCCTGCTGGCCGCCACCGCGACGCCCAAGGAGAAAGCGGCGGCGAAGTCCACCGACGATCCGAGGACGACCGGTTCGATCACCACGCGCACGACGACCACCAAGCCGACGACCACCGCGTCGGCCACCAAGACGACCACCGTCCAAACCACCAGAACGCCCAATACGGTTTCGAGGTAGTCCCGTGTCAGACGAGACCGTTCACGATCACGCGCCCCGCACCGCCGAAGAGGCCGGGGACGCCCACCACCCGGAGAGCGCTCCGCAGCCGGCGGCCGCCGCGCGTTCGCCCTGGACGGCGATGGGCGTGGTGCGGGCGATGTTCCATCTGGCCATCGAGCGGTCCTATGCCCGCGTCGGCCTCGTCGGTCTCGGCTTCGCGGTGGTGTTCCTCACCATCGCGGGCCGGCTCGTGGCGATGGCGGCCTTCCCCCAGGCCGATAACGGCGACAACCGAGTCGCCGCCGCGGCCACCACCGCGATCCGGCCCGACATCGTCGACCGCAACGGCGAGATCCTCGCCACCGACATCCGCACGGTCTCGGTCTTCGCCGAGCCGAAGAACATCTACGACAAGGACGAGGCGGTGGAGCTCCTCACCGCCGTCCTGCCCGAGCTCAACGCCACCGACCTGCGCGCCAAGCTCTCGACGAAGAAGGGCTTCGTCTGGGTCAAGCGCGAGATCACCCCGAAGCAGCAGCTCGAAGTGCATCGCCTCGGCATTCCGGGCGTCGGCTTCCTGCCCGACCACAAGCGCGTCTATCCCAACGGCACGGCGGCGGCCCATATCCTGGGTGTGACCAACCTCGACAATATCGGCATCGCCGGCATCGAGAAGTACATCGACAATACCGGCCTGAAGGACCTCAACAGCCTCGGCTTCGTCGCCAAGGCCACCGACCTCCGCCCGGTCCAGCTCTCCATCGACCTGCGGGCGCAATTCGCCCTGCGCGACGAGCTGGCCTGGGGCCTCGACCATTTCAAGGCCAAGGCCGCGGCGGGCATGATCCTCGACGTGACCACCGGCGAGGTGATCGCGCTCGCCTCCCTGCCGGATTTCGACCCGAACAACCCCGCCGAGGCGAACAATCCCGACCGGATCAACCGGATGAATGTCGGCGTCTACGAGATGGGCTCGACCTTCAAGGCGATGACGCTGGCCATGGCGCTCGATTCCGGCAAGTACAGTGTCAATTCCACCTTCGACACCCGCGGCGGCGTGCTCACCTGGGGCCGGCAGAAGATCCACGAATATCACGGTACCAACCGCACCATCACCATGCCGGAGGTGTTCACGCATTCCTCCAACATCGGCTCGGCGAAGATGGCGCTCGGCATCGGCGTGCCCGGCCACAAGGCCTTCCTAAAGAAGATGGGCCTCACCGACCGGATGCGGACGGAACTGCCCGAGAGCGCGGAGCCCATCGTTCCCTCGCGCTGGACCGAGATCAACACCATCACCATCGCCTTCGGTCACGGCCTCGCCGTGGCGCCGCTCCAGGCGGCGGCGGCGGTGGGCGCCATCACCAATGGCGGCAACCTCATCGTGCCGACCTTCCTCAAGACCACCGAGGCCGAGGCGCTGAAGAAGGCGACCCGCGTGCTCAAGCCCGAGACCAGTGAGGCGATGCGCTTCATCATGCGCCTCAACGCGGTGGAAGGCTCGGCCAAGAAGGCGTCGATCCCGCTCTACTACGTCGGCGGCAAGACCGGCACCGCCGAGAAGGTGATCCACGGCCGCTACGTGAAGAACCGCCTGTTCACGACCTTCATGGCCGCAGCACCCATGAACAACCCGAAATACCTGTTCGTCACGATCATGGACGAGCCGCAGGGCCTGCCGGAATCCGGCGGCTACGCCACCGCCGCCTGGAACTCCGGCGTCGTCACCGGCCGCGTGATCGAGCGCGTCGCCCCGATCATCGGCCTGCCGCCGCAGTTCGATCCGCCGGTGAAGCCGTTCCCCCTGATGGTGAAGCTCGGCGCGTATCACGCGACGATGCTCGACGGACGATGAGCGGCATGACCCTCGGCCGATTGTTTCCAGACGCCGACCTCGGAACGGCGTCGGGAAACGTCGTACAGGGCATCACCGCCGACAGCCGCCGGGTCGTTCCCGGCGGCGTCTTCGTGGCGGTGCCGGGAACGAAGGTCGACGGAAAGACCTTCGCGGCCAAGGCCTTCGCGGATGGAGCCGTGGCCATCCTGGGGGAGGGCGACCGGCCCGCCGACCTGCCGGCCGAGGCCCTCTGGATCGCCGTTCCCGACGTGCGCCGGGCCCTGGCGCTCGCCGCCGCGCGCTTCTCGGGCCGCCAGCCCCAGACCGTGATCGCGGTCACCGGGACCAGCGGCAAGAGTTCGGTGGCCGATTTCGTCCGGCAGATCCTGTCGCGCCTGGGCTTCGCCTCCGCCAGCCTCGGGACCGTTGGTATCGTCACCGATCGCGGCGCTCAGTATGGCTCACTGACCACTCCCGACCCTGTTACCCTCCACGAGACGCTGGCGCGGCTGGCCGAGGACGGCATCACGCATCTCGCCATGGAGGCCTCGTCCCACGGGATCGAGCAGCGCCGCCTCGACGGCGTGACGCTCGCCGTCGCCGGTTTCACCAATCTCGGTCGCGACCACCTCGATTATCATGCCACCATCGAGGAGTATCTCCAGGCCAAGCTGCGGCTGTTCACGACACTCCTGACGGATGGCCGGCCTGCTGTCGTGAATGCCGATGGTCCCTATGCCGAGCGGGTCATCGAGGCCGCGCGCGCTGCCGGGCACGATGTCCTCACCACCGGCATGAAGGGCGATGCCATCCGCCTCGTCGATGCCCGGACCGAAGGCTTCGCCCAGGTTCTGACGATCCGACACGGAGACGAGCCGGGGACGCCCCGGGTCGACCTGCCCCTCGTGGGCGCCTTCCAAGTGGAGAACGCGCTCCTCGCCGCCGGTCTCGTCGGGGCCGCCATCGGCCGCGACCGCATGGCGGATGTTCTCGCCACCCTCGAACACCTCACCGGCGTGCCCGGCCGCATGGAACGGATCGGCGAGGTCAACGGCGCCCTCTGCCTCGTGGACTATGCCCACAAGCCCGAGGCCCTCGAGAGCGTGCTCGACGCGCTTCGCCCCTTCGCCACGGGCCGTCTCGTCTGCGTCTTCGGCTGTGGCGGCGACCGCGACACCGGCAAGCGCCCGCTCATGGGCGCCATCGCGGCACGGAAAGCCGACCTCGTCATCGTCACCGACGACAATCCCCGCGGCGAGGATCCGGCCTCGATCCGCGCCGCCATCCTCGCCGCCTCTCCCGGCGCCCTAGAGATCGGCGACCGGGCCGAGGCGATCCGCACCGCCATGCGCGGGCTCCGGCCCGGCGACGTGCTGGTGGTGGCCGGCAAGGGTCATGAAACCGGCCAGATCGTGGGTGCACAGGTGCTCCCGTTCTCGGATCACGAGGTGATCCGGTCTGCGATCGCGGAGGTGGGCGCGTGAGATCAACTCAGGGTGAAACGCCGTCTTCAGCGCGTCTCACCCTCCCCCCTCTGCGGGGGAGGGTGCCTGCGGAGCAGGCGGGAGAGGGGACGACCTCTCCGGACAACGCGCTCCCCTCTCCCGACCCGCTTCGCGGGCCACCCTCCCCCGCAGAGGGGGGAGGGTACGCGCGCGGCCGCTCCATGCATGAGTCCGCCCGATGACCCCCCTGTGGACCCCCGAGGCCCTGGAAGCCGCCACCGGCGGCAGCTTGCTCGGCAATCCGAAGCCGATCACCGGTGCCTCCATCGACACGCGGACGCTGCAGCCGGGCGACCTGTTCTTCGCCATTCGCGGCGAGGCGCGGGACGGCCATGATTTCGTTCGCGATGCCCTGGCGCGCGGTGCCGGAGCGGCCGTGGTCGCCGCCGACCGGGCCGAGGAATTCTCCGGGGCGGGCGGCGTCCTTGCCGTGTCGGGAGCGGGCGAGGATCCGATCCTCGAGGCCATGCGTGCCCTCGGGGCGGCCTCGCGCCGGCGCACGGATGCCGGCATCGTCGCCGTCACCGGCTCCGTCGGCAAGACCGGCACGAAGGAGGCCCTGCTCCACGTCCTCTCCGCGCAGGGGCGGACCCATGCCTCCATCGCCTCCTACAACAACCATTGGGGCGTGCCGTTGACCCTGGCGCGGATGCCCGCCGACAGCGATTACGGCGTGTTCGAGATCGGCATGAACCATCCCGGCGAAATCGTGCCGCTGACGGCCATGGTCCGGCCGGACATCGCACTGATCACCACGGTCGAGCCGGTGCATATCGAGCATTTCGCCTCGCTCTCGGCCATCGCCGACGCCAAGGGCGAGATCTTCTCCGGCCTGAGGGCCGGCGGGACCGCCATCATCAATCGCGACAATCCGAATTTTTCGCGCCTGCTCGCCCATGCCCAGGCCTCGCAGGCTGGCCGGGTCGTCACCTTCGGCGAACACGAGGCGGCGGATGTCCGTGCCCTTCGCATCGTCATGCGGCCCGACCTGTCGGTGGTGGACGCCTCCGTGATGGGCATCCCCGTCACCTACCAGCTCGGAACGCCCGGCCGGCACACGGCGATGAACTCGCTCGGCGTCATGGCGGTGGTCCATGCCCTGGGCGCCGACTTGGCGCGAGCCGCCCTGTCCCTGGCCGCGTTGAAGCCCCCCGTCGGGCGCGGCGAGCGCACGGCGCTCAAGCTCAGGGACGGCGAGGCCTTCCTGGTGGACGAGAGCTACAACGCCAACCCGGCCTCGGTGCGCGCGGCCCTGGCCACCCTGTCCGGTATCGAGACCGGATCGCGCGGGCGCCGCATCGCGGTCCTCGGCGACATGCTGGAGCTCGGAGCGGCGGCGGAAGAGCACCACCGGGCCCTCGCCTCGGCGGTGGAAGTGGCCGGGATCGATCTCGTCTTCACCGCCGGCCCGATGATGCGCCACCTGTTCGAGGCGCTGCCGGTGAGCCGGCGCGGCGTCTCGGCCGGCGCGTCGTCGGATCTCGTCGATCCGCTCCTTGGTGCCCTGCGCGCCGGAGACACCGTGATGGTGAAGGGATCGAACAGCATCCGCATGGGCCGCATTGTCGAAGCCCTCAAAGCCCGCTACGCGGGCGCCGTGGACCGCGCCGAGTCGGCGCAGGCCGCGATCCGCCAATAGACCTCCGTGTCAGGCACGGCTCGCCGGGAGAGCCCGCGAGCCGGGCGGCATGGCGGGGATGGAAAGGCGCGCGGCCTCTTCCAACCCCGATGATCCATTCCCAGACAAACCGCGACCGGGTGTCGGATGCTGTATCTCCTGTCGGACCTAAGCGGCACGCTCTCGCCCCTCAACGTCTTCCGCTACATCACCTTCCGTACCGGCGGCGCGCTGTTCACGGCGGGCCTGTTCGTGTTCTGGTTCGGGCCGCTCATCATCTCGCTGCTGCGCCTGCGCCAGGGCAAGGGGCAGCCGATCCGCGAGGACGGGCCTCAGACCCACCTGACCAAGCGCGGCACGCCGACCATGGGCGGGCTGATGATCCTGGCCGGCGCCATCGTGGCGATCCTGCTCTGGGCCAATCCGCGCAATCACTTCGTCTGGGTGACGCTGGCCGTGACCCTCGGATTCGGCGCCATTGGCTTCTACGACGACTACCTGAAGGTGACGAAGCAGTCGCATAAGGGGTTCTCGGGCAAGTTCCGGCTGCTCCTCGAAGCGTCCATTGCCATCTCGGCCTGCACCCTGATCTCCTATTATTCGGCGCCCGCGCTCCAGAACCAGCTCGCCTTCCCGGTCTTCAAGGACGCGCTCCTGAACCTCGGCTGGTTCTACGTCCTGTTCGCCGGCTTCGTCATCGTCGGCGCCGGCAATGCGGTGAACATCACGGACGGCCTCGACGGCCTCGCCATCGTGCCGGTGATGATCGCCTGCGGCACCTTCGGGGTCATCGCCTATCTCGTCGGCAACGTCTTCACCGCCAACTACCTCCAGGTAAATTACGTCCGCGACACCGGCGAACTCGCCGTCGTCTGCGGCGCGGTGATCGGCGCCGGGCTCGGCTTCCTGTGGTTCAACGCCCCCCCGGCGCAGATCTTCATGGGCGATACCGGGTCGCTGGCGCTGGGCGGTCTCCTCGGCACCGTGGCTGTCGCCACGAAGCACGAGATCGTGCTGGCCATCGTCGGCGGCCTGTTCGTCCTGGAGATCATGTCGGTGATCATCCAGGTCGCCTCGTTCAAGCTCACCGGCAAGCGCGTCTTCCGCATGGCGCCGATCCACCACCATTTCGAACAGAAGGGCTGGAAGGAGCCGCAGGTCGTGATCCGGTTCTGGATCATCGCCGTGATCCTGGCGCTCGCCGGCCTCGCGACGCTGAAGCTGCGCTGAGCGTGGTACGATGGTTGGCCACAACCGGTCCTTCTCCCGCCAATCCACCCCATCCTGAGGCGCCGCAGCGGAGCGGAGGCCTCGAAGGAGCCCTCCGCTCCGCGCATTGGGCTCTGAAGGCCTCCTTCGAGGCCCGCTCGCGCGGGTACCTCGCGATGAGGTAGAGGGAGGGGGACAAAGACCAGAGCATTGGCGAGTTCGAGACCCGCATGACCCCCGCCACCACCTTCGCCGGCCGCACGGTCGCCCTGTTCGGCCTCGGCGGCTCTGGCCTCGCCACGGCGCTCTCGCTCCAGGCCGGGGGCGCCCGCGTCGTCGCCTGGGACGACAGCCCCGAGAGCCAGGCCAGGGCGCGAGACCAGGGCATCGGCGTCGCGGATCTGCGCAGCGCCGACTGGTCGGGCTTTTCCGCCCTGATCCTGGCCCCCGGTGTACCGCTGACCCATCCCGCGCCGCATTGGACCGTCGGTCTCGCCAGGGCGGCCGGGATCGAGATCATCGGCGATGTCGAACTGTTCTGCCGCGAGCGGGCCAGGATCGCCCCCGATGCGCCGTTCGTCGCCATCACCGGCACCAATGGCAAGTCCACCACCACGGCGCTGATCGCGCATATCCTGAGCGACGCCGGCCTCGATGTTCAGATGGGCGGCAATATCGGCACGGCGATCCTGTCGCTGGAGCCGCCGGCTCCGGGGCGCTACCACGTCATCGAACTCTCCTCGTTCCAGATCGACCTGACGCCGTCCCTGAGCCCGAGCGTCGGCGTGCTCCTCAACATCACGCCCGACCATCTCGACCGGCACGGGACGATGGAGAACTACGCGGCGATCAAGGAACGGCTGATTCAGGGCTCCGCCCTCGCGGTGGTCGGGGTCGACGACAAGCCGAGCCGCGCCATCGCCGACCGGTATGATGGCACTCTCGTGAGCATCGGCGTCTCGACACCGGTCGTGGATGGGCTGACCGTCCGCGACGGGATCGTGGCCGGGCGCTCCGGGGAGGCCATCGCGGATGTCTCCGGCATCGGCTCGCTCCGGGGCACCCATAATTGGCAGAACGCCGCGGTCGCCATCGCCGTGGCCCAGGCTCTCGCCGTGCCCGATGGGCGGATAGCATCGGCACTGGTGAGTTTCCCGGGCCTGCCGCACCGGATGGAGGAGGTCGGCCGGCGCGGGCGGGTCCTGTTCGTCAACGATTCCAAGGCGACCAACGCGGATTCCACCGAGAAGGCCCTCACGGCTTTCCGCGACATTCACTGGATCCTCGGCGGCAAGCCGAAGGAGGGCGGCATCGACCCGCTGGCGCCGCTGTTCGACCGCGTCGCCCACGCCTACCTCATCGGCGCGGCGAGCGACGCCTTCGCGGCGACGCTGGAGGGGAGGGTGCCCTACACCCGCTGCGGCACCCTGGATGTGGCGACGAAGCAGGCGGCCGAGTCCGCTGCCCGGTCGGAGGCGCCGGAGCCGGTGGTCCTCCTGTCGCCGGCTTGTGCCTCCTACGACCAGTTCAGGAGTTTCGAGGATCGGGGCGACCAGTTCCGGACGCTCGTGCGGGGGCTGATCGGATAATCCGACCTCGCGTTGCTGGAATCCTGGTCCGCCCCCGGCTTCCCAGGACAGCGACGGTCTGACGCTCGGGCGACCGCCCTCGGCATACGGGGGATGCAAGACCGTCGGTTTAAGTCTTCGCTGACGGGGAGTGCTTCATGCTCAGGCCGGGCGCGTATCCTCGGGCGGGTTGGACGGGCGGAATGGCGGCAGGCGGGAGATGGAGCGCGAGTCGGGCGGGCGTCGATATGGCGTCGGCTGCTCCGCGCCGTGTCTCGTCGGGCCCGCTCCACACCCTCGGCTATGCGCTGTTGGCGCTGGTCATCTTCTTCACGTGCTTCACCTTCATGAAGCCGTCGCCCTATGATTTTCTGGCATTGCCGACGATCGCGTTGTGGTTCCTGCTGGGGATCAGGCTCTACCGCTCGACGATCCTCATCGTCGCACTTCTGCTGATCTATCTGTCGGCCATCGTCATCGCGCTGATCCCCTATCTCGACGAGGCCAATTCGGTCGAGTGGACCTATCAGGCCATCTATCTCGGGTTGACCGGCATTTTCTTCGTGATGTTCTTCTCGGACGAGACCTCCGACAGGGTCGGTTTCGTCCTCAAGGCCTACCTCGCCGGAGCCCTCTTCGCCGCGATCTGCGGCATCTTCAGTTATTTCGACGTGCTCGGCGAAGATGTGCTGTTCAAGATGGACGGACGCGCCTCGGGCGTGTTCCAGGACCCCAATCTGCTCGGATCCTTCCTGATCCTGTCGGTGCTGTATCTCATCCGCAGGATGCTGGTGGGGGAGACGCGGCGGAACTTCCTGTCCGCGACGGCACTGCTCGTCCTGCTGGCCTGCGTCTTTCTGTCGTTCTCGCGCGGATCCTGGGGGGCGTGCCTCCTCGGCATCTGCCTGACGATCGGCTTGACATGGGCAACCTCCCCGTCACGGTCCATTCGGCGGCGCATCGCCCGGCTGTCGGCCCTGACCGTCCTCGTCGGCGCGCTCCTGATCGGCGGCCTCCTGTCGATGGAGGGTGTCTCCGAGCGGTTCACCGATCGGGCGCAGGTCACGAAGGATTACGACGAGGGCGAGACCGGACGGTTCGGCAACCAGCGTCGCGGCATCCCGATGCTCATCGATCGCCCCCTCGGTTTCGGGCCTCTGAGGTGGCGCGTGGTCTTCGATCTGGAGCCGCACAATTCCTATATCGGCGGGTTCGCGAACGGGGGATGGCTCGGAGGTTTCGCGTTCGTCTCCATAGTCCTGACATCGGTCTTCGTCGGGTTTCGCCTATGCCTCAAACCGTCGCCCTATCAGGGGCTCGCCCAGATTGTGTTTCCGGCCCTCCTGATGTTCTTCCTCCAAGCATTTCAGATCGATATCGAGAAGTGGCGTCATGTCTATATGATGCTCGGGATGCTATGGGGGCTCGAAGCCGCGCGTGTTCGCTGGTTGTCTCAGCAGCGATCGACCACCTGACGTCACGCATTGGGTCTATCGCCGTGGCAGCGAAGTCTCGCCGGCGGAGGAATGATGCTGTGCGCCGTCGAGAATGAGGCGGCCGAGGGCAAAATTCTCATGCGAGACATAGAACGTTATCCTTGCGACCCGCACATGTGATGCTCCGCAAGGCTGCCACCGCAGCTCAACGAGGCCCGATCCTTGATCACGCCGTCTCATGAAGCCGAGCGCGTCGCCGCGCTTCACGGCCTGGGTATCCTCGATACGCCCCCCGAAGAGCATTTCGAGGCCGTGTCGCGCACGGCCAAACGCCTCTTCGGGGTCGAGAAGGCCTATCTGGCCCTCATCGATTCGGACCGGCAGTGGATCAAGTCGGACTGTGATCTCGCCGGCAAGGAGATGCCGCGCCTCGAATCGTTCTGCCATCACACCATCGCCGGTGGCGACATGCTCGTGGTGCCGGATGCGCGCCTCGATCCGCGCTTCGCCGGGAACCCCCTGGTGACCGGCCCCGATCCCATCGTCTTCTACGCCGGCGTACCCCTGTGCCTCGAATCGGGTTTCCGCGTCGGCTCGTTCTGTCTCATGCACAGCACGCCGCGCCCGTTCAGTGCGGAGGATGAAGCGGCTCTGCGCGACCTCGCGGCCACCGTCACCGCCCATCTGCGCCTCGCGGACGCCCATGTGAGGCTGGTCCGGGAGGCCGAGGACCGCGCGGCCCATCAGGCGACGATCGCCGACCAGCAGCAGGAGTTGCAGCAGCGCCAAGACGCGCTCTCCAGCGCGCATCACCTGCTCGCCATGGCGGAGGAGGTCGCCGGGATCGGCCATTGGCGCGTTCGTCTCGCCGATGGCCAGACCTTCTGGTCCACCGGCATCTACGTGATTGCCGGGCTCGATCCCGCGACCTCCGCGCCGACATTCGACGGGGCCATCGATCTGCATCATCCCGACGACCGGGAGCTGGTTCGGTCCAGCATCTCCGATGCGCTGGAGCGGAAGGGCGCTTTCGCCTTCGAGGCGAGGATGGTTCGTCCGACGGGGGAAATCCGGACGATGGTGGTTCGCGGCATCTGCGAACGCGATGTGACGGGTCTGGCCGTGGGTCTGGTCGGCACCGCCATCGACGTGACGGACGCCCGCAATTCCGACGCCGCCCTGCGGGAGCGGACGAGCCAGTTCCGCCGTCTCGTGGATGCGGTCAGCGATTGCGCCTTCGTCACCCTCGACCGGACCGGGCATGTCGCCAACTGGAACAGCGGGGCCGAGCGGATCACCGGCTATTCCGCGAAGGATGCCATCGGTCGCCACGTCTCGCGCTTCTATACGACAGAGGGGCTCGAAGCCGGGGCGCCGCGCATCGCGCTCGCCACGGCCGCCTATGAGGGGCGGCTCAAGTTCGAGTGCTGGCGGGTTCGCCGGGACGGCTCGCAATTCTTCGCCAGCGTCGCCATCGATGCCATCCGCGACGACGAGGGGGCCGTGGTCGGCTATGCCGAGATCACCCGCGACATCACCGAGCGCCGCGCGGCGGAGCTCGAGCTCCAGCGCAGCGAGGATCGCTACCGCACCCTCGCGGAGGCGCTGCCTGCGCTGATCTGGACGACCCGGCCGCCGGACGGGACGGCGACCTACGTGAATCGCGCCTTCACCGATTTCTACGGCGATATCGGTCCCGAGCGGAGCGAGCGCACGGCGCGCAACCATCCCGACGATGCCGAACGCATGGAGGTCGCCTGGCGCAACGCCCATGCGTGGGGGCGGACCTTCACGGTGGAGGGACGCCTGCGCCGCCATGATGGCGTCTACCGCTGGCACAAGATCGTGATGATCCCGATCCCGACCCATGACGACCGGGCGCCCGATGCCGCCGAATGGCTCGGCACCGCCCTCGACATCGACGACATCATCACCGCACGCCAGCGGTTGGAGGAGACCACCGACCTGCTGCGCATCGCCCAGGAAGCGGCCGATGCGGGCACCTGGTATCTCGACCTCTGGACGGATACCATCACCCTCAGCCCGAAAGCCGTCGGTCTGTTCGGCCTCCCCGGCGAGGGCGCTCGGGCCATGCCCGTCAAGGACTGGATCCCGCTGGTCCATCCCGATGACAGGCAGGCGGTCCGAGAGGAGGCGGCCCGCGCGATCCGAAACCGGACCAACTACGTCGTCGAGTACCGCATTGTCGTGGACGCGGAGGAGCGCTGGATCTCGACCTGCGGTCGCGTGCTCTACGACGCGGCCGGCGCGCCTTATCGGATGGTCGGCCTGCATTTCGACATCACCGAGCGCAAGACGGTGTGGGCGGCGCTACAGGCGGCGACGGCCACGGCCGAGCGGGCCAGCGCTGCGAAGAGTGAATTCCTCGCCGCCATGAGCCACGAGATCCGGACACCGCTCAACAGCATCCTCGGCTATGCCGACCTCCTGCTGGAGGAGACGAGCCGGACGCCGGACGACAGGCACCGTCTCGAATTGGTCCGTGGGGCGGGCGCCGCGCTCCTCACCATCGTCAACGACGTTCTCGACTTCTCGAAGATCGAGGCCGGGCAGTTCACCCTGGAACTGCTGCCGTTCCCCCTGCGTGACCTCATCGAGAACACGGTGGAGATCGTGCGCGGCAGCGCGCTCAAGAGCCCCGTGACCATCCTCTCGCATCTCGACCCCGCTCTGCCGTCCTGGGCAACGGGGGATGCGAACCGGCTCCGGCAGGTCCTGCTCAATCTCCTTAACAACGCGGTGAAGTTCACCCCCGCCGGTTCCGTCACCCTCAATGTGAGCCAATGCGGCGAGGAGGCGGGCGCCCCCGTCCTGCGCTTCGAGGTGGTGGATACCGGGATCGGCATCTCGGAGGAGGAGCAGATCCACCTGTTCCAGCGCTTCAGTCAGGTCGATTCCTCCATCAGCCGTCGCTTCGGCGGCACCGGACTCGGCCTCGCCATCTGCCGCCGCCTCGTCTCGATGATGGATGGGGAGATCGGGGTCACGAGCCGTCCCGGCGAAGGATCGACCTTCTGGTTCACCCTCGCCCTGCCGCGCGCGGATGCGGCGAGCGGCCCCGCAGAGGCCGGTGCGGAGAGAGTGGTGGCGAGGGAGGCCATGGTGCCGAGGCCGGTGCGGATCCTCGTCGCCGAGGACGTGCCGGTGAACCAGACGCTGGCTCGGGCGGTCCTCGAACTCGCCGGCCACAGTGTCGACGTGGTGGGCAACGGTGAAGAGGCGGTGGCCGCAATCCGTGCCAATGCCGGCGGACCGCTCGCTTTCGACCTCGTCCTTATGGACGTCCAGATGCCCGGCATGGACGGGCTCGCCGCCACGCGCCTGATCCGTGCCCTGCCTGCACCCGCCTGCGTGGTGCCGATCATCGCCATGACCGCTAACGTCCTCCCCGAGAAGATCGCTTCGCTGACGGCCGCCGGCATGGACGACCATGTCGGCAAGCCGTTCAAGCGCGATGCGCTCTACGCGGCCATCGCCCGTTGGAGCGGCCCCGTGGCTACCGGCGACGCGCCGGCCTCACCGACCATTCTCGACCGCGAGGTCTACGAGTCGCTGAGGGACATGGTGGGGCCGGAGCGGGCGACGGTCCTGCTGTCGATGCTCGCCGACGAACTCATCGACCGGTTCGGGGCGTCGCCGGAGGCCGTGGATCTGTCGGGCATGGAGCCGGCGGATCTGGCCTACGACGCGCACGTCATGGTGTCGGCGGCCGGTCTGCTCGGCTTCGTCGGCCTGTCGGATCTCTGCCGCGAGATCGAAACCGCATGCCGCAATGGTGACGACCTCGCGCCGCTGGTCCAGCGCCTCGTCGTCGTCCGGGACGGGACCCTCGGAACGATCAGGATGCTGCAAGCCGCCTGACCGTTCGGCAAGAGCCCATACCGGGTCTTCCTGACCCCATAGGTCGGGGAGGTTCGGTATCACTCCGCCTCGGGCGTCGGCTCGTCTTCCGGTTCCGGCTCTGCCGTCCAGCCCGTGGCGAAGGCGGCGAGCTGCATCGCGTCCTTGAAGGCCATCACAGAAACGCTGCGCTCGGCGGGCATCCCGCCCGGATAGGGCGCGACCAGCACGGTCTCCTGGGACAGCCGCGCGCCGGGTGTCTTCTCGGCGATCCAGGCCTCCGCCTCGGCGCAAAGACGGGCCGGGTCGGAGGGATCCCTTGCGCGGGAATCCGAGCGCAGCACGAGGACGTAGGGGCCGAGCGTCGGATTGCGCTGCTGCAGGCCCTGAATGATGTCGATCATGATGGTGTCTCGTCATGGTCCTGCCGGGGGCTCGGCACGGCCCCCGGCCAATCCGGTCGTTCAATGGAGCTTGACGCGCGGCTCCGTGCGCCGCGTCAGGGCGCGGGCCGTGGCATCGAGGGCGGTCTTGATCGTACCGTGCAGCGCCCGCTCGTGCATCTTGTAGAGCGACCAGTACATCATCCGCGCGAACAGCCCGGCGATGAACATGTTCTTCCCCTGGATGAAACCCATCAGGTTGCCCACCGTGGAATATTCCCCGAGGGACACCAGCGAGCCGAAATCCCGGTACTTGAACGGCTTCAGGGGCTCCCCGGCCATCTTGATCGGAATCTGCTTGATGAGATGGGTCGCCTGCTGGTGCGCCGCCTGCGCACGCGGCGGGATCGGAGTGTCCGAGCCCTGCTCCACCAGATAGGCGCAGTCGCCCATGGCGAAGATGTCGGGATCGCGCGTGGTCTGGAGCGTGGGCGTGACCACGAGCTGATTGTTGCGCGTCGTCTCGAGGCCGCCGATCTCCTGCAGGAACGGCGGCGCCTTCACGCCGGCCGCCCAGACCACGAGTTCGGAGGGGATGAACCCGCCATCGGCGAGTTGGACGCCGTCGGCGCGGACTTCCGTCACCCGCGCCTGGGTGCGGACCTCGACGCCGATCTTGTTCAGCAGCGCCATCACCTCCGCCGAGAGACGCTCGGGGACGGCCGGCAGGATCCGGCTCGCCGCCTCGACGAGGGTGATCTTCAGGTCCTTGGCGGGATCGATCTTGTCGAGGCCGGTGGAGGCCACGTCGCGGGTCGTGCGATGAAGCTCCGCCGCGAGTTCGGTGCCGGTGGCGCCGGCACCGATCACCGTCACGTGGAGCTGGCCGGGGCGCACCGGCCCGACCTGGGTGTGCGCGCGCAGCATGCCGTTGACGAGGCGCTGATGGAACCGCACCGCCTGGTCCGGCGTGTCCAGAGCGATGGCGTTCTCCTTCACCCCCGGCGTGCCGAAATCGTTGGTGGTCGAGCCCACCGCCAGGACCAGCGTGTCGTAGGGGATCGAGCGGACGGGCGTGACCTCGCGGCCCTCGGCATCGTGGCTCGCGGCGAGCTGGATCGTGCGTGCGGTCCGGTCGAGCCCCGTCATCGAGCCGATGCGATAGCGGAAATGATGCTGATGCGCGTGGTGGAGATAGTCCACGGCGTGGTGGCCGACATCGAGACTGCCCGCGGCGACCTCGTGCAGCAGCGGCTTCCAGATATGGGTCCGTGCCCTGTCCACGAGGGTGACGTGCGCCTTGCCCTTCCGGCCCAGCGTGTCGCCGAGCTTGGTGGCGAGCTGGAGCCCAGCCGCGCCTCCGCCGACGACCACGATGCGGTGCAGGTTGTCCACGGTTTCGCCCGGTACCATGCGTCCCTCGTCCCTTAAACTTGAGCGGCAGGCGGCCCGCCTTTTTCTCCGCTCGGGTCTTATAGGCAAAATCTTTTTTGAACGGCAGCCTCAGCTACGCGGCCCGGCCGATATTCTCACGCGGGCGCGCCGGGCTGGCGCAGGGGATGCGCTCTGGCGAACGCCTCCTGCGACAGGCAATCCTCGGCGATCCGCCTCACGGTGGGATAGGGCGCGGTCTCGACCCCGAAGATGCCGGTGCCGACCCAGAGGCTCACGAGGCAGAGGTCGGCATGACTGATCGCGTCGCCCTGCGCATAGCGGCCGGTGCCGGGCTCGTGGGCGAGCCGGGTCTCCAGCGTCTTGAGTCCGGTCTCGAACCAGTGCCGCACGAACCCCATCATGCCGTCCTTCGGGATGTCGTAGGCCGACATCAGGTAGTTGCGCACCCGTGGGACATAGAGCGGATGGGTGTCGCAGGCGACCACCTGCGCCAGGGAGCGGGCGCGCGCCCGGGCTTTCGGATCGTTCGGCAGCAGGGCCGGCTCGGGATGGATGTCCTCGAGATAATCGAGGATCGCCAGCGATTGGGTGAGGGGAGCGCCGTCGCCGTCGAAGAAGGCCGGCACGGCGCCCTGCGGGTTGATGGCGAGATACTCGGGCTTGTGCTGGTCGCCGGCATCGAGGTCGATGAAGGTCTCCTCGCAGGCGAGGCCCTTGAGGTTGAGGGCGATGCGCACCCGGAAAGCGGCGGCCGAGCGCCAGTTGCCGTACATCTTCATGGCCGTCTCCCCTTCAGCCTTCGTTCGCCGGGGACCACACCCGACAACGAAGCCGTTCGCAAGTGCCGATTCCGTCAGTAATTCACGTGCTCCCACCGACGGATGTCGATCCTGCGTCAGCCAAGACCGGCGGCGACCCTTCGCGTGCACCAAGCCGAGCCATCCCCTGTCCACAGCCAAGGTTCGGCTTCCGGTCCATCAGCGGCCGATAGATCATCCCACCGGCGGCAAAGAGCGTCTATGGAGACACGGTGCGGTTGTAGAAACTCTTCATCCCGGTTCCGCGGATGAGCGAGAGCGATCGTGACCGCAGGAGCTAAATGAATGACGAACCGGTCGATCCATTCCCTCCGCGCATCCGTAACGCGAGCCCTTGGCGGTCTCGTCGTTATCTGCGCGTTAAACTCCCAGGCCTTGGGTCAGAATGAGCGGAAATCTTTCGTTTCAATGAGCGAATATAAATCTACTTTGGCGAAGACCTTGGCCTTCCGGTTGAACAATACCGGCTACCGGTACCCGTTCGGGGGAACTGTCCTGCTCGTCTTCGTCGTCAACCGATCGGGGGTCGTCGAGAAGGCTGAGATCAAGCAGACATCCGGATCGCGGTATCTCGATACTTTAGCCCTGGATCTGGTGCGCCCGGGAACCAGCTTTCTGCCATTTCCGGACGGCAGCCCGGTTAAAAATCTAATGGCCACCGCCCCACTTCACTTCCGCCCTCGCCACTGATGCATGGCGGTCGCGATCGGCGACGGTGCGTCGGGCAGGGCTTGGCGATGGTTCGCGGCCGCGGGCGCTCCGTCCGTCATCGTACCACCGGCCTCTATCCTGCATTTGGCAGCACCGCCCGCTTCGCGCATAGACGTCGGGAACGGTTCGGAAGACCGCGATTGCGATGGGTGCCCGCGAGATGCAGATCGAAACGCCCTACCTGATGTTCCTCGGCGACGTGCCCGATACGTTGGCAGCCAAGACCGCCTACGGCATCGCCGACTGGCGCCCGGACTGGTGCGTCGGCCAGTTGCGCCTGCCCGGCTGCGCCGCCGATCTCGGCATCCCGGACCTCACCCTGGACGAGGCCGTGGCGAAGGGCTGCAGGACCATGGTCATCGGCGTCGCCAATGCCGGCGGCGTGCTTCCGAAGCATTGGGTCTCGGAGGTCGTGGCTGCCTTGAATGCGGGGCTCGACATCGCCAGCGGCCTTCACGTGCGCCTCGGTTCGCTGCCGGAGATCGCCGAGGCGGCCGAGAGGAACGGCCGGCAGCTCCATGACGTGCGCCACACCACCGAGACCTTCGACACCGGCAAGGGCATCCGGCGGCCGGGACGTCGGCTCCTCAGCGTCGGCACCGATTGCTCCGTGGGGAAGAAATACACCGTCCTCGCCCTGGAGCGTGGCATGCGCGAGCGCGGCCTCGACGCGGATTTCCGGGCCACCGGTCAGACCGGCGTGTTCATCTCCGGGCGCGGCGTCGCCATCGATGCGGTGGTGGCCGACTTCATCTCCGGCGCCGTGGAATGGATCGCTCCCGCGGCGGATCCCGACCATTGGGACCTGATCGAGGGACAGGGCTCGCTCTATCACCCGTCCTTCGCCGGCGTCAGCCTCGGCCTGCTCCACGGTGCCCAGGCCGATGCCTTCGTGGTCTGCCACGAGCCGAGCCGCACCGCCATGCGCGGGGTCAAGCATCCGCTGCCCTCGATCCAGCAAGTGATCGACCTCACGATCCAGCTCGGCAGCCTCACCAATCCCGGCATCTGCCCGGTGGGGATCGCCGTGAACACGCAGAAACTCGGGGAGGACGAGGCGCGCACCCTGCTCCAGGATCTGACCAAGGAGCACGGGTTGCCCGCCACCGATCCGGTCCGCTTCGGCGTCGACGGGATCATCGACCGCCTGCTGGCGGAGTTCCCCGCCGGGAGCGCGGCATGACCCGCCGCCTCACCGTCGCGGTGGAGCGCTTCCCCATCGCCGGGGCCTTCACCATCGCGCGGGGCAGCCGCACGGAAGCGGTGGTGGTGCTCGCCACCATCACGGACGATGCCGACGGCCGTCTGGGCCGGGGCGAATGCGTGCCCTATCCGCGCTACGGCGAATCCCCCGAGAGCGTCTGCGCCTTGATTTCCGAACAGGTAGACGCGATCGCGGCGGGCGCCACCCGCACCGATCTGCTCACCCTGATGAAGGCGGGGGCCGCGCGCAACGCCGTCGATTGCGCCCTGCTCGATCTGGAGGCGAAGCAGCTCGGCCGCCCGGCCTGGGAGATCGCGGGCCTGAGCCCGCCGCAGGTCGCCACCACCGCCTACACGCTGAGCCTCGGCACGCCGGAGAGCATGGAGGAGGCCGCACGCGGCGCGGCGCACCGGCCCTTGCTCAAGGTCAAGCTCGGCGGCGAGGGTGATCCCGAGCGCATCGCCGCCGTGCGTCGCGGCGCGCCGGATTCGCGCCTGATCGTCGATGCCAACGAGGCGTGGCGCGCGGAGACCATCGAGGCGAATCTGGCCGCCTGCGTCGCCGCGGGCGTCGGCCTCATCGAGCAGCCGCTCCCGGCCGGCGAGGACGAGTTGCTCGCCCGCATCGCCCGGCCGATCCCGATCTGCGCCGACGAGAGCCTGCACGACCGCGCCGGCCTCGACGCGCTCTCCGACCGCTACGACGCCATCAACATCAAGCTCGACAAGGCCGGCGGCCTCACCGAGGCGGTGATGCTGGCGCACGAGGCCAAGGCGAGGGGGCTGTCGCTGATGATCGGCTGCATGGTGGGCACGTCGCTGGCCATGGCGCCCGCTATGCTGCTCGCCCACCACGCGGATTATGTCGATCTCGACGGGCCCCTGCTGCTGGCGCGGGACCGCGAGCCGGCCCTGCGCTTCGACGGCAGCCTGATCCATCCGCCGACGCCGGACCTGTGGGGATAGGGCTGAGAGTTCCCGAGGCCCGGTTCGGGTTTCAAATTCCGGCGAACGACCCTGCAAAATGGTGCCGATCCCCGTCGCCGAGTTGACGGAATGGTGCAGGGACGGGCATGGCCCGATGCGTGCGACCCGGTTCGGCCGCAAGCGTGACAGGTCCATCATGTTGAAGACCCGCATCATCCCCTGCCTCGACGTGAAGGACGGGCGCGTCGTCAAGGGCGTCCAGTTCCTGGAACTGCGCGATGCCGGCGATCCGGTGGAGGCGGCCAAGGCCTATGACGCCGCCGGCGCCGACGAACTCTGCTTCCTCGACATCACCGCGAGCCACGAGGCCCGCGGCACCCTGCTCGATGTGGTGAGCCGCACGGCCGAGGCCTGCTTCATGCCGCTCACGGTTGGGGGCGGCGTGCGCACGGTGGAGGATATCCGCACCCTGCTCCTCGCCGGGGCCGACAAGGTCTCGATCAACACGGCGGCGGTGAACGACCCTTCCTTCGTGGAGCGCGGCGCCCTCAAGTTCGGCAGCCAGTGCATCGTCGTCGCCATCGACGCGAAGCGGACCTCAGCCCCGGGCGAGCCGGATGCCTGGCAGATCTTCACCCATGGCGGGCGCAAGCCCACCGGCCTCGACGCCATCGACTTCGCCCGGACCGTGGCGGCGCGCGGTGCCGGCGAACTCCTCGTCACCTCCATGGACCGGGACGGCATGCGCTCGGGCTACGACATCGCCCTGACGCGGGCGATCTCGGACGCGGTCTCGGTGCCGGTCATCGCCTCGGGTGGCGTCGGCGGCCTCGACGACCTCGTGGCAGGGGTGCGCGACGGCGGCGCCAGCGCGGTGCTGGCCGCCTCGATCTTCCATTTCGGCCAGCACACCGTCGCCGAGGCCAAGGCGCATATGGCGAAGGCTGGCCTGCGCATGCGGCTCGACCCGTGACGGGTCGCCGCGCCGAGGCCCGGCCCTTGCTCAATCCCCTCCCGTGCCGCAGGCTTCTCGCCGTAGCGTGCATCGTCCGGCCTGCCGAGAGCTAGGATCGCATGACCGATTTCACCCTGAGCGACCTGGACGCCCTCATCGCCGACCGCGCCGCCGCGCCACCGGACCAGTCCTATACGGCCAAGCTCCTGGCCGGCGGTCCGGCCAAGCCCGCCAAGAAGCTCGGCGAGGAAGCGGTCGAGGCCGCCATCGCCGCCGTCCAGGGCGATCGTGACGGGCTCGTGAGCGAGGCGGCGGACGTGCTCTACCATCTCCTCGTGGTGCTGCGCGCCGGCGGCGTCGCCCTGCCGGAGGTGATGGCGGAACTCGAGCGCCGCACCGCCCAGAGCGGCATCGCCGAGAAAGCGGCCCGGAGGCACACGTGACCGCCGAGCCGTCGCGCCCCATCGCCATCGTGTCCGAGCGGGATCCCGCTCTCGGCCAGGACCCGGTGACGGGGATCGGCCCCGAGCGCCTGTCGCCCTATCGCCTGTTTTCCCGTGAGGAATGGGCGCAGTTGCGTGCCGACACCCCGCTGACGCTGACGGGGGACGACGTCACCCGCCTGCAATCGCTCAACGATCCCATCTCCATCGAGGAAGTGGTGGCGATCTATCTTCCGCTGTCGCGCCTGCTCTCCCTCTACGTCGCGGCGACGCAGGGGCTGTTCAAGGCGACCCAGCGCTTCCTGCTGGCCGAGCGCGAGGCCAAGGTTCCCTACATCATCGGGGTGGCCGGCTCGGTGGCGGTGGGCAAATCCACCACCGCCCGCGTCCTCAAGGCGCTGCTCGCCCGCTGGCCGAACACGCCGAAGGTCGACCTCATCACCACCGACGGGTTCCTGCTGCCCAATGCCGAGCTGAAGCGCATGGGCGCGATGGAGCGCAAGGGCTTTCCCGAGAGCTACGACACCGCCGCCCTCCTGCGCTTCCTCACCGACATCAAGGCCGGCAAGAAGCGCGTGGCGGCGCCGCTCTATTCCCACCTCGTCTACGACGTGGTGGCGGGCGAGGAGCGGGTGGTGGAATCCCCCGACATCCTCATCGTCGAGGGCCTCAACGTCCTCCAGCCGGCGCGCCTGCCGCGCGACGGCACCGCGATCCCCTTCGTTTCCGACTTTTTCGATTTCTCGATCTATCTCGACGGGCACGAGGACGACCTGCACCGCTGGTACGTCAACCGCTTCCTGCGCCTGCGCCAGACCGCCTTCCGCGATCCGCTCTCGTACTTCCGGAAATACGCCGAGGTGACGGAAGCCGAGGCCCTCGAGATCGCCGACAACCTCTGGACCACGATCAACCTGCCGAACCTGCGCGACAACATCCTGCCGACGCGCCAGCGCGCGAGCCTGATCCTGGCCAAGGGCGCGAGCCACAGGATCGAGAGCGTGGCGCTGCGGCGGTTGTGAGCCGGAGCGTATCCCTCACCCTAGCGGATACGCCGCCTCCACCATATAAGGCCCGCCGCCCCGCGATTCCCGCGCCGAGAACAGGGCCACCCGCGTCGCGGTGAAGTGCAGCGCGGGAAACAGGCCTCTCTCGGCGAGATACTCCGCCACGTCCGGCGCGCCGGTGTCGCGTTTGGCGAGACGGGCCAGCGTCACGTGGGGCGTGAACTTGCGTCGCTCCGGTTCGGCGCCGGCGGCTCGGGCGATGCGCTCGTGCTCCTCCTGCAGGTCGAGCAGGTCGGGGTCGGCTGTCACGCTGGCGATGATCGCGCGAGGCCTGTCTCCGCCGAACGCGTCCAGTCCGGACAGCGTTACGGCGAGAGGCGGGCGCGGGCGCGCTTCGACGAGGCCGGCATGGAACGCCTCGGCCACCTCATCGTCCACGTCGCCGAGGAAGCGCAGGGTGATGTGGAGGTCGCCACGCTCGATCCAGCGCGCGCCGCGCAGACCGCATTGATAGCGCGAAACGGCCTCGGCGATGTCGTCGGGGAGTTCGAGGGCGGTGAACAGGCGCGGCATCGCTCTACTTCTGTCCCGTGCCGAGCCGGTCGAGGAAGGTCTCCACCGTGGGCAGGATGCCGGCGACGATGGCCTCGACGCCCTTCACGTTGGGGTGGAGCCCGTCCTCCAGGTTGAAGCGCCGGTCGTTGAGGATGCCTTCCAGAAAGAACGGATAGAGGACGAGGCCGTGTTGCCGGGCGAGATCGGGATAGATCGCGTCGAACCGCGCCACGTAGTCCGGCCCGAGATTGGTCGAGGCCTTCATGCCGGCGAGTAGGACCGGAATGTTGCGGGCCTTGAGCCGGGAGACGATGGTGTCGAGGGCCTTTCTCGTCACGGCGGGGTCGGTGCCGCGCAGCATATCGTTGGCGCCGAGTTCGAGGATGACCCCGTCGGTCCCGTCGGGAACCGACCAGTCGAGCCGGTCGAGCCCCCCGGTGCTGGTGTCGCCGGAGACGCCCGCATTGGCGATCGACACGGCGCGGCCCCTGGCCTTCAGTTCACGCTCCAGCACGGAGGGGAAGGCGGCGGCCGAGGGCAGGCGGTACCCGGCGGTGAGGCTGTCGCCGAAGGCCACGAGGTTGAGGGGACGTGCGGCGGCGTGGCCGATGCCCGTGCCCAATGCGGCAAAGAGTGTCATCACCAGCGTCGCACGGCGGGAATGCTGGCGTGGTGGGGCGAGACGAACCATATCGACCTCGTCGCGTGACGTATGACACAGACCCATTCCCGCACAGCCTCGACCTATGGTGTTCATGACGATGGTCCAACACAGATCGGTCCTGCCTTGATGCCCGGCAAGGTGGACGCTCCCGCGATCGCCCTGTCGCGGATCGATCTCAGCCTCGGTCGCGGGGCGGCGCGGGTCCATGTCCTGCGCGGCATCTCCCTCAACGTGGCGCGCGGCGAGGCGGTCGGCCTCGTCGGCCCCTCCGGCTCGGGAAAGTCGACCCTGCTGATGGTGATGGCGGGCCTGGAGCGGCCGGAATCCGGAGCGATCCACGTGGAGGGCACCGATCTCGGTGCGCTCGACGAGGATGCTCTGGCGCGGTTTCGCGGCCGGCGCATCGGCATCGTGTTCCAGGCCTTCCACCTCGTGCCGACGATGACGGCCCTGGAGAACGTCGCGCTGCCCCTCGAACTCGCCGACAAGCCGGGGGCGCACGAACGGGCGCGGGCGGAGCTGGATGCCGTCGGCCTCGGACACCGGCTGCACCATTACCCGGCTCAGCTCTCGGGCGGCGAGCAGCAGCGCGTGGCCATCGCCCGCGCCATCGCGCCGGACCCGGCGATCCTGGTGGCCGACGAACCCACCGGCAATCTCGACGAGGCGACGGGCCGGCAGATCGTGGATCTCCTCTTCGCCCTCAAGCGCGACCGCGGCGCGACCCTCGTCCTCGTCACCCACGATCCCGGCCTCGCCCGTCTCTGCGACCGCACCGTGCGCCTGCGCTCGGGGCAGGTGGACGAAGCGGTGGCGGCGTGACTCAGCAGCGTCACCCGCGCCGATCGCCCCTTCCCGCTGTGCGGATCGCGGGGTCCGCGTCTGTCCCCGAAGGCTGCTCTCGCGAACCATCACGCGTGGTCGTGAGGCGCGACGCTCTCCCTCTCCTGCCAGGAGAGGGGACCCGTGGTACCCGCGAGATGTGCGAACGCGTCGTCTTTGCGGGGGAGGGCATTGGCGCGCACCCCCAAATCTCGCTTTAGGGCCTGACCCATGCACGGCACCCTGCCACGGTCGGCTCCGCCCCCCCGCCCCAGCCGCGTCCCGCTGACCCTGCGCCTCGCCTTCCGCGAGCTGCGCGCCGGGCTCGCCGGTTTCGTCGTGTTCCTCGCTTGTATCGCGCTCGGCGTCGCGGCGATTGCCGGGGTGGCCTCGATCTCGCGCTCGCTCACGGATGGTCTCGGCCGGGAGGGCAAGCGCATCCTCGGCGGTGATCTCACCTACAGTCTGATCAATCGCGAGGCGACACCCGACGAGCGAGCGGCCCTCGACGCGCAGGGCAAGGTCTCGGAGGTGACGACCCTGCGGGCCATGGCTCTGGCCGGGGACAAGGGCGCGGCCCTGGTGGAACTCAAGGCGGTGGACGGCGCCTACCCCGCTGCCGGCGAGCTTGTCACCGACCCGGCCCTGCCCCTCGGCGATCTGCTGGCCGAGAAGGATGGGGTGTTCGGCGCCGTCGCCGATCCGGTCCTGTTGACGCGCCTCGACCTCAAGGTCGGCGACCGGATCGAGATCGCCGGAAAGCCGATCGCCATCCGGGCCACGCTGGTCTCCGAGCCGGACAAGATCGCCAATGGCATCGGCTTCGGTCCGCGCCTCCTCGTCTCCGCCGCGACGCTTCAGGCGACCGGGCTGATCCGGCCGGGCAGTCTCAACCGGTGGAGCTACCGCATCCAGGCGCCCGCCGCCGACGACGCGGAACTGGAGCGGCGGATCGCGGCCGTCGCCAAGGCGGCGCCGGATGCCGGTTGGGAGATGCGCTCGCGGTCCAATGCCGATCCCCGTTTCGCCAAGAGCGTCGAGCGCTTCACCCAGTTCCTCACCCTGGTCGGGCTCACGGCGCTCATCGTCGGCGGGGTCGGAGTCGCCAATGCCGTCAATGCCTTCGTGGCGAGGAAGCGCGGGTCCATCGCCACCCTGAAGAGCGTCGGTGCGCCGGGGGGGCAGGTGGTTGCCATCTATCTCACGCAGGTGATGCTGGTGGCCGGGCTCGGCACTGTGATCGGACTCGCGATCGGGGCGGGCCTGCCCTTCCTCCTCGATGCCGTGTTTCACGACGCGCTTCCGCTGCCGTTGAACCCAACCCTGGCGCCGGCGGAGCTGTTGTTGGCTGCCGCCTACGGCCTGCTCACGGCGCTCGCCTTCGCCATCATTCCCCTGGGCCACGCCCATGACGTGCCGGTCTCCGGCCTGTTCCGGGACGTAGTGGATCCCGACACCCGCAAGACGCGGCTGCGCTACCGGCTGATCCTCGTCGCGGCGCTCGCCGCCCTGGTGGCGCTGGCGCTGACCACGGCTTTCGACCGCAGGGTCGCGCTGATGTTCGTCGTGGCGGCCGGCCTTGCCTTCGGGCTTCTGCGTCTCGTCGCCCTCGGCCTCATGGCCGGGGCGCGGCGTCTGCCCCGGCCGCGCTCGGCGGCACCCCGCATGGCGCTGGCCAACCTCCACCGCCCCGGCGCGCTCACCCCCGCCATCGTCCTGTCGCTCGGCCTCGGGGTGACTCTGCTGGTGACGCTGAGCCTGATCGACGCCAATGTCCGGCGGACGCTGACGAGTTCGCTGCCGGCCCGTGCGCCGAACCTGTTTTTCCTCGATATCCCGGCGGCGGAGGCGGACGGGTTCCATGCGGAGCTCGGCAAGCTCGCGCCCGGGGGCAAGATCGAGCGCGTGCCGATGATGCGCGGGCGCATCGTCGCCATCAACGGCACCCCCGCCGCCGCGATCAAGCCGCCGGAGGATGCCGCCTGGGTGCTCGATGGCGACCGCGGGATCACCTATGCCGAGGATCTCCCGGAGGGATCGAACCTCGTCGCCGGCGCGTGGTGGAATGCGGAGGAGGGGGCAAAACCACTGGTCTCCTTCGATGCGGAGCTCGGCCGCGCGCTGAATCTGGGCGTCGGCGGCACCGTCACCGTCAACGTCCTGGGCCGGAATCTGACGGCGAAAGTCGCGAATCTGCGCAAGGTCGAATGGCGCAACCTCGGCATCAATTTCGTCATGGTCTTTTCGCCCGGTACCTTCCGGGGCGCACCGCATTCGGACCTCGCCACCCTCACCCTGGCGGGCGGGCCGGATGCCGGGACAGAGGCCCTGATCCTGCGTGACGTCGCCCGCGCCTTTCCGTCGGTGACCAGCGTGCGGGTGAAGGACGCCCTCGACACGGTCAACGACATCGTCGGCAAGCTGGTCCTGGCGATTCGCGCCGCCAGCGGCGTTGCCGTCGTGGCGAGCCTGTTCGTGCTCGCCGGCGCCATCGCGGCGGGGCACCGCGCCCGGCTGTACGATGCCGTCGTGCTGAAGGTTCTGGGCGCCACCCGCGGGCGCCTGCTCCTGGCCTACACGCTGGAATACGGCGCGCTCGGCATCGCCACCGCGCTGTTCGGGCTTCTCGCCGGTACGCTCGCGGGCTGGACCATCGTCACCCGCGTGATGAAGCTCGACTTCGCCCTGGACCTCTCCGGTGCCCTCCTCGCATCCACCCTCGCGGTGGTCTTCGCGATCGTCCTCGGATTGGCCGGGACGTGGCGCATTCTCGGTCAGAAGCCGGCTCCCTACCTGCGACAGTTCTGAAGCCGGACAGTCGTCCGCCTCCCCATCGACGGAGAAAGACGACGCCGAAGTCATGGTTTATGACCTGTCACTATAGCTCTGGTTCGCCACGCGGATGATGAACGAGATTTAATCCGCCCTCATCCAAATAAAGATCGAGGTCAGAAGCCGTGATTCCAGGGCCGCAAAGCTCGGCCGCCCCCTTGTGCGGAGCGGCATGACGGAACATATTTCGGCTCAAGGCGCGGTGACGTGCCAGAGGTCCTGTGCGTGAGCCTCGGTTCCAAATCACACGCTGAGAGAGCTTCCAAGGGAATCTCCCATGGCATTCGATAACAGTCCCTTCCGCTACGGCGCCCAGCCCCAGGGCTATGCCGGCTCCCAGGTCGATGTCGACCAGGGGCTGCGCAGCTTCATGCTCGGCGTCTACAACAACATGATCGTCGGCCTCGGGATCTCCGGCCTCGTGGCCCTCGGCCTGAACATGGCCGCCACCGCTCAGACCGCCACGGGCAAGCTCGCGCTGACCCCGTTCGGCCAGATGCTCTACACCAGCCCGCTCAAGTGGGTCCTGATGCTGGCGCCCCTCGCGTTCATCTTCATCTTCACGATGCGCATGGACAAGATGTCCGCCTCCTCGGCACGCCTGACCTTCTTCGCCTTCGCGGCGGTGATGGGCGCGTCGATGTCGACCCTGCTGCTCGTCTTCACCGGCGCCAGCGTGGTCCGGGTCTTCTTCATCACGGCGGCCACGTTCGGCGGTCTCAGCCTCTACGGCTACACCACCAAGCGCAGCCTCTCGGGGATGGGCTCGTTCCTGATTATGGGCGTGATCGGCCTCTTCATCGCCTCGATCGTGAACATCTTCCTGGCGTCCAGCGCGCTTCAGTTCGCCATCTCGGTGCTCGGCGTCCTGATCTTCGCGGGCCTCACCGCCTACGACACGCAGAAGCTCAAGGAGATGTTCCTCTATAGCGGTGCCGATGCCGAGGGTGCTGCCAAGCTATCGGTGAACGGCGCTCTGACCCTTTACCTAGACTTCATCAACATGTTCCAGTTCCTGCTTCAGCTCCTCGGCGATCGCCGCTAAGCGAGCCATCGGAACGCGGATCGGAAGGCCTCGGCGGAAACGCCGGGGCCTTTTTTTCGTTTCCGTCGCGGCGGACATGCGAGGATGTCGCGGTGGGTAAACCGGTAGTGCCGAAAATCGGGCGTGGCTCGGGGCAAGAGACGCCGCCCCCGAGCGACGTGCCGACCTACGCCATCGTCGGCGTGAGCGTCGCCGCCGCGATCGGCACCGGCGCATGGGCCGGCCTCGGCGCGGCCATCATCGCGGGCTTCGTCACGCTGTTCCTGCTCGGCGCCCTGTATTCCATCGGCGCGCGGCGATGGGGTTGGCCTCCGATCCGTTGGGAAGCGGTCCCGTTCTTCATCCCGTGACGGGGGCCATCACACCACGCGAAGGGGCTTTTCCAGCGCTGCCAGCACACGGGCGAGGTCATGCCCTCGCTTGAGCACGATGCCGGCGGCGGAAATCACCGCGAAGGCGCCCTGCCGGCGCGCGAGTTTAGGATCCTTCTCCACCCGGAACAGGGGCGTTTCAGAGGAGCGGCGGTAGATCGAGAACACCGCCTTGTCGCGGCGGAAGTCGAGGGCGTAGTCACGCCATTCGCCGGCCGAGACCATCCGGCCGTAGAGGTTGAACAGGGTCCTGAGCTCCGAGCGGTCGAAGGCGACCTGTGGCACCACCGGAGCCGTCGGGAACGGTACGACGCGGCCGGTGGAATCCTTCGATCGCGGCTCGACTCCGATCCTCTCGTCCATCCTCGCTCCTCGGTTTCGACGACTCGACGATCGCCGCAAGGGAGGAATGATGGGCCTCCCACTCCGAGCCTGCAAGCCCGGTCGACCGCCGAGTGCGCACTGGCACCAGCCACGGCCGGGCAACACAACGTCACGATTTCGCCGCGTTATCGCCCATCGTCGGCCCCGATAGAAGATGATACCTGTGGCCGAACCTCGTCGGTTCCGTGCTCGGTCGGGCGGCCGATATCCATGCTCCCCAGCTTTCGGGAGCCTGCCGATGTCACGGGAGCGACACTCCAGAGGTTTCGAGACCCAAGGACTTCAGGCCGCCTCTCCGGAGTGCGGCCTTTTTTTCTGCCATGACGGCCCGCTCTGGTCTAAAAATCCTTTTCGATGGCCTTGGCAGCCCTTTGCATTCTACCGCCACTTTCGTGGACTGCCGGATTCCGGCGGTGGCCGACGGGCGCAGGTTGCAGGGGCGGCCTCGTCGACAAGGAATGGCAGTGATTGGACGGCAGGTCTTGGTGAGGTTCGATCCCGGCTTTCGCGAGACGCTCGGCGACCTGTTCGCCTGGCGTCGCGACGTGCGCCGCTTTCGCCGCGGTCCCGTCGATGAGGCCGTGTTTCAGCGCTGCCTGGGCCTGGCGATGCTGAGCCCGTCGGTGGGCAACAGCCAGCCCTGGCGTTTCGTCCGTGTCGCCGACCCCGCGCGGCGCGGTGCGGTGACCGCCAGTTTCGAGCGCTGCAACGATGCGGCCGCCGAGACCTACGAGTGCGAGCGCCGCGAAGCCTATACCCGCCTGAAGCTCGCGGGCCTGCGCGAGGCACCCATCCATCTCGCGATCTTCTGCGACGAGGGTACGACGAACGGGTTCGGCCTCGGCCGCGCCACCATGCCGGAAATGTTGCGCTACTCGGTGGTCACGGCGGTGCACACCTTCTGGCTCGCCGCGCGGGCGCACGGCCTCGGCGTCGGCTGGGTGTCGATCATCGAGCCCGATTGCGTCACGTCGCATCTCGACGTTCCCGCCTCCTGGCGCCTCGTCGCCTATCTCTGCGTCGGCTATCCGGTGGAGGAGCACGACGATCCCGAACTCGTCCGGCATGGCTGGCAGGAGCGCGACGAGACGGCTTCCGTCCTGCTCGAGCGGTAAGCGCGGCGAGCCTTTATCGAAGCCTAATCGGACCGCTCGCCTTTAGCGCGAGCGTGAGGGGCACCGTTTAACCGCGCTCCATCATTCCGGTGCGTATCCGGCCCATGACCCCCACCGGTAACCGGAACGGCAATCTCGATCGCCGCTTATCGTGAAGCTCACGGTCACGCTTTCGAGGATGACGACAGATGTTCGCGCGTAATGGGTTCGCCGCTTGTTTGGCCGGAACAGTCTTGAGTGTGGGGTTTGCCGCGACACCGGCCGCGTCCCGCGAACTCGTGGCCTTCGACCAGGCCGTCATGCCCGGCACCGTGGTGGTCCGCACCTCGGAGCGCCGGCTCTACCTCGTCAACGGCGACGGCACGGCGATCCGCTATCCCGTGGCCGTGGGCAAGCCCGGCAAGCAATGGACCGGCGCCACCAAGATCGACGGCAAGTATGTCGAGCCGGCCTGGTCGCCGCCGCGCGAGGTGAAGCGCGACAACCCGCGCCTGCCCGACGTGATCGCCGGCGGCTCGCCGCATAACCCGATGGGCGCGGCGGCGATGACCCTGGCCGGCGGCGAATATGCCATCCACGGCACCAACCGCCCGAACTCGGTGGGCACCTACGCGTCCTACGGCTGCATCCGCATGTACAATCAGGACGTGGTCGATCTCTACGGACGCGTTTCGGTGGGTACGCAGGTCTACGTCACGCGCTGAGTCCGCTCTCAGAAGTCGACGGCGATGCCTTTGACTTCCCAATCGTCGTAGCGGACGGGTTCCAGGCCGCCACGGCCCTGGCGCTCGCGGGCGGCGGAGATCTCCGCAGCCTTTGCATCGATAGAAGCGCGCCGGTCGGCGGCCTCGGCCAGAGCCCGCTCGGCGGCGGGCGTCAAAGCGGGGCGGGGCGGGATCTCGGCGTTTTCCGCGTCGTCGGATGTCGTCATGGCTTGCATCTCGGTGGGCCGGATGGGAGGGCATCCGTTGGGATTGGCTTCGGGTGACCGGGCCTCGGACACGGAAAGTGGCATTCATGGCGACACGCCGCAACGCGGATGGGCCGGCGACGACGATCGACCGCACGGTTCCGGGCCTCGCCGCCCGGCAGGTGGCCCATGCCGCCGTGGCCGATCTTCTCGTGCAGGGCCGCGCCTTCGCCCTCGAAGATGCCCTGGCCAAGGCTGGCCTCGGCGCCGGCCTCGACGCCGCCGACGCGTCGCTGGCGCGGGCCATCGCCACCGCCACCTTCCGCCGCCTCGGCTTCCTTCGGCGCATGCTGGCCGCCCGCATGAACCAGGGCCTGCCGCCGGACCAGCCGAGGCTGGTGGCCCTTCTCGTCACCGGTGCCGTGCAGATCCTCGATCTCAACGTGCCGGACCATGCCGCCGTCGATCTCTCGGTCCGCCTCGCCAAGGGCGACCCCTACCTGCAGCACACCCCCGGCCTCGTGAACGCCATCCTGCGACGGGTCATCCGCGAGCGGGAGGCCATCGCGGCCGAAGCGTCCGATCCCCTGGCGCAGAACACCCCGGACTGGCTCGCGGCCCGCTGGAGCGCCGCCTATGGACCCGACACGGCGCGGGCCATCGCCTCGGCGCATCTCTCCGGCGCCGCCCTCGACATCACGCCGCGCGGCAGCGCGACGGAATGGGCCGAGCGCCTCGGCGGGGTCGCCCTGCCCACCGGCAGCATCCGCCTGCACGAGGTGCGCTCGGCGGTCACGGACCTGCCCGGCTATGCGGAGGGCGCGTGGTGGGTGCAGGACGCCGCCGCCGCCATCCCGGCGCGCCTGCTCGCGGTCGGGCCGGGGCAGCGCGTGGCCGATCTCTGCGCCGCGCCCGGCGGCAAGACCGCCCAGCTCGCCGCTATGGGCGCGGAGGTGGTGGCCGTGGACCGTTCGGCCCCGCGCCTCGAACGGCTGTCCGAGAACCTCGCCCGCCTCGGGCTGAAGGCCGAGATCCGCGTCGGCGACGCCACCCAATTGCCCGAGATCGACGCCGACACGTTCGACGCCGTGCTCCTCGACGCGCCCTGTTCGGCCACCGGCACCATCCGCCGTCATCCCGACGTCGCCTGGACCAAGGCCGGCGGGGATGTCGGGCGCCTCGGCGGGCTGCAGCGCCGTCTGCTCGACCGCGCCGCCACCCTGGTGAAGCCGGGGGGGCGTCTCGTCTATTGCACCTGCTCGTTGGAGCCCGAGGAGGGGGAGGGGCAGGTCGCCGCCTTCCTCGCCCGCAATCCGGCTTTCGAACGGCTCGCGATCCGCCCCGAAGAGGTCGGCGGCCTTGGCGAGCTCATCAACGGCGACGGTGACCTTCGGACGCTGCCCTCGCATCTGTCCGGCGATAGGGTCGATGGCGAAGGTGCCCCTCCGGTGGTCCGTGGCGGGATCGACGGGTTCTTCGCAAGCCGTCTGGTTCGGAAAGCGTAAGGCCACGGTGCGGGCCTTCCGTCATGCCCTCGCCGGCCTGATCGCGGCCGTGTCGCTCGTCGGCGAGGCCAAGGCCGACGGGATCGACCGCCGCATCCTGCCGGTGGCGCCGGCCTATGCCCGCAATCCCGCCTGCGCCCCGGTGTCGGTGACGATCCCGTTCGAGATCCATACCGGCACCCGCGACGTGGGGATCTCGCCCTCGCCGAAGGACCTGCCCCTGAATCAGGGCGAGAGCGCGATCTGCTTCGCCTACGCCACGGCGGACATGATCTCGCACCGGATCGGCCGATCGGTCTCGCCCCTCGACGTGGCGACGAAGTTCTACTTCGCCGACCCGGCGCGTTTGGAGGCCAACCCGGACCCGCATCTGAAACGGCATCTTCGCGCGCATCCGACCTACCGGGCCGACATCGCCTGGAGCCGCAACAATGCGGAGGTGACCAAGGACGGTAACCCGGCCCTGGAACCGTATTTCGACAAGATCGAGGGCGGCGAGGAGGATACGGCGGCGCTCCTCTACAATATCGGTGGTTATTGCGAGGACCGCGACCTGCCGTCCAACGACGGCTATCGCTACGTGATGCCGACATTGCGCGCGTTGCGCTACCGGACGAAGCTTCGCCCGACGCGCCAGAGCTTTCGCGCCGTGGCCGCCACCGCCACCCATCTGCGCGGGCGATGGGCCGATCCGTTCAACGCGGCCTGGATCGCCCATGTGGAGGCGGCCTGCCGCCGGACGCCGCTGCCGGTGCCGCTCCTGCCGGTTTCCTACCGCGTGGCCGCGAGCCAGGCCGATTTCGCAGACATGCTCGAATCCGGCCGCCACCCGAGCAGGCCGAAGCTCGACCGCATCCTGGCCATGGTGGACTACGCCCTCGACCATGGCCGCGTGCCCACCGTGGGCTACAGCTGGTATCTCCTGGAGGATCGCGACCCGAAGGATCCCGACCTGTTCGCCGACCATGCGAGCCCGGTCATCGGCCGCCGCAGGGCGGGCAATGTTTGCCAGTATCGAATCCAGGACAATACCGGCGAATATTGCGGTCGCATGCGCGACGGCATCCGCGAACGCTGCGACAACGGCCGCATCTGGGTGACGGAGAGCGAGCTGCGGCGGACTTTATACAGCGTCACCTATCTGCGGTAGTCGCCCGCCCTACGGCGTGATCACCCGCATGGAGACGGTCTGGACCCGGGCCTCGACGTTCACATCGCTCGCGGGTGTCGACTTTTTCAGCCGGGCCATGAACTTGCGCACCTCGTCGGGCGGCAATGCGCCGACTGGAGCGATCATCATGGACAGGAGCGCCTTCGTCTTGCGGTCAACCGAGGCGGAGCGGCTCACCGGCTCGAAATCCCGGACGGTGTGGGTCTTCTCCTCGTTGCCGGTGAAGACGCGAGCGCCGTCCTTCAGCACGACGATGTCGCCAGGGCGCAGGGTCGGATCCTTGAGGAGCGCGGCCATTGGCCCGGAGGAGAGCGGGATCGGCGTCTGGCGGTCGCCGATCTTGAGCTGCAGCGGCTCGCTCTTCGGCAGGGCGGCGTAACGGATCTTCGGCCGCGGGCGGTTCGACTCGCGCCGGATCGTCAGGGATCTCCGCGGCAGCTCGATCGCGGGAGCGGGCTGCTGCGCTTCGACGGCGGGACGGGCCGGAGAGAACAACGCCTCGAACAGGCCGCCGAGACCACGGTCTTGAGCGTTCTGGGCCATCGCAGCGCCAGACGTGCACAATAACGCTGCGGCAGACATCAAGAGCCCGGCGCGCTTGAAGACAGGGATGACAGTCACAGGCACACTGCCATTGCTGGAGGCTACAGGAATGAAACTCGCTCGACGCTGTGTATAACCTGTGCAGCATTCAACCGTTCCGGCCCAGCTCGCCAAAAAATACAGTTCGCCGATCCGTGGCGGTGCCGGGCCTTTCCCCTGCGCGCGGCGCCACTCCGGAGGGAGAAATCCCGGCGGAGGAGGCGGGCGACGGTGCGATGAGTATCCGCATCCTTAATTGTTGGTTAATAGGCACGGCTTAGCTTCCAGATGGGACGACATCCGGCACAATGGCCATGCGGGTCGCGGTGCTGGAGGAAAGGCGTGCGTGGGTTGGGGGGCTGATCGTTGGCGTTTCTATCGGCTCGTCGGGCGTGAGATCGCGCGCTCGGCGCGGGGCGTCTCCGCACGCCTCACCGCGAGCCCGGACCTGCTCGCGCGCGCCCGTGTCAGCGCCTTGGTGATCGCCCCGCACGATCTGCGCACGAGTGACGCCACCTTCGCCGACGACATCTATGCCGGCCTGTTCGTCTTCGCGGGGCGCTCGCTCTCGGTGAGCGGCCGCTCGCCCTTCGATTACGCGCCGCCCTCGCCGGAATGGGCGGATGCGTTCTACGGCTTCGGCTGGCTGCGCCACCTGCGCGCCGCCGACACGGCTCTGGCCAGAGCCAATGCCCGCGCCTTCGTGGCGGATTTCATTGCCGGCCGTGGCGACGAAACCCTGGCCGCGCCCGTGCCCGTGGCGGCACGCCGGCTGATCTCCTTCCTGTGCCAGTCACCCCTCGTTCTGGAAGGGGCGGACCACGCCTTCTACCAGGCCTTCCTCAGGACTGTCGGGCGCGGCGCCAGAGACCTCGAACGCTCCCTGCGCCGGGGACTGCCGCCGCAATCGCGGCTCCTGGCGGTGGTGGCCCTGTGCTATGCCGGATTGTGCTGCGAGGGCATTCAACCGATCCTGCGCCGGGCCACGCGCATCCTGTCGCGCGAACTCGACCGGCAGATCATGGCGGATGGCGGCCATCGCAGCCGCGACCCGCGCTTCGCCATGGAACTCCTCCTCGACCTTCTGCCCCTGCGCCAGAGCTTCCTCAGCCGCAGCCTCGATCCGCCGGTGGCCCTGCTCCATGCCATCGACCGCATGCTGCCCCTGCTCCGCCTCCTGCGCCACGGCGATGCGTCGCTCAGCCATTTCAACGGCATGGGCGCCACGGCGGCGGACCATCTCGCCACCTTGCTGGTCTATGACGGCGCCCTGGCGCAGCCGATGATGCATGCGCCGAATTCCGGCTACGAGCGGCTGGAGAGCGGCCGGGTCGTCGTGGTCGCCGATGTTGGTGCGCCGCCGCCGCTGCCATTTTCGATGAATGCCGGGGCCGGCTGCCTTTCCTTCGAGATGTCGAGCGGCCCCCAGCGGGTGGTGATCAATTGCGGCTTGCCGGCGAGCGGCCCCGAACTGCGGCGCCTCGCCCGCAGCACCGCCGCCCATTCCACCGCGACGGTGGGAGATTCCTCATCCTGCCGGTTCCTCGGCGCCAGCGAGGGGGTGGGAAGTCGCTGGGCGTCGGACTGGCTCATCGGGCGGATCGGACCCGTGCTCCTGCGCGGCCCGCGCGCGGTCAAATCCGAGCGGACGAGCGATGGCGGCTCGCTGATCCTCGCCGGCCGCCATGACGGCTATGCCGCCGAATTCGGGATCGTCCACGAGCGGCGCTGGTGCCTCCTTCCAGATGGGGCCGGGCTCGAAGGCGAGGATGCCTTCGTGTCGGTGGCCCAAAAGAGTAATCGCATCCGGCTGCGTCCGCCCGAGGCGGCGATCCGATTCCACCTCCATCCGGCCATTGCGGCCAATGCGGCCGAGGGCGGGGGGATCGACCTGGCCTCGCCCCTGGGAGAAGTCTGGCGGTTCGAGGCCGACGGCGCGGCCCTGGCGCTGGAGGAGAGCGTGTATTTCGCGGGGCTGACGGGTGCGCGGCGGACCGACCAGATCGTCCTCTACGTCACGGCCGGGGAGGGCACCCGGGTGCGATGGCGCTTCCTGCACCTCGCGCAGGCGCCGGGGCGGAACGACCCCGCCCGGATCGAGGCTCCACCGGCCGATGAGGCGGCCCGGTAGCCGATAGGGCGACATCTGTGGTACCCGCCGCGTTTCAGGGGCAGATTCTGCCCTGTGCCGGACGGTTCTCGACGATGTCGCATGATCAGGCGCGGGTTGCCCGCGCGCTCCTTTCCGTCTCCGACAAGACGGGCCTCGTGGATTTCGCCCGCGCGCTGTCCGAGCGCGGCGTCGCCCTGGTCTCCACCGGCGGCACGCACCGGGCCTTGAGCGAGGCGGGACTGCCGGTCACGGAAGTCGCCGAGATCACCGGATTTCCCGAGATGATGGACGGGCGGGTGAAGACCCTGCACCCGGCGGTGCATGGCGGTCTCCTCGCGGTGCGCGACGATCCCGAGCATCAGGCGGCGCTGGCCGCCCACGGCATCGGCGCCATCGACCTCCTCGTGGTCAATCTCTATCCGTTCGAAGCGACGATCGCGAAACCCTGCGCCTATGACGACGCGGTGGAGAACATCGATGTGGGCGGCCCGGCGATGATCCGCGCGGCGGCCAAGAACCATGCCGACGTGGCGGTGGTGGTGGATGTGGCCGATTATGGCGCGATCCTCTCGGAGCTCGAAGCCGGCAACGGCACGCTGGGGGCCGCGACCCGCAGGCGGCTGGCGCAGAAGGCCTTCGCCCGCACCGCCTCCTACGATTCCGCCATCGCCTCCTGGCTTGCCGACCATGTGGAGATGGAGGAGGCTCCGGCCTTCCGCGCCTTCGGCGGCACGCTCGCCCAATCCCTGCGCTACGGCGAGAACCCGCACCAATCGGCGGCCTTCTACCGCACGCCCGGCCTCGTTCGGCCCGGTGTGGCGAGCGCCCGCCAGCTCCAGGGCAAGGAGCTGTCCTTCAACAACCTCAACGATACCGACGCGGCCTATGAATGCGTCGCCGAGTTCGACCCGGCCCGCGCCGCCGCGGTGGCGATCATCAAGCACGCCAACCCGTGCGGTGTCGCCGAGGGCGACACCCTGGCAGAGGCCTACGAGCGGGCCCTCGCCTGCGACCCGACTTCGGCCTTCGGCGGCATCGTCGCCCTCAACCGCACCCTGGATGCCGAATCGGCCGCGCGGATCGTGGAGATCTTCACCGAGGTGATCATCGCGCCGGACGCCACCGAGGAGGCGATCGCCCTCGTCGCGGCCAAGAAGAACCTGCGCCTCCTCCTCGCGGGCGGCCTGCCCGACCCGCGCGCCAAGGGCTTTGCCATGCGCAACCTCGCCGGCGGCATCCTGGTCCAGGGCCGCGACGCGGCCGTGGTCGACGACATGACGCTGAAGGTGGTGACGAAGCGCGAGCCCACGGCGCAGGAATATGCCGACCTGCGCTTCGCCTACCGCGTCGCCAAGCACGTCAAGTCGAATGCCATCGTCTACGCCCGGAACGGCGCCACGGTGGGGATCGGCGCCGGGCAGATGTCGCGGGTGGATTCCTCGCGAATCGCCGCCTGGAAGGCGGCGGAGGGCGCCAAGCGCACCGGGGCGGCGGAGAGCCTCGCCAAGGGTTCGGTGGTGGCCTCTGACGCGTTCTTCCCCTTCGCCGACGGCCTGATCGCGGCGGCGGAAGCCGGCGCCACGGCGGTGATTCAGCCCGGTGGATCGATGCGGGACGCGGATGTGATCAAGGCCGCCGACGAGGCGGGCCTCGCCATGGTGTTTACAGGACATCGCCACTTCCGGCACTGATGCCGCGCGATGTGCGGCGAACGGCCTGCGCGCATCGCCCTGTCGAGGCTTATCTGCATGACCAACACCTACCTCTCCTCCAATCGCGCGGAGCGCCGGGCGGCCGGCAAGCGCCTGCGCGATGCGGTCCCCCGGGAGTCGCATGCCGATTGGTACCCGGCCGAAGACCGCGATCCGCTGGCTGTCCTGCGGGCGAACGATGCCGGCCGGCTGCTCGAGCTGATCCCCCTGCGCTACGAACGGATGCGAGCCAGTCCCTTCGCCTTCCTGCGCGGGGCCGCCGCCGTGATGGCCTCCGACCTCGCCGGCGTTCCGGTTCCGGGCATCCCGGTCCAGGCCTGCGGCGATTGCCACATCGGCAATTTCGGCGTGTATCGCAGCGCCGAGGGCCAGACACTGTTCGACATCAACGATTTCGACGAGACGCTCTGGAACGTCGATTTCACCGTCGACGTGAAGCGCCTCGCCGCCAGCGTCGCCGTCGCGGCCTTCGCCCAGGGTGAGGACAAGGCGTATCGTGCGGCTCGCGCCAGCGTCTGCGCCTATCGCGAGCACATCCGCGAGCTGTCGCATCTCTCGCCGCTGGCCATCTGGCACAGCCGCATCGACCTCGATGAAGAGATCGGCCGCTTTGGCGACGGAGACCTGTGCCGGCGCCTCCTGGCCGATGCGGCCTCCGAGACCGCCGACGGTCTGAGCCATGGCGACGCCCCGGACCTCGATCCGGCAACTCTCCATTCGGACCCGGCCCTGTGGCGCATCGCCGACAAGGATACGACGATCTTCCACGAAGGGCCGAACGGCCTCACCG
Source organism: Methylobacterium bullatum (assembly GCA_902712845.1). Lineage (NCBI taxonomy): Bacteria > Pseudomonadati > Pseudomonadota > Alphaproteobacteria > Hyphomicrobiales > Methylobacteriaceae > Methylobacterium > Methylobacterium bullatum. The sequence continues at coordinate 2,018,800 of LR743504.1, forward strand.
AGGCGGTGCAGGAAGCGGCTGCCGCGTTGCTCGCCTATCCGCAGAGCCTTCAGGCCGACCGCAACCTGCTGACCCTGCGCTACATGCAGCGCGACGTCGCCTTCAAGGTGGTCGGCATCGGCTCGGTGGGCACGGTCTGCGCCGTGGGGCTCTATTCCGATGCGGATGGCGCGCCGCTCTTCCTGCAGATCAAGGAAGCCCGGCCTTCGGTCCTGGGTCAGCTCGCCCTCAGCCCGTTCTTCCTCGCATCCGAGGGCCAGCGGGTGATCGACGGCCAGCGCATCATGCAGGCCGCCAGCGACATGTTCCTCGGCACCGCTCATTCCGAGGTGAGCGGGCGCTCCTATTACGTACGTCAGCTCAAGAACAAGAAGCTCTCGGCCGTCGCCGAGATCCTCGCCGAGAGCGGCCCCAAAGCCTATGCCCGGCTCTGCGGCACCACGCTCGCCCGCGCCCATGCCCGCTCCGGGGACGCGGCGATGATCGCCGGCTATCTCGGCAAGGGCGACGCCTTCGACGAGGCGGTGGCCGAATTCGCCATGCGCTATGCCTGGCAGACGATGGCCGATCATCACGCCCTGCAGGCGGCCCATGCGGAGACCGTGGAAGCCGCTTGACGGCACACGCTCCGGACGCGCGGACGACACGAGAAAGGGCCCCGGAGCGATCTGGGGCCCTTTTTCATGGCGTCACATCTTGGGCGTCATATCGAGCGCCGGGCCGTGGCTGAGGGCCCGGTCCGACGCCCCGATTTGAGGATTACCGCGCCGGGCGGTCGTCCCAGGTGAAGATGTCCCTGTCCTTGGTCTCGGGGATGAACAGGGCACCGATGACGGCCGTCGCGAGGGCGATGACGATCGGGTACCAGAGGCCGAAATAGATGTCGCCGGTCTGGGCCACCATGGCGAAGGCGGTGGCCGGCAGCAGGCCGCCGAACCAGCCGTTGCCGATATGGTAGGGCAGCGACATCGAGGTGTAGCGGATACGCGTCGGGAACAGTTCGACGAGGGCCGCCGCGATCGGGCCGTAGACCATCGTCACGTAGAGGACGAGGATCGTGAGGATACCGATGATCGTCAGCTTCTGGACCGAGAAGATGTCGATCATCTTGGCGAAGTTGGACAGGCCGTCCTTCGGTTCGATGGCGATCTTCACGATGCTCGGGTTGGTGGCGGTCGGGTAGCCGGAGGCGGTAAGGGCCGCGCCGACATCCTTGGCGAAGGCCGGATCGGCGGCGGCGAACTCCTTGCCGGCGACGGTGACGGTGGCCTTGGTGCCGGGAGCGGCCGGCTCGGTGGTGTAGTTCACCGCGGACCGGGCGAGCAGCGCCTTGGCGATGTCGCAGGAATTGGTGAACTTGGCCGTTCCCACCGGATTGAACTGGAACGAGCAATCCGCCGGGTCGGCCTTGACCACCACCTGCGTGCTCTGCTGGGCCGCGTGCAGGGCCGGGTTGGCTGCAGCGGTCAGCGCCTTGAACAGCGGGAAGAAGGTCAGTGCCGCGATCACGCAACCGCCGAGGATGATCGGCTTGCGGCCGATCTTGTCGGAGAGCGCGCCGAAGAACAGGAACCCGCCGGTGCCGAGGATGAGCGACCAGGCAATGAGCACGTTGGCCGTGAACTGATCGACCTTCAGGATCGTCTGGAGGAAGAACAGCGCGTAGAACTGGCCGGTGTACCAGACCACGGCCTGGCCGGCGGTGAGGCCGAGGAGCGCGAGGAGCGCCCATTTGGCGTTGCGCCACTGGCCGAACGCCTCCGAGAGCGGCGCCTTGGAGCCGGTGCCCTCTTCCTTCATCTTCTTGAAGGCCGGGCTTTCCTGCATCTGCAGACGGATCCAGACCGAGACGCCGAGCAGCACGATCGAGACCAGGAACGGAATGCGCCAGCCCCAGGCGGCGAAGGGCGTGATCGTCCCGGCCGAACCGTCGGCGAGGGTGGTGGCGACGGGCGCGTAGTTCGCGTTGACGTAGATCTGGGTGAACAGGATCACCATCAGCGACAGCAGCAGCCCGAGGGTCGCCGTGGTCTGGATGAAGGCGGTGTAGAAACCGCGACGCCCGGGGGGAGCGTGCTCGGCCACGTAGACCGCCGCGCCGCCGTATTCACCGCCGAGTGCCAGGCCCTGGAGCATGCGCAACGCCAGCAGCGCCACGGGCGCGACCCAGCCGACGCCGTATTCGTTCATCGTGGCGTAGGACGGCAGCAGGCCGACCACGAAGGTCGAGATGCCCATGATCAGGATGGTGACGAGGAAGGTATACTTGCGGCCCACCAGGTCGCCGAGACGTCCGAACACCAGCGCGCCGAAGGGGCGGACCAGGAAGCCGGCGGCGAAGGCCATCAGGGCGAAGATGTTGCGCGTGGCTTCCGGATAGGCCGAGAAGAACTGTGCGCCGATGATCGCGGCGAGCGATCCGTAGAGATAGAAATCATACCACTCGAACACGGTGCCGAGCGAGGAGGCCAGGATGACCTTCTTCTCGCCGGCACTCATGGGCCGTGCGGCATCCTTTGGTAATGGGACCGCTGACGTTGCAGACATGGGGGGAACCTCCAAAATTTTTTATACTTCCAGGCTTTTGCAGGCCTGGCTTTCATCACTTCAGAGACTTGGGCACTGCGTCGGCGTTCGCAGTCGCCCAAGTCCTGGCGCGCATTGGTCTTGCCGCTCACTGAAACGAGAGCGATCGACGCTACCTCACGCCATGATTTCGCCCAAGAGTGAAAACGCGGCGAAGGGGCGCGATACTCACGTTTTTGTGTGCAGGTGTCACTTTCGCGTCCGCAGCCGGCGCATCCACGGCACCCGGTACTTGGAACGAGAAAGGGCGCGGCTCGCGCCGCGCCCTTTCGCTGGGTCGAAGACTGGTTCTGGGATGGTCTAGTGGGCGTGGGCGCCGGACGCGCCGATCCCGGTTTCGGAGCGCACGAACTGCTGGTCGAACAGGGCGCGCTCGCGCTTGGCCCGCGCCGTGTTGTCGAGCTTCGACACGACGTAGATCGTGAGGAAGGCGAGCGGCATCGAGAATAGGGCCGGGTTGTCGTAGGGGAAGATCGCCACCGGATTGCCGAAGGTCGTCACCCACACCGCCTTCGACAGGATGACCATCCCGACCGCCGCGAAGAGCCCGACGAAGCCGCCGATGAGGGCACCCCAGGTGGTCGTGCCCCGCCACAGGATCGACATGGTGAGGATCGGGAAGTTGCAGCTCGCCGCCACCGAGAAGGCGAGGCCCACCATGAAGGCGACGTTCTGGTTCTCGAAAACGTAGCCGAGATAGATCGCCACGATGCCGATGACGACCGCCGAGATCTTCGAGAGCCGGACCTCGGAGGTCTCGTTGGTGCGCCCGCGGGCGATGACGCTGGCGTAAAGGTCGTGGCTCACCGCCGATGCGCCGGCGAGGGTCAGGCCGGCCACCACCGCGAGGATCGTGGCGAAGGCCACCGCCGAGATGAAGCCGAGGAAGTAGGGTCCGCCCACGGCATTGGCGAGATTCACGGCGACCATGTTGGTGCCGCCGACCATGCCCTTGAGCTTGTCGAAGGCGCCGGCCGGATCGAGCTTGAAATAGGCCGGGTCGGACATCAACAGGGCGATGCCGCCGAAGCCGATGATGAAGGTGAGAATGTAGAAGTAGCCGATCAGGCCGGTGGCGTAGAACACCGACTTGCGGGCGGCCTGGGCGTCGGAGACCGTGAAGAAGCGCATCAGGATGTGTGGCAGGCCGGCGGTGCCGAACATCAGGCCGACGCCGAGGGAAATCGCCTCGATCGGGTTCGATACGAGGCCGCCCGGTGCCATGATGGCGTCGCCCTTCGGATGAGTGGCGACGGCGGCGGAGAACAGGGCCTCGGGGTTGAAGCCGTACTTGTAGAGGACCGCGCCCGCCATAAAGGTGGCGCCGCCCAGAAGCAGGCAGGCCTTGATGACCTGGACCCAGGTGGTCGCCTTCATGCCGCCGAAGGCCACGTAGACGATCATCAGCACGCCGACGATGACGACTGCGTAGAGGTATTCGAGGCCGAACAAGAGCTGGATCAGCTTTCCCGCGCCGACCATCTGGGCGATCAGGTAGAAGGCCACCACGACGAGGGTGCCCACCGCCGAGATGATGCGGATCGAGGTCTGGTCGAGGCGGAAGCTCGCCACGTCGGCGAAGGTGAACTTGCCGAGGTTGCGCAGGCGCTCGGCGATGAGGAACAGCACGATCGGCCAGCCCACGAGGAAGCCGGTGGAGTAGATCAATCCGTCGAAGCCGGACGTGTAGACGAGGCCCGAAATACCAAGGAACGAGGCGGCCGACATGTAGTCGCCGGCGATCGCCAGGGAGTTGGTGCCGGCCGAGATGCCGCCGCCGGCGGCGTAGAAGTCGGAGGCCGATTTGGTGCCCTTGGCCGCCTTGTAGGTGATGCCGAGGGTGAAGAGCACGAAGAACGCGAACATGCCGATGGCCGGCCAGTTCGTCTGGGCTTTCGTGACCGCGCCGATGTCCGGGCCGGCCGCATAGGCGGCACCCGCGAGAATGACCGCGAGGGTGGTGCCGAGGGCGATGGGGTGGGCGGAGCGGATCATCGGCCGAGGTCCCGCTTGAGCGCGGCGGTCAGTTCGTCGAAGCGGCCATTGGCGCGCTGGACGTAGATGCCGGTGAGGATGAAGGCGAAGACGATCACGGCGACGCCGAGGATCAGGCCCAGGGACGTCGTGGCGCTCCCGATCTTCAGGGCGAGCAAAGACTTGTCGAAGGCGATGAGGCCGATGAAGCCGAAATAGACCAGCAGCATCAGGATGGTCAGCGTCCATCCGAAGCGGGTGCGTTCGTGCACGAGCTCCTTGAACCGCGGGTTCTGCGCAATCCGCGCAGTCTCGATATCGGACATGGCGTACCTTTCCCTGGAGCATCGACCCTTCTGAACGGGGTCTCGGTCTCGACGAATACTGTAGCGATGAAGGCGCGGGCGCTTAAGGCAGCCGATCCTGTCTCGTGTCCCGAGGCGCGTCGGCGCAAGCGTCGCAGGGTCACGATATCGTCAGGTCAAACGGAAGCGATGGCTCGGGACCCGGCCAGGACGCGATCGGCGCATCTCCTTCGAGATGCGCCGCTTCGTTGCGGGAGTTTGGCGATCAGGACGCGCGGTTCTGGCGGTTCTCGATCAGGTCGTCGACCACGGCCGGCTCGGCGAGGGTCGAGGTGTCGCCCAGCGACGAGAACTCGTCCTCGGCGATCTTGCGCAGGATGCGGCGCATGATCTTGCCGGAGCGGGTCTTGGGTAGGCCGGGGGCGAACTGGATCAGGTCCGGCGAGGCGATGGGGCCGATATCCTTGCGGACCCAGGCCACCAATTCCTTGCGCAGCTCGTCCGAACCGTCCTCGCCCTCCATCAGGGTGACGTAGGCGTAGATGCCCTGTCCCTTCATGGAATGCGGGTAGCCGACGACGGCCGCTTCCGAGACCTTCGGATGGGCGACGAGGGAGGATTCGACCTCTGCCGTGCCCATGCGGTGACCCGAGACGTTGATGACGTCGTCGACGCGACCGGTGATCCAGTAATAGCCGTCCGCGTCCCGGCGGCAGCCGTCGCCGGTGAAGTAGAGGTTCGGATAAGTGGAGAAGTAGGTCTGCTCGAACCGCTCGTGGTCGCCATAGACCGTGCGCATCTGGCCCGGCCAGGAATCCTTGATGCAGAGGTTGCCCTCGCAGGGGCCGTCGAGTTCCTTGCCCTCGGCGTCTACGATCAGCGGTTGCACGCCGAAGAACGGGCGCGTGGCCGAGCCGGGCTTCAGCTTGGTGGCGCCGGGAAGCGGGGTGATGAGGATGCCGCCGGTCTCGGTCTGCCACCACGTATCGACGATGGGGCAACGGCTGTCGCCGACCACGCGGTAGTACCAGTCCCAGGCTTCCGGGTTGATCGGCTCGCCCACCGAGCCGAGGACGCGCAAGCTTGCCCGCGAAGTCTTCTTCACCGGGCCTTCGCCGCCGCCCATGAGCGAGCGGATCGCCGTGGGAGCGGTGTAGAAGATGTTGACCTTGTGCTTGTCCACCACGTCCCAGAACCGCGACGTGGACGGATAGGTCGGGATGCCCTCGAACATCAGGGTCGTGGCGCCGTTGGCGAGCGGCCCGTAGACGATATAGCTGTGGCCCGTGACCCAGCCCACATCGGCCGTGCACCAGTAGACCTCGCCCTCGCGGTAATCGAAGACGTATTGGTGCGTCATCGCGGCGTAGACGAGATAGCCACCGGTGGTGTGGACCACGCCCTTGGGCTGGCCCGTGGAGCCTGAGGTGTAGAGGATGAAGAGCGGGTGCTCCGCCTCCACGGCCTCGGCGGGGCACTCGTCGGTGACCATGGCGGCGGCCTCGTCGTAATAGACGTCGCGGCCGGGCTCCATCGGCACGGCGCTGCCGGTGCGGCGCACGACGACGACGTGGTCCACCGCATCCTTGCCGAGCCGCGCGATGGCGGCGTCGACATTGGCCTTCAACGCGACCTTGCGCCCGCCGCGCAGACCCTCGTCGGCGGTGATGACGAGCTTCGAGGCACAGCCTTCGATGCGGCCGGCCAGGGAATCCGGCGAGAAGCCGCCGAAGACGATGGAGTGGATCGCGCCGAGCCGGGCGCAGGCCAGCATGGCATAGGCGGCTTCCGGGATCATCGGCAGGTAAAGGGTGACGCGGTCGCCCTTGCCGACGCCGCGGTTGCGCAGCACGTTCGCCATCCGGCAGACTTCCGCGTGAAGCTGGCGGTAGGTGATGTGCTTGGATTCGTTGGGGTCGTCGCCTTCCCAGATGATCGCGACCTGGTCGCCGCGGGTGGCGAGGTGGCGGTCGATGCAATTGTAGGCGACGTTGGTCTTGCCGTCCTCGAACCATTTGATCGAGACGTTGCCCGGAGCAAAGCTCGTGTTCTTCACGGTGGAGTACGGCGTCGACCAGTCGATCCGCTTGCCGTGCTCGCCCCAGAACGCGGCCGGATCGTCGACCGAGGCCTTGTACATTGCCTGATACCCAGCATCGTCCACATGCGCGCCGTCGATCCAGGCCGCGCGGACGTCGACCACCTTCTCGTCCATGACGTTTTCCCTGCTGGTGCCCGATCGTATCGCGAAAACCGCGCAGCCGGGACTTCCAACCTGTTCTTATGCGCAGGAGCAGATTTACCGCAAGCGCGAAGGGGCATGGTCCAACAGCGTAGGCACCCCCCAATTGGGGGAATACTCCTCGCAATCGGTGGCCTGCACGTCAGTTGCAGCCGATACAGATCCCCTTGATCCCCGAACCTTCCGACTTGCGCTGCTTGCCTTTGTCGTCACGCTTCACCGGCGTGTCGGGCGCGGCCGCGGCGCCGGGGGGCTTGGTGACGCCGGTGGGGGTGATGTTGCGGAAGGCGCCGGCCGAGTCGAGGTTCTGCCCGGTCGTCGAGGTGCCGGCCGTCTGGGCCAGGACGCCGGTCGCTCCGGCTATGAAAAGTCCGGCGGCCAGAAGTCTCAGGGTCGTACGCATCGCGTTTCTCCATCTATCGCGGAAGAACGGATGGGGTGCGCCGGGGTTGCTTACGGCCGAGAGCGGCGTCGTTAAAGACTGTGCCGGCACGCCGAGGCCAACCCAGGTCGCATCAGGGAAGCGAGCCGCAGGGCTCGGCGCGGGCCGGCAGCGACGGGTTGGCCGTCCGGAACTCGGTCACCACGGCATCGAGGCGGGTGTCCACGATGTCGTTCATCTGCGGAACCCCCTCGGCCACCCGAAGCCATTTGGCGCCGTCCCAGACCTGCACGAAGCCGGACGGCCGTCCGCCGTGATCGCGGCAGGTGAAGGTGACGGAATGGGCAAAGCCCGCCAGCCCGAGCCCTTTCCAGCGGCTGTCGTCGATCGAGAGACCCTCGAAGGCGAGGCGCACGTCCGCGCCGCTCAAGGGTGCGCCGCGCCGCGCTCTCTGGGCCTCCGCGATGGCTTCGGCGGCGAGCACCGCGTTGTAGACGCCCCGGTTGTAATGGGTCTCGCCCGAACCGTCCTTCGGTGTCGAGGACAATCCGCGATCGGCGACGAAGGTGTCGATGGCATCGAAGGCGGGGAAAGCATCGCCGAAGGCATGGCGGCTCACCTCCTTGAAGCCGCGGCTCGCGGACCCGGCGCGGCGGATACCGTCCTGATCGGGCCAGCGCAGGGCGATCATCCGGTCGGGCGGGAAGCCGACCTTCAGGGCCTCGTCGACGGAAGCACCGCTTCGCGTGCCCTGGCCCAGGAGGAGGACATGGTCCGGGCGCGCGGCGGCGATGCGTGTCCATAAAGCGGCCTTGCCGGCCTCGGTCTCGTCATCGGCGAAGAGCGGCGTCGCGAACCCGTACCGGGCGCCGAGTTCCTGCAGGATGACGAGGGCGGACGGGTCGGCGCCCGCATGGCTGTAGACGAGGCCGATGGAGAGGCCCTGTAGTTCGGACAGGCCGCCGAGCCTGTTGGCGAGATACCGGATCGCGATGGTGATGCCGCCGAGCACGGTGGCGGAGGGGTTGAACACCCAGGGCAGCAGGTCGCCGCGCGTCCCGGCCGGGAAGCCGTCGCCCAGCGCCAGGACCGGGATCCGGTCGCGCGCGGCCGGTTCCAGCAGGTCCTGGGTGATGCCCCGGTCCGGCGTCGTGATCAGGACCGTTCCGGCCGCCCGCGCGGCGGCGTAGCAGGCGCGGGCGCGCTCGACCTCCGAGGCGACCTCGCATTCCTCCACCTGCAACGGCACGCCACCGATCCCGCCATCGCGCTGGTTCAGCATCTCCAGGTAATCGCGAACGCCATTGGCCACCCGCGCGCCGATGGCGGCGCCAGGGCCCGTGCGGTTGGTGAGGAGGGTCATGCGGACGGGCTCGGCGGCTTCGGCCGGCGGGCAGGCTGCCAGGATCAGGGCCGTCACGGCCATCGGAGGGAAGCGGCGTCGCGTCATGGGGAGTGCATCGGACCCGGTCCTCCGCGGCGGCATGCGTCGCAGGCGCGACGCATGCCGCATGGCCCGCCGATGATGGCAGATGCCCGGCCGTGAGACGAGCCCGGACGGTCAGGCCGTCCTGACAGCCGCCTGGGGCGGGAACAGCATTTCCACCAGTGTGCCCTCGTCCTTCCGGCTCTCGATGCGGAAGCGTCCGTGATTGGCCTCCACCAGGGCCTTCGTGAGCGGCAGGCCGAGGCCGGTGCCGGTGCTTCGCCCATCCGCCCGCCCCTTGGGCGAGGCCGCCACGGCGATCTGCCGGAACGGTTCGAGGGCGGTCTCCACCTCGTCCGGGCTCATCCCGATCCCCGTGTCGCGCACCCGGAGGGCGATCTCGCCCCGGTCCGCCAGGGTGGTGGAGACGATGACCTGCCCGCCGGCCTCGGTGAAGGCGATGGCGTTGGCGATGATGTTGAGGGCGGCCTGCCGCAACGAGCGCTCGTCGGCGACCAGGGGCGGCAGGTCGTGGGAGAAGCTCGTGCGGAGAACGATCCGGTCGCGCATCGCCTGCGGCTGCAGCATCGCCACGCAATGGGTGACGACGTCGTTGAGGGGGACTTCCTCGAATGACAGGTCGAGGCGCCCGGCCTCAATCTTGGCGAGGTCGAGCAGATCGTTGACGAGGCTGAGGACGTGGGTGCCCGAGGCGTGGATATCGCCGAGATAGTCGCGGTAGCGCTCATGGCCGATTGGGCCGAACGGCTCGGCCAGCATCATGTCGGCAAAGCCGAGGATGCCGTTCATCGGCGTGCGGATCTCATGACTGATCCGGGCGAGGAAATCCGACTTGCGCGCGCTGGCATATTCCGCCGCGCGCCGGGCGTTCGACGATTCGGCTTCGACGCTTCTGGTGGCGCGCACGTCTCGGACGGTCATCACTATGCGGCCATCGTCCCGCCCGGCGAGAGGCGCCACGTGGATCAGCATCGGCAGCATACCGGCGGCCGCCCGGGCGATGACATCGGGCGCCGGTTGCGACAGAGCCGCCTGTGCCGGGCCGGCGATGCCATGGACGCTGGCGAGCACGGCCACGGCGCTCTCCGGCGCGAACAGGCTGAGAATGCCGGCGCCGACGACCTCGCGCGGGTCGAGACCGAACGTCGCCGCCGCGCTGCGGTTGAGCCCGATGATCCGGGCATTCCGGTCGAGGGTGACGACGCCGTCTTCCAGGCTGTCGAGCACCGCCTGTGCGTCGGCGGCGCGGGCACCGGCGAAGGCATCGGCGATCTGCATCGCTGCGCGCTCGCGGGCCGGCTCCCCGGCGACCGCATCGCGGACGAGGAGCAACTGGGCCGGCGCGCCGGTCCAGTCGACTTCGGACGCCTGTATGTCGACGCTCAGGCGGTCACCGGCCCTGGTGGTGAGCAGAGCGGGTGCGCCGTCCGCCGACCGCTCGTGTGGGATGAGCCCTCCGAACAGCCTGTCGAGGCCACCCGACGCGGTGAGTTCGGCGAGATCGGCGAACCCGCCCATGGTCAGCAGGCGGCCATTGGCGAAAAGGACGCTGTCGTCGCGATAGATCATCACGCCGCCGGGTAACCGTTCGAGCGTCGCCGCCACAGCGGCGTTCTGGCCTTCCGGAATCGGTTCGGCATTGCGCGCCATCGCGGAGGGGAACGGGGTCACCGAACCGCTGGCCGGGCGTTCGTCGTCCGTCGTGACCTGTTCATCGGAGTCGGAATCGCCGGCAAAGCGCGCGCCCAGGGCGCGGGCGATCTCGCGGAACGCCGCATGCTCGTGGCTGGACAGATGAGGGTCCTGGAGCGTCGGCCAACCGGTCTGGGCGTCGGACGAAGGCTCGGTGGCGAACTCGACCAGTTCCGGCGGAGCGTCGGCTTCCAAAACGAGCGACGGCGGGGCAGGGGGGGCATCCGCGTCCACCGCCGGGCTCGCCGCGTCGGCGATGAGACCGGGCGAGGGTTCGGCGACGAGCGGAAGTGCCGCCGTCTCGGTTTTCGGAAGCCCGGAGAAAAGGGGCGCCCCGGTGCTCTCGGGCAGTGCGGGGACGGGGGCCGTCACCTCGGCTGGATCAGCAACGGGGCCGATGCCGCCTTCCACCTCCGGGACGGGTCGCTCGCTCGGAGACGGATCGGGGGACGCTTCCGCATCGTCCATGCTGGCCACGACATCTTGTACCGCGGGAGACGCCGAGGGGCGGACCATGGCGAAGCCGTTGAATCCGGAGAACTCGTCTCCGGCTCGCCGGGTCGGCGTACCGGAGATGTCGAGATCCATCGCATCCGGCGCCCCGTCCGGCTGCAGGGTGACGGAGATCGCCCGGAAGGTGCGGCGCTGCGCGAGGGCGAGCAGGAGCCCCTCCGCATCGAGGAGCGTACGGGTCTGTGACAGGGCGGACCATGTCCGGCCGAGCATCGCCGGTTTGACCGACGCGGCAGCCGCGCCGGAAATGTCGGTGAGCCTGTCGTCGGCATCGCTGCGCCATACCAGGCGGCCGGTCTGCACCGATGGAGTGTCCTGCGGTGAAGGCACGCCTTCCGCGACCGGGGACGGATCCGCGAGCGCCGTCGCCTCTTCGGCTTGCGGAAGGGCGGGCTCCACGACGGCTTTCTGTGGCGATGCGCGGTGGTTCGGCAAGCGGTCGAGAAGCGCTACGATCAGGAGGTTGCGCCCCGACTTGTCCTTCGTCCGCAACACGAGGCAGGTCGTCGACGCTCCGAGACGGCGCGTTTCGAACCGCAGCTTCATCAGCGTCGGCCGATCCAGTGGGAGACGGCGCGGGCGAACCTGGTCGCACAGGCGAATTGCATCGACGACCCGGCCCGATCCGTCGGTGCCGATCGCGCGGCCGAGGCCGTCCGCCGCCGTCGAAGCCAACAGGATTCGCTCCGCTGTCCCGTCCAGCACGAGCCAAACCGCGTCCGCGGCGCTCAGGCGAAGCCCGAACCGCGAATCACCACTCCAATGTCTGACGAGATCGCCGAGGTCCGGTTCGGGGCCGGACGTCGGTTCTTCAGCCCCTTTGTCGAACATCCGTACCCGTTTCGCCTGGCATGTCGGTGATTCGCGCCCTTTTTTACCCGCAACGCGCCGTCGATATAGACACCAAGCGCTGCCGGTGCGCGTTTACCTTTTGTCATCCTTAATGCCACGCACGAGGGTGGCATAGGGCAGGCGATGTGTTATTGTGCAGCGCACAACAAGCGATCAACAAGCAAGTTCAGAGGAGACGGACATGAGCAACACCCCGAACTATGAAGTGCCTGCTGAAATGCGCGATTTTGCCGAAAAGAGCGTCGATCAGGCCCGCAAGGCTTTCGATTCGTTCATCGGTGCGGCCCGTCGCACCGCCGACACGGTCCATGGCTCGGCCGATACGGCTCGCACGAGCGCGCAAGACGTCTCCGCCCGCGGCTTCGAGTTCGCCGAGCAGAACGTGAATGCCGCCTTCGACCTCGCCCAGAAGCTGGTTCGCTCGCGCGACCTGCAGGAGGCCATGCAGCATCAGGCCGAGTTCGTCCGCAGCCAGTTCGCTGCGATCCAGGCCCAAGCCAAGGAGTTCGGCGGCCTGGCGCAGAGCGCCATGCAGCAGGGTGCCGAGAAGGCCAAGGCCGCTATGCAGGAGACCGCCGAGAACACCCGCAAGGCGATGGAACAGGGCACCGAAGCCGCTCGCAAGGCCGGCGCCGATGCCGAGCAGGCCATTCGCAACGCCAATTCCTGATAGTTTCGACATGCGGCGGATCTGATCCGTCCGACGATAGAGGCCCGCCCCGCCCGCAAGGTGAGGCGGGCCTTGCTGTTTTTCGGAAGAGGGACGCGACGACCCGGCTCGAATTTCGATTATTGACGGGCCCGGCCAAGCTGTCCTAGTCAAGTTTCGCCGCGCCAAGCGCGTGCCGTAAGCGTCTGACGTCAAGCAACGCATTTTCCGATCCGTCATCCGGTCGGTGTCAGTGCTGCCCAGGATTACGGTCCAGACGTCGGGTTATCATGAACCGCCTGCAATCGTTCCGTCTCCGCGGATGCCTGCCGCCGAACAGTCAGTGGCTGATCATGCCGCTGGTGCTCTCGGTGCTGATGACGCTCGTCGTCTCGGCGATCGCCACCTACAAGACCTTGGGGGCCGACGCGGCTTTCCTCGAGCATTGGCCGCCGGCCTGGGCTTTGTCCTGGGTGGTGGCGTTTCCGACGCTTCTCCTGATCTTGCCCCTGGTCCGCCGGATCGTCGGGTTTCTGGTCAGACCCGCCTGATTCATGCTGTGCCCGCCCCCGCCTCTGAGTGTGCGGCTCGACGATTCGTCCGCGACGTTGATCCGAGCATAGACAGCGAAGGCGGAGACAGGTTTTCAGACGAGCCGGCACGGCATAAGAAACTCCCGCATCACTCCTGAGGCCATGTCCGGGACGGTGCGGCAGTCCTGCTCGACAGTCTCACGTCATCAACGCTCAGGATGGCCAGGCAGCGGAGATCGGGAGGAACGGGGATCGATGACCATCAAGCCGGGTGATTATGTGGGGTCTGACGACAACGAGGCGACCATGACCGTCGTCGAGATCGTGGACGACAAGGCCCTGTGCCGCTGGTTCGTGGATGGCGACGTCGACGGCGACGAACTGGAAGCGTGGCTGCCGATCGCCTCCCTCACGGTTCTTTGAAAGGCGCGCAATCGCGGGTGCCGTAGTCCCGGCGGCGACTGCCGCGAACGACGTGCGACACGGCGCTTGCACCGCGGCGAGCGGTCTCATAACCCTGGCGCCCCGCCCGGATTTCGGGCTCGTCGAAGAGGGCGATCCTCCATGCGACCTGGTTTTTCGCGCTCCGCCCAGCGTTTCGGCCTGTTGGCCCTCGCTTTGGCTGGTGTGCTCTCCGCTGGCGCCGCCAGCGCGCAATACGATGATGAAGGCTATTACCGTCCGCCGCCGCGCCGTGATTACTACGACGATCGCGGCCCCCCGCCCCGCCGGGCCGTGGGCCTGAACTGCGATGCGGTTCAATCGGGCATCACCGGCCTGCAGCCTTATTCCTGTCCCCTGCCGGGGCCGCGACCGCTCGGCGCGCGCTGTTTCTGCGACATGCCGATTGCGTCCTTCAGCGCACCTCAGACGGCGGTGGGGCGCGTCGTCCCGTAAGGGGCGGGCCGACGACGAACAACGCCGCGCCATCCTGCGATGACGCGGCGTTGGAACTCGAACCGGATGTCGTTCAGTTGAGGACGACGACCTTGGCGCCGACCTTCACACGCTCGTAGAGATCGGTGACGTCGTCGTTGGTCATGCGGATGCAGCCCGAGGAAACGGCCTGACCGATCGTGTCGGGCTCGTTCGAGCCGTGGATCCGGTACTCGGTGTTGCCGATATACATGGCACGGGCGCCGAGCGGGTTCTCGACACCACCGGCCATGTAGCGCGGCAGGTCGGGACGACGCGCGATCATCGCGGCCGGGGGAGTCCACGACGGCCACTCGCGCTTGGCGGTGACGGTCTTGGTGCCCGACCAGGTGAAACCGGGGCGGCCGACCCCGACGCCGTAGCGGATGGCCTCGCCATTCGGCAGGACGAAGTAGAGACGCCGCTCTGCTGTCGAGACGACGATGGTCCCCGGCTTGTATGCGCCGTTGAAGCGCACGATCTCGCGCGGGATCGGGGCGACCTGGGCCTGGGGAGCGGCCTGTGCGCCCTGGCCGACGGTGCCCTGATAGCCATAGGGATCGTAGGAGGGCTGAGCGTATTCGGTCTCGGGGTAGTAATCGTCGCCGCCCGTTCCGAACGGATCGTAGGAGGAGGCGGCGATAACGGGGGTGGAAGCGAGGATGCAAGCACCCATGATGCCTGCAAGAGCGGTCGCCAACGTCTTCATGGTCGGATGCCTTGGCTGTACGGTAACCTTTGCTATACAAGCGTAAGCGTAGGCCGGTGGTTCCACCCCCCGATGCAGATTTCACGTCTCGTTAACGTGAGCTTCCAAAATCAGTACACCTCGTCTGTATGCACGTCGAAGCGGGCGAGGTGCGAGTATCCGAAATTGGTGGTGATGGCGACGTCGGTGGCGTCGCGACCGCGCGCCATGACGATACGCCCGATGCGCGGCGTGTTGTGGCGGGCGTCGAACGTGTACCAGCGCCCGTCGAGATAGACTTCGAACCAGGCCGAGAAATCCATCGGATCCGGAACGGGCGGGATGCCGATATCGCCGAGATAGCCGGTGCAGTAGCGTGCGGGAATGTTCATGCAGCGGCAGAAGGCGACGGCGAGATGCGCGAAATCGCGGCACACCCCCTGCCGCTGCATGAAGCCGTCCCATGCGGTGCGCGTGGCGTCGGCGAGCATGTAGTCGAAGCGGATGCGGTCATGGACGTAGTCGCAGATCGCCTGGACCCGCGACCAGCCCGGCATCGTTCCGCCGAACAACGACCAGGCGGTCTCCGAGAGCTTGTCGGTGTCGCAGTAGCGGCTGCCGAGGAGGTAGACCAGCACGTCGCTCGGCAGGTTCTGCACGTCGATCTGCTGCGCGTACGGAGCGTATTCGTCCGGCATCCCCGTGTCATAGACCGTGAAATCGGCCGAGATGTCGAGACGACCCACCGGCGTGACGATGCGGGTGCAGATGTTGTCGTAGACGTCACGGTATTCCTGAAAGGGGATGGGCGGATTGAAGCTGATGACGTGTGGGGTCATCACATCCGGCATGCGTGACGGGTGCACGCTCAGTTCGAGGATCATGGGCGTCGGCTGAACCGATTCGAAGGCGATGTCGAACCCAGTCCTGATCTTCATCGTAATGGCCCCATGTCTGAAAAGGTCTGGTCTGAACCCGGCCGCCGTACGACGACAGGGGCGTGATCGTTGTCAACGCACGAGGATCGGATCCGGTGTGCGTTGCTCGATGGAACTCGGTTCGACTTCGTCGACCTCGACACTCACCGACATGCCGAGATCGTCCGCGGGAAACCCGAAGAAGGAGCCGTGCAACGGCACCGCCTGGCGCGGGTCGCGCGCGACGGCGACGCGGATGAGGTCGCGGTTGCCGACGATACCATTGGTGGGGTCGAACTCGATCCAGCCCGCGCCCGGCAGATAGACCTGGACCCAGGCATGGGTCGAGCCACCGCCCACATGGCGGTTGCGGTCCCCCCGCGGATTGTAGAGGTAGCCGGAGACGAAGCGGGCGGCCATTCCGAGGGCACGCACGGCCTCGATCATCAGGACCGCGAAATCGCGGCAGCTTCCGCGCTTGAGGCGCAGGGTGGTGACGGGATCCTGAACGCCTTTTTCCGAGCGGGCGAGATAAGCGAAATTGCGTCGGACATGGCGCGTCATGTCGGCCAGCAATTCCTGCGTGCCGACGCGGCCGGCGGGCGGAACGAAGCTGCGCGCCCAAGCATCGACTTCGTTCTTCGGATCGCGATGCTCGCGCTCGATGGAACGGCTGAGATCGGGCATGTCGTCGGCGCCGTAGCCGAAGGGGTAGAAGGCCGCGTGCGGCGCGATGGGGAATTCCGGCGCCAGTTCAGGCGTGTGGTCGAGGGTGATCGAGCAATCGAAAACGAGGGACGAGGCCCGCCCCTGAAAGGTGGCCACCGCGACGCAATTGCCGAACACGTCGTGAAGCCAGCGCAGGGACGAGGGCTCCGGCGCGATCTTCAACGTCGCGGCGAGCAGGCGCTGGTCGTAGCTGTCGCGAGGCCGGAACATGATTCGGTGCTCGCCCAACCCGACGGGCTGGCGGTAGCGGTACGTGGTGATGTGTCGGACGGACAGTATCGGCACGTTCACGGGCTCCGCGGCACCGGTCGGTACCACTCTCTCGGATCGACGCAATGCAAGAGGTGCGCCCAACTCCGTGGCGGAGCATGATTCCGCCGCCACGCCTGCGCAGCATTGTCCTGGATATCAACGCCGGGGCAATGGTCGGCGAGCCTGCTCGACAGGGATGTTTTCGGATGAAGGAACGTGCGGCCCGACCCGATGTCTCGGTGCGGCGCCGACTATCAGGGTACGGCCGGCGGAGGATTGCTTGTGGCGTGCTCGGCCTCCACCAGAACGTCCTGCGGCCGCCAGGGTTTAGGGATGAACACCACTCTCTCCGGTAATGCATCCGGTCGCGGGGCGCGCCGGCCGGAGGTGACGACCATGCGGGCCGTGGGCCACAGCATGGCCACGGCCCGCGCCAGCTGAAGGCCGTCCATGACACCGGAGAGCTGGATATCGGCAAAGACGAGAGCGACGTCCCCACCCCGGTCCCGCATCACGGCGAGAGCCTCCTCCGCCGAGCTGCAGCCGATCGTGTCGAGTTCGGTCTCATCGAGAAGGGCGACCGCCAGACCTTGCGTCGACGCGTCGTCTTCCACCACCAAAGCGAGGCGACCGGACTTGCGCACCGGGGCGGAGACGACGGGATCCGGCTCGTTCGCCACGTCCGGCGAAGGAACCTGACGAACGAGGGCCGCCAGATTCTCTGGGATGCCCTCGGCGATCAGGTCGTCATAGAAGGAGGCGAGCGCTTCACCGATCTGATCCAGGGCGAGGCTGGGCGCGAGCGTATCGTGACCGGCGCGCTTGGCGGGAGCAGCCTTGAACGGTGTGGGGGACCGATCCTTCAACGGGCCTTTTGGATCGAGCACGTCATCCCTCCGACTTTCGTAATCCGCCCCCGCACAAGATGCGCGACTGCAAGCTCAACGTCGGGAGTTCGACGTCAGTTGCCCGTGGGGGCGACAAGAGGGGCCGTCATGCGTCGAATGCAGTCGTACGACGCGCGATCCGCACCGGCGATGGACAGCATGGAGAAGTAAATCGGTCTCGTGCGCCTACTCGGCCGAAGCGTCGGCATAGGCCATCACGCCCGAGAGCGAGCGGACATCGCGGTAGCGGGCGCCGCGGGTGCTCATCATGGTCTCGAACTTCTCGTGAACCTCGGCCACCGACAGGCTCGCTGCCTTGCGACGGCCGCGCTGCGCCGCGAAGAAGATGGTGCGGTTGGCGCGCGCCGGGCCGGGTAGCATCTGTGCCGCGGCGGATTTCGGCTTGTCGACCACGCTGGCGAGGAATTCCTCGGCATCGTCCGGCCCGAGGAAGTGGGCAAGGTAGACCTCGCCGAGGGTGAGTTCGCGGCCGATGCGCAGGGAGATTCGCGCCGCATCGCGCTTGAGCATCTCGCCCGCCATCAGGGCGGCGAGGTAGGGATCGCGCCGCAATTCGAGGATGCGGGTCCGCTCGGCGGCATCGGCGACGCTCGGCTTGCCATTGTCGCCGGAGACCACGAGGGCCGCTTCCTGCGTCAGCCCGTATTTCGGCCCGAAATCGCGCACCACGCCGAGCCAGGTCCGCTCGATGAACTGGAACAGGCCGGTCGCCGAGGAAGTCTTGGCCTGCACTTCGGTGATGAAGCTCGATTCCTTGTCGGCCACCGCCATCAGCAGGACAGGGTCGGTCTGGACCGCCTGGGCCGCGCGGACGATCTTCTGCACGAGGTGGCGCCGGATCTTCATCGGCCCGAATTCGAGGATGTCGTTCGGGTCGCCGACGGCGCTCTCGGTAAGCAGGTAATCGTAGGAGACCCGGTCGACCGCATTGGAGCCGATCTCAGTGTCGAGGTCGTGCACGGCGGCGAAGGCCGAGGACGCCGTGAGCACGGTGGGCGCCGCATCGAGGACCGCCGGGATTGCGGAGTGAATCCTGGGCTTGGGCATCGACAGCTCGGTCATCGCCTGAGCCGATTGAACGACGGCGCCGAAGCCGCTGGTGCCGGTGCCGTTGAGGACGACGGCGCTGAGGCCGCCCGCCACCAGCATCATCGCGAGAGCGGAACGCGTGAGCGCGGGACGGCTGCCATGATCGCGGCCGACTCGATTCTTGAGGGTCAGAGCATCGGATGATGTCGCAACGTCACCGCCAGCGCCGAAGCGGCGCGAGGGAGGGGAAATTCGTGATGATCCGACCTTCTGAACCCGCATCTGATCGACTCGTCTCCGTGTGGTGGCGCACACCGGCATTTACGAGGACAGTTGTGGCGACAAAACGGCTAGGCTTGTGCTCATCCCGTGGCGTCGATGGCCGCTTTGAGGCAGCTTGGCCGTAACACCAAGTCTCACTGCCCCTGACCTATGGGTCAGGGGCAGTGAGGTCCGGCGGACGACCGCCGCCGCGCAGTCGCGCGGGCAGACCTCGATGAGTCAGTCTCATCGAGGTCTGGTACGAGTCGAGGCGACGGAAGCGCTATGGTGCGCTCGATCGGACCCGCTCCGTGTACATCGGACACTTGCGGCATCACCGATTCTGGACTTCCGATAAACGGATTTCGTCTAGGGGATCGGACCTCACTGGAGTCCGAATCCAAAAAGCATCGCATCGGCTCCGCATGTCGAACCCGCGCCCGATGCCTCACTGGGCGTCGTCATACGCGCCCGGAAAGTCGAATGGTACCACTGCCCCGGCTCGAACGGGGGACCTCTTGATCCACAATCAAGCGCTCTAACCAACTGAGCTACAGCGGCACTCGGGCTGCGATGTATCCTGAGGCCGCGGGCATTTCAAGCGCCCGCGGCGCAGGGAATGCAGAATGGGGAAAACTCATTGTAGCGCGGAGGCGGGCTCGCACCGGAAACCGGTCGACGCCTTCGGCCTTTGCACCCTAAGGTGGCGGCTGTTTCCCACCCCTTTCGTCTCAATCTTTCCCATCGGTCGATGAAGCCAAGAAGCGTGCCGCGCCGTGGATTTCCCGCCGGCCAGATGCTGGTTCACGTGCCCGGCCGATTGCGCGCCCTGGTGCGCGGCAGCGAGTTCGGCCTCGTGATCCTGGCCGCCTGCGTTGGAACCATCGCCGGGATCGCGGTCTCGGCCATGAGCCTCACGACGCAGGGCCTGCGGGAAATCCTCTATCGCCTGCCGCACGGCGCGCGCCTCAGCGCATCTACGGATGTGGATCCGCTCCTCATCCTGTTCGGCCCGGCCGTCGGCGGCCTTGTTCTCGGCCTCATCGCTTTCGGCCTCGCGCGCTGGCGCGGCGGCCCGCAACGGCCCATCGTCGATCCCATCGAGGCGAATGCCCTGCATGGGGGGCGGCTCTCGGTGAAGGGGTCCGTCGCCGTGGCGGCCCAGAACGTGATCTCGAACGGCAGCGGTGCCTCGGTCGGCCTCGAGGCCGGCTTCACCCAGATCTGCGCCAGTCTCGCCTCCCGTCTCGGCCTCGCCTTCGAGATGCGACGCTCCGACCTGCGGACCCTGGTGGGCTGCGGGTCGGCCGCTGCCATCGCCGCCGCCTTCGGCGCGCCGCTCACGGGGGCGTTCTATGCGTTCGAACTCATCATAGGCACTTATTCCATTGCCACCCTGACACCGGTCGTGGTCGCGGCCCTGTGCGGCAGTCTCGTGGCCAAGGCGCTGGTGACGCAAAGCCCCCTGGTCACTGCCAATGGGTTCGATGCCCTGACGACTAGGACAATTACGGGAATCGACACCCTGCCGAGCCTCGCCCTCGGTCTTGCCTGCGCCGGGCTCGGCATCCTGATCATGCGCGGCGTCACCCTGGTGGAGCAGGGTGTGCGGGCGACCCGTCTGCCGTCCTTCCTCGCGCCGGCCTTCGGCGGTCTCTGCGTCGGAGCCCTGGCTCTCGCTGTCTCGCCACAGATTCTCTCCGGCGGTCATGGCGCGCTCCATCTCCACCTCGATGTCGACATGCCCGCCATGGGGATCGGTGCCCTGGCGCTGCTGTTCGTGGCCAAGGCTTCGGCCTCGGCGATCTCCATCGGATCGGGCTTCCGCGGCGGGCTGTTCTTCGCGTCCCTCTTCCTCGGAGCCCTTGCGGGGAAACTCTTCGCCGCGTTGGTGGCGGAGACGATCCCCGGCCTGTCCGGCCTCCACGGATTGTCCGGGCTGGAGAGCCTCACAATGTTCGGCCTCACGCCGCTCGCCTATGCGGTGATCGGCATGAGCGCCCTGGCCGTGGCCGTCATCGGCGGCCCGCTGACGATGACGTTCCTCGCCCTCGAACTCACCGGCAGCTTTCCCATAACCGGCCTCGTCCTCGTGGCCGTGATCGCCTCGTCGATGACCGTGCGAAAGACCTTCGGCTATTCCTTCGCCACCTGGCGCTTTCACCTTCGCGGCGAAAGCATCCGCAGCGCGCACGATATCGGCTGGATCAGGTCGCTCACCGTGGGGGCGTTGATGCGCCGCGAGGTCGAAACCATGCCGGTCGACATGACGCTGCGCGATTTCCTGAAAGCCCATCCCCTCGGCTCGCCTTCGCGCGTGGTGCTGGTCGACGGGGACGGGCGCTATACGGGGATCGTGCTGGTGCCCGAGGCCCATGCCCTCGCTGCCGTCGATGGCGAGGCCGCTCTCGCCGAGGCCATGCGCTATGCCGACGTGTTCCTCACCGCCGACATGAACGCCAAGCAGGCGGCCTCTGCCTTCGATGGTGCCGAGAGCGAGGCGTTGGCGGTGGTGGACGATCCGGCCTCGCGCCGGGTGGTCGGCTTGCTCACCGAGAGCCACACGCTCAAGCGCTACAGCGAGGAACTCGACCGGCAGAGGCGGGCGATCATGGGCGAGGCCGGATAAGCACTGGACGCTTCGCGATTTCCTGTGCTGGACCCGGGAGCTGGACCCGCCATCGCCCCATCCGCCCGGGAAGGGGCGGATGGGATTGGCCGTTTCAGGCCGGCACCACCCGCCGTGACTTGCGCATCAGCGCCTCTTCCACGGTGCCGTCGCCGTCGAGATAGCCATGGCGCTTGGGGTTCGGCATGATCAGCGAGCCGATGAAGGCGATGGCGAGCATCGCCGTGACGTACCAGAAGAAGCTGCTCTCAGAGCCGATCTGCTTCAGATACAGGGCCACCATCTCCGCGGTGCCACCGAAGAGGGAGTTCGCGACCGCATAGGAAAGGCCGACGCCGAGCGCGCGGACCTGGGTCGGGAACAGTTCGGCTTTCACGATGCCGCTGATGCCGGTGTAGAAACTGATCACCGTGAGGCCGATCATGATCAGGCCGAACGAGAGGTACGGGTTGGTAGTGGCGCCGATGGCGGTCATCAGCGGCACCACCATCAACGTGCCGAGCCCGCTATAGAGCAGCATGTTGGTCTTGCGGCCGATCCGGTCCGACAGCCAGCCGAAGAAGGGCTGGATCACCATGTAGACGAGAAGCGCCGCCGTGGAGATCTGCGAGGCGGTGATCTTGTCGATATGCGCCGTGTTGAAGAGATATTTCGGCATGTAGGTGGTGAAGGTGTAGAAGCTCAGGGAGCCGCCGGCGGTGTAGGCGAGCACCACGCAGAACGCCCGCCAATGCTTGAACAGGGCGGCGAACGTGCCGGATTCCTTCGAGGCCATGTCCTCTTTCGTGGCGGTTTCCGCGAGCGACGAGCGCAGGAACAGGGCGACCACGGCCGCCATCGCGCCGATGAAGAACGGGATACGCCAGCCCCAGGCCGTGAGCTGCTGGGCGGTCAGGATACTCTGCAGGATGATCAGCACCAGCGAGGCGAGGAGCTGGCCGCCGATCAGGGTGACGTACTGGAACGAGGCGAAGAACCCGCGCTGACCCTTGAGGGCGACCTCGCTCATGTAGGTCGCGCTGGTGCCGTACTCGCCGCCGACGGACAGGCCCTGGATCATGCGAGCGAGGAGCAGCAGGGCCGGAGCCCAATGTCCGACGCTGGCATAGGTCGGCAACACGGCGATCATCAGCGATCCGCCGCACATCATCAGCACCGAGATCATCATCGAGGTCTTGCGGCCGAGACGGTCGGCGATGCGGCCGAACAACCAGCCGCCGATGGGGCGCATGAAGAACCCCACGGCGAACACGGCCGCGGATTTCAGGAGTTGGCTGGTATCGTCACCCTCGGGGAAGAAGACCGGCGCGAAGTAGAGAGCGAAGAAGGCGTAGCAATAAAAATCGAACCATTCGACGAGGTTACCCGACGATGAGCCGACGATGGCGAAGATGCGGCGACGGCGATCTTCAGGATCGTCGGGCCGCGAAGGATCGATCGCGATAGCGTCGGACATGGGGACTCCCAAACTTCGAGCGGGACCTTCCGAGTAGGTCTCTTGGGCGGCGACGTTAAGCACCGGTCCACGATTCACAAGGGCTTAAGCGCGGCTTTTCTACAGCGCGCTGGAAATGTCAGCCGTTCTCCCCGCCGTGGCGGTTGGCTGTTCAGAGCCAAAGGATAGGCGGGGGTTCCTGTCCAATGGAAAGGCGCATCGTTCAAGCTTGAGCGTGATTGAGCGTGGCGGTCTCCATGATGAGGGGAGTGATATTCGAAAAAATGAGGAACGGTTTTGCCGGCCTTTCTGTTTCGGCTTCGCATCGGCGCCTATCGGCGTCTGAGTTCCACTTGAGAATGGACTGATCGACATGAGCAAGCTCTTGCGGAGTACGATGACGGCTGCCGTTCTGGTCGTCGGTGCGGCGACTGCTTTCGCCCAAGGTGGGCCTGGAGCCGGAGGCGGTGGTGGCGCGGGCGGCGGCGCGGCGGAGCCGGTGCGCCGGGCGGCGGCGCGGGTGGTGCGGGATCGGCCGGTGGCGCTGGAATGCGTGACGGCGGTGGCGCCGGAGCAGAACGTGGCGGAGCGGCAGGCGGTTCGGAGCGTGGCGGTTCCCCGGGGGAGCGCGGTGGTCCGGCGGGCGAGCGCGGCGGAGCCGCCGGGATGGAACGGGGCGGTAGCGACCGGAATGGCCGCATGGAGCAGGGTGAACGCCCGGGTGCCGGCGGAAGGACAGATGCCGGCCGGCCCGATCGTGACGGCAAGGCAGACCGTGACGGCAAGGCCGAACGCGATGATAAGCCGGACCGGGGCGAGCGCATGGAGCGAGGCGGCAAGGCCGATCGCGACATGAAGGACGGCAAGGCGGACCGTGGCGAGCGGATGGATCGCGAGAGGGGTGATCGCGGTGACAGGGGCGGGCGTGGAGATCGTGGCGGACGAGGCGACAGTGGCGCCGTGCGCGGAGCCTATGGCCGGCTTGGTGCTCCGCAGCGGACGGAGTTTCGCCAGAGCGTGCTGCGTCGCGGCATCCCGCGCCTCGCCGCCGGTGCCTTCGCCCTGACGGTGGGCACCGCCATTGCTCGCAACTACACCCTTTACGATCTCCCGCCGGATATCGTTCGGATCGTGCCGGAATACGAGGATTACCGCTACGTCCTCGTCGATGACGACATCGTTATCGTCGATCCCGACACCTACGAAATCGTGGACGTCATTCGCGGCTGATCTCGGATCGGCGGTTTCCCTGAGAGGGGAGCCGCCGCAGGAGGAGGCGCCTTCCTTTGTCGTCCGTATCCGCGATGGCGGCCACATCGATATTGCTGTTCAACCGCCTCGACGTGATGATGCGAGAGTAAGTCCAGAGGCTCCGGATCGGTTGTCATCACCGATCCGGAGCTTTCACGTTTCAGCTTCTTCACCAATCTGTCGCTCAATGAGAAAGGCATATCCTCCGCCAGCGAGGGCATGCGATCCCATTTAGTTGTCGTCACCTCTAGGTTCATGGCTTCCGCCGCCGGCCCCGCTCGGTCGTGCAGGCCTTCGGTGTGTCGCTGGTTCTCAAACGCAGAAACGGGGGCGCCTGAGCGCGGCCAACTCGGCTCGGGCGAAGCCGGCCCGCACGGTGACCGGTTTCCTCAGCGGCCGCCTCGATCCAGCATCCGCGAGACCACCCTGGCGGTGTAATCCACCATCGGAACGATCCGTGCGTAGTTGAGCCTGGTCGGACCGATCACGCCGACGACACCGACGATCTTCTGCGAACCGTCCCGGAACGGCGCCGCGATCATCGAGGAGCCCGAGAGCGAGAACAGCTTGTTCTCCGAGCCGATGAAGATGCGGACGCCCTCGCCGCCCTCGGCGCGGGAGAGGAGTTCGATGACGTCCTTCTGCGTCTCGAGATCGTTGAACAGCAGGCGGATCCGTTCGAGATCCTCCACCGCGCGCAGGTCGTCGAGCAGGTTCGCCTGGCCGCGCACGATGAGTTGGCGCGCCTCTGATGGCCCGACCGTGGTGGCGAGGCCGGCATCGACCAGCCGCTCGGTGATGACGTCGAGTTCGCGCTTCATCGCCTCGCGACCGGCCTCGATTTCCGCTCTCAAGCCTCCGAGGGTCCGCCCCTGCAAGCGGGCATTGAGGTAGTTCGAGGCCTCCTGCAGGGCGCTCGCCGGAAGGCCGGGCGGCAGGTCGAGGAGACGGTTCTCCACCGAGCCGTCATCTGAGACGAGGACGACGAGGGCGCGGGCGGGATCGAGCCGCACGAACTCGATGTGCTTGAGATGGACGTTGCTCTTGGTCGTGACGACAACGCCCGCCCCCCGCGAAATGCCCGACAGCATCGACGAGGCCTCGGCGAGGGCACTCTCGAAGGTGTGGCCCGAGGCGGCGGCGCGCATCTGCGCCTCGATCCGCTCCTGCTCCTCGCGGCCGACATCGCCAATCTCCAACATGGCGTCGACGAAGAAGCGCAGGCCGAGCTCCGTCGGCAGGCGCCCAGCCGAGGTGTGGGGCGCGAAGATGAGCCCGGAATGCTCCAGATCCGCCATGACGTTGCGGATCGAGGCCGGGGACAGGGCCATGGGCAGGATCCGCGCGAGGTTGCGCGACCCTACCGGTTCGCCCGTCGTGAGATAGCTCTCGACGATCTGCCGGAAGATCTCACGAGTCCGCTCGTTCAGGGCCGAGAGGGCCTGAAGCTGCTGCGACGAGGAATAGGGATGCGCGCGTTCGGTCACTGGGTGTTTCCTGACCGCTGATTGTGTCCGGCCCGGAGCCCGGGCACAACCTTTACCGGTGAGGCATAGCCGCCCTGTCGTCTGCTAATCCGTTTGCCGCCCGAACGGAACGGCCTTTGCGTTGAGTCGCCGCCCTCGCGAGCCTGCTCGCTGTGGCCGGTGGGTCTGGTTGACGGACCCGCCGCTCCCGTCCGTTCGGAGGAACACGCCGCCGTGCCCGACCTCGACACCGTCGTCAAAGAGATCGCCGAGGAGATGGCGGACAGGCCGGACCGGGGGGAGGTCGCCACATACATACCGGAACTCGCCCGGGTCGATCCGAAGGCGTTCGGTCTCGTCGTCATCGATGCGGACGGTCACGTGGCGGCGGGAGGCGACAGCGACACGCCGTTCTCGATCCAGAGCATCTCGAAGGTTTTCACCCTCACCCTGGCACTCGGCATGGCCGGCGACCGTCTCTGGCGCCGGGTGGGACGCGAGCCCTCGGGCAGCCCCTTCAACTCCATCGTCCAGCTGGAGCGCGAGCGCGGCATTCCGCGCAATCCCTTCATCAATGCCGGTGCCATCGCGGTCACCGACGTGATCCTGTCGGGCCATCAGCCGAGGGAGGCCCTGGGCGAGATCCTGCGTTTCATGCAGTTCCTGGCGCAGGATCCCACGATCATCATCGACGAGGCGGTGGCGGCCTCGGAGCTGCGCACGGGCTTTCGCAACATCGCGCTCGCCAACTACATGAAATCCTTCGGCGTTCTCGACAATCCGGTGGATTTTACCCTCGGCGTCTATTTTCACCACTGCGCCATCGCCATGTCATGTCGGCAACTCGCCAACGCCACCCGTTTCCTGGCGCATTCCGGGCGCAACCCGCTGACCGGTTATTCCGTGGTCTCGGCTGAGCGAGCCCGGCGTATCAATGCGGTGATGCTCACCTGCGGTCACTACGACGGCTCGGGTGAGTTCGCGTATCGGGTCGGTCTGCCGGGCAAGAGCGGAGTCGGCGGCGGAATCATCGCCGTGGCACCGAATAAGGCTTCGATCGCAGTCTGGTCGCCGGGTCTCGACGCATCCGGCAATTCCCATCTCGGCCGGATCGCCCTGGAACAGCTGACCAAGCGCCTCGGCTGGTCGATTTTCGGCGCCTGATCGCGCTCGCCCGGGCGCCGTCCCCGCGTTCAGCCCTCCGGCGCGTCCGCGGCCTTTCTCTTCAACACAGCGAGATAGTCACGCAGGAGCCTGGCGCGTTTCGGCCGAAAGCTGGCGCCCGCGAGTTCGGCAGCGGCGATCCGATCCACTCTGAACATGCGGTGCGCCTCGCGCAGACAGCACCACGTGAGAACCACCAGCTTGCGGTCGAGATAGACGATCGCGAGCGGCCAGATCGTCCGTTCCGTGATCCGTGCCTCACCGTCCGCGTAGCGGATCGTCACCGCTTCTTCGCGCCAGCACCCTTCGCGGATCACCGCCGTGGCGGGGGAGGGGGCGAAGCGCTCCTCGGACCGCCGGACCTGCGAGACCGCGTGGAGCAGGTGCTGTTGGCCGGTATCCGGGAGGGTCGTCGCCACCTTGGCGAGCACTGCGGCGGCGGCCTTCGCCAGCGCCGGGTCCCCCATGTGTCGGACCTCGGACAAGCCGAGCACCAGCGCTTCGATCTCGATCCGATCGAAGATCTGCGGCGGGAGAGCCCCGTCCTCGATCAGTCGGTAGCCGTAGCCGCGCTCACCCTCGATATGGGCGCCGGCCGCGCGAAGGCTGTCGATGTCGCGGTAGAGCGAGCGGGTGGACACGCCCGTCTCCTCCGCCAGCCGGGCCGCCGTCACCGGCGCAGGCAGCATGCGCAGAGCCTGCAGCAGTCGGAAGAGGCGGTCCGTGCGAGCCATCGTCCAACTGACGCAGAGTGGCAGTAGCGCTCGCTTATAAGCGTCGACGTCGACCCCGCCAACGAGAGTACCCCAATGCTGACCCTCTTTCATTCGCCCAAGAGCCGCTCGACCCGCATCGTCGCGCTGCTGCACGAGCTCGGTGCCCTCGACGACGTGTCGGTGGAGATCGTCGCCATCGCGCGCCAGGATGGCTCCGGCCAGCACGATCCCAGCAATCCCCATCCCGAGGGAAAGGTGCCGCTCCTCGTTCATGACGACGTGACGATCTGGGAGAGCAGCGCGATCATGCTCTACCTCGCCAACCTCTTCCCGAAGGCTGGCCTGAGTATCCCGCCGGGTCATCCGCAGCGGGGAGCCTATCTCAGCTGGTTCGCGTGGTATTCGGGCGTGGTCGAGCCGGTCATGCTGCTGGAAGCGATCGGGCTCACGCATCCCGCCATCGCGTCGACCTTTCGCGGCAGCGCGGAGATGCGGCAGCGGCTCGCCGCGGGACTAGCCAATGGACCCTACCTCTTCGGCGAGCGCTTCACGGCGGCCGACCTGCTGCTCCACTCGCCCTATGCTTGGTTCGGCAAACCGGGCGATCCGGTCCTCGATGCGTGGGTCGAGCGCTGCATGGCTCGTCCTGGGGCGGCTTTCGCCACGGAGTTCGACGTCCTGCACCCGCTGAAATGACCGGTCTCAGCAGAGTACCCCATCTCCGCATGGGTGATGCGAGGCGGTTCCGACCTCTTGCTTCGGCTCTCATCGGCACAGCGTCCATAACAGGCACGGTGCCTAAAAAGACGCCGTTTGGCTCATGAAACAATCATTCTGAATGAAAATCGCCGCGGCGCCGAGGAGCGCCGTGGCGGATGTCGTATCAGGCTGCTGCCTTCGCTTCCTCGGAGGTCGGCACCGAGGCGATGGTCTTCAGGATCTGCGAAGCGATCTGGTAGGGGTCCCCCTGGCTGTTGGGACGGCGGTCTTCCAGATAGCCCTTGTACTCATTATTGACGAAGCTGTGCGGCACGCGGATCGAGGCGCCACGATCGGCGACCCCATAGCTGAACTGGTCGATCGCGGCGGTCTCGTGCTTACCGGTCAGGCGCATGTGGTTGTCCGGGCCGTAGACAGCGATATGGTCGTCCAGATTCTCCTTGAACGCTGCCATGAGCGCCTCGAAATAGGCTTTGCCGCCCACCGTGCGGAGGTGCTCCGTCGAGAAGTTGGCGTGCATGCCCGAGCCGTTCCAATCGGTCGCACCGAGCGGCTTGCAATGGTACTCGATGTCGATCTCGTACTTCTCGCATAGGCGCTGCAGGATGTAGCGGGCGACCCACATTTCGTCGGCGGCCTTCTTGGAGCCCTTGCCGAAGATCTGGAATTCCCACTGGCCCTTGGCCACCTCGGCGTTGATGCCCTCGTGGTTGATGCCGGCGTCCAAGCACAGGTCGAGGTGCTCTTCGACGATCTGGCGTGCGATGGAGCCGACTTCCTTGTAGCCGACGCCGCAATAGTACGGGCCCTGCGGGGCCGGGTAGCCGCTGGCGGGGAAGCCGAGGGGACGACCGTCCTTGTAGAAGAAATACTCCTGCTCGAAGCCGAACCAGGCGCCGTCATCGTCGAGGATCGTGGCGCGCTTGTTGGAGGCATGAGGCGTCACGCCGTCCGGCATCATCACTTCGCACATCACCAGCACGCCGTTCTTGCGTGTGCTGTCGGGGAAGTGGCGCACGGGCTTCAGCATACAGTCGGAGCTGCCGCCTTCGGCCTGCATCGTCGAGCTGCCGTCGAAGCCCCAAAGCGGAAGCTGCTCGAGGGTCGGGAAGCCGTCGAATTCCTTGATCTGGGTCTTGCCACGCAGGTTCGGCACCGGCGTGTATCCGTCGAGCCATAGATACTCGAGCTTATATTTCGTCATTTCGAGCCTCTCGTCCCTCTAGCGATCCGACGGCCGGGTTTCCCCGTCACATCGTTCGCGGCCGTTCGTAGCCGGAATCGCCGTTAGCATAACGTGTGCCAGCCATGGCTATAGGGAGAGTCGCCATCCGCGACGGGCTCCAACCGCGATGTGACGGACCTTTAACTCGCAGGGGTAGAGAATCCTTCGCGCGGGAATGTGTCTGCCTACCAAATAGGCATTGTTAGTCGGAACATTCCGCTCTGGGAACAGCGACCGCTCATTTTCTGTTCACTATCCAGGTCTTGCCCATTCGCTTGGCGAACGACGAGGCAGTGTGGTCGTAGGGCTCGGAAAATCGACCGAAAGACGCGCGACGCCTGCTTAATCCCAAAACAAAAAATATAAATTCGATCCAGAGCATGCTGCCTTTCCAGGCGAACACGCGTTCCATCGCATCCGCACCAAACCGGTCGGCGATACGAGTCACTCACGGAACGGAGTCCGTCCTGATGAAGAACCCAACCCTGTCCGCCATGGCGAAGACCCTCGCCATCGTGGTCGCCCTGGTGGGCGCGATGATCCTCGGCACTCCGCGCGGCGCAGAAGCCGCACCGATGACAGTGTCCAGCGAGGTCGCCGGCTCGGTCAACCTGGCTGCCACGCAGGTCCAGTACGGCGGCGGTCACTGGCGCCATCACGGCCGGCATCATCGCCGTCACTTCGGTCACCATCGCGGTCGCCATTTCGGCCATCACTACGGCCGTCGCTTCGGCCACCACCACCATCACCGCCGATTCGGTCATCATCATCGTCGCCACTACCGCTACTGAGGCGTGAGTTCGGGGCGCGTCCCGTGGGCGCGTCCCTCTCCTTCCTGGCCGCGCTTGCCGGTGAACCAGCCGGGGCCTAAGAGCCCGGACGATCAATCCGGAACTCGACCAAGGAGAGTGCCCATGCGGCCCTCGAAGCGCGCGAACGACGAACTGCGCAACGTCACCCTGGAGCGCGCCGTCGCCCGCTATGCCGAGGGTTCCTGCCTCGTCACCTTCGGCCAGACGAAAGTCCTCTGCACGGCGTCCCTTGAAGAACGCGGCCCGCCATGGCTGCGCGGCTCGGGCAAGGGCTGGGTCACCGCCGAGTATTCCATGCTCCCTCGCGCAACTCACGAGCGCACTCGCCGCGAGGTGAATTCCGGCAAGCCCTCCGGTCGGACGCAGGAGATTCAACGGCTGATCGGCCGCTCGCTCCGTGCCGTCACCAATCTTCCCGCCATCGGCGAGCGTCAGATAACCGTGGACTGCGATGTGATCCAGGCGGATGGCGGTACCCGCACCGCCGCGATCACGGGTGCCTGGATCGCCCTGCACGATTGTTTCACCTGGATGCGTGGGCGTTCCATCATCTCGGTCGACCCCCTGCGCGAGCATGTCGCCGCGATTTCCTGCGGCATCTACAAGGGCACCCCGGTGCTCGATCTCGAATACGCGGAGGACTCGGCCGCCGAGACCGATGCGAATTTCGTCATGACCGGCTCCGGCGGCCTTGTGGAGGTGCAGGGCACCGCCGAGGGCAAGCCCTTCTCGGAGGCCGAACTCATCGAATTGCTGCGGCTAGCCCGTGGCGGCGTCGAGCAGCTCGTCACCCTTCAGAAGCAGGCGATCGCATGAGCGAGCCGCGCATTCTCACAGGGCGGGTCGTCATCGCCACCCATAATCCCGGCAAGCTCGTGGAGATGCGCGAGCTATTGGCGCCGTTCGGCGTGGAGGCCGTCTCCGCCGGCGAACTCGGTCTGCCGGAGCCCGATGAGACCGGGACGATGTTCTCCGAGAACGCGTCGATCAAGGCCATCGCCGCAGCTCAGGCCTCGGGCCTTCCGGCCTTCGCCGACGATTCCGGCCTTTGCGTCAATGCCCTCGACGGCGCACCCGGCCTGTTCTCCGCCCGCTGGGCCGGTCCCGACAAGGACTTCTCCGGCGCTATGGCCCGCATCGCGGCCGAGATCGACAAGCGCGGAGCCACAACCCGGCGAGCTCACTTCGTCTCTGCCCTCGTCATCGCCTGGCCCGATGGCCACACCGAGACATTCGAGGGTCGCGTGTTCGGTGAACTCGTGGAGCCGCGCGGCTCGCAGGGCTTCGGCTACGACCCGATGTTCTTGCCGGACGGCTACGACCGCACCTTCGGCGAACTCTCCTCGGAGGAAAAGCACGGCGTCGACTGGCAGAGCGGGAACGCCCTGTCGCACCGCGCCCGCGCGTTCGTGCTCCTGGCCGAGAGCTGCCTGCGTCGGGCCGGCTGAACGGGCGGGCGAGCTTCTTGACTCCTCACCTCGGCCGCGTGCCGAGGTGAGGCCTTAGCCGTGGATCGTCCCGGCACCATTGCCAAAATCCCCAACCGCGCGCACATCCGCCCAATGACCGATCGTTTAGGCCCGGACCACCCGACCCGCGACGCCGGGTTCGGTGTCTATGTTCATTGGCCCTTCTGCGCCTCGAAGTGCCCTTATTGCGACTTCAACAGCCATGTCCGCCATACACCCGTGGATGAGGGACGTTTCCTCTCTGCGTTCCGGGCCGAGATCGCCAATATGGCGGCGCGGATCCCGGGTCGGACCGTGTCGAGCATCTTCCTGGGGGGCGGCACCCCCTCGCTGATGCAGCCGAGCACCGTCGCGGGGTTGCTCGAGGCCATCGACGATGCCTGGGGCGCGGCGCCCGACATTGAGGTGACGCTGGAAGCCAACCCGACCAGCGTCGAGGCCGGCCGTTTTCGCGGTTATCGGGCCGCCGGAGTGAACCGCGTTTCCCTCGGGGTCCAGGCCATGGACGACGCCTCCCTGAAGGCCCTCGGGCGGCTTCACACGGCTGCAGAGGCGATGGCGGCGGTTGAGATGGCCGCCGCGCATTTCGAGCGCTACTCCTTCGATCTCATCTATGCGCGGCCGAACCAGAGCGCGTCCGCCTGGCGTGACGAGCTGAAGGAGGCCATCGCCAGGGCGGCCGAGCACCTGTCGCTCTATCAACTGACCATCGAGCCAGGGACGCCGTTCTTTGGCCTTCACGCCGCCGGCAAGCTCGTCCCACCGGACAACGACATGGCGAGAGCGCTCTACGACGTGACGCAGGAGGTCTGTGACGCGGCCGGGCTCTACTCCTACGAGATTTCCAACCATTCCCGCCCCGGCGCGCAATCGCGACACAACCTCCTGTACTGGCGTTATGGCGAATATGCCGGCATCGGTCCCGGCGCGCATGGCCGGTTGGTGACCGGCGAAGGGCGGATCGGTACAGTCACCGAACGGGCGCCGGAAGCCTGGCTTGCCCGAGTGGAGCGCGACGGACACGGCATCGTCGAGACCGAAACTCTCTCGGCCGCCGACCAGGGCGACGAGTTCCTCATGATGGGCCTGCGTCTGAGGGAGGGAGTCGATCCGGCCCGCTATGCGATGCTCAAGGGTCGCCAACTCGATCCGGTCCGTATCCAGGCCCTGATCGGTGACGGGCTCGTCACCCGCCTGGATGGAGGCCGCATCGCCGCGACCCCCCGCGGTGCGCCGGTTCTGAACGCGGTGGTGGCGGAACTCGCTGCCTGATGCCGGGGCGCCGGCCATGACCGCGTCGGTCGTCGCCCTCGTGCTCGTCGCGGCCTTCCTCCACGCCGGGTGGAACACTTTGCTGCGTGGCGGCACGGACCGGCTCTGGTCGATGAGCGTGATGAACCTCGCCGTCGGCGGGCTCGGCCTCGTGGGCCTGCTCGCATTCGGCCTGCCGAACCCGTCGAGCTGGCCCTACGCGGTGGCCTCCGGCTTCATCCACATCGCTTACAACGCCCTGTTGCTGGTCACCTATCGCAGCGGCGATCTTGGCCAAACCTATCCGATCGCCCGGGGTTCATCGCCGGCCATGGTTGCCCTCGGCGCCGCCCTCGTCGCTCGCGAGCATCCCGATGTCTTGGGCGCTGCCGGCATCGCCTTGGTCAGTTGCGGCATCCTCGCCTTGGCGTTTGCCAAGGGGGGAGTCGCAAGATCCCAACTCATCGCCGCCCTCGGCACCGGGGCGACGATCGCTGCCTATACCCTCGTTGACGGAATCGGCGTCAGGGTGTCGGGAGATTGGCTCTCCTATACGGCGGCGATGTTCTGTTTCCATCTCGCTTTCCCGATCTGGCTCGCATTTGTGCGGGGAAGCCGGGTGCTCGATGCCAGTCCCGTCGAAAGTGCCAAGGCTCTCGGCGGTGGGGTGATTTCCCTAGTCGCCTATGCGGTGGTGATATGGGCCATGCGCCTCGGCGCCATGGGCGCAGTGTCCGCCCTGCGGGAGACCAGCGTGGTCTTCGCCGCCCTTCTCGGACGCGCCTTCCTGGCCGAACGGCTGACGGCCGGGAGGATCGCCGCCTGCCTCGTCATCGCCCTCGGCGCGGCGCTCATCGGCCACACCTGACGCCTACGGCGAATCATGTGCCGGAGGGGCCGAGCGTGCGCGGGGCCGGGCTCACGATGGTTGGCGTGCCGCTACGGATCTCGTAGATGGCCAGCGCCCTGTCGCTCAACCCCTCCGGGCGGAAGCGGAAGGTGCCGTCGATCCCAGAGAAGCCTGCCTGCGTCGTCAGGGTGACGTCGGCGAAGCGCTGCGATCCGTACTGCCGTGTCAGCGCCGCCATGAGCGAGACGGCGTCGTAGGCCAGCGTCGCCACGCGTGGCGGCACGGAGCCGAAACGCGCCTGATAACGCTGCGAGAAACCGTTGAATCCATTGGCATCCGCCGCTGCGAACCAGCCGCCCTGCAGGGCGGGGAGGGCAAAGACGCGTGCGTCGTTCCACACCGCCGTGCCAATGGGTTTGACCCGGCCGGGAGAGAACCCCGCCTTGGTGAGCGCAGGTGCGACGACGGCCAAGCCCTCCGGGCTTTCCGGCAGGAACAGGACATCGGCCTGGGCGCCGGGACCGTTGATGAGGCCGGCGAGGCGCGAGATGGCGGGGGCGGGCGCGCCCGGCGCGTAGCGCTCGATCCCCACGAGGCGAGCGCCCTTCCTCGCCACCGCCTCGCGGAACTGCGCCTCCACGGCATTGCCGTAGCTGTTCTCGGGGATCAGCGCGGCAAAGGAGCGGCGGCCAGCCGCTACCGCTTCGTCGACCACCCGGTCCACCTCGGCCTGCGGCAGGAAGCTGAGGAGGTAAACGCTGCGCGCCGCGACGCTCGCATCGGTGGAGAAAGCGATGATCGGCTTGCCGGCCCCGCGCGCGACCCCCGCCGCCGCCTGGACATTGGCCGCGAAGAGAGGGCCGATCACCAACTCGGCGCCCTCGGCGAGGGCGGCCTGGGTCGCCTCACGCGCGCCATCGGGCGACCCGCGGTCATCCTTCACCACGATCTGCAGGTCGGGCTTCTGGAAATCCTCGACGGCGAGTTCTGCGGCGTTGCGCAGAGCCGCGCCAACCGCCGAACCGGGACCGGAGAGGGGCAGGATGAGGGCGATCTTCACCGAGCCCGTGCCGATCTTCGTCGAGCCCGGAGACGTCGCCTGCGGATCGCCCGCGGCGGCCAGATCCGGGTTAGGTGCGGCTTTCGTGGCGCGCGGGCCGCCATCGGGGCCGCCGATGCAGCCGCCAAGCCCTCCGACGAGCATGAGGAACGCCGCCGCCCTTGCCCAACCGACCGTGGCGGGACCGTGGCCCCTTGCAAGGCTTTTCCCCATTGCACGGTACTCCCCGTCGCTAATCTGCATCGCATGCCCGATCAGCGCACGGTTAAAGCCTGGACGACAAAAGTAAATGTGCCGACACCCCCGGCGCGGGCATTCCTCCTGCCCGTCTCCCCGTGGCAAAGTCCGCCTCATGACTCAGAGAATCGACAATCGGACGCGCCGCTCCAGGGCAGTCCACGATCCGGCCAAGCCCGTCTCCACATTCACCGCTTTCGGCCTTGCGGCGGAGGCCGAACCGCTCGACCCCGGACTGCACGTGGTGGCGACCCCGATCGGCAACCTCAAGGACGTCTCGTTCCGTGCGCTGGCGACTTTGGCGGCGGCCGATACCGTGCTCGCCGAAGACACCCGCGTCACCCGCACCCTCCTGATGCATTACGGCATCACGACGCCGCTGGTCGCCTACCACGAGCATTCGAACGCGGCGGTGCGTGAGCGTATGATCGCACGGATGCAGAATGGCGAAGCCTTGGCCCTGGTCTCGGATGCCGGAACGCCGTTGGTCTCCGACCCCGGTTTCAAGCTTGTTCAGGCTGCGATCGAGGCGGGCATTGCGGTGACGCCTATCCCCGGTCCATCCGCGGTGATGACCGCCATCGTCGCGGCGGGCCTGCCCACCGACCGTTTCTTTTTCGAAGGCTTCCTGCCGCAGAAATCCGGTGCCCGGCGCAATCGCCTTGCGGCGCTCGGGCAGATCCCCGGAACGCTGGTCCTGTTCGAATCCCCCCACCGCCTGCCAGAAATGCTGGTGGATGCCGCCGCGATCCTCGGAGGGAGCCGGCCCGCGGCGGTCGCCCGCGAGCTCACCAAGCTCTACGAGACGATCCGGCGCGGCACCCTCGCAACCCTGGCCGAGACCTTCACCGAGGAGGGGGCTCCCAAGGGTGAGGTTGTGGTGGTGATCGGGACCAACCCGGAAGAACCGCCGGAGGAGGAGGTCGAGGCCGGTCTCGATGCGGCGATCGAAGCGGCGCTGTCCCGCCACTCGATCAAGGACGCCGCCGCCCTCGTGGCCGATGCCACCGGCCAGCCCCGTCGCGTGGTCTATGCCCGTGCCCTCGTCCTCGCCCGGCGCACCGATGCCGACGTCTAAGCTTGTCGACGCGAAAGCGCGGCGGCGCGCCACCTACCTGCGCGGCCATTCGGGCGAGACCCTCGCCCTCCTCTCTATGATGATGAAGGGGTATCGCCCGCTCGCCCGGCGCTTCAGCGCGAGCGGTGGGGAGATCGATCTGATCTTGCGCCGGGGCGACACGATCGCTTTCGTGGAGGTGAAGGCGAGGGCCACCCTCGACGCGGCCCGGACCGCCATCGATGCGAAGAAGCGCGCCCGTTTTTCGCGCGCGGTGCGTGCTTGGATGGCGCGCAATCCGCGCTATGGCGCCTTGACCTTGCGCGCGGATGCCGTCTTCGTGGCACCACGCACCTGGCCGCGCCACCTGCCCGATGCTTTCGCGATCGAGGGCATGTGAGGCGGCGCGACGGCCGTTCCGCACATCGGAGGCCGCCGCCTACTTCCTCGCTGCAGCGAGGGCGGCGATCAGCGTGCGCTTGAGATCGGCCTGGCTGAACGGCTTCTGGACCACAGGGCGGTCGCGGAAGGGCTCGCGGATTCCCGCGCCGCCATACCCCGTCGAGAACACGATGGGCAGGTTGCGCTCCGTGATCGCCTCGGCCACCGGATAGATGGGTTCGCCAGCGACGTTCACATCGAGGATGGCGACCTCGAAGGTCTCGCTCCGTGCCATTTCCAAGGCCGTCGCGAGACGAGCCGCGGGCCCGACGACGGTGCACCCGAAATCGAGGAGCATGTCTTCGAGCAGCATGGAAATGGCGGCTTCGTCCTCCACCACCAGAACCCTGGCGCCGTCGAGGAGAGTGTCGTTCTGTTCAGCACTCACGCTGGGGATTCTTCCCTTCGATTCGTTCCGGCCTGGAACGGTGCCGTCATCCGGAGCCTTACAGGCTTGCCATCCGTGAGGTTGGCGAGAATGACGTTTAGCGCCTGCGGCAACGGTCGAGCCGTCGCCCGTTCCGCTTGGCGTGTCAAGGCGCAGGAAGTGGCCGCGGAGGTTCAGGATCGGGTTAATGTTATCGGACGATACATTTTCACGCAGATCGGCGGGACCTGTGGCGCCCGGAGCGACGAACCGGCGCGGCGCGCTGGCGTTTCTGGCCACCTGGGCCGTCGCGGCGGGTAAGCCGGCGCGGGCCGAGCGACCCCTCGTCGTGGCCTCGAAGAGCGACACCGAAGGCGCGCTCACGGGGGCGATGATCGCCCTCGTGCTGGAGCATCTCGGCGTGCCGGTGGTCCGCAAGCTGGGGCTCGGCCCCACCCTCATCGTCCGTGAGGCCCTCCTCTCCGGGGAGGTCGACATCTACCCGGAATACACCGGCAACGGCGCCTTCTTCACCGGCACCGAGACCGATCCCGCCTGGAAGATTCCGCAGGAGGCCTACGAGACCATCCGGCGCAAGGATGCCGAACGGGGGCTGGTCTGGCTCGCCAGGGCGCCCGCCAACAACACTTGGCTCATTGCCCTCAACGGGGAATTCGCACGGGCGCGGCATCTGGCCACGATGGCGGATTTCGCCAGGGCCGCGAATGACGGCCTCATCCTGCTTGCGGCCTCCACCGAGTTCGTGGAGAGCCCGGCGGCGCTGCCGTCCTTCGAGGCGGCCTACGGGTTCAGCCTGCCCCTCGACCGCATCGTCAGCCTGCCCGGCGGCGATACGGCGGTGACGGCCCGGGCCGCGGCGCAGCGGATCAGCGGGGTTAATGCGGGCATGGTCTACGGCACCGACGGCGCGCTCGCCGCCCTCGACCTCGTGGTCATGAGCGATCCCAAAGCGGCCCAGATCGTCTATGAGGTCGCGCCGGTGATCCGCGCCTCCGCGCTGGAGCGCTACCCAGCCATCAGTCCGGC
Source organism: Methylobacterium bullatum (assembly GCA_902712845.1). Taxonomy (NCBI): domain Bacteria; kingdom Pseudomonadati; phylum Pseudomonadota; class Alphaproteobacteria; order Hyphomicrobiales; family Methylobacteriaceae; genus Methylobacterium; species Methylobacterium bullatum. The sequence continues at coordinate 2,056,871 of LR743504.1, forward strand.
CCTGGCGCGGGTCTTCGCCGGGCTCGATGCACCGACCCTGCGCGGCCTCAACGGCCGAATCACCGTGGACGGCGAGGTCGCGGATCGGGTCGCCCGGCGCTACCTCAACGAGCGCGGGCTGATCGGGTGAGAGCGTCATCGCCACCCCCCTTCATGCGCCACGCGACGGGCCGTTCAGCGCCATGCGCCGGGCTTTTCGGTGTCGGACTTCTCGTCGCGTCCCTCCATGGGATGGCGCTCCTCAATGTGGCGGCAAACCGACTCCTGCCCGGCGATCCCGTCCGTGCGTCCGCGTTCCACGCCTGGTCGATCAGCCTCGTCTCGCTCCTGTCGCTGGCTGGCCTCGTCGTCGGCGCGGCGCTCCCCCGGCGCGTGGGCGGCCTGCTCGCCCTGGGATTCTTCCTGACGGCCTGGGCCGTGCTCCTGCTCGGCCTCGGAGCGGAGGCGTCCCGTATCGTAGCGACCATGCCGCCCGCCGCGAGGGCCAGCCTTGGCTCCGGTTTCTGGGTAGTCTCGGCCTGCCTCCTGGCGCTGGCCGGAGGCAGCATCGCACGGGTCCGGCGCCGGGGGCTCGGTCTGCTCGCGATCCTCGCCGCATCGGGGTTCCTGGTCGCGGCCTGGCGCGGCGGCGGATTGAACGGGCTGTCCCTGGCGGTGGAATATGCCGGGCGGCGGGAGGCGGTGCACGAGGCCATCGCCGAGCACCTCCTCCTGGCCGGGGGAGCGATCGCCCTCGCCATCCCGGCGGCCGTGCTTCTCTCTCTCTGGCGCTCCGCGCAGGGGCTCGTTGGGCTCCTCGTCAGCGGCGTACAGGTGATCCCCGCCGTCGCCCTTCTCGGCGCCCTCGTCGCCCTCGTCGGCGGCGTGCTGCGCGCCGTGCCGACGCTGCGCGATCTCGGACTCTCGGCCCTGGGGCCGTGGCCCGCGCTCCTCGGCATCGCCGCCTACCTGCTCCTGCCCCTCTGGCGCGGGATCGGCACGGCCCTGCGCGCCGCCGATCCCGCCGCCATCGACGCCGCCGAGGCCATGGGCCTGACGAAGGCCCAGACCCTGGCCCAGGTGAAGCTGCCCCTCGGTGCGCCGATGCTCGTGGGAGCCCTGCGGGTCGCGGCGGTGCAGAGCCTCGGTCTCGCGACACTGGGCGCCCTCATCGGCGCGGGCGGCCTTGGGCGGATCGTCTTCGACGGCATGGCGCAATTCGCCCCCGACCTGATCCTGTTGGGCGCCATCCCCATCATCCTCCTGTCGCTGGCGGCGGAAGGATCGCTGAGTGCCGTCGAGGCCTCCTGCCGGGCACGGTGGCGCGCATGAGGCCCGGCCTTCGCACCGCCATCGCCACCGGCCTCGTCGGGGCGGCCTTCGCCGCCATGAGCCATCCCTCCGTGGCGGCTTGGATCGTCGCGGCCTTGGGCGAGGCGCCGCGACGCGGCTTGAGCGCGGAGCGCCTGCTCGCCCTGGCAACGCACCACCTCGCCCTCGCCGGGGTGGGGCTCGCCCTGGTGGCGTCGCTCGGTCTCGGCCTCGGCATCCTCGCCACGCGCGCCGGCGCGGCGTCCCTGCGCGGGGGCATCGACGGCATCGCGGCCGCCGCGCAGGCGGTGCCGCCGGTGGTGATGGTGGCCCTGGCCCTGCCCGTCCTCGGCTTCGGCGGGCCGCCGACCCTGCTGGCGCTGGTCGCCTACGGCATCATGCCGGTCCTGCGCGGCACGGTGGGCGCGCTGGAATCGGTCTCGCCCGAGGCGCGCGAGGCGGCGCAAGCCATGGGGTTCACCCGCCTCCAGATCCTCTTGCTCGTGGAACTGCCCCTTGCGATGCCGGGCCTCGTCGATGCCCTGCGCACGGCCCTCGTCCTTGCCATCGCCACCACGGCGGTGGGCGCGCTGGCGGGGGCCTCGACCCTCGGCACGCCCATCGTCGCCGGGTTGCAGAACCAGAACGTCCTGCCGATGCTCCAGGGCGCGCTCGCCACCGCTGCCCTGGCCTTCCTCTGCGACGCGGCCATGCTGGCGCTGGCGAGCATCGCCTCAGCGGACCGGGCGCGGCGATGAACGGGTTTCGCAAAGGCGGTGACCGTTTATGCGGTCTGAAATCGGCGACCAGCTAGAGCCTGTTTGAGTTGTTTGTCCAAAGCATTAACCTCATCCTGAGGTGCCGCGCAGCGGCCTCGAAGGAGGGCTCCGGAACCCGCTACGCGAATTGGAGGCTCCTTCGAGGCCTCCGCTCCGCTTCGGCACCTCAGGATGAGGTGACCGCCCGGGATGATCGGCGCGGCCGTTTCCGGGCCTGTTCGAACGTCACGAGGCGGTATGACAAACCTGACGGCGCAGGACATCGCGGCATTGCGGAGCGAGTGGATCACCGGAGGTCGGCTGGTCGTCGGGGACGATCCCTCTCCATTGGACCATGAAGCCGTCTATCGATGGGTGTTGAACGTCATCGACGGCGGCGCTGACGATCCCGATTACGGCACCATCCTCGGCCTGATCTATCATAGCCTGAACTTCGATATCCCGTTCAGCGCGACCCAATCCGTGCGGGACGATCTGATGCACATGGCGCGGAGAAAACTCGAAAACCCGCATTGGCGCAGACACCCGACCTAGCGCTCGGGACTTGAGATGTCCTCGGCCGCAGCGGCGACGCCAGCCTGCCCGGCGTAGACATCCGATCCGCCGGACGAAGTGAAGGGCTGCCGAGGGCGCGTTGACGCCTCCGCTCCCGCGCGGGGAGTTCGTCACTGCCCCGCACGCGTTCTGCAGCAAACCCGACAGGCGGACGTCGGTGCCTTCAGGACATTTCTGCCCAAGCTTGAACCTGCGCACCTCCGAAGACGACGTTTTGCCGCAATGGCGGTTGCGCCAGGGAGTAGAGCAGTCGCGGCTCCGCGGGCATGCTGGCCGCATCGAGGGCGGCACGGTGCTGGGGGGACAGTACGAGGCCGAGGGATTCCACATTGTCGGCGACCTGTGCCGCGCGGCTGACGCCCATCAGGGTCGAAGCCACGCCCGGTTTGCCCACGACCCAAGCGAGCGCGACACGCGCCGGCGATTGTCCGATCGCGTCGGCCACGCGGCGGACTGCCTCCACAATATCCCAGTTGCGCGGCGTGAACAGGCGGTCGCCGAAGGGATTCGCGCCGTCGAGGCGTTTGTCGTCGGCCGGGCGCGCCTCACCGGCCTGCGCCGCATCTTTCGGCAGGCCGCCCGCGCATCGGCCGGCTGCCTCCACGGTGGCGCGGTCGTACTTGCCCGTCAGCAGCCCGTAGGCAAGGGGCGACCAAGGCACCATGCCCATGCCGAATTCAGCCGCGAGCGGGATGTGCTCGTCCTCCACCTCCCGGTTCACCAGCGAGTAGAAATACTGGAGCGCGATCGGACCCGACAGACCGCGCGAAGCGGCGAGGGTCGCGAGCTTGGCGGCATACCAGGCCGGCGTGTTCGACAGGCCCCAGTAGCGGACCTTGCCCGTACGAACGAGGCCGACCATCGTTTCGAGAAGTTCCTCTGCCGGCGTGATCCCATCCCAGACGTGCACCCAGTACAGGTCGATGTAGTCCGTTCCCAGGCGGCGCAGCGACCCCTCGATCGCCGCGTGGACGTGCTTGGCGCCGCAACCACCCGCGTGCGGTCCACTCCCGGTGGCGAATCCCGATTTGGTGGCGAGGACGAGCCGATCGCGCAGGCTGCGCTCGGCTACGAAACGACCGACCATCGTCTCGCTGCCGCCACTTGCGTAGACGTCGGCCGTGTCGACGAAGTTGCCGCCACGCTCGACATAGGCATCGAACACCGCGCGACTGCCGGCCTCGTCGAGCCCCCAGCGCGCCGTGCCGAACGTCATGGTGCCCAACGCCAGGGGGCTCACCGCGAGTCCCGAGCGGCCCAACGTCCGATAATGCGTCAAATCCATTGTTGAGCCTCGCTAATGATCCAATGGATGGTAGCGATACAGACTGCAGCTTATTAGCCGTTACGGGCGGCAAGGGTCTGTGAACGGGATGCAGCAATGCGGCGTGGCGCCCTCGACGATCTCGCGGCCTTCGCGGCGGTGGCGCGTAGCCGCAGCTTCACACGGGCCGCGGCCGAACTCGGCCTGTCGCCGTCGGCCCTCAGCCATGCGATGCGAGGCTTGGAGACACGTCTCGGTGTGCGCCTGCTCGCGCGCACGACGCGCAGCGTCGCCCCGACGCCCGCCGGCGAGCGACTGTTGCGCTCGCTGGGTCCGGCGTTGGAAGAGGTCGAGCGTGGCCTCGCGGCGTTGGCCGATTGGCGCCACGCGCCGTCCGGCACCCTCCGGTTGACCACGTTCGCCTATGCCGCCCGAACCGTCCTCGAGCCGACCCTGCCACGGTTCCTCCTCGAACACCCGGTGGTCTCGGTGGAGGTGGTGATCGACGATCGCCTCGCCGATGTCGTCACGGCCGGCTTCGACGCCGGAATCCGCTTCGGCGACACGGTGGAGCAGGACATGGTGGCGGTCCGCGTCGGACCGGACTTGCGCACGGTCGTTGTCGGCACGCCGGGCTATTTCGCCCACCATCCTCGGCCGGCGACCCCGAGCGACCTGGAGGCCCATAACTGCGTGAACTACCGCCTGGTCGGTGGCGGCGGCCTCCTGCCCTGGGAGTTCACCGACACGGAGAAGGATCGCGAGATACGGGTGCGCGCGGGCGGACAGCTCATCGTCAATGACGGCCTCCTCGCAGCTGCGGCCGTGCGCGCGGGGGCGGGGCTCGGCTACATGTTGGAGGACGAGGTCGCAGCCGATCTCGCGGCCGGAACGTTGGTTCAGGTGCTCGACGCGTGGTGCCCTCCCTTCTCGGGCTGTCACCTCTACTATCCCAACAGACAGGTCACGCCAGCGCTTCGCGCACTGATCGACGCCTTGCGATGGGTGAGACCGTGACCCCTATGGATCGACGGCGGCCCAACCATCGATCCCACGCCGCAACAAATCTCACTCGTCCTTGAACACCACCTTGGCGCCGCGCTCGATGCGGGTGGCGAGGTCGCGGGCGTCCCAGTTGGTGAGGCGGATGCAGCCGTGGGATTCGGTCTTGCCGACCTTCTCGGGCTCGGGCGTACCGTGGATGCCGTAGGAGGGGATCGACAGGTCGATCCAGACGATGCCGACCGGGTTGTTCGGGCCGGGGCGGATCGAGAAGGTCTTGTTCGTCTTCACGCCCTTGAAGGCGTATTTGGGGTTGTAGGTGTAGACGGGCGCGTAGGCGACGCCCTTCACCTTGGCCTCGCCGGAGGGAGCCGGCTTCTCGGCGCTGCCGATGGAGGCGGGGTAATAGGCCCGCAGGGTGCCGTCCTCGCCGAAGCCGCGCACGTGGCGCGTGACCTTGTCGACCTCGACTCGCGCGATGTCCTTCTTGGGTGTGTCGTCCTTCTTGGAGGTATCGTCGCTCTTGGGCGCAGCGTCCTTCTTCGACGTGTCCGTGCCCTTGTCCGCGTCCGACTTCTCCTCGGATTTGCTGGCGGACTTGCCCTCGGATTTGTTCTTCGGCTTCGCCTCGGCCTGCGCCGGCTTGCCGGTCTCCAGGGGCGGGACCGCCGCCACGGTGATGGTGGTGCCGGCCTTGTCGAGGGCGGCGTCCGGGTTCATGGCGGTGAGGAGGTCGCGCGACATGTGAAAGCGCTCGGCCAGCATCTCGCGCGGATTGGTGTAGCTCATCGCCTCCAGGTCGGCCTGCTCCTCCATCCTGGCGGGGATTTTTTCCGCGAAGGGGCCCGCCGCGTCGGACTCGGTGATCGTGTAGGAGACCACCACCGGGTCGGCGCTGGAGGCGGCGAGCTTGTCGAACAGGTCCTGGTTCAGGGCCTGGGCCGGCGGCAACCCCTGTGCCACCGCGTAGGCCGACAGGGCGTTGCGCATGTTCTCGCCGTCGCGGCCATCGATGGCGCCGGGGGAGAAATGCGCCCGGTCGAGGAGCACCTGGACCTTCACCAGGAGAGGCTGGGGCCGTTTGTCCTTCGCGCTCGGACGGGCCTTCTTGCCGCCCGCCTTGTCGCCACTCTCAGGCGCCGTGAAGGTCGCGCCGTTGATCGCCTCGACGGTCAGGGCCTCGCCAGGTGTGGTCTTGCCGGGTGTGGTCTTGCCCGCGTCCGAGGACGTGTTTCCTGCCGGCTTCGCCTCTACTGCCGCCGGTGTCGCCAGGCAGACCAGGGCCATGAGCGCGACGGCGCTCGGCAGGGGCAGATGGGCCATTTCGGGGTCAACTTTCGCCGGGGGATCGACAGGTGCGCTCCTTAAAGCCGGCGCGCCCCTTCGGCGTTCCACATCTCCTACTGGCAGAGACGATGTCCTGCATTCCTCTCGCGCTCGTCGAGATGGAGGTGGTTGCCGTGGGCCGCATCCGATCCGGGTCCGAGCACGGTGCGGAAGAAGCCGCAGGCCTTGGCCCGGATAGCGGCCTGGAACGTCGCTTCCGGTGCGTCGTCGAGGCCGGCGCCGACCTTGATCGGTGCACGCCCGTCGAAACCGTAGCCCATGATGTCGACGCCGTTGGCGAAGCTGTGCTCGCTGAGCTTGGCTTCGGGATCGTGGTTCTGGCCGCGACACTCGTAGGAGGTGCCGATGGACAGGCTCCTGAGGGGGGCCTTCAGAATGCGCTCCGAGGCTTCCTGCACCTCCGTTGTCAGGCGCGCCAGGGCTTCGGCCGCGTTGCAGACCAGGGTCGCGGGAGGCGTGAGCGTCACCTCGCCGGAGAGGCGGCTGAGCTTCAACGGCTTCTCCGCGCCGCATTGCCCGTTCGCGATCGGCGGCAGCGCCTCGAAGGTCGCGCCCAGGCGCTCAAGGCGCTTGCGACAGGCGGTGTCGTCGAGGGGAGCGACCGTCAGGGTGAGGGCGGGTGATGTGGTCGCCGGCGTCGAGAGATCGGCCGGGCGCGGGGCGGCGGCGGCATCTCGGCGGCCGGACCCGTCTCCGGCGCGGCCGGGGAGGGGGCGTCAGTTCGGTCGGGCGTCCGGGCGGGGCCGGAGCGTCCGGCAGCGGCGGAACCGTCGCGGGTGTCGGCGCCGGTTCGGGCTTCAACTCGGTGGGCCGGGCCGGCGGCTCCGGCATCGACGCGGGCGGAGGGGCCGACTTCTCCTCGGCGGCCAGGGGCAGTGGGAAAGCGCAGCGGCGCCCGCCGCCAGGCAGAGAGCGAGGATTCGAAACGTACCCCGCCAGCCAATGGGTCCACCCATCTGCGCGACAGGCTCCCTCTCCTGGAAGGAGAGGGTTGGGGTGAGGTGTGGACCATCTTCGGAGAGGTCACACACCTCACCCTGTCCCTCTCCTTCCAGGAGAGGGGACCCGAGCGCCCCGCGATATCTGCGAATATCGTGGTTTTGCCGGGCAGACACGGGAATGGGATCGAGGGCGGCCTTCATGTCGTCCTCGATCCCATCGTCACCGTTGCGTCGGCGCAGAACCGGCCCCGCCACGGGGCCGGTCGGCAACGCGGTCTTTTCAGCCTTCCGAGCGGGCGGCGAGCCGGCTCGCGCCGTAGGACAGGATCCCGGCGATGGCGAACAGGGCGACGAAGGTCTTCACCGTGGCGGAGAACAGCGTCGGCTCGATCCCGGTATCGGTGTAGAGCAGGAGGCCGATGGCGGAGATCGGGAGGAGCAGGACGATCAGGACGGGACCCAGCGGGTTCATGGCGTACTCGCGTATGTCGGGACCGGGGTTCGGCCCTTCTCTCTGTAAAGCGGCACCGGTCATAGCATTGCTCTGCGCCCGAGGGGACACCCCGGACGCAACAAAATTCACGAGGCACTCGACCGTCACGCCGGGATGCGGACGGTGGCGCGCAATCCCCCCAGGGGACTGTCGTGAAGGGCGACGTCGCCGCCATGGGCGCGGGCGATGTCGCGGGCGATGGCGAGGCCGAGGCCGGACCCGCCGGCATCCTGGCGCGCATCGTCGAGGCGGACGAAGGGCTTGAACACCTCCTCGCGGCTCTCGATGGCGATGCCCGGACCGTCGTCGTCGATGGAGACGAGGAAGGACCGCGCCTCCGTGCGGCCCCGGATCGCCACCGTCTCGCCATAGCGGGCCGCGTTGGCGGCAAGGTTGAACAGGCAGCGGCGGAACGCGTCCGGCCGCAGCGTCACCATGGCGCGGCCGTCGAACTTCACCTCGGCCACGTGGGCGCCCAGGCGTTCCACGTCGGTGCGCAGATCCTCCAGCATCGCCCGCATGTCGGTGGGCACGGCGGCCTCGCCGGAATCGCCGCGCGCGAAGGCGAGGTAGGCCTCCAGCATCCGGCTCATCTCGTCGACGTCGCGCTGGAGGTCTTCCACCTCCGAGGTCTGTTCCACCAGGGCGAGCGACAGCTTGAACCGCGTGATGATGGTGCGAAGGTCGTGGCTGACGCCGTTGAGCATCGTCGTGCGCTGTTCCATCGCCCGCTCGATGCGCCGCTTCATCTCGATGAAGGCGTGGCCGGCCTGGCGCACCTCGCGGGCACCGCGCGGCCGGAACTCGATCTCGCGGCCCTTGCCGAAACTCTCCGCCACGTCGGCCAGCCGGAGGATCGGCTTGATCTGGTTGCGCAGGAACAGGATCGCCACGCCGAGCAGGACCAGGGAGGAACCGCTCATCCAGAGCAGGAAGATGTGCGAGTTCGAGGCGTAGGCCATGCTCCGCCGCGCGGTCACCCGCAGCACCCCGTCCGGGATCTCGACGCGGATCTCGATGAGGCTGGACCGGCCCACCGTGTCGATCCAGAACGGTCGGCCGATCTGCTTGGCGAGTTCCTCGGAGAGCGTCTCGTCGAGGATGGAGAAGAACGGGCGCGGCCCCGGCAGGGGGAGCTTCGCCCCTTTCAGGATGTCGAGGTCGAGGTTCAGCCGCGTGCCGGCGATGCGGGTGAGGGTGTCGGCGTCCTTGTCCTGGGGGTAGCTCTCGTAGACGTCGATCATGGCCGCCACGTCGGCCGTCACGGCCGCCGAGAGGCGTCGGGTCACGAGTTGCCAGTGCCGCTCCATGAAAGTGTAGGCGATCACCGATTGCAGCAGCACCACCGGCGCGATGATGATGATGAGCGAGCGGGCATAGAGCCCCTTCGGCAGGGCGTTCCCGATGGCACGCGCGAGCCTCTTCCACATCCGGCGCGGATGCGGTCGCGCGCGCCACGCGGCGGCGGTCCTGGTTCTGATCCGCGACAGGTTCAGGCCGGCGAGGGCCATGGCGGGTCCCGTCTAATCGATCGCGAGGCGGTAGCCGATGCCGCGGACCGTCTGGAGGAAGAGGGGATTGCCCGGATCGACCTCGGTCTTGCGGCGCAGGCGGTTGATCTGCACGTCGATGGTGCGCTCCGCGGCGAGCCCGCCATTCCCGGCCAGCACGTCGCGGTCGACATTGCCGCCCTTGGCCTCGGCCAGGATCGTCAGGATCTCGCGCTCGCGCTCGGTGATGCGGATGGTCTCCTCGTCGCGGCGCAGTTCGCCCCGGTCGATCCGGTAGGAGAACGGCCCGAACGTCACCGTGGCGATGGTGCGGTCAGGGGGGGGCACGCCGTCCGGCCGGCGCTTGATGATGTTGTTGAGGCGCAGGATCAGCTCCCGCGGCTCGAAGGGCTTGGGCAGGTAATCGTCGGCCCCGATCTCGAGCCCCATCACCCGGTCGTTGGGGTTGGAGCGGGCGGTGAGCATCAGGATCGGCACCCGCGAGGTCTCGCGCACCTGCCGGGCGTAATCGAACCCGTTCTCCCCCGGCATCATCACGTCGAGGACGAGGGCGTCGAAGACGAAGCTCTGCGCCCGCTGCCGGGCCTCCTCGACATTCCCGGCGGCCGTGACGCGAAACCCCTGTTCGTAGAGATAGCGCGACAGCAATTCGCGCACCCGCCGGTCGTCGTCCACCACGAGAATGTGGGGGGCGTGGTCGGGAAGCTCGGCGCGGATTCTCGGCTCCGGCGACGCCATGTCAGCGACGGCTCCGGGCGCGGCGCGCCATGAGGCTGGTCACCGCCGCGCGCTCCTCGGGTTCGATCATCGCCATGAGAAATCCCTGTGCCGCGGCAAACCCGTTTCCGTCCCGGGCGCCCTTCGGTTCGTCCGCCACCGGATCGGCGATGGCGCGGGCCACCCGCCGCACCTGGACCCGCGTCAGCTCCGCCGTGAGCGTCGCGCCCGTCTCCGAACAATAGAGCAGCCGCTGGCGGCGGTCGCTCCGGCCGGTCTTCTGCACGATGTGGCCCTGTTCGATCAAATCCTTGAGAACCCGGTTCAGACTCTGCTTCGTGATCCGCAGGATGTCGAGGAGTTCGGCGATGGTCAGTCCGGGGTAGTGATAGACGAAATGGAGCACCCTGTGGTGCGCCCGCCCGAAGCCGTATTCGGCCAGCATCCGGTCCGGGTCGCCGACGAAGTCGCGATAGGCGAAGAACAGCAATTCGACGAGATCGTTGGTGATGCCGTTGTCGGATATGGGCACGCCTTCGGGCGCGAGACCTGAATCTGCCGGCCCGTCATCCTCCCCGGACGGGGGTATGGGGGCCGGGCTCGTTGCCAGGGTCGATTGGCGCGTCACGTCCTGCGGCATCCTCGATATACGTCAGTGTTGTTGACATATCTCAGGGGCGTTGATACCCGTCAAGCCTCCCCGGGGGCGGCTCGCCGAAACGGCCGTCTTGCGGACCTTCCTCCTCGCGGATACTGCGCGGGGCATTGCCTGGCCATCGCGCCAACCCGATCGATCGACCCCGCAGGCGCCCCGATGCGAGCCCGCGGTTTCAAGGAATTCGTCATGTCCGTGATCCCGTTCGACGAACGCGAGGGCACCATCTGGTTCGATGGCGTGCTGGTGCCGTGGCGCGAGGCCAAGATCCACGTGCTCAGCCACGGCCTGCATTACGGTTCGGCGGTGTTCGAGGGCGAGCGCGCTTATGGCGGACGGATATTCAAGAGCCACGAGCATGCCGAGCGCCTGCTCCGCTCGGCCCAGTACCTCGATTTCACGATCCCCTACGGCGTCGCCGAGATCGAGGCGGCCAAGGAACTCGTGCTCAAGACCAGCGGCCTCACGGACGCCTACCTGCGTCCCGTGGCCTGGCGCGGTTCGGAGATGATGGGCGTCTCGGCCCAGAACAACACCATTCACCTTGCCGTCGCCGCCTGGGAATGGCCGAGCTATTTCGATCCCGAGACCAAGATGAAGGGCATCCGCCTCGACATGGCCGATTATCGCCGGCCCGATCCGCGGACGATCCCCTCCGCCTCGAAGGCGGCGGGCCTCTACATGATCTGCACGATCTCGAAGCACCGGGCCGAGAACAAGGGCTATGCCGATGCCCTGATGCTCGATTGGGAGGATTACGTCGCCGAATGCACCGGCGCGAACATCTTCTTCATCAAGGACGGTGTGGTCCACACGCCGCTCGCCGACCGCTTCCTCAACGGCATCACCCGCCAGACCGTCATCGACCTCGCCCGCCGGCGCGGTTTCGAAGTGATCGAGCGGCGGATCAGGCCCGAGGAGATGGAAGGCTTTTCGGAGTGCTTCATCACCGGCTCGGCCGCGGAAGTGACGCCGGTCTCCGAGATCGGCCCCTACCGCTTCACCCCTGCCGCCATGACCAAGACACTCATGGACGATTACACCGCCGAGGTTCAGCCGAAGGCGGTGGCGGCGTAGGTCGGACCGCTCTTCTCGCGGCCACGTCGCGGGCGCTAGCGATGTTTTATCCCCTCTCCGTCATTCCGACGTCGCCGAAGGCGAGCCCGGAATGACGGAGGTGTGTCCACGAATGTCACGCCCGACCGTGTTGATCTGAATTCGGAGCCCTTGGCCCTAAGCCGCGTCTCCGTATCGCGCCAGATCTTCCGGACGCGGGACCTGACCGCTGCGGTTCTTCACGGACGGACGATCGGCGACCTTGCCGCGCCAAGCGTGAAGGGCGGTGATTTCCGGGGCGATCGGCAGGCCGACGATCTCGGCGAACATCAGCCCGGCGAACAAGGTGATGTCGGCCATTGAGAAGCGCTCTCCCGCAAGGTAGGGCTGCTTGGCCAGCACCCCGTTGAAATAGGGCATGTTGGCCACGGCATAGGCGCCCCGCCTCTGGCCCCATTCCTTCGCCCCACTCCAATCCGGCATCCGCCACGGCCGCAGCGCGCCGCCGAGGCCGGGGGTGCCGTAATGAAAATAATCGTCGACGGCGTCGATCAGCATCATCTCGGCGCGCCGCTGCATCATGTGAATGACGCCCTTCTCACGCGGTGTCGTTCCGGTCAGGGTCGGGTCGCCATCGAGGTTGTCGAAATATTCCGTTATCGCCGTCGATTCGCTGATGATCGTCCCGTCGTCGAGTTCGAGGACCGGGACCTTGCCGATCGGGTTCATCGCCAGGAACGCCGGCTGCTTCTGCTCGGCGGCCATGAGATCGACGCTGACGAACTCGACCCTGTCCTCGAGCCCCTTCTCGGCGAGAACGATGCGGATTCGTGCGGGGTGCGGACCCGCCTCCCGGTCGTAGATCTTCATTGCGGACCTCTCTATCTGCCAGTTGGTAGATAAACCAAACAGATCGGGATCGACGCGTCAACGTCTATCTGCCATGTGACAGGCAGTGGGTGCGAGGGCACCGGCGAGGGCACCGGGATGAGTGAGAGCACCAGGGAGCTGATCCTGACCGCCGCCCGGCTGACCGCGCAGGCACGCGGCTATGGCGGCCTGAATTTCCGCGATCTCGCCGAGGAGGTGGGCATCAGGGCGGCGAGCATCCATTACTATTTCCCCGGCAAGGCCGCCCTGGGGGCGGCGGTCGCCGGGCGCTACCGGGAGGATGCGACGGCGGCACTCGAGACCATGGCGGAGGAATTCCCGGATCCCCTCGACTGCCTGCGGCGCTACCCCGACACGTTCCGCGCGGCGCTCCAGAACGACAATCGGATGTGCCTCGCCAGCATGATGGCCGCCGAACACGACGACCTGCCGGACGAGGTGAGGGCCGAGGTGCGGGCCTTCGCCGAGGTCAACGTGGCATGGATCGGCCGACGGCTCTCCGCCGCCTCCCTCGTCACGGTGGAGGACAGCACGCCGAGGGCATGGGCCATCTTCGCAGCCATTGCCGGTGCGCAGCTCCTGGCGAGAAGCCGGTCGGACATCGCCGTCTACGATTCGGCGATCGACACCTACCGCAAGGCGGGACTTCTGCCCGTTTAATGCCGGACCTGGATAAGCCTGACTCGCTGATCGAGGTCTCCCCGCGCGACGACGCGGCGGCGGTCGTCCGCCGGACCTCACTGACCCTGACCGATGGGTCAGAGTCAGTGAGACTTAGTGTATCTCACGAAACTCCCGCTGCACCGTCGTGCTTGAAGCGAGAACCGACCGTGATCGGGAGTTTTGTGAGGCACTCTTAGTCCCGGCCCGGACCGACATTGTCGGCGGCGAAGGCGTCCCGGACGCCGAGGGGTTTCGGCCGCCCCTCCGTGCTGTCGCGGGCGGTCTGGCGTTCCATCTCCGAGTTGATCTCGGCGCCGAGCAGGACGACCACGATCGACAGCCACATCCACGACATCAGGCCGATTCCGGCGCCGAGCGACCCGTAGATGCGGTTGTAGCTGTCGAAGCTGGCGACGTACCAGGAGAAGATGCCGGAGGTGCAGACCCAGAGAAAGGCCGCCAGCGCACTGCCCCAGCTCACCCAGCGCCATTTCGCCCGGCGCCGGCTCGGGCCGTAGCGATAGATCAACGACAGGCTGAAGCTCACCACGACTAGGATGACCGGCCACCGCGTCACGGACAGGATCGTGTCGGCCCATCCCTGGAACCCAAAGCGCTCCATGATCGCCGGAAGGACCACGACCACGCTGATCGTCAGGAGGAGAAAGGCGGCCCCGCCGAGGGTGAACAGGAAGGTCGTGGCGTAGAACCGGACCAGGGTCCGGTCCTCCCGCTCACGGTAGATGACGTTCAGGGCATCGAAGAGGGCGCTGACCCCGGAATTCGCGCTCCACAGGGCGATGAGCAGGCTGATCGTCGAGGTGAGGCCGAGGGACCCCGTGCTGCGTTCGGCGATCCGCACCAGCTGTTCGGACAGGAGATCGAGGGCGGCGGCGGGGAGGATGTAGGTCAGGAGGCCGACATGCTGGCTGATCACGGCCGGATCGGAGAACACCCCGTAGATCGAGACCACGGCGACGAGGCCGGGAAACACCGCGAGCAGGGCGAAGAAGGCGACGCCGCCGGCGGTGGTCAGCACGCGATCCTGCGGCAGTGCCCACAGGACGCGCCAGAGGATGTCCTTCCATCCCTCCTGCGGAATGTCGGAGGGACGGCTCGCATCGCGGCCCCGGTCCGGCTCCCGCGCCCGCCGCCGCGCCGTCTCGAGGGCCGCTTCATCCTGCGACCGTGTGCCGACCGAGCGCCAGTCGTCACCCTCGTCGACGTCCTGGGCCATGGCTGCGTCTCTCGTGAGGGCCGGGCCCCCGTGATCGGGCCGCGGATCCACCATATGGCATCGGCCGGAGCGGTGCATCGGCATCCGGCAGGGCGGATGAAGGGACGAACCGCCCGGTCGGTCGATCATCGGGTCGGGGGAGGGGAGACGGCGCGGAACTCATCGGCGAGGCCCCCGTTATGAAGAGAACAATGCATGAACGAGGTTGCGCGATGACGAAGAAGCAGGCGACGGACGAGAAGGAGAACCCGAAGACGGCCGGTGGCGACGCGTCGAATCGGATCAAGGATCCGAGCGAGTGGACCACGGGCGACGAGCCGATGACCGGCGCGCAGGCCTCCTACCTCAAGACCCTGTCGGAGGAGGCGAAGTCGCCGGACTCGTTCGAGCCCGATCTCGACAAGGCCGAGGCCTCCAAGCGCATCGACGCCCTTCGCAAGGAAGCCGGACGGGACTGATCCGCCCTCATCGCCGGTTTCCGCTGTTCCCGGAACGGAGAAGCGGGCGTTTCACGCAGAACGTTTAAACGGGCGGCAACGATTTCCGGCGCAGGACTACCTGCGCCGGCTTCGTCGAGGATCGCCCCACTTCCATGACGAACCGCGAGAAAATTCGGGCGACCCAACGGGATCGGGCTCGATCCCGTGCCCCGGGCCTCGCCGCCCGGTTCAGGCGGGACACGCGCGGCACGACCGCGATCGAATACACGCTGATCACCGGACTGATCTTCCTGGCGATCGTTACGGCGCTCCACCTCTATGCCGATCGCGTCGGCGCGATGTACAAATATATCGGCGACGCCATCGCCCGGAGCACGTAAGGTTTCGCGCGACGCTCAGCGCCGGTCCGGTCCGGGCTTGGCGGCGGGCTTTCCTTTAGACGGATCCATGGCCGTCATGCCGTCGCGCCACAGGCTGTCGAACAGGCTCTGCATCGTCCGCGCATTCTCCTGTTGGGCCTCCAGCCCGGACTGGAACATCTGCTGCAGCAGGTCGAACGGGTTCAGCGGGGAATCCTGCGCCGCTTCGGTGGGCCTTGTGCCCGAAGCGGGCTTGGAGCCCGTGGAGGGCCTGGAGCCCGGGGCAGCCTTCGAACTCGCGGATTGGCTGGGCTCCGGGAAGAAGCGCGCCGGCGGCAGGCTCCTCTGGGCCGGCGCGGCGCGCGAAGAGGTGACGTCCTTCGGCGCGGACAGCATCGAGCCACCCGCCGCCATGAACGCGTTCATCATCTCCGTCCAATAGGGATGGGTCGGGATGCCGAAGGGGGAGGGCGGAGGCGCCGCCGGGGCCGGAGCCGCCTGGCCGGGGTTCATCATGACATGGACGATCCCCGCCACCACCATCCCGGCCATGAGCGGCAGCATCTGCCGCAGGGCGGGCGTCGCGACGCCGCTCGCCGCCGCGGCCTGCTGCAGCACGGCCTGCCCCAGATGCTGCGACCCGAAGAGCTGACGCATCATGGCGTCCATCTGCGGCTTGGCCTGCGCGGAGGTGGACGCGCTCGGATCCATGAAGCTGAACATCTGAGTGAAGCCGGTGGGATCGGCGGCGGCGTTGCGCTGAAGCCCCAGCGTCAGGGCCGGCATCAAGGCTTCCATGGCCCGCCGGGTCTGGTCCGGCGACAGTCCGAATTGCTGGCCGAAACCGTTGGCGCCCATTCCGCCTTGCGCCTGCATGAGATCGAACAGGTTGAACATGGCGGCAGCCTTCTGAATCCCATCGCGGCCGGGCGGAAGTGCTTCAGCCCGCCGTCGAGGAGCGAACTCTGTCGCATCCCAGCGGCACTTACCAGCCCGGGATCATGCCCGTACCGGCACTAAACCAGTGCGTTCGGCCTCTCCGGGGCCGGAATATCGCCTCCGGAGGCATCCGGATCGGCCTCCGATGCCATTTTCGGCGCGCGACCGGCCCGTTCCTCCAGTTGCGCCACCGTCCGGAAGGCCAGCGCGATCCCAATCGCCCCGAAGGCGACCGAGCCGATGCCCACCCCGGCGATGATGCCCTTCGGGCCGTAGAGATGGGCGCCGAGGAGGGCCGGCGGCACGGTCCCGATGGTCGCCCGGCCCCAGTTGAGGAACGTCGACAGGAAGGGAAAGCCGAGATTGTTGAACGAGGCGTTGGCCAGGAACAGCAGGCCGGTGAAGAACCACACGCCCCCGCTCACGAGGCAGAAGAAGGCGAAGAGCTCGGCGGCGGTGCCGGTCAGTTCGAACAGGCCCGTCAGCGGTCCGCGAAAGACGACCAGGGCGGCCCAGACCACGACGACATAGGCCGCCGTCACCAGCGCCCCGTCCCGCAGCACGCCGCGCATGCGGTCGAACCGCCCCGCCCCCCAATTCTGCCCCAGGATGGGGCCGATGGAGCCGGACATGGCGAAGAGCCCGCCGAAGGCCACCGGGCTCAGCCGGTCGATCACCACGTTGCCGGCCACCGCCACGGCGCCGAACTTGGCCAGCGCATGGGCGATGAAGGCGCTTGCCACCGAGGGGGCGAGGTTGGTGAGCACGGCGGGCAGGGCGATCCTGAACACCGTGGGCGCGTCCGCGATCACGTCCGCCAAGGTGGGGGCGGCGAGCATCCGGTGCTGGCGCACGCCCCACAGGCCGACGAGGGCGAAGGTCGCCCGCGCCACGCAGGTGGTGATCGCGGCCCCGTCGATCCCCAGCCCAGCCGTGAAGATGAGGAGGGGGTCGAGGCCGGCGGTGACGATGGCTCCTCCCAGCGTCACGTACATGGCCTGCCGCGCCGCCCCCACGGCACGCAGCAGACCCGAGAACATCATGCCCGGCCCCATCAGCAGGTTCGAGGGCAGGGCGATCCAGAGGAAGCGCTCGGCCACGGGAAGCGTCTCGGCGTCGGCGCCGATCCAGGACAGGATGATGGGTAGGAACGGCAGCATCGCCAGGACGAGGATGCCGGAGACGACGATGCCGTGGATCGAGGCCGAGGTGGCGAGCCGCCGGGCGCTGGCCTCGTCGCCGGCCCCGATCGCCCGTGAGACCAGGGCGCCCGCGGCGATCATCAGGCCGATATTGATGGCGATGGCGAAGAACTGGACGATGGTGGCGAAGCCCACCGCCGCCGTCAGGGTCGGGTCGCCGAGCTTGGAGACGTAGATCAGCGAGAGCAGGTCGACCACGAAGATCGCCATCAGGCCGATGGAGCCCGTGCCGGTCATCACCACCACGTGCCGCAGGATCGATCCCGTGACGAACCGTCCGGCCTCCTGTCGGACGACGGGATGTCCCGCCGCCTTGCGGGTGTCAGGCATCCGACGGGGTGTCCTGGGGTTGCAGCGTGCGGGTCGCCGCCTCGCGCCGCTCCATACCGATGATGTCCCGCGTCTCGGTGCTCAGCGCCCGCGAGGGGCGCTTGGGCACGGTGAGCGGCTCCGGCTTGATCTCGGGGCTGCCGCCCATGTAGCGCGATTCCTCCGGAAGGGCGCCCGCCTGCTGCAGGACGAGACGAGCGATGTCGCGCTTGCGCACGTCCTGGGCCGTGGCGGCGGCGGCCTCGGCCGGGATGCCGAGCCCTTCCAGGGTGGCGCGGCCGAAGGCGATGGCCGATTCCACCGTCTCGCGCAGCTGGTAATCCACGTCCCGGTTCATCAGTTCCACCGAGTGCATGCGGTCGTAGGCGCGGACATAGGTGCGCACCGCCGTGAATTCCTCGTGGACGATGTCGACGATCTTCAACGCGGCCTGCGGGTCGTCGACGCAGATGCAGAGGAGCTCCGCCCGGCCCACTCCGGCGGCGCGCAGCACGTCGAGGCGGGTGCCGTCGCCGTAATAGATGCGGAACCCGAAGCGCGAGGCGGAGCGGATCTGCTCCACGTCCTTGTCGATCACCGTGACGCTGATCCCCTCGGCGAGCAGCACCTGGGTCAGGATCTGGCCGAAGCGGCCGAAGCCGACGACGAGGACACGGGCCTCGGTGCTCTCGATCAGGTCGGGGGCGTGCTCGGCCGCCTCCGGCCGGTGCCGGGACAGGTAGCCGTCGAGGGCCTTGGCGGCGACGGGGCCGACCAGCATGGTGAGGGCGGCCAGCGCCACCGCGAAGCGCGTGGAGGGCTGGTCGATCAGGCCGAGTTCGGCGCCAGCGGGCAGCAGCACGAAAGCGAACTCGCCGGCCGGCGCGAGGATCGCGGCCCCGCGCACCGCATCGAGCCAGGGCGAGCCGAACAGGCGGAATAGGCCAGCCACCAGCCCGACCTTGATGAGGATCGCCGCCGCCGTCGCCCCGAGCAGGGCAGGCCACGCGCTCTTCAGCAGGCCGCCGTCGATGGACATGCCCACGCTCATGAAGAACAGGCCCAGCAGCATGCCGCGGAACGGCTCGATGTCGGCCTCGAGCTGGTGCCGGAAGTTCGATTCGGCGAGCAGCACGCCGGCGAGGAAGGCGCCCATGGGCATCGACAGGCCGACATGCTCCATCAGCATCGCAGTGCCGAGCACCACGAGGAGGGCCGCCGCCGTCATCACCTCGCGCGCGCCGCTGGCCGCGAGCAGGCTGAAGAACGGGTTGAGGCCGTAGCGGCCCACCAGCACCACGGCGAGGAGAGCGCCCCCCACCGTGGCGGTGGATTGCAGGGCCTGGCCGAGCCACGCATCGTTGCCGCCGCTTCCCGTGGACGCCAGGAGCGGCATCAGGGCGAGGATCGCCACGACGGAGATGTCTTGGAACAGGAGCACCGCGAAAGCGCGGCCGCCATAGGGCGTGCCGAGGTCTCCGCGCTCCTCGAGGAGCTGCAGCGCCACCGCCGTGGCCGACAGGGCGAGGGCGACGCCGATGACGAGGCTCGCGGCCGGCGTGAGCCCGAACAGGGCGCCTGCGCCGGCAAGCACAATGGTGCAGAGCAGCAGCTGCGCCGCACCGAGCCCGAAAATGTCGCGCCGCATCGAGATCAGCCGCGAAATCTCGAGTTCGAGGCCGACGATGAAGAGAAGCAGGACGACGCCGAGCTCCGCGACGCTCGCGGCGGTCTCCGGCTCGGCGATGAGCGAGAAACCGAAGGGGCCGATGACGACGCCCGCGACGAGATATCCGAGCACCGCGCTCTGCCCGATGAGGCGGAAGATCGGCACGCCGATCACCGCCGCCGACAGGAAGGTCAGCACCGGCGGCAGGAAGCTCACATGGGTGGAGGCGCTCGCCATGTCGATCCGGTCTGTGAGGAGTGGGGTCGCCCGCGGCCGATGCCGCAGACGCGTCGCCATTCTCTCCTCTTAGACCAGGGGCACCGCCCCCGCCACGCCTGCATGGCGTGGACGGGCGGTGTCGGAACCATCACCGGTGCGGAGCGGCACGCGGTTCAGGCGAAGCGGCGCGTGACCTGACGGGCGGCGCGATGGGCCAGGATGATCTTCGTGGCGTCCGAAGGCGTATGCGCGTCGTAGGCGTCGAGGACGTCCCAGCGCGTCAGGCCGATATCGTTCAATTCCCGCTCGGACAGAGAGCCGAGCTCCACGAGGCCGCGCTCGTCGGCATCGTTGCGCGAGAAAACGGAGGCGGCCTTGGTGAGGAGGCTGCCGACGAAGCGGGTGGCCCGTCCGACCTGTTCGGCCGCTGCGTCGCCCGGGGTCCAGTTGAGGGTGCTGTTCATGATCCTAGTATCCAAGTTCTCGGCGCACGTTCACGATGAGGACGGTGATGTACGGCGAGGAAGGTGATGGGGATGATGTGCGCCCCCTCCGCCGTGAATGACGTGCGATCGAACACTTAGCCTCAATAGACTTGCGGTGCCTGCAGGTCTGGTAGAACCAGGCCACGGATAAACCTCAATCACCGACCGAATGACCAGTTTGGCGGCATGGCGAATTCGAAGTCATGCTCAATAATGCACTTTTCGCCATCTTGATCAGATCTTAACGATTCGGGGGCGGCGTGCCTCCCGTCTTTCGTCCCGGCGGCCGATCAGGAACTGGGAGGCATCGGCCTCGCCGGTGCCTGCATCCGTCACGTCCTGCCGGATCAGGCCGATATCCTTCAATTCGCGGTCCGACATCACCGAGAGCTTGCGCAGGACGCGCCGGTTCATGGCCTGGCGCGACAGACCGGCGGCGGCGTTCGCCAGGAGCTGGCGCGCGAGCTGCGCGAGCCGCCCGGAGAGAGCGCCGGCATGGGTGGCGGATTGCGGCTTCAGGAGCGTGGTCATCGGTCGTCCTCGTCTGGTCCGTCGTGATCGTCAGACGGTGATGCGCCCTGGGGCACTGGCGACGACAGGGACAGTCCAGTACGCTTCGCCTGAATTGTCCGGACGGTGGAGCAGTACAGATGGCGGGATCGGCGCGGGCGACGCTCACCCTGGTGGACACGGTCTCCTCCGCGATCACGGAGCGGATCGCCGGGCGCCAGCTCATGCCCGGTGCGCGGCTGCCCTCGGTGCGGGCTTTTGCCGAATCCATGGGCGTGTCGAAATCCACCGTGGTGGAGGCCTACGAACGCCTCGGCGCGGAAGGCGCCATCGTCGCGCGCCGGGGCTCGGGCTTCTATGTGGCGGGCAAGACCCGCCCGCTCTGCCTGAAGGAGATCGGGCCGCAGCTCGACCGGGCCGTGGATCCGCTCTGGATCACCCGGCAATCGATGCAGGCCGGGCCGGAGCTGCTGAAGCCCGGTTCCGGCTGGCTGCCGTCGTCATGGATGCCCGAGGAGGCGATCCGGCGCGCCCTGCGCCACATCGCCCGCGACGCCGATTCGAACGTGATCTGCTACGACAAGCCCCTGGGCTTTCCGCCGTTGCGGAGCCAGATCGCCCGGCGTCTCGCCGAGAAGGGGATCGAGGCGGAGGCCGACCAGATCGTCCTGACGGACTCGGCGACCCAGGCCGTGGACCTGCTGTGCCGGTTCCTCCTCGACCCCGGCGACGCCGTGCTGGTCGATGACCCCTGCTACTTCAACTACCATGCGTTGCTGCGGGCGAACCGCGCGAAGGTGGTGGGCGTGCCCTTCACCCCCGCCGGGCCGGACGTCGCCGAGCTCGAACGGCTGATCGTCGAGCACCGGCCCCGGTTCTACCTGACCAATTCCGCGCTCCAGAACCCCACCGGCGCCACCCTGGCCCCCGCCGTGGCCCACCGCGTCCTCAAGCTCGCCGAGGCGCACGACATGCTGATCGTCGAGGACGACATCTTCGGCGACCTCGAAGCCGACCCGGCCCCGCGCCTGGCGGGGTTCGACGGGCTCGACCGGGTGATCGCGGTGGGGAGCTTCTCCAAGACCCTCTCGGCCTCGATCCGCTGTGGCTACATCGCCCTGCGGCCCGACTGGGTGGAGGGGCTGATCGACCTCAAGCTCGCTCTCAGCCTCGGCAACGGCCATCTCTCCGCCGCTCTGATGCACCGCCTCATCACCGACGGGGCCTATCGCCGCCACCTCGCCGAGATCCGCGAGAAGCTCGCCCGCGCCATAGGCGAGACGGCGCGCCGGCTGGAGCGCTGCGGTCTCACGCTATGGACCGAGCCGCGCGGGGGCCTGTTCCTGTGGGCGCGCCTGCCGGACGGGCTCGATTCCGCCGATGTCGCGCGCCACGCCCTCGCCAGGGACGTGGTGCTGGCCCCTGGCGCCGCCTTCAGCGCCGGGACGGGCGGCCGCGAGTTCCTGCGCTTCAACGTGGCCCATTGCGCGGATCCGAGGACGTTTTCGGTGTTGGAAGACGCCATGGCGGCGGTTTGATCGGGGTCCGGCTGGCCCTGCCCGGAACCCACCGCCCGGGCCGAGGCTTTGAAGAGATACGGCAAAGCTCAAAAAATATGTCGGGAGGAACCATGTCGAAGCCGGAGTTGAAGCAGCCGCGTCCGCCCGAACTGTTCTCGCCCTGGCGCACGGAGGCGCGCGCCCGGCTCCAGCAGGAGGCCCGCGACTTCGCCCGCGACGTGGTGCTGCCGCTTGCCGACGAACTCGACCGGCAGAAGGCCGAGATGCCGCGCTCGCTTATCGACCAGATGGCGGCCAAGGGCTGGTTCGGCATCACAATCCCGGCCGAGCATGGCGGGCTCGGCCTCGGCGTGTTCGAATATTGCCTCGTCTCCGAGGAGCTCGCCCGCGCCTGGCTCTCCGTCGGCAGCATCCTGGCGCGGGGGCAGGGGCTCGGCACCCAGACCCTCGACGAGGAGCGCCGCCGCGCTCTCCTGCGCAAGTCCGCTCGCGGCGAGTGGATCGGCGGCATCGCCCTGTCGGAGCCCACCGCCGGCTCCGACCTCGCCGGCGTCCGGACCCGGGCGGTGCGCGACGGGGACGAATGGGTTCTCACCGGGACCAAGCGCTGGGCCGGATTCGCGCTGGCCGCCGACTTCATCGAAGTCCTGGCCCGCACCCGCGAGCCCGAGCCGGGCGAGCCGCGCTCGGCCGGGCTGGAGCCGTTCCTCGTGGTCAAGAAGCCCGGCACCTTCCCCGAGGGGATGACGGGCCATGTCATCGACAAGATCGGCTATCACGGCTTCCTCACCTTCGAACTCGAGCTCGACGGCGTGCGCGTGCCCGAGGGCGACCGCCTCACCGGCCTCTACGGCGATGGCGGCGCGGATGCGGATTCCGGCGGCTTCGCCTCGGTGCAGCGCGGCCTCAACATCGCCCGCGTCCACACCGCCGCCCGCGCCGTTGGCGTCGCCCGCGCGGCGGTGGAGGATTGCCAGCTCTACCTGCAGGAGCGCGAACAGTTCGGCCACCCGATCGGCGAGTTCCAGGCCCTGCGCTTCGCGCTGGCCGACATGTCGGCGGAGGTCGATCAGGCCCGCGCCTACTGGCAGCAGGTGGCCCACCTCCTCGACGCGGGCAAGGCGGCCGAGAGCGAATCCGCCAAGGTGAAGCTGCTGGCCACCGAGATGGCGGTGCGCGTCACCAACCAGGCGATGCAGCTTCATGGCGGCAACGGCTACACCACCGAACGCCGCGTGGAACGCTACTGGCGCGACGCGCGGCTCACGACGATCTTCGAGGGGACGAGCGAGATCCAGCGGCGGATCATCAGCGACCGGATGTTGGGGCGGGGGTGAGGGACGCGTCCGATCCCGCCCCGGTGTGCCCCGTCCGCCCTGACACTGCGGCGCATTTTGCGCTATAGGAGGTTGACAGGGGCGGCCTCGCCTCGCCACATCCCGGCTATCATGAGCGATCCTCTCTCGAAGACCTTTCCCGACGGTTCGGCCAAGCCGCCCCTGGAGATCCTGCTCTGCGCACCACGGGGCTTCTGCGCCGGCGTGGTGCGCGCCATCGACGTGGTGGAGCGGGCGCTGGCAATCTACGGACCCCCGGTCTACGTGCGCCACGAGATCGTCCACAACAAATACGTGGTCGAGAGCCTGAAGCGCAAAGGCGCAGTGTTCGTGCGTGAGCTCGACGAGGTGCCGGACGGCAACGCCCCGGTGATCTTCTCGGCCCACGGCGTCGCCAAGACGGTGCCGGCCAATGCCGACAATCGCGGGCTCGTCACCATCGACGCCACCTGCCCGCTGGTGACCAAGGTCCACCGCGAGGCCGAGATCCACCACAAACGCGGCCGCCACGTGCTGCTGGTCGGCCATTCCGGCCATCCGGAAGTGGTCGGCACCATGGGCCAGCTGCCCAAGGGCTCGATCACCCTGGTGGAGGATCTGGAGCAGATCGCGGCCCTCGAGCCCGACAACCGTGACAACCTCGCTTGGGTCACGCAGACGACCCTGTCGGTGGACGATACCCGCCACATCGTCGCCGCCCTGAAGCAGAAGTTCCCGACCATCACCGGGCCGCACAAGGACGACATCTGCTACGCCACCACCAACCGCCAGGAAGCGGTGAAGCAGGTGGCCCCGCTGGTGGACGCGGTGATCGTCGTCGGCTCCTCAAACTCCTCGAACTCGCAGCGCCTGCGCGAGGTCGCCGAGCGCGTCGGCTGCCCGATCACCCGCCTCGTGCTCCGCGCCGAGGAGATCGACTGGCCGGCCTTCGAGGGCATCCGCAAGCTCGGCCTCACCGCCGGCGCCTCGGCGCCCGAGGTGCTGGTGGAGGAGATCATCGACGCTTTCGCCGCCCGCTACGACGTCACCGTCGACACGGTCTCCACGGTGGTGGAGGACATGTCCTTCCCGCTGCCGCGCGAATTGCGCAGCGAAGCCGCCGAGTAGGCCGCATCGCCCGTTATGTTCGCTGGGGGCGCCGCAGGGCGCCCCTTCTCATGTCAGCCCTCCAACGTCAGCGAAGCCCCGTGGCCGTCTATACCGAGGTCTCCGACGAGGCGCTGACCGCCTTCCTCGCCCAATACGACATCGGCACGCTGCTCTCCTACAAGGGCATCGCCGAGGGCGTCGAGAACACCAACTTCTATCTGCACACCACCGCCGGCTCCTACATCCTCACCCTCTACGAGAAGCGGGTGAATGCCGGCGACCTGCCGTTCTTCCTCAACCTGATGCAGCATCTGGCGGCCCGCGGCCTGGCCTGCCCGCAGCCCATTGCGAAGCGCGACGGAGTGGCGCTCGGCGAACTCTGCGGCCGGCCGGCGGTGATCGTTACGTTCCTCGACGGCGTCTCGGTCAAGCGCCCGACTGTAGACCATTGCCGTGCCCTGGGCGTCGCTCTCGCCGGGCTGCACCGGGCGGGCAGTGATTTCGGCATGACCAGGGCCAACAACCTTTCGGTGGAATCCTGGGAGCCGCTGTTCGAGGCCGCGGGCCCCGCCGCCGACAGCGTGTCCGAGGGGCTGACCGAGCGTGTGCGCGGCGATCTCGCGGTGCTCCAGGCCGGCTGGCCGCGCGGCCTGCCCTCCGGCGTGATCCATGCCGACCTCTTCACCGACAACGTGTTCTTTATCGGCGACGACCTGTCGGGCCTGATCGACTTCTATTTCGCTTGCACCGACGCCTTCGCCTACGATCTCGCCATCTGCCTCAACGCTTGGTGCTTCGAGCCCGACGGCACGTTCTTCCCAGACAAGGGCGAGGCGATGATCGCCGGCTACCAATCCGTCCGGCGCCTGCAGAACGACGAGGTCGCGGCGCTGCCGATCCTGTGTCGGGGTGCCGCCCTGCGCTTCATGCTGACGCGCCTCGTCGACTGGCTGAACGTGCCGCCCGGCGCCCTGGTGCAGCCGAAGGACCCGCTGGAATACGACCGCCGGCTGGTGTTCCACCGGGCGGCCGCGCATGCGCGGGATTATGGCTGGCGCGAATAGCGTCCGCTCAGAGGTGAGGCCAAGAAAAAGCCCCCGCCGTTTCCGGCCGGGGCAAGGTGGTCTCGTACCTTGAGGCTTAGAAGAAGCCGAGCTTCTTGGCCGAGTAGCTGACCAGCATGTTCTTGGTCTGCTGGTAATGGTCGAGCATCATCTTGTGGTTCTCACGGCCGATGCCGGACTGCTTGTAGCCGCCGAAGGCCGCATGGGCCGGGTAGGCATGGTAGCAGTTGGTCCAGACGCGGCCGGCCTGGATCGCGCGGCCGAAGCGGTAGGCGCGGGTTCCGTCGCGGGTCCAGACACCGGCGCCGAGGCCGTAGAGCGTGTCGTTGGCGATGGAGAGCGCGTCGGCATCGTCCTTGAAGGTCGTCACCGAGAGGACGGGGCCGAAGATCTCCTCCTGGAAGATGCGCATCTTGTTGTGGCCCTGGAACACGGTGGGCTTCACGTAGAAGCCTTCCGCCAGATCGCCTTCGAGGGTGTTGCGCTCGCCGCCGGTGAGCACTTTGGCGCCTTCCTGCTTACCGATGTCGATGTAGCTCAGGATCTTCTCGAGCTGCTCGCCCGACGCCTGGGCGCCGATCATCGTGGTCGGGTCGAGGGGCGAGCCCTGAGTGATCGCCTCGACGCGCTTGATCGCCCGCTCCATGAAGCGGTCGTAGATCGATTCGTGCACCAGGGCGCGGCTCGGGCAGGTGCAGACCTCGCCCTGGTTGAGGGCGAACATGGTGAAGCCTTCGAGGGCCTTGTCGAAGAAGTCGTCATCCTCGTTGGCCACGTCGGCGAAGAAGATGTTCGGCGACTTGCCGCCGAGCTCCAGCGTCACCGGAATGAGGTTCTGCGAGGCGTATTGCATGATCAGGCGGCCCGTCGTCGTCTCGCCGGTGAAGGCGATCTTGGCGATGCGGGGCGAGGAGGCGAGCGGCTTGCCGCATTCCAGGCCGAAGCCGTTGACGATGTTGAGGGTGCCGGGCGGCAGCAGGTCGGCGATGAGCTCGGCGACCACGAGGATCGAGGCCGGGGTCTGCTCGGCGGGCTTGAGCACCACGCAATTGCCGGCGGCGAGCGCGGGCGCCAGCTTCCACACCGCCATCAGGATGGGGAAGTTCCACGGGATGATCTGGCCGACGACGCCGAGCGGCTCATGGAAATGGTAGGCGACGGTGTCGTGGTCGATCTCGGAGATCGAGCCTTCCTGCGCACGGACGCAGCCGGCGAAGTAGCGGAAATGGTCAATGGCCAGCGGGATGTCGGCGTTGGTCGTCTCGCGGATCGGCTTGCCGTTGTCCCAGGTCTCGGCCAGCGCGATCAGGTCGAGATTCTCCTCCATCCGGTCGGCGATGCGGTTGAGGATGAGGGCGCGCTCGCCCGGCGAGGTACGACCCCAGGCCTCCTTGGCGGCATGGGCCGCATCGAGGGCCTTCTCCACGTCCTGCGCGTCCGAACGGGCGACCTCGCAGATGACGCGGCCCGTGACCGGGGAGGTGTTCTCGAAGTAGCGGCCGGCGACCGGGGCGACCCACTGGCCGCCGATGAAGTTCTCGTAACGGGCCGAGAACGGCGCCTTGGTACCTGACGACAGGAATTCGGGCTTGTTCATGTGCGTTTCCTCCGTGTTGTTCTTGTGTGCGCCAGCAGAAGCCGGGCGGATTGCCAAATCAAGATAGACTTTTGGCCTAACCGGCTCGGATCGACGGCATCGAGCGGGTCGGCGCGTGGTCCCGCTTCTGTGGCGGGGATCTACGCGCCGAGGCAGTCTAGCCCCTCTGCGGCGGTCTGGCGATGCCGCCGGGAGGCGATTTGGAGGGCCTCGCTAAACTCCCGATCACCGTTGGTTCTCCCTCGGTGTACGGTGCCGCAGCGGGAGTTCGGCCAAGATCGATCATCCAATCATATCAACCTCGTCCTGAGGTGCCCTTTGCTCGAGCAAAGGGCCTCGAAGGAGCCCTCCAGGAATCGCACGTCGACTGGAGGTCTCCTTCGAGGCCGCTACGCGGTACCTCAGGATGAGGTAAAGCTTTGGAAAAACACCTCAAACCAGATCTGAAAGACACTCACCGTCCCGACTGCAGCCGGGTGAAGCGCCGTGCGGTGATCCGCCGGGCGATGGCCCGGTCGATCCGGGGACCGCCCCGTTCGATGCCGTCGCGGTGGATCATCAGCCCCGTGGCGCGTCCGTCAGGCTCGATGTCGAAGGCCACGCGGATCGCGCCGTCCTCCGCCGCGAAGGCCCTGTCGCTCTCGGCGACGAGGGTGATGCGGGACTCAGCCGATCCCTGACCGACCGCCTGTGCCGTGAGGCGGTCGCCGTCGCGGGTGATGCCGAGGACCGAGCGCGGTCCGGTTCGGTAGAAGCCGACATAGCGGTCGAGAACGGTCTGGCCGACGCTGATCTCGGTGCGCGCCGGCTCGCCGAGATAGAGCGCCGCGAGCTGGCGCGAGAGAGCCTGGGCCGGCACGATCTCGGAATTGCCGAGCACCACGATGGTGAGGCCGAGATCGGGGTAGGAATCCTTGATCGCGCTGAACCCGCTGATGAAGCCGCCATGGGACCACAGGCGGTGCCCGTAGGCGGTGCCGATGTACAGACCGAGGCCGTAGCCGTGGCCGTAATCCGTCACCATGGCCCGGCGCGACGCCTCCGACAGGATACGGCCGGAGAACAGTGCCTTGTCCCAGGCGACGAGGTCGTCGAGGGTCGAGGCCAGCATGCCGGCACCCGACGGGGCGCTGGCGGCCAGGGGCAGGGCGTGGCGCCATTCCCCCGAGACGCGGCGGTAGCCGGCGGCGCGCCGGGGGAGGATGGCGCCCGGATCGGCGTCCCGGGTCGAGGCCAATCCGGCCGGCGCCAGGACCGCGTCGTTGAGGTAGCGCGCGAAACTCTGGCCGGTGATCCGCTCGATCAGGCCGGCGAGGAGGATGTAGCCGGTATTGCTGTATTCGTGGCCGGTCCCCGGCGGAAACAGCAGGTCTTCGCCGTAGAGAAGCCCCACCGTCTCCATCGGCGTGCGCTCGATACGCCCGAGTTGCGTTGCGTAGCCCGGCAGGGCGGTGACGTTGGGCAGGCCGGAACTGTGGTTGAGCAGCATCCGGATCGTCATCGCAGCCCAGGCTGGCGGCAGTTCGGGCAGGGTGCGGATGGCGGGATCGTCGAGGGAGAGGGCGCCGGCCTCGGCGAGTTTCAGGATCGCCGCTGCGGTGAACTGCTTCGTGATCGAGCCGATGCGGAACAGGGTGTCCGGCGTGTTGGGGATCGCCCATTCGCGGTCGGCCATGCCGTAGGCACGGCGGAACAGGGGGATGCCGTCCCGCGCCACGATCACGGCGCCCGAGAAGACGCCGCCCCTGGCGTGGGATTCCATCAGAGCGTCGGCCTTGCGCGCGAACGCCTCCGTCTCGCCGCCGATGGCCGCGCCGGGAGCCCGCTCCTGAGCGGCGGCGGGGGCGGCGACCAGCATTGACAGGATGCAAGCGCAGGCAATGAGGCGTGAGAGCATAGGGCGCGGTGATCCGTCGGCTGCGATCCTGCCAAGGTTGCGCTGGAATGTGGCGTGGTTGCGCGGGAGTGCCACCCCCGGTCGACATCGGCGGCATTCCCGCGAAACCGTGATCGGCATCGGCGCCGAGATCACTGTTTCGCCCCGAAGCTCGGCAACATGGCCCGCCTTCGTGCCGACGGACGAAGCCATCCGTCACGACCGGACCCGCTCCGCCGATGACGGCCCTTCCCCAACCACGCAACAGGAAGAGACATCCATGAGCCGCACCACTCGCGCCCTGCTGGCAGCGTCCCTCGCCTTTGGTACCTCCGCCCTGGTCTCGCAGGTCAGCTTCGCCCAGGCGCCGGCACCTGCCAAAACCGCCCCCGCCGCTCCCGCCCCGGCCCCCGAGGCCGAGGAGCAGAAGGAGGTCGCTCTGACCCAGGCGCTGATCGACGGCCTCGTGGCGGCGCAGCCCGAACTGGCGAAACTCCCTGCCGGCAACGCGGACAAGCCCGATCCGAAGGTCCAGGCCCAGGCCGTGGCCATCGCGAAGAAGAACGGTTTTGCCAGCGTCGACGACTTGCAGGACGCGGCCGACAGCGTCGAGGCGGTGCTGGACGGCGTGGACCCCGAGACGAAGACCTATGTCGGCGTCGTGCCCCTGCTGAAGAAGCAGGTCGCCGCCATCGAGGCCGACACGAAGATGAAGCCCAAGGACAAGGCCGCCGCGCTGAAGGACATCAACGAGGCGATCGCCGCCGGCGAGCCCACCAAGCCCTCCGACGGCAACATCGCCCTCGTCACCAAGAACATCGACAAGCTCGGTCAGATGGCGGGCGGCGGGCAGTAGTACCCGGCCGAGACGAGCTCGGCCTCCGGGAATGGCGGTCCGCGAAGGGCTCGTGCAACCGGACGTCGGGCCGCTGACTTTCCACCACGACGTCGCCGGCACGGGAGCCGGCGACCGCAGCGAGGCTCAGGACCAGTGACTGCACCTGTGAGGCCGGTTCCGCCGAGCGGCCGGCCGGTAACGGAACGGGCTCTCCCGGAGGGCGGTCCGACGTGGAACGGCCCGGGCTTCGGCGAATTCGTCGGCATCGTCGCCCTGATGATGGCGGTGACCGCCATCTCCATCGACAATCTGCTGCCGGCCTTCCCCGCGATTCAGGCGCGGTTCTCCGTCGCCGATCCCAATGCGCTGCAGCTTCTCGTCTACGTCTACATGATCGGCTTCGGCGTCGCCCAGATCGTCTACGGGCCGGTCTCGGACGCCCTCGGGCGCCGGCGCGTGCTGCTCGGGAGTCTGGCAGTCTACGGCGCGGGGACGGGCCTCGCCATGGTCGCGCCCTCGTTCGAATGGCTGCTGGCCGCCCGCGTCATCCAGGGAATCGGGGCGGCGGGCGGGCGCGTCCTCTCCACCGCCATCGTCCGCGATCGCTATTCGGGACGCGAGATGGCCAGCGTCATGTCGCTGATCATGATGGTGTTCCTCATCGTGCCGATGATCGCGCCCGCCATCGGCGGGGCGATGCTGCTGCTCGGCTCCTGGCACTACGTCTTCGTCTCCATGCTGGCCCTGGCCGGTATCCTCACCCTCTGGTTCTCCTGGCGCATGCCGGAGACGCTGCACCCGGAATTCCGGCGTCCGCTCTCGCTGCGTTCCATTGCCCAGGCGGTCTCCCTGACCTTCCGCACCCGCGTGGCGGTCGGCTACGCTACCGCCCTTGGGCTGCTGACCGGCTGTATCATGGGATATGTCGGCTCGGCGCAGCAGCTCTTCGATACCGGGCTCTACCGGCTCGGCGCCCTGTTTCCCCTCGCCTTCGCCCTGGTGGCTGGGGCCATGGGGGCGGCCACCCTCGTCAATGCCCGCCTGGTGCGACGCCTCGGGATGCGGCCGCTCTCGCATGTGGGCCTCACCCTGTTCGTGGCGGTGGCGCTGGCCCAGGTCGCAATCGGCCTCGCCTATGCCGGGCATCCGCCCCTGTGGCTCTTCCTCACGGTGCTCGCCTGCAACCAGTTCATGATCAGCTTCGCCATGCCGAACTTCAACGCGCTGGCCCTGCAGCCCCTCGGCGAGATTGCCGGCACGGCCTCGTCCTTCCTCGGATTCTACACCACCATCCTCGGCGCCTTCTGCGGCTTCATCATCGGCCACGCCTTCGACGGCACGGTGCTGCCCCTCGGCCTCGGCTATGCCGGCCTCGGCGGATCGGCCCTCCTCGTCGTCGCCTGGACCGAACGTGGCCGGTTGTTCCGAGGTGGGGTGTCGGGTTGAGGACCGCACCGGTTCGACAGCGACCATAAGTTGAACTCAACGCGCG
Organism: Methylobacterium bullatum; assembly: GCA_902712845.1. Classification (NCBI taxonomy): domain Bacteria; kingdom Pseudomonadati; phylum Pseudomonadota; class Alphaproteobacteria; order Hyphomicrobiales; family Methylobacteriaceae; genus Methylobacterium; species Methylobacterium bullatum. The sequence continues at coordinate 2,088,217 of LR743504.1, forward strand.
CCTCGCCTATCTTTCTCTTGACGGTGGGCGATCCCAAAAGAGTTCGATCGATGAGCGCCTCCTACGCGATCGCCTTCGTCTTCACGCCGTTACTCGCCGTCGGCCTCGGCTGGCTCGCAGTTCTACTACATGAGCGCTCGCTGGCGAAGGCGGAGCGTCGCTCCCCAGGCGAATGAGCCGGGCCTCCACCCCTTAACGCCGTCTTCAGCCGATATCGCGCATTCTTCCGATCTCGATGGGGTCAGGGACGGAGTTCGCGCGTGTTCGGTCGGAGCCAGGACGGAATCCTCCTTGCGTCGCGCCTGTTGCTGGCGGCGGCGCTGCTGCCCACGGGCATCGCGCGGGCGCTCAACGTATCGGGCTTCGCGCTGGCGCTGGCCGGGGCCGGGATGCCGTCTCCCAATGCCGTCGCCACGGCGGCCGTGGTGGTTCAGGTCTTCGGGCCGCTGGCGCTGTTCCTCGGTGTCCTACCCCGCATCACCGGCTTCGCCCTGGCGGGGTTCTCGGTGGCGATGGCGGTGCTGCTGCACGGGTTCTGGGCCTATTCCGGCGCGGCGGCGATGACCGAGCGCACCCTGTTCCTCGCCGATCTCGGCCTGGCCGGCGGTTTCCTGATCTATGCCCTCGCCGGTCCGGGTGCCTGGAGCTGGCAGGGCTGGCGCCGCTCGACCCGGGAGGCGCCAGCCCCCGCCCGGCCGCAATCCGCCAACGCCAATGCGAAATCCGCGAAGGGACCTAAGCGCAGCCCCGCCCGGCCGTCGAGCCGCGCGGCGGCCTAAACGCCCTTCGACGCCAGCCGCTGACCCGAGACCTCCGCTCCCGCATCCGGCTTCAGCCGCAGAAAGGCGAAGAGGGAGGCGGACGAAATCAGTGCGACGGTCAGGAAGGCGGGCCAGAAATCACCGGCCTCGATGGTTGTGCGGCCATCCTGCGCGGCGGCCGTCTCCAGGGCCAGGGCTCCGATGGAGACGCCGAGGCTGAGCGACAATTGCTGCGCCACGCTGGCGAGGCTCGTTGCCGAACTCATCTCCCGCTTGTCGAGATCGGCATACGCGATGGCGTTGACGCAAGTGAATTGCAGCGAGCGCACGCAGCCGCCGACGAGCAGGATGCCGATGATGATCCAGTGCGGCGTCTGCGCCGTGAACAGGCCGTTCACCGCGAGGAAGCAGGAGGCCACGACGGCGTTGAACAGCATCACCCGGCGGAATCCGTACGCCCGCAGGATGCGGGGGCCGATGATCTTGATGAGGAGCGCGCCCGCCGCCGCGGCGAAGGTGAGAAGGCCCGATTGCAGCGGATCAAGGCCGAAGCCGATCTGCAGCATCAGCGGCAATAGGAACGGGATCGCCCCGGTGCCGATGCGGAACAGGCTGCCGCCGGTCACAGCGGCGCGGAAGGTCGGGTATCTCAGCAGGTCGAGGCGGATCACCGGATGCTCGACCCGGCGGGAATGCGCGAGGTAGAGCGCGAGCAGGATCGCGCCGCCGCCGAGGCACCCCCACGAGACGTAATCCGGCAGGAGGTGGCGCCCCAGGGAGGCGAGACCGAGCATCAGCGTGGCGAGGCCGGCGCCCGAGAGAAGGAATCCGAGGACGTCGAGGGGCGGCCGGGACGGCTCGCGGATGTTCTCGAAATAGATCGTGGACAGCACGATTCCGGCAAGGCCGATGGGAATGTTGATGAAGAAGATCCAGCGCCAATCGAGGTAGGTCGTGATCAACCCGCCGAGCGGTGGCCCCATGATCGGTCCGATCAGGGCCGGGATCGTCAGGTAGGCCAGCGCGCTCACGAGTTCGCTCTTCGGTACCGCCCGGAGGATGACGAGGCGTCCCACCGGCACCATCATCGCCCCGCCAATGCCCTGGAACGCGCGCGCGGCAACGAAGGCGCCGAGCGAATCGGACGCGGCACAGGCCAGCGACCCCGCCATGAACACCACGAGGGCGGCGCGAAAGATCGTGCGCGCGCCATAGCGGTCGGCCATCCATCCGCTGATCGGGATGAAGATCGCGAGACTCACGAGATAGGAGGTCAGCGCCAGTTTCAGGGCGATCGGATCCTCGCCGAGGCTTCGGGCGATGGCCGGTAGCGCGGTGGCGATCACCGTGGAATCGGTGTTCTCCATGAACAGCGCGGTGGCGACGACGAGGGGGACGATCTGAGATGGGCGCATGGGGATCGTGTAGTAGCGCGGACGCAGCCGCCCGGTTCCGTCACGGTCTCGAATGGGTCTCGAACCGAATCCTCGGACAGATACGCACACAAATGATGGTGTCTGTGGATGACGCGTGCGGTGTCGCACGTGATCGACGACCGTGACCCACGAGCCACAGGTGCGGGCTTCAAGTCGTCAGGCCGGCATGGCCGCCTTTCGGGGGCGTCGATAGGGCCTTAAGCTCGGCAACAATTCGGCTGTCTCGTATCACGTCGGTCGAGCGAGCCACCGCCGCCATTTTGCGCGAAAGATATTGAATGCCCTCGCGGTTCGAAAACTGTCGACGCTCGCCCTTCATCGGTGGGGCTCTGGGCCTGCTGCTCATGGTCGCCGGTTGCGGCACCGTCATTCTCAATGAGAGCGGATCGCTCACCCGCTACGACCGCCTCAACGGGAGCACCGAAGTGGCGACCGGGGCGAAACTCTACGCCGATCAGCCGACGCTCGCGGCGACGCGGACGGTCCGCATCGTCCCGGCGGCGTTTCCGGAATCGATCTCCGGCCCCGGTCTCAACAGTGTCGAGCGCCGCCTGATCGCCAACGCGGCCGACCGCGCCCTCTGCTACGAGTTGTCGCTGCGCTACGACGTGGTCTCCACCAAGAAGGCCGATCTCACGATCCGGTCCGCTGTCACCCGCGTCGAACTCACCAACGTCCCGGCGGCCGGCGCGACCATCGCCACCTCGGCGGGAATCACCGTCGCATCCCAGCTCGGCGTCGGCTTCGCCACCGCTGTGGGCCGCGTGCCGATCCCGCGCATCCCGATCGGTCTGGGCAGCATCACCATCGAGGCCGAAGCCCTCGATAGCCGTCACCAGCAGCGGGCGGCGATGATCTGGGGCGGCGGCGCCAACGCTTTTACCAACCAGGCCCGGTTCTCGGCGGCCGGGGACGCCTACGACCTGGCGGGTGAATTCGGCCAGGATTTCGGCACGTTGCTGGTCACCGGTCGCGACCCGTTCAAGGAGCCGCTGGCGATTCCGAGCTGGGACCGTATCCGCGTCACCACCCTCGGCGAAGCCCCGCTCGACCCGGATTGCGAGCAGTTCGGCCGCGCGCCGGGCATCGACGGCATGGTCGGTGACTATATCGGCCTGCCGCCGGAATGGACCGACAAGGGCCCCCGCGACCCGATCAACTGAGTTTTCCATTGCGATGCCGCGATCCTGCCTTTGCGCAGGGTCCGGCCCCATGATACTGCGCCGTGCCAACGCATTCGGCGTCGACGGCTGTTACAGCCCGGCGCCTCTCACCGTTTCGGGAGTTGGCACATGGCTCGTATCACCGCGGATTCCATCATCGAGGGCCTGACCTTCGACGACGTGCTTCTCCGCCCCGCCGCATCCTCGGTGATGCCCACCGAAGTCAGCGTCGCGTCGCGGCTGACCCGCACGATCCACCTCAACATGCCGATCCTGGCCTCGGCCATGGACACCGTCACCGAAGCGCCGATGGCCATCGCCATGGCCCAGAACGGCGGCATGGGCGTCATCCACCGCAATCTCGAGCCGCACGAGCAGGCCGAGCAGGTCCGCCTCGTCAAGAAGTACGAGTCCGGCATGGTGCTCAACCCGATCACCATCCATCCCGACGAGACCCTGGCCGACGCGTTCGCGCTGATGAAGCAGAACCGCATCTCGGGGATTCCCGTTGTGGAGCGCGGCCCCAACGGCTCACGCGGCAAGCTCGTGGGCATCCTCACCAACCGCGACGTGCGCTTCGCCACGAACTCCTCCGAGACCGTCGCCGAACTGATGACCCGCGACCGGCTCATCACCGTGCGCGAGGGCGTGAACCAGGAGGAGGCCAAGCGCCTGCTCCACCAGTTCCGCATCGAGAAGCTCCTCGTGGTCGACGACCATTACCGCTGCATCGGCCTGATCACGGTCAAGGACATCGAGAAGCAGGTGGCTTATCCCGGCGCCGTGAAGGACGAGCAGGGCCGCCTGCGCGTCGCCGCCGCCACCACTACGGGGGATAGCGGGTTCGAGCGGGCCGAGCGTCTCATCGATGCCGGCTGCGACGTGATCGTGGTCGACACCGCCCATGGCCATTCGATCAAGGTGCTCGACGCCGTGCGCCGGGTGAAGCAGCTCTCCAACGCCGTCCAGGTGGTGGCCGGCAACGTCGCCACCCGCGACGGGGCGCAGGCCCTCATCGATGCCGGCGCGGACGCGATCAAGGTCGGCATCGGCCCGGGTTCGATCTGCACCACCCGCATCGTGGCCGGCGTCGGCGTGCCCCAGCTCACCGCCCTGATGGAAGCGGTGGAGGCGGCCGACCGGGCCGACGTGCCGGTCATCGCCGATGGCGGCATCAAGTTCTCGGGCGATCTCGCCAAGGCGATCGCAGCGGGCGCTTCCGTGGCGATGCTGGGCTCCCTTCTGGCCGGAACCGACGAGGCGCCGGGCGAGGTGTTCCTCCATCAGGGCCGCTCCTACAAGAGCTACCGCGGCATGGGCTCGGTGGGCGCCATGGCCCGCGGCTCGGCCGACCGCTACTTCCAGGCCGAGGTCAACGACACCCACAAGCTCGTCCCCGAGGGGATCGAGGGACAGGTGCCCTACAAGGGGCCGGTGGCGGCGGTGCTGCACCAGCTCGCCGGCGGCCTGCGTGCGGCCATGGGTTATGTCGGCGCGCCGACCATCCCCGAGTTCCAGGACAAGGCGCAGTTCGTCCGCATCACCAATGCAGGCCTGCGCGAGAGCCACGTCCACGACGTGACCATCACCCGCGAGAGCCCGAACTACCCCAGCCGCGCCTGAGTCCGGTCCGATGTCCGATCCGCGCCACCTCGTGCTCTGGCCCGTGCTGGCGCAGATCGGACTCACCTTCGGCCTCTATGTCTGGCTGTCCGCAATGCGCCTCCTGGCGGTGCGTCGCGGCGAGGTGGAGTTCGGCTGTTTCGAGTTCGGCCGCGACGAGCCGGCGCCGATCGCCCGCATCACCCGCAATCTCTCCAACCAGTTCGAACTGCCCGTCATCGTCTTTGCCTGCGTCGCCCTGCTGGTTGCCCTTGACCGGGTGACCTGGGTCGATGTCGCCGCCGCCTGGCTCTTCTTCGCCGGCCGGGTGATCCACACCGCCGTCCAGACGCTCACCGACGACGTGCGCTTGAGGGGCCGGGTCTTCGTCATCAACGTCCTCGGTTGCGCGATCCTCGTCGCGCATCTCTGCCTCGTCGCCCTTGGGCACTGACGCCGCCGCATCGGGACTCGCCATGACCGTCCAGGCCATCCTCGCCCCCGTCTTCGCGCAAGTTCTGTTGACCTTCGTGCTGATGTTCTGGCTGGGACGGGTGCGCCTGGCCGAGATCAAGGCGGGTACGGTGACGGCCGGCGAGGTCTCGATGGGGCAGCGCAACTGTCCGCCCCGCGCGCAACAGGCAGCCAACGCGTTCTCCAACCAGTTCGAGCTGCCGGTGCTGTTCATCGCCCTGGTGCCGCTGGCGCTCTACACGAAGAAGGCCGATCTGCTCTTCGTCGTCCTCGCCTGGATCTTCGTGGCGTCGCGCGCCGTCCATGCGGGCGTCTACGTCACCTCGAACCACGTCCCCTTCCGCTTTCGCGCCTATACCCTCGGGGCGCTGGTGCTTCTGGCGATGTGGATCGTCTTCGCGGTACGCATCTTTCTCGCGCCGATCGGAATTTGATCGCACGCCTGGAAAACCGCCTCCCTCGTCCGATAATGAGGGACGCTCATCGAGATTGAGGATCATCCCATGCGCGTGCTCGTGGTCGGCGCCGGTGCCACCGGTGGATATTTCGGGGCGCGCCTCGTGGAGGCCGGGCGGGACGTCACCTTCCTCGTGCGGCCGGCGCGGGCGGAAAAGCTCGCCGCCTCGGGGCTTCGGGTGAAGAGCCCGGCCGGCGACATCCATATCGCGGAGCCCGCGACCCTCACCGCCGCCGATCTCAGGGCGGGCAAGGGCGGACGCTTCGATCTCGTTCTCCTCAGCTGCAAGGCCTACGACCTCGACGGAGCCATCGCCGACGTGGCTCCGGCCATCGGCCCCGCGACGCTGGTGCTGCCCGTGCTCAACGGCCTGCGCCATCTCGACGCCCTCGACGCCGCCTTCGGGCCGGAGAATGTCCTCGGCGGTTCCTGCGCCATCGTGGCGACGGTGCGGAGCGACGGTGAGATCCGCATGATGAGCCCGCTCCATTCCCTCACCTATGGCGAACGGGCAGGGGGGCGCTCGGAGCGGGTGGAGCGGGTCGAGGCGCTGATGCAGGGTGTCGCGTTCCAGGCGCGCCTCAGCGAGACGATGGTTCTCGAGATGTGGGAGAAATGGTCGTTCCTGGCGACACTCGCCGGGGCGACCTGTCTGATGCGCGCCACCATCGGCGACATCGTCGCCGCTCCGGGCGGCCTCGCCTTCATCGAGGCGTTGATGGAGGAATGCCGCCGGATCGCCGAGGATGCCGGCTACGCACCACGGGAGAAGGTGATGCAGAACACGCGCACGAGCCTCACCGCGGAAGGCTCGGCCTTCACCGCCTCGATGCTGCGCGACATCGAGAACAAGGCGCGGATCGAGGCCGATCACATCATCGGTGATCTCATCGCCCGCAGCCGCGACGGGGCGCATCCGATGCTCGACCGGGTCTACACCCATCTCAAGGCCTACGAGAACCGCCGCGCCCGCGAAGCCGCCTGAACGGCGGCCCCGGACAGGCGGACGCTCAGTAGCGCGGAGCCGGGGGGGGCGGCGGCGGGTTGCCGTATTCGAGCTGCGTCTTGGCATCGTAGGGGCGCTGGGGCGGCGGCGTCAGGTCGACGGCGGGCGCGGTGGAGCAGGCGGCGACGCTGAGCAGGACGAGGCCCGCGAGCGTGAGATGGATGATGGGGTACATGACGATTGCGAGGCTCCGGACGTTGACGCAGCGGGCTCGGGCGCAGCAAGGGCACGAGACACGTCTGGCGCCCTGCCTGTCTGACGGCCGATCGCGCCGGAAGCTCGGCCGTATTGTGTCGGCCCCCCGCTCAAAGCGTGACCGTATCGCGGCGACGGCGGCGGCCGGTCACGCTTCCCTAACCCTGAGGATTTCGTCCTGACCCCTCCCGCCCGTCTCTCCGCCGCCCTCGAAGTGCTCGCCGACATCGCCGGGCGACGCCGTCCGGCCGCGGATGCCCTCAAGGATTGGGGCCTCGCCCACCGCTTCGCCGGTTCCGGCGACCGCGCCGCCATCGCGAGCCTCGTCTACGACGCCCTGCGCCGCCGGGCCTCTTCCGCCTGGATCATGGGGGACGAGACTCCTCGCGCCATCCTGATCGGCATGCTGCGGCTGCAGCACGGACTCGCGGCGCCCACCATCGCCGAGCTGTTTTCCGGTGAGCGCTTCGCGCCCGATCCCCTGACCGATGCCGAGCGCACGGCCATCGCCGAGGGCTCGCTCGCCGACGCACCGCCCCACGTGGCCGGCGACGTCCCGGACTGGATCCTGCCCTCCCTCGGCCACCTGTTCGGCGATACCCTGATCGAGGAGCTGCGCGCGCTCGCCCGCCGCGCGCCCCTCGACATCCGCATCAACACCCTCAAGCGCGACCGCGAGACGGCCCTGGCCGGGCTCGCCCATCTGGCGCCGGTGGTGACGCCCCATGCACCGAACGGCCTGCGTATTCCCCTCGGCGAGGACGGCCGCGGACCCGCCTTGCATGTGGAGCCGGAATTCCTCGACGGCTGGTACGAGATCCAGGACGAGGGCTCGCAGATCGCCAGCGCCCTGAGCGGTGCGCGCGCGGGCGAGACCGTGGTCGACCTCTGCGCGGGCGGCGGCGGCAAGACCCTCGCCCTCGCGGCCATGATGCGGAACGAGGGACGGCTCATCGCCACCGACGACGATCCGCGCCGCCTCGCGCCGATCCACGACCGGCTGCGCCGCTCCGGTGCCGAGGCCGAGATCCGCACCCCGCGCGGCGGTCGCGCGCGGGCCGATGTCCTCGGCGACCTCGACGGCACCGTGGACCGGGTGGTGGTCGACGCGCCCTGCACTGGCTCGGGGACGTGGCGGCGCAATCCCGACGCCAAATGGCGCCTGCGCCCCGGCTCCCTCAGCGCCCGCGTCACGGACCAGGCCGAGGTGCTCGACCGGGCCGCGCGCCTGGTGCGGCCGGGAGGGCGGATCACCTACATCACCTGTTCCCTGCTGCGGGAGGAGAACGACGCGGCCATCGACGGCATCCTCGCCCGGGCGAATGGCGGGCTGACGGTCCTGCCGGCGGAGAAGGTCGCCGCCGACCATGCGCCGGGCCTCGCGGAGGTGGTGCGGTTCACCGAGCACGGCCTGCAGATGAGCCCGGCTCTCACCGGCACGGACGGCTTCTACATCGCCACCCTGGAACGCCGCGGCTGATGCGCCTCGACCGCCGGACATTGGTCGCCGCAGCCGCGGCGATGCTGTCCGGCGGTGCGCAGGCCCGCGCCGAGACGGTTCCGGCTCCGGGCACGAATCTCGACGTGATCGACCTGTGGCCCGGCCTGCCCCCCGGCGGCGGCGGTCCGATCGCGGCGGATGGCCGTTTCGACGAGAGCCGCGACGGGGTGATCAGCAATGTCGCCCGGCCCTGCCTCCTCGTCATGCGCGCACCAAAACCCAACGGGGCGGCCCTGGTCGTCGCGGCGGGCGGGGGCTATCGCCGCATCGACATCGGCAACGAGGGCATCCCGGTGGCGCGCTGGCTCGCCACCGTGGGCATCACCGCCTTCGTGCTGATCTACCGCCTGCCCGGCGAGGGCTGGGCGGCCGGTGCCGACGCGCCGCTCCAGGACGTGCAGCGGGCGCTCCGTCTCGTCCGGGCGGGGGCCGTGACCCACAGAATCGACCCCGAGCGGGTCGGCGTGCTCGGCTTCTCCGCTGGCGGCCACCTGATGGGGGAGGCGGCCATGCGCGCCTCGGCGGAGACCTATGCCGGGCTCGATGCCAGTGACGCGCTCTCGGCACGGCCCGAACTGGCGGGGCTGATCTACCCCGTCATCACCCTGCTTCCGCCCTTCGACCGGACCTCCACGAGGCGGATCCTCGCAGGCGACCCACCCGACCCTGTGAAGGCCACGGCCCATTCGGTGGAGACGCATGTGCGCGAGAAGGCGCCGCCGACCTTCCTCGCCCAGGCCGCCGACGACCCCATCGCCGTGGTGGACAACAGCCTGCTGATGTATTCCGCCCTGCGCGGCGCCCTGGTGCCCACCGAACTGCACCTGTTCGAGCGCGGCGGCCATGGTTTCGGCCTCGGCGTTCCCGGCTCCCCGGCTGCGGCCTGGTCCGGCCTGTTCTTGACCTGGATGCGGCGGCGCGGGTTCCTCCGGGCGTGAGGGAACGGGCGATGGGCGCGCCCGATGCATGTGGGCGGCGCGCGCCCTGCGGAACCTGCGCGTTGCACGGCGGCAGGGCGTCGTCTAACTCCGATCCATGAATACCGACCACGACAAGATCCTCATCGTCGATTTCGGCTCCCAGGTGACCCAGCTCATCGCGCGGCGGGTGCGCGAGGAGGGGGTCTATTGCGAGATCGTCCCCTTCACCAAGGCGGCGGAGGCCTTCGCCGAGTCGAAGCCCAAGGGCGTGATCCTCTCCGGCGGCCCCGAATCGGTGACGACCGAGGCCTCGCCCCGCACGCCCCAGGTGGTGTTCGATTCGGGCGTGCCGGTCTTCGGCATCTGCTACGGCCAGCAGACCATGGCGGCCCAGCTCGGCGGCGAGGTCGAGGGCGGGCACCATGCCGAGTTCGGCCGCGCCGAGATCGAGATCATTTCGGATTGCCCCCTGTTCAAGGGCGTCTGGCATGTGGGCGAGCATTATCCGGTCTGGATGAGCCACGGTGACCGGGTGACCAAGCTCCCCGACGGGTTCACCACCGTCGCCCTGTCGAAGAACGCGCCCTTCGCGGCGGTGGCCGACGAGTCGCGCAACTACTACGCGGTCCAGTTCCACCCGGAGGTGGCCCATACCCCGCACGGCGCCCTGCTGATCCGCAACTTCGTGCGCGACATCGCCGGCTGCACCGGCGACTGGACCATGGGCGCCTATCGCGAGGAGGCCATCGCCAAGATCCGCGCCCAGGTCGGCAAGGAGCGGGTGATCTGCGGCCTCTCCGGCGGCGTCGATTCCTCTGTGGCGGCGGTGCTGATCCACGAGGCCATCGGCGACCAGCTGACCTGCGTCTTCGTCGATCACGGCCTGCTCCGCATGGGTGAGGCCGATGAGGTCGTGCGGCTGTTCCGCGACCATTACAACATCCCCCTGGTCCATGTTCAGGCGCAGGAGCTGTTCCTCGGGCAGCTCGAAGGCGTCAGCGATCCGGAGATCAAGCGCAAGACCATCGGCCGCCTGTTCATCGACGTGTTCGACGAGGAAGCCAAGAAGATCGGCGGCGCGGCCTTCCTCGCCCAGGGCACGCTCTACCCCGACGTGATCGAGAGCGTGTCCTTCACCGGCGGCCCCTCGGTGACGATCAAGAGCCACCACAATGTCGGCGGCCTGCCCGAGCGCATGAACATGCAGCTCGTCGAGCCCCTGCGCGAGTTGTTCAAGGACGAGGTCCGGGTGCTCGGCAAGGAGCTCGGCCTGCCCGAGGCCTTCGTCGGCCGCCATCCCTTCCCCGGCCCCGGCCTCGCCATCCGCTGCCCCGGCACGATCACCGCCGAGAAGCTGGAGGCTTTGCGGAAAGCCGATGCGATCTATCTCGACGAGATCCGCAAGGCCGGTCTCTACGACACGATCTGGCAGGCCTTCGCGGTGATCCTGCCGGTGAAGACGGTGGGCGTGATGGGCGACGGCCGCACGTACGATCACGTCTGTGCGCTTCGCGCCGTGACGTCGGTCGACGGCATGACGGCGGATTTCTACCCCTTCGACATGGCCTTCCTCGGCCGCGTCGCCACCCGCATCATCAACGAGGTGAAGGGCATCAACCGGGTCACCTACGACATCACCTCGAAGCCGCCCGGCACGATCGAGTGGGAGTGATATCGGGCTCCACCCACGTCGCCGAGGTGCGCCGGAGCGCTCCACAATCGGCTTGACGACGTTGCTGATGATGTTGGTGTCCAAGAGATAGCGCGTCACAGGTCGACCTTGCGTCCCTCTTCACGGGGGCGGGACAGATCGAGTTCCGCATTCACCAGCGGCGAACGCCGCAACGCAGCGAGGCTGCCGCCCGGTTTGGGCGGAGCGCCAGCGATCGCCTGGCTGACGGTCGCGCGAAGTTTCGAGGCCTCGGACTGGCGTCTGGGGAGCGACCGGATGAGGTCGCGATCTGCGTCCCGGCCGAGCACTTTGAAACGCGCGAGGTCGCGCTCGCCAAGGCGCGAGCAATTTTTCCGGATGGCGCGTTTTTGCGAACTTTCCATCATCGGCCCCGGATGTCTCCAGTAAAATATCTGGAGCGAGGGCGGGCAGCAAGGTCGCGTGCTCGGCGAAGGGGGCGGTCGGGGGCCATCGGACATCCGTCCGACTCGACGCCGGGTGCCGGCGTGGCATCTCTTGCCGCCCCCTGAAGGCCCGCCTTTCCGAGTGTCCGTCGACGACGGCCCGGTCTGTCGGCGCCGTCATCGTGCCGGAGTAGATGATGAACGCATTGAAGCTCGTCTGGATTCTGTTGGCGCTCACCTATGCGGCCAGCGAAAGCAGGGCCGAGCCGCTCGCGGGTCCATCCTCTCCCGGGGGCGGGACCAAACCGGGCGCCGTGGCACTCGACGACATCCCCGTCTCGACCGTGCCCCTCGGCGGCTTTCCCTATTTCGCGCTGCCGGCGGGCTACCAGCCGATGAATTCGCCGGAGACACGCGAATTCGGGCATTTTCCGTTCTGGACCGGTACCGCGCTCCACGACGTCGACGGCAAGGTGTTCCTGTCCCTCATCAGTGCCAAGGACGGCAAGACCTACTCGTCCTATGAGCTGAAGAAGAACATCGAGGCCGTGCTGACCCAGGCGGGCGGACGAAAGCTCACAGACAGCCAGATCCCCGCGTCAGTGACCGATACCCTGCCGGAGGAGGTCAAAATGGGCATGTATGAAGGCCTCGGCAACGTCTACTCCGAGCCGACGCAAACCTGGGTGATCCGCCGCCGGGACCGGCAGATCTGGGTGCATTTCGTGCCTGGCAGCAACAGCGCGAGCTGGACTATCCTGGAGACGAAGCCGTTCGCCCAGACTGCCTCCCTGCTGCCCGCCGAGCAGCTGAAGCAGGACATCGACACAACCGGGCGGGCGGTGATCCATGTCAATTTCGCCACCGACAAGACCGAGATCCTGCAGGATTCCACGGCTCAGATCGAAGCGGTGACGAGCCTGCTGAAGACGAATCCCGGTCTCAAATTGGCGATCAACGGCTACACCGACGAGACCGGGTCCGCCGGGCACAACCAGTCGCTCTCAGACGGCCGCGCCAGGGCGGTCATGGCCAGGCTCATCGCGTCGGGCGTCGCGAAGGACCGGCTCAGAGCCGAGGGATTCGGTGCCGCCAGCCCGGTCGCCTCCAATGGCAGCGAGGAGGGCAGGGCAAAGAACCGGCGCGTGGAACTGGTGAAGTTCTGACACGGAGACGCCCGATGCCGCCGTGCCGGCGGGTTCGTCTCCACCGGCACGGACTCGGAGATGAATTGCGCCTCATGCCGGATATGGGCCGGCCGTGATGACGATCCGCTCCCGGCTCATGGCCAGACCTTGATCGCCAGGGGCCGGCGCACGAGGTCGCGGTCCGAGGTCACTTGGCAGCCCTCCCGGCGCAGCGTCACGTAGGTGAGGAGGGCGGTGTCGCTCACGTCGTCGAAATTGCGCCCGGTCGCCTGCGGATCGAGAATCGACGGATAGGCGATGAGATCGCCCTTGGCCGTGCAGGGATCGTCGTAGAGCGTGGCGCCTGCGAGCAGCAAGCGCGGCTGGTCCCAGGTGAGGAGATCCCGTGACGTCGTCCAGTAGAAGCCGGATTGCGGAACCTTGGCGCCGGCCGCGGCCATGAAGACGGCGATCCAGGCCCCCGTGCCGCGGTGGCGGACCACCGCGCCCACGGGCAGGCCGAAGGGCTCCAGCGGCTTGCAGGACTCGGTGACCAGGGGCGGCCTGGCGTAGGGATCGGGGAAGGCGGCGGTGAAGCCGAGCCCGGTCCAGGCACGCCAGCGCGTCGGGTCGGAGGGCGTGTCGGTGCGGAACAGGCAGGCCCCGGCGGATTGCTCGCTGCCGCCGGAAGACCAGCCCGTGGTGGCGATCAGCACGTAGCGCCAGCGTCCGTCCGCGACGATGTTCGACGGATTGAAGAAGCCCCGCTGCCGGCCCTGGCCGACCTCCTGGCGGAACGGCGCCCCCGCCACAACAGCGGGCGGCTTGGCGCGGGCGAAGCTGCGCCCGCCATCGCCGGAGGAGGCGGCGACGATCGTGTTGTACCAGCACTCGATATAGACCTTCGAGCGGCAGCGGCCCTCGTGCTCGTTGGCCTGGTACTCGTGGTGGAGGAGGGCAGCGACCGCCTTGCCGTCCTCTGTCCATGTGGCGGTGATCCAGGAGCGGTCGTCATAGGCCGCCGGGTCGGCCTTCTCGCCGGATTCGAGCACCACGGTGCAGTCGAGCTTCAGCTGATCGAGGCTTGAACCACGAAGGGCTCGGTTGCGGTAATGCATCCCGAACACGGCGATGCTGCCTGATGCGTCACGGAAGGCGCGCGCCGAGGCGTCCGGCACGTCCGCCCCGTCGCAGGCATCGCGGCCGGCCTTGAAGATCGTCGTCGGTGCCCCGACGAGGGTGAGCGCGGAAAGCGGCGGCTCCGACCGCGCCGCGGCGGTCTCCGGAAGCAGCATGAGCAGGAGGAGGGCGAGGAGGCGCGTCATCGGGTGAGCCTGGACATCGTCTCGAGTTTGGGTTTTGAACAATTCCACTCTGCTTCACCCGGCCTGGCGCGGCTCCCGCGATCCACAGGCGCGCTTCGAAGGCATCCCATGCTCATCCTCATCCTCGGCCTCGTGCTGTTCCTCGGCACGCATGCCTTCTCCATGTTGAGGACGAAGCGCGCGGGCATCATCGACGAGGTAGGGGAGAGCCGGTTCAAGCTCGGCTATACCGTGCTGTCGATCGTCGGCATCGTGCTCATCGCCTATGGTTTCGGACAATACCGCGCGGATGGCTACATCCAGGTCTGGAACCCGCCGGTCTTCACGCGCCATCTCGCGCTGCTGCTGACGCTCCTCGCCTTCATCGTCCTGGCCTCGGCCTACCTGCCCGGCCATATCCGGGCGCGGGCCAAGCACCCGATGCTGCTGGCGGTGAAGATCTGGGCGACGGCCCATCTCCTCGCCAATGGCGACCTCGGCTCGATCCTGCTGTTCGGCAGCTTCCTCGCATGGGCGGTGATCGCCCGGATCAGCGCCAAGCGCCGCGCCCAGTCGGCTGGCGCGGTGGCCGCCCAGCACGGCGCCGTCGCGGCTCCGGCCGGCTGGCGCAACGACGCGATCGCGGTGGCCGTGGGCTTCGTCGTCTGGTTCGTCTTCGCGAAATATCTGCATCAATGGGTGATCGGCGTCTCCGCCTGGCCTATGCCGGCCTGAAGCCATCGGCGCAGGGCCAGTCATCAGGCCGGCCGCATGGCCAGCCGGCAGCCCGGCCGCATGGCCAGTCGCCAAGCCGTCCTGGCTGTGCTAGGCGCCGGGCTTGGTTTTCCTCAAGGCCGTCGATCGTATCGCGGTCGGCGTGAGACGACATGGCCGAGAACAACGAGTTTATCCGCGAGGTCAACGAAGACTATCGCCGCGATCAGGTCGCACAGATCTGGAAGCGCTACAGCGGTCTCATCGTCGCCGTGGCGATTCTCGTCGTGGCCGGCGTCGGCGGCTATCGCTACTGGCAGCACGACCAGCGGGTCCGCGCGGAAGCCGCGTCCGAGAAGTTCGAGGCCGCCAATCGCCTCGCCAAGGACGGCAAGGCCGCCGAGGCCGACAAGGCCTTCGAGGCGCTGGAGGCCGAGGCTCCCGGCGGCTACCGGATGCTGGCCCGCTTCCGCTCCGCCACCGAGACCGCCAAGCGCGACGCGTCCGCCGGTGCCGCCGAATACGATGCGCTCGCCGCCGACACCAAGCTCAGCGACGGCCTGCGCGACCTCGCCCGCCTGCGCGCCGCCCTGATCCGCCTCGATCAGCCGAACCCCGATCCGGCCCTCGCCAGCCTGCAGGGGCTCGCCGCCCCGACCGGCGCGTTCCGCCACACCGCCCGCGAAATGCTTGGCCTCGTGGCGCTGAAGCGTGGCGAATACGATGCCGCCGGACGCTGGTTCGACCAGATCGTCTCCGATCCCCAGACGCCGGCCAACCTGCGCCAGCGCATCGAGGTCTATGCCGCCCTCGTGGCCGGCGGCCCGGTCACCGTGACCGCGGCCCCTGCTCCCGAGCCGGCCGCACCCCCGCCCGTGACGCGCTGAGCCGGTTCCGGCACGCCGCCTGCACGACGAATTTTTTCCGTACGACGACTGAATCGAGACCACCATGGACATGCCGACCGTCGCTATCGTCGGACGGCCGAATGTCGGCAAGTCGACCCTCTTCAACCGGCTGGTGGGCAAGAAGCTCGCCCTCGTGGACGATCGCCCCGGCGTGACCCGCGACCGGCGCGAGGGCGATGTCAACTTCGGCGGATTGGTGTTTCGCGTCATCGACACGGCTGGTCTCGAACAGGCCGACGCGGATTCGCTGCTCGGGCGCATGCGTGCGCAGACAGAAGCCGCGATCCTCGAGGCCGACGTCGTGCTGTTCGTCATCGACGCCCGCGCCGGCATCCTCCCCGCAGACCAGCCTTTCGCGGAACTCGTGCGCCGCGCGGGCTGCCCGGTGGTGCTCGTCGCCAACAAGGCCGAGGGTGGCACCGGCCTGTCCGGCGCCTACGAGGCGTTCTCCCTCGGCCTCGGCGATCCTATCCCGTTCTCGGCCGAGCACGGCGAGGGCATCGGCGAGTTGCACGACGCGCTCACCGAGGCCCTACCCAAGCTCGACGACGAGGACGAGGAATACGACGACGATCCGTCGAACCGCTCGCTCAAGGTCGCCATCGTCGGCCGCCCCAACGCGGGCAAGTCGACCCTGATCAACCGGATGCTCGGCGAAGAGCGCCTGCTCGTCGGCCCCGAGGCCGGCATCACCCGCGATTCGATCTCCCTCGACTGGGAATGGCGCGGCCGCCGGATCAAGCTTCACGACACGGCGGGCATGCGCCGCAAGGCCCGCATCGACGACAAGCTCGAGAAGCTCGCCGTCTCGGACGGCCTGCGCGCCGTGCGCTTCGCCGAGGTGGTGGTGGTGCTCCTCGACGCCACGATCCCGTTCGAGAAGCAGGACCTGACCATCATCGATCTCATCGAGAGCGAGGGCAGGGCGGTGGTCATCGGCCTCAACAAGTGGGACCTCGTGGCCGACCAGCCCGGCCTCTTGAAGAAGCTGCGGGAGGATTGCACCCGCCTGTTGCCGCAGGTGCGCGGCGTCTCCGTGGTGCCCCTGTCGGGTCTTGCCGGCGACGGCATCGACGCGCTGATGAAGGCCGTCACCGAGACCTTCGAGGTCTGGAACCGCCGCGTCTCCACCTCCAAGATCAACGAGTGGCTCAGCGCGGCGACCCAGCGCAACCCGCCACCCGCGGTAGCCGGCCGCCGCATCAAGATCCGCTACGCCACCCAGGTGAAGAGCCGCCCGCCCCACTTCGCCCTCTTCGGCAACCAGCTCGACGGCCTGCCGAAATCCTACACCCGCTACCTCGTCAACAACCTGCGCGAGGCCTTCGACCTGCCCGGCGTGCCGATCCGCCTGTCCCTGCGGACCTCGAAGAACCCGTTCGACAAGGAAAACAAGGGCTGAGCCTCACGACCCGCAGGTCGTTTCACTCAGCCAATCGACCACGTCGTCCAGCCCCTGGCGGTTGGTGCGGCCTGCCTCGCGCGCGGCTTCGAACATCGCGATTTGGCGGTCGGCGCTGGTGCCCTCGCGGACGATGCGTCGGGCTCGCTCGACCTCTTCGCCGCAGCCGAGCGCGTCGGCATCGGCGTCGATGAGGGCCAGCATCGCGTCGAGGGCGTCGGCGAAGGGGAGAGCGTCTTCGCTGGCCTCGTCGATGATCTCGGCCTCCGTGCCGCTGCGCTGGGCGCGCCACAGGTTCTCTTCGGCCAGAGCGCGGGAGACGCCGTCGAGATCGGCGTTGAGGTTGGGCCGGCGCACGACGCAGCGCACGAGGCAGCGGAAGAGCGCCGCTACGGTGAGCGCGTCCTCCAGCCGTGTGCAGGAATCCGCCACCCGCAATTCGAGGGTCGGGAACTTGATCGACGGCCGCAGGGACCACCACAGGAAGCTCGCATCCTGGATCGAGCCCGCTTGGGTCATGATGCGGACGTAGCGCTCATAGGCGTCGGGGTCCGAGAAGAGCTGTGGCAGGCCGGTGCGCGGCAGTTCGCCGAAGGCGCTGAGCCGGTAGGCGGTGAGCCCCGTCGGCTTTCCCTGCCAGAAGGGGGACGAGGCCGAGAGCGCGAATAGAAGCGGCTGGAACGGCAGCAGCCGGTTCATCAGGTCCACCCGCGCCTGCGGGTCGGGCACCTCCACATGCACATGCATGCCGCAGATCAGGCTGCGCCGTCCCGCCATTCCCACATCCCGCAGGATGCCACGATAGCGCTCGCCCTTTGTTGGCAATTGCCGCGCCCAATCGGACACCGGATGGGTGCCGGCGGCAAAGAGCAGAAGCTCGTGCTCCTTCGCCAGACGACCGAGGGCGTCACGCTGGCGTCCCAGGATCTCGCGCGCCTCGCTGAACTCCGTGGAGGGCGGGGTGCAGACCTCGACCTGACACTGCAGCATCTCCCGCCCGATCTCGGGCAGGCGCTCGCTCGCTTCCGTATGGAACGGCTTCACCGACCGCCGCGGCGTCCCTCGCGTCTCGGCATCGGCCAGGAAGTATTCCTCCTCGATGCCGAAACGGTAGCTGTGCGCGGTCATGGAGGTTTCCTGCGGTGGATCGGTATCAACTCGCAGGAAGCGTCGTCGTTGCCGTCAGGACCGCAGCGCTCCGCCCACCAGCCAAGCCGGATCGAACCAGCGGTCGGCCTCGCCGTCATAGGGCAGGCGGGTGATGTCCCAGTTCTGGATGTACTTGGCGTAGACGTTCCAGACCGTGATGCCGCCGCCGACGAAGATGCGCCGGCCCGGATAGCGCTTGAGCACCTCTTCCGGGTCCTCGTGGCTGCGGATAACGTCGATGGTGCGGTCCTTGAAGGCGAAGTCCGGCACCGAGGCCACGGTCTTCGGCCCGGCGATCAGCACGTGCCCCATGGTCAGCGCGAAGAAGCGCGTCACGTCTTCCACGAAAAGCGGATCGGTGTTGCCCTCCCACGGTAAGTGCCCGTTGAGGCCCAACTGGCCGCGCAGGCCGATGGCGCAGATGCAACGAACGTCGATCATGATCGGGGGCTCTCAGAGATTAGGCACGATTCCCACCTGCTACCTCATCCTGAGGTGCCGGAGCGAAGCGCAGGCCTCGAAGGAGGGCTCCAGAACTCGAACAGCGATCTGGAGCCCTCCTTCGAGGCCGCTTTGCGGCACCTCAGGATGAGGTAGCGGGCGGGGCTAAGACGACGGGCCTAAGCCGCCATCTGCGGCGTCAGCACGCGGTCGCTGGGGAAATCGTAGATCTTGCCGGATTGATCCCAATCCGGGCTCGCGAGCCGCACGAAATGCGGGGCGAGGTCGTCCGGAGTTTTCAGTGTGGTCTCGTCCTCGCCCGGCATCGCCGCCTTGCGCATGGAGGTGCGCAGGGGGCCGGGGTTGAGGAGCATGGCGCGGATCGGCGTGGTCTCGGTCTCGGCCGCGTAGGTACGCACGAGGGCGTCGAGGGCCGCCTTGGAGACCGAGTACGGTCCCCAATAGGCCTTGCATTTCTGCGAGGCGCCGGAGGTGACGAAGACGGCACGGCCCGCATCCGACATCCGAAGCAGCGGGTCCATCGAGCGCAGCAGGCGCCAGTTCGCGGTGACGTTGATGTCCATCACCTGCGACCAGGTCTTCGGCGTCACGTGCCCGAGGGGGGTGAGGTTGCCGAGGATGCCGGCATTGCCCACCACCACGTCGAGCTTTTTCCAGCGCTCGTGGATGCTCAGGCCGAGCCGGTCGATGGCGTCGAAATCGGTGAGGTCCAGGGGCACGAGGGTCGCGCTCGAGCCCACCTGCCGGATCGCGTCGTCGAGTTCTTCCAAGGCCCCTTGCGTCCGGGCGACGGCGACGATGTGAGCACCGGCCTCGGCGAGGGCCAGGGCCGCCGCCCGGCCGATGCCGCGCGAGCAGCCGGTGACGAGGGCGATGCGGCCGTCGAGGGGCTTCGTCATGAGTCGCGTCAATCCGCTTCGGCGAGCATCGCGAGACGCCTCGGCCCGGCGATGGCGAGGTCGGTCAGGCCGGTCGGGTAGTCGCCCGTGAAGCAGTGATCGGTATATTGCGGGCAGGATTCGTTGCGGCCCTCCTCGCCCATGGCCTTGTACAGGCCCTCGATGGAGAGGAAGGCAAGAGAATCCGCGCCGATGTAGCGGCGCATGCCTTCGAGGTCGTGGGTCGCGGCCAGCAGCTTCTCGCGCTCCGGCGTGTCGATCCCGTAGAAATCCGGGTAGGTGATCGGCGGCGAGGCGATGCGGAAATGCACCTCCTTGGCACCGGCTTCGCGCATCATCCGCACGATCTTCACCGAGGTGGTGCCGCGCACGAGGCTGTCGTCCACGAGGACGATGCGCTTGCCTTCCACCACGGCGCGGTTGGCCGAATGCTTCATCCGCACGCCGAGTTCACGCACCGACTGGGTCGGCTGGATGAAGGTGCGTCCGACATAGTGGTTGCGGATGATGCCCATCTCGAAGGGCAGTCCAGTCTCCTGCGCGAAGCCGAGGGCGGCCGGCACGCCGGAATCGGGTACCGGGATGACCACATCGGCGGCGGTGGCGGATTCTCGGGCGAGTTCGTGGCCGATATTCTTGCGGACGGAATAGACGCTCTTGCCGTTCACCACGGAATCTGGCCGGGCGAAGTAGATGTATTCGAAGATACAGGGGCGCATGGGCTGGGCCGGCGCGAATCGGATCGATTCGATACCGTCCTCGGAGATGACGACGATCTCGCCGTTCTCCACGTCGCGGATGAACTTCGCGCCGATGATGTCCAGCGCACAGGTCTCGGAGGCGAGGATGTAGCGTCCGTCGAGTTCGCCGATGACCAGCGGGCGGATGCCGAGGGGGTCGCGGGCGCCGATGAGCTTCTTGTTGGTGAGCGCCACGATGGCGTAGGCGCCCTGGACCTGCCGCAGGGCTTCGGTGAAGCGCTCGACGATGAGGGGCGCGCGACTGCGGGCGGCGAGGTGCAGGATCACTTCCGTGTCGGAGGTCGACTGCGTGATCGCGCCGTCGCGGACGAGGTCGCGGCGGATGGAGAGGGCGTTGGTGAGGTTGCCGTTATGGGCCACCGCAAGACCGCCGCTGGCGAGTTCGGCGAAGAGCGGCTGGACGTTGCGGAGGATCGTGCCGCCGGTCGTCGAGTAGCGCACGTGGCCGATGGCGGCCGAGCCTTCGAGATGTTCGATGGTGGAGCGATCGGAGAACGAATCACCGACGAGGCCGGGCCGGCGCTCGGAATGGAAGATGTGCCCGTCGAAGGAGACGATGCCGGCCGCCTCCTGGCCTCGGTGCTGGAGGGCGTGGAGCCCGAGGGCCACGATGGCCGAGGCGTCCGGATGGCCGAAAATTCCGAAGACGCCGCACTCCTCGCGCAGCGTGTCCCCGTCCCGGTCCAGCCCATCCACCACGTCGACCGAATGGCGGGCGCTCGCGCTGCGTGCTGACATCTGGTTCTGCGATCCTGAGGTGGCCCGCCGTTGCCGGTTTCGGCAGCGTCCACGGACCGGCTTGCATCGTGCGACCGTTCTATGACGACGGCCGCTTCCTGCAAGAAGCCGTCATTTAGTCGGCCTTGGTTCCGCAACCAAGCGGCTTGCCACGCAGATCAGACGCGCTGCGTGAGAAGGTCAGCGTCGTGCAGGCGACTCCGTCCGGCGTTGCGCGGGAGCCGTGTCGCCCTCACCGGCCGGCTCGACCGGGTCCGCCGTGCCGTCGCCCTTGGACTTCTTGAACTGCTTCAGGAACCCTTCCGGGTTCTCCGGCAACTGAGCCACCAGCGCGTCGCCCGATTTCTCGAGCATCGGACGGCTGCGGGCCTGTGCCGCCCAATCCGGCATCTTGCCCTGGACCAGCCAAGCCAGGAACACCCAGCCGATCACGCAGATGAGGAAGCCACGCCCGGCGCCGAAGACGAAACCGAGAGACCGGTCGATCGCGCCGATGCGCGAATCGAGGATCATGTCGGAGACCTTCACCGTGATGATCGAGACGACGATGAGGGTAAGGAGGAAGATGGTGGCGATGGAGGCCACCAGCGCCACGGTGGCGTTGGAGACATGCTGGCTCACCGTGGGCAGCAGCAGGGGATAGAGCTTCCAGGCGACCGCAGCGGCGGCGACCCAGGCGACGATGGCCAGGACCTCGCGCGTCGCCCCGCGGACGGCGGCCAGCAGGGCCGAGATGACGACGATGCCGAGAACGGCCAGATCGAGAACGGAAAACGGCATTGAATGGTATGGTCGCACGGGGCAGAGGGGCTGACGATGGCCTGCTCGTGCGGCTCCCCCTCGCCGCCGCGCCTGTATATCGTGCGGAAACTCGGCCGTCACCCTCCGGTGCGGAGGACCGGCCGACTTGGGGGGTAACACCGGGCTGTCGCTCCCGAATGTCGGCGGTAGGCCCGTTTCTGAGGGAGCCCGTATGGTCGAGCCGCGCCGCCACCATATCGTTCCGATCGCGGGGCTGTTCAGCGCCACGCTGATCATGTCGTTGATTCTGGCGGGCAAGATCGTCAGCTTCGGCGGTGTCACCTTCAGTGCGGCGGTGATCGTATTTCCGTTGTCCTACGTTTTCGGTGACGTTCTGACAGAGGTCTACGGCTATGCCAGCGCGCGCCGGGTGGTATGGGCCGGGTTTGCCGCACAGGTGATCTGGATCGCCGCCTACACCCTCGCCGCGACCCTGCCGCCAGCACCGTTTTGGCCGCATCAGACAGCCTTCGAGACCATCCTCAGCTCGACGCCGCGCACTGCTTTTGCCGGCATGACGGCCTATCTCGCGGGTGAGTTCCTCAACTCGTATGTGCTCGATCGGATGAAGCTGCGCACGGAAGGGCGGCTCCTCGCCCTTCGGCTCGTGGCATCGACGGTGGTCGGGCAGGGCGTCGACACGATGATCTTCGTCCTCCTCGCCTTCGGCGGCGTGTTCGCGGCCGGAGATCTTTTCAAGATCATCCTCGGCGCCTGGATGCTAAAGGTCGCGTGGGAAATCGCCGCTCTCCCGCTGAGCCTGCCGCTGATCGCCTGGCTGAAGCGCGAGGAGGGCGAGGACCATTTCGACCGGAATACGGACTTCAACCCGTTCCGGCTCAAGGAGTGAGGCGACGTTTACTCGTCGTCCTCGTACTCGTAGCGCGCCGGGTTGCGCTCGGGCCGGCCGCGCTTGGGCGCGCCGCTGGCGATGCCAGCTACCAAGTCGGCGATGTGGCGCAGGGCTTCCGTGGGCAGGGCGCCGTCGCCGGTCTCGTTGCGGCCCTGCGGCGTGACGGCCTTGGCGAAGCCGAGCTTCAACGCTTCCTTCAGTCGCGACGGCGCCTGCGCCACGGGGCGGATCGCGCCGGAGAGACCGATCTCGCCGAAATAGACGGTCTCGCCCGGCAGGGCCGCGCCCGACAGCGACGACACCAGGGCTGCCGCCACCGCGAGGTCCGCCGCCGGTTCGGTGATGCGCAGGCCGCCGGCGACGTTGAGATAGACGTCGTGGGTGCCGAGCCGGATGCCGCCATGGGCCTCCAGCACCGCGAGCACCATGGACAGGCGGTTGGGATCCCATCCCACCACGGCGCGGCGGGGCGTGCCGAGGGAGGAGGGCGCCACCAGGGCCTGGATCTCCACCAGCAGGGGCCGCGTGCCCTCCATGCCGGCGAAGACCGCCGTGCCAGGCGCCGCGTGGTCGCGTCCCGCGAGGAAGAGCGCCGACGGGTTGGGCACCTCCGCGAGACCGCGATCGGTCATCTCGAAGACGCCGATCTCGTCGGTGGGGCCGAAGCGGTTCTTTACCGCGCGCAGGATACGGAAGTGATGACCCTGGTCGCCTTCGAACGAGGCCACGGCATCGACCATGTGCTCCACCACGCGGGGGCCTGCGATCTGACCGTCCTTCGTCACGTGGCCGACGAGGATCACCGCCGTGCCGGTGGTCTTGGCGAAGCGGATCAGCGATTGGGCGGAGGACCGGACCTGGGTCACCGTGCCGGGGGCCGATTCCACCGTCTCCGTCCACATGGTCTGGATCGAATCGATGATGGCGAGCGCGGGCGGGCGCCCCTGGCTGAGGGTCTCGACGATGTCCTCGACATTGGTCTCGGCGGCGAGGTCCACCGCCGCGCTCGACAGGCCGAGACGCTCGGCCCGCAGGCGCACCTGCGCCACCGCCTCCTCGCCGGAAATGTAGACGACGCGCTCCCCCGTCCGCGCCATGGCGGCGGTGGCCTGCATCAGCAGGGTCGACTTGCCGATTCCGGGATCACCGCCGAGGAGGATCACCGAGCCGCGCACGAAGCCGCCGCCGGTCACGCGGTCGAGTTCGCCGATGCCGGAGGGAATGCGCGGCGCCTCCAGCGCCTCGCCGGTGAGGCCTTCCAGGGGAAACACCCGCCCCCGCGCCCGGCTCGGCCGCGTCTTGACCGGACCGGCCTGCGGGCCGCTCGCGCCCGTCTCCTCGACGATCGTGTTCCAGCCGTTGCAGGCCTCGCAGCGCCCGCGCCAGCGATTGTAGACGGCCCCGCAGGATTGGCAGACGAAGGTCTGGTGGATCTTGGCCATGATCGCCTTTTGAGTGGATCGCCGCTCGAAGAGATTGAGCACCGTTATCCGCCGATCCAACACACGACCTCATCCTGAGGTGCCGGAGCGGAGCGCAGGCCTCGAAGGAGGCGTCCAGCTCACTCTCAGGGATCTGGAGGTCTCCTTCGAGGCCCGCTGACGCGGGCACCTCAGGATGAGGATCGCGGTTGGATCAATCTGTTGGTCCTACATAACGGCGAACATAACGGGAACCAAGACCGGTCAGGATTTCGTAGCCAATGGTGCCGGCGGCGTGGCCGACACTGTCCACATCGAGGGAATCGCCGATGAGGATAGCCGGTTCGCCACGACGGGCGGCAGGCGCGTCGGTGACATCGAGGATGATGAGGTCCATGGAGATCAGGCCGACGATGGGGCAGGGCACCCCGCCGACGAGGGCATGGCCGCGCCCGCTCGCCGAGCGCGGATAGCCGTCGGCGTAGCCGAGCGACAGGGTGGCGAGCCGTCGCGGACCGGGGGCGGTCCAGCGGGAATTGTAGCCCGCGCCGTCTCCGGCCGCGACGTTTCGGACTTGGGCGATCGACGCTTCGAGACGGATGACCGGCCGCATCGGGTTCGGACGCCACGGGGTCGGGTTGCCGCCGAAGAGGGCGTAGCCCGGACGGAGCAGGTCGTTGGCGACGCCCTCGCCGAGATAGCAGCCGGAGGAATTGGCGAGCGAACCTGGAATGCCGGGATAGGCCCGCAGGACGTCCCCGAACGCCTCGCATTGGCGCCGGTTGATCGCCTCGTCCGGCCGTTCGGCGCTGACGAGATGGCTCATCAGCAGGTCGATCCCGGCCGCTGGGACGATCGGGTCGCCGGCGAGCGCCAGGGCTTCGGGGACGGTCAGGCCGAGGCGGTTCATGCCCGTATCGACGTGAAGGGCCGCCGGAAGCGGCCGGCCCATCTCCGCCCCCAGTGCCGCCCATTCGTCGAGTTCCTCGCGCGATCCGAGGACCGGGCGCAGGGCGTGCGCGGCGAGGATGGGGCCGCTGCCGGGAGCCAGGCCGTTCAAGACATAGATCACCGCTTCCGGCAGGAGCGACCGCGCGATGACCGCCTCGCTCGCATGAGCGACGAAGAACGTCCGGCAGCCGGCCCGCCACAGGACCGGGGCGACCTCGGCCAGACCGCAGCCATAGGCGTCGGCCTTCACCACGGCGGCGCAGGGGATGTGCGGGGCCTGCGCGCCGAGCCGGCGCCAGTTCTCGGCGATGGCCGCGAGGTCGATGGTGAGGCGGGCGCCATGGATGGCGGCCTCCGGATGAGCGATCGACATGGCGGGATCTCGTTCAAGCGCGGTGATGGGCCAGTCTCCGCTGCCTGCAAATCTCATGTGAGGAGTGCGAGTCTACCGTCTCTCGCAGGGTGAGCCATAGAGACGACGCTCCTTGTAGCGCCCCTCCCACCCCCTTGCGGGGCTCACGGATTCTCATTCGTTCTTTCAAGCAGGCCGCGTCCCTCTTCCTTACGGGGAGAGGTTAGGAGTGGGGGGGCCTCGATCGGCTGAGGCTTGCGGAACCACCCCCACCTCCAACTCCTCCCCACAAGGGGGAGGAGGGCCACCCTCACTCGGCGGGGATGGTCCGATCACATGCGCTCCGGCATCCGGTCTTCGCTGGCCAGATCCGAGAACCGCGTGATGTTGGCGTCGAACTGCAGCTCCACCGTGCCGGTGGGGCCGTGGCGCTGCTTGCCGAGGATGACTTCCGCCTTGCCGTGGACGCGGTTCATCTCCGCCTCCCAGGCGAAGAACTCCTCGGTGCCCTCGCGCGGCTTCTTGTTGTTGACGTAGTATTCCTCGCGGAACACGAACATCACCACGTCGGCGTCCTGCTCGATGGAGCCCGATTCACGAAGGTCGGAGAGCTGCGGGCGCTTGTCGTCGCGGTTCTCGACCTGACGCGAGAGCTGCGACAGGCCTATGATCGGCACCGCGAGTTCCTTGGCCAGCGCCTTCATGCCGGTGGTGATCTCGGTCATCTCCTGCACGCGGTTGTCGCTGCGCTTGCCCGAGCCGGAGAGCAACTGCAGGTAGTCGATGATGAGGAGATCGAGGCCCTTCTGGCGCTTGAGGCGCCGGGCGCGGGCGGCGAGCTGCGCGATGGAGATGCCGCCGGTCTGGTCGATGTAGAACGGGATCGTCTGCATGTCCCGGGCGGCGTCGGTGATCTTGTAGAAGTCCTCCGGCCGGATGTCGCCGCGGCGGATCTTGTAGGACGGCACGCCGGATTGCTCGGCGATGATACGGGTCGCCAGCTGCTCGGCCGACATTTCTAGGGAGAAGAACCCGACGATGCCGCCGTTCTTGGTCTCGATCCGCCCGTCGGGCTGCTTCTCGCCCCGGTAAGCTTTGGCGACGTTGAAGGCGATGTTGGTCACCAGCGAGGTCTTGCCCATGGCGGGGCGGCCCGCGAGGATGATCAAGTCGGAGGATTGCAATCCGCCCATCTTGGCGTCGAGATCCGACAGGCCGGTGGCGATGCCAGAGAGCTTACCGTCGCGCTGGTAGGCCTTGGCGGCCATGTCCACGGCGGCAGTCAGCGCGTCGGAAAATTTCTGGAAGCCGCCATCGTACTTGCCCGATTCGGCGAGCTCGTAGAGCCGTCGCTCCGTGCCTTCGATCTGGTCGCGGGGTGAGGATTCCACCGGCGCCTCATAGGCGCCGTTGACCAGATCCTCGCCGATGGTGATCAGCCGGCGGCGGATGGCGAGATCGTAGATCGTGCGGCCGTAATCACCCGCGTTGATGACGGTGGTGGCCTCGGCCGCGAGGCGGGCGAGATACTGCATCACGGTCTGGCCGCCGAGATCGGCGTCGCCGAGATAGGTCTTGAGCGTGATCGGGGTCGCGAGCTTGCCGACCTTGATCAGCGAGGCGGCGACCTCGAAAATCTTGCGGTGGACATCCTCCATGAAATGCTCAGGGAGAAGGAAGTCCGAGATCCGGTAGTAAGCGTCGTTGTTCACGAGGATCGCGCCGAGCAGCGCCTGCTCCGCATCGATGTTGTGGGGCGCGACGCGGAACTCCTGCGTGACGCTCTGGAGGTTCGCCGTCAGGGCGTTGGGCAGGGCCATGGGCTGACTCGAGGCTCCGACTTCTTCGACACCGTGCGGCGATTCCCTCACCGCACCATTCCGCTACCGCACGACCATGGCCCGGACATGGTTAGCCGAACCTTAGCCGATTCCCGCGATCCGTCTTCCGTGCCACCCTCTCACCTCATCCTGAGGTGCCCGCTTCAGCGGGCCTCGAAGGAGGGCTCCAGAACCCACCGCGCGAACTGGAGGCCTCCTTCGAGGCCTTCGCTGCGCTCCGGCGCCTCAGGATGAGGTGATCGGACGGGACGGAGTGCGTGTGACCGAACACGAAAAACGCCTGCCACCCCTTTGGGAATGACAGGCGCCATGCTGGAACAAATCGGGAACCAGTCAACCCCTTCGGGCGATGATCCCCGTTCTCCACCGGTCGTGGATGCAGCTTACTCGCGGTCGTCGCCGGCCTCGGCGAGAGCGGCGCCGACTTCGAGGCCGAGGTCGTCGAGGTTGAACGCCTCACGCTCGGTGGTCGATTCGCCGCGGGCCTGACGCTCGGCCTCTTCCGGCGAGCGGGCGACGTTGACGGTGACGGTCACCTCGACCTCGGGGTGCAGCACCACCGGCACATTGTGCAGGCCGAGCGTCTTGATCGGCTGGTTGAGGGCGAACTGATCGCGGCCGACGGTGAAGCCCTCGGCGGTGACGACTTCGGCGAGATCGCGGGTGGAGACCGAACCGTAGAGCACGCCGGTCTCGCCCGACTGGCGGATCAGCACGAAGCTCTTGCCCTCGAGGGTCTCGGCAACGGACTGAGCCTCGGTCTTGCGCTCTAGGTTGCGGGCTTCGAGCTGCGCGCGCTGGGTCTCGAAGTGCTTCTTGTTGCCGGCGGTGGCGCGCAGGGCCTTGCCGCGGGCGA
The DNA here is from genome assembly GCA_902712845.1 of Methylobacterium bullatum. Classification (NCBI taxonomy): domain Bacteria; kingdom Pseudomonadati; phylum Pseudomonadota; class Alphaproteobacteria; order Hyphomicrobiales; family Methylobacteriaceae; genus Methylobacterium; species Methylobacterium bullatum. Next base: position 2,116,347 of record LR743504.1, read on the forward strand.
GGAGGAAGTTGCGGGCGTAGCCCGGCTTCACGTTCACGGTCTCGCCCATCTGGCCGAGCTTGGCGACGCGCTCGAGGAGGATGACTTCCATGATTTTGGTCCTTGTCGGATTGGGGTTGGGTGGGGAGAGAGTCCCGGCCGCGCGATGCGGAAGACGGGGCTCAGGTTCGTCCGGCGTCCTCCTTGGGACGGCGCCGGTTGAAGGCGGTGTCGGCGAGGCCGAACAGCGTCAGGGCGAAAAGCGCGACGCCCTGTGTGAAGAACAGGATCAGATAGAGCCCGAACAGGAGGGCCATGCGTCCGGGCCGGCCGCGGCTGCGGTCGTGGAAGGCGGCGAGGCCCTGCATGGCGAAGGCGGCGGTCAGCGCACCGATGAGGCAGATGCCGAGGACGCCTGGATAGCCAGGCACCAGGGCCAGCACGAAGGCCGCTCCCAGGATGCCGAGGACGGAACGGGGCATCGCCGTGGAGGGAATGTCTGGCCAGGGCCGGGGCAGGCGGCCGGAAATACGCACGATCCGGCCTGCTGCCCAGAGATAGAAAGTCAGCAGGACGGCAAGGCCCTGTGTCGCCAGTCCGGGGGCGATCGTCGCCAGGGCATCGGCCACAGCGTTCTGCTGATCGGTGCCGGGTTCGGCGGAAGGCGCTATTTTCGCATCCGAATCCGCCTGGGTCGCGGGTGTTTCGGCGGCCGGGGGATTCTCGGCGGGCGAGGAATTCTCCGCCGTCGAAGGGGTTCCCGCAGGAGCAGCGGCGGGGGGCGTCGTGCGGGGCTTACCCTGCATCGTCACCAGCGTGCGGGTCATGCCACGCAACTGGGTCTGGAAGGTCTCGAAGTTCGGCGAGGCAATAACCGCGATGGCGACGAAGGCGAGGCCGGCCGTGCATGCGGTCCAGGCGAGGAGTCGCCCGGTCGGGTACCATTCCATGGTGCCGTCGGCGTTCGGGCGGCCGAGGAGGGCGAGATAAGCGAGCCACCAGGCCGGCAGCGCCAGATAGGCGAGGAAGCCGAGCCCGAGGAAGGGCTGAAGGAAGGCGAGGGCGACGGCGCCCGTGATCGCGGCGACGAGGGCGGCCTTATGGCTCCAGCCGAGGCCCACGATCAGGATCGGGAGCGGGGCGAGCAGGTAGAGCACGATGGACAGCAGCGTGCCCTTCAGCAGGACGCCGAAGAGAAGTGCGGAGACGAGCCCCGCTCCTATGCCGATTCCGAGAAACTGTTTCATCGATCCCGCTGTCCCGCTGTCCCCGAAAAGGGCAGGGTTAGAGGCGCTTCATCTCGCCCCAACGACGCCCGGCAGCGTGCGTGCCGCCGGTACGAGTGCTTTCCTCCCCTTGTGGGGAGGGATCGAGGTGGGGTGGCTGGGCGCCCCCGCATGCGGAGGGTCGCCCAGCCACCCCCACCTCCAACTCCTCCCCACAAGGGGGAGGGGACCTCGTGGGGAGGTCGAGGCTTACTTGATCACGTAGGGGAGGAAGCCGAGGAAGCGGGCGCGCTTGATCGCCTGGGCGAGCTCACGCTGCTTCTTGGCCGACACCGCCGTGATGCGCGACGGCACGATCTTGCCGCGCTCGGAGACGTAGCGCGACAGGAGCTTGACGTCCTTGTAGTCGATCTTGGGAGCGTTCGCGCCCGAGAACGGGCAGGTCTTGCGACGACGGAAGAAGGGACGACGTCCGCCGCCCGCACCACCACCAGCGGCAGGAGCCGCACCAGGTCCAGCACCGAAACCCATGGCTTAGTTCTCCCCGCCGAAGCTGCGCTCGGGACGGTCGCCGCGATCACCGCGGTCGCCACGATCCCGGTCGCCACCGAATCCACCACCACCGAAGCCTTCGTCATCACGACGACGGCCGCGCTCGCGATCCTTGCGGTCGTCGCGGTCACGCTTCTGCATCATCGCCGACGGCTCGGACTCGAGCTCTTCGACGCGGACGGTCATGAAGCGCAGGACGTCCTCGGAGATCTGCATCTGGCGCTCCATCTCGGCGAGAGCCGCCGGGGGGGCGTCGACGTTGAGGAGCGTGAAATGCGCCTTGCGGTTCTTCTTGATGCGGTAGGCGAGGGACTTCACGCCCCACATCTCGATCTTCTCGACCTTGCCGCCATTGGCTTCGATGACGCCCTTGTAGGTCTCGACCATGGTCTCGACCTGCTGGGCCGTCACGTCCTGGCGCGCCAGGAAGACGTGTTCATAAAGAGGCATAACGGGCCCTTCATAGCAAAAGGGGCCCGACGGCACGGATGTGCGGGTGTCGATCGTCGGGCCGGTTCAACGCGTTTCGCCCGGCGCCAAGCCCTTCGAGCCGTTTGAAGGCCCGAGCGGTTGATCGAAGGCGGAGACACGGGACGATGGAGAGAACTCCGCATGCCGGACAAGCCGGCACCGTCCGTTCAGCCCCCAGCCGGAGCGAACACGAGCTGCGGCGCATAGACGAGTTCGTGCAGGATGGCAAGGATGGCGACACGGATGATCGCGACGATCCCGGCGACAAGGAGGACCGCGAATCGATCCGCGTGCGATGGTAGAGAAGCCGCCGGAACGCGTACGCCACGTTGGAGGATCGCCGATGTCAGGTATGAAACGAGCCGCGGCCCTCCTGCTCTGTCTCATTGCGTCCGGCCCGGCCATCGCCGACGAGCCGGTGCTGCAGACGGTCGATTACGCCAACACGCGCTATTCGAAGCTCGACCAGATCAACGCCAGTAACGTGAAGCAGCTGCAGGTGGCCTGGACGTTCTCGACCGGTGTTCTGCGCGGCCATGAAGGCTCGCCGCTCGTCATCAGCAACATGATGTACGTGCACACCCCCTTCCCGAACATCGTCTACGCCCTGGACCTCGACAAGGACGGCGTAATCGTCTGGAAGTACGAGCCCCAGCAGGACCCGAGCGTCATCCCGGTGATGTGCTGTGACACGGTCAACCGTGGCCTGGCCTATGCCGACGGCGCGATCATCCTGCACCAGGCCGACACCACCGTCGTCTCGCTCGACGCCAAGTCCGGCAAGGTGAACTGGTCCGTCGTCAACGGCGACCCCAAGAAGGGTGAGACCAACACCGCCACGGTCCTGCCGGTGAAGGACAAGATCATCGTCGGTATCTCGGGGGCCGAGTACGGAGCCCGCGGCCATATCACCGCCTACGATGCCAGGACCGGGAAACGGCTCTGGCGCGGCTACTCGACGGGGCCGGACGCGGACATGATCGTCGATCCGCAGAAGACCACCTCGCTCGGCCGGCCCATCGGGGAGAATTCGTCCCTCGCGAGTTGGGAGGGTGACCAGTGGAAGACCGGCGGAGGAGCGACTTGGGGCTGGTACTCCTACGACCCCGAGCTCGACCTCATCTATTACGGCACCGCCAACCCCTCGACCTGGAATCCGAAGCAGCGTCCCGGCGACAACAAGTGGACGACGGCGATCGTCGCCCGCAACCCGGATACCGGCATGATGCGATGGGTCTACCAGATGACCCCCCACGACGAGTGGGACTACGACGGCGTCAACGAGATGATCCTCACGGATCAGACGATCGACGGCCGGACACGTCCGCTTCTCACCCATTTCGACCGCAACGGGTTCGGCTACACGTTGGACCGGAGCACCGGCGAACTCCTGGTGGCGAAAAAGTTCGATCCGGCGGTGAACTGGGCCACGGGGATCGACATGGACAAGGGCTCGGGCCGTTACGGGCGCCCCCTGGTCGATCCGCGCCGCTCGCCTGATCGAACGGGAGAGGACGAGACCACTACCGGCATCTGCCCCGGCGCCATCGGCGCCAAGAACGAGCAACCGGCGGCGTATTCGCCGATCACCCGGCTGTTCTACGTGCCGGCCAATCACATCTGCATGAGCTACGAGCCGTTCCACGTCACCTATACGCCCGGCATCCCCTTCGTCGGCGCCACCGTGACCCTGCAACCGGCCGAGGACGGTCCCGAGACGGGGCGGTTCATCGCCTGGGACGGCGTCGCCGGGAAGGTCGTCTGGTCGAACACCGAGCCGTTCTCGGTCTGGTCCGGCGCCCTCGCCACGGCCGGGAACGTGGTCTTCTACGGGACGCTGGAAGGTTATCTGAAAGCCGTCGATGCGCGCACGGGCCGCGAACTCTACCGGTTCAAGACGCCGTCGGGCATCATCGGCAACGTGACGACCTACCTCCATCGCGGCAGGCAGTACGTCGCCGTTCTCTCGGGCGTCGGCGGCTGGGCCGGGATCGGGCTCGCCGCGGGCCTCACCGATCCGGCGGACGGAGCCGGGGCGGTGGGCGGCTATGCCGGCCTGTCGCGCTACACGGCGCTGGGCGGGCAACTCACGGTCTTCGCCCTTCCCGAATCGCGGGACTGACGCTTCAGGAGACGCTCGTCACGCCGTCGTGCGCTCGGAGGGCGGCTACGATCTCGTCGAAGCTCTTCTCTGGGATGTGGACGTAGGACACGTCGATTGTGTCGATGCCGTCTTCCTCCGTCGGCTGCGCCACGAATTGTACGAGGCGGGAGGCGAAGGAACCGGACATCGTCCGCAGGCTCTCGATGGTGATCGCGCCGCGCCTGGCCGTGATGGTGAGGGTGCGGGTCTGTGCCCGCTCGCGATAGTGCTTCTCCAGGGGCTTCATTCCCGCCAGGATCAGGAGAACGATGGCGGTGGTCGCGATCGCCGCCACGTAGAGGCCCGTTCCCGCGGCCAGGCCGATGGCGGCCACGGCCCACAACCCCGCCGCCGTGGTGAGGCCCTTCACCATTTCTCCGCGCAGCATGATCGTGCCGGCACCGAGAAAGCCGATGCCGGACACCACCTGCGCCGCCATTCGCGACGGATCCAAAGAGACGTTCGGCGTACCGAGAATGTCCGAAAAGCCGAAAGCCGAGACGATGACGATCAGGCAGGACCCGACGCAGACGAGCATGTGCGTCCGCATCCCCGCCGCCCAGACGAGGCGCTCGCGCTCGAATCCCACGGCGCTGCCAAGTAGCGCCGCGAGGAGGAGACGGCCCAGGATCTCGAAATTGCCGATCACGCGCTGTCCATCCGCTCAGAGCCAGTCGGTCGCTCCTAAGCAGAGACGAGAACGGCGACAATCCTGCCGCCGCCCTTCGTTCACCTGTCGAAGGGCCTATTTGTCGGGCTTCTCGGAGATGATGGCGCCGGTCTTCGGATCGGCGTGGAATTCCATCTTCACGCCGTTCTTCATACCCTCGCCCTCCCAATGGCCGTCATCCGCCTCGAACTCGGTGATGTCGGTATAGCCGGCGGCCATGAGCTTCTGCTTGACCTGCTCGGCCGGCATCCAGTCCGCGCCGGGTTTGTCGGCGAGAGCAATGCCGGCGGACCCGGCGGTGAGGAGCAGGACGAGGAGTGCGGGTTTCAGGACTCTCATGGGTTCCTCCAAGGTTTCGTTTGCCGTCTAAAAGCAAACATCTGCCCTGGTTTGCCGGTTCCGGAGAAGAATCACCTGAGGGAGGCGGCAATCGCCTGCTGGATGCCGAGGATGTCGGCGCCGCGCTTGAGCGTCTTCCTGATCGGCTCCGGCCGGCCGGAGACCCAGATCGCCAGTTCCGAATCGAAGTCGAAACTGCCCGCCGTCTCCACCGAGAAGCAGGTGATCGCCCGGTAGGGCACGGTCATGTAGGCGACCTTGCGTCCGGTCATGCCCTGCTTGTCCACCAGGATCAGCCGCCGGTCGGTGAAGACGATGAGGTCGCGGATCACCCGGAAGGCGACCTGCACAGTCTCGCCCTGGGTAAGGATTCCCGCGAGGTTGTCGTTCACCTCCTGCGGGGACAGGTCGCTGCCATGGCCGAACAGGCCGTCGAGAATTCCCATTGCGCCGCCTATCCCGAAAATGCCGCCTTACTCCTATCTAGGGACGAAACGGCCGTGCGCATCGCCTGCCGGTCGTCCTTCATCGCGGGACGCGCCTGCCGTCCGGAGTTACCTGATGTCTGCCAAAGCACCTGTTCCCCTTCGCCTCGGCGTGAACATCGACCACGTCGCCACCGTGCGTAACGCTCGCGGCGGCATCCATCCCGATCCCGTCGCCGCCGCCCTGCTCGCCGTGGAGGCCGGGGCGGACGGCATCACCGCGCATCTGCGCGAGGACCGCCGGCATATCCGTGACGCGGATATCGAGGCGCTAATGGGGCGGCTCCCGGTGCCGCTCAATTTCGAGATGGCCGCCACCGACGAGATGGTGGGCATTGCCACGCGTCTCCGGCCGCACGCTTCCTGCCTCGTTCCCGAGAAGCGCGAGGAGCGCACCACCGAGGGCGGCCTCGACATCGTCGGGCAGGCGGCGCACCTCGCCCCCCGGATCGCCGCCCTGTCAGCCGCCGGCATCCGCGTTTCGCTCTTCGTCGAGCCCGACGAGGCGGTGATGGATGCGGCACTCCGCCTCGAGGCGCCGGTGGTCGAGCTTCATACGGGAAGCTATTGCGAAGCGGTCGCCGAGAGCGACGGCGCGCGGGTGGCACATGAACTCGCCCGCATCGCGCGGGCCGCCGATTACGGCTCGCGGATCGGCCTCGAAGTCCATGCCGGGCACGGTCTCGCCCTCGACAGCGTCGGGCCGGTGGCGGCCCTGCCGCAGCTCGCCGAACTCAATATCGGCCATGCCCTCATCGGCGAGGCCATCTTCTGGGGGCTCGGCCAGGCGATCCGCGACATGCGCGCCGCGATGGATCGGGCCCGGACGGGGATCGCGGCATGATCGTCGGCATCGGCTCGGACCTCTGCGACATCCGCCGGATCGAACGGTCCCTCGCCCGCTACGGCGAGCGCTTCACCCACCGGATCTATACCGATGGCGAGCGCGCGAAGTCGGAGGGCCGCGCCGCCCGCGCCCCGTCCTATGCGCGGCGCTTCGCCGCCAAGGAGGCCTGCGCCAAGGCGCTGGGCACCGGCATGAGCCACGGCGTGTTCTGGCGCGACATGGAGGTGGTGAGTCTGCCGGGCGGGGCGCCGACCCTGCGCCTCACCGGGGGCGCCGCCGAGCGCCTGCGGGCGATGATTCCCGCCGGGCATGCCGCGAAGATCCACGTGACGCTCACCGACGATCCGCCCATGGCGCAAGCATTCGTGATCATCGAAGCCGTGCCTACCTCCTTGCCCCTCCAGGACGCGCATGCTGAGGCGGCGACCGCTCGCGTTGCGGCCCCCGACCGCATGGTCTAGACCGCCGGTCTTCACCGACAGTCGATCGGGTTCGCGCGTCGAGCCGGAGATTGCAGACAGATGGAACGAGCGCGCGTGGATCACCAGACGAAGCGAGACCTGAGGGCGGCCGATACCGGCGCCTGGGCGAGCATCAAGGAGACGGTCAAGGTCGGCGTCCAGGCGCTGCTGATCGCCCTCGTGGTGCGCACGCTGCTCTTCCAGCCGTTCAACATTCCGTCCGGATCGCTCGTGCCGACGCTACTCGTGGGCGACTACCTGTTCGTGTCCAAGTACTCCTATGGATACTCCAAATACTCTCTCCCCCTGAGTGAGTACCTGCCCTTCAAGGCCGACGGTCGGATCTGGGCGGCGGAGCCGAAGCGCGGCGACATCGCCGTGTTCAAGCTGCCGAAGGACAATGCCACCGATTACATCAAGCGCGTCATCGGCCTGCCCGGCGACAAGATCCAGATGAAGGCCGGCATCCTCTACATCAACGACGTGGCGGTGAAGCGTGAGCGCATCGCTCCCTACGAGACCACCGGTCCGTACGGCGAGGAGACGAAGGTCGAACAGTATACCGAGACCCTGCCCAACGGCGTGGTGCATCAGGTGATCGAGCGCGAGGGCGACAACGGCTACTGGGACAATACCGAGCCCTATCTCGTACCACCCGGCCGTTACTTCATGATGGGCGACAACCGCGACAATTCCACGGATTCGCGCGATCTCGCCAATGTCGGCTTCGTCCCGTTCGAGAATTTCGTCGGCCGCGCCGAGATGATCTTCTTCTCCATCGACGAGGGCACGCCTGCCTGGCAGATTTGGCAATGGCCAACGAAGGTGCGGTGGGGCCGCATCTTCAGCAGCATCCATTAGGACGATTGATCGTGGGTGAGGAGGCGCGTCCTTCCAGCCGGGCGCGGCGCGCACCGCGACCGAAGCCCGGCCTGAACGTGCTCGAAGAGCGGATCGGCCATGTCTTCGCCGATCGGGCCCTGCTGTCCCTGGCCCTGACCCATGTCAGCAAGGCCGGTGGCGGCGGACGGGTGGGAAGCTACCAGCGCCTCGAGTTCCTCGGAGACCGGGTTCTCGGCCTCGCCATCGCCGATCTGCTCTACGAGGCCTTTCCCCAGGCGGATGAGGGTGACCTGTCGCGGCGCCTGGCCGGGCTCGTGCGCCGGGAAACCTGCGCCGCCGTGGCGACGGCCTGGGATGTGGGGCCGCATCTCGCCCTCGGCCCGGGCGAGATCCAAAGCGGCGGCCGCCGCAACCAGACGATCCTCGCCGATGCTTGCGAATCGATCCTCGGCGCGGTCTTCCTCGATGCCGGATACGAGGCGGCGAAGGCCATCGTCCTGACGGCCTTCGCGCCGGGCACCGACACGGCGGCGCCGCGCGGACGCGACGCCAAATCCGCCCTTCAGGAATGGGCGATGGGGCGCGCCCTGCCGATCCCGGTCTACGACGTCGTGGAGCGGTCCGGCCCGGACCATGCCCCCGTCTTCAGGATCGCCGCGCGTGTCGAGGGCCTGGAGCCCGGATACGGCACCGGCCCTTCGAAACGCCTCGCCGAGCAGGAGGCCGCCCGCCTCGTCCTCGACCGCGAGGTCCACGGTGTGAGCCAGCAGGCCGGCGCGCGCCCCCTCAACGGAATGGAGACGTCGGCGGACGTCGGTGAAGAAAGCGACTCCGATGCCTGACGACCACAACGATTTCGACGACGAGGACGACCTGCCCCCTCAGGCCCCGATGCCCGAGATCAAGCCGCTGCCGGTCATTCCGGCGGATTCGAGCGCGGGCTTCGTCGCCCTGATCGGCGTTCCCAATGCCGGCAAGTCGACCCTGCTCAACAGCCTCGTGGGCACCAAGGTCTCCATCGTCTCGCGCAAGGTCCAGACGACGCGGGCGCTGGTGCGCGGCATCGTCATGGAGGGCAGCGCCCAAATCATCCTTGTGGACACCCCCGGCATCTTCGCGCCCAAGCGCCGCCTCGACCGGGCGATGGTGCATTCCGCCTGGAGCGGGGCCGCCGATGCCGACGCGATCTGCCTGCTGGTCGATGCCCGCAAGGGCGTCACCGACGAGGTCGAGGCGATCCTCGCCCGCCTGCCCGAGGTCCGCCGCCCCAAGGCGCTGATCCTCAACAAGATCGACCTGATCCCGCGCGACCGTCTACTGGCGCTTGCCGCCTCGCTCAACGAGCGCATCGCCTTCGCCCATACCTTCATGATCTCCGCGCTCAACGGCGACGGTATCGATACGCTGCGCAAGACCCTGGCCGGGATGATGCAGCCCGGCCCCTGGCTCTACCCGGAGGACCAGGTCTCCGACGCTCCGCTCCGCATGCTCGCCGCCGAGATCACCCGCGAGAAGCTCTACGACAGGCTCCACGAGGAGCTGCCCTACCGCTCCACCGTCGAGACCGACCAGTGGGTGGCGAAGACGGATGGCTCGGTCCGGATCGAGCAGACGATCTTCGTGGAGCGCGAGAGCCAGCGCTCCATCGTTCTCGGTAAGGGCGGCCAGACCATCAAGGCGATCGGGCAGGCGGCGCGGCGCGAGATCGCCGAGGCGGCCGACCAGCCCGTCCACCTGTTCCTGCACGTCAAGGTGCGAGAGAACTGGGCCGACGATCCGGCGCGCTATCGCGAGATGGGACTCGAATTCCCGCGCGGTTGAAGGCGAATAAAGTGCGGCACGGCATGATTCGATGTATCGGATACCTGTTTCGTGCTGCGCTGCCGCATAAACCGCAGTATCGTTTTGGCAAAGGTCAAGGTTGTCGAAGCCTGCTTTCAATTGAGCGGCCTGCTTTGAATGATTCCGTACAGAAAAGCTTGGCAATGACTTGACAGGCTGTTGCCAACCGATTCGCTCGATTTTGCGAATTTGGCGGATACCGCGAAGATAACCTTTCCAACGAGGCCATCGCCGGCTACCAATCACGAAGCCGCACTCGATTCCGAGTCGCGGATTTCTCTATCCTCCCCTCAACGCCCGACTCTCGAGGCGCGCGTGCTGTCGCGCCGGATCCATCAATGATGCCTTCTCCCACCGTTCCGGATGCCGTCTATGGGTCACCTCCCGCCGAACTCGCCGACGTGTCCGCAGGGGCGGCCCAACTCTCGCCGCTGATCCCCGGATCGGTCCGGCTCGAAGATATCGCCGAGGGCAGCCTCGAGAGCGTGACCATGCTGGCCCCGGCGGGGACGATCGAGCGGCGCTACGCACTCTCCCTGTCGTTGCGCGCCCTGCGTCCGGGCGGTCGCCTGCGCGCCCTGGCGCCGAAGGACAAGGGCGGCGCCCGCCTCGGCCGCGAGCTGAAGGAGTTCGGCTGCGAGCCGGCCGAGACCGCCAAGCGGCATCACCGGATCTGCGACGTCGCCCGGCCCGCCGCGATCATCGACCTCGACGAGGTGATTCAGGAAGGCGCTCCCCGCCATATCGACAACCTCGCTCTGTGCACGCAGCCCGGCGTCTTCTCCTGGGACCGGCTCGACCCGGGCACTGCGCTGCTCCTGGCTAACTTGCCGTCGCTCTCGGGCCGGGGTGCGGATTTCGGCTGCGGGATCGGCATCCTCGCCCGTGCCGTCCTCGCCTCCCAGGGCGTGACCGGGCTGACCCTCATCGACATCGACCGGCGCGCCGTGGAGATGGCCCGCCGCAACGTGGGTGATCCCCGCGCCGACATCCGCTGGGCCGACATCCGCTCCACCGACGTCACCCTGGAGCGCCTGGACTTCGTGGTGATGAACCCGCCCTTCCACGACGGCGGGATCGAGGATCGCTTCCTCGGCGAGGTCTTCATCCGTCGCGCCGCCGAGACGTTGAGGCCGGGTGGCACGCTCTGGCTCACGGCCAACGCGCACCTGCCCTACGAGGCGCCCCTGAAAGCCGCCTTCAAGGCCGTCACGCTGAAGGCCTCGGCCGGCGGCTACAAGATCTACGAAGCGCGCAAGTGAGCGTGCCTTCGTGAGCAAGAGCCCGAGCCTCCGGCTCGATCGCCTGCTGGCGAATCTCGGTTACGGCTCGCGCCGGGAGATCGGCCTTCTCGCCAAGGCCGGTCTCATCGTGCTCGACGGGGCGCCCTTGCGCGACGCCAACCAGCGCATCGCCGTGACTCCCGACCTGTCCGAGCGCATGGTCGTGGACGGAGATCCCCTCGACCCGCCGCCGGGCCTCGCTTTGATGATGCACAAGCCGCTGGGCGTGACCTGCTCCCACAAGGAGGCCGGTCCCCTGGTCTACGGCCTGCTGCCGGAGCGCTGGCGCCGGCGCGACCCGGCCTTGTCCACCATCGGCCGCCTCGACAAGGAGACCTCCGGCCTCCTGCTGCTCACCGATGACGGGGCGTTCCTGCACAAGGTGATCGCGCCGAAATCGAACGTGGCCAAGCGCTACCGCGTGGTGCTCGACCGTCCGCTCAAGGGCGACGAGGTCATGGTGCTGGGGAGCGGATCGATGCTGCTCGACGGCGAGGACAAGCCGCTCCTTCCGGTGGAGATGGAGGTCGAAGACGAGACCCATGTGGTCGTGACCCTGCATGAGGGCCGCTACCATCAAGTCCGCCGCATGTTCGCGGCCCTTGGCAACCACGTCACCGCCTTGCATCGCGACCGGATCGGCGGCCTGACCTTGCCGGCCGATCTCGAAGCCGGCGCTTACCGCATCCTCGCCGAGGACGACATTCGTGCCGTCCTGGGCGCGTCCCCGGTGTCCTGATCGATTGAGGAGCGCCGCGAGCGCGACTGAACTCCCATCATCTTGCCTCGGCGGATATCCTCTGCTAAGGCCCCGCCCATTCCACACGCGGAGCCGGCCTCATGCCTGAATGAGGCGTTTCCGGTGATCGTTCCCTTCGGGGGGCGGTCGCTTCCTCCGCGGCGGCATCAACCGGAAGAGAAAACGATCATGGCCGTTGATTTCACGATGCGTCAGCTCCTCGAAGCGGGCGCCCATTTCGGACACCAGTCCCACCGCTGGAACCCGAAGATGCAGACCTACATCTTCGGTACCCGCAACAACATCCACATCATCGATCTGGCCCAGACCGTGCCGGCCCTTCACCAGGCCCTTCAGGCCGTGAGCGACACCGTTGCCAAGGGCGGCCGCGTGCTGTTCGTCGGCACCAAGCGTCAGGCCGCCGACACGATCGCGGAAGCCGCCAAGCGCTCGGCCCAGTACTACGTCAATTCCCGCTGGCTCGGCGGCATGCTGACCAACTGGAAAACTATTTCGGGCTCGATCGCCCGTCTGCGCAAGGTCGACGAGACCCTCGAAGGTGGCGGCCAGGGCCTCACCAAGAAGGAGCGCTTGATGCTGTCCCGTGAGAAGGACAAGCTCGAGAAGGCGCTGGGCGGCATCAAGGACATGGGCGGCGTGCCCGACCTGCTGTTCGTGATCGACACCAACAAGGAGCAGCTCGCGATCAAGGAGGCCCAGCGCCTCGGGATCCCGGTGGCGGCCATCGTCGACACCAACTGCAACCCCGACGGCATCACCTACGTCGTCCCGGCGAACGACGATGCGGGCCGCGCGATCTCGCTGTATTGCGATCTCATTGCCCGCGCGGCCATCGACGGCATCTCGCGCGGCCAGGGCTCCAGCGGCATCGATCTCGGCGCCTCCGAGGCTCCTGTCGCCGAAGAGCTTCCCGAGGAAGAGGCCGCTCTCTCGGTCGAGTCCGGTGCTCTCGATCCGGCCGACGTCGCCGCCCTCGTCGAGTCCACCGAGCATTTCGAACTGCTCTCGGCTCCCCGCGGCGCTCCGGACGACCTGTCCAAGCTCCACGGCGCCGGCCCGCAGATCGTGCAGAAGCTCAACGATGCCGGCGTCTACCATTACTGGCAGATCGCCGCGATGACCGACGCGGAAGTCGCCAAGGTCGATGCCGACCTGAAGCTCAACGGCCGTATCAGCCGCGACGGCTGGGTCGACCAGGCCCGTGGCTTCGCCGAGGCCGCTGCCGCCGCCTGATCGCACAGGCATCCCGGCAACGGGACGCCGCCGCTGACGTCGAAACCATCCACGAAGCCCGGCGCTCACCCTAGCGTCGGGCTCCTTTATCATTTGAGACAGACCCGAAGAGAGGACTCGCCATGGCCAACATCACCGCCGCACTGGTGAAAGAGCTCCGCGAAAAGACCGGCGCGGGCATGATGGACTGCAAGGGCGCACTCAACGAAACGGACGGCGACATCGAAGCCGCCGTCGACTGGCTGCGCAAGAAGGGCCTCGCCAAAGCCGCCAAGAAGGCCGGCCGCGTCGCCGCCGAGGGCCTCGTGGCCGTCGAATCGTCGGGCCATCACGCCGCCATCGTCGAGGTGAATTCCGAGACCGACTTCGTTGCCCGCAACGACAGCTTCCAGGGCTTCGCCCGCGAGGCCGCCAAGCTCGCCCTCGACACCGACGGCACCCTCGAAGGCCTCGAGGCCGCGCACTTCCCCGGCGGCTCCACGACGATCAAGGAAACGCTCTCCAGCCTCATCGCCACCATCGGCGAGAACATGACCCTGCGCCGCGTCGCCAAGCTCGACGTGACCAAGGGCGTGATCGCGTCCTACGTCCATGCCCAGGTCGCCGACGGCCTCGGCAAGATCGGCGTGCTGGTGGCTCTCGAATCGGAGGGCGACGTGGAGGTTCTCTCCACCCTCGGCCGTCAGATCGCCATGCACGTCGCGGCCACCAACCCGGTGGCCCTTGACGCAGCGGGCGTCGATCAGGCCGTGCTGGAGCGTGAGAGCAACATCCTGCGCGAGAAGAACGCCGGCAAGCCGGACCACGTGCTCGCCAAGATCGTCGAGAGCGGCCTGAAGAGCTACTACAAAGAGGTCACCCTCCTGGAGCAGCCCTTCGTCCATGACGGCTCCAAGACGATCACGCAGGTGCTGAAGGAAGCCGAGGGCAAGGCCGGCGCGCCGGTCAAGCTCACGGCCTTCGTGCGCTATGCGCTCGGTGAGGGCATCGAGAAGGAAGAAGCTCCCGATTTCGCCACCGAAGTCGCAGCCGCCGCCCGCGGCTGATACGGCCTTCGATCCGAGACGGGTCTCCCTGTGAAACGGGCGGCGGCAGCGATGCCGCCGCCCGTTTCGCGTTTCGGGTCCCCCGGTCTCCTAGCGTCTCTCCACAGTTTTGGGGGGGCGTGATGGGGGATGACGCGCTAACGACGTCCTGCCCCTCGACCTTCGCGACCGCCTTGCGATAGACAGCGGACACTTCCGATTGGATCGTTCGGCCTTGCGCCGGTGCTCGAGGGGACTGGCGCCATGTCGAAGACCAAACCGTTTCGCCGCGTGCTCGTTAAACTCTCCGGCGAGGCCCTGGCCGCACCGGACGGGTATTGGCTGCATCCCCCGCTCCTCGCGGCCCTGGCGGACGATATCGCCAAGACCCTGGAGGCCAGCTTCCAGGTCGCCCTCGTCGTCGGCGGCGGCAACATGATCCGGGGCGCGCGCATCTCGTCGGCGGGCTGGATCGACCGGGCCACCGGCGACTCGCTGGGCATGATCGCCACGGTGATGAACTCCCTCGCCCTGGAGACGGCGCTCAACGCCGCCGGCGTGCCCGCCCGCACCATGTCCGCCGTGTCGATGCCGACCATCTGCGAGACCTATGCGCGCCAGCCGGCCCTGCACCATCTCGACAAGGGCCAGGTCGTCGTCCTCGCCGGCGGCACCGGCAACCCGTATTTCACCACCGACACCGCCGCCGTCCTGCGCGCCGCCGAACTTCGCTGCGGAGCCGTACTCAAGGCGACCCAGGTGGACGGGGTCTATTCGGCCGATCCGAAGAAGGACCCGTCGGCGGTGCGCTACGATCGCCTGACCCATGACGATGCCATCGCCCGCGATCTCAAGATCATGGATACCGCAGCCTTCGCTCTCGCCCGCGAAAGCCGCATTTCCATCGTCGTCGGCTCGGTCCATGCGCCGAGTTCGGTGACGGCGATCCTCACTGGGAACGCCCCTTCGACGCATGTCGTGCCCTGACGGCACCCTGTCTCAAGTATCGGCTTGGCCGTGCCGCGTTGATGCGCGGGGGCTTTCAGTCGATCGATCACGCCTGCCCTCAGGGTTTCTTGAGGATTTTAGGACCTCCTGAGAAAGGGAACGCCTGCCGCCTGCCCGAAGCGGCTACCGAGCGTAGTCGATGCCCTTGTCGCAGATCGTTTTCTATAGCCGGAATCTCGTCAAGCTGACGGGTGGTTCGATGCGCGACATGGTCCGGGACATCCTGGCCTCCTGCAGCCGCTACGATCGCGCGTCCGGCATGACCGGAGCCCTCGTGTTCAACGAGGATTTCTTCCTCCAGGCCATGGAGGGCGAGGCATCGACGATCTCGGAGCAGCTCTGGAATCTGGCGGCGGACAGCCGTCACAGTGGCATGGTCCTCGTCTCGGCCGCCCCGGTGCAGCAGCGTTCGCTTGGGGGATGGACGGTGGGCTATGCCGGCCGTTCGGAGGCCCTCAACGCCCTCTATCTTCAATACGGCCCCACCGCGAAGTTCGACCCCACGGAGATGTCGGCCGCGTCCATCATTGCCCTGCTCCGGGCGTTCACGGAGCTCGATGCGAGCCATTTCGTGCAGCGCTCCGGCCAGCCGGGGATCGTGGCGATGAAGCCGGTCGCGCGATAGGCTCATCGCGAACCCGGCTCGCACCGGCGATTTGATCCGCCGCAGCGGCGAACGCCATTTGCGACCTGTCGGATTTTGGTTCATTGAGGCCGCACGCATGGGCCCCGGCGGCCCAACGCCCTTTCTCCCTAATTTCGTCGGGACACACAGTATGGCGACCCCAGAGTTCGACCTGAACGATATCAAGCGCCGGATGCAGGGCGCCGTGAGCGCATTGTCGAAGGATCTCGGCTCCCTGCGCACCGGACGCGCCACTCCGAGCATCCTCGATCCGATCAACGTCGATGCCTACGGGTCGTCGATGCCGATGGCCCAGGTCGCCACGGTGAGCGTTCCCGAACCGCGCCTCCTGTCGATCTCGGTCTGGGACCGCAGCATGGTCGCTGCCGTGGAGAAGGCCATCCGCGAATCCGATCTCGGGCTGAACCCCCAGACCGAAGGCCAGACCATCCGCCTGCGCGTGCCGGAGATGAACGAGCAGCGCCGCAAGGAAATGGTCAAGGTCGCCCATAAATACACCGAGGAGGCCCGCGTCGCGGTCCGCCACGTCCGCCGCGATGCGCTCGACCATCTCAAGAAGCTCGAGAAGGAAAGCGCCATCAGCGAGGACGACGAGAAGCGTCAGGCCACCGAGGTGCAGAAGGTGACCGACCAGCACATCGCCGAGATCGACGGCGTTCTCGCCTCGAAGGAAAAGGAAATCATGCAGGTCTAGGTTCTGGACAGGCATGGAATCGACGGAATCAGGGACGGGGAGAAGCGCGTTGGGTCGCTCAGAGGGCGCGCGTCAGATCGAGGTATCTGCGGCCGGGGATAGGGATGCGGCCGCTGCCACGGTCGGCCTCGCCTCGCGCGGTGCCGCGCCGTCGGGGTCCGGCCCGTCTCCCGTCACCCGTCCGGCGGCGCCCGCCCATGTGGCCATCATCATGGATGGCAACGGCCGCTGGGCTGCGCGCCGTGGTCTGCCGCGCGTGGAGGGGCATCGCCGCGGCGTTGAGGCCGTCCGCCGCGCGGTCCGCTCCGCGATCGAACTCGGCGTCTCCTATCTGACGATCTACAGCTTCTCCTCCGAGAACTGGCGCCGGCCGCCGGCCGAGATCGCCGATCTCATGGGCCTGCTGAAGCTGTTCGTGCGCCGCGACCTCGCCGAGCTCCACGGCAACAACGTGCGCGTCAAGATCATCGGCGCCCGGGAGGGCCTGAGCACCGATATCGCCGCTCTGCTCGACGAGGCCGAGTCGCGGACCCGGGGCAATACCGGGCTCACCCTGGTGATCGCCTTCAATTACGGCGGGCGCCAGGAAATCCTGCGGGCGGTCCGGACCCTGGCCCAGGCCGTGGCCGACGGGCGGATGAGCCCCGCCGAGATCGGCCTCGAAGCCATCGCCCAAGCCCTCGACACCACCGGCATTCCCGATCCCGACCTCGTCATCCGGACCTCCGGCGAGCAGCGCCTGTCGAACTTCCTCACGTGGCAGACGGCCTACGCCGAATACGTGATCGTGCCGGAATTCTGGCCGGATTTCGATCACGCCTGCTTCCATGCGGCCATCGACGAGTACCATCGCCGCGACCGCCGCTTCGGCGGCCTCAGCGGCAAGGCCGGGTGATGGTCTCGCCCGGCGACGCGGCGTCCGCGCCGAGGCGTGGCCCCCTCGGCGGCCGCGAGTTCCAGCTTCGGACCGCGTCAGCCATCGTGCTGGCGACCATCGTACTCACCACGCTGTTCCTCGGCGGCTGGGCCTTCGCCGCCATCTGGCTCATCGCCGGCATCGTCTTCGCCGGCGAATGGATCACGATCAGCCGGATCGCGCCGCTCAGGCCCGCCGTGGCGATCACGGGGCTGGGGCTTGCTGGCCTCGCCCTCTGCCTGCGCCTAGATGCATCGCCACCGGTCTGGCTCGCGGTCACCGGCGCCGCCCTGGTGGCACTCGTCGCCACGGTGCGGGATTCGGGCGGGCGGGGCCGCGTCGTCATCGGTTTCCTCAGCGCCGCCGTGCTGGCCCTGGTTCCCCCGGCCCTGCGCGACGACCCCGCCATCGGCATCTTCGGTCCGGCCTGGATGTTCGCCGTGGTCTGGTCCACGGACATCGTCGCCTACATCACCGGCCGGACCTTCGGCGGTCCGAAGCTGATGCCGTCGGTGAGCCCCAAGAAGACGTGGTCCGGCTCGCTTGGTGGTCTCGCGGCGGGCATCGCCGCCGGCACCCTGCTGGTGATGGCCGCGCGCTCGCAGGGGTGGAGCAGTCTGGCGAATGCACCCCTCGTCGCGGTTGCCATCACGAGCGCCCTCGCGTCCATCCTGAGCCAGGCTGGCGATCTCGCCGAATCAGGGCTCAAGCGTCATTACGGCGTCAAGGATTCGGGCCGTTCGATCCCGGGCCATGGGGGTGTCATGGATCGGCTCGACGGCTTCTTCGCCGTGGCCGTACTCGCCGGCCTCTATCTCATCGCCCACCGCTTCGGCGTGGTCTGAAGGAATCGATTCGTTGACCCATACCGTCACCATCCTCGGCGCCACCGGGTCCATCGGTCGTTCCACCACGGATCTGCTGGCCCAGCACCCCGGGCGGTTCCGGATCGGCGCCCTCGTGGGCGGCCGCGACGCTGCCGCTTTGGCAACGCTCGCCCGCGAGATCGGGGCCGATTTCGCCGCGCTTGCCGACGAGAGCCAGGGGCCGGCCCTGCGCGAGGCCCTTTCCGGCACCGGCATCGCCAACGGGGCGGGGGAAGGCGCCGTCCTCGAGGCGGTGGCCCGTGACGCCGACATCGTCGTGGCGGCGGTGAGCGGTGCGGCCGGCTTACGCCCGACCCATGCGGCCCTGCGCCTCGGCCGCACCGTGGCGCTCGCCAACAAGGAAAGCCTCGTCTGCGCCGGCGACGCCTTCATGCGCGACGCCGCGTGGTTCAAGGCGACGCTGCTGCCCGTCGATTCCGAGCACAACGCCCTGGCGCAGGCACTCGGCGACGGCCGCGTCTCGGACGTGACGAAGATGACCATCACCGCGTCCGGCGGCCCGTTCCGCACCTGGACGCGGGAACGTATCGCGGCGGCCTCACCCACCGAGGCCGCGGCCCATCCGACATGGTCGATGGGGATGAAGATCAACATCGATTCGGCGTCGCTGATGAACAAGGGCCTCGAACTCATCGAGGCGCATCACCTGTTCGCCATCGAGGCCGAGCGCCTCGACGTGATCGTGCATCCGCAATCCATCGTGCACGGCCTCATCACCTGGCGCGACGGCGCCGTGACGGCGGGCCTCGCCATGCCGGACATGCGCGTCCCCATCGCCCATTGCCTCGGCCTCGGCGACCGCCTGACCATCGCGCGGGGACGCTCCCTCGATCTCGCCGCCGTCGGCAGCCTGACCTTCGAGGCGGCGGACGAGGCGCGCTTCCCCTGCCTGCGCATCGCCCGCGCCGCGCTCGCGGAGGGCGGCGCCGCGCCCACGGTGATGAACGCCGCCAACGAGATCGCGGTGGCGGCCTTCATCCGCGGCGAGATCGGCTTCTACGGCATCGCCGAGTTGGTGGAGCGGGCCTGCGAGCATTTCGCCCCCGAGTATCGCCGCGCGCCGGCCGACGTGGACGAGGCTCTGGCCATCGACGCCCATGTCCGCGCCTGGAGCGCCAAGGCGCTGCCGTCCGCCGCCTGAGGTCCGCTCAGAACAGGGCGAATCGCGGTTTCGCCGTCATCAGCCAGACGATGCCGAGCATGGCGGCGAAGGCGGGAAAACCGCAGGCTAACCAGATCCGGTACAACCCATGATAGCGCGACGGCAGGGGCATTCCGGATTCCGCCGCAGCCCCGGCGAGGTCGCGCAGGATCATCTGGATCCTGACGACCGGCAGCCAGAACAGGCCGATGACGACGTAGAGAATCAGCGACAGGGCAATCCAGCCTTCGGAGAAGGGCCAGCCCACCGCGCGCGCCAGGAGCCAGCCCGTCAGCGGTTGGATCACGGCGGCTGTGGCCGTGAAGAGCATGTCGGCGATGACCACCGTCCCCGCCACATGGGCGATCAGGTCGGGCCGCCCCGTGCGGTGCGCCATCGTCATGAAGAAGGCGATGCCGGCCCCGGTGCCCAGCAGGATCGTCGCGCCGATGACGTGCAGCCAGCGCAGGAGATCGACGTACTCCATCGGAATCAGCGCTCGTCGGCGAGCGCATAGGCCACGATGGCCAGCATCGCTCCCGGCAGGGTCTTGAGATAGGCGCCCAGGGGATCGAGCCAGAGGCCGGCGGCGATGGCCGAGCCGAAGAACAGGTAGATCCCCGTCATGATTGCCATGCCGAGGGCGGCGAGCGGCATGGTGCGCCTCACCAGGATCGCCGTCCCCAGCGCCAGATCGGCGAGAATGCCGGCCAGCACCACGACCCGTGCGGTCGCCGCATCGATGCCGTGGGCGGTCATCGCCGCCATGGCGGCGTCGAGATGCGTCAGGGCGATCAGCCCCGAGAGCAGCCAGAACAGCGAGAGCGTGGCGAGGATCGCCGGCTTCAGGAGCCACAACCGCCCGAACCAGCGTTCCTGCACCCCGGAGGGCAGTCGCCGCAGGCTCTCCGACAGGGAGGAGAGCGGTGAGCCCGCGACCCGCTCCCAGGCGGTCGGATCTCCGTCGATGCCGGCCTCGATCTGGCGCAGTGTTGTGGTGCGGATGGGAGTCCGCCAGCCGAGTCGGCCGACGAGATCGCCCATGCGGAAACCGGCCCGGAGGAGCCAGGACGGGACCGGCAGCGCGAGCGGGGCCGGAGGGCGCCCGAGCCAGGCGCGGTAGGCCGCGACGATGTCCGGCAGGGTGTGACCTTGCTCCTCGACGAGGTCGTAATGCGTCCGTACGGCGATCCCTCCCTCCACCGCGAGGAGGACCGCCTGCGCCACGTCCTGCACATGGACGGTCTGGATGGGCCGGAGAGAGGGCATCCCCGTGAAGGCCACCGGAAGCGATGCAAACCCGCGGATCAGGCCGGTGGCGCCGTAGGAGACAGGCGCGAGGACGAGGCCGGGCTTCAGGATCACCCAGTCGAGATCGAGGGCGGAAAGGGCCGCATCGGCCTCCGCCTTGCTGCGCATGAACTCGGTGGGGGCATCGGGCGAGGCTCCCACGGCCGAGACCTGGACGATTCGCCGGATGCCCATCTGTCGGCAGCAGGCGAACAGGGCTCGCATGGCGACCGCCTGGACGGCGCGGACATCGTCGCGCGGCCCGTCCTGCAGGGCACCCGAGCAGTTCACCACGGCGTCGAATCCGGTGACGATCGTGGCCCAATCCGCCGGCTCTGCAAGTTTCGCGATATCGCGTTCGATCCAGTCGGCGTCGGGGTGACGCCATCGCGCTGACCGGACGTCCCGCCCCAGGCCTGTCACCGCATGCCCGGCGGCGAGGCAGCGGGAGACCACCGCCGAACCGATGAGGCCGTAGCCTCCGAGAACCAGGATTCGCATCTCTCGGTGACCCACCGCTCCGATCGCGTCTCGGGCCACCCTTGGCAGTTTTGCCTGAATCAAGCGTGACCGTTCGCGAGGCGGAGACCCGTCAATCCTCCGGTCCGTAGGCCGCGAAGAACACGCGGATGGCCTCGCTCACGCGGGGGGCGATCTCGCCTTGCGTCACTGGACCGCCCGCCGCGAAGAGCAGGCGTGTCAGCAGCCCGGCCTGGCACAAGTGCAGGAAGTGCTTGGCGGCGAGTTCCGTATCCGCGCGGCGCAGCCGACCCGCCGCCACCTGGCGGTCGAGATAGGCGGTGAGCCGCGCCACCCCCTGCGCCGGGCCGGCCTCATAGAAAGCCTGGCCGAAGCGTGGAAACTTCTCCGTCGCCCCGATCACCATGCGGATGATCGCCACGTGGTCCGGACGGATCATGTGGACGAGGTAGGTCTCGCCCAGCCGGGTGAGGACCCCGCGCACGTCCGGATCGTCGGCATCGAGCTGGAACAGGGCCTCGGCGAGGCCGCGCTTCTCCTCCAGAGTCAGCGCCTCGAACAAAGCCTCCTTGCTGTCGAAATAGACGTAGAGCGTGCCCTTGGACACGCCTGCCGCCTTGGCGATCTCGCCCATGCTGGCGCCATCGAAGCCTGAGGCCATGAAGACGGAGCGCGCGCCGTCGAGGATCTGCCGACGCTTGTCGGTCTCCGCCGGGTTTCGCGCGCCCGTCCTGTCCGACGTCGGAACATCCCCCCCGCCTGCCACCACCTCTCCCTCCAATTGACCGAACCGTTCAGTCATCCTACCTAGGTGCAATCGACGGCCTCGGTCAATCCAAGGCCTAAATTGACCGAACGGTTCGGTCATTCTGCTTGTTTCGGGACGGGATCATGTCTCTGCGTGACGATGATGGGCACCGCGACGCGTCCTCGGGTGCGGTCCATTCCGACGATGCCGTGGCGTCGCCGGCCATTCCTGTCGTGGCAGAACCACCGGTCGCGCCACCGGCCGCAGCGGACGTATTGCCCCCGAAGCGCCGACCTCTGCGCAAGGCCATTCTGGCGAGCCTCGTCGTCCTCGGACTCGCGGGCGGCGGCTACAAGGGCTACGAATGGTGGACGGTCGGGCGCTTCTTCGTCTCCACCGACGATGCCTACGTCCAGGCCGACATCTCGATCCTCGCCGCCAAGGTGCCGGGCTATCTCGACGCCGTGCCGGTAATGAACGGGCAGGCGGTAAGGAAGGGCGATGTGATCGCGCGTCTCGACGACGGCGATTATCGCCTCGCCGCCCAAGCCGCACATGACAAGCTTGCGACGCAGCAGGCGACCATCGCCCGCATCGGCCGGCAGATGGAGGCCGCGCAGGCCCAGATCCTTCAGAGCGCCGCGCAGATCGATGCGGCCAAGGCCGATTCCATTCGCGCCGCCGCCGATTACGCCCGCCAGCAGCAGCTGGAGAAAGTCGATTTCGTCGCCAAATCGCGGATCGAGCAGGCCTTGGCCGATCGCAACCGCACCGAGGCCACGGTGAAAGGGGCCGAGGCGAATCTGGCCATGATGAAGGCCAATGTCGAGGTGCTGCGGGCTCAGGGCCGGGAGGCCGAAGGGCTCGCGGCCGAGTTGAAGACCGCCGAGGACAGGGCCGACCGCGACCTCGCCTTCACGGTGATCCATGCGCCTTTCGACGGCGTCGTGGGCAACAAGGCGGTGGAGGCGGGCGCCTATGTTGCGCCGGGGTCGCGCATCGCCGCTCTAGTCCCCCTTGAGAGCGTCCGGATCGACGCGAACTTCAAGGAGACGCAAGTCGAGCGGATGCATGCCGGCCAGCAGGTCCATATCGCGGTGGATGCCTATCCCGGTCGGGACATCGTCGGCGAGGTCGAATCCTTATCGCCGGCCTCGGGCTCTGTCTTCAGCCTGCTGCCGCCGGACAACGCCACCGGCAATTTCACCAAGATCGTGCAGCGCCTGCCGGTGCGTATCCACGTGCCGGCGGACGTCGCCCGTGAGGGGCTCCTGCGTCCGGGCCTCTCCGTCACCGTGCGCGTCGATACCCGTGGCGAGGACGAGCCCGTCCGCACGGCATGGCGGCACTAGGAGCCGATCATGGCCACCGCCGCCAGCATCGCGTTGCCACCCGTTGCATCCGCCGCCGAGCCGCCCCTCGATCGCCGCCGCATGGTGGCCTTCGTCTGCATGGTGTTCGGGATGTTCATGGCCATCCTGGACATCCAGATCGTCTCGGCCTCGCTCGCCGAGATCCAGGCCGGGCTCTCGGCCTCCGGCGACGAGATCCCCTGGGTCCAGACCAGCTATCTCATCGCCGAGGTCATCGCGATTCCCCTGTCGGGATTCCTGTCGCGGGTGATCTCGACCCGCTGGATGTTCGTGGTCTCGGCGGGTGGGTTCACACTGATGAGCCTGATGTGCGCGACCTCCACCTCGATCAACGAGATGATCCTGTGGCGGGCGCTGCAAGGCTTCATCGGCGGGGGCATGATCCCCACCGTTTTCGCCTCGGCCTTCACGATCTTCCCGCCCTCCAAGCGTCCCATCGTCTCGCCGATGATCGGCCTCGTGGCGACGCTCGCCCCCACCATCGGCCCGACGGTGGGCGGCTACCTCACGGACGCCTTCGACTGGCACTGGCTGTTTCTCATCAACGTGGTGCCGGGCATCATCGTCACCGTTTCGACCTACCTGCTCGTGGATTTCGACGAGCCCAACCTCGACCTGTTCAAGCGCTTCGATTGGTTCGGTCTCGCCTTCATGGCCGCTTTCCTCGGCTGCCTCGAATACGTGCTGGAGGAGGGGCCGAACCACGATTGGCTCCGGGACGAGGCGGTCTTCGCCTGCGCCATCATCTGCGTCGCCGGCGGTGTCGCCTTCTTCTGGCGCGCGCTCACGGCGGCCGAGCCCATCGTCGACCTGCGCGCCTTCACCGACCGCAACTTCGCGGCGGGCTGCATCTTCAGCTTCGTCCTCGGCATCGGCCTCTACGGCCTCACCTATCTCTACCCGGTCTATCTCGGACGCGTGCGCGGCTACTCCGCCCTGCAGATCGGCGAGACGATGTTCGTCTCAGGCCTGTGCATGTTCGCCACCGCCCCCATCGCGGGGCGGTTCTCGGGCAGGGTCGATCCGCGCATCCTCATGGGACTCGGCTTCACCGGGTTCGCCGCCGGCACGTGGATCGTCACCGGCCTGACCAAGGACTGGGATTTCTGGGAATTGCTACTGCCTCAGGTCCTTCGCGGCTGCTCGCTGATGCTGTGCATGATCCCGATCAACAACATCGCGCTCGGCACCCTGCCGCCGGCGCGGATGAAGAATGCGTCCGGCCTCTACAACCTCACCCGCAACCTCGGCGGGGCGGTGGGCCTCGCCCTCATCAACACCGTGCTCAACGACCGCTGGGACCTGCATCTCGCCCGGCTGCACGAGCGCTTCACCTGGACGAACAATACCGTGCTGGAGCGGCTCGACATGACGCGCCGCCAGTTCGATGCACTAGGCCTCGACGGCAACGCCATGGCCCTCAAGGCGATGATGAACACGGTGCGGATGCAGGGTTTGGTGATGGGCTTCACCGACGTCTTCCTGGTCCTCACGTTCCTGTTCCTCGCCATGGCCTGCGCGACGCCGCTGATCCGCCGGCCGCGCGCCGCCGCGTCGGCGGGCGGCGGCCATTGAAACCACCGCCCAAGCCACGCCCTTAACCGTCCACCGAGTAAATCGGGGACGGGCGAGCCGCATGCGACGATCTCGCCGGCCCCCACCGGTTTGCGTTCGCTCCACCGCGATCCGATCTGCTATGGACGCATGTTGGCCCCTCGCGGGGCCCAGAGGATCGACGAATGGACTTTCTAGCTTCGATGGGGGGGACGGCCTCCGGCTTCTTCGGGTCGGTGATCCCCTTCGTCATCGTGCTCAGCATCGTGGTGTTCGTCCACGAGATGGGCCACTTCCTCGTCGGCCGCTGGTGCGGGGTCGGTGTCCACGCCTTCTCCCTCGGCTTCGGCCCCGAACTCTTCGGCTTCAACGACCGTCACGGCACCCGCTGGAAGGTGTCGGCGATCCCGCTCGGCGGCTACGTCAAGTTCCACGGCGACGCGAATGGCGCCAGCGTGGCCGATCCCGCCGCCCTCGCGCGGATGACTCCCGAGGAGCGCGCCACGAGTTTCCCGGCCCAGAGCCTCGGTAAGCGCGCGGCCATCGTTGCCGCCGGACCCATCGCCAACTTTCTCCTGGCCATCGCGCTCTTTGCCGGGGCGATCTATGTCTCCGGCCGCTACGAGCTTCCGCCCCGCATCGACGGCGTGATGCCGGGCAGTGCGGCCGAGCGGGCGGGCTTTCAGCCCGGTGACCTCGTCACGTCCATCGACGGGGCGCAGGTGACCAATTTCCTCGACATGCAGCGCACCGTCTCCGGCAGCGCCGGCGCCAGCCTCGCCGTCACCGTCGACCGCGGCGGCGAGACAAAGACCCTGACCGCGATTCCCGACGCGGTGGAGGAGCGCACGCCATTCGGCAAGCACCGCCTCGGCCGCCTCGGCATCAAGGGACCGAACGGCGCTGACGCCCAGGTCCGGCATTACGGCCTCGTCCAATCCCTCGGGCTCGGCGTGTCGGAGACCTATTTCGTGGTCGACCGGACCATGAACTACCTGGGCAAGCTGGTGACGGGGCGCGAATCCGCCGATCAGCTCTCCGGACCCATCGGGATCGCCCGCGTTTCGGGCGAGGTCGCCAAGGTCGGCGGTGTCGGCGGGCTCATCGGCCTCGTGGCGCTCCTGTCTGTCTCGATCGGCCTGCTTAACCTTTTCCCGGTCCCCCTCCTCGATGGCGGGCACCTGTTGTTCTACGCGTTCGAGGCCGTTCGCGGCCGTCCCCTGAGCGAGAAGACCCAGGAGATCGGCTTCCGGATCGGGCTGGCGCTGGTCCTGTTCCTGATGCTGTTCGCCGCCTGGAACGACATCCTGAACCTCGGCGCGTCCTGGTCCGGGCGGGGTTCCTGACCCGACGCCATCGTCTTTGCGGCGGTGCGGAGCGCGCCTCTCGCAAGGTTGTGGATTTCTCCGTAACGCCCTGATCGACCTCGACAATCGAAAAGCCCGCCCGGTTCTCGGGGCGGGCTTTTTGCTGCAAATTGACGATTGATTCACCTTATCGAGCGATGAACGGGAACCGTTAAGTGACCGGAAGGCCACGTCTCCCCAAAATCCCCCCTACAGCCCAGGCCCGAGCGTTTGCTTCGCTCGGGAAACTCGGTAGAAGCTGAGCTTGGGACCAGGTGACGGGACGGTCGGATAACGACCGCCTGTCTGCGGGTGCAAACCCGGACTGTTAATAAATAGAGACGGGCGATTACATGATGTCGATGACGGGGAAGCGCCGGCGTAAGTCGGCCGAACGGACCATCGTCCTAGTCGCTGCCGCGGCCGCAGGGCTGGTTCTGGGCGGCACGGCTCAGGCGCAGCAGATCGTCGTCCAGGGTAACAAGCGCGTCGATGCCGACACGATCCGGTCCTACGTGACCGGAACGGCCTCGGGATCTCCCGAAGAGGCCCGCCGCAACCTGCTGGCGAGCGGCATGTTCTCCGACGTCAAGGTCTCGCGCAGCGGTGCCGGGACGGTGGTGACGGTACGCGAGAACAACCTCATTAACCGGGTCGTGTTCGAGGGGAACAAGAAGGTCGAGAAGGGGACGCTGGAAGCCGAGGTCGAGGCCAAGGCCCGCGGCGGCTTCAGCGAGGGCATCGTCCAGGCCGATCTCCAGCGCATCCGCGAGATCTACCGCCGCGCCGGCCGCGGCACCGCCAAGGTGAGCTTCCGCACCGTCGATCTGCCCAACGGCCGCATCGACCTGATCTACGTGATCGAGGAAGGCGACAAGACCGGCATCAAGGCGATCAACTTCGTCGGCAACAGCGCCTATTCCGACAGCAAGCTGCGCGAGCTGATGAGCTCCTCGGAGATGAACTTCCTCTCGTTCATCAAGACCTCCGACGTCTACGATCCGGACAGGATCACCAACGATCTCGACCTCGTGCGCCGCTACTACCTGAAGAACGGCTATGCCGATTTCCGGGTGGTGAATGCCGATGCGCGCTACGTGGAAGGCGAGGGCGATGCCGGCTGGGTCATCACCGTGACCGTGGACGAGGGCCAGCAATACACCGTCGGCGCGGTGGCCATCGATTCGCGCCTGCCGGGTGTCGACACTCAGATCCTCGACGGCGAGGTCCGCGCCTCCGTGGGCGACGTCTACAATGCCGAGGATGTGGAGAAGACCCTCTCCGGCGTGACCAATCAGGTCGCCCGCCAGGGCTTCCCCTTTGCCCAGGTCCGCCCGACCGGCCAGCGCGACCGCGCCACCCACACCGTGGCCCTCGGCTTCGTCGTCGAGGACGGCCCGCGCGTCTATGTCGAGCGCATCAACATCCGCGGCAACACCCGCACCCGCGACTACGTCATCCGCCGCGAGCTCGATCTCACCGAGGGCGATGCCTATAACCGCGTTCTCACCGATCGCGCCGAGCGTCGCCTGAACGGTCTCGGCTTCTTCAAGAAGGTCCGTTTCTCCAACGAGCCCGGCTCGTCGGCCGACCGCGTGATCATCAACATCGACGTCGAGGATCAGCCCACGGGTTCGTTCTCGGTGGCCGGTGGCTACTCCACCCAGGACGGCATCATCGGCGAAGTCTCGGTCTCCGAGTCGAACTTCCTCGGTCGCGGCCAGTATGTCCGCGTTGCCGGCACCGGCGGCCAGTACTCCCGCGGCGTCGACTTCTCGTTCACCGAGCCGTACTTCCTCGGCTACCGCCTCGCGGCCGGCTTCGACGCCTTCTACAAGTACAGCGATCTGACCCGCTACTCGCGCTACGAGACCACCGTCTATGGCGGCCAGATCCGCGTCGGTCTGCCGATCACGGAAGAGTTCGGCGTCACTTTGCGCTACTCGCTCTACAACACCGAACTGACGATCCCGAACAGCACGAAGCGGCCGTATAACGACTGTTCGAACCCGATCCCCGGTTTCACAACTGTGAACCCGGCGGGCACGATCGATCCCGTCTCCGGCCTCAATACGGGCGGTCTGGCTTCCTACCCGAACAATTGCGCCTTCAATGGCGAAGCTTCGATTGCTCTGAAGGGTTCGACTGGCAACACGCTCACCTCGCTTGCCGGTGTGACGCTTGCCTATTCGACGCTGGACAACCTCGCCCAGCCGCGGAACGGTCTCTATGCCGAGCTGAAACCCGAAATCGCCGGTCTCGGCGGTGACTCGAAGTTCTTCCGTGTGGCTGGCGACGTTCGCTACTACAAGGAATTCTACGAGGACGTGGTGGGCTTCGCCCGCTTCCAGGGCGGTCATATCTCGCCGCTCACCGACGAGAAGCTGCGCATCACCGATCAGTACTTCCTCGGCCCGTCGCTCGTTCGCGGCTTCGCGCCCAACGGTATCGGTCCGCGCGACGTCGGCAGCGCCGATGCCCGTTCCAATGCCGTCGGCGGCACCACCTACTTCGGCGGTACGCTGGAAGTTCAGTTCCCGATCTACGGCATCCCGCGTGATCTCGGCCTGAAGGGCGCCGTCTTCGCCGATGCCGGTACGCTGTTCGGCTACAACAGCCGCACGCAGTTCAACGTGAACGGCGATGCGATCATCAACGGCATCGCCCCCGGCGGGGCCTGCGCCTACACGGCGCTGGGTGCCGGAGCGATCACCGTCGAGCCGGAATGCCTGAACGTTCGCGACAAGATGACGATCCGCTCCTCGATCGGTGCGTCCATCCTCTGGAACTCGCCGCTCGGCCCGATCCGCTTCGACTACGCCTACGCCCTGACCAAGGACGAGGGCCAGAAGATCTACAACGCCGATGGCAGCTTCCTCGGCCGCGTGGGCAAGGATCAGCTCCAGGCCTTCCGCTTCTCCGGCGGTTCGCGCTTCTGAGCCAAGACGCACGGGCTTCCTTTCTCGAAGCCCGTGCGTTGTCGCATCATGTCTGATCCCATCTTCTTCGCATCCAGCACGACCCTCAGCCTCGGCGACATCGCCGGGGCTGCAGGCATTTCGCTTCCCGAGGGCGCGGACCCTGGCGCGATGGTCGGCGGCGCGTCTCCCTTGGAGACCGCAGGCCCCGGTGACCTCGCCTATATGGACAACGCCCGCTACGGCGACGTCCTGGCCCAGACGAAGGCGCTGGCCTGCCTCGTCTCCCCGCGCTTCGCGGCCAAGGTTCCTGCATCCACGGTGGCGCTCGTCACGCGCGATCCGTACAGGGTCTATGCCGGCCTGCTGGCACGCTTCCATCCAGAGGCCATGCGGCCGCTCTCGCAATTTGCCACCGAAGGCGTCTCGCCCGGAGCTCATGTCCATCCCCAGGCACGTCTCGAAGACGGCGTGATCGTCGATCCCGGCGCCGTGATCGGTCCCGGTGCCGAGATCGGTTCGGGGACGGTCATCGGCCCCAACGCCGTCATCGGCCCCAATGTCCGCATCGGCCGCGATTGTTCGATCGGGGCGGGGGCCACCCTGGCCTATGCCCTCGTCGGTAACCGCGTGATCCTTCATCCGGGCGCGCGCATCGGCCAGGATGGATTCGGCTTCGCCATGGGACCGGGCGGGCATCTCAAGGTGCCCCAGACCGGCCGCGTCATCGTGCAGGACGATGTCGAGATCGGTGCCAACACCACGATCGATCGTGGCGCCGGCCGCGATACCATGATCGGGGAGGGGACCAAGATCGATAACCTCGTCCAGATCGCCCATAACGTGGTCATCGGCCGCCACTGCGTCATCGTCTCGGGTGTGGGCATTTCCGGCTCGACCACGTTGGAGGATTACGTGGTCCTCGGCGGCCAGGTCGGGGTGGTCGGGCATCTGCGGATCGGCATGGGCTCGCAGATTGCCGGATCTTCAAACGTGAACCGCGACGTTCCGCCCGGAAGTCGCTGGGGCGGTACGCCGGCCAAGCCCGTGCGCACCTGGTTCCGCGAACTCACCGCTCTCGCCCGCCTCGCGGAAAAGTCGGGCCGCGACACGAGTGAGCCTGCCAAGGACTGAGCCGGAACCGTCCCTGGCATGGAATGACCGGCCACACGACTCTCCGAGACTTGCATCCGTTGGCGTTTATGCCGATGACGACGTTCGGTTTTCTTCCAAGGTTCGGGGCGAGGCGTCAGGGGCGCCGGGGCGCCATGGGATTGTGCGATCGATGAGTGACATGCCGAAAGATCTGGGCTCGGCCGACATCCAGAAGATCCTGGAACTTCTGCCCCATCGCTACCCGTTCCTGATGATCGACCGCATCATCGAGATCGACGGGGATCGCTCCTGCATCGGGATCAAGAACGTCTCGTTCAACGAGCCGCAATTCACCGGGCATTTTCCCGGTCTGCCGGTGTTCCCGGGCGTCCTGTTGATCGAAGGCATGGCCCAGACCGCCGGCGCCATCTGCTGCCAGCACATCAAGACCGACGAGATGCGGGCCAAGCAGGTGTTCTTCATGACCATCGACAAGTGCAAGTTCCGCAAGCCCGTCGTGCCTGGCGATACGGTGCGGTACCACATGACGAAGATGAACCAGCGCCGGACCATGTGGTGGTTCCGGGGCCAGGCGCGGGTGGGTGACACCCTCGTGGCCGAGGCCGAGATCGGTGCCATGCTGGTGACGGAATGAGCGTCTTGGCCGAGATCCATCCGAGCTCCGTCATCGAAGACGGGGCCACGCTCGGCGAAGGCGTGCGGATCGGCCCCTTCTGCCATGTCGGGCCGGAGGTCGTTCTGGGCGAGGGCTGTGAGCTCGTCAGCCACGTGGTCGTCGCCGGACGCACCGGAATCGGTCCACGCACCAAGCTCTACCCGTTCGCGTCCATCGGTCACCCGCCGCAGGATCTGAAGTTTCGCGGCGAGGCGTCGACGCTGACCATCGGGGCCGACTGCCTGATTCGGGAAGGCGTCACGATGAATCCCGGCACGGCCGGCGGTGGCCTTGAGACGGTCGTCGGCGACAAGTGCACCTTCCTCGCCAATTCCCATGTGGGTCACGATTGCCGGGTGGGCGATGGGGTGGTCTTCTCCAACAACGTGATGCTCGCCGGCCATTGCAGCGTCGGCGACTATGCGATTCTCGGTGGCGGGGCCGCCGTGATCCAGTTCGCCCGCGTCGGGGCGCATGCCTTCGTCGGCGGCCTATCCGGGTTGGAGAACGATTGCATTCCCTACGGCATGGCGCTCGGCAACCGCGCCTATCTCTCGGGCCTCAACATCATCGGCCTGCAGCGCCGGGGTTTCGCCCGCGAGGATATTCATGCCCTGCGCCGCGCCTATCGCCTGCTCTTTGCCCAGGAGGGCACCCTGATGGAGCGCGTGGAAGACGTGGCGGCGGAGTTCGAGGCGCATCGTGCCGTGGCCGAGATCATCGCCTTCATCCGCGAGGGCGGAAAGCGCTCGATCTGCACCCCGCGCGAGAATCCGGGCTCGGCTTGACCGCCTCTCTTCAGCCGGCGTCCCTCGTCGATCCCCATCCGGAGGAGCGTCTTGTTCTGGTCGCCGGCGCGGGGCGACTCCCCGAACTCGTGGCCGAATCCCTCGACAGGGCGGGACGCTCGTTCCGGGTACTCGCCATCCGTGGTTTCGCCGAACGCCCGATGCGCGCGCGCGCCGAGGCCACGGTCGATCTCCTCGACATCGCCGGTGCGTTGAAGATCCTCGAAGCCTGGAGACCGGCTTGCGTCATACCGGTAGGCGGAGTCTCGCGGCCCAACCCCGCCGCCATCCTCAACGCGGCGGCGGCCTTGCGGAATCGCGATGCGCTCCGGGCCATTTCGGGGGGAGGGGACGACCGGCTGCTGCGGGGCGCCCTCGTCCTTCTGGAGGATAACGGCCACCGGGTCGTCGGCATCCACGACGTGGCGCCGGACCTGCTGAGCCCCGAGGGGCAGCTCGGGCGCCTCGCGCCGGATCTGGCGGCCCGGGCGTCCATCGCCACGGGCTGCGGCATCCTCGCGGCATTGGCCGCCTACGATGTCGGCCAGGCGATTGTCGTCGCGGCACAGCGCGCGCTGGCGGTGGAGGGGCCGGAGGGCACCGACCGGATGCTCGGCCGGGCGCGTGCCCTCGGGCGCAAGCCGTTCGGATTGGGCACGGCCCAGCCCGGTACCGTGCTGGTGAAACTGGCTAAGACCGGCCAGGATCTGCGGGTCGACCTGCCGGCCATCGGTCCGCGTACGGTGAAGGCCGCCGCAGCGGCAGGCTGCGCCGGCATCGCCATCCAGGCGGGCTACACCCTCATCATCGACAGGGA
Source organism: Methylobacterium bullatum (assembly GCA_902712845.1). Classification (NCBI taxonomy): domain Bacteria; kingdom Pseudomonadati; phylum Pseudomonadota; class Alphaproteobacteria; order Hyphomicrobiales; family Methylobacteriaceae; genus Methylobacterium; species Methylobacterium bullatum. The sequence continues at coordinate 2,148,883 of LR743504.1, forward strand.
CGCCACGGTGGCGGAGGCCGACCGTGCGGGCCTGTTCCTCATCGGTTTGCGGATCGAAGCATGACCATGCATCCGTCCAGACGAATCTGGCTCGTCGCAGGCGAGGATTCGGGCGATCAGCTCGGGGCCAAGCTGATGCGGGCGCTGTCGGACCTCTCCGGCGGGCAGGTGACGTTCGGTGGGGTCGGCGGCGAGGCCATGGCCGCGCAGGGCTTCGTCTCCCTGTTTCCCCTCGATGACGTGGCGGTGATGGGCTACCTGCCCGTGGCGGCACGCTTGCGCACTCTCCTGCGCCGCATTCGCCAGACGGTGCGGGACATCGTCGAGGCGCGCCCCGACGTCCTCGTCATCATCGACAGTCCCGGTTTCACCCATGCGGTCGCCTCGCGGGTGCGAAAGCGCCTGCCCGACCTGCCCATCGTCGATTACGTCTCTCCCAGCGTCTGGGCGTGGAGGCCCTGGCGTGCTGCGAAGATGCGGCCGTTCATCGATCACGTCCTGGCGCTCCTGCCGTTCGAACCGGAGGCGCATCGCCGGCTCGGCGGCCCGGACTGCACCTATGTCGGGCATCCGCTCATCGAGCGCCTGGCCGAGCTGCGTCCGGATTCTGCGGAGGCGGCGGCGCGTGAGGGGACACCGCCGACCCTCGTGATCCTGCCGGGCTCGCGCCGCTCCGAGATCGAGCGGCTGATGCCGGTTTTCGGCGCTACCCTGGACCTTCTCGTGCAGCGATACGGACCCATCGATGCCGTGCTCCCGGCGGTCACACGCCATCGCGCCATGATCGAGCGATTGGCCCTTTCCTGGTCCCGCCCGGTGACGATCGTGCATGGCGAGACGGCGAAATATGCGGCCTTCCGGCGATCCCGCGCGGCCCTGGCGGCCTCGGGCACGGTCACCCTCGAACTCGCCCTGGCCGGTGTGCCGATGGTGGTCGCCTACAAGGTCTCGCGCCTCGAGGAGGCCGTGGCGCGGCGGCTGATCCAGGTGCCGACCATCGTGCTGCCGAACCTGATCCTCGGCGAGAATGCCATGCCCGAATTCATCCAGGCCGAATGCACCCCCGGGCGCCTGGGTGAGGCCCTGCTTCCGCTCCTCAAGGGCGGCGCGGCGCGTGACGCGCAGGTGCGCTCGCTTCAACGCATCGACGGTTCGATGCGACTCGCGGGCGACGACGAGCCGAGCCGCAAGGCGGCGAGAATCGTGCTGTCGGCGACTCGCCCTGCGGTCAGCGGATCGTCGTCGACGTAAGCGCTTTCGGTCTCGCGCCTCGCATGACTTCCGAGGCCTGGAGGGCGCTCGGCGGGAGTGCCCGGTCGTCCTCCCCGCGTGTCGAGGACATTGATGGCATGTCCGGTGTTCGCGCGGACTTGTCGCGTCCGAAGGCATAGCCGGCATTCACGCCCGCATAGAAGCCGGTGAAATCTTCGGCCTGCGCTGGCCCGGTGAAAGCCATTGGTAGGCACAGGCTCATCGTCATGAAGACGGTACGCATCGCTGCTCCCGGCACCCGGCATCGTCCCTTCGGATCGTTTCGTTGGGAGACCGCCATAGGATTTCCCCCGACGATGCTGGATACGAAAAACGGCGACCCGAAGGCCGCCGCTGATTCGTCTATCCGTGGGCAAGGCCGCGTCACCGCGGTCTTCCCCGAAAGCTCTCTCACCGATCAGTAATCGGCGTTGATGCTCTGAGCCTCGCGGCCCTTCTGGCCGTCGATCACGCTGAGGGTGACCTGCTGGCCTTCGGCGAGGGACTCGAGACCGGCCCGCGACAGGGCCGAGCGGTGCACGAACACGTCCTTGCCGCCGTCGTTGACGGAGACGAAGCCGAAGCCCTTGGCCGGGTCGTACCACTTCACGGTGCCGCTCATCTCGACAGAGGGACCGCTGGCGAAACGACCGCCACCGCCGCCAGCACCACCGCCGAAGCGATCGTTGCCGCCGCCGTAGCCGCCGCCGCTGAAGCGATCACCACCACCGAAACCACCGGCGCGGGGTGCGGGCGCACGACGCGGGGCCTCGGCCTCGGCCGTCGAGGTGTCGACGCTGGTCACGTCCGTGACCTGCGGACCCTTCTGGCCCTGCGCGGTGTGGACGGTCAGGCGCGTGCCGGGAAGCAGATCGGCATGGCCCGCAGCCTCGACTGCGCGGATGTGAAGGAACGCGTCGCCGGAACCGTCAGCCAGTTCGACGAAGCCGAAGCCCTTCTCCTTGTTGAACCACTTGACCGTCGCGTCACGCTCCGGTCCAGAGGGAGCGGCTGCTGCACGGGCCGGACCACGATCGAAACCGCCGCCGCCACCGCCATATCCACCGCCGAAGCCACCGCTCGGGGGTGCCTGATCGGGCCAACGAGGCTCGGCACCACCCTCATCGAAGCCGCGCTTCTGCGGCCCCCTGAAATCACGACCACGTCCCATCGAAAGCTCGCAAAAACCGTCCGCCGTCCATCTGTCTTTGAATACCGGGTGCGCGCCGTCCCAGACGGGCACTTCACCACACTATCATCACTCTCAGCAGCGGTGACCAAGACTAACGCCTTAGTCCTGACTGAATCTTGGCTCTCTCGCAAGGTGCTTCTCGCCGGTCTCTGCAAGGTTCCGCGGATTTCCTGCGACAAATTACGTACTCCGTTCCGTCTCCGGCTCGCCTCTCCGGTGGGAGGCCATTGCGTACAGGATGCGCAAACGCCATGCGGATGAACGACTTCGCGTTCCCAATTTTTCCTGATTGCGTTAGGAAAATGCACATCGATGGCCGCTAGGATGCGCGCAGGCGCCTGCGAAAGCCGGTGGCCCGGAACCCCTGGCCGATGATCGCAACCCCGTCATTTCCGGATCTTTCGGCCCTCGTCGTGGACGAGAGCCTCTATATCCGCCGAATCGTTCGCGACATGCTGATGCGCGTGGGAATCAAGCGCGTCCTCGAAGCGCCGGACGGTGCCGAGGCGCTGGGTGTGCTGGCCGAGAGCAAGCCGGACATCACCATCATCGACTGGGACCTCGCCATTCTGTCGGGCGAGGAGTTCATCCGCCTTGCCCGCACACCCACCACGTCGCCGTCGCCCACCGTGCCGATCATCCTGATGCTGGCGCAGCCGCGCCGCAACGTCGTCGACCGCGCCATTTCCCTCGGGGTCAACGAGATCATCGCCAAACCGTTCTCGCCCAAGACCCTGTGGTCGCGCCTGGACGAAGTCATCAACCGGCCCCGGCCGTTCTCCCAGGTGAAGAGCCTCCTGCGTCCGGTACCGAGAATGACGGCCGCCGGCAAAGCCTTCTGACTCGATCACGGATCGAGGCTTTGCACTGACGCCCAAGGCCTGTAGGCTTCTTATCGCATGATGGTCGACCTACCCGGTCGGGCCACGATCGAGGATGCCGGCTAGGCCGATGAGGGAAGAGAGCGCCGCCATGATGCCGGCCCGCCCCATGGCCGGTCAGCCTTCACCGAGCGCTCCCGCCTTGCCGGATGCGGCTCCGTCGCCCGTGGTGGGCTATCGGCCCGGACGGCGCAACGCTTACGCCGCCCTCGACCTCGGCACGAACAATTGCCGTCTTCTGATTGCCGAGCCTGCATCCCACGGCTTTCGGGTGGTCGATGCCTTCTCGCGCATCGTCCGGCTCGGCGAAGGGCTGGGGACGTCCGACCGTCTCAGCGAGGCCGCGGTGGAGCGCACGCTGGAGGCTTTGCGCGTCTGCCGCGCCAAGATGGAATCACGCGGCGTCGCCCGTGCCAAGATCATCGCCACGGAAGCGTGCCGCCTCGCCGTCAACGGAGCGGATTTCGTGGCGCGCGTGCGCGACGAGGTGGGTCTCGATCTCGAAATCGTCGACCGGCAGACGGAGGCCTACCTCGCCGTCACCGGCTGCGCCGCCCTGGCCGACCCCTACTCGGAATCGGTGGTCATCTTCGATATCGGCGGCGGCTCCACCGAGATCGCCTGGCTCGACGGCGCGGCCACCAACCCATCGGCGGACCCCACATTACGGATCCGCGCTTGGGATTCTCTCCCCGTCGGGGTGGTCACCCTCGCCGAACGGCACGGCGCGGCCGACGTCACCCGCCTGACCTTCGAGGGCATGGTCGAGGAGGTGGCCGACATGCTGTCGCGCTTCGCCATCCGCGCCGCGCCGGCGGCCAATGCCCGGCATTTCCATCTCCTCGGCACGTCGGGAACCGTGACGACGCTGGCCGCCATGCACCTGCGCCTGGCACGCTACGAGCGCCGCCGCGTCGATGGCTTGTGGATGAGCGACGGCGAAGTGAGCGATGCCATCGACGATCTGCTCGACACGCGCCTCGAGCAGAGGGCAGACAATCCCTGCATCGGCCGGGATCGGGCCGATCTCGTGCTCGCGGGTTGCGCCATCCTGGAAGCGATCCGCCGGGCATTCCCCTCCGAACGGCTCCGCATCGCCGACCGGGGGCTGCGCGAAGGTCTTTTGATGAACATGATGCGCGAAGACGGCGTCTGGCGCCGCGGAGGCTACCGTTGACCGACAGGCGTGGTGCGGGCGGCGGGTTGCGGGGCGATCTCAAGCAGCGGGTGAAGACGGGGCGAGGCCGCACCGCCTCTCAGAAGCGCTGGCTCGAACGGCAGCTCAACGATCCCTACGTGGCGCGGGCCAAGCGCGAGGGATACCGTTCCCGCGCGGCCTTCAAGCTCCTCGAGATCGACGAGCGCTTCAAGATCCTGAAGCCGAACCAGAAGATCATCGATCTGGGGGCCGCACCCGGCGGCTGGTCCCAGGTCGCCGCCAAGATCGTCGGGCCGAGCGGGCGTATCGTCGGCATCGATCTGCTCGAGATCGAGCCGATGGTCGGCGTCGAGTTCATCACCCTCGACTTCCTCGATCCCGACGCCCCGAAGCGGCTGATCGATCTTCTCGGCGGTCAGGCCGATATCGTCATGTCCGACATGGCGGCCAACACCACCGGCCACAAGCAGACGGACCATTTGCGCATCATCGGCCTCGCCGAGACCGCCGCCGAATTCGCCCGCGAGGTGCTGGCGCCGGGCGGTACCTATCTCGCCAAGGTCTTCCAGGGTGGGACGGAGGGCACCCTGCTCGCCGACCTGAAGCGCGACTTCACCCTGGTGCGCCACGTGAAGCCCTCGGCGAGCCGCGCCGATTCGAGCGAACTCTACGTGCTGGCGACCGGGTTTCGCGGAGCCGTCGCCGAAACGGCCGAGGACGACGCCTGATACCGGACGGCGGTGGGGTTTCTCATGGCCGTCTGCCGGTTCGACCGCAGGGCGGCGGCCGTCCGCCGAACGCGCCGATTTCGATCGGGGGCCGGCCTCGGCGACGCTCCGTATGAGCCGTCGTGCTCAAAGACCCGGCGGGATCAGGATCGGGTAGCATCGCGCGCCGGCACCCGCCGCCAGGACTTCGACCGCGCCCACGGTGGAGGCGTCGCCTGCCACATGCACGACGTCGGTGGTCTTCAGGCCGGTGAGATGCGCGGTGAGAGGGCCCGGACGTACATCCGGGGGGCGTTGCCGTGTCCGGTCGGCGACGAGGGTGATCCGTGACACTCCCGTGGCCCTGAGCCAGTCGAGCGACGGGCGCATGTAGAGGTCGAGGGGGTCGCTCGCCCCGATCACCACCACGATCTCGCGCTGTGGCTCGATGTAGCGCGCCGCCCGGGCGATCGCCCAGATCGGCGCGAAGCCGGTCTCGCGGCCGACGAGCAGAAGTCGACCGCCGCCGGGACGATAATAGCCGCGACCGACCGGACCCTTGATCTTAACCGGATGCCCGAGAAGGATCTCCTCGCCGAGGGCATGGGCGACTGCGTCGCAGGCATGGCCGAGACGCAGGTGGAAGACGAGTTCGTTGAGCTCCGTCGTGCCGTCGAGGCGCAGGGTCGGGCTCACGTCGATCGGTGCGAACCCCTCGAACGTGGCGGTGACCTGATGACCGGGCTCGATGTCGAGACGGCGCGTGATCGTGACCACGACCTCGACCACATGGGCGCCGAGCGGAACGATCTGCGTAACGGTACCGACCCGGCGCGCCTGGGCGGCCGGCTTGACCTCGGCGAAGACGAGGCTCTCGGCTGCTTTGGACGGGCGGAGCGTGGAGAGCTTGACGGGCTCTGCCCGGTGCAGACGGGCCTGGGCGCGGCGCGACGATGGGCTGCCGCCCTGGCCGAGGAGATGTGACCCGTGCAGGCCGGTGGTGGGGGCGATCACGCCGTCGGCAAGGGCGGCTTCGAGCGGCGTATCGCCGGTCGAGACCCGCACGGACTTGCCGTTGACGACAAGCGAGCAGCGCGCGCTCATGGTCGAGCCTCGAAAGTTGAGAGAAGTCGAAAGGAAGCCGGCGTCGGATGACGCGCGCCGGCCGATGGCGGAGACCTCACCGGTGTCCGTCGAGCAACTGATCCACGAGAGCAGCCCAGCGGTCGCGCACCGCGCAGGCTTCCGGCGAGAGCGGTGCCGGCCCAGCGAGACGCTCGACGCTTGCACGGACGCTGGCGGCTTCTTCCCGCTCGGCGCGCAGGACCGCCTTCATCACCATGATCTCGGAGCGCAGCCGCGCCAGGTCGTCGGACGGTGCGGCCTCCTCGGCCACCTCCGCCCGCGGCTCGACCGGCAATGTCACCGGTGCGATGTCCACGCGCTGACGTGTGGCGCCGGTGCGGATCGGGCGCGCCATGAGGCGCTTCACGATATCCGAGCCGAAATCCTCGCCCTGGCCGAATTCGTCACCTAACCGCAATGCCGCTTCGGCCATCACGCCCGCCTCCTGTCGAACGGCAGACCGTGCCGCGCCGCTCGATCCATCTCGACCGTCACGATGAGCGATCATGGTTAAAGGAGGTTTAATTCAACCGTCGCGGTTTGGCGATCAGGCCGCTTCCGGTGCCGCGCCGACCAGCTGGCGGGCCTGGAGCATCGACATCGGATCGCCGAAGGCGGTCCCTTGCGCGTATTCGCAGCCGAACTCGGCCAAAGCCTGCGCGTCGGTCTCGTTCTCGGCGCCGTCGGCGATGATCGCGAGGCCGAGTTCCTGAGCCATCTTGACGATGGAGCGCAGCATCACCGAATGCCCGGCCGCCATCTGGCGCACGAAGGTCGGGTCGATCTTGATCGTGTCGAACGGGAAACGCTGGAGATAGGACAGGGCCGAGTAGCCGGTGCCGAAATCGTCCAGCGAGAGGCCCGCCCCGAGATCGTGGATGCGGCTCAGCATCTGGGCCGCGTATTCCGGGTTCTCCATCACCAGACCTTCGCCGAGTTCGAGCTTGAGCGAACCGGGAAGCACCCCCGAGCGGGCCAGAATCGTCTTCACGTCGTGAAGCAGGTCGTGCCGGAGGATCTGCCGCGAGGACACGTTCACACAGGCGAAGATCGGCGGATCGACGTCGAGGGAGCGCTGCCAGGCGGCGAGTTCGAGGGCCGTGCGCTCCAGGGCGAAGATGCCGAGATTGACGACGAATCCGCTCTCCTCGGCGATGGGCATGAAGGTGGAATGCGGGATACGGCCGAGCTTGGGGTGGTCCCAGCGCAGAACCGTCTCGAACCCCGCCACCGTGCGGTCCTCGAGGCGGACGACGGGCTGGAACAGCACCTTCATCTCGTTGCGGTCCAGGGCGCGGCGCAGGTCGGCTTCGAGCATCAGCCGGTCGCTGCGTTCGTTGCGCATGGAGGCGCGGAACACTTCGGTGCGGTCGCCGCCGTTGCGTTTGGCCTGGATCATCGCGATTTCGGCGTTCTTGAACACGTCCTCGCGCTTCAGGGCGGCACCGGCCTCGTGCAGGACGATGCCGATGGAGACGGTGAGGAAGATCTCGCGGTCGGCATAGGTAATCGGCGTGGCGATGGCCCGGCGGATCATGTCCGTGAAGGCGAGGATGCGGTCGGGTTCGCGCTCCGAGAGCAGGATCAGTCCGAACTCGTCGCCGGCGATGCGGGCCAGGGAATCCTGCGGGCGCAGGAGCCGGCCGAGACGGCGCGACAGGGTGAGCAGGATCGAATCGCCCGCCGATAGACCGATGGCGTCGTTGATCGCCTTGAACCGGTCGACGTCGAGGAGGATCGTCGTCGGTTTCAGGCGCGCGTCCTGGCTCGCGAAGGCCAGGGCGGCGTCGAGGCGGTCGTTGAACAATTCGCGGTTGGGCAGGCCGGTGAGGCTGTCGTGGATCGCGTCGTAGAGCAGACGCTCCTCGGCCGTCTTCACCTCGGTGACGTCCGAGATGGTGCCGACGATACGGATGACCTCTCCGTCCGGTCCGATCACCGGGCGGGCCTTCAGCCGGTACCAGACATAGAGGCCTTCCGTGGAGCGCAGGCGGAAATCGTGGACGATGCGGCCGCGCCGTTCCTCGATCACCGTGTCCAGGGCGGCCGAGTAGCGGTCCACGTCGAAGGGGTGGACGAGGCCGAGCCAGTTCGAGGCCGGCCCCTCGAGGGTGCCGCGCTTGAGGCCGAGCTGGTTCTCGATCTCCTGTCCGGCGAAGACCCGGTCGGCCGGCACGTCCCAGTCGAAGACCACGTCGCCGGCGCCCGTCAGGGCCAGGGCACGCCGTTCGGTGTCCGAGACCAGGGAATGGGTCATCCCGCCGCCGGTGAAGGCGTGCTGCATCACCGTGAAGCCGATGAGCATGACGATGAGGACGAGGCCTCCGATGAGGGCCGGCTGGACGAGGTCGCTGCCGATCTGGCCGGTGATGGCGAAGCCCGCGGCCACGACCCAGACGAGGAGCAGGAACCAGGTCGGCACCAGCAGGATCGCCCGGTCGTAGCCGTTGTGGATGGCCAGATAGACGATCAGCAGCAGGCCGACGCCGGCGACGGCGGCGATGGAGATGCGGGCGACGCCCGCCGCCACCGGCGGATCGAACACCGCCAGACCCACGAGGCCGGCCAGGAACGCGAGCCAGAAGAAGGCCACATGGCCGTAGCGCACATGCCAGCGGCTGAGGTTGAGATAGGCGAACAGGAAGACGAGAAGCGTCGCGCCCAGCACCGCCTCGGCGGAGGCCCGGTAGACCCGCTCGGCCACTTCGGTGACGGGAAAGACCCGCTGCAGGAATCCGAAATCGATACAGGCATAGGCGAGCACCGCCCAGGCGAGGGCGGCGGCCGCGGGAAAGATGATCGCGCCCTTCACCACGAAGATGATCGTGAGGAACAGGGCGAGCAGGCCGGCAATGCCGATGATGATGCCCTTGTAGAGCGTCAGGCCGGTGGATTTCTTGCGGTAGGCTTCCTGGTCCCAGAGATAGACCTGCGGAACGTTCGGCCCGTTCAGCTCGGCGACGAAAGTGACGGTGGCGCCGGGATCGAGGGTGATCACGAACTGGTCGGCTTCCGGGTTCTCGTCACGCTCGGGCCGGATGCCCTGGCTCGCCGTGATCGCCGCGATGCGAGAGCCGCCGAGATCCGGCCAGATGACGCCCGAGCCGACGAGACGGAAATGGGGCGCCACGAGGACCCGGTCGATCTGCTCGTCGGTGTCGTTGGTGAGCGCGAAGACCATCCAGTCGGGCCGCGCGCCGCTGTCGCGGGCCTTCACCACGATGCGGCGGACGATGCCGTCCTTGCCGGGGGCGGTGGAGATCTGGATCAGGTCGCCGTCCGAGCGATAGCGCTCGATCATCGGCGTCAGGTCGATCGCCGGAGCGTCGAGGGTCACGCGCACGGCTTCCACGGCCGAAGCCGGCATCCCCGTTCCGAGGAAGCCGATCAGGAGCGAGACGAAGGCGGTGAGGACGAGGAAAGATCTGCGCAACGGGCGAGTGTTCCGGCCGGGCGGGCACTGACGAGGAATACGGCTCAGCTTGTGGCCCAGTCGTACCGGCGGGGGGGTCCACGGACAAGGCGAGCGGTTTGCCCGGAATCGCGGCACCCACTGCTTCTTGGCGTAGCGCCGAGAAGTTTTGGATCGCGTCCTTTTGCGGCCAAAACAAGCCGGACACACTTCTGAAACGTGGATCGGCACGCCCGGAACGCTGCCAGGGAGCGACAATCGCCGGTATGAAATCATACCCACGACCATGTGCCGGCCGTTCGGTCGGTCGTGGAAGCCTTATCCCCGACGCTACGTCGCCCGGCCGGTGGCGCCCCTCAATTCGCCCGAAGCACGCCCTTCATCTTCTCCAGGGACGGGAGCTTCTTGATCGGGCCGATCGCAGCGAGCGTCGGAGCGCCAGAGAGCAGGCGCGATCCCGCCGCCCTGACGTCGTCCACCGTGACGGCATCGATCTTGGCGATGACTTCCTGCGGCGGGATCACCCGGCCCCAGGCGAGCATCTGGCGGGCATTGCGCTCGATCCGGCCGCCGGGGGTCTCCAGGGCCGACAGGAGTGCCACCTTCACCTGTGCCTTGGCGCGGGCGACTTCGACCGAATCGGCGTCGCGCGCCGCCTTGGCCGTGGCGGCCAGGGTCACGTCGACGAGTTCGGCGAGATCCGAGCCGGACGTGCCGGCGCCGATGCCGAACAGGCCGCAATCGACGAAGGACCAGTGGAACGCCTGAATTTCGTAGGCGAGGCCGCGGGTCTCGCGCACCTCGTGCCAGAGCCGCGAGGTGAGACCGCCGCCGAGCACCTGCGCGAACATGTGGAGGGCGTAATAGCCTTCGTCGCGAAAGGAGAGGCCGGGCAGGCCCAGCACGAGATTGGCCTGTTCGAGCTTTTTCTGGATCCGCTTCTCGCCGCCGACATAGGTGCCGGGGACCATGTCCGGGGCGACCGTCGCCGGCATCCCGCCGAAATGGTGCTCGGCCGCCTCGACGATGGCCTCGTGGGAGATGGCCCCCGCCGCGGCCACGACGATGCGGTCCGGGGTGTATTCGCGGGCGAGATAGGCTTCGATGGCGTTGCGGTCGAAGCTCGCGATGGTCTGCGGCGTGCCGATGATCGGACGGCCGATCGGCTGGTCCGGAAACGCCGCCGCGGTGAAGGCCTCGTAGACCACGTCGTCCGGCGTATCCTCGATGGCGGCGTATTCCTGCAGGATCACGCCCTTCTCGCGGGCGAGTTCGCCCGCGTCGAAGACCGAGCGGGTGAGGATGTCGCCGATGACGTCCAGGGCGACGCCGGCATCCTCGCCGAGGACACGGGCGGTGTAGCTGGTGCCCTCGGCGCTGGTGGCGGCATTGATGTCGCCGCCGACATTCTCGATGTCTTCGGCGATGCGTCGGGCCGAGCGGGTCTCGGTCCCTTTGAACGCCATGTGCTCGATGAGGTGGCTGAGGCCGCCCTCGTCGGGCCGCTCGTGGCGCGATCCGGCGCCGACCCAGACGCCCAGGGTCGCGGTGGCGACACCGGGCATCGTCTCCGTGGTGACGGTGATGCCGTTCGAGAGGCGGGACACCTTCAGGCCGGGAGAAGCGCCATGGGTCGCGAAATGCTGGTTCATGGGTTCTCAGTTCCCCGCCGTGATGCGCGAATGGCTGCGGATGAAAGCTTCCACCGCCGCCTGGTCGTTGGCGACGCGGGTGAAACGCTCCTTCCGATCCAGCAGATCGGCGAGGTGCGGCGGCAGTACGGGGCGAAGGCCGCCCGTCGCTTGCGCGACCGCATCCGGAAACTTCGCCGGATGGGCGGTGGCGAGGGCGACGACGGGGGTCTTGCCGTCCTTTTCCAGAAGGCGCCGGCCGGCATGAACGCCGATGGCGGTATGCGGGTCGATGACCATGCCGATCTCCCGGTGGACCCGTGCGATCTCGGCGATGACGGCCTCTTCCGGAACGGACGCGGCGTCGAATTCGCCGCGGACGGTCTTGAGCACCGCCTCGTCGAGATGGAAGCCGCCCGATTGCTTGAGCCCGGCCATCAGCCGCGAGAGGCTCGACGCATCGCGCCCCAGGGCCTCGAACAGCAGGCGCTCGAAATTCGAGGAGATCTGGATGTCCATGGACGGCGAGGTGGTGGGCTGGACGCCGCGAACCTCGTAGGCGCCGTGCTCCAGGGTGCGGGCCAGGATGTCGTTGGCGTTGGTGCCGATCATCAGGCGCTCTATGGGCAGGCCCATGCGCTTGGCGACCCATCCGGCGAGGATGTCGCCGAAATTGCCCGTTGGCACCGCGAAGGAGACCGGTCGGTGCGGCGCGCCGAGCGCCACGGCGCTTGTAAAGTAATAGACCGCCTGGGCGGCGACCCGCGCCCAGTTGATCGAGTTGACGCCGGAAAGCCGCAGCTCATCGGCGAAATCCGCGTGCTGGAACAAAGCTTTGACGATGTTCTGGCAATCGTCGAAATTGCCGTCGATGGCGATGGCGTGGACGTTGTCCGCGCCCACCGACGTCATCTGGCGGCGCTGCACCTCGGAGACGCGGCCATGCGGAAACAGGATGAAGATGTCGACCTGATCGAGCCCGCGGAAGGCCTCGACGGCGGCGCTGCCGGTATCGCCGGAGGTGGCGCCGACGATGGTGGCGCGGGAGCGGCGGGACCGGAGGACGTGGTCCATCAGCCGGCCGAGGAGCTGCATCGCCACGTCCTTGAACGCCAGCGTCGGACCGTGGAAAAGTTCCAGCAGGAACAGGTTGTCGTCGAGCTGCACCAGCGGGCACACCGCCGGGTGGCGGAAGGTCGCGTAGGAGTCCTCGATCATCCGGTCGAGATCGGCATCCGCGATTTCGCCGTCGATCAGCGGCCGCAGGACGAGCTTGGCCGCATCGGCATAGCGCTGTCCCGCCAGTCCGGCGATCGCGTCATGGGAAATTTGCGGCCAGCTCTCGGGCAGGTACAGACCGCCGTCGCGGGCGAGGCCGGCGAGGAGAGCATCGGAAAAGCTGAGGGGCGCCGCGGCGCCGCGGGTCGAAACGTGTAGCAAAGGGGCCTCCGGGAAGGGGGCCGGTCTACACGAAGTGGATGGCGCTGTCGAAAGCCGGAAATTGCCGACGTCCGGAACGACGCTTCGCCGATAGATGAATGAAGCGGCGCCGTTTCCGCAAAGAACGAATCGATCAAGCTCCGCCGACCTCGTCGAGGAACCTTTCGATCGCCTGCTCCGTCCGAGGCTTCGTTCGCGCCTGAGCGATGTAGTCCAGCCCTGCCTCCGACACCGCCTCGGCATGGACTTCCTCGGTGCAGAGTCGCTGGATGGACTCTGCCAGATCGTCCAGCGTCTCGGCGAGAGCCGGATACGGGGCTGGTAGGTCCTCTTCCAGGTCGCCCCAAAGCAAGCCCGCCAGCGGAACGCCGGCCGACAGGCACTCGTGCTGCGCCAGGCCGAACCCAGCCCAGGGCGGCAGAGGACTGACGTAGCACGAACAGGAGCTCTGCAATTCTTCCTTGGCGCGCCTGTCTAGAAAGCCTCCTACCGTATCCTGTCCGTACATGACGACGTCGACGGATCGCCGCTTGGCCAGTTCGATGACCTGATGGGTCAGCGCCAGGTCGTAGCGATCGCGCGTGTTCGGCCGCGACTTCATCGTCCAGGCGCGGTCCGCGCTCCATCGGTATTGTCGCTCGGGCTTATACCAGGGGGCGATGACCCAGGACGGTTTGTGCAGCAGCGCCGGATGATGGGTGCGCTGAAGGGCCAAAACCTTGCGGGACAAGGTGATGACGCCGTCCACCTCGTCGATGAGCTTGGGCGGAAGAAGCCCTGCACGCCCGTTGTGGATGATCCAGATGTGGGCGGCATCGGGCAGCCGCCTCCTCGCTTCCTCGAGCTGCAGTGGGGTGGTCACGAGGACGGCCGCGACGTTCTCGTCGCTTCCGTCCCAGGACGGAACCTGGAGCAGGGCCGATTCCGCCAAGCCGTCATGATCGCCGAGCTTGGCCGCTTCCAGGCTCCATCCGCCGGCGGACGCCCAGTTGTTGAGGAGCGTCGGCGATTGCAGCGCCGCAACGACGCGCGGCACGCCTGCGCGTTTCGCGGATACGACGGGGCGTCGGAGGAGCGGCCGGGTCACCTCCTTGCGCCGGGCGGCGGGCTGCCCGGCATCGAGATCCGCACTGGAGAGATAGTTGGCGAGATCGATCTCGAACGACCGAACGTGATCCGACTCGCTGTGCTCCAGACGGAACACAACGAATACCTCGTTGGAGAAGGCGAGCTTGGCCCGTCCGAAACTGGCTGCGAGCAGACGTACCGGAATCTGCTCGATCAGGCCTTTGTGGCAAACGACCTGCCGGACAGAGGGGATATGATCGAGGTCCGAGAAGGCGATCAGATCCGGGCGATACTCCTTGAGCCCGTCCGGTGCCGCCGTGGCGGCAAGAAGTGCCCTGTCTTCGTCCAGGAACGCGAGGAGTGCCCCCCAATACGGATCCACCGGCTGAGTTCCGCTCATCTCGACCTCATCCTCTTCGATCCGGCGAGACCCCGAATGTGCCTCACGAAACTCCCACCGCGCCGTCGCCCTCGGTGCGAGGACAGGTCGTCACGGAAGGCGTCCTGAAGCCTTCTCTAGCCGCGAAGAGGGCGGCGCGCATCTACCGGCGGATCGTGTTCTCGAGGGAGCTCCATGCTTTCGGGAGGACCGGATCGAGACCATCCCCTCCGGCCCTGACCTATGCGGTGTCGCCGGGCGCCTTGACGAGGCGGCAGCCGTTGATCCGCCATGTGCCGTCGCTCTGCTTTTCGAGGCTGTAGAGCGCCATCCAGTCGACGCCGTTCTCGTCCTGCAGCTTCATCCCCAGGGTAAGCCCGTCCTCTCCGCTCTCCTCGACACGGTCGATTCTGAAGCTGCGGGCGCGGTAGACGGCGGCATATCCCTTCCGCACCATCTCGATGAACGTCTCCGGTGAGGCGAACATCCCCTGGATCGAAGGGGCGGCCTGGGCATAGGCGGTGGCCGCGTCGTCCTTGCGGAACGCCTCGATCTGCCGCTCCACCGTCGCCCGCGCCTCGAGCTTCGCTGCTTCATCTGCGGCCCGGGCCGGTTCTGAAGCGAGACAGGTGAGGGCGATCAGCAGGGAGAGGACGGCGCGCATGAACCACACTCCGCGACAAGGTCGTCCACCCTCAGGATAGCGCGACGCGTCCGACCGGCAAGAGTGAGCTCGGACCCCGAGCCCTGTCGGCTTCCTCATGTGGCAGGATTGCTCGCGGAGCCGTTCCCTTCTTCCGAAAGGCGTTTCCATGCGAAGACGCCGAAGACGCCGACGAGGCAGGCGGCGATGCCGAACCATGTGAAGGCGTATTGCATGTGGTTGTTGGGAAGGTCGACGCGAAGCTGTCCGCCCTTGGGCCAGCCGCCGGGGTTCGGCGTGGCATCCGCCTCGATGAGATAGGGCATCACGGTGAGCCCCCTCGCGGCAGCGATGCCGTCGATGTCGCGATGGAACCACTCTCCCTTGGCGGGCTCTGGCGGCGGCACGAACATGGTCCGTATCTCCGGTCCGCGCAGCATCCCGGTGATCGTCACCGATCCTGCCACCTGTCCCGGCTGGCGGCGCGCCGCATCCTTCAACTCCGTGGGCACGAAACCCCGGTTGACGATGACGAGGCTGCCGTCATCGTCCCGCTTCAACGGTGTCAGAACGTAGAAGCCCTGGAGGGCCTTGCCCGGCACGGCACCGGCCGCGAGACCGTGGACGAGGGTCTCCTGGTCGTTCAGCAGCGTCCCCGTCGCCCGCACGCGCTCGAACTCGTCCCGCGCAGGATCCCAATCGTTTCGGGCTGGGAGGGGGGCAGGGGGCTCGGCGCGCGAGCGGGCGACGATGCGGCCGATCAGAGCCTCCTTCTCGCCCTTTCGATGCAACTGCCACACACCGAGGCTCAACAGGATGGCCAAGCAGATCAGCGAGGCGATGGCGGGCGCGGCCAGCGCCCGCACGGCGCCCGGACGAACAGGCTTGGGCATCAGCGAAAGCGCCCCTGTTCGGCTTTATTGGCGAATTGAAGTGCAGCCAGCATCCCCTTCAACGGGCGCACGAGGGCGAGGCTCAGCCCCACCGACAGGGTGATGGCCACCACGGCATGGACCCAGATCGGCGGCTCGAAGGTGATCTCGAGCCAGAGCGCCAGCCCGACGACGACGATGCCGACGATGGACATGACGAAGAAGGCGGGGCCGTCGCCGGAATTGAAGTTCGAATAGTCGAGGCCGCAGACCTCACAGGACGGCCGGAACGTGAGGAAGCCGTCGAACATCGCGCCCTCGCCGCAGCGGGGGCAGCGGCAGCGCAATCCGGTGGGGACCGGAGGCGGTAGCGGCCGACGTGGGTTCACGATGCTTGCTCCTTGGCGACGGGGGAATTCGCCATCCGCCCCATATGGGATTCCCGTCGAGTCATGGCACGAAAAAGGGCGGCTCGCGCCGCCCTGATTCTCATACCTGTGTCGCTTCGCCCCAATGAGGCGCAGTCAGTGTCAGTGAGCCGCCGTGCCGGCACCCCAGACGTAGATCGAGGCGAACAGGAACAGCCAGACCACATCGACGAAGTGCCAGTACCAGGCGGCGAACTCGAAGCCGAGATGCTGCTGGACCGTGAACTGGCCGAGATAGACCCGGTAGAGGCAGATCGCGAGGAAGATCGTGCCGATGATGACGTGAGCGCCGTGGAAGCCCGTCGCCATGAAGAAGGTCGCCGAATAGATGCTGCCCGAGAAGCCGAAATGCGCGTGGCTGTACTCGTAGGCCTGGCAGGCCGTGAACAGCACGCCGAGGATGATCGTGAGCCACAGGCCATATTTCAGGCCCTTGCGGTCGTTGTGCAGCAGGGCGTGGTGGGCCCAGGTGATCGTCGTGCCGGAGGTCAGCAGGATCAGCGTGTTGAGGAGCGGCAGGTGCCAGGGATCGAACGCCTCGATGCCCTTCGGCGGCCAGGTGCCCCCGGTGAAATCCAGGCGCGTGGTCTGGATCGGGTCGGCGGTGTAGAGCGCAGCCTCGAAGTAGGCCCAGAACCAGGCGGCGAAGAACATCACCTCGGAGGCGATGAACATGATCATGCCGTAGCGGTGGTGAAGCTGCACGACACGGGTATGGTCGCCGGCATTCGCCTCGTGGACGACGTCACGCCACCAAGCGAACATCACGTAGAGCACGCCGATCGTGCCGGCGCCGAAGATGTAGGGGCCGGGGCTGAGCGTGCCGATCTGCAGGCTCTTCATCCAGAACACGGCGCCGAACGCCATGAGGAAGCCGGAGAAGGCACCCAAGAGCGGCCAAGGGCTCGGGCTCAAGATATGGAAGTCGTGATTCTTGGCGTGCGCCTCGGCCATCTTAACTCTTCTCCTCACCCCGGGCCCAATGCCGCGAACGGCTTTGACCTTCTGAACGTTCGGCTACACCGGAACCCTTAATCGGGACGGCGCAGTGTTGTCACGCTTGAGACCTCAAAAATCTGGCGCGTCGAAAACGCGTCCCGCCAAATTATTTGACCGCCTCAGAAATTGGTTTTCGCACCCTTGCCGTCGGTCGTCGCCAGGGCGGCCGAGGGCTGGCCGTTCTTCGACGCGAAGTAGGTGTAGGAGAGCGTCAGTTCCTGCAGATGGGCGGTGTTCGAATCGGCGCGCACGGCCGGATCGATGTAGAACACCACCGGGAAATCCATCGTCTCGCCGGGCTGCAACGTCTGCTCGTTGAAACAGAAGCACTGGATCTTCACGAAGAAGCTGCCCATGAGCCCCGGCTGGACATTGTAGGTCGCGATCCCCGTCGAGGGGGTCGTCCCCGTGTTCTTGACGCGGAAGAACACGGTCTTCGTCTCGCCCAGTCGCGCCTCGATCTTCGGCGTCTCCGCGACGAAGCGCCAGGGCAAGGTCGAAGCGACGTTGGTGTCGAAATGGACGACCATGCTGTCGTCCACCGCCACCTGCGTCGGAGCGAGGCCGACCCGAGGTGTCCCGTCATAGCCCGTGGCCTTGCAGAACATGTCGTAGAGCGGCGCCGACGCGAAGGCGAGGCCGATCATGCTCAGAGCCAGACCCGCACAGGCGAGGGCGGTGACCGAGGCCTTGCGGTTCGGCGTGCTGCTTGGCTTGGTGGGCATGTCCGTCATGATGACGTCCGACTCTCTTCGCTGAACGACCCGGTCGACGCGGTCACAGCGGGCGATTGAGGATCTGCGGTCCGAGCTTGGCGATGGTCAAAGCGTAGAAGATGGCCACGAGGACGAACAGCACCGTAGCGATGGCGATGGAACGCCTGCGCTGGCGCTGGCGCTCTTCCGGTGTCAGCTGCCGCGGCGGAGGGGATTTACCCGGCACCGA
Source organism: Methylobacterium bullatum (assembly GCA_902712845.1). Classification (NCBI taxonomy): domain Bacteria; kingdom Pseudomonadati; phylum Pseudomonadota; class Alphaproteobacteria; order Hyphomicrobiales; family Methylobacteriaceae; genus Methylobacterium; species Methylobacterium bullatum. The sequence goes on from LR743504.1 coordinate 2,167,015, forward strand.
GGTCACGCGAGCACCGCGCGGTAGAGCCCCAGGCCCTGCTCGGCCAGGACCGCCGAAAACAGGAGGAACAGGTAGAGGATGGAGAAGCCGAACATGCCGAGCGCGGCCTTGCGTTCCGCCTCGCCCTCGCGGTTGCGATAGACATGGACACTGAAGGCCAGCATCCCGAGGCCGCCGATGAAGGCGGTGACGCCGTAGAGCCAGCCGCCGAAGCCGAGGAACACCGGGGCGAGGCCCACCGGGAACAGCAGGATCGAGTAGTAGATGATCTGGCGGCGGGTGGATTGCGGGCCGGCGACGTTGGGCATCATCGGGATGCCAGCCTTGGCGTATTCGCCGGCCTTGATCAGCGCGAGCGCCCAGAAATGCGGCGGGGTCCAGATGAAGATGATGAGGAACAGGATCGTCGATTCGATGCCCACCGATCCCGACACGGCGGCCTGACCGATCATCGGGGGCAGAGCGCCGGCGGCGCCGCCGATGACGATGTTCTGCGGCGTCGCCCGCTTCAGCCACATGGAATAGACGACCGCATAGAAGACGATCGTGAAGGCCAGGAGCGAGGCGGCGAGCCAGTTCGAGGCGAGGCCGAGGACCAGCACCGAGCCAACCGACAGGACGATGCCGAAGGCGAGGGCCTCGCCGGGCTGGATGCGGCCGCCGGGGATCGGTCGGGTGGCGGTGCGGGTCATGACCGCGTCGATATCGGCATCCCACCACATGTTGAGGCAGCCGGAGGCGCCGGCACCCACCGCGATCATCAGGAGCGAGATCACGCCGACGACGGGCTGGATGTGAACGTGCGAGACCACCATGCCGACGAGGGCGGTGAAGATCACCAGCACCATCACGCGCGGCTTCAGGAGTGCGAAGAAATCCGCGACCTCACCGCCGACCATCATCGGGGTCGGCGCGAAATCGTGCGGCTCGGCGGCAGCGGAGACGCTGTTCGACAGGCTCGTCATGGGGTCCCGATACTGTTGTCGGTATGGCCGGAATTCGGATCACGCCGTCTCTGGCGCCGCCCTTTGCGGGATGTCGCTCGGTGAAGAGGGGCATCCGGTAAAGAGCGAGGACCGCTCGCGCGATCCTCGCAATCCCTAGTGTCGTTTTAGAACAATCGCAATTTCGACGCCGATCGCGATCGTGAAGACGGCAGCGCCTTAGTGACCGTGGTCGTCGACGATGGTCGGCAGCGTCTCGAACTGGTGGAAGGGCGGCGGCGAGGAGAGCGTCCACTCGAGGGTGGTGGCGCCTTCGCCCCAGGGATTGTCGGCGGCGCGGACCTTCGAACGGAAGGCGAGGACGACGCCGATGAAGAACACCACCATGCCGAGAGCGAAGATGTGACCGCCCCAGGTGGAGACCTTGTGCCAGCCGGCGAAGGCTTCCGGGTAGTCGGCGTAACGACGCGGCATGCCGGCGAGACCCAGGAAGTGCATCGGGAAGAACAGGATGTTCGCGCCGATGAAGGCCAGCCAGAAGTGCAGCTTGCCGGCCCATTCCGGGATGACGTAGCCGGTCATCTTCGGGAACCAGTAGTAGACACCGGCGAAGATGATGAACACGGCGCCGAGCGACAGAACGTAATGGAAGTGCGCCACGACGTAATAGGTGTCGTGCAGGTACTTATCGACCGCCGAGTTCGCCAGCACGACGCCGGTGACGCCGCCGACCGTGAAGAGGAAGATGAAGCCGACGGCCCAGTGCATGGCCGCAGTGAAGCGGATCGAGCCACCCCACATCGTCGCGATCCAGGAGAAGATCTTCACGCCGGTGGGCACCGCGATGACCATGGTGGCGAAGACGAAGTAGGATTGCGTCTGGAGCGACAGGCCGACCGTGTACATGTGGTGAGCCCACACGACGAAGCCGACGACGCCGATGGCGACCATGGCGTAGGCCATGGCGAGGTAGCCGAACACCGGCTTGCGCGAGAAGGTCGAGATGATGTGGGAGACGATGCCGAAGGCCGGCAGGATCATGATGTAGACTTCGGGGTGGCCGAAGAACCAGAACAGGTGCTGGTAGAGCACCGGATCACCACCGCCGGCCGGATCGAAGAAGGTCGTGCCGAAGTTGCGGTCGGTGAGCAGCATCGTGATCGCACCGGCCAGCACCGGGAGCGACAGGAGCAGCAGGAACGCGGTCACCAGCTCGGCCCAGGCGAACAGCGGCATCTTGTGCAGGGTCATGCCCGGCGCGCGCATGTTCAGGATGGTGGTGATGAAGTTGATGGCGCCGAGGATCGAGCCGGCACCGGAAAGGTGGAGGGCGAAGATCGCGAAATCGACGGAGGGACCGGGATGGCCGGAGGTGGAGAGCGGCGGGTAGACGGTCCAGCCCGTACCGGCACCGCTGGTTCCGGGGGCACCTTCGACGAAGAGCGAGCAGACGAGGCTCGCGAAGCCGGCGACGGTGAGCCAGAACGAGATGTTGTTCATGCGCGGGAACGCCATGTCAGGCGCGCCGATCATGAGGGGCACGAACCAGTTGCCGAAGCCGCCGATCAGCGCCGGCATCACCATGAAGAACACCATGATGAGGCCATGGCCGGTCACGAACACGTTGTAGGTGCCGGGATTCGAGAAGTACTGCAGGCCGGGCTCTTCCATTTCCATGCGAATGCCGAAGGAAAGGAACGCGCCGATGATGCCCGCGCAGAACGCGAACAGGAGGTAGAGGGTGCCGATGTCCTTATGGTTGGTCGACAGGAACCAACGGGCGAAGAAAGACGGCGTATGGGAGGCGTGGGCGTCGTGATGCCCTGATTGTGCTGTGGCGGTTGCCATCGTTGCAGACCCTGTTCAGGTTTCTCTAAATCTCTCGATTTGCGAATGGACCGACCCGATGAGGGGCCGGTCCAGCCGGTGCCGTCGAGCGGCGCCGGAAAAAGCCGCTACTTGGCTTCTGCGAACTTCGAACCGTCGTCGAGGCGGGCGAACTTGGTCTTCCCCTCGGCGAGCCAGGCGGCATAGGCCTCGTCGCTCACGACCTGCACGGTGATGGGCATGTAGGCGTGGCGGGCGCCGCAGAGCTCCGAGCACTGGCCGTGATAGATGCCCTCGCGCTCGGCCTTGAACCAGAACTGGTTCAGGCGGCCGGGGATCGCATCGATCTTGAAGCCGAATGACGGCATAGCCCAGGAATGCAGCACGTCGGCCGCGGTCACCTGGATCTTCACGATCTTATTCACCGGAACGACCATGTCGTTGTCGGTGCCCAGCAGCTTGGGCTGCTTCTCTTCGTCGATATTGGCATCGAAGGTGAAGCCGCCGCCATTCTCCACGGCCGGGTACTCGTAGGACCAGTACCAGGCATGGCCGATCACCTTGATGATGACGTCGGCCTTGGGGTCCGAGAGCTGGGTGCGCAGCAGGCGGAACGAGGGGATGGCCACCGCCACCAGGATCAGCACCGGGACGATGGTCCAGGCGATCTCGATCATGGTGTTGTGAGTGGTCTTGGACGGGACCGGGTTCGCCTTCGCGTTGAACTTGATGATGCAATAGACGATCAGGCCCAGCACGAAGGCCGAGATGCCGAAGGAGAGCCAGTGCATCCCCTGCTCGAACGTGTGGATGTCCCGCGCGTTCTCGGTGACGGCGACCTGACGGTCCATCTGCCACGGCTCGGGCTGGCCGATGCCCGCCGCCAGAGCGGTTGTAGATACGAGGGCGGTGCCGAGCGCAGCAAAAGCGCCCGCAGCAAGTCCCCATGATGACCGGTGTTGCGCCTGCGTGGTCCGCATGTGCCTCTCGTGGCTCCCCTTGGTATCGTTCTACGTCGTCCCGCAGCGTCTTGCGACTTTTGACGTCGCGCGCAAGTCCTCGCTCAACGGGAAAGGCAAGCCTCGATCACGTATTTCGGGCCGGCATTGCCGGTGTCAGACCACATGGAGGTCGGCGGCGCAACCGCAACAGCGTCGCATGGATGTGGCTTTCCCCGTAGTGCAGGCCGAAGGGAGCCCGAATGACGAGCGGGGTTCAAACCGATTTTGCTCTGCGGCAAACTTAAATTTATCTTACGACGGTCTTCGGGGTTGAATCCATCGCCAGTATAGCGCCGTTCCCGCTATGGAGGGGGCCTGATCCCATGCGAGGATGCCTGTGCTCGTCCAGGTTTCGAGCGCGCCGGAGGCCGGAACGGGGATGAACACGATAAGGTCCCGGCGGTGATCGAGCGTCTCGAATTCCTCCTTGCCTTGGCCCGCGAGCGGCATTTCGGCCGGGCGGCGCAATTCTGCAACGTGTCTCAGCAGACCCTCTCGGCCGGGGTGAAGCAGCTCGAGGAGCGGCTCGGCGTCCTATTGGTGGAGCGCGGGTCCCGCTTCCAGGGGTTCACCCCCGAAGGTGAGCGCGTCCTTGATTGGGCACGCCGGATCGTCGGCGACGCGCGCGCCATGCGGGAAGAAGTGGCCAGCTTGCGCCGGGGTTTGTCGGGCACCCTGCGGCTCGCGGCGGTTCCCACCGCGACGCCCATCGTCGCTTCGTTGACGACACCCTTCCGTGCCCGCCACCCCGATGTGCGGTTCTCCGTCCACTCGACGACCTCCGGCGAGATCGGCCGATTGATCGCCGACCACGAGATCGATGCCGGAATCACCTATCTGGAGAACGAGCCCCTCGGGAAAGTCATCGCGGTGCCGCTCTACCGCGAGCGCTACCGCCTGCTCACGGCCATCGACGGCGTCTACGGCAAGAGGGATTCGGTCAGCTGGGAGGAGGTCGGTCGTCTGCCCCTATGTCTGCTCACGCCGGACATGCAGAACCGCCGCATCATCGACGGGCACTTGCACAATGCCGGGCGGGATGCCGCGCCGCTGCTCCAGTCGAACTCCATGATCGTGCTGCTCACCCATGTCCGCACGGCGAAATGGGCGAGCGTGATGCCCGCTGTCCTCGCCGACAGCTTCCGCCTGAGTGAGCGCGTCCGCTCCGTTCCGATCGGTGAGCCCGATGTCAGCCATATGATCGGGCTGGTGGTGCCGGAGCGGGACCCGATGACGCCCCTTTGCGCGGCGCTCATCGTCGAGGCCCAGGCCATCGCTCCCACCGTCGCCGACGACATCGCTTCGCTCTGACGAGCTCTCTCAACGCGCTCGTCACGCTGTCCTTTTGCAGCGCACAATAGAATTATAACAAAAAAGCATTGTCGAACGACCGAACCGCGCGATTGATTCACGGTCGGAGATATACCACCTTGGAACGAGAAGAAGTTCACCGGGTAGGAACAATGCTGCAGCACGAGCCCTGGAGCGCGCAGCGTGCGGCCGGCATCATCGCCGACCACACGCATCTCGAAGGCGCCACGCTCCCCATTCTCCACGCCTTGCAGGAGACCTTCGGTTACGTGGACGAGGGCGCTGTGCCCCTGATCGCGGATGCGCTGAACCTGTCGCGGGCCGAGGTTCACGGCTGCATCACGTTCTATCACGACTTCCGCCGCGCGCCCTCGGGTAAGCATCAGGTGAAGCTGTGCCGCGCCGAAGCTTGCCAGGCCATGGGCTCCGACGCCCTCCACGCCGACATCCTCGCCCGCCTCGGCATCGATTGGCACGGGACGACGCCGGACGGTCAGATCACCGTCGAGCCGGTCTACTGCCTTGGCCTCTGCGCCAACGGTCCGGGCGCTCTGGTCGACGACGAGCCGCTCGCGCGCCTCACCGCCGACTCCCTGGAATCGGCCCTCACGGAGATGAAGTCGTGAGCATCACCATCTATGTCCCGCGCGACGCCGTCGCCCTCGGTCTCGGCGCCAACCGTGTGGCCCGCGCGATCTTTGCCGGCGCCGAGCGCCGCGGTCTCGACGTCACCATCGTCCGCACGGGCTCGCGCGGGATGCTGTGGCTGGAGCCCATGGTCGAGGTCGCGACCCCGGAGGGCCGCATCGCCTACGGTCCCGTCACTCCCGGCGATGTCGACAGCCTTCTCGACGCCGGCCTGGTGAACGGCGGCGAGCATGCCCTTCGCCTCGGCAAGCCGGAGGAGATGCCCTATCTCGCCCGCCAGCAGCGCCTCACCTTCCATCGCTGCGGCGTGATCGATCCCGTTTCGGTGGAGGATTACCGGGCGCATGGCGGCTATAACGGCCTGGACGCCGCGTTGAAGCTCGATGCCGCCGGCATCGTGGCGCAGGTGCGCGATTCCGGCCTGCGCGGACGCGGTGGTGCCGGCTTCCCCGCCGGCATCAAGTGGAACACGGTGATGCTCGCCCAGTCCGAGCAGAAATACGTCGTCTGCAATGCCGACGAGGGCGATTCCGGCACCTTCGCAGACCGGATGATGATGGAGGGCGACCCCTTCAACCTCATCGAGGGCATGACCATCGCGGGCATCGCGACGGGCGCCACGCGCGGCTACATCTATCTGCGGTCCGAATATCCCCAGGCCTTCGCGACGCTCAAGGAAGCGATCGTCAATGCCCGGGCCGCCGGCTATCTCGGCGAGAACGTGGCGGGCTCGGGCAAGGCCTTCCATCTCGAAGTGCGCTTGGGCGCCGGCGCCTATATCTGCGGCGAGGAGACCTCTCTGCTGGAGAGCCTGGAGGGTCGTCGCGGCATCGTCCGGGCCAAGCCGCCGATCCCGGCACTCAAGGGCTTCCTCGGTCAGCCGACCCTCGTCAACAACGTCATGACCTTCACGGCCGTGCCCTACATCCTGGAGCACGGCGCCAAGGCCTATGCCGATTACGGCATGGGCCGGTCGCTCGGCACGCTGGCGATCCAACTCGCCGGCAACATCAAACATGGCGGCCTCATCGAGTTCGCCTTCGGCATCACCCTGCGCGAAATCATCGAGGATTTCGGCGGCGGCACGCAGAGCGGCCGTCCGGTCCGCGCCGTGCAGGTCGGCGGCCCCCTCGGGGCCTACTTCCCCGATCACCTGCTCGACACGCCGCTCGATTACGAGGCGATGGCGGCCAAGAAGGGCCTCGTCGGCCATGGCGGCATCGTCGTGTTCGACGACACCGTGGACATGGCGAAGCAGGCCCGCTTCGCCTTCGAGTTCTGCGCGGTGGAATCCTGCGGCAAGTGTACCCCCTGCCGCATCGGCGCGACGCGCGGCGTCGAGACCATGGACAAGGTCATCGCCGGCATCCGTCCCACCGAGAATCTCGCCGTCGTGGCCGATCTTTGCGACGTCATGACCGACGGGTCGCTCTGCGCCATGGGCGGGCTCACCCCGATGCCCGTCATGAGCGCGATCACCCATTTCCCCGAGGATTTCCAGCAGCGCGGACCGATGTCCGTGGCCGCTGAATAAGGAGGCGCGACCCATGGCCCTCATCAAAGAGATCGATTACGGCACCCCGATCCGCATATCGGAGCAGACCGTCACCCTCACCATCGACGGCATGAGCGTCACCGTTCCGGCCGGCACCTCGGTGATGGCGGCGGCGATGCATGCCGGCACGGCGATCCCCAAGCTCTGCGCCACCGATTCGCTGGAAGCCTTCGGCTCCTGCCGTCTCTGCCTCGTGGAAATCGAGGGACGGCGCGGCACGCCCGCCTCCTGCACCACCCCGGCCGAGAACGGCATGGTGGTCTCGACCCAGACGGACAAGCTCGCCAAGCTCCGCAAGGGCGTGATGGAGCTCTACATCTCCGACCACCCCCTCGACTGCCTGACCTGTGCCGCCAACGGCGACTGCGAATTGCAGGACATGGCCGGCGCGGTCGGCTTGCGCGACGTGCGCTACGGCTATGACGGCGCCAACCACGTCAAGCCGTCCTCGGACCAATACCTGGCCAAGGACACATCGAACCCGTACTTCACCTACGATCCGTCGAAGTGCATCGTCTGCAATCGCTGCGTCCGCGCTTGCGAAGAGACGCAGGGCACTTTCGCGCTGACGATCTCGGGCCGTGGCTTCGACAGCCGCGTCGCCGCCGGCCCCACCGACTTCTTTAATTCCGAATGCGTGTCCTGTGGCGCCTGCGTCCAGGCCTGCCCGACGGCGACGCTTCAGGAGAAGTCGATCATCGAGCATGGCCAGCCGGACCATTCCGAGATCACGACCTGCGCCTATTGCGGCGTCGGCTGCTCGTTCAAGGCCGAGATGCAGGGCACCCGCATCGTCCGGATGGTTCCATACAAGGACGGCAAGGCCAACGAGGGCCATTCCTGCGTCAAGGGTCGCTTCGCCTACGGCTACGCCACCCACAAGGACCGCATCACCAAGCCGATGATCCGCGACAAGATCACGGACCCCTGGCAGGAAGTGTCGTGGGAGGTCGCGATCGACCGTGCCGCGTCGGAGTTCAAGCGCATCCAGGCAAAGTACGGCAAGGATTCGGTGGGCGGCATCACCTCGTCACGCTGCACCAACGAGGAAGCCTACCTCGTCCAGAAGCTCGTGCGCGCCGCCTTCGGCAACAACAACGTCGATACCTGCGCCCGCGTCTGCCATTCGCCCACGGGCTACGGCCTGATGTCGACGCTCGGCACCTCCGCCGGCACACAGGATTTCGCCTCGGTGGCGCATTCCGACGTGATCCTCGTCATCGGGGCGAACCCGACGGACGGCCACCCGGTCTTCGGCTCGCGGATGAAGAAGCGCCTGCGTGAGGGCGCCAAGCTCATCGTCGCCGATCCGCGCAAGATCGACCTGGTGAAGTCGCCCCATATCGAGGCCGATTACCACCTGCCGCTGAAGCCCGGCTCCAACGTCGCCTTCATCAACGCGATGGCGCATGTCATCGTCACGGAAGGGCTCATCGACGAGGCCTATGTCCGCGAGCGCTGCGATCTCGGCGACTTCGAATCCTGGGCTCGATTCATCGCCGAGGAGCGTCATTCGCCCGAGGCCCAGGCCGACAAGATCGGCGTGAACCCCGAGGACATCCGGGGCGCCGCCCGCCTCTACGCCACCGGCGGAGCAGCCGGCATCTATTACGGTCTGGGCGTCACCGAGCACAGCCAGGGCTCGACCATGGTCATGGGCATGGCCAACATCGCCATGGCCACCGGCAATATCGGCATGCTCGGCGCCGGCGTGAATCCGCTGCGCGGCCAGAACAACGTGCAGGGCTCGTGCGACATGGGCTCGTTCCCGCACGAGCTGCCGGGCTACCGCCACGTCTCGGACGATGCCACCCGCGAGACCTTCGAATCCCTGTGGGGCGTCCAGCTCGACAAGGATCCGGGCCTGCGCATCACCAACATGCTCGACGAGGCCGTCGATGGTGCTTTCAAGGGCATGTACATCCAGGGCGAGGACATCGCTCAGTCCGACCCGGACACGCACCACGTCACCGCCGGCCTGATGGCGATGGAATGCATCGTCGTCCAGGACATCTTCCTGAACGAGACCGCGAAATACGCCCACGTCTTCCTGCCGGGCGCGTCGTTCCTCGAGAAGGACGGCACCTTCACCAATGCCGAGCGGCGCATCAGCCGCGTGCGCAAGGTGATGCCGCCGCTGGCCGGCTACGGCGATTGGGAGGGCACGATCCTGCTCTCCAACGCGCTGGGCTACCCGATGAACTACTCGCATCCCAGCGAGATCATGGACGAGATCGCCTCGCTGACTCCGAGCTTCAAGGGCGTGAGCTTCGCCAAGCTCGATGAGCTCGGCTCGATCCAGTGGCCGTGCAACGACGCCGCCCCCAACGGGACGCCGATGATGCACGTGGACCGGTTCGTGCGCGGCCTCGGCAAGTTCATGATCACGGAATACGTGGCCACCGAGGAGCGCACCGGCCCGCGCTTCCCGCTCATCCTCACCACCGGCCGCATCCTGTCGCAGTACAATGTCGGCGCGCAGACCCGCCGCACGGAGAACTCGCGCTGGCACGAGGAGGACGTGCTGGAGATCCACCCGTTCGACGCGGAGGTGCGCGGCATCGTCCACGGCGATCTGGTGGCCCTGGAGAGCCGTTCCGGCGACATCGCCCTCAAGGCGATCGTCTCCGAGCGGATGCAGCCGGGCGTGGTCTACACCACCTTCCACCACGCCAAGACCGGCGCCAACGTCATCACCACCGACTTCTCGGACTGGGCCACCAACTGCCCAGAGTATAAGGTGACGGCGGTGCAGGTGCGGCGGACCAATCGGCCGTCGGATTGGCAGGCGAAGTTCTTCGAGGAGGACTTCTCGCTCACGAGAATCGCGACGCAATTGAATGCTGCCGAGTGAACGGAACGATCTGACCGAGAGCGACACGCCGGCTCCGACGAGCCGGCGTGTCGCGACCCTGGTCGTCGCCTACGACGACCCCACGGCCCGTGAAGGCCATCGCGATCTTGCCGTCGAGATGCCCGTCAACCTCGTCTATGGCAGCGTGCCCTACGCGGTCATGATGACGACCCCGTCCGACCTCGTGGATTTTGCCTACGGTTTCAGCCTCACCGAGGGAATCGTCGAGTCCGCCGACGAGATCAGATCGGTCCGGGTCGAGGACGGAGACGGGGGATTGCGCCTCGTGGTCGATCTCGCACCGGGGCGGTTGCGCGAGCACCTTGCCCGGAAACGCGCCATTTCCGGGCGTACCGGATGCGGTGTCTGCGGGATCGACGATCTCGCGGCCCTGCCCAAGGCGGAGCCGCGTGCTCATGCGGTGCAGTCGGTCGGGATCGAATCGATCCAGCGCGCCTTGCTCGGAATGGGCGACGCGCAGGTTCTCAACCACACGACCCGCGCCGTCCATGCCGCGGCCTGGGCGGATCGGGACGGCAACCTTCTCGCCGTCCGCGAGGATGTCGGGCGCCACAACGGGCTCGACAAGCTGATCGGCGCGCTAATGCGGGCCGGGACTGATCCCAACGATGGCTTCGTCGTCATCACCAGCCGCTGCTCGTTCGAGATGGTGGAGAAGACCGCGACTTTCGGAGCCGCCGTTCTGGTGGCGATCTCGGCCCCGACATCGCTGGCCATCGACCGGGCGCGCCTGCACGACATGACGCTCTGCGCCATCGCCCGGTCTGACACCCTCACGGTCTTCACCGGCCGCGAACGCCTTCTCCTTGCAGCCGAGCGCTAGAGGCGCGCGGCCCCCTTCACCCGTCGACCAGAGCCAGTCCCATGAGCGCCCTGACCACCAACGACAAGCTCGTCCGCATGGCAAACCAGATCGCGGGCTTCTTCCGATCCTATCCGGATGACGAGGCGGTCGCCGGCATTCACAAGCACATCGTCGCGTTCTGGACGCCGAAGATGCGCCGCGCCCTCGAAGCGCATGGCCCCACGGAGGGAAGCGGCCTCGATCCGCTGGCGTTGAAGGCGATCACGAGCTCCCCGGACCAGAACGACAGCCCCGTTCGGGCGGCCACCAACGATCCGCACCTCCAGGGTGCCGGCGCCAGCGACGCCGGCTGAACGGCCGGAGGAGTTTCAAAGAAAAAGGCGCCGAGCCCTCATGGCTCGACGCCTTTTGTCGGCATGGTGGAAATCGAGGTGCCGGCTATTCGGCCGGACGGTCGCCCTGCTGATCCTTGTCGGTCGATCCCGGCACCACCGTCGCGCCGCCGATGACCCGAACGGCCTTCCTGTCCGCCGGCGGGTCGCTCCAGGTCTGAGACTTGGCGGATGACGGAGCCTGCGCCGTGTCGCGTCGAGGCTGATTCGCGGCGGGCGTCGATGGCTCGGCCTTCGGCTGCTCGATGGCGGCGACCGGCGGCGTGCTGGCCCGAGCGTCGGACGCTGCGTCCGCGGGGGACGGCGAGGGGGCTTCCGGCGCGAGCCGGGGCGCGACCGGTTTCGCCGGCGGGGTCAATCTGGTGATTTTGCGGGCAGGTGGTGCTTCCGCCGGGCGTCTCGCGTCGCCGGTTCGGGCATCCGGGTTCAGGCCCAGCGGATTGCGGTCGGAGGGTTCGGCGCGGGTGGTGGTCTCGGGGCGCGCCGCCATGTCGTAACGCGGTTGCCGGCCGATGCCATCTCCGTTCGGAATTCTGCCGGGGGGAACCAGCCGTTCCGCCTCGCGCATCGGTCGACGGGGCTGCTCCTCCGCCTCGGTCCAGCCATAGCCGGGCGCCGCCGGACGGGCGACCGGAATCGGTGCGGGCGGCAACGGGACACCGAGCCGCTGACGGTCGAGAACGGCGCCGTCCCGAGCATCCACGAACAACCGGACCCTGTCGCCATAGGGGCCGGTCGCTTCGACGATATAGGCCCGGCCGTCGAATCGTGGCCGCGTCACCTCGGTGAAGCCACGGTCGTTGAGGCGCCAGACCACGGCACGGGGGGGAAGGAACGGATCGGGCTCGTAGCCGTACTGTGCCTGGGCCGGGCCCGCCCCGAGAGCCGACAGGGCGATGAACCCCGCCAGCATGGTCAGGCTGATCGTATGAGAGCGCACAGGCGCCCTGCCGCTCGATTCCATGGTGCCTCGTCTCGATAATGGGTCGTTGTTCCGTAGCCCACTGTTGGCGTAGGTCTATGGAGGTCTCCGTGCGGTCCATCACCCCGCATGCCGCTTGTGCTTGGCTAGCCCGTTAGACTTCTCGAATGGGGCGGGAATACGAGTGAAGCGCGGCAAGTCGCGGGCGGGCCCGATCCGCCGCCATTTGGCGAGGGGGCGAGTGCTGTTCGGAGACTACCGGGCGCCTCGGCCGGTCGCGGCGTCGCACGTCGCATCAAACCTGTCCATCGGGCGCGGGAGCCTCTTGCTGGACCGTTTAAAATCTGTCACCTTCCGTAATTAGGACAGTACGGCTGTCCCATTTTTGGCGGGGCGTCCCGACAGCGAGCGATCGCCGGGGACGAAGTGCCTTCGAGGAACGTGGAAGGTCCGGAGCGGGTGTTGGATCTCACGAAAAAACGAGATTCCAAGCCGGTCGCCATCGCGGCGATCCGGGCCCGCACGGCTTGAATTCAAGCCGGCGCTGAGCCCGCGGAGAGCGGGCGCTTCCTCACCGAAGACCCTGCCCGAATCCGACCGCGTCGAGGACGGAGCCTGAGTGCCGGATGGCATTTGGGCATGAAACATGCTCGCATGCGGGCACGGACGAACGAGGCTGAGGGGTTATGAACATGGCCGCATCTGAGGTTGCCGGGGTCGTCCAGAATCCGATCCCCGCCACGCGGGACGGCGTCGCGCCGCTCGTCGTCCGCGATCACGCTCTCCCGCCCAAGCAGGGCCTCTACGATCCCGCCCGTGAGGGCGATGCCTGCGGCGTCGGCTTCGTGGCGGACATGCATGACCGGCGCACCCACGCCATCGTGGCGCAGGGGCTGCTCATCCTCGAGAACATCGACCATCGTGGCGCCGTCGGCGCCGATCCGAAGATGGGCGACGGCTGCGGCATCCTCACCCACATTCCGCATTTCCTCCTGAAGGAGGAGTGCGAGAGCCTCGGCATCGCTTTGCCCGAACCCGGCCATTACGGAGTCGGGCAGTTCTTCATGCCGAAGGACGAGGAAGGCCGTCGCATCGTCGAGGAGATCGTCGAGAAGTCCCTCCACGACGAGGGCTTGCCCTTCCTCGGCTGGCGCGACGTGCCGGTGGATTCGAGCGACCTCGGCGTGCGCGTCAAGGAGACGGAGCCGCACCACAAGCAGGTCTTCATCGGCCGCCCTGCCGCGATCACGGACGAGGACGCGTTCGAGCGCCGCCTGTTCATCGCGCGCAAGGTGATCTCGAACAAGGTCTACGGCCTCAACGATCCGCGCGTGAAGGCCTATTACCCGGTCTCCGTTTCGACCCGGACCATCGTCTACAAGGGCATGGTTCTGGTCACGCAGCTCGGCCATTACTTCAAGGACCTGCAGGACGAGCGCTACGTCTCGGGCCTCGCCCTCGTGCACCAGCGCTTCGCCACCAACACCTTCCCGACCTGGCAGCTGTCGCACCCTTACCGGATGGTCGCCCATAACGGCGAGATCAACACGCTGCGCGGCAACGTGAACTGGATGGCGGCGCGCCAGGCCAGCGTCGATTCGGATCTGTTCGGCAACGACATCTCGAAGCTCTGGCCGATCTCCTACGAAGGCCAGTCCGACACCGCCTGTTTCGACAACGCCCTCGAGTTCCTCGTGCAGGGCGGCTACTCGCTCGCCCATGCGATGATGATGCTGATCCCGGAGGCCTGGGCCGGCAATCCGCTCATGAGCGAGGAGCGCAAGGCGTTCTACGAGTATCACGCCGCGCTGATGGAGCCGTGGGACGGCCCCGCCGCCGTCTGCTTCACCGATGGCCGCCAGATCGGCGCGACCCTCGACCGCAACGGCTTGCGCCCCGCCCGTTACATCGTCACGGAAGACGGCCTCGTCGTGCTGGCCTCCGAGATGGGCGTCCTGCCGATCCCGGACGAGAGCATCGTCGAATCCTGGCGCCTGCAGCCGGGCCGCATGCTGCTCATCGACCTGAAGAAGGGCCGCATCATCTCCGACGAGGAGATCAAGAGCGAGCTCGCGGCGGCCAATCCCTATGCGCAATGGGTGAAGAACACCCAGATCGTGCTGGAAGACCTGAAGCCCGTCATCCCGCGCGCCTCGCGTTCGGACGTGTCGCTGCTCGATCGGCAGCAGGCGTTCGGCTACAGCCAGGAAGACCTCAAGCTGCTGATGGCCCCCATGGCCGTCACCGGCCAGGAGGCGGTCGGCTCCATGGGAACGGACACACCGCTCTCGGCCCTCTCCGACAAGCCCAAGCCCCTCTACACCTATTTCAAGCAGAACTTCGCCCAGGTCACCAATCCGGCGATCGACCCGATCCGTGAGGAGGCCGTGATGAGCCTCGTCTCGTTCATCGGGCCGCGTCCGAACCTGCTCGACATGGAAGGCGCCTCCCGCAAGAAGCGCCTCGAGGTCCGTCAGCCGATCCTGACCAACGGCGACCTGGAGAAGATCCGCTCGATCTCGCATTTCGAGGATCGCTTCGACACGAAGACCCTCGACATCACCTTCCCGGCCGAATCCGGCGCCGTCGCCATGGAAGGTGCGGTCGACCGGCTCTGTGACCGGGCCGAGGCGGCGGTGCGCGGCGGCTACAACATCATCATCCTGACCGACCGCGGCGTCGGCCCGGATCGCATCGCGATCCCGGCCTTGCTGGCCACGGCGGCGGTGCACAACTACCTGATCCGCAAGGGGCTTCGCACCTCGGTCGGTCTCGTGGTCGAATCCGGCGAGCCGCGCGAGGTGCATCACTTCGCCTGTCTGGCCGGCTACGGCGCCGAGGCGATCAACCCCTATCTCGCTTTCGAGACCGTGATCGCGATGAAGGCCGAGTTCCCGCCGGATCTCACCGACGACGAGATCGTCTATCGCTACATCAAGTCGATCGATAAGGGCCTGCTCAAGGTCATGTCCAAGATGGGCATCTCGACCTATCAATCCTATTGCGGCGCTCAGATCTTCGACGCGATCGGCCTGAACTCGTCCTTCGTGGCCCGCGACTTCTTCGGCACCAAGACCACGATCGAAGGCATCGGCATGGCCGAGGTCGCCGAGGAGACCGCTCGTCGTCATGCCGACGCGTTCGGCGATGCCCCGGTCTTCCGCCATGCCCTGGATGTCGGCGGCGAGTATGCCTACCGCCTGCGCGGCGAGAGCCATACCTGGACACCGGATTCGGTGGCGACCCTGCAGCACGCGGTGCGCCTCGGCCTGCCCGAACGCTACCGCGAATTCGCCCGGCTGGTGAACGAGCAGGAAAACCACCTCAAGACCATCCGCGGCCTGTTCCGGATCAAGCAGGCGGCCGAGCTCGGCCGGGCCCCCGTGGACATCTCCGAGGTCGAGCCGGCGGTGGACATCGTCAAGCGGTTCGCCACGGGCGCGATGTCCTACGGCTCCATCTCGAAGGAGGCGCACGAGACCCTGGCCATCGCGGTGAACTCGTTCGGCGGTCGCTCGAATTCGGGCGAGGGCGGCGAGGAGGTCGAGCGGTTCAAGCCGATGGCCGACGGTCGCTCGCGCCGCTCGGCGATCAAGCAGGTGGCGTCGGGCCGCTTCGGCGTGACGACGGAATATCTCGTCAATGCCGACATGATGCAGATCAAGGTCTCGCAGGGCGCCAAGCCCGGCGAGGGCGGCCAGCTGCCCGGTCACAAGGTCGACGCCAAGATCGCCAAGGTCCGCTACGCCACCCCCGGCGTCGGCCTGATCTCGCCGCCGCCGCATCACGACATCTACTCGATCGAGGACTTGGCCCAGCTCATCTTCGACCTGAAGAACGTGAACCCAGCGGCCGACGTGTCCGTAAAACTCGTCTCGGAGGTCGGTGTCGGCACGGTCGCCACCGGCGTCGCCAAGGCGCGTGCCGACCACATCACGATCTCCGGTTTCGACGGCGGCACCGGCGCCGCGCCGCTGACCTCGATCAAGCATGCGGGCGGCCCCTGGGAGACGGGTCTCGCCGAGACCCAGCAGACCCTGGTGCTCAGCCACCTGCGCGGCCGTGTCGTGCTGCAGGCCGATGGCGGCATCCGCACGGGCCGGGACGTGCTCGTCGCGGCCCTGCTCGGCGCCGACCAGTTCGGCTTCTCCACCGCGCCGCTCATCGCGGCCGGCTGCATCATGATGCGCAAGTGCCACCTGAACACCTGCCCGGTGGGCGTGGCGACGCAGGATCCCGTCCTGCGCAAGCGCTTCAAGGGCACGCCGGAACACGTGGTGAACTACTTCTTCTTCGTGGCGGAGGAGTTGCGCGAACTGATGGCCGCGATGGGCTATACCAAGCTCGAAGACCTGATCGGCCGCTCGGACTTCCTCGACACGCTGGAGGTCATCAACCACTGGAAGGCGCGGGGCCTCGACTTCTCGAAGCTGTTCCACCGTCCCGATGTCGGCCCCGACGTGGCGATCCGCCACACGGAGAAGCAGAAGCATCCGATCGACACGGTGCTCGACCGCCGCCTGATCGAGGGCGCCAAGGCGGCCATCGAGACCGCCGAGCCGGTGGTGCTCAACGAGGTGATCCGGAACTCGGACCGCACCGCGGGCGCGATGCTCTCGGGCGTCGTCGCCAAGCGCTACGGCCATGAGGGCCTGCCGGACGACACCATCACGGTGAACCTCGCCGGGACCGCCGGCCAGAGCTTCGGGGCATGGCTGGCCGCCGGCATCACCGTGGTTCTCACGGGCCACGCCAACGATTACGTCGGCAAGGGGCTGTCGGGCGGCAAGCTGATCATCCGGCCGAGCGACGCCCTACGGTCGCCCGCCGGGCGGACGATCATGGCCGGCAACACGGTGCTCTACGGGGCCATCGCGGGCGAATGCTACATCCGCGGCTCGGCCGGCGAGCGGTTCGCCGTCCGGAATTCCGGCGCCATCACGGTGGTCGAAGGCATGGGCGACCATGGCTGCGAGTACATGACCGGCGGTGTCGTGGTGTCCATCGGCGAGACCGGGCGCAACTTCGCGGCCGGCATGTCGGGCGGCATCGCCTACGTTCTCGACGCGGACGGTTCGTTTGCCGCCCGCTGCAACCTTTCCATGGTCGATCTCGAACCCGTCGAGGAGGAGGACGACGTCATGCGCCGCTTCCACCAGGACGGCGACCTCGAGACCAAGGGGCGCGTCGACATCCTGGCCGACATGTCCGGGCATGACGAGGAGCGCCTGAGCCAGCTCATCACCAATCACCTGAAGTACACGGGTTCCCCGCGTGCCAAGGCGATCTTGGAAGACTGGGCCGGCTACCGCACCAAGTTCGTGAAGGTGATGCCGGTGGAGTACCGCCGCGCCCTGCGCGAAATGGAGATGGCGCGCATGCCGGTGGCCGCTGAGTAGCACTGAGACGTCGGATCGGCTCCGATCCGACGTCGTCGAGGGGATCGATGCGGACGCTCGTTTCGTGTCGGCCCATGCCTGAGGAGAAGGGGCTCATGATCGAACGGAGGATCAAGCTTTATCGCGAGGGGCGCGAGCAGACCATCCGGCTCCCGGATGAGTTCGCTCTGCCCGGCGACGAGGCGATCCTCCGCTGGGAGGCGGGCCGTGTGACGCTCGAAGCCGTCGCACAGCCTTCCCTTCTGTCTACCCTTTCGCGCCTCTCGCCTCTGGATGACGCGTGGCCCGAGATCGAGGACCGTCTTCCGGAGCCGGTCGATCTCTAGTGCGCTACCTGCTCGACACGAACATCCTGTCGGCCCTCGTTCGCTCTCCCAATGGGCTGCTGCGGGAGGCGATCGCCCGGGTGGGAGAGTCGAACGTCTATACGAGCGTGGTGGTGGCCTCGGAACTGCGTTTCGGTGCCGCCAAGAGAGGATCCGAACGCCTGACCCGGCAGGTGGATACGGTTCTGGGTGCGATCACCGTCGCATCCCTGTCCGTGCCCGTCGATCGCACCTATGGCGAACTGCGCCGACTTCTCGAAGCGGCTGGAACACCGATTGGAGCGAACGACCTGCTGATCGCGTCGCATGCGATTTGCGACGGCAGTGTATTGGTGACGGACAATGTCGGTGAGTTCTCGCGGGTGCCGAAGCTCGACGTCGAGAACTGTTTAAGACCGTAGCGAGCTCGCTCGCGGAAGAAGAATCGGTCTCCGCTTCGCGCGGAGCGCTTTGGGTGGGTGGGGCTTTAGGTCATGGGCAAGATCACGGGTTTCCTCGAGTTCGACCGGCAGGAGCAGAAGTATCAGCTCGCGGCGGACCGCGTGCGGCACTTCCGCGAGTTCACCCTGCCTCTCGACGAGCACGACCTGAAGAAGCAGGCCGCGCGCTGCATGGATTGCGGCATCCCGTTCTGCCATGGGCCGACCGGCTGCCCCGTGCATAACCAGATCCCCGATTGGAACGAGCTCGTGTTCCAGTCGGATTGGGAGGAGGCCGCCCGCAACCTCCACTCCACCAACAATTTCCCGGAATTTACCGGTCGCGTCTGTCCCGCCCCGTGCGAGGAAGCTTGCACCCTGAACCTCGAGAACCAGCCCGTCGCGATCAAGACGATCGAGCAGGCCATCGCCGACCGCGCCTGGAACAATGGCTGGGTGAAGCCGGAAATTCCCGCCACCCGCACCGGCAAGAAGGTCGCCGTCATCGGTTCCGGACCTGCCGGAATGGCCGCGGCGCAGCAGCTCGCGCGCGTCGGCCACGACGTCCATGTCTTCGAGCGCGAGCCGAAGGCCGGCGGCCTGCTGCGCTACGGCATCCCCGATTTCAAGATGGAGAAGCGCCATATCGACCGGCGCGTGAAGCAGATGGAAGCGGAGGGCGTGACCTTCCACTACGGCGTCAATGTCGGCGTGACGAAGCCGCTCGACGAACTCACCGCCGAGTTCGACGCAGTGCTCTTCGCCGGCGGCGCCGAAGACCCGCGCAACCCGCAGCTTCCCGGCCAGGACCTCGCCGGCGTGCATTACGCGATGCCGTTCCTCGTCCAGTCGAACCGGCGTGTCGGCGCCGAGCCGATGCCGGGCAACGGTGAATTGCCGATCCTCGCCACCGCCAAGAACGTCGTCGTGATCGGCGGCGGCGATACGGCGTCGGATTGCGTCGGCACCTCCTTCCGCCAGGGCGCCCTCTCGGTGACGCAGCTCGACATCCGGCCGCGCCCGCCCGAGCGCGAGGACAAGCTCTCGGTCTGGCCCTATTGGCCGACCAAGATGCGGACCTCGTCGAGCCAGGCCGAAGGCGCCGAGCGCGAGTTCCAGGCCGCGACGCTGCGCCTCGAAGGCAACAAGAAGGGCAAGCTCACCGGCGTGGTCTGCACCCGCGTCGACGAGAAGCGCCAGCCCATTCCCGGCGGTGAGTTCACCCTGCCGGCCGATCTGGTCTTCCTGGCCATCGGTTTCGCCGGTTCGGTCCGCAAGGGTCTGCTCGAGGAATCCGGTGTCGTCATGGACAAGCGCGGCAATGTCACCGCCAACGAACTCGATTACCGGACGTCCAACGAGAAGATCTATGCCGCCGGTGACATGCGCCGTGGGCAGTCCCTCGTGGTCTGGGCGATCCGTGAAGGCCGCCAGGCGGCGCGTTCCATCGACGAGGCGCTGATGGGATCGAGCGTCCTGCCGCGCTGAGGTAGCAATCCGGGGCCGGCTCTATGCCAGGCCCCGGCGACTGGATCTCTTCTCGAACTCAGTGCCGCCACGCCGGGCTCAGCCCGGCGGCCATTTGAAATCGTCGGCCCGGCCCGGCTGTGGCATCGGCGCCGAGCCGCGCTGAAGCACCCGCTCCACGTTCCCCGATGCGTCGCCATCGCGCGGTCGTCCGCTGATGAGCGTGCCGCCGGGGGTCACCTCGGCGCGGCCGAGAGGAATGACCGGGCCGAACGCGGGCTTCACCGGCAAGGCGGGGATGCCCGGAGGCTCAGGCAGGCTCGGCAGCATCGCGGTGATCTGGCGATCGATCGCGGCGGTATCGTCGAGCTTCAGTGTCTCGCCATCGAGTTGGGGCCCGGGGACCGTCGCCACGGGCGCGACGGCCGGCGCCTCGGTGGGGTTCGTGCCCATGAGACGCTTGAGTTCGACGTCGGCGAAATGCGCGACCTTGCGGGAGCCCGCCTTGGTGAAATGCACGCCGTCCGACGTCCGGAGCTTGGCTTCCTGCCCCTCCAGGTCGGGGCCGGTCATGGTGAAGCGGTTGCGGTCGTCGACGAAGCCCGGCCAGATGTCGACATAAGTCCCGCCCGCCTTGGCGACCCGGTCACGGATCAGGTCGTTGATCGACGCGATGTCTTTCGTCAGTGGCTCGCTGCGCATGGGCGGCGCGCCGACCCAGATGAAGGGGATCTTCTGGCTGGCGAAGACCTTGGCCAGGGCGTCCACGCGGTCGCGGTAGATCTCGCGCCAGCGCTCCGTCCCCGGCTCCACATTCTCCGTCCCCTCGCGGATGGGCTGGCGGTCGTTCGCGCCCAGCATCACCACGGCATAGGCGACCTTCGGGCTCGTCTTGAGGAAATCCTCCGCCGCCTTGGGCCAGTCGACCACGTCCTTCCGGACGAGGCCGCTATCGGCCTTCGAGCGGTCGAGGATCGCCACATCGGCATTGTCCTCGAACACGTCGTCGAGGCCGCGGCCGAGATAGCTCGCCAGCGAATCGCCGAACACCGCGATGCGGATCGACGGCTCCGCCTTGGGCTGGACCGGCTTCGGCTGGGCGATCACCGGAGCGGGACGCGGCCGCTTCGTGTAGGAGCGCTGGCTCTCCCCGATGGTCGGCGGCCGCGGCCGGGTGGGGCGGGCCGATGGCACGGGCGCGGGGGTCGGCTGAACCTGCTGAGGGCGATCCTCCCAGGGCCAGTAGAACTGGCGCGGTGCCTCCTGAGGGGGAGGGGTGTAGCGCCGATTGGCCTGGCGCGCGCCGTAATCACCCTCCTCGCGGGGGCGGCGGCGCGGCGCGTAGTAGGAATCGCCGCGAGGGGTATCGTAGGAATCCCCCCATTGGGCCACGGCGGACGGACCCGACGAGAAGAGCGGGGGCGTCGCGAACAGAGCGAGGAGACAGGCGCGACGAACGGCGTCCTTCACCCGTCCCGCGATGGTCGCCCCGTTCGGTACGGTCTTGACGGTCCTTGGTGCCACGCTGCGACCTGCCTGCTGATCGTCGAAGGACGAGACCGCGCCATCCTAGCCGACCATCCGCCCCGCGTCTAAGAGGGCGTTTGATCGAACCGTTCAGCGGATGATCGGGATCGATCGGGTCTTCCGATCCAACCACCTCATCCTGAGGCGCCCTTCGCCTCGGCGAAGGGCCTCGAAGGAGGCTTCCAGAGACCGATGCGATCCCTGGAGGGCTCCTTCGAGGCCGCTTCGCGGCGCCTCAGGATGAGGTAAGGTGTTGGATCGTCGAGACAAATTTCCTGCGAGCCTCCTGACCGGATCCTCCGTCGCTGATGTCCTTTATCGGGTGACGGGGATACGAAGCGCCTCGTGTGGCAGGAGTCATGGCCGCGCTGTCAGGTGCTCCAGAAGGGCCGGGGTGGCATAGCCGTCGGCCACCAGACCTTCCTTGATCTGATACCGGCGGACCGCTTCGCGCAGCTTCGGTCCGGCGCGGCCGTCGGCGTCGCCGGTATAGAGGTCGCGGGCAGCGAGGCCTTTCTGCAGCGCCTGGAGGCCCGCCTTGTCGAGGCGAGCCGCGCCCGTCGGCCAGGGCGCCGCCAAGGCCGGCCCGCCGGCGAGCCGGTCGGCGAGGTGTCCGACGGCGAGCGCGTAGGAATCGGAGGTGTTGTAGGCTCGGATCACCTCGAAATTGTCGGTGATCAGGAAGACCGGGCCACCCGATCCGCCGGGCAGAAACAGGCTGGCCGCTCCCGATGCCGGCAGCGCCTCACCATCGATCCTGCGAACGCCGCGCTTCGTGAAATCCGACAGGTCCGCCCGGTATCGCGTCAGGTCGAACCCGCCGGGAAGCGTCACGGCATAGCCCCACGACAGGTCGCGGTTCCAGCCGAGCGTTTGAAGATAGCCGGCGATGGAGGCGAGGGCATCGGCCTCGGAACGCCAGATGTCGCGGTGGCCATCCCCGTCGAAATCCACCGCATGTTTGAGGAAGGTCGATGGAAGGAACTGGGTCTGGCCCATGGCGCCGGCCCAGGATCCCTTCATTGCCTCCGGCGCGATGTCGCCGCGCTGAAGGATGGTCAGGGCGTCGAGGAGTTCGTTGCGAAACAGCGCCCCACGAAAACGCGCCTGCGCCAGGGTCGCAAGGGCGCGGATGGTCGGGACGGTCCCGCCGCTCGCCCCGAAATCCGACTCGACCGCCCAGAAGGCGAGGACGATCCAGCGGGGCACACCCGTGCGCGCTTCGATCGCCGACAAGGTGCCGGAAAGACGCGCCGCCTGGGATCGCCCCTTGGCGATTCGACCGGTCGACACCGCGCCGACCAGATACTCCCAGACGGGACGGCCGAACTCACCCTGCGCCGTGGTCCTGGCGAGAATCCCGGGGTCGGGGGAAGACACTCCGCGAAAAGCAGCATCGAAGGTCGCCGCGCTGACCCCGCGTGCCTCCGCATCGGGCCGCAGGGCATCAATGAAACTGCGGAACGAGGCGTTGGCCGCCATGTCCGGCTTCCCGGCCGCGGGGACGCGGACCGCTTCCTGTGCCCTGCTCTCGGTCGCCAACAGGACGCAGAGGGCCGTGGCGGCGCGAAGGAGCGTCTTCATAGGCGGTTGCGCCGGGCCAGCGACTCTTCCCAGGCGAGGGCCTGGGCCACGATCCCGTCGAGGTCGTCATGGCGCGGGCGCCATCCCAGCTCGTCGCGGATCCGGTCGGCCTTCGCCACGATCTGCGCCGGGTCGCCGGGCCTGCGCGGCGCCAGCCTCACCTCGAAATCGCGTCCCGACATGCGCTTCACCACCTCGATCACTTTGAGGACCGAATAACCGCGCCCGTAGCCGCAATTGAGCGTCTTGCTCTCGCCACCCGAGCGCAGATGCGCGATCGCCACGCAATGGGCTTCGGCGAGGTCGGACACCTGGATGTAGTCGCGCAGGCACGAGCCGTCGGGGGTGGGATAATCCGTGCCGTACACGTCGAGATGGGTGCGCCGGCCGAGTGCCGCCTGCGTGGCCACCTTGATGAGGTGAGTGGCGTCGCTCGCGGATTGGCCGCTGCGCCCGCGCGGATCGGCCCCGGCGACGTTGAAATAGCGCAGGATGACGTAGCTGAAGCCGTGGGCCTTGGCCGCGTCGGCGATCATCCACTCGCTCATCAGTTTCGAGCGGCCGTAGGGGTTGATCGGCGCGGCGACGAGGTCCTCCGGCACCGGGACGATCTCTGGCTCGCCGTAGATGGCGGCGGTGGAGGAGAAGATCACGTGCTTCACCCCACCCGCGACGGCGGCCTCGATGAGCGACCTGGTCTTGACCGTGTTCGCCAGATAGTAGCCGAGCGGGTCCGCCACCGATTCCGGCACCACGATCTTGGCGGCGAAATGCGCCAGCACGTCGATTCCGTGCTCGGCGATGACCTGCTTCACCAGGGCCTGATCCGCCACGTCGCCCACCACAAGGGTCACCTCGGGGGGGAGCACCCAGTCGAAACCGGTGGACAGATCATCGATGACGACGACGTCCTCATGGCCGGCATCCAGCAGCGCCAGCACCATGTGGCTGCCAATATATCCTGCGCCGCCCGTCACCAGAATCGCCATGGCCCCACTTCCATTCCCGCCGACTTCGCGGAAGATATACCTCAAACCCTCGCTGTGATCATGCGGCGCGTTAGGCTGAGTTGGGCGTGGAAATGGTTTTGTTCTTGCTCGCGCCATCACGACAACGTGCTATCGTCCTCCGCCTCCGGGTTGTTCCCACCGCATTTTAAGAGACCGGGTCCCGCTTGATGAAACCGATTCGTAAAGCCGTCCTGCCTGTCGCAGGGTTGGGTACCCGCTTCCTGCCCGCCACCAAGGCCGTCCCGAAGGAAATGCTCACCGTGGTCGACCGGCCGGTCGTCCAGCATGTGGTGGACGAGGCGCGCGAGGCCGGGATCGAGCATTTCATCTTCGTCACCGGCCGCGGCAAGGCCGTGATCGAGGACCATTTCGACATCGCCTTCGAGCTCGACCGCATGCTGCAGGAGCGCGGCAAGGAAGCGATCTACGAGGAGTTGAAGCGTGATCTCCCGGCCGCCGGGCAGACGAGTTTCACCCGCCAGCAGGCTCCCCTCGGCCTCGGCCATGCGGTCTGGTGCGCCCGCGAGATCGTCGGCGACGAGCCCTTCGCGGTGCTGCTGCCCGACATGCTGAGCAAGGGCTGCATGCAGCAGATGCTCTCGGCCTACGAGCGTCATGGCGGCAACGTCATCGCCGTGGAAGAAGTAAAGCCGGAAGAGACGCACCAGTACGGTATCGTCGGCGTCGGCGAGACCTACGGGCAGACCTTCGAGATCAACGGCATGATCGAGAAGCCCAAACAGGGCACCGCCCCGTCGAACTTCATCATTTCCGGGCGTTACATCCTCCAGCCGGAGATCTTCTCGATCCTGGAGCATGGCGAGAAGGGTGCGGGCGGCGAGATCCAGCTCACCGACGCCATGATCAAACTTGCCGAGAAGCAGTCCTTCTTCGGCATGCGCTACGAGGGCCGGACCTACGATACCGGCTCCAAGCTCGGCTTCCTAACCGCGAACATCGCCTACGCGCTGGAGCGCAAGGAACTGGCCGAGCCGCTGAAGGCCGAAATCGCCCGTCTGCTCCGCGAAGTGTGAGGCGAAACGGCGGAGACCTGCAAGCTGCGCCGTATGGTGCAGCGGACGCGGGCGGGGCATGCGCGGTGTGCAGCCTTTCGACGGCGAAACACTCTTGCGTTTTGTGCGGCGCACTTTACTTTGTGCATTGCGAGATCGCGATGGCGTCGCGGTCCCGCAGCCCTTCTTGGGCGTTTCCTCCCTAGACTTCGGGCCGCTCTTCGGAGCGGCCTTTTTTCTTGGGCGATCCATTCCCAGGTGGGGTCGGGCTCAGTGCCGCTGTTCAAGCGCGCTCGAACCCTGGACGTACGGGGGCCGAAAATCCGGGCCTATTCGGCCGCCATTCTGCGCGGCGTGAGGCTGTCCATCTCCTGGGCGACGGCCTTCACCACCTCGCGCAGCATCCAGACCAGATCGGCGAAGCCCTGCGTGACCGCGAGGGTCGTCTCGTTCATGTAGAGACCGCGGTTTATCTCGATCTGGAGCGCGTGACGGCCGATATTCGGCTCGCCGTAATGCTCGGTGATGAAGCCCCCCGCATAGGGCTTGTTGCGCAGGGTGCGGAAGCCGCGCGCGTGCAAGTGATGTTCGAACGCCGCGATCAGGGCAGGCGTGCAGCTCGTTCCGAACCTGTCGCCCAGAACGAAATCGGCCTTCGAATCCTCCTCGCGCAGCAGGCTCGATGACGGCATCGAGTGGCAATCGATGAGGATGGCGTGGCCGAAGACGCGGGCCGTGCGCTGGACGAGACCGCGCAGGGTGCGGTGATACGGCTTGTAGAGTTCCTCGATCCGCGCGACCGCCTCCTCGACGGGGAACCGGCCGCGGTAGATTTCCTGACCGTCGGCGACCACCCTCGGCACCGTGCCGAGGCCGCCGGCCACCCGCATGGACCGCGTGTTGGCGAAGGGCGGGAGGCGCCCGTCGAACATGCGCGGGTCGAGTTCGTAGGGCTCGCGATTCACGTCGAGATAGGCCCGCGGGAAGTTTGCGCGCATCAGCGGCGCGCCGAGATCGACCACCGGCGCGAACAGCCTGTCGACATAGGCGTCCTCCGAGCGCCGGAGCGCCAATGGGTCGAGGCGCGACGCCGCCAGGAAAGCCTTCGGGTAGACCGCACCGGAATGAGGCGTGTTGAACACGAACGGAAGCGTGTGCTCCCTCGGCTCGTCGATGGCGAAGGGTGGCGCGAAATCTCCTGGATTCGCTGCATCCCGGCGGAGGGTCGGCTCGGTCATCGCGGCGTGGGCGCCCAGGGGCTGACGGGGAAACGCATGACCGCACTTTGCGGTGCGCGAAGGGGCGTGTCCACTGTGGCACGACCTGTCGCGAAACGAACGGTGTGCCCCTGTGCACGTGGCCCGGCCACCGATCTCAACACCTTGTTTACCAAGTCTGCGCTTTATGAAATGAACTCAGCGACTCACGGGTGCGGGACACCGACAGATGAAGATCCTCCTGGCCGAAGACGACAACGACATGCGCCGCTTCCTGGCCAAGGCGTTGCAGAATGCCGGCTATGACGTGCTGTCGTTCGACAACGGCCTGTCGGCCTATAACCGCCTGCGGGAGGAGCCTTTCGAGCTGCTCCTCACCGATATCGTGATGCCGGAAATGGACGGGATCGAACTGGCCCGCCGCGCCACCGAACTCGATCCGGACATCAAGGTGATGTTCATCACGGGTTTCGCGGCCGTCGCCCTCAACCCAGATTCGAAGGCTCCGAAGGACGCGAAGGTCCTGTCTAAGCCTTTCCACCTGCGCGATCTCGTCAATGAGGTCGAGAAGCTGCTGGCCGCCTGAGACGGGACGTGCTCCCCGGCCCGACGACGGCTCTGTAACAGGACGGTGTCTTGTCGGTAGGAAGGTGACGGTCGTTCCCCTATATGCTGAGGGGAGCGAAGCGGGACGTCAGCAAACCATGCCTCCGGTGACCATCTACACGACAGCCTGGTGCCCTTACTGCACCGCCGCCAAGACCTTGCTTCGGGAGAAGGGCGCTTCCTTCACCGAGATCGACGTCGAGAAGATTGCGGGCTCGCGCCTCGCCATGACCCAGCGTGCCGGCGGCCGCACCAGCGTGCCGCAGATCTTCATCGGCGAGACGCATGTGGGCGGTTGCGACGACCTCTATGCCCTCGACCGGTCGGGTAAGCTCGACCCGCTCCTGTCGACGCCGGCAGTGCAGTCATGAGCGACGCTCCATCGACGGGACAGGACAAGACGGAGCCCCGCTTCGTCGCGGCCTGCGTCCAGATGCGGTCCGGTCGCGATCCCCTCGCCAACCGCGATGCCGCCGTCGCCCTGGTACGAGAGGCGGCGTCCCAGGGTGCTCACTACGTACAGACGCCGGAAATGACCTCCCTGGTGGAGCGGGACAAAGCCAGCCTCTTTGCCAATGTGCGCGAGCAGGACGAAGACGTGACCCTCGCCGCCCTGCGCGATGTAGCCCGCGAGCGCGGCATCGTCGTCCATATCGGCTCGCTGGCCGTGCGGAACGGCGACAAGATCGCGAACCGCGCCTTCCTCATCGATGCGGAAGGCGCGATCACCGCATCTTACGACAAGCTCCACCTCTACGACGTGGACCTTCCCAACGGTGAGCGCTGGCGCGAATCCAACACCTATACCGGCGGGGCCTGTGCCGTCGTCGCCGAGACGCCCTGGGCGCCGCTCGGGATCGCGATCTGCTACGACCTGCGTTTCCCGGCCCTGTACCGGGCTCTGGCGGAAGCCGGGGCGACGATCCTCAGCGCGCCGGCCTGTTTCACCAAGCAGACGGGCGAGGCCCATTGGCATGTCCTCCATCGCGCCCGCGCCATCGAGACCGGATCTTTCATGATCTCGGCCGCCCAGGGCGGTCGCCACGAGGACGGCCGCGAGACCTACGGTCACTCGATCATCGTCGACCCCTGGGGCAAGGTGCTGGCGGATGCCGGCGGGGCGGAGCCCGGCGTGATCCTGGCCGAGATCGACCTTGCCCGCGTCACCGAGGCGAGGGGGCGGATCCCCGCCCTCAAACACGCGCGCCCCTTCACGGTCGAGCGCGTCGGGCGGGCTGGATGACCATGCGTCCGGTCCAATCCCGCCCATGATCCGCTACATGCTCGTCTGCGAGAACGGACACGATTTCGAGGGCTGGTTTCGCTCGAGCGATTCCTATGACGCTCAGGCGGCAGACGGCCTCGTGGCCTGCCTGGCCTGCGGCTCGACCAAGGTGGCGAAGGCCATGATGGCGCCGGCCCTGGCGAAAACCGTCGCATCGGTGCCGGACAAAATCCGCTCGACCGCCGAACCTTCTGCGAGCGCGCCCGTTGCTGTGCCTTCGGCGGACGTGCCGGTGATGGCCGAGCCGGAGCGGCAGTTGCGCGCCCTGATGCGTGCCATGCGCGAGCACGTGACCCGGACGGCCGATAATGTCGGCCCCCGTTTCCCCGAAGAGGCCCGCCGCATGCATTACGGCGAGGCCGAGTCCCGGCCGATCTACGGCGAAGCGAGCCCCGCCGAGGCGCGCGCGCTGGTGGAGGAGGGGATCGACGTGGCTCCGCTCCCCTCATTGCCGGGCGACCTCAACTGAGAGGTCGGCCCCATCTCACTACCGCTTGAGGGCCGCGGTTCCGGCGATGGAGGCCAGGACGAAGGCGATCGCCGCATTCCAGCCGGCCAGCGAGATGCCGAGGAAACGCCAGGCGGCGGTGGAGCAATCGGCGACTCGCGTCGCCTTCAGGGTATCGAGGAAGTCGCCGACATCGCTGGGATTGGCGCCGCTGCCGCCGCCGCAATCGGACGGGCCGGCCCAGAACGCCCATTCGGCGCCCGCGTGATAGACACTGAGGCCGGCTCCGTAGAGCAGGCCGAGGGCGGCGATTCCGAGGATCAGCCGGGTCAGGCGCTCGGGCGTGAACAGGGCCAGCAGGGCCAGCGGGATCGCCGCGTAATAGGGCAGGCGCTCCGTCAGGCAGAGCTTGCACGGCACGTAGCCGAGGACCCACTGAAAATAGAAGGCGCCCGCGATCGCCAGTGCGGAGCCGATCAGGACCGCCAGCGCGGCCCGGCGAAGACGGAGAAGTGTGGAGTAATCGATCACAGCAGCACCTTGAACAGGACGAAGCCGAGGATGATGACGGCCACCGTAATGGCCGCGACGACGTTCAGATGCCGGTCGAGGACGGCGCGAATGGATACGCCGTAGCGCTTCAGAAGCCCAGCGAGCAGGAAGAAGCGCGCCCCGCGGGTGACGAGCGAAAGCAGGACGAACCAGAACAGGTCGTAATGGGCGAAGCCCGAGGTAATCGTCACCAGCTTGAACGGGATCGGCGTGAGCCCCTTCAGCAGGATCACCCAATGCCCGTACTGGGCGTAGGAGGCCTGGAAGCTCGCGGCCTTCTCGTTCAGCCCGTAGAGCGAGAACAGCCAGACCCCGATGGAATCATAGAGCAGCGCGCCGATGGCGTAGCCGAGCAGCCCGCCGGCCACCGACGACAGGGTGGTGATCGTCGCGTAGAGCCAGACCTTGTCGGGCCGGCTGACCGCCATCGGCACCAGCATCACGTCGGGCGGGACCGGAAAGAACGAGCTCTCCGCGAACGCCACCGCACCGAGCGCGTAGGGGGCCGACGGCTTGCCCGCGAGCGCGAGTATCCACTCGTAGAGGCGGCGGATCATGAAGGGCTTCTATCCGAAAGGGGAGGGCGCGAGGCCCTTTGAGCACAACCCGGCCGGACTTGCGAGCCGGACTTGCGAGCCGGAACCGTCGCTTCGGCACACGGCGGCAAAACCCCTCTGGCCGTCCGCGCGAACCTGTGCCATGAGGCGGATGTTGCGGGCGTGGTGGAACTGGTAGACGCGCCGGACTCAAAATCCGGTTCTGGTGACAGAGTGTCGGTTCGATTCCGACCGCCCGCACCATTCGCCCCGGCGACGCAGGCCGTGAGCCAGTAACGGGCAGCCCCTATCTCGATTGCAGGAAGCGGCGGATCCAGCCGCCGACGCGGGGAGCATCGCTCTCGCCGCGCAGCGAGGCGACGGCCGCCGCCTGAAATGCCTCGTCGTGTGGCACAGCGGGCCGGTGCCCGGCGATCAGAGCCGTGGCGTAATCGGTCTCAAATTCCGGATGGACCTGGAACGAGATCGCCCGGCGTTGCGGGTAAGACAGGATGCCATAGGGCGTGAAGGCATTGCCGCCCAGAACGCGCGCGTCCGAAGGGGGAACGATCACCTGATCCTGATGGATCGCCGGCACCGAGACGCGGCGCGCGTCGTCCATCCACTCCGTGCGTTCGAAAACGTCATAGGTGTGGAGGCCGATGCCCCAGCCCTTGGCCGATTTCTCTACCGTGCCGCCGAAGGCCGCCGCCAGGATCTGGTGTCCGAAGCAGAGGCCGACGAGCTTGGCGCGTCCGTCGACGTCGCGCAGGAAGCTCTTAAGCGGCGCGATCCACGGCAGGTCGTCATAGACGCCCGCCGCCGATCCCGTCACGACGAACGCGTCGAACGCCTCGGGAGAGGCGGGAAACCGCCCCTCCGTCACCGGGAAGATCGTCACCTCGGCAGGGTCGCCGAGGAGTCTCTCCACCATGCGGCCATAGGACGGGTAGGATTCGGCCAGGCGAGCGGGCGGTGCGCCCGCCTCGATGATTCCAATCTTCATCGCCGCCTTATGGCCAAGACCGGGGATCGATGCGAGCCCCAGCCCCTCAGATGACCGGATCGAGCGTCGCGGCGGGAGTAGCCGCCACCGGCTTTGCCAGGAAATGCGAGGCGGCGACCGCGACCACCATCACGGCCAGGAAGATCGCGAAGATCATCGGGTTGAAGACGACCAGGGCGATGAAGCAGATGCCGGCCATGGCCAGGGCGAAGGCGGGGGCGACGGGGAAGAGCGGCGCCCGGTAGGGACGGGCGAGGTCGGGCTCGCTGCGGCGCAGCTTGAACAGGGCCGCCATGCTCATGCCGTACATCACCAGCGCACCGAACACCGCCATGGTGACGATGCTCGCGGTGAGGGACTGGCCCGCGATTTCGATGAGGTTGTCGCTGTAGATGGCGGCGATGCCGACGAGGCCGCCGGCCACCGTCGCCACATGCGGGGTCTGGAAGCGGGGGTGAACCTTGGCGAGGAAACCGGGCAGGTAGCCGGCGCGGCCGAGGGCGAAGATCTGGCGCGAATAGCCCATGATGATGCCGTGGAACGACGCCACGAGGCCGAACAGGCCGAGCCACACCAGCATGTGCAGCCAGCCGCTCGACTCGCCCACCACGGTCTTCATCGCCTGGGGCAGCGGGTCGTTGAGGTTGCTCAGAGTGCGCCAGTCGCCCGAGCCGCCGGCGAAGATCATCACGCCGAAGGCGAGGACGGTGAGCGTCAGGACGCCGGTGATGTAGGCGATGGGGATCGTGCGCTTGGGGTCCTTGGCCTCTTCCGCCGCCATGGCGACGCCCTCGATGGCGAGGAAGAACCAGATCGCGAAGGGAATGGCCGCGAACATGCCGCCGATTGCGGCGAGGCTGAAGGTGGATTCGCCGGCCCAGCCATGGGCGGCGAAATTGGAGAAGCTGAAGGCGGGGGCGACGACGCCCATGAAGACCAGCAACTCGCCCACCGCCAGGATGGTCACGAACAGTTCGAACGTGGCGGCGATCTGCACGCCGACGATGTTGAGGGTCATGAAGATCAGGTAGGCACCGAGCGCCGCGTGTTTCGGGTCGAGGCCCGGAAACTGGACGTTGAGATAGGCGCCGATGGCCAGCGCGATGGCGGGGGGCGCGAAGACGAACTCGATCAACGTGGCGTAGCCGGCGATGCAGCCGCCGATGGGTCCGAAGGCGCGACGGCTATAGGCGAAGGGGCCGCCGGCCTGCGGGATGGCCGTGGTGAGTTCGGTGAAGCTGAAGATGAAGGCGACGTACATCGCCGCGATGAAGGTTGTGGTCACCAGGAAGCCGAGTGTTCCGGCGCTGGCCCAGCCGTAGCTCCAGCCGAAATATTCGCCCGAAATCACGAGGCCGACGGCGATGCCCCAGAGATGGAACGCGTTCAGGCCCTTATGCAGGCCGGTGGATTCGCTTTGCATGGTGGCTTCCCGTCGTCGGCGAAGGCTGCCGTCGGGATATGGCCAAGCAAGAGTTTTGCCGCGCGCGGAATGTCGGGTTGAAAGTCCGTATCCGCCGTCACGCCGCCGTGGCGCGGGTGCGCAGGCGGGGCGTCTCCTTGGGCCGGATGTCCATGGCGTTGCCGCGCCAGACGATGGCGCTCTGCATCCAGGCGCTCGCCCACATGACGGGGAGGATCGCGTCGCGCAGGAGGAAGGCGAGGAGGAGCCGGGGCGAGCGATGCCACCCGGCGCGGGCGGCGAGGGCGTATTCGGCCCCGTACCAGAGCATGGCCATGCCGACGACGCCGATCAGGACCGGAGCATCCGGGACCGCGAGGGCCGCGATCGCGAAGGGAAGCATCGCGCCCGAGCCGATCTCGGGCGCGAAGAAATGCAGGAAGGTGACGCGGCGCAGGCGCGCCCAGCGCACCTGCCGCGACCAGACCTCGCGGAACGTCCGACATCCCAGGGGCTGGTCGAAGGGCGAGGCCACGAGATGCACCCGTTTGCCTGCCGCGCGGACGAGTTTGGTCGCCGCCGCATCTTCGGCGATCTCGGCGGCGAGCGCCCGGATGCCGCCATGCCCATCGAGGAACGGCTTGTGCCAGAGCATGCTCTTGCCTTGCGCGAAGCCGAGGCCGAGAC
Organism: Methylobacterium bullatum; assembly: GCA_902712845.1. Classification (NCBI taxonomy): domain Bacteria; kingdom Pseudomonadati; phylum Pseudomonadota; class Alphaproteobacteria; order Hyphomicrobiales; family Methylobacteriaceae; genus Methylobacterium; species Methylobacterium bullatum. The sequence goes on from LR743504.1 coordinate 2,199,779, forward strand.
TCTCGCCGGTATATTGCCAGCGTGCCTGGAGCGTATTGAGGAAGGCACATTCCAGTTCGGCGAAGAAGCCGTTCGGCCGCGCTCCGATGGGCGTCGAGCACACGAGGCCCGTATCCGGCCGCCACGAGGCGTGCAGCCGCTGCAGGTAATCGGCCGGCATCAGGACGTTGGAATCGGCGAGCACCACCCATTCGTGCCGGGCCGCCTCCCAGCCACGCACGCAATTGTTGAGCTTGGGATTGTCGCTGATCCGCTCGTCGCCGACGATGAGCCGCGCCGGCACCGCCGGATGGGCCGCCATGAGGCGGTGCAGGAGCGGGACGACGGGATCACGGCCGTCGGCGACGCAGAAGATCAGCTCGTAATCCGGATGGGCGAGATGGAAACCGCGTTCCAGCATCTCCTCGCTGAACGCTTCGAGACCGCAGACCGGGCGCACGAGGGAGATCGGCGCGGCGGCGGGAAAGCTCGTTGCGCCGCGGTTGCGGCCGATACGCCATGCGGCGATGGCGATGCTGAGACAATTGACCAGGGTCAGCGCGGCACAGAGCGAGAGCGCGACGATCGCGCCGGTCTCGATGCTGCCGATCATGCCGCGCTCCCCCCGGGCATCCGCCGCCTGACGGAACCAGCCCATGCCTGAGGCCGTAACAGGCAGGCTGTTTCAGTCGTATGACAGACATGCGGAGTCGATCGGCTCCTCGTCGCAGGGAAGGGGCCGGTGTGACCGAGACGTGGCAGATCGCCGACCCGACATGATTCCATCCATCGTCGTCCATCCCGCCTACCAGGCCGTCCTGCCGGACGGGCACCGGTTCCCGATGCGGAAATACGGTCGCCTTGCCGAAACGCTGGCGGAGCTGGGCCTCGCGCCTTCCGGTTTCGTCAGGCCGGAGCCCGCCGATGCGGCCCTCCTGAAGCGCGCGCACCGCTCGGACTACGTCGATGCGGTCCTCTCCTGCTCGGTCTCGCGGGAGATCGAACGCGAGATCGGCCTGCCGGTGGACGGGAGCGTCGTGGCCCGCTCCTGTGCCTCCGCCGGGGGCACCCTCGTGGCGGCGCGGCTGGCGTTGGACCATGGCCTCGCCGGAAGTGCCGCCGGCGGCAGCCACCATGCGCGGCGGGAGACGGGTGCCGGCTTCTGCGTGTTCAACGACGTCGCGGTCGCCGCCCTGGCGCTTCAGGAGGAAGGCGCCATCCGCCGGGCGCTGGTGGTCGATTGCGACGTGCATCAGGGCGACGGCACCGCCGATTGCCTCGCTGGGTCGCCGGACCTGTTCACCTTCTCCATCCATGCCGAGAAGAACTATCCGACGCGCAAGATCCCCGGCGACCTCGATGTGGGCCTCGTCGACGACGTCGACGACGCGGCCTATGCCGCCGTTCTCGGTGCGCATCTGCCGGGCCTGCTCGACGGACTCTCGCCGGACATCGTGTTCTACAATGCCGGGGTCGATCCTCACATGGACGACCGGCTCGGGCGCCTGGCCCTCACCGATGCGGGCCTCGCCGCGCGGGATCGTTACGTCGTCGGAGAGGCGCGCCGGCGGCGCATTCCCCTGGTGGCGGTGATCGGCGGCGGTTATGCCACCGATATCGACGCTCTGGCCGCCCGCCACGCCATCGTCTTCCAGGCCATGGCCGCCCTCGCGTGAAGCCGCTCAGGGCGTCCCGCACGCATCCGGCGGAATCTCGCCCTCGGTCACGCAGCGCGCCACCTTTTCGAGACCGTCGAAGAGCCGTTCGAGCTGCGCGCCGTCGAGGGAATGGAAGCCCAGCGTCCGGGTGATCAGCAACCCCAGAGTCGAGAAGACGAGGGCCGCGCCAATTCCGGGACATGTCTCGATCTTTTCTAGGGCGGCGAGCCGCTCACTGAGGAACGCGTTGAACCCGGCGAATGCCTCGGGATTCTCCGCCGAGGCCAGGAGGAAGGCCCGCGGGAACCCCTCTTCCTCCGCATAGACCTGCCTCGCATGGGCGATCAGCGCGAGGGGGAGGGCGGAGGGACCCGGCACCTGCTCCGCTTCGAGCTTTGCAATGCCCTCCTTGACCTCCTTCAGCTTGCGCTCGGCCATCGCTGAGATCAGCGCGTCCTTCGACGAGAAATGGTGAAGCACCCCGCCCTTGCTCAGGCCCGCCTCGGCCGCCACCGCGTCGATGGTCAGGGTGCGCGTGCCCGCGCGACGGATCAGGCTTTCGGCCGCATCGAGGATGACGCTCGCCCGGTCTTCCCGCCGTGTGCGCGGTTTGGCCATGTCATCCCCTCTAGAAACCGTCTGGACGGTCGGTAAGATACCCGATAGACAGGCGCTTCGATAGAGCTTTTGCGGGATGGGGTCACAGTGTCTGGTCCGACCATGTCCATTCGACGGTACCGAGGCGCCCGGACGGTGGCCTGCCTCGGCTTCGCCGCCCTGGCCTGCCTTCCGGCACAGGCCAAGGACGATGCCGGCCAACCCGGCCCGACTCCCTCGAAGCAGAGCCTCGCCACGGTCCGCACGGCGAAGGCCGAGCGCAGCACCATCGCGGCCGATCTCGTCTTCACCGGCGACATCCAGGCCCAGTCGCAAGTGAACGTCGCCTTCCGCAACAACGGCAAGATCGCCGTGCGTCTGGTGGAAGTGGGGGATCACGTCACCGCGGACCAGGTTCTGGCCAAGCTCGATCCGCAGGAGCAGCGCGCCAATCTCAACAACGCGCAGGCCGCGCTGACCTCCGCCGAGGCGCTGCTGACCCAGGCCAAGGTCAATTTCAAGCGCCAGGAGATGCTGCTCTCCAGCGGATACACAACGCGGCCGAGCTATGACGATGCCGAGCAGCAGCTCCGCACGACGCAGGCCTCGGTGGAATCCGCCAAGGCGGCGTTGGGCACCGCCCAGGAGCAGTTCTCCTATACCGACCTGAAGGCGGGCGTGGACGGCATCGTGCTCAGCCGCAGCTTCGAGGTGGGCCAGGTTGTCCAGGCCGGACAGACCGTCCTCACCATGGCCGAGGACGGGCCGCGCGACGCGGTGTTCAACGTGTTCGAGGCGGTGCTGGCGACCCCGCCCGAGAGCAAGCAGGTGGAGATCACCCTCCAGGCGGACCCGAAGGTGCGGACCGTCGGCACGGTGCGGGAGATCTCGCCGAGCGTGGACGCCGCCTCCGGCACCGTGCGAGTCAAGGTCGGCCTGAGGGACACGCCCGCCGCCATGTCCCTCGGGGCCGTCGTCATCGGCACCGGCAAGTTCAGGCCGCAGACGGCCATCGTCCTGCCCTGGTCCTCGCTCTATCGCTGGGAGAACGGCCCTGCCGTGTGGGTGCGTGATCCGGCCAGCGGCAAGGTCGCCCCGCGCAACGTGACCATCGACCGGTATTCGCCCAACACCATCGCCCTGTCCGGCGGTGTCGAGCCGGGCGAGGAGGTTGTCATCGCCGGCATCCAGTTCCTCCGTCCGGGCCAGACCGTCGCCGTCGCCGAGGAGATCGCCCGATGATCCGCTCCGGCATCCGCTTCGCCCTGATCGGGGCGGCCTTGTCCGGCCTCGGCGCCTGCCATGGCGCGGAGGAGGAGGCCGGACCGCTGCCGGTGCGGCCCGTGCTCTATACGGAGGCCAAGCCCGTCGACACCATCGTGTTCGGGCCCTTCGCCGGGTTCGTGGCCCCCCGATACCAGTCGGAGATCGGATTCCAGATCGCGGGCCGTATGATCGCCCGCGACGTGACGGTGGGCGACGTCGTCAAGAAGGGCCAGCGCATCGCCGCCCTCGACCCGATCGTCACCCGCTTCGCTCTCACCCGCGCCGAGGCGGAACTCGCCGATGCCACGGCGCAGGCGGAGAATGCCAGCGCCACCGAGTTGCGCCAGCGGCGGTTGATTGCCAACGGCAATGTCAGCCAGGCACGGCTCGACAGCGCGGTGGCCAGCCGCGACACCGCCCAGGCCCGTCTCGCCCAGGCCCAGGCGAACCTGCAGAAGGCCCGCGACCAGATGGGCTATACCGAGCTGCATGCGGATTTCGACGGCGTCGTCACCGTCCGCAGCGCGGAAGTGGGACAGGTCCTCTCCGCCGGACAGGCGGTCGCGACCCTGGCCCGGCCCGAGGAGCGCGAGGCCGTGGTGGACATCCCCGAGGATCTGGTCGGAGCCATGCCCAAGGACGCGGTCTTCACCGTGGCGCTCCAGAGCGCGCCCAACGTGACGGCGACGGGGAAAGTCCGTGAGATCTCGCCCTTCGCCGACCAGAAGACCCGCACCCGCCGCATTCGAATGACCCTGCTCAACCCGCCGGAGGCGTTCCGCCTCGGCTCCACCATCACCGTCGGGCTCTCGCGCCACATGAAAGCGCGGTTCCAGCTGCCGGCCACGGCCGTCTTTGAGGCGGATGGTCGAAGCGCGGTCTGGATCGTGAACGAGGCCGGGGATTCCGTGTCCCGCCGCGACGTCACTCTGGCGGAACGAAACGACCAGCGCGTGTCCGTCACCGAGGGACTGAAACCGGGGGACCGTGTCGTCCTCGCGGGTGCACGCAGTCTCGGCGAAGGCCAGCGCGTCCGCCTGTCCGACAAGCCGCAATAGACACAATAGCCGCGCCGATCCGTTCAGCGTCACGCGAGAGCCGCCCGTGAAGAACTTCAACCTGTCCGAATGGGCGCTCGAGCACCGCTCCTTCGTCTGGTTCCTGATGCTCGTCTCGATGCTGGCGGGCTTCCTCGCCTACGAGAAGCTCGGTCGCGAGGAAGACCCGCCCTTCGCTATCAAGACCATGATCGTGCAGGCGCGCTGGCCCGGTGCCACGATCAGCGACACGCTGGATCAGGTCACCGAGCGGATCGAGAAGGAATTGCAGCAGATCGACGCCGTCGATTTCAGCCGCAGCTACACCACGCCCGGCCAGACCACCGTCTTTGTCCAATTGCGCGAAACGACGCCGCCCAAGACCATTCCGGGCATCTTCTATCAGGTGCGCAAGCGCATCGGCGATATCGGCAGCACTTTCCCGCAAGGGATCCAGGGGCCGTTCTTCAACGACGAGTTTGGCGACGTCTTCGGTAACGTCTATGCGTTCACCGCCGATGGTGTCTCGATGCGCCAATTGCGCGACTATGTGGAGCGGGTGCGGGCGGACCTGAAGAAGGTCAACAATGCCGGCAAGATGCAGCTCCTCGGCGCGCAGGACGAGGTCATTTATCTCGACTTCTCCACCCGCAAGCTCGCCGGTCTCGGTGTCGACCAGGCCGCCGTCATCGCGACGCTTCAGGCGCAGAACGCCATCGCCCCCTCCGGTGTGATCCAGGCCGGCCCCGAGCGCGTCTCCGTGCGGGTCGGCGGCCAGTTCGTCTCCGAAGACAGCCTCAGGACCATCAACCTGCGGGTGAACGACCGGTTCTTCCGCCTGTCCGATGTGGCCGAGATCTCGCGCGGCTTCACCGATCCGCCCACCGCCCTGTTCCGGTTCAACGGCCAGCCGGCGATCGGCCTCGCCATCGCCATGCAGCCCTCCGGCAACCTCCTGACCTTCGGCCACGATCTCAAGGCGCGGATGAAGAAGCTCGAAGGCGAGCTGCCCTACGGCGTCGGCATCCACCTCGTCTCCGACCAGCCGAAGATCGTCGAAGAGGCGGTGGGCGGCTTCACCAAGGCCCTGATCGAGGCCGTGGTCATCGTGCTGGGCGTCAGCTTCATCAGTCTCGGCTGGCGGGCGGGCCTCGTAGTCTCGTTCTCGATTCCCCTCGTCCTCGCCGTGGTCTTCGTGGTGATGCAGGTGATGGGCGTCACGCTCCAGCGCATCTCGCTGGGCGCCCTCATCATCTCGCTGGGGCTCCTCGTCGACGACGCCATGATCACCGTGGAGATGATGGTCGCGCGGCTGGAGGTGGGCGACACCCTGAAGAAGGCGGCGACCTTCGCCTATACCTCCACCGCGTTCCCGATGCTCACCGGCACGCTGGTCACCGTGGCGGGCTTCCTCCCCATCGGCTTCAACGGCTCGGCGGCGGGTGAATACACCTACAGCCTGTTCGTGGTCATCGCGGCTTCGCTGCTGATTTCATGGGTCGTGGCGGTGCTGTTCGCGCCGCTCATCGGCGTGAAGCTCCTGCCGAAGACCATCAAGAAGCATCACGACAAACCGAGCTTCCTGCTCCGTACCTTCCGCGCCATGCTGCTCCCGGCCATGCGCTTCCGCTGGATCACCGTGGCCTTCTGCGTCGGCCTGCTCGGCCTGTCGCTCTACGGCATCCAGTTCGTGCAGCAGCAGTTCTTCCCGGCCTCCGACCGTCCCGAGATCCTCGTGGACATGACCCTGCCGCAGAATGCCAGCATCGCCGAGACCAAGGCCCAGATGGATCGGTTCGAGGCGACGCTGAAGGGCGATCCCGAGATCCTGCGCTGGAGCTCCTATGTCGGGCAGGGCGCGGTGCGCTTCTACCTTCCCCTGGACCAGCAGCTCGGCAACGCGTTCTTCGGCCAGATCATCGTCGTGACCTCGTCGCTCGAGGCGCGGGACAAGATGATCCAGAAATTCGAGGCGCTGGCGGCCAAGGAGTTCGTCGGCACCGACGTCTTCGTCCACTCCCTCGATCTCGGCCCCCCCGTGGGCCGACCGATCCAGTATCGGCTGAGCGGACCCGATCTCCAGAAGGTGCGCGGCCTCGCGCTCCAGCTCAGCAACATCGTCGCATCGAGCCCGAATGTCGGCCTGCCGAACCTCGATTGGAACGAGCCGGGCAAGGTGCTGAAGGTCGACATCATCCAGGACAAGGCGCGCCAGCTCGGCGTCACCTCGGAGGATATCGCCGGACTCCTCAACGGCATCGTCGGCGGCCGCTCGATCACGCAGGTGCGCGATTCGATCTACCTCGTGGACGTGGTCGGCCGCGCCCAGGCGGCGGAACGCAACTCCGTCGAGACGCTGCAAAGCCTGCAGGTGCCGCTGTCGAACGGTAGCGTCGTGCCCCTGCTGGCCTTCGCCACCGTGAGCTACGAACTCGAACAGCCCATCGTCTGGCGCCGCGACCGCCTGCCCACCATCACGGTGCGGGCGGCGATCGTCGACGACACCCAGGCGCCCACCATCGTCAACGCCCTCGATCCGGCCATCAAGGCCTTCGAGAAGACCCTGCCGGACGGCTACACCCTGGCGGTCGGCGGTGCGGTGGAGGAGAGCGCCAAGGGCAGCGGACCCATCGCGGCGGTGGCGCCGGTGATGCTGCTCGCCATGGCGATGTTCCTGATGATCCAGCTCCAGAGCTTCCAGAAGCTGTTCCTGGTGGCGAGCGTGGCGCCCCTCGGCCTCATCGGCGTGGTGGCGATCCTGCTGCCCTTCGGCAAGCCGCTGGGCTTCGTCGCCATCCTCGGCGTGCTGGCGCTCATCGGCATCATCATCCGCAACTCGGTGATCCTGGTGATGCAGATCGACGAGTACGACCGCGAGGGCTACGCCCCGTGGGACGCGGTGGTGGAGGCGACCTGCCACCGGATGCGGCCGATCCTGCTTACCGCCGGTGCGGCGAGCCTCGCCCTCATCCCCATCGCGCGGGAGGTCTTCTGGGGACCGATGGCATACGCCATGATCGGCGGCATCATCGCCGCCACCTTCCTCACCCTGTTCTTCCTGCCCGCGCTCTATGTCGGCTGGTACCGCATCAAGGCTCCGAAGGGGGATCGGCCCGCGGGCGGCGCATCGACGGCCCCGTCGGCGCCCCACCACGCCGAGGCCTGATCAGGGCGTTGCCGCGCAGAGCGCGGGCTCCAGTGCCCGCATGACGCGGCGATAATCGGTTACGTGCAGAGCGTCGCGCAAGGCGCCGGGCAGGGCGAACCCGGTGTTGCCGTCACGCAGATCCGCGTAGGGGTCCACGTACCGGCAGGAGAGGCGCCGGCACAGGGCCTCGATCCGGGCGGAGTACGCGACGACCGCTGCCGGTTCGAGGCGATTTTCCACCGAACGGGAGATGGGCGGAACGGCAGCGACCACGACACGGTCGCTGCTGGCCTGCAGCCGCTTCACGATCCGCTCCACCGCGTCGTCGAAGCCCTGGGCGGTCCTGGCGGACAACGGCTCCTTCTTCCGCTGGAGGTCGTTGGTTCCGATAAAGGCCACCACCGCGCGGGGGCGGGTCTTCACCGACAGTTTGGCCACGAGATCGGCATAGACAGAGGCCGATGCGCCGTTCACCCCCGCATTGACGATCTCCATGCCACAAACCCGCTGCGCCGGGTTCTGCAACTCGGCCTGCGAATCGCCGGCCAGGAGGATGTAGCCGTTCGGTGCATCGTCGAGATGGGCCTGGATCGAAGGCAGCCGGTCCGTGGCGTAGAGCCGGGCGTTGAGGTGTAGTGGCTTCTCGATCCAACCAAGGGCGAAGCCGACCCCAAGGATCGCCATCCCGGCGAGACCGAGGTGCAGAGCCCTCACCGGGTAGCTCCCGACACGTCATGGGTCCTCGAGGCCTCGAAGGCCTCCGATACCTCTGAGGTCGTCGCCGTGCCGGCCCTGTCGATGGTGGCGCCCGGCCGCGAATCCGTCGTGGCGTAATAGGGCTTGATGTCGAGGAGCGGCGTGCCGTCGAGGCAGTCGAGCCCCCGGACGCTCAACGTTGCCCCGTCGATGCCCAGGAGTTCTACCACCGAGAGCGCGATGGGGTTCGGGCGCGCTGGCGAGCGCAGGGAGAATGTGCCCCGGCTGCCCTCCGCATGGCGCGGCTTCTGGCGCACGATGTCCCGGGCGGCCCGGTCCATCCAGTAGAGCACGATGAGATGGCTCGCCCCCTCCACGTTCTGCAAACCGGGGGCGAAGGCGGCATCGACCTCCACTGTGCAGATTGCATCGGTCTGAAGCCCGTTTTTCGGGCATTCGGCCCTGCTCGCCCACGGGGTCCGGATATGGCCGATGAAATAGAGCCCGGCATCGTGCGAGGCGGGCAGCGTGACGGTCTCTTCGCCGGGCCGCCGGTCGATTGGGTCGATCATCAAACGCATCGGATTTGGAGAGGCGGTGCCCGGAGGAGCCCCGAGCCGTTCGAAGCGAGCATGTCGGACAACTCGCCCCCGTGCGCAAGCCGGTCGACAGCGAGCCGCCATGCGGGCCGCATCGTTCCATCGGGCGCCGGTGCGGTATAGGCTTCTTGCATAGGGTCCACGGCGGTTCCTTCGGCATCGCCTGCCTTCAAGCCGAAGCCTTTCGAGGAGAGAGCGTGACCACCAGCGAATGGCGCCCGATGGAATCCGTGGGCGATGCCGAGACCGCCGTCGACCGCCTCGCCGCCTTGTACGCGGGTGCGATCCAGTCGCTCCAGACCGCCCTGACCCGCTATCTCGACGGAGGCGCCGCGCCCGATCATGCCGAGCGGCTTCAGTTCCGCTATCCCGAATTGCGGATCACCTATCATCCGTCCGGGCCGATCCCGCGCTTTTCCCGCGCGACGGCGAAGTTCCAGTCTCCCGGCACCTACGCCACCACGGTGACGCAGCCGGCGCATTTCCGGCCGTACCTGCTGGAGCAGCTGACGCCCTTGATCCGGGATTACGGTGCGACCCTCGAAGTCGGCCTGAGCGCGCAGGAGATACCCTATCCCTATGTGCTGGAGCCCGGCGCCAACCTCTCGGGCAGTGGGATCACGCCGCGCGATCTGGCCACCTACTTCCCCGTCCCGCTGCTCTCTGTGGTGGGGGACGAGATCGCCGACGGCCTCTGGGTGGCACCGGTCGAGGAGCCGAAGCCCCTGGCGCTGTTCGACGCGATTCGGGTCGATTACTCCCTGCGCCGCCTCGTCCATTACACCGGCGGCGACTGGCGCGACGTCCAGCCATGGATCCTGCTGACGAACTACCATCGCTACGTCGACGGCTTCATCCGGCACGGCTTGGAGCTGCTCGCCAGCGGCAGGGACGGCTACGAACGCATGATCCTGCCCGGCGGCATCACCGTCTCGCGGGAGGAGGCGGCGAGCATCGATCCGGCGGGCCTCATCGCCGCGTCCCCCTGGCACAAGTTCCAGATGCCGGCCTACCACCTCGTGGCGCGCGGCCCCGACGGGTCGATGCAGGGCACCACGCTCGTGAATATCGGCGTCGGCCCCTCCAACGCCAAGACGATCACCGATCATCTGGCTGTCCTGCGTCCGCATTGCTGGCTGATGGTCGGCCATTGTGGCGGGTTGCGGCAGTCGCAGACCATCGGTGATTACGTCCTCGCCCATGGTTATCTGCGCCGGGATCGTATCCTCGACGAGCTGGTTCCGCCGGACGTGCCGGTGCCGGCCCTGGCCGAAGTCCAGCTCGCGCTCCAGGCGGCGGCCGCCAGCGTCACCGGTGAGACCAGCGACGACCTGAAGCGGCGCCTGCGCACGGGCACGGTGGTGACCTACGACGACCGCAACTGGGAGCTCCGCTTCAGCCAGGAGCGGCGGCGGATCAACCTGTCCCGCGCCATCGGCGTCGACATGGAGAGCGGCACCATCGCGGCTCAGGGCTACCGCCTGCGGGTTCCCTACGGCACGCTCCTCTGCGTGTCCGACAAGCCGCTCCACGGCGAGATCAAGCTGCCGGGGGCGGCCAACGCCTTCTACGAACGGGCGGTGGCCGAGCACCTGCTCATCGGCCTGTCCGCCCTCGATATCCTCCGCGCCGACCGCAACGGCCTGCATTCGCGCAAGCTGCGCAGCTTCGACGAACCGCCGTTCCGGTAGGCCGCTCTATGCGGCGTTCAGTATTCTCGAGAGACCGACGATGAAGTCCCGGCCCGGATTCGACCCGTCGTCGAACCGCTCCTGATATACGGCGAACATCAGGTCCCGCCGCTTGCTCAAGCGTGCCCGGTCGGTCGCCTGCAGTGCTCTGGGCAAGTCGGCCAGCGTCACCTCGGTGCAGTAACAGGGCGCGCCCGTTTGCTGCCGCCACGAATCCGCGAGCGTCCCCGCATCATAGGCATCGAAGCCCGTCTCCTCGACGAGGGCCATCGTCACCTCCCGGTCCCGGGCGCGGTCGGCCGCCACGGGGGCGGCGATGCGCTCCGGGTGGCCTGCGGGCCGGCCCATTTCCTTCAGCGTCACGGAGTAGATCGAGTTCCACGCCTTCGCGATGGGACGACCGAGGCGTTCGGCGACCCAGACGCTGTCCGCCTGACCGTTGTCGATCGCCTCGATCTGCCCGTCACGCGCCGGGACGTAGTTCGACGTATCGATCACCACGGTCTCGGCGGGTAATCCGGCGAGCAACGGCGCGAGGGCGGCGATGCCGAAGAAGGGGATCGACAGGATGACCACCTCGGCATCGGCGACCGCATCCTCCTTCGTCACCGCCTGCGCCCCGTTGGACAGCACGTCGGCATCGATGGTGCTCGGATCACGAGAGTTCGCGACCTTCACCGAATGTCCGGCGGCGCTGAACGTCCTGGCCAGGATGGCACCCATGGAGCCGCTGCCGAGTATGCCAATCTTCATGTCGGATCTTCCTGTGGTTCGTGGTGGTCGTTCTCAGTTGCCGGAATGCACCGAACGGTTCATGGCGATGATCTCGGCATGGCTGGGGTCGGGACCGAGCTTTCCCATGAGGCCGTAGACCCGGTCCAAGGTCTTCGGAGCCTCTCCCTTCACTGCGGCGAGCAGGGTATGGCGCATCGTCTCCGCGTCGTAATCGCAGCAATAACTCGGGGTGGCGGGCTGCTGACGCCAGGATTCTGCCAGCATTCCGGCATCCACCGGGTCGAAGCCGACTTGGTCCACGATGCCCATCACGGTCCGCTTCGCCGCATCGTCATCGCCGGCCACGGCGACGGCGATGCGGTCGGGCGCACCCGCCGGACGACCGAGTTCGGCGAGGGAATGGGCGAGGATGTTGTTGAACGCCTTGATCACGGGGCGGCCGATCTGTTCCGACACCCAGACGCTCTCGCTCTTCCCGGCGTCGAGTTCGGCGATCTGCGGATCGCGCAGGCCGGGATAGTAGTTGCCCGTGTCGACGATCGGGGTCGCGCCGGGCAGGCCGTCGAACAGGTCCTTCGGCAGCTGTGCCACGGCGGGGAACGGGATCGACAGGATCACGAGGTCCGCGCCCGCGATGGCACTGTGGGCATCGGCGGGCGTCGCGCCGATCTCCTCGGCGAAGGCGCGCACGCCGTCGGGGCCTTTCGAATTCGCGACGCGGACCTCGTGTCCCGCTGCGCTGAGCTTGCGGGCCAGCGTGCCGCCGATATTGCCGGTGCCGATGACGCCGATTTTCATGCCTGTGTCCTTCGGATTCGGGTTGGCCGCACCCCTCACGGGGCGGCGACCGGGCGCGCGAGGACGTCGAGAGTGCGGCGCAGCTCTTCGATGGCCTCCGGGGTCAGCTGACACGCCGTTCGGATCTTGTCGGGGATGCCGCGAAGCGCGCCTTCCAGGGCTCGGCCATGCGGAGTCAGGTCGATCAGCACCCGGCGTTCGTCGGAGGCGTCGCGTGTCCGCGTTACCACGCCGGCGGCCTCCAGCCGCTTGAGCAGCGGCGTCAGGGTGCCGGTCTCCATGTCGAGGCGGACACATAACTCGCCCACGGTCAGCGGCGCGCCGTTCATCAATTCGAGGGCGACGAGGTACTGCGAGAACGTCAGACCCAGCGGTTCGAGGAACGGTTTGTGAAGCCGCACCATGCGGTTGGCGGCAGCATTGAGCGCGAAGGAAAATTCCGTCGCGATCCTTCGTCGATCCAGGCTCATTTGTGCCGCTTGCTATAATGTAGTGTACTACACAAATGGGCGGGGAATGGCTGCCTGTCAACTTCGGTCGGAAAATCCGACGGGGCGATAGCGCGAAGCCGCGTGAGCGGATTCACGCAGCGAAAGCCCGAGCCCGCGAAGGGGGGCGCTGGCGACGGTGGCCAGCGAGAAAGCCAGGGCGAGCGCTACGAGCGGTTGCCCGGAATAATCCTACCGCTCGCGCCGCCACAAACCGGCCCGTTCGGACCGGGCCTGCTCCTCCGCCGCCAGAAGGTCCGATGGGGCATCCTCCGACGCGCGGGCACCGCCGGCCGTGAGGATCAACGATGCGAGGTCGTCGCCGTCGATCTGGCAGCGCAGGCCCGTCGGCTGTGTCTCGTCGGTCGCGCCGCCTGCCGCCGGCGCGCAGACGACTTCGCGCCGGCGTAGATAGCGCGCGAGTTGGCGCGCCAGGGCGCCGCGCTCGCCATCGACGCCCAGCAGGCGCACCGTCCGGCCACGGAACGAGAGAGTGCCGGTGTCGATCACCTCCGGCACGCCGCGCAACGCCCCGGCTGCAGCGGTCTCCTTGGCAGCCGGAGCCGGCTCGGCGCGGGCGGCCGAGGGGCGCTTGCGCCGAGACGCCATCTGGACGGTGGCGCGCTGGGTGAAATCCTTGAAGATCGCCGCCGGCAGGTCGCCGCCGCCGACCTTGTTCATCGAGGAATTGTCGTCGTTGCCGACCCAGACGCCGACGACGAGGTCCGGAGTCACCCCGACGAACCAGGCATCGCGGTAATCCTGCGTCGTCCCGGTCTTGCCGCCCACCGCGAGGTTGGTGATCCGCGCGGCCCGCCCGGTTCCGCTATCCACCACCGCCTGGAGTGAATCCAGCATCATCGCGCGGCTCTCGCCCGGCAGCGGCGTCGCCGGCTTGGCGTCGGGGCGCAGGTAGAGCGGGTCGGGGCCGGCCCCGCGAATGGCATGGACGCCATAGGTGTCGAGGGGCTGGGCGCTGGCCAGAACGCCGGCATAGGCCCGTGTCATCTCCAGCAGGGAGACTTCGGCCGAGCCGAGCGCCAGGCTCGGGACGTTGGGTAGATCGGAGGTGACGCCAAGCTTGCGTGCGGTCTCGATCACGGAGGCCATGCCGATCTCATCGGCGAGTTGCGCAGCGATGGTGTTGATCGATTGCGCGAAGGCGGTGCGGAGGGGGACCGCGCCCCGGAAACGGCCGCTCGCATTCTGCGGCTCCCAATCCCCGATCTGGATCGGCCGGTCCACCAGCACCGTCTCCGGCGAGAGGCCCTTCTCATAGGCGGTGAGGTAGACGAACAGCTTGAACAGCGAGCCGGCCTGGCGCTTGGCCTGGGTCGCCCGGTTGAACTGGCTGTCCTCGTAATCGCGCCCGCCCACCATGGCGAGGATCGCGCCCTCCTTGTTCAGGACGACCATGGCGCCCTGGCTCGCCTTCTTCTTGCCCCCTTCCGCATCGAGCCGCCGGGCGATGACGCCCTCCGCCAGACTCTGCAGATCCAGGTTCAGGGTGGTGCGCAGGGTGACGTCGCCGGATGTGTCCGACAGGCGCTTGGCGTCCGCCGACACCATGTCGAGGAAGTAATTGGTGCCCGGCGGCGTCTCGGGCGGGGTGCGCAGGGTGATCGTCTCGGCGCGTGCCTTGTCGGCCTCGGCGGCGGTGATCGCGCCGGTCTCGACCATGGTCTGCAGCACGATGTCGGCGCGCTCCTTGGCACCGCCGAAATTGCGCGTCGGTGCGAGCTGTGACGGCGCGCGGACGAGGCCCGCCAGCATCGCCGCCTCGGGAAGCGTCAGCGCCTTCGCGCCCTTGCCGAAATAGCGCCGCGACGCGGCGTCGATGCCATAGGCGCCGGCCCCGAAATAGGCGGTGTTGAGATAGCCGAGGAGGATGTCCTCCTTCGACATCGTGCTCTCGACGCGCAGGGCCAGGAACGCCTCCTGGATCTTCCGGCGCAGCGTCTTCTCCTGGGTCAGGGAGGTGAGCCGGACATATTGCTGCGTGATGGTGGACGCGCCCTCGCGCACGCCGCCGCTCACGGTGTTGCGCCAGAGCGCCCGCACCAGCCCGCGCGGATCGACCCCCCAATGCGAGTAGAACCGCCGGTCCTCGATGGAGACCACCGCCTGGGCGAGATGAGCGGGCATGTCCGCCGCCGTGAGCTTCTGGCCCTGGAAGGCACCGCGCGTGGCGAAGACCCTTCCGTCATCCGCCTCCACCGTGAGGGCGCGCTGGCCGCCTTCCGGCACTACGCCGCCGAGCGGGGGCAGGGTCGCGAAACTGTAGAGGACGAGGCCAGCGACGAAGACCAGCGGCAGGGCGAGGGCCGCGAGGCCGGCGGCGAGGTAGGGCCGTTGCCGCAGCCGGCCGCACCAGCCTGATTGTGGCGTCTGCGCCGCCGGAGCGGTTCCTGCCGCAGGCGAAGCGCCCGTGCCGCTCGTTCGCGCGGAGGCGGTGCGTGCGGTGAGCCTCGAACCGAGGGTGCCGAGCGTCCGCCCCGCAGCGCGCCCCGTCGAAAGCAAGCTCCGCGCGAGGCCGCGCAAGGCCGTGACGAGGAGGAAGCCGAGATGCCTGAACAGGACTCGTGCCGCCTGCCCGGCTTCGCGGGCGGCGGTTCGGGCATCCGGCACGTCAGGGGCCTTCGGCCGTTCCGGTTCTTGATCTGTCATCGGCCGCCGGTCGTCATCCAGGAGTGCAGGTCCCGTCGGCTTACCGTCGGCGCTGATTTGGCGGTTCTAGACCGGAAAGAACCGTGGACGCCATGCCGGAAGCGGCGTCGTCATGCCCTTTGGTCCCATACAGCCTGAGCGCCGAATCTCCTCCGAGTCCTCACTCTCTCGGCAAAGCCTCGGTCACCTGCATCCGCTGGGTCGGGGCCGAAACGCGCAGGCTGGCATCGAGGAGGGCCGAGGCCTGGCTCGGATCGCTGTTCGTCCCGGGGGTGACGTCCTGGGTACCGACCAGGGCGGTGACGCCTTCATATTGGTCGAGCCGGCGGTCGATCATGTCGCCGAGGCGCTCGCGGACTTCCGCGACGGTGAGGCTGCGGCGGTGCTTGCCGGCTTTAGCGGTGAAAAGGCTGCGGTTGGCGCGGGCGGCGGCGCGGAACGCCTGCTTGGCCACGAGGTCCGGGTTGTCGTCGCTCAGCGTCAGGAACTTGCCGGCGCTCGACGTGCCGAGGAAATGGGCGAGATAGAGTTCGGAGGTCTTCAGTTCGCGGCCGATGCGCTGCTCGATGCGGGCGCGGTCGCGCTTGATCAGCTCGCCGGCCATCAGGGCCGCCACATAGGGGTCCTGGCGCAGGCGCAGCACGCGGGTGCGGGTGGCCTCGTCCTGGATCGTGATGGCGCTGCCGCGGCCGGTGATGGCGTTGGCCTCGGTCTCATAGCCGTAGCGGGCGCCATAGGTCCGCACCAGTTCGAGCCAGGTGGCGGAGAGGAACTGGAACAGCCCCTCCGCCGAAGAGGTCGAGGCCTTCACGGTGGTCGAGAAGCTCGATTCCTTGTCGGCCAGCGCCATCATGTAGACCGGATCGACCCCGGTCTCGGACGACGCCTTCAGGATCGTCTCGACGATGTCGCGCGGCACGTTCATGTCGCCGAACCGAAGCACGTCCCGGCCGTCGCTCTCGCGGCTCTGGGGAAGAGAGGCGAGGTCGTTCTCGATCAGGCTGGCCGTCGCAGGTTCCTGGTCGAGGAGGGGAACCCCATCCCAATCCGTGGGTTTGTCGATTGTGGCCGCCGCGAAATCGCTGGCGACGTAGGCTCGGATGTCGATGCGGTCGTGGGCGGTCGCTGCCGGCGCCAGTGCGCTCTGCGGCAAACCAGAGCCGAGCAGCAGGCCGATCGCGATCTTCGCGACGGTGAGTTTGGCCGATACCGTGGTGCTTGCCTTCTTCCTGCCGCGAAGGGAGCCGGGCTTCAGCCAAGCCACCGTCTCGTCACGATCCTGGGTCTCGTTAGGCACGAGACGGCACGCGTCGTCGGCGCGATGCGCCGGCTCCGGGAAAAGCCCCATCATTGTTCCTTGTTCGTGCCGCGGCGTTCTAGGACACGGCTTCGATCAGTTCAGCGAGCGGACATCTCGCTGGGAGCTGTGACCACAATGGGACAGCTCCGTGATTCAAGCGTGGCACGCTTAAGGAACGGTTAAGGCTATGGTTTAACGATATTTTAAGTAATCGTTCGGACGCGGTTCAGAGTGGCCGCGTCAAAAAGGCATCCTGGCCGGGGTTGGAACGAAGGCTCCGTAGCCCAGTTACGATGGTCCCAGAGGGCTGTCTCAGATCAGTCGACGAGACACGCCCCGATGGACCCATTGAAGGAAGCCTTTTTCCAATGAGCATGCAGACCGGTCGCCGCGTCGGCGTTGCCTTCGTCGGTATGGGTGGCGCCGTCGCCACCACCGCCATCGCCGGCATCGAGATGATCAAATCTGGATCGAACCGCCTCGACGGGTTGCCCCTCGCGGGTCTCTCGGTGGCCGGATTGGCCGATTACAAGGATCTCGTCTTCGGCGGCTGGGATCTCAACGACGACGATCTCGCCTCCGCCGCCACCGGCCACGGCGTGCTCACCAAGCAGGATATCGAGAACGGCGCCCAGGTGCTGAAGGGCATCAAGCCCTGGCCGGCCGTCGGCAGCGCCAAATTCTGCAAGAATATCGAAGGTGCCAACCGCATCGTCGCCGCCGATCATCGCGAGGCGGTCTCCGTCATCGCGAACGACCTTCGTCGTTTTCGGCTGGAGAGCAATCTCGACGAAGTCGTCGTGATCAACCTCGCCTCCACGGAACGTTGGCCCAACCTGGACGCGCCGGCACTGAATTCCCGCGAAGCGTTCGAGAAGGGTCTCGATTCCAGCGACGAGGCGATCAGCCCGGCGATGCTCTACGCCTATGCGGCGATCCAGAGCGGCGTGCCCTACGCCAACTTCACCCCGAGCGTGGCCGCCGACATCCCGGCTTTGCTTGAGCTCGCCCGCGAGAACGGCGTGCCGTTGGCGGGCAAGGACGGTAAGACCGGTCAGACCATGATGAAGACCGTTCTGGCGCCGGCCCTCAAGGCCCGCGCCCTTCACGTGGATGGCTGGTTCTCCACCAACATTCTCGGCAACCGCGACGGTCTCGCCCTGAACGACAAGGATTCCCTCCAGTCGAAGCTCAACACCAAGGGCACGGTGCTGGATTCGATCCTCGGCTATCCGGTCGAGGACCATCTGGTCCACATCCACTATTACCGCCCGCGCGGCGACGATAAGGAAGCCTGGGACAATATCGACGTCACCGGCTTCCTCGGTCAGCGGATGCAGATCAAGGTCAACTTCCTCTGCAAGGATTCCATCCTGGCCGCACCCCTGGTGATCGAGATCGCCCGCGTGCTCGACCTCGCCAAGAAGCGTGGCGAGAGCGGCCCGCAGGAGCAACTCTCCTCGTTCTTCAAGGCCCCGATGGTCGCCAACGGCCACGGACCCGAGCACGATTTCGGCAAACAGCAGCACATGCTGCTCGAGTGGCTCGGCGGACAGCAATGATCACGTCCGATACGGGGGGCGGCATGGCCGCCCCCTTCGCGCTGCGCGAGTTGTTCGTCGAACTCAACGACCTCAAGCGCGTGCATTCCGCCGGCCGCATCGGCTCCATCGCCGAGCGGCTGTTCGCCCAAGGCTGGTCGGCACTGACGGGCGGCGCCGATCCCGAGACGGTTGCCATCGACATCACCGCCAAGGCGCTCGCGGCCTCCCGGCTCTGCGACCTTGATGCGGCGTTCCTGGCCTCAGTGGGTCTCGGCGAGGGGGAAATCGGCGACGTTCTGTCGTCTGGACTCGACGCCGTCACCGCCACGGTCGACCCCGAACTGA
This sequence comes from Methylobacterium bullatum, assembly GCA_902712845.1. Classification (NCBI taxonomy): domain Bacteria; kingdom Pseudomonadati; phylum Pseudomonadota; class Alphaproteobacteria; order Hyphomicrobiales; family Methylobacteriaceae; genus Methylobacterium; species Methylobacterium bullatum. The sequence goes on from LR743504.1 coordinate 2,218,327, forward strand.
AGCGGCGTCTGGCCGTCGCGTTGCGCACGAACGAGGGGGTGCATGGCGGTCCTTTGCCCGCCTTCGTGGCGGCACTGAGCCACCAGCCGCGCGCCGGCGTGACCTGTCCCGGCAAGCCTCGCATCCTGCTCGAGCCGCCCGAGAACCATGCCGAACATTGCCTGATGGTGGCGGTCTACGGCGTCGTCCTCAGCCCCTTTTACCGGGCCGATCCCACCCTGGTTTTCCTGGCGGCCATGAGCCACCACTTCCACAACGCTGCGATGCCGGATGCCGGCTTCACCGGCGAAATGCTGCTTGGCGACCACCTCGCTCCCATCATGGCGCGGACCACCCAATGGGCTCTCGACGAGCTGGACGCCCCCTTGCGCGAGACGGTGGAGCGGGCGCGCGCCATCTTGCCCGACGATGCAACGGCAGAAGGTCGCGCTTTCCATGCCGCCGATTGCATCGACCGGGTTCTTCAGATTTCCCAGCATCTTAGGGCCGCGTCCCTCACCATGACGACCGTGCTCGACGACATGGAATTGGTCCATGACGGCCCGGTGAAGGGTTTCCACGACCGGGTCCTCAGGGACATGCGAATCCCGTGATGCTCCGCTGCGGCAGGATGGGCCACGTGTCATGATCCCATTCGACCTCCTCTCCCCTCAAACGGGGCACGCGCTCAAAGTCGACACGCCGCATTCCCTGCGCGACGTGGAGACGCATGCGCGCTGGCCCGTCGTGGACGGCATTCCCTACCTTCGAACGGGGCGCGACGACCTCGTTGCGGCAACGCTCGCCCTGCTCGACAACGGGCAGGACGACCTCGCCCTGGAAGGTCTGGTTGCCGATCAGGACGATTGGTGGACCGGTCCGCCGGCCGATCCCTTGGACCTCCATGCCCTCGTCAGCGACCGCAGCAAGGCCAGTCTGCGGGACGCCGTGCGTCTTCTCGGCTGGGGCCGGGTCGGCGACTACTTCCTGCATCGCTGGACCGACCCGACCTTCCTGGCCGGGCTGACGCTCCTCGAGGCGCATTGGAACGACCCCCTCTGCGTCTTCGAATTCGCCTGCGGCATCGGCCATTATCTGCGCGAGATCCAGGCGCGCGGTGTCAAGGTAGCGGGCGCCGACGTCGTCTTCGCCAAGCTTTGGGTGGCGCGCCATTGGGTCGTCGGCGAGACGGCGCAGTTCATCTGTTTCGACGCCGGCTCGCCGCATTGGCCGATCCCGGGTGCGCCGGTGGATCTCGTCGTCTGCAACGACGCTTTCTACTTCCTCGATGACAAGCCGGCTGTGCTCGAATGCCTCCGCCAGAATGCCGGCGAAGACGGCTGGCTCGTCCTCAGCCACATCCACAATTCCGAGCGGCCGGGTTTCTCGGCCGGTCGGGCGGTCTCGGCGGACGAGATCGAGGAGCTGTTTCCGGACGCTCTCGTCTACGATGACGACGAACTCACCCGCGCCCTCGTCGAGAAGCGCGCGCCGTCGCCACGGCGCCCGGCCGACCTGCGACATGTGGAGGCGTTCTCCGTGGTCGCCGGCGCCGGAATGAGGCCAGCCCCGCGCGCCATTCTCGATGGTCTGACCTGGCCAACCGAGGGAACGTCGCTTCGCCTCAACCCGCTCTATCAGCCCGACCCGGCGGGCGGCTATGCGATTGCTTGGCCGTCCGAACGCTACGAGGCGGAATACGCGTCCCGGGTAACCTATCCGTCGCATTCGGACGGACCCGAGACCCTTGACTGGGTCGGCGGCGAGCAATCGCCCCACGAGGACCGTGTCCGCCGCCGCGAGTTCGTCGACCTGCCGGAGCGCTGGTGATGGGCGATTCCATCGGTTGGGGCATCGTCGGCTACGGCTGGGTCGCGCGGGATTACATGGCGCCCGGCATCCGCGGCGCCGGGCATCGGCTCGTTGCCGTGTGCGATCTCGGGCAAGCCTCCCGCAGCGCGGCCGAGGCCGAGGGCGCGCGCGCTTACTCCGACATCGCCGGTCTGCTCTCGGAGCCGGAGGTCGAGGCGGTCTACGTGGCGACCCCGAACCACCTCCACCGGGAGGCGGTGGAAGCTCTGGCCGCATCGGGCAAGGCCGTGCTCTGCGAAAAACCGATGGCGGCCTCGCTCGCCGATGCCGAGGCGATGGTCGCGGCGGTCCGGAAAGGCGGCATCTTCTACGGCACCGCCTTCGACCAGCGCCATCACCCAGCACACCGGGCCATGCGCGAGGCGATCCGCCAGGGCCGCATCGGCGCCGTCACCACCATCCGCATCGTCTATGCCTGTTGGCTAGACCGTGCCTGGACGTCCTTCGCCGGCCAGGACAATTGGCGCATCGACCCGTTGAAGGCAGGCGGCGGAGCGCTGATGGATCTGGCACCCCACGGCATCGACCTCGTTGATTTCCTCCTAGACGAATCGATTGAGGACATCGCCGCTCTGACCCAGGCAAGGGCGCAGGATTACGCTGTCGACGATGGCGCGCTTCTCATCGGCCGTACCGGCTCCGGCATCCTCGCCAACCTGCACGTCGCCTATAATTGCCCTGACGCGCTGCCGCGCCGCCGCCTCGAAGTGATCGGCACCAAGGGGGCACTCACCGCCGTCGACACGATGGGGCAGGTGGCGGGCGGCACGCTCAGCCTCACTGACGGTGTCAGCGGGCAGGCGCAAGCCCTTTCCTTCAACGGAGAGGCCTCGCCCTTCCTCGAACAGGTCCGCGCCTTCGGTTCCGCTCTGCGCCGGCCAGCCGAGCGCGACGCGTACAATGCCGAGCGCGACCTGCACACGATGCGGCTTCTGGCGCGGGCTTACGAAGGTTGCCGGAACGCTCGGGTCAATGGGGACTAGAACGCGGGCCGCGACGCCTACTTGCTTCTCACCCCGGACCTCATCCTGAGGTGCTGCGAAGCAGCCTCGAAAGAGACTTCCAGGGATCGCTTTCGGTCCTGGAGGCCTCCTTCGAGGCCGCAGCGAGGCTGCGGCACCTCAGGATGAGGTCGATGGGTGGGACTATCCGGAACTGAGGGACGACCGACATGAGCGAACACGACCAGGACGCCCGGGCGCGCGACCCGCGCATCAAGTCCCCCCGGCCCTACACCTATGGCGGCCCGCGGGTCATCGAGGGGCTGCCCGCATCGCTTCCGGAGCCGGTGCGCGCCTATCTCGACATCCTGCCGAAGGGACGCATCGTCGGTTTCCCCCTGGCCCCCCTCGACCGGACCGGCATCCCGGTCTGGTTCGTCTCACTGTTCCTCGACGATCCATTCTTCGTCGGCGCCATGCCGAGCGGTATCGGCTACGGCGCCACCGACGACGAGGCGCTGATCGGCGCGGTGGCCGAGATCGCCGAGAACCTGATGCCGTCGCTGGCGGTCATGCCGCGCAAGAAGGAGCGCGGCTCCTACCACGACCTGACCAAGGTCTTCGGCATTGGCTCGGTGGCCGATCCGCTCACCCTGTGCCTGCCTGCCGGCTCCCCGGTGGGCCGCGACACAGTGCTGGAATGGACACCGAGCGTCCGGGCGCGCACGGGCGAGACCGTTCTGATGCCCCTCGATATCGCGGCCACCGATTATTTCGAGCTGTCGGAGGACTACAAGCCCTTCACCAACCTCATCACCAACGGACTCGGCGCCGGGCCGGACGTGGATTTCGCCCTCGGACACGGCCTGCTCGAACTGCTCCAGCGCGATGGCAACGGCCTGCTGTTCCGCGCCCTCGACCAGGGCGTGATGCTCGATCTCGACGGGATCGGCCCGGAGAACAGGGCGATGCTCGCCCGTCTCGACGATCTCGGCATCCGGGCGCTGCCGAAATTCGCCACCGACCAGTTCGGACTCACCAACATCTATGTCGTGGGCCACGATCGGAACCCCACCGACGCACCGGTCCCCGTGGCTCTCTCCGCCTGCGGCGAAGCCTGCGACCCCGACCGGGAGCGGGCCTTGCGCAAAGCGCTCCTCGAATTTCAGGCGGCGCGCGTGCGCAAGGCCTTCGGCCACGGACCACTGTCCTTCGCCGAACGAGTAACGCCGCCGGGCTACGTCAAAGCCTTCATCCAGAAGGCTCTCCCGAGCCTCGACCTTGAAGAGAGCCGCGCCCTGAAGGCCATGCTCGAATGGATCGTCCTGCCGCCGGAGGGGCTGCGCGACGTCCTGAAGGACACGGTCTATTCCGAGCGCAGCACCAAGGCGTTCGCGGACCTGCCAACGACGGAGGCTCCCGACGGCCATGCTCGTGGACGGATCGCCCGCGAGCGCCTCGAAGAGGCCGGGTTCGACGTGCTCTACGTCGATTGCTCTCCGCCCGGCGGCAGCGTCGGTGTGGTCAAGGCGATCGTACCGGGGTTGGAAGTCGAGACGATGAGCTATCACCGCATCGGCGAGCGCAACGCCGCCAAACTGATCGAGCGGGATCATCCGCTGATCACGTTCGGTGAGGCCAGCGAGACGAAGCTCCCCGTGCGTCTCACCCCCGAAGCGCTCGATCGTCTCGGCGGCCAGCCGCTCTTCGACGTGGCCCTGGCCGACGAGATCGTCGGGCGGCATTACCCGCTCTACCGCGAGCCGGAATCGCATCACGCGCCGTTCCGCCTCGAACAGCAGGGGAGGGCCGCATGACCCTTCGTTTCGCCTACAACACCAACGGCACGGCCAACCATCGCTTGGACGACGCCATCGATCTCATTGCCGATGCCGGCTACCAGGGCGTGGCACTGACTCTCGACATCCACCATCTCGATCCGTTCGCCGAGAACTGGGTCCAGGAGGCCCAGCGCGTGTCGAGCCGGCTGCAACGGCTGGGCCTCGGCAGTGTCATCGAGACCGGTGCCCGCTTTCTCCTCGACCCAAGGGCCAAGCACGAGCCGACCCTCGTGAGTGCGGACGCTTCCGGGCGCGCCCGGCGGGTCGGGTTCCTCAAGCGCGCGGTGGACATCGCTGTCATCCTGCATTCGGAGGCCGTGTCGTTCTGGGCCGGCGTCCCCCGACCCGGCATTGATCGCGACGAGGCGACCCTGTGGCTCGCGGACGGTACCGCCGAGGTCGTCGCCTATGCGAGGGAACAGGGTGTCGTCGCCTGCCTCGAGCCGGAACCCAGCATGTTGGTCGAGACCTTGGACGATTTCGCCGCCTTGAACATCGAAGGCTTGAGGCTCGCCCTCGATACCGGCCATTGCCTCGTGACCGGCGAGCGCGATCCAGCGGCGGCTGTGGCGGAATTCGCCGACGTGATCGGCACCGTCGCCATCGAGGACATGGCGCGGGGCGAGCATATCCACCTGCCCTTCGGCGAGGGCGACATGGAGGTCGGCGGTGTGCTCGATGCCCTCGACGCCATCGGCTTCCAGCGCCTCGTCTGCGTCGAACTCTCCCGCGAGAGCCACCGGGCCGACGTCATGGTGCCGAGATCGCTCGACTACCTGCGGACCTGCCGCAACCACAAGGCAGAGGTGAACGCGTGAGGATCTGCTTCGTCAGCCGCCGCTACTTCCCGGCGATTTCCGGCATGAGCGTGTACGCGCAGAACCTGCTGCGCGAACTCGTCGATGCCGGCCACGACGTGACGATGATCAGCCAGTACCGGGGCGATGAATTCGGCACCCGCGTCTATGGCGGCGGGCCGCCGCCCTCTGTGCCGGGCGTGCGCGTCCTCGGCCTCGAACAGGTGGGCGAGCAGACGAACGGCGATTTTGAGCGCGACATCGAGACGATGGTCGAGACCATCGTGGCCGAGCACGCGCGGCAGCCCTTCGATCTTCTCCACGCCCAATACGGCTATCCAACCGGCTGGGCGACGCTGCTCGCTTCGAAGCGGATCGGCATTCCCAACGTCGTCTCGATCCAGGGTGGCGACGGCCATTGGGTCGGCTCGTGCTGCGAGACCCATCGCGTCGCCATGTGCGAGGTGCTGGCCCATGCCAACGCCCTCCTCATCGGGGGCCGCTCCTTCGTGGAGGAGGTCTGCGACCGGCTGGGTTCCGACCCGGACCGCTTCACCATCGTGCCCGGCGCCGTCGACACGGATCGCTTCACGCCCGGTGTCGCCGGGCATGCGGGGCCGGTGCGGCTGTTCTATCACGGCCGGGTCGACCGCCGGAAAGGCGTGCTCGATTTCATCGACGCCCTCGGCTTGCTGCGTTCGCGCGGGGTCCCGTTCGAGACGATCGTCTCCGGCATCGGGCCCGACGTGGATTCCTCGAAGGCCCGTGCCGCCGAGCTGAACTTTTCCGAGGCCAAGATCCGCTTCACTGGCTACGCGGATTACCACACCGTGCCCGACCTCTACCGACAGGCGGACGTCTTCGTCTCGCCGACCTATGCCGAGGGCTTTTCCAACACCATCCTGGAAGCCATGGCTGCGGGGCTCGCCGTGGTCTCGACCCATGCGGTGGGCGTGTCCGACTGCTTGCGCGACGGCGAGAACGGGTTGCTGGTCCAGCCCGGCGACGTGGAAGCCCTCGCCGATGCGCTCCAGCGCGTCATCGAGGACGAGCCCCTGCGCCGGCGTCTCGCCCGGGACGGGCTCGACGAGTGCCGCCGCGTCTATTCCTGGACGGCGGTCGGCCGCCAGATCATGGACGTCTATGCCGAGGTAGCGGGCGAGCCGCCCCGGACTGACTTCGCGGACACCCTGCCGCATGATCCCGCCTGCCGGTTCCGCGCCGAGCCCCACCTGCTCTGACCATGCCCGTCGCCCTCGCGCTCTCACCTCATCTCGACGACGCCGCCTTTTCATGCGGCGGAACCCTGGCGACCCTGGCCGAAGCTGGCTGGAAGGTGGTGATGGCAACGATCTTCACCGCCACCGTCGCCGATCCGAAGGGTTTTGCCCTCGCGTGCCAGACCGACAAGGGACTGGCGCCGGAGATCGACTACATGGCCCTCAGGCGGGACGAGGACCGGCGCGCCGCCGAAGCGCTCGGGATCGCGCCGCCCTTGCACCTGCCGTTTCGGGAAGCGCCGCATCGCGGCTACGGCGCCGCACCGGAGCTGTTCGCCGATCCTCGCCGCGACGACGACATCGTCGATGCCCTCGGCGCTGCGGTTTCGCGCCTCGTCGGCGACGTCTCTCCCGATCTCGTCCTCGCTCCGCAGGCCGTCGGCGGCCATGTCGATCACGTCCAACTGGTCCGCGCCATAAGTCAGGTGCGATGGACCGTTCCGATCCTGTGGTGGCGTGATTTCCCCTATACCGTTCGCGATGCTGCGCCGAAGGAACCGTTCAAGGGCGATTTCCATAGGTTGCCGGAGCGCGCGTGTCGCTATTCCGCGTTGGCCGAGGCGCGGAAGGGGGCCTCCTGTTCGGCCTATGCGACGCAGCTCGCGTTCCAGTTCGGTGGCGCTGAAGGGTTGATGGGTCGTCTGGCGGGCGAGGCGAGGATGGAGCGGTTCCGTCTCGCCGGCACGTTGTCCATTGATGTCGCCGCGCTGTTCGAGGACCATGCCGCCCGAGGCTGACGCGATCCGGCCAAAGAGCCTCGCCGATCCGGAGCAGCTCGCTGTCCGTCGCGCACTCCGAAATGAGGCGCATGTCGAGCCCTTGCGCGCGCTGGCGCGACGGATCGCGGCGGAACGGTCTGCGGAAGTGCCGGACCCCGATCCGCAGGATGGTGGGATCAACGCACGGCTTCTCCTGCTGCTGGAGACACCGGGTCCCAGTATCGGCCGCACCGGCTTCGTCTCGCGCGACAACCCCACCGGTACCGCCGCCAACCTGTTCCGCTTCATGGCCGAGGCGGGTATCGCACGGCGCGACAGCCTCATCTGGAACGCCGTTCCCTGGGTCATCCACGCGCCCGGCGCCCTTAACCGGGCACCGAGGAAAGCCGAGATCGCGTCTGCCGCCGTTTACCTCGCGCCGCTCATCGATCTGCTTCCGTCCCTCGCCGTCGTGGTGCTTGCCGGGCGCGTGGCTGGCCTGTCGCGCGAACCGCTCTCACGGCTCCGGCCGGGGATACCGGTTTTCGCCATTCCGCATCCGAGCCCGACCTTCGTCTGTACCTCGCCCCTGGTGGCGCAGCGGATCGTCGAAGGGCTGGCCCATGCTTCTGCGATGCTGCTCCCATACCGGACTTCACCAGCGGAAAAGCCGAGGTGACTGGCCATCCGGACACAAAGACCCTAAATGCCGGGGCACGGGCCGCGGTCCGGCAAAAGCTCGGTCCCAATCCACGCCGCCGTCGAGGTTGGGCGGGAAGGCCGGCGGAGGCGGACGCCGACGACATGAACTTTGCGGGAGACCATCATCGGCGGGCCGACGTGACGACGGCCGAAACGGAGGATTGCGCTCCGCCCGCGCCGAAGCGCTCCTACAGGAATCGCTACGCTTGGCTCGGCACCGCCGCCAGCATCGTCATCTTCGCGGTGTCCCTCGGTGTGTTGTGGAAGCTCTCGCAGCAGGTCACCTGGGCCGAGCTGCATGCGGCACTGACGGCGGCCACCGGCGAACAGCTCGGCTTGGCTTTCCTGTTCGTCGGGGTGAGCTATCTTTTCCTCACCTGCTACGATGCCCTCGCCCTGCGACAACTCAAGATCAAGGTTCCCTATAGAACAACGGCGCTTGCCTCCTTCACCAGCTACGCGGTCAGCTTCACCCTCGGCTTTCCGCTCCTGACGGCGGGAACGATCCGCTATTGGATCTACTCGAAGAAGGGTTTGAGCGCGGCGAAGATCGCGGCGCTTACCGTCATCGCCGGCTTCACCTTCTGGCTCGGCATGGGGGTCGTCCTCGGGCTCAGCCTCGTGGTCGAGGCGGGGCAACTGGCGGCGCTCACCTTCACCAGCATCCGTCTTAACCAGGGTGTCGGCTTCGCGGCACTCCTCATGGTATTCGGCTACCTCGGCTGGGTCTCGCTCAAGCGCCGCCATGTCAGGGTCAAGGGCTGGTCACTCGAACTGCCTGGCGCCACGGTGTCGATGAGCCAGATGGTGGTTGGCATCGGTGACGTCTGCGCTGCGGCGGCGACGCTCTATGTTCTACTCCCCGCTGGTTCGACCATCGGATTCACCACCTTCGTCGGCGTCTACGTCCTGGCGGCCATGCTCGGCATCGCCTCCAACGCACCGGGGGGGCTCGGGGTGTTCGAGGCGACGATCCTGCTCGCTCTCTCAAGCCTGCCGCGGGACCAGGTCCTCGGCTCGCTGCTGTTGTTCCGGGTCTGCTACTACCTCGTTCCCTTCGTGGTCGCCCTGGCGATGCTCGGCGTCTACGAGATCGTCCGGCGCCTGCGTGCGGCGTCGTCATTCCCGTCCGGCGGCTCCTGAGCGGTGTTTTCGGCCGGGGAACGGTGACTGATGGCCCGGGGCGCGCGAAGATCGGCTTGGATCGGCGCAGGCATCGCTGCCGCGATCACGGTCGCCGCCTCGAGCCTGAGCGGTGACCTCGCCGCCATCGTCGCCGCGGGCGCTGTGGCAATCGTCATTGGTGGCCTCGTCGGCAGCCTGAGCCGGCCGAGGAGGGTGGCCCCGCCCGAGGCCGCCGCCCGCACGCGCCACTCCATCGCCGAGGCCCTTCTAGCCAACATCCCCGATCCGGTGATCCTGGTGGATCGGCGCAGCGTGGTCATCGAGGTCAATCCGGCCGCGCGCACGCTCCTGCCGGCCCTCAAGCTCAAGCACCCGCTTTCCTTTGCCTTACGGGCACCCGACGTGCTCGACGGGATCGAGGAGGTGCTCCGCACCGGTGCCCCACTGAAGACCCTCTACACGACGCGTGTGCCGACCGAGCGTGCGTTCGAGGTGCAGATCGGCGCATTGCCGATGCCGGATGGCCCGGGGGGCGGACAGCCCAACGTCGTCTTGTTCCTGCGCGACCTCACGGCGGCGCGTCGCCTGGAGGCGATGCGAGTCGATTTCGTCGCCAATGCCAGCCACGAGCTTCGCACGCCGCTCGCCTCCCTCCTCGGCTTCATCGAGACCCTGCAGGGGCCGGCCAAGGCCGATGCGCCGGCCAGGGAGAAGTTCCTTGGCATCATGAAGACCCAGGCGCAGCGCATGACGCGCCTCATCGACGACCTGCTCTCGCTCTCGCGCATCGAGCTGCGCGAGCACGTCCCACCGACGCAGGTCGTCGATCTCGGCCAGATCGCGCGGCAGATGGTGGACATGCAGGGGCCGCTGGCCCGCGAGCGCGGCGTGAGCATCACCCTCGACGCGCCGGATGCCACCTATCCGGTGCTCGGCGAGCGCGACGAGCTCGCCCGCGTGGTCGAGAACCTCGTGGAGAATGCGGTGAAGTACGGGGGCGGCAACGTCGTCGTCGGTCTCGAACGGACCCTTCGCCCGGCGTCGGGAAAGCCGCAGATCGCGCTCAGCGTGCGGGACGACGGACCGGGTATCGCGCCCGAACACATTCCCCGCCTGACGGAGCGGTTCTACCGCGTGGATGTTGCGTCGAGCCGGCAGAAGGGCGGGACGGGCCTCGGCCTCGCCATCGTCAAACACATCGTCAATCGCCACCGTGGCAAGCTCGTCATCGAGAGCGAGCCGGACCGGGGCACCACCGTCCGAGCGTTGCTACCGGAATGGCAGGCCGGCGACGCAACGTCTACGAACCCCTGACCTTAACCCTTCAATTCCGGCTGGTGCCGAGGCGCCGGTACTGTTCCTCGATGATCGCCTTCAGCACGGGCAGGAAGGGGGAGGGGCTCAAGCGCTGGTCGACCGCATGGTCGAGCATGCTCAGAGCCGCCACCTGCTTCGCCGGACCGGGAAACGTCGCGAGATAGGTCTCGATGCAGGCATTGGCCTCGGCCTCACCCGTCGGAATGTCGGAGGTGATCAGCGCGCTCAAGGTTCGCATGCAGGTGTCGAGAGGCTGTATCATCGCCTTCCTATGACGCGGAAACGCCTCGGACGCCATGCGCACGCGACGCGATGAGCCATGCGTCGCAGCCTTGACCTTCCCACGATGGGAAGCCCCACATAGGCTCGTATGGATACCGTGATCGCTTACCCCAAGCAGCCCCCCGTCAGGGGACGTCGTCTCGATCTCCCGGTCGTCGGCATGAGCTGCGCGTCCTGCGTCGGTCGCGTCGAGCGCGCCCTCGCCGCGCTTCCCGGCGCATCTGACGTTGCCGTCAATCTCGCCACCGGGCGGGTCAGCCTGACAGTGAACGGCGACCCGGCAAGCGTCGTCGCCACCATCCGCAAGGCCGGCTATGAGGTGCCCGAGACCGTAACGGAGCTGTCCGTCGGCGGCTTGTCCTGCGGGTCCTGCGTCGGCCGCGTGGAGCGCGCGCTTATCGCCCTCGACGGGGTGAGCACGGCCAATGTGAACCTCGCCACCGGGCGTGCCACGTTGCGCCATGCGGAAGGGGCAGTCGACGTCGCGGATCTGGTGGAGGCTGTCGAGACCGCTGGCTACGAGGCCACTCCCGTTGACGAGGTAAAGGGAGGAGTGCCCGCGGATAGGCACGAGCGCGAGGCTTCGGAGCTCCGGCGCGATGCCGTTATCTCCGCCGCCCTGTCGGCCCCGATTGTCGTCCTCGACATGGGGGGGCATCTCGTCCCCGGCTTTGGTGAGGCGGTCCAGGCCCATCTTGGCACGGCGGCCGGCCTGTTTCAGGCCGTTCTCGCCACTATCGTCCTCGCTTGGCCCGGACGGCGCTTCTTCCGGCAGGGGATCCCGGCCCTACTGAACCGCCATCCGGACATGAACGCCCTCGTCGCCCTCGGGGCGGGGGCCGCGTATTCGTATTCCCTCGTCTCGACCGTGGCGCCGCAGGTTCTGCCGCCTGGAACGGCCCATCTCTATTTCGAGGCCGCTGTCCTCATCGTCACGCTGATCCTTCTCGGCCGCATGTTGGAGGCTCGGGCTAAAGGGCGTACCGGCGCGGCCATCGCGCGCCTCGTCGGCCTCGCGCCGGCGACCGCTCGCGTCATTCGGGAGGGTCGCGAAAGCGACACTCCCCTTGCGTCCCTTCGGCTCGGCGATATCGTCCGCATCCGCCCCGGCGAGCGCATCGCCGCCGATGGCGTGGTCGTCGCTGGGGAGAGCTTCGTCGACGAAAGCATGGTCACCGGGGAACCTTTGCCCGTGCGGAAGCGCGAGGGCGACCGCACGGTCGGCGGCACGCTGAACACCAATGGCGGCTTCGATCTGCGCGTGGACACGATCGGCGCGCGCACGGTGCTGGCTCAGATCGTGGGGATGGTCCAGGCGGCGCAGGGCGCCAAGTTGCCGATCCAGGCCCTGATCGACCGGGTCACCGGCTGGTTCGTGCCGGCCGTCATCGCCGCATCCCTGGTGACGTTCGTCGGATGGCTCGCCTTCGGTCCGAGTCCCGCACTTGGCTTCGCCCTCGTCAACGCCATCGCCGTCCTCATCATTGCCTGCCCCTGCGCCATGGGGCTGGCGACGCCGACCTCGATCATGGTTGGCACGGGGCGCGCGGCGGAACTCGGCGTGCTCTTCCGCAACGGCGCGGCGCTACAAGCCCTGCGCGACGCCAAGGTTGTTGCCTTCGACAAGACCGGGACCCTCACCGAGGGCAGGCCTACTCTCACCGACTTCGTCACCGCGGCTGGCTTCGAGCCGGACGCGGTGCTGCGGCTCGCAGCCTCGGTGGAAGCACGGTCCGAACATCCTATCGCGCGCAGCATCGTCGAGTCGGCCGGTGAACGGGGCCTCTCCCTGCTTCCCGTAGACCGTTTCGAAGCCGTGCCGGGCCACGGCGTCGAGGGGAGCGTCGGGGGGCAGACGATCATCGTCGGCGCAAGGCGCCATCTGGACAGGTACGGCATCGCCATGGCCGGCCTCGCCGAGGCGGCATCCCGATTGGAGGGTGAGGGAAAGAGCCCCCTCTACGTCACCATCGACGGTCGCCTTGCCGCCCTCGTGGCCGTATCGGACCCGATCAAGGCGGGCGCGGCCGAGGCCGTCTCGGCCCTGAAGGCGCAGGGCCTCGTCGTCGCCATGGTCACGGGGGATGCAAGGGGAGCGGCCTCCGGGGTCGCGGCACGGCTGGGGATCGCCGAGATCGTCGCCGAGGTGCTACCCGGCGGCAAGGTCGAGGCCGTGCGGGACTTGCGCGCCCGGTTCGGCCCGGTCGCCTTCGTCGGAGACGGCATCAACGATGCGCCGGCCCTCGCGGAGGCCGAAATCGGCCTCGCTATCGGGACGGGTACGGACATCGCCGTGGAGAGCGCGGACGTGGTGCTGATGTCGGGGGCGCTGTCCGGCATCGTCTCCGCCATCGGCCTGTCGCGCGCTGTGATGCATAACATCACGCAAAACCTGTTCTGGGCTTTCGCCTACAACGTCGCGCTGATTCCCGTGGCGGCTGGGCTGCTCCAAGCGTTCGGCGGTCCGTCGCTCTCGCCGGTCCTGGCCGCGGGCGCCATGGCGCTGTCGAGCGTGTTCGTCCTCGCCAATGCCCTCCGCCTTCGCAATGCGGGACGGCGCGTGGGAGGCCTGGGATGAGCGGTCCCGTCACCATCGGCGTGGCGGCGAAGGCCACCGGCGTCTCGGCCAAGATGATCCGGTACTACGAGGAGATCGGCCTTTTGCCACCGGCCGGCAGGACCACGTCCGGCTACCGGCTTTATGGCGAGGAGGATCTGCACGCCTTACGTTTCGTGCGCCGCTCCCGCGATCTCGGCTTCTCCATCGAGGACATCGCCGGCCTTCTCGCCCTCTGGCAGGATCGCGACCGCGCCAGCGCCCAGGTGAAGGCCTTGGCCCTGCATCACGTGGCGGACCTGCGCCGCCGCATCGCCGAGCTCGAGGCCATGGCCCGAACCCTGGCATCGCTCGCGGACCATTGCAGCGGCGATGCCCGCCCCGATTGCCCGATCCTCGACGATCTCGCCGCCACGCATGCGCCGGCTCCACGACGGCCTGTCGGGGCAAGACCGCCTTCCCGCTAGCACCGGCCATCACGTTCTGCACATGATCCGTCGTCCGCGCTTTTTCAAATCGATCTAAATGGCCTCGCCTTTGCTGGTATGCGCTATGGTCGACAAGCTCGGCCCGAGACGAGCCAAGACGCGCAAGAGACGTGAACCATGCCCATCGTCGACCGGATCGCAGCCCTGGCGGATGAGATCACCGCATGGCGGCACGACCTCCACGCCCATCCGGAGTTGCAATACGACGTCCATCGCACGGCCGGCTTCGTGGCGGAAAAGCTGCGGGGTTTCGGCTGCGACGAGGTCGCCACGGGGATCGGCCGGACGGGAGTCGTCGGGCTCATTCGCGGGCGCTCGCACGGTTCGAACCGCGCCATCGGGCTGCGTGCGGACATGGACGCGCTGCCGATCCAAGAGGTGCGCGATCTCGCCTATCGCTCCACCGTGCCGGGGCGGATGCATGCCTGCGGCCATGACGGGCATACCGCGATGCTGCTCGGTGCCGCGAAGTACCTCGCCGAGACCCGCGATTTCGACGGCACGGCGGTGATGATCTTCCAGCCCGCCGAAGAAGGCGGCGGTGGCGGCGAGGCGATGGTCCGCGACGGCATGATGGAGCGGTTCGGCGTCGAGACTGTCTACGGCCTTCACAACATTCCCGGATTGGAGCTCGGCCGCTTCGCAATCCGTCCCGGCCCGATCATGGCTTCAACTGACCGCTTCACCATCACGATCGAAGGGCGCGGCGGCCACGCGGCGCAGCCGCATCTCGCCATCGACAGTGTGCTGGTGGCGAGCCACATCGTCGTCGCGCTGCAATCGGTCGTGGCGCGCGGGGTCAATCCGCTCGAGAGCGGTGTCGTGTCGGTCTGTGCCCTCGAAGCCGGCGATGCCTTCAACGTCCTGCCCCAGCAGGTGACCATGCGGGGCACCATGCGCGCTCTCTCGAAGACGGTTCGCGCGACCATGCTGGAGCGCATCGATGCCATCGTCACGAACACGGCCGCGGCCTACGGGGCCATCGCCCGCGTGGATTACAGCGGCGGATATCCGGTGACGGAGAACCACCCGGCCGAGGCGAATTTCATCGCGGACGTGGCGGCAGGGATCGTCGGAGACAGCCATGTGGAGCGGGATGTGGCGCCGATGATGGCGGCAGAGGATTTCTCGTACATGCTGGCCCACCGGCCGGGTGCCTATATCTTCATGGGCAACGGGGACAGCGCCGGGCTCCACCATCCGCATTACGATTTCAACGATGCCGCCATTCCCTACGGGGCCTCGCTTTGGGCGAGGGTGATCGAGACGGCTCTGCCGGCTCGCTGACTGTCACCCCGGTCGCCCCCGTGGATCCGGCATCCTCTTTGCGAATCACGTCGCCGGGCAGGCAACGCCACCGGGCAGGATGATCGGCTTCCCGTTCATCGCTCGGACGGGCCAGGTCACCTCCTTCTCGAACGAGAAGGCGGTCAGCGCCGGGAAGATGTCGAAGATGGGCTTATATTCGATCGTCATCTTGGCGATGACGTAGCGGGCCTTGTCGACCGCCTCCGACGGCGGGGGCGCTCCGAGATCCGTGGAAGCCGCGTATTTCTGGGCGTTCACCGCCGTGCTGGAGCAGACCTTGGCCTTGAACGAACCGTCTTTCTGCTGATAGACGCCCGCCGCCGTCAGGACGATCTTCGCGTCGGTGGCATCGTACGGCGCCATCATGTTGCGGCCGGTCTTGTAGACGCCGTCCACCTCCTGAGCGGTCAGGGTCTTGCGCGAGATCAGATCTGCCATCGAACGAGCGGCGCGGTTGGCGTGTTGCCCGGTCGTGTAGGCACGGGGCAGTTCGATCGTTCCCATGAACAGCAGGATCATCACCGGCGCGACGAGTGCGAATTCCACGGCGGAAACACCCGAGCGCTCGGTGACGAACCGCCGGCAGAGAATGACGGCCCGCATCAATTCGTCTGACATTTTCCCTGCGCGTATGGCTCCGCACGGAAGACGACCATCGACCGTATCATCTGCTCGTTGTTCGGAAGGGGCGGCAAGGTCAGTTTCGATGTCGGGAAATAGCGAGGGATCGCCGCTATGGCGCAGATCGTGACGATATCGTCGCCATTGGGGCACTGGAACTTGGTCCCGAAACTCGGCGAGATCGACTGGCTCGTGCTGTCGTAGGGAGAACAGGTGACGGGCGCGTCGTCCGCATCCGCAGTTGTGACCTCGATCTTGATCTTGTCCGCGCTGCACGTGAACAGCGTGGCATCCTTGCACATCTCTTGGACGAGGCGGGCCGCCGGGTCGCTGCCGTTGGACCCCTGTTGAAACGTGCCGGTGAACACGGCACGCGCGGCCCGATCCAGGGCGTTGTCGAAGGAGACCTGGGCGACCATGAACATGAAGCCTTCCAGCATCGCGCCGAGCAGCACGAAGAAGGGAATGCCGACGAGCCCGAACTCGACGGCGGTCGCACCGCTTCGGTCGCCTGGGAGTTCCCGCAGCGTGCGCCCGATCAGGCGAGTGCGTCTCCGGACGTTCATCGCGAGATCCGCAACTCGCTCATCTGTGATCCGATCGCCTTGAAGGCATCGGTGAGTGTTGCCGAGTTCTGGACGTCGTAGAACTTGTCCGGGCTGGTGGCGCAGTTGCGCAGGATGTCGCTGGTTCCCTCGGTCACCTCGACGCGAACCGTGAAGATGGTGATGCCGGCATTCTTCATGTTGGAGCAGAGCGTCGACAGCCGGGCATTCATGGCGTTCGTGCGGGTGGTCGTATTCGTCGACGTGGTCCCGATCCGGTTCTGCCAGATGAAGCCGAGGCCGGAATAGATCGATGCGTTCGCGGACGATCCGACGTAGGAGGTGTTCTGGCCGTCCGTCATCAGGACGACGAACTTCCGCGTGTTCTTGTCGTCATAGGGCACACCCTCCGCGAAGGGGGCGTTCGGAGACAGCAGGTGCCATCCCCAGACCAACCCCATGGCGATGTTCGTGTCGCCGACGATGGTCATCGCGTTGATCGCGTTCGTGAGCGTCGATTGCGATGTGGTGAGGCGCGTGATGGGCTGGAGTTCGCAGCCGGAATTGGGCCCGTAGAGATACGGAATGTTGCTGCTGATCCGGCCTTTTTGTAATATAGCGTTCTTTGAATATTTTGTGATCTGGCCCTGTCGCGTGCGATGGTCGGTCACCGACGACGTAGTTGGGTAATCGTACATATAATCGTTGACGGCGTTATTGTCTTTGTCTGACTCGTCGGGTGCGAAGAAGGGGACGAACAGAGTATTGGGAGTGGCGATCGAGGGCGGCGTGTCCTGGACATCGTAGGGAGACGGCCGGCTCTCGACGCACCCGCCCCACGGGACGCCCATCTGGCTGAACAGGGCCAGTCGATTCGCCGGGGAGACGAAGATCTCCGAGTGATAGGAAGCCTTTGCATCCTTATCGAGCCATGGCTGGGTCGCATTTGCGGGCCCCACATTCACGGTCATCGAGAACGGCACGATACCGATCTTAAGGGCGTTGGGCTTGGTGGTGTCGGCCTCTTTGAAGAGCGTCGTCACGAGGTCGTTGGCGGCAGCTTTCAGGTTGGTGATCTTCGTGCCGCTCATCGATCCGGTATTGTCCAGGACGAGGGCGATCTCGAGATTGCCGGAACCGCGCGTGCCGGCGGCTGTGACCGAGACCGGAAAGGCATCGTAGCCGGCGATCTTGGACACGCTGGTCGGGCTCTTGCCGATTACTGTCACGGTGATCGTATTGTCCACGCGCGTGGCGGTGATCGTCGTGCCGGTGTCCACGAGTTTGGGAGCGGCGGCCCTGATCTGCTTGTCCGCTCTCGCCTGGAGGTCGGCATTCGTGGTGGAGAGCGGCAACTTCAGCAAGGAGATCACGGTGGAATCCGCGGCATCCTGGAGGCCCTGTTGGGCCATGGAGTTCACGCTGTAATCGATCACGAGCCCCGACAGCATCAACAGGGGAATCGAGAGCAGGGCGAACAGGATGGCAATGGCACCGTCGGTCTCCTTGCGAAACCGACCGAGTAAATTCATCGCCGAGTGTCTGTTGCGGGTCGTCATGCCCCGAGGCGTAGGATGAACCTTCTAACGGAACACTAAACCCCGCCGGCCCTCGGCAGTCGGCGGGAGACAAGGTCGATGAATGTCAACAACCCGTAAATCAAACGGATGACCTTCAGTGTGTTCCCCCAGGCGAGTACCAGCAAGGTATCGCTGCTGCTGGCAAGCGCCAATACCCTCAACCCTGACGTGCCGTTCCGCCGAGGTGGAATACGCGATGCGGAACGAGCTCGCCACGTTCGACGTCGCCGACGGCCACGAGGATGCCGCCGCAGGTGGCAAAAGCCTTGCCCTCCGTGGGGGCGTCCTGCCCCCGGAGGAGAACCGGCTGGCCCCGCATCAGACGAAGCGCCATGTCGCGCGAGACGGCCACCGAGACGACTGCGTCGAGGGCCGTCTCAACGGGCTGGAGATGAGCGGCGTTGCCGTCCGGACCGCCCTCTTCGAGGGTAGCCACGAGGCAGGATTCGGCTTCTGCGAAGGGGCCGACGCGGGTGCGGCGGAGCGCCGAGACATGGCCGTAACATCCGAGGACGCGGCCGAGATCACGGGCGATGGCGCGCACATAGGTGCCCTTGCCGCATTCGGCAGAAATGACGGTGCGATCGGGCGTGTGTTCCACCACCGCGAGATGATCAATCTGGACCGGGCGCGGCACGAGCTCCACCACTTCGCCGTCCCGGGCGAGATCGTAGGCGCGCTCGCCGGCGATCTTGATGGCCGAGTAGCGCGGCGGCACCTGCTCGATAGCGCCGATGAAGGCGGGGAGGGCTGCCTCGACGAGGGCGCGATCCGGCCGCGTGTCGCTGGTAGCAACCGGACGACCTTCCGCATCGTCGGTATCCGTCTCGATGCCCCAGGTCACGGTGAAGATGTAGGCCTTGCGGCCATCCATGACGAAGGGAACGGTCTTGGTCGCTTCTCCGAGGGCGATCGGCAGGATGCCGGAGGCCAGCGGATCGAGCGTGCCGGCGTGGCCCGCCTTCTTGGCGTTGAAGGCACGCTTCACCACGGCGACCGCATGGGTCGACGTCATGCCGACGCCCTTGTCGAGGATCACCCAACCGTTCACGTCGCGGCGCTTGGGCCGATCGGAGCCTTGGCCCCGCTGCTGGCGGCGGCCTTTGGAAGGGCTTTCCTCGCCGGAACGGTGGTGCGGCGGGGAGGCGACGTCGGAATGCTCGATCGTCGGATCGTTGATCATGATGTCCTCGTCGGCGGCGAGATGGAAGCAGCGGCCACTGCAGCCGGAAATGCTTACTCTACGCCAGGGTCAGTTCGTGATGGGGTGTAACGGAGGGCTCGGGTCGCTGGGGTCGATCTGTATGGCCACGATGCTCAGTTCTGAGTATCGCCGTCCCGATCGTCCGAATCCTGGGGTTGGGATTCTAGATCGCGCCGGACCTTCTCGCTCCTGAGAAGGGCGTCGATGCGATCCGCCTCGTCGAACGTCTCGTCACGGAGGAAGCGCAGATCGGGGGCGAATTTCAGGTTCACGCGCCGGGCGACTTCCTGGCGCAGCGCCTTCTTGTTGCGCTCCAGGGCCGCGATGACAGGTTTCTCGTCGAGCCCGCCGAGCGGCATGATGTAGGCCGTCGCGATCTTGAGATCCGGGGACATCCGCACTTCCGGCACGGTGATGACGTGCGAGCCGAGGACGGGATCCTGGATGTCACCGCGTTGAAGCACCTCGGCGATGGCGTGCCGCACGAGCTCGGCCACGCGCTGCTGTCGCTGCGAGGGACCGCTGGGGTTTGGTTTCTGAGCCATGATCGCTTGGTCTCGGATCCGGGATCGCCTGGAGGGGGCAGCCCACCTTGCGGGGGCGCATCGACGTGCCGGCCCTCTTCAAAACAAAACGGCGGCTGCAGCGCGCGCTGCAGCCGCCGGGTTCGTCTGGCCGCGTCGCTGCTAGAGCGTGCGGCGGATCTCCTCGACCCGGTAGCACTCGATCGTGTCGCCGGCGCGCATGTCCTGGAAGTTCTCAAAGGACATACCGCACTCGTAACCAGACCCGACTTCCTTGGCGTCGTCCTTGAGGCGCTTCAGCTGGGACAGTTTGCCCTCGTGGATCACCACGCTGTCGCGGATTAGACGGACATGAGCACCGCGCTGCACGACACCGTCGGTGACGCGGCAACCGGCGATCT
Source organism: Methylobacterium bullatum (assembly GCA_902712845.1). NCBI lineage: Bacteria > Pseudomonadati > Pseudomonadota > Alphaproteobacteria > Hyphomicrobiales > Methylobacteriaceae > Methylobacterium > Methylobacterium bullatum. The sequence goes on from LR743504.1 coordinate 2,238,389, forward strand.
TGCCGACCTTCGAGACATCGAAGATCTGCAGAATCTGCGCCTCGCCGAGGCGCTCCTCGCGCAGGGTCGGCGGGAGCATGCCCGAGAGGGTCGCTTTGATGTCATCCACGAGGTCGTAGATGATGTTGTAGTAGCGGATCTCGACGCCCTTGTTCTCGGCCGATTCGCGCGCTTCCTTGTGGGCTCGCACGTTGAAGCCGATGACGACGGCCTTTGAGGCCTCCGCCAGGGTCACGTCCGACTCGGTGATGCCGCCGACACCCGCGAGCAGGATACGCGCCGACACCTCGTCGTTGCCGAGCTTCTCCAGTGCGCCGATGATGGCTTCCACCGAACCCTGCACGTCGCCCTTGACGACGATGGCGAGTTCCTTGCGGCCCAGGCCTTCCTTCAGGTCGCGCATCATGTCGACGAGCGAGCGGTTCGCGCCGCCGGTCCGTGCAGCGATGCGCTCACGCTTCTGACGGGCGCGATACTCGGTGACTTCACGAGCACGGGCTTCGTTCGGCACCACGGCCACGCGGTCACCCGCGTCCGGAGTTCCATTGAAGCCGAGCACTTCCACCGGCACCGACGGACCGGCATAGGGGATGCTCTCCCCCTTGTCGTCGATGAGGGCGCGGACGCGACCCCATTCGGCGCCAGCGACCACGATGTCGCCGGTGAAGAGCGTTCCGCGCTGCACGAGCACCGTCGCGACGGGACCACGACCGCGATCGAGCTTGGCCTCGATGACCGTGCCCTCGCCGTCGCGAGCCTCGTTGGCGCGAAGGTTCAGGATCTCGGCCTGGAGTTGCAGACCCTCGAGGAGATCCGGCAGACCGTCGCCGGTCTTGGCGGAGACTTCGAATTCCAGGGTCTCACCGCCCATCGATTCGACCTGGATGTCGTGCTGCAGCAACTCGGTGCGGACCCGCTGCGGGTTCGCCTCGGGCTTGTCGATCTTGTTGATCGCCACAATGAGCGGAACGCCGGCCGCCTTCGCATGGCTGATCGCCTCCACCGTCTGGGGCATGACGCCATCATCGGCCGCAACCACGAGCACGACGATGTCCGTCACCTTGGCGCCACGGGCACGCATGGAGGTGAAGGCGGCGTGGCCGGGAGTGTCGATGAAGGTGACCATGTCACCCGATGGCGAGGCCACCTGATAGGCGCCGATATGCTGCGTGATGCCGCCGGCCTCGCCGGACACCACCGCCGTCTTTCGGATGGCGTCGAGGAGCGAGGTCTTGCCGTGATCGACGTGACCCATGATGGTCACGACGGGCGGACGCGGATCGAGATCCTCCTCGAGATCGGGCTCGTCGTTGAACAGGCCTTCCTCGACGTCGGACTCGGCGACGCGGCGCACGGTGTGTCCGAGCTCCTCGGCGATGAGCTGCGCGGAATCCGAATCGATCACGTCGGTGATCTTGTGGATCTCGCCCTGCTTCATGAGCAGGCGAATCACGTCCACGGCGCGCTCCGACATGCGGTTGGCGAGTTCCTGGATGGTGATCGTCTCGGGGATCGTCACCTCGCGGGAGAGCTTCTCCTTCTGCTCCACCTGCCGGTTGCCGCTCATGCGCTGCTGGCGGCGGCGGAACGAGGCGACCGAACGCGTGCGCTCGTCCTCGCCCGACGTGGCGGTGGCGATGGTGAGACGCCCACGGTTACGGTCGCCGCCCGGCTGCTTGGGGGTCTTGGGCGGCGTGATGATCTTGAGCGGCATGCCGGGGCGGCGGATCACGCGCTTCTGCTCGCTCTCCTCCTCGGCGGCCTGGGGCCGGCCGGGCACGCGGGCGGCAGGAGCCGCCGCACCGGCCGGGCGGGCAGTCGTGGCAGCGGTCGGAGCCGCCTCTGGCTCGGGCGCTGGAGCCGGCTTGGCCATGAAGTTCAGGTCGCGCGGCTTGCGCACGTCTGCGGTAATGGTCTTGCGCGGCTCGGCCGGTGTCGGGCGTGCCGTGAGGGGCTGGCGCACGGCAGGGGCCGCCGGACGCGCCGGGGCTGCAGCCTGCGGAGCGGGCGCAGGGGCGGCCGGAGCGGGCTTCGGGGTAGAGGATATCGGAGCCGAGACGGGCGCCATCGGTACCGTCTTGGAGACGGGCTTCGGCGGCGTTGCCGGGATGGGCGCAGCTGCGGGGGCTGCCGCGGCGGCCTCCTTCGCTGCGGCCTCGGCGGCGCGAGCCGCCTCACGAGCGGCTTCTTCCTCGGCACGCAGGCGAGCCTGCTCCTCGGCGCGAAGGCGCTCCTCTTCCTGGCGACGACGCTCTTCGGCCTCGCGCTGACGGATTTCCTCGGCCTCGCGAGCACGCTGAGCAGCTGCCTCTTCCTCGACCTTGCGGCGGGCTTCCTGCTCGCGGCGCTGGGCGTCGGCGAGAGCTGCGGCGCGCGCGTCACGCTCCTGCTCGCTCAACGTCCGCAGCACGACGCCACCCGCCGCCCGCTGAGCGGGACGAGGAGCTGCGGGTGCGGGAGGCGCCACGCGTGACGCCGGGGCGACCGGTTGCGTTTCGCGAACGGGAGCGGCCGGTGCCGCCCCGATGACGCGCCGCTTCACGGTCTCGACCACGACCTGCTTGGAGCGGCCATGGGAGAAGCTCTGACGCACTGTTCCCTGCTCGATCGGGCGCTTCAAGGACAGCGGCTTCGAGGGGGGTCGTGCCTGCGTCTTGTCGCCCGGATTATTCGTATCGCTCATTCAGTCCAAACCCTGAGGGTTTCCATCGTCCCGTGAACCGGCAAACTGCTGTGCGCCGGGTAAATCCGTCTCGTCGTCGTCCTGCAGAGTCGAAGCGGTCTGCCCTGTTCGGGCGTAACCGGCCCCCTCGGCCGTCGTGGGCTTGCCCTCGAAAGAGCGTAGCCGACGCCAACGCGCAAGGCAGCCGGTGCTTCCGACTCCTGCGACAAGCGCCGCATGTATCACATGATCCCGACCCAAGGCCATGTCCAATTCTTCATTGGACAAATCATCGATGACCGGGACACGGGATATGGCATCGCCATGCCTCCGGTGCAATGCCGCCGCGATCTTCCGTCTGCCATCCGCACTGCCATCCGAGGCCTGTATCACGGCGGCAACGCCGGTCTTGTCGCCGATCGCGGCTTCAACCTTGGCGAAGCCGGCCACCAGGCAACCCGCCTTGTTGGCGAGCGACAGGGACTGGCGCAGGTCCTCGCGCAGGATCGCGCCGATCCGGTCGCCCAGATCCGCCGGTGCCGCGGCATCCTTGGTCTTGAAGGCACGCTGGAACAGCCGCTTCTTCAAGGCCGCTTCCACGGTGACGCGATCGGCGGTGAGCCATGCACCGCGCCCTGGCAGTTTCGCTTTCAGATCGGTCACCACCTCGCCGTCCGGCGACAGAACGAACCGAATCATCCCATCGGGATTTTGGGAGACCCGGCTGACGAGGCATGTGCGCATTGCATTGCGCCGGCCGCGCCCGAGACCGGAGTCGAGCAGCGTGCTCGGCTCCGGCTCGGCGGCATCGTCCGCGACATCTGCGTATTCGCCCGTCATGCGGCGGTCGGATCCCTGTTGATCGTCGCATGGACCGCAACAATTCGCGGCCCTATCGCCTTGCAATCCACCGGCATCCTCCACGTGAGATGCCGAAACGGTGCGGAGGCACTCTCCGGTCGGCCCTAAGAGTCCCGGACCCCTCCATGGAGGACCGCCGAGGCGGGCGCTTCAGGGTAGGGAGCGCCTGGCTCGCCCGGAACGCCGTCCTCAGACCGCCTCGGGCTCTCCGTCGGTGGTCTCGGCCTCATCCGCCTCGACCGGCGCCTCGATCCATCCGGCCTTGACGCGGGCCGCCATGATCATGGCTTCCGCTTCAGCGCGGGAGATCTCGAACCCGTCGAGATAGCCGGCATGCTTGGTGGCCTCGGGGCCACGTCCCTCGGTGTAGCCAACGAGATCGTCCGTGGCGCAGCCAGCGAGATCTTCCACCGACTTCACGTCGTTTTCGCCCAGCGCCACCAGCATCGGTGTGGTCACGCCGTCGATTTCGCGCAGTTCGTCGGCGACGCCGAGTTCCTGGCGCTTGGCGTCGAACTCCGATTCGACACGAGCGAGGTGATCCTGGGCGCGGGCCTGGATCTCGGTGCCGCTTTCCTCGTCGAGGCCCTGGATGTTGGCGAGTTCACCCGGCTCGACATAGGCGATTTCCTCCACGTTCCGGAAACCTTCCGCGGCGAGGAGCTGGCCCACCGTCTCGTCGACGTCGAGGGCCGCCATGAAGACAGCGGTGCGTTCGGCGAATTCCTTCTGGCGCCGCTCGGATTCCTCGGCCTCGGTGAGGATGTCGATGTCCCACCCGGTGAGCTGCGAGGCGAGGCGCACGTTCTGGCCGCGACGGCCGATGGCCAGCGAGAGCTGGTCGTCGGGCACCACCACCTCGATGCGGTCGGCCTCCTCGTCGAGGACCACCTTAACCACCTCCGCGGGCTGGAGCGCGTTGACGATGAAGGTCGCCTGATCTTCCGACCACGGGATGATGTCGACCTTCTCGCCCTGCAGCTCGCCGACCACCGCCTGGACGCGGGAGCCGCGCATGCCGACGCAGGCACCGACGGGGTCGATAGAGCCGTCCCGTGAGATCACGGCGATCTTGGCGCGCGAGCCCGGATCGCGGGCCACCGCCTTCACTTCGACGATGCCGTCGTAGATCTCCGGCACTTCCTGGCCGAAGAGCTTGGCCATGAATTGCGGGTGGGAGCGCGACAGGAAGATCTGCGGGCCACGCACTTCGCGACGCACGTCGAACAGATAGGAACGGATACGGTCGCCGGGGCGGAAGGTCTCGCGCGGGATCATCTCGTCGCGGCGCACGATGCCCTCACCGCGTCCCAGATCGACGATGACGTTGCCGTACTCCACCCGCTTGACCAGGCCGTTGACGATCTCGCCGATGCGGTCCTTGTACTCGTCGAACTGGCGGTCGCGCTCGGCGTCGCGCACCTTCTGGACGATGACCTGCTTGGCCGATTGGGCGGCGACGCGACCGAAATCGAAGGGTGGCAGGGTGTCGGAGATCACGTCTCCTACCAGGGCCCCGGGATTGTAGCGGCGGGCCTGATCGAGGGTGACCTCGCGGGCATCGTTCTCGACCTCGTCCACCACCACGAGGTGGCGCGACAGGCGGAGCGCCCCGGTCTTTGGGTCGATCTCGGCATGGACGTCCGTCTCGGCACCGTAGCGCGAGCGGGCGGCCTTCGCGATGGCCTCCTCCATGGCATCGATGACGATGGAACGGTCGATCACCTTCTCACGGGCGACCGCTTCGGCGATCTGCAGGAGTTCGAGCCTGTTGGCGCTGACGACAGCCATCGGATTTCGTCCTTCTCTTCGTCATGTGTTTTTCGGAAACCCCGGCGTGCCATCGGGCATCCGCATGGGCTCCGGGCCGATGTTTTAGTGAAGCTTGCCGTCGTCCTTGACCCGCACCGCCTTGGTGCGGACTGGCTTGGCCTTGTTGGCCCGGCTCGCCTCGGTTTCGATCTTTTCGGGCTTGGGCTTGACCGACGCCTTTGGCTTCAGCGGCCGCTCGACCTTCTTCTTGAGAGGGGCGGGGGGCTCGATCTCGCCCTCGGCACCCTCTTCGATCTCGACTTCGTCCTCATCGTCCAGCATCGGCGGCGGCCCTCCGCCGCGTCGCAGCGATTCGCGCACGAGATCGTCGGTGAGGACGAGGTAGGCGTCGCCGAGATCGCGAAGGGGCAGGTCGATGCGGCTCGGCAGGCCTTCCTTCACGTCGGGCAGATCGATCGGCACCGTGAGGCCATCCGCGTTGGGGGCTCGGATGATCCCGCGAAAACGCTTGCGCCCCTCGAGGGGCACCGCCAGTTCGATCTTGGCTTCGTAGCCGGCCCAACGCTCGAAATCGACGGCCCGTACCAGCGGCCGGTCGATGCCGGGGGAGGAGATCTCCAGATAATAGGCCTTGCCCACCGGGTCGTCGAGATCGAGCAGAGGCGAGATCGCCCGGCTCACGGTCTCGCAATCGTCCACCGTCATGGTGCCGTCCGGCCGCTCGGCCATGATCTGCACGGTGCAGCCGTTGGCGCTCGACACCCGCACCCGGACCACGCGATAGCCGAGGCCCTCGATCGAAGCCTCGATGACCTGCACGACCCGTGCGGCGACGCCGGTCTCGGTGATCAGACGTTTTTCGGAAGTGTCCGCCATGCTGCGCTGTACGTCCGGCCTTGCGTGAAGCGATCCGGTGCGAGAGGCGTTGCGGCAATAAAAAAGAGCGGACCCGGTGGGGCCCACTCCCGAACCGCAGCCTCAAGACTGCAACCAGAACTGATGGTCTATAAGTAGTCTGATCGTTGCAGTCTTTCAAGCGATTTCGCGGGCCGTTCGTCGGCAGGGCGCGTCAATGCCGCTCCGCCCCCGTGAACTCACCACAGGGAGCCTCGCCCATGCCCGCCGATCCGTCTTTCGGCCCCGACCCGGACTGCCTTCACCCGGTCCCGGGCCACAGCCGCATCACCTTCATCCGCAATCTCACCCTGCCGCCGAATGTCGAGGTCGGCGCCTACACCTATTACGACGACCCTGCCGGCCCGGAGGCCTTCCTCGACAACGTGCTCTACCATTTCGCCTTCCTCGGCGACCGCCTGCGAATCGGTCGCTTCTGCGCGCTTGCGGCGGGCACGCGCTTCCTCATGAATGGGGGCAACCACCGCGTTGAGGCGCCCTCGACCTATCCGTTCGTCATCTTCGGCGGCGCCTGGGCCGGGCGCTTCCCGGAGGAGGCGGCTTTCCCCCATCGCGGCGACACAATGATCGGCAACGATGTCTGGCTCGGCCACGACAGCACGATCCTGCCCGGAATCCACATCGGCGACGGTGCCGTGGTCGCCGCCAAATCCGTGGTCACCCGCGACGTACCTCCCTACGCCATCGTCGCCGGCAACCCGGCCACGCTCGTGCGGATGCGCGTACCGCCCGATATCGCCGCGCGACTCCAGGCCGTGGCGTGGTGGGACTGGGATGCCGAGCGGATCACCCGGTGCCTGCCGGCGATCAGTGGTGGGGACGTGGCGGCGTTGGAAGCAGAGGCGGCCGGGGGGCTGAGCAACGGGTGAGCCTGCATCCGCTTCAGAAAGGGTACCGACCGGGAGACCAGTAGGGCTCCAACGGCGACCCGACGATGGTCTCCGCCTCCCAGCGGCGTAGGATCGCGAAGAGCGCGTCCCGGTCCGCCGCCCGCAAGGGTTCATCGAGCAGGCGAAGCCGGTCGTGCATCTGCTGTTCGAACGCGTTCTCGGGGATGTAACCGCTGAAATAGAGCGGTCGCATCGAAGCCCAGATCTCCTGGGCTTTCTCGATCTCGTCGAGGGCGATGCAGGCAGCGAGATGCCAGTCCTTGTTGAGAAAACCGGCGCAGTACGGGTGAGTCCGTAAGAATTCCAGGCACTTGCGGCCGGTATCCAGCGGCCGGAGGGCCGAGAGGGCCACTGCCTCGACCTGACACACGAAATCCTCGTAGATGTCGGGATCGGACCAGAACCAACCATAGCCTCCGGGAAAGCGACCGGATCGCTGGATTTCATCGCCGCCCCGTCCAAGGTCCTGCCAGGACCGCGTTTCGTGCATGAAGAACGGAACGAGGTGCCAACTCACCACACAGACTTTCGGGCTGGAGATCCGGTCGACGCGAATCAGCCGTCCCACGGGACCCACCGGCTTCAGCCAAACCTTGTTCCTGCCGGCCGGGACCAGATCCAGGTTGGCTTGCAGCAATGGCGCGTACAGGCCTTTGATCTGCTGCTTCGTCGTCATCAGTTCGGCCTCACCTGGACAATGACGACGCCTTTGGCGCCGGGGAAATGTACCTGCGCGATCCTGGCTAGGAGGAGGGCTCGCGTTGCGCTGAGGCCCCTTCTGCCCGTCTTGTAGTCATAGACGCAAACCATTCGGTTGGGGGTATATTCATACAAGTCCAGGCGGACAGAATTTTGGTCCCCGTAATTAGCACTCGTTCCCTGAGCTCTGTCGATTGAATATTCGACACGAACGTTAGGATAATTCCGTGTCTTGAATGTCTCGCCGATATCATAATGGATCAGGGTGCCGAGTACCGACTCGCTCAGATGGGGATGCATGACTTTCAGCCGACGCGTCGCTTCGTCGGTGACCTCCTGGACTTCCGGGTTAAGCGGACAATAGTCATTCAGGGTCGTTTGATCGACGCGCCCGACCCATGCGCTCGGGAGCCTGTTTTTCTGATCGGCTTGAAAATCGTACCGAAAGGCCGTTCGGCCCGGTTGCCGTCCGAACATGTCCGGCCGCATCAGGAGATACGTGAAGAGAAGCGCGCCGGCTTCGATCGTCGTCGCCACGGCAAGGGGCACGGCCGGCGCGAACGCTGGCTGCAGCGTCGCTTCCGGCGTGGAGTCCGAGGTGGCGAAGGTCGAGCGGGACAGAACCTCATCCGTCTGCCCGTCGCGAATCGTCTGGATGTCGCCGTTGTTCTCAAAGACGCGGCTCTCGCCGTCCGGCGTGACGACGGTGTGCTGCTCGTCCCAGTCGCCCCGTCCGGATCGGATACGGAGGGTCAGAACCTCGCCGCCGCCGTCCAGCAGGGTACGTTTCGGCGCCTCCGTCTCCGGATCCGCTGCGTCGAGGGACGCCCGGCCTCCGTCCCACGGCCAGTCGGCCGGAACGCGGCTGGCGCCGCTGCCCGAAACCCAACGCCCGCCATCGCTCTGGCCCGCCGGCGCGCGGGGCTGGTCAGGACTGTATTTCCGGCCCAATGCCCGCCTCAGACGGACCAGCTTGGTCTGCGTCCGCAACACCGCGAGGAGAAGGCGCAGATCGCGTACCTCGGCGATGTTCCTGGAGGGGTCCCGACGCTCAATCTCCGACATCGCGAGTACCTTAGTTCATGGTATGTTCTGGTCCTGAATAGGCAATTATGGGAAAATATTCAACTCATTTCGTCATTGGGTGATGGGGTGGACGCCCCCCCGGCGGCATCGTTGTGCCAGAGTGGTGGTGTTGAGCACCAATCGAGGGAGGCGTCCGTGTCCCAGGTTACCACGATCGGCTTGGACATCGCGAAGAACGTGTTTCATGCGCATGGTGCGGATGCGCGTGGGCAGGGCGTCTTCAGCAAGCGGCTGAGCCGGGCAAAGCTTCTCGGCTTCTTTGCAGCCCAGCCGCCCTGCCTGGTGGCTCTGGAGGCCTGCGGCGGTGCCCATCACTGGGCCCGCGAACTGATGGCGCTGGGCCATGAGGTGCGGCTGATCCCGCCGGCCTACGTCAAGCCGTTCGTGAAGCGACATAAGAACGATGCCGTCGATGCCGAGGCGATCTGCGAGGCGGCGCAGCGTCCGACGATGCGCTTTGTCGCCGTCAAGAGCGAGGAGCAGCAGGCGTCGGCTCTCCTTTTCCGCACCCGCGACCTTCTGGTCCGTCAACGCACCCAGCTGATCAACGCCCTCAGGGGACATCTCACCGAGTATGGCTGGGTCGCACCGAAAGGCCCGTCCCATATGGCGATGCTGGGCGATCTTCTGGAGGACGAGATGGGCTCCTTGCTTCCGCCTGCCGCTGTCGCGATGTTCCGGGTTATGCTGGACCTCCTGGCCGACCTGGATGACCGCATCGCCGAACTCGACCGGCAGATTGCCCGCCGGGCTCGGGAGGACGAGACGGCTCGTCGGCTGATGACCATCCCCGGCATCGGCCCCATTACCGCAACGGCACTGATTGCCCTGGCTCCTGTGGCCGAGACCTTCACCAAGGGACGGGACTTCGCCGCGTGGCTCGGCCTTGCCCCCCTGCAACGGTCGACAGGTGGCAAGCAGAAGCTGGGCGCGATCTCGAAGATGGGCGAACGCACGTTGCGACGCCTCCTCATCATCGGCAGCAGCGCGGTGGTGCATCAGGCGTCGCGACGCGGAGCGCCTAAAGGATCGTGGCTGGAACAGATGCTGGCGCGAAAGCCCCGCATGCTGGTGACGGTGGCGCTGGCCAACAAGATGGCGCGCATCGTCTGGGCCCTTCTGGCGAAGGGTGGAAGCTACCGAGCTCCGGCGGTGGCCACGGCGTAGAGCCGGAGTCGGCGTCAGAGGCTGTCGGGGACGCGAGGTCGGTCGAAGGAGGGTATGGCACAACAGTCGGCGAGACGGGGCCGGAAGAACCAGTGCTTTCCACCGTGCCAGCGAGCACGCTTCGGGTGACTGGGTTCCGGTCCGCGAACTCCCATACGGGCCCGCAGCCAAAAGCTGCAGCAGAGGCCGGACAGATGGCAGCAACCGACACCGTGCCTACACACCAAAAGCCACTTGCGTTCCAGGGGGCGTCCACAGATGGGACTGCGCGCAAACGGAGAACGCCGCCCCGCGAGCGGGACGGCGTTCTCCTTTCAGTCTGAGGAATTTCACACAATGTCCGTCTGATACCCTGAGATCGAGTACCCCAGCCGGTCTCCCTGTTTTTCCAAGAGAGAGACCAGAGCTTTGCCCTTCGGTCATCGATGCGTCGCTCGAAGGAAGCCTCTTCAGGCCGCCGCTGCCCGCTCCTTCAGGAGCTTCCGGTTGATCAGCATCTCGGCGATCTGCACCGTGTTCAGGGCCGCGCCCTTGCGCAGGTTGTCGGCGACGCACCAGAACGAGAGGCCGTTATCGACGGTCGAATCCGCGCGGATACGCGAGACATAGGTCGCATCCTCACCGGCCGCCTCGTGCGGGGTCATGTAGCCGCCGGGCTCGCGCTTATCGACAACCAGGATGCCCGGCGCCGAACGCAGGAGGGCAGTCGCCTCCTCGGGTGAGATCGGATGCTCGAACTCGACGTTCACCGCTTCGGCATGGCCGATGAACACCGGCACGCGGACGCAGGTCGCCGTCAGCTTGATCTTGGGATCGAGCATCTTCTTGGTCTCGGCGACCATCTTCCACTCTTCCTTGGTGGAGCCGTCGTCGAGGAACACGTCGATCTGCGGGATGACGTTGAAGGCGATGCGCTTGGGGAACTTCTCCATGGTCATCTGACCGGCGGTGAAGACCGAACGGGTCTGTTGGAACAGCTCGTCCATGGCCTCCTTGCCGGCGCCCGAGACCGACTGATAGGTCGCGACCACCACGCGGGTGATCTTGGCCACGTCGTGCAGGGGCTTCAGCGCGACGACGAGCTGCGCCGTGGAGCAGTTCGGGTTGGCGATGATGTTCATCTTCGAGAAGCCGGTGATCGCCTCCGGATTCACTTCCGGCACGATCAGCGGCACGTCGGGATGGTAGCGGAAGGCTGACGAGTTATCGATGACGACGCAACCGGTTTGCCCGATACGCGGCGACCATTCCTTCGAGGTCTCGCCGCCGGCGGACATCAGGCAGATGTCGGTGTCGGAGAAATCATAGGTGTCGAGCGCCTTCACCTTCAGGATCTTGTCACCGAAGGAGACTTCCTGCCCGGCACTGCGGCGCGAGGCGATAGCCACGACCTCGTCGGCGGGGAATGCCCGCTCCGACAGGATGTCCAGCATCTCGCGTCCGACATTGCCCGTGGCACCGACGACGGCGACCTTGTAACCCATCTCTCCAACTCCGCTTCGTGATGCCCTGGCTCGCCGCCGTGGCCGGGCTCTTCGCCTCGGCACCGCCGGCAGGATTTCCGGGCACGTATCCGTGTACCGTTGCCGGTCGGGTTCGCAGAGGTGCCCGGTCTCGACCGGACCGACCGGCTGCGAAAACGCGCCGTACCGCAGATATGCCGGCACGCCCCGTCTCGTCCGGCCCCTCAAGGAAACCGGATATCCCGTAAGCGGCGGAGCAAGACGCTTCGTCTTCGTGGCTGTCAAGGGTTGCGCTGCACGCGAGACTTTCGCGGCGTGACAAACGGATTGCAACGGCAGCCGCGCCGAGCCTCCGGCAAGGATTGATTCACCGCGAATTCCGAAACCCCGGACCAGAAACCCTGCGGGAAACCCGATCTGCGCATCCTCGACGGCATGGTCGCCCCCTGAGCGGCGCGAGCCGCGAGAAATGCCGCCGGTTTCAGGGTTTCATGCATCGCATTGCTGTTCAGGACGAGGTCGAGAAATTGCCGGCCAGGCGAGTGCGCCGCCCACCGGTGCGGTTCGCCGTGCTCTGTCTTGCGGTCCTGGTCTGCTTTGCCGCCGTCGGACGATTCGTCGGCGGTGAGCCGACGCCCCGCGGTCCGAAAGCGGGCATAGCCGGGGCAGTGGACGCGCATCCTCCGGCATATGGTCCGTCCATCGCCTCGAACGTTCGTCAGGCCCTTCCCATGGCCGCGTCGGCGCCGCGATACCGGCTCGACGACCCCGATGCCCTCGACGAGGCGAAGATCGAGCCCGCGCGCATCAACCCGGTCACGGGGCAGCGAGAGGACAGTCTCTCCCAGGGGCGCTTCGACGCCAGCGAGGCGCCCTATCTGAGACTGACCATCGGGGAGGGTCCCAATCCTCCGGCCAGCCTGTTCGTCACCATCGCCCGGCGTGCCGCCGAGGGGCAGGGCCTGGCCGTGGTGCGAACCGGCGAGCGCGGTTTGATCGTGACCAAGTTCGGTTCGTTCGAGACCCTGGAAGCCACGTTGAGCGGTCCGGTGACGCGAGTCTGCACCGGCTTCTCCAATGCGGGGCAAAACGGGCTCGTGCCACTCGCTCCGCGCATCGACGGTTGGCTCTGCGCTCCCTTGAGCCAGCCTCCCGAGCGGCGCGCCATCGTCTGCGCCCTGGACAAGATCGTTCTGAATGGCCAAGCTTCCCCGGACCTCGAAGCGGCGTATCGTGTGTTCGAGGCGAGGCGTGTGGATGGCTGCGCACCGCCGGTCGCAGCCGCACCCAATCGAGAGGCCGCCGGGGAAACCGGTTCGATCTCGAAGCGGCGAATTCGACATAATGAGGCGAAACTGCGGCGTACCGAACAAGCGCGGCCGTAAGCCGGGAACAACGGCTCCGCTGGCACGTCTACTCACCATGAATGGCCGAGTTTCTTAAGGAAATCAGGTCTACCCTCACACAGGTTCAACGAAGGTCCGTCATGCGCACTGCCACGATTGCCCTGATGGGCGCGCTCACCCTTACCGCCGTCGCCGCGAACACCGCCGCCGAGGCGCAGGGTCGCTACGCCCCCGGTATCCGCGTCAGCCAGCCGCTGCCGATCCGCATCCGTCCGCGTAGCTGGCTCGATGCCGGTAACGTCGTCGAGGCGAATAACGGTTCGATCAGCAACCCGGCCACGAACCCGCACTTCATCACCGCGAGCTACCTGAACTCGCCGCCCTACGGTCGCAACGATCGCTTCGGCGGCGCGATTCTGCCCGACCCGATCACCAATGGCCCGTTCATCGGAGCCCGGTCGAGCGCGATCCACAACATCGACTTCTCCGGTGTCGACGCGATCGACCCGACTTCCTACGTGTCGCGCAATGGCAGCCCCTACTAAGCCTCACCGTCGAACGAGAAGAAAAGAAAGGCGCCGACCCGGCCGGGTCGGCGCCTTTCTTTATGCCCGGATGGAGGCGGCAGAGCCGCGGCGCCTACCGCACCCGCGACCTTAGAGCCGCCACCACCGCCTCGCCCATACCGGCGGTCCCGAGAGGCGTCACGCCGTCTCCCGCGATGTCCTTGGTGCGGGCGCCCGCCGCGAGGGCATCGGTGATGGCGCCGTCGAGAAGGTCCGCCGCCTCGCCGAGGCCGAACGAGTAGCGCAGCGCCATGGCAAGCGAGCCGATCATGGCCAACGGGTTGGCGAGATCCTGACCGGCAATGTCCGGGGCCGAGCCGTGAACGGGCTCGTAGAGCGCCTTGCGACTGCCTTTCTCGTCCACCGCGCCGAGAGAGGCCGAGGGTAGCATGCCGAGGGATCCCGTGAGCATCGCCGCCACGTCCGACAGCACGTCGCCGAAGAGGTTGTCGGTGACGAGGACGTCGAACTGCTTGGGGCGGCGCACCAGCTGCATGGCGCAATTGTCGGCGAGGACGTGCTCCAGCTCGACATCGCTGTAATGCTCGGCATGGACCTTGGTGACGACCTCCTTCCACAGGACGCCGGACTTCATCACGTTGTGCTTCTCGGCCGAGGCCACGCGTCCCGAGCGCTTGCGCGCCAGATCGAAGGCCACATGGGCGATCCGCTCGATTTCGCCCGTGGTGTAGACCTGGGTATCCACGGCACGCTTGGTGCCGTCGGGGAGGGTGGTGATCTCCTTCGGCTCGCCGAAATAGACGCCGCCCGTGAGCTCGCGCACGATCATGATGTCGAGGCCCTCCACCAGCTCGCGCTTGAGGGCCGAGGCGTCGGCGAGCGCGGGGTAGCAGATCGCCGGGCGCAAATTGGCGAACAGGCCGAGATCCTTGCGCAGACGCAGGAGCCCCGCCTCGGGGCGGATGTCGTAGGCGACACCGGACCATTTCGGGCCGCCCACTGCCCCGAGCAGGATCGCATCGGCCGCGTCCGCCCGTGCCAGGGCCGCATCGGTGAGGGGAACGCCGTGGGCGTCGATGGACGACCCGCCGACGAGGTCGGTCTCGGTCTCGAAACTGGCCAGTCCGGTCTCGGCCAGCGCCCCGATCACGGTTGTAACCTGGGCCATCACCTCCGGGCCAATGCCGTCGCCCGGGAGAAGGAGGAGTTTGTAGGCGGTCATGGGAGCACTCGCGGCCAGGGGTGATGCGTCGGCCGGCTGTAGCGAGGGGCCCGGGCGCTTGGCAAGCATTCCCGCGCGACGCCGGCCCTCCCGTTGGTCAGTGACCAGACTTGGCGAGAACCGCACCGGGTTTCTGGTGCGTACCGACTCGGTCCACCAGTGTCGCGGTCGCTTCATTCATTCCGAAGATTTCCACGGGAATACCGTGGTGCCGGAACTTCAGCACGACCCGGTCCAAGGCGTTGATGCTCGTGATGTCCCAGAAATGCGAGGCGGCGAGATCGATGACCACGCCGTCGAGGTCGTCCTCGCGGAAATCGAAGGCGGAGTGAAAAGCTTCGGCCGTGGCGAAGAAGATCTGCCCGCTCACCCGGTAGGTCCGCATCCGGCTCCCGTTGTCCCGCACCGAAGACACGCGGAAGAACCGGGTCACCTTGTGGGCGAAGAACAGGCCCGAGAGGATGACGCCGAACAGGACGCCCTTGGCGAGGTCGTGGGTGGTGACGACGACGGCCACCGTGCCCAGCATCACAGCGCTCGAACTCTTCGGATGGGTCAGCAGCGTGCGGACGGAGTTCCACTGGAAGGTATTGATCGAGACCATGATCATCACTGCCACCAGGGCCGCCATGGGAATTCGTGCCACGTAGGGGCCGAGCACCACGATGAGGAACAACAGGAACGCGCCCGCCCACAGCGTCGAGAGGCGGCCGCGCCCACCGGATGAGACGTTGATGACCGATTGACCGATCATGGCGCAGCCGGCCATGCCGCCGAACAGGCCGGAGGTGACGTTGGCAAGGCCCTGGCCGGCGCATTCGCGATTCTTGTCGGAGGTCGTGTCGGTCATCTCGTCGAGGATGGCCGCCGTCATCATGCTCTCCAGCAGGCCGACCATCGCCAGGGTGAGCGCATAGGGCAGGATGATCCGCAGGGTCTCCAGGGTGAACGGGACCTGGGGCAGGGCGAAGACGGGCAATTCGCTCGGCAGGGCGCCCATTTCGCCCACGGTCCGGATGTCGAAACCGAACCAGATCGAGATGCCGGTGAGGACGAGGATCGTGATCAGCGGGGAGGGGACGGCCTTCGTCAGGTAGGGCAGGCCATAGATCATTGCGAGGCCGATGGCGGTCATCGCGTAGACGACCGGCCCTCGCCCGATCAGCTCCGGCATCTGCGCGAGGAAGATCAGGATCGCCAGGGCGTTGACGAAGCCGGTAACCACCGAGCGCGAGACGAAGCGCATCAGGTTGCCGAGGCGCATCAGGCTCGCCGCGATCTGCAGGAGGCCGGTGAGGATGGTCGCGGCGAACAGATAGCCGAGCCCGTGTTCCTTCACGAGGGTCACCATGACCAGGGACATGGCCCCGGTGGCTGCCGAGATCATGGCCGGGCGTCCCCCGGCGAAAGCCGAGATCACCGCGATGCAGAACGAGGCGTAGAGACCGACCTTGGGGTCCACGCCCGCGATGATCGAGAAGGCGATGGCCTCGGGGATCAGCGCGAGGGCGACCACCGTTCCGGCCAGAAGTTCACGCGTGACGTCGGGAGCCCACTCGCTCCGGAGGTGCTGACGGTTCATGGATAAAGCTTTCGAGGGGCCCCGTGCGCGAAGCGTCGGCAGGGACAGGCATCTGGAGGCCCGGGCGCTTCAGCGCTCATCGGGCGTGGACGGAATACGATCTGTTCAGCTTCCGCCTACGGCGGCGTCAGGCCGAGAAAATCGATGAACCGCTTGAGATGCATGGACGCCTGATAGCACGGACCCGCCGCGATGCAACATCGCGGCGGAGGACCCCGCTAGACTCGCATTGCCAGGGTATGACCTGCGGGAACGCTCACGCCCGGTTCCTCACATCCGTACCGCCTTTCCGGGAGACCGAAGGCGAGACCGGACCCGGAGGGCCGCGCCATAGGCGTTGAACCCAGAACCATCGCGATCGCTGCGTTGAGTGTGTTTGGCGACCCTGGATTCCGGGCTCCGCTATGCGGACCCGGAATGATGGCGTGCCTAGCCGGTGTCATGCCAAGTGGCATTGATGCCGGCTCGCAGCCCCGATGGCAAAATTGGTTGTGTCATACCAAGTCTCACTGACCCTGACCCATATGTCAGGGTCAGTGAGGTCCGTCGGACGACCGCCGCCGCGCCGTCGCGCGGGCAGAACTCGATGAGTCTGACTCATCGAGGCCTGATGTCAGACCTTGCGCGCCACCGTGAACCGCGCCGCCTCGCGCAGCGTCTGGGCCTTGTCGCCCCAGGCGGAGACAGCCTCCTCGCAGATGCCGACGAGGCGGTCGCATTCGGCGCGGGCTCCGTCGATGCCGAGCCGGTCGACCAGGGTGGCCTTGCCGGCATCCTTGTCCTTGCCGGTGGCCTTGCCCATGGCTTCCGGCGAGGCCTCGCGGTCGAGGATATCGTCGGCGATCTGGAAGGCTTGGCCGAGGGCGAGCCCGTAGCGCCACAGGGCGGCGCGCTGGTCGGGCGTCGCTCCGCCGACGAGGGCACCCGCATCCACCGAAAAGGCGAGAATGGCGCCGGTCTTCATCGCCTGGAGTTGGAGCGTGTCCTCGACGTCCAGGGAGACGGCGCCGAAGCGTCCTTCCGCGCCCAGATCGAGGATCTGCCCACCGACCATGCCGCCGAGGCCCGAGGCCTTGGCGAGGCCCAGTACGAGGTCGGCGCGGATCGACGGCTCCGGCTGCCAGGCGGAATCGGCCAGGATTTCGAAGGCGAGGGTCTGGAGCGCATCGCCGACGAGGATGGCGGTCGCCTCGTCATAGGCCTTATGGACGGTAGGCTTGCCGCGCCGCATGTCGTCGTCGTCCATGGCCGGCATGTCGTCGTGGACGAGGGAGTAGCAATGGACGAGCTCGATGGCCGAACCGGCGGCCAGCGCCCCGGCCTCGGAGCCGCCCAGCATCCGGGCCGTCTCCACCGCCAGGAACGGGCGCAGACGCTTGCCGCCGCCGAGAACGGCGTGGCGCATGGCCTCCATCAGCCGAACGGGCCTCGTGATCTCGCCCGCCTGCGTTTCAGGGCCGAGGCGTTCGGCCAGAAACGCCTCGACTGCGTCGGCCACGCTGGAAAGCTTGTGGGAAAACGCCTGAGACGCGTCCGCCTTGACCGAAGCGTGGGATGCTTTTGGTGAGGTCATCGTAAGAAGGGCCTTGGTCAAGGGTGGGCGCGTCGTTGTGCGGGAGGTACGGATTCAGGAACGGCGTGACGGTGCGGCGGACGAGAGCGATTCGCGATCACGCCATGCGCGCGATCTCGATTCCATCCGCCAAGGACGAGGGAAGCATTGGGTGAGGCGGTTCGTCGGCCTCGTCATGCTGCTCCCGGTCATGGTGCTGGCCCTGATTCTTGTTCTGGGGCTCGTCTATAGTGCGCTGACGCCGCCCTCAACCCTGATGCTGGCGCGATGGATGAGCGGTAAGCCCGTCAACCGCGAGGCCGTCACTCTCGACGCGATCTCGCCGCTTCTGGTCCAGGCCGTCATCGCTTCCGAGGACCAGCGCTTCTGCCTTCACAACGGCGTCGATTGGGGCGCCCTGCGCGACGTGGTGGATGATGACGAGGGGCCGAGCCGCGGGGCTTCGACAATCTCCATGCAGGCCGTGAAGAACGTGTTTCTCTGGCCGGGCCGTTCCTTCATCCGGAAGGGCCTCGAAATTCCCCTCGCGGTCATCGCCGACGCCCTGTGGGGCAAGCGGCGGATGATGGAGGTCTATCTCAACATCGCCGAATGGGGGGAGGGCGTCTACGGCGCCGAGGCGGCTTCGCAGCGCTGGTTCGGAAAGGGCGCGCGCAACCTCAGTCGCAGTGAGGCGAGCCTCCTCGCCGCCGTTCTGCCGAATCCGATCCAGCGCAACCCGGCCCTGCCGTCGCGGGGCGTGCGCGCGGTCGCCGCCCGCATCCAGGCTCGAATGAACGGCGTCGGCGGATTGATGGGCTGCCTTCGCTGATTTCGAACACATGGAGGCTCACCGCGACTCGTGCCATAGAGCCCTCCATTGCCCGGCAGGCGGTCGGGGCCGGCCCGTGATGGGGCGGATACGAGGCAAGACGAACACCACATCGGTAGCGGACACGACATGGCCGACAGCACAACCTTCGACCTCACCCTCGAGCGGATCGCCCTGATCCGCCGGATGGTGGTGGCCTGGAATCCGGCCGGCCAGGGCGCGCCCATCGTGCATCCCGACGCTCCCTATGGCAGCACCGACCGCGACGGCGACATCTTCAACGTCACCGGAGACGATGACGGGGCGGACGAGGAACACAGGGCGCTCGGTGACGCGCTCGCGGTCTTCCTCCACAACGCCGTGCTGAAGCCGGGGCGCTACGCCTACCACAACACCCTGGCCAAGCTGTCCTCGGAGGATGTCGGGGACGTGTTCCGCGACGAGGCGACGGGTGAGACGCCCGAGCACGTGACTTTCGACGTCACCGCCCAGCATCTGGCCCTGGTGCCGAAGCTCAACATCGTCTGGGACGAGGGCCGCGACGTGCCGGCCTTCGACACGGCCGAGCCTTATGGAGCGGGGACCGAGGTACCGGCGGTGCATCACGAGATGCAGCCGGCCCTGCAGATCTTCCTGCGCTACGGCGATCTCGGCCCCGGCCCCTTCGGCAAGGCGGGCAACCGCTGGGCCGCCGTCTGAGCGCCGCTCGAACCCCTCCCCGCGACGGGGGAGGGGTGGATCCCGGGGCCTATGCCCCGAGCTTCTTCTTGCGCTGGGCCAGGGTGCGCAGGCGCAGGGCGTTGAGCTTGATGAAGCCCGCCGCGTCGCGGTGATCGTAGGCTACCGCGCCCTCCTCGAAGGTGACGAGGTCCTGATCGTAGAGGGAGTTCGGGCTGGTGCGGCCGATGACGTGGATGCCGCCCTTGTAGAGCTTGAGCCGGACCTCGCCGGTGACCATCTCCTGGCTCTTGTCGATGAGGGCCTGGAGCATCTCGCGCTCCGGCGAGAACCAGAAGCCATTGTAGATCAGCTCCGCATATTGCGGCATGATCTGGTCTTTGAGATGGGCCGCACCACGGTCCAGCGTGATCGACTCGATGGCGCGGTGGGCCGGCAGCAGGATCGTACCGCCCGGCGTCTCGTACATGCCCCGGCTCTTCATGCCGACGAAGCGGTTCTCCACGAGATCGAGGCGGCCGATGCCGTTGTCGTGGCCCAGCTGGTTGAGCTTGGCCAATAGGGTAGCAGGCGTGAGGCGCTCGCCATCGATGGAGACCGCGTCACCCTTCTCGAAGCCGATCGTGACGATGGTCGGGGTGTCGGGGGCCTCTTCCGGCGAGAGCGTGCGGGAATAGACGTAATCCGGCACCTCATCGGCCGGGTCCTCCAGAACCTTGCCCTCGGAGGAGGCGTGGAGAAGGTTCGCGTCCACGGAGAACGGGCTCTCGCCGCGCTTGTCCTTGGAGATCGGAATCTGGTGCTGCTCGGCGAAGGCGATGAGCTGTTCGCGGCTCTTGAGGTCCCATTCGCGCCAGGGGGCGATGACGGTCACATCGGGCTTCAAGGCATAATAGCCGAGCTCGAACCGCACCTGATCGTTGCCCTTGCCGGTGGCGCCGTGACAGACCGCGTCGGCGCCGAGGCGTTCGGCAATCTCGATCTGCTTCTTAGCGATGAGCGGGCGGGCGATGGAGGTTCCAAGGAGATAGACGCCCTCGTAGACCGCGTTGGCGCGGAACATCGGGAAGACGTAGTCGCGCACGAACTCCTCGCGCAGGTCCTCGATGAAGATGTTTTCCGGCTTGATGCCGAGCAGTTCGGCCTTCTTGCGCGCCGGCTCGAGCTCCTCGCCCTGTCCGAGATCGGCCGTGAAGGTGATGACCTCGCAGCCATAGGTGGTCTGCAGCCATTTCAGGATGATCGAGGTGTCGAGGCCACCGGAATAGGCGAGCACGACCTTGTTGACGGGCTTCGGATTCGCGTCTGACATCGGGCTCGCTTCGGTTCTCGTGGAGTCGGGGCGACTTATCAGCCGAGAGCCGCGTCGTGCAACCGGCATGCCGCAGGAGACGTTGCAGAGGTATCGGTCCCGCTTTCCACGACCGCGGAAGCAGACCCGGTTGCCGCCCTGGCCGCGACAGCCGAAACTGCGTAATCCGACCCCACTCTTGATCCCACGCCGGAGATTCGACGAATGCCGCGACGGCCGACCCTCGAATTCTGGTACGAGTTCTCCTCCACCTATTCCTACCTTTCGGCCATGCGGATCGATGCGATGGCGGAAGCCGTCGGCGTCGCAGTGCGCTGGAGGCCATTCCTCCTCGGCCCAATCTTCGCCAGCCAGGGATGGAATTCCTCGCCGTTCAACCTTTTCCCCGCCAAGGGACGGCATATGTGGCGGGATGTGGAGCGCGAGGCGGCGCGGCAAGGCCTGCCGCCGCTGAAACGGCCCGACCCGTTCCCGCAGAACAGCCTGAGCGCCACGCGCGCAGCCACCTACGGCATGGATCACGACTGGCTCGTTCCGTTCTCTAAAGCCGTCTACGAGACCCAGTTCGCCGCCGGGCATTCCATTGCCGAACCCCAGGCCGTGGTCGGTATTCTCGACCGTCTCGGGCTCGACGGCACCGTGATCCTCAAGGCCGCGGCCCTGGAGGGCAACAAGGGGCGTCTGCGCGTCAACGGTGAGGAGGCGCGCTCGCGCGGCATCTTCGGCGCACCGACCTTTCTGACCGGCGACGGCGAATTGTTCTGGGGCAACGACCGGCTGGAGCAGGCTCTCGCCTGGGCGACCGGGGACCGGCCGGGGGCGATGCGATAGGCGCTACCGTTCCGGGGACCGAGACGGCCGTATCGGATCGAGGCCACGAGGTTACGTCACGATAGAAGATCGGTCGCGCGCCTTGTCGGGCCGCGACCGTGTCTCTCTATCTGGTGGAGCGAGGGCCGGTAAATCCTCAGGCCGCGGCCTGGGAGGCGGTCCTGACCTTCTGTGTGGCCTCGTCGACCTCTTCGGTCGAGCGGGCGATTTCGCTGAGGCTGCCGGTGATGAGGGTGACGCCGTTGGAGGCGGTCTGCATGCTGGCCGACATCTCGCGGGTGACGGCGCTCTGCTCCTCAACCGCCGCCGAGATTGCGTTCGCAACGTCGTTCAGGGTCATGATCGTGTTCTGGATGCCCGAGATCGCCCCCACCGCGTCGCCGGTGGCCTGCTGGGTCGATGCGATCTGCGCGCTGATCTGTTCGGTGGCCTTGGAGGTCTGGGCGGCCAGCGCCTTTACCTCGGTGGCGACCACGGCGAAGCCCCGCCCCGCCTCACCGGCCCGTGCCGCCTCGATCGTGGCATTGAGAGCGAGGAGGTTGGTCTGTGCCGCGATGCCCTGGATCAGGGCGACGACCTCGCCGATCCGGGTCGCCGCACCGGACAGGCCGGCGATGATGGTGCTGGTTTCCTGAGCCTGCCGAACCGCCTGGCCGGAGATCTCGGACGCGTGAGTGACCTGCATGCTGATCTCGGACACTGACGCAGCGAGCTCCTCGGCGCCGGACGCCACGGTCTGGATGTCGGCGGAGACCTGCGTCGAAGCCTGGGCGGCCTGACCTGCCTGCTGCGATGCGCCCGAGGCGGCTCCGGCAATGGCGTTGAGGTCGGTGGCGATGGAGATCTGGAGGTCGGCGCGGCGCTTGCGCTCGAGAACCTGCCGCGTCACGTCGATGGCGAACTTGACCACCTTGAGCGGGCGTCCTTCCCGGTCGAGGATCGGGTTGTAGGTGCCCTGGATGAACACCTCGCGGCCGCCTTTGGCGAGGCGGCGGTACTCGTCGGCCTGATACTCGCCGCGGCCCAGTTCGTCCCAGAAGCGCTTGTATTCGGCGCCGGCGCGCAGAGCGGGATCGACGAACAGGCTGTGATGCTTCCCCTGGATCTCGGACAGGTCGTAGCCCATCACGTCGAGGAAGTTCCGGTTGGCGGTGAGAATGGTGCCGTCGAGGGCGAACTCGATCACCGCCTGCGAGCGATGGAGGGCCCTGATCTGACCCTCATTGTTGATCGATTGCATAACCCGCTCCGTGATGTCGGAGGAGAACTTCACGATCTTTGAGATTTTGCCGTCGCGGCCGAGGATGGGATTGTAGGTGGCCTGCAGCCAGAGCTCGCGCCCGCCCTTGCCGATGCGCTTGAACTCGCCGGACTGGAAGGTGCCGGCGGCGAGTGCGCTCCAGAAGGCGCGGTAATCCTGGCTTTCCCTGAAGGCGGGATCGACGAACAGGCTGTGGTGCTTGCCCTTGATCTCAGACAGCTCGTAGCCGATTGCGGCAAGAAAATTCGCGTTGGCAGTCAGGACCTTGCCATCGGTATCGAATTCGATGACCGCTTGCGAGCGATCCAATGCTTCGATCTTGGACCGGAGATCAGTGTTCGTGAAGAAGTTCATAGCCCTGGATGGCGCGTAACGGTTGAGGGGATCGCCGCGCTCGACCCTGCGATCTCGGATACGCTCGATTTTCTATCCGTCGAGTTAACGAAACGCTCATCGGATGGCGAAAATCAAAATTCGCTCATCACGATCACGTTATAAAATGTGAAAAATTTCCGTTTTTACTGGAGATTCTGCAAATATATTTTGCGATAAATTCACGCATACCCAATAAAAACTATCGATATTTATAGAAATCTAAATCGGTTCAACCTATAAATCCGCGATGCATTGGTTGCGGGTATGGATACTTTTGTTTTTTGCAAGACTAAGAGAGGGCTGTTTCACAGGTTGGGTTCCAGGGCATGGAACGATATTTCATCTAAAGGCTGATTGTTTCTGCCGGACCGATCGCCGTTGCGGGCAGCGGCGGACTGGATACGGTCACGAACCGGGATTAAGACGCGCGACCTGCGGTGCCGAATGATCGGAAACCGCTCACATTCGAGGCTTGGATCCCATGACCGTCGACCGTCGGACTTTTCTGGCCGGGGCCGTCACCCTGGCCACTTTCGTCGCGTCCTCAGGCGCGAGCGTGGCCCAGGGATACGGCCAGACCTTCAAGGTCGACAACGACGACGGGCGACCCATCGCGAACACGCGGCTGCCGGGCGAGATCGTCGGTGAAATCCCCGCGTTGAAGGGCGTGACATATGTGGGAGCCCGCGAGGCCGAAATCACGCTCTACGAATTCTTCGACTACAATTGCCCGTATTGCCGAAAGGCGGCGGTCGACATGGTGTCGCTCGCCGCAAGCGACACCGCCTTGCGAATCGGGCTCGTCAACAATCCGATTCTCTCGCCGCAATCGGCACAGGCGGCGAAGGTCGCACTGGCGATCCAGCGCAAGCTAGGCTCGGCCGCGGCCTGGACGCTCTACCAGAAGCTCCTCGCCAAGCCGGGAAAAATCGACGGCAGCGGCGCGCTTCAGGCTGCCGCCACCCTGGGTATTTCCGCTTCCGAGATCGAGACGATCGCCGACAGCGACGAGGTGCGTCTGGCCCTGAGGGCGCAGATGCGGATGGCCGCCGATCTCGGCCTCGTGGCGACTCCCTCCTACGTCCTCGGTAATACCGGCCTTCTGGGGCATCCGGGAGCGAAATCCCTCGCCCGGATGATCGGCGCCATGCGCCGTTGCGAGCAGATCGCTTGTTAGCGGTCCTCGTCGCAGATCCTGGCCGATGCCATCCGGCCTGCGCCTCACCTTCGCCATCGTTCGCGCGGATTGGGGATGATCGCATGACCGCGCTCCGCACAAGCTGATGCAGAGCCGTCTTCGTCTTGCGCCTCCCCAACACGCATGCTAGGCCCTCGCCGCGCCGGGAGGACGGGTTTCAGACCTGTATTTCGAGGCGGTTCCCATTCCTGACGGTTTCAGAGCCGACGCCGAGAACGGTGTCACGGGCCGGAACCTCGGGCCGGATTAAAAGAGAGAGTGGCGCGTGGCGCAGACCAGTTCCGAGGCGGGTTCCCCGGTTGCAGGCGTAGCAGGTCGCTATGCCTCCGCACTGTTCGAGCTGGCCCGCGACGAGCGCCAGATCGATGCGGTGGCGGCGAGCCTTCAGCAATTCGACGGCCTTTTGAAGGAAAGCGCCGACCTGACGCGCCTCGTGCGCAGCCCGGTTTTCACCGGCGAGCAGCAGGAAGCCGCCATCGGCGCCATCCTCGACAAGGCGGGCATCTCCGGCCTCGGCGCCAACTTCATCCGCCTCGTGGCCGCCAACCGGCGCCTGTTCGTGCTGCCCGACATGATCCGCGCCTTCAAGCGGCTCGTCGCCGAATCGAAGGGCATCGTGCGCGCCGAGGTGACCGTGGCCGAGCGTCCCTCTGACGCCGTCCTCGAAGAAATTAAGGCGTCCCTGCGCGACGTCGCCCGCTCCGAGATCGATCTCGACCTGCGGGTGGACCCGGCCCTGATCGGCGGTCTCATCGTCAAGATCGGCAGCCGGATGGTCGACGCGTCCCTGCGGACCAAGCTCAACGGTATTCGACTCGCGATGCGGGAAGCCTGAGGTCGGCGCTCCGGCGCACGACCGCTCCCGTTTTCTCCACAGCAACTTCGTTCCGAATTTAAAGAGGCCAGACGATGGACATCCGCGCTGCCGAGATCTCCGCGATCCTGAAAGAGCAGATCAAGAATTTCGGCCAGGACGCCGAAGTCACCGAGGTAGGCCAAGTGCTTTCCGTAGGTGACGGCATCGCCCGCGCCTACGGCCTCGACAGCGTCCAGGCCGGCGAGATGGTCGAGTTCGAGTCGGGCGTGCGCGGCATGGCCCTCAACCTCGAACAGGACAACGTCGGCATCGTGATCTTCGGGTCGGATCGCGATATCAAGGAAGGCCAGACCGTCAAGCGCACCGGCGCTATCGTGGACGTTCCGGTCGGCAAGGCGCTCCTCGGTCGCGTCGTCGACGCGCTGGGCAACCCGATCGACGGCAAGGGCCCCATCGCCACCACCGAACGTCGCCGCGTCGACGTGAAGGCGCCTGGCATCATCCCGCGCAAGTCGGTGCATGAGCCGATGGCGACCGGCCTCAAGGCCATCGATGCCCTCATCCCCGTCGGCCGCGGCCAGCGCGAGCTCATCATTGGCGATCGTCAGACCGGCAAGACCGCCATCGCCCTCGATACCATCCTCAACCAGAAGCCGGCCCATGCGGGCACCGACGAGAACGCCAAGCTCTACTGCGTCTACGTCGCCATCGGCCAGAAGCGCTCCACCGTCGCGCAGTTCGTGAAGTCTCTCGAGGACAACGGCGCGCTCGAATACTCCATCGTCATCGCCGCGACCGCTTCGGACGCCGCGCCGATGCAATTCATCGCACCCTTCGCCGGCTGTGCCATGGGCGAGTATTTCCGCGACAACGCGATGCACGCCGTGATCGTGTACGACGATCTCTCCAAGCAGGCCGTGGCCTACCGCCAGATGTCGCTGCTGCTGCGCCGCCCGCCGGGCCGTGAGGCCTATCCCGGCGACGTGTTCTACCTGCACTCGCGCCTGCTCGAGCGCGCCGCCAAGATGGGTGACGCCGCCGGCAATGGCTCGCTCACCGCGCTTCCGGTCATCGAGACCCAGGCCAACGACGTCTCGGCCTACATCCCCACCAACGTGATCTCGATTACCGACGGTCAGATCTTCCTCGAGACCGACCTGTTCTACCAGGGCATCCGTCCGGCGGTGAACGTCGGCCTCTCGGTCTCTCGTGTCGGCTCCTCGGCCCAGACGAAGGCGATGAAGAAGGTCGCCGGCAAGATCAAGGGCGAGCTCGCCCAGTACCGCGAGATGGCCGCCTTCGCGCAGTTCGGCTCGGATCTCGATGCGTCGACCCAGAAGCTCCTGAACCGTGGCTCACGCCTCACCGAACTCCTGAAGCAGCCGCAATTCTCGCCGCTGAAGATGGAAGAGCAGGTCGCGGTGATCTATGCCGGCGTGAACGGTTATCTCGACGCTCTGCCCGTGTCGAAGGTCCGTCCCTTCGAGGACGCGCTGCTCTCGACCCTGCGCACCAAGCACGCCGATCTGCTCACCAAGATCCGTGACTCGAAGGATCTGTCCGACGACAGCGCGAAGACGCTGAAGGGCGTCGTCGAGAGCGTCGCCAAGTCGCTGGCCTAAAGCCAGTCGATGATCCCCTCCCTTAGCGGGGAGGGGGCTGGGGTGGAGGTGTGCCGGACCGGCCGAGACCTCTTCGACACCACCCCCACCTCCGGCTCTTCCCCACTCAAGGGGGAGAGAGATGGCGTCGAACCGCACCGAACGGATCTGGAAGTCACCCCATGGCGAGTTTGAAGGATCTGCGTAACCGCATCGCTTCGGTGAAGGGCACGCAGAAGATCACCAAAGCGATGCAGATGGTCGCCGCCGCCAAGTTGCGGCGCGCCCAGAATGCCGCTGAGAATGCCCGTCCCTATGCCGAGAAGATGTCCCAGGTCCTCGGCAACCTCGCCGCGAACCTCGTCGGCGGTGTCCAGGGACCGAAGCTCCTGTCCGGCACGGGCGCCGACAAGGTTCACCTGCTCGTCGTCTGCACGGCTGACCGCGGCCTCTGCGGCGGCTTCAACTCGTCGATCGTGCGTCTGGCCCGCGAGCACATCCGCACGCTGACGGCCGAAGGCAAGACGGTAAAGATCGTCACGGTCGGCAAGAAGGGCTACGACCTCCTGCGTCGCCAGTATCGCGACCAGATCATCGAGAGCCGTGACCTGCGCGGCAACAAGCCGGTGGATTACGAGTTCGCCGCCGAGATCGCGCAGAGCATCATCTCGCGTTTCGACGACGGCGAGTTCGACGTGGCGACGCTGTTCTATTCGCGCTTCCGCTCCGTCATCGCCCAGGTGCCGACCGCCCAGAAGCTCATCCCGGCCGAGCTGCCCGCAGCCGGCGGTACCGCTCCGGATGCCGCTCTCGAGTTCGAGCCGAGCGAGGAAGCGATCCTCGATACCCTTCTGCCGCGCAACCTCACCGTTCAGGTGTTCCGCGCGCTCCTCGAGAACGCGGCCTCCGAACAGGGCGCACGCACGGGTGCCATGGATTCCGCCACGCGCAACGCCGGCGAGATGATCAAGAAGCAGACGCAGATCTACAACCGCACGCGTCAGGCCATGATCACCAAGGAACTCATCGAAATCATCTCGGGTGCCGAAGCGCTCTAAGCGCTCCCCGTCGCCCTGACCGCAACATATTCGAAGGACCCGTAACATGGCGAACACCGCTCTCCCCGGCGCCGGCTCCAACAAGGTCGGCAAGATCACCCAGGTCATCGGCCCCGTGGTCGACGTTCACTTCGACGGCCACCTGCCGGAGATCCTCAACGCTCTCGAAACCAAGAACAACGGCAACCGGCTCGTCCTCGAAGTGGCCATGCAGCTCGGTGAGAGCACCGTGCGCTGCGTCGCCATGGACACGTCGGAAGGCCTCGTTCGTGGCCAGGAAGTCACCGATACCGGTGAGGCCATCAAGGTGCCGGTGGGCTTCAACACCCTCGGCCGCATCATGAACGTCATCGGCGAGCCGATCGACGAGGCCGGCCCCATCCGGTCGGACACGCTGCGCGCCATCCACCAGCCCGCGCCGTCCTACGCCGAGCAGTCCACCGAGTCGCAGATCCTCGTCACCGGCATCAAGGTTGTCGATCTCCTCGCCCCTTACGCCAAGGGCGGCAAGATCGGCCTGTTCGGCGGCGCCGGCGTCGGCAAGACCGTGCTGATCATGGAGCTCATCAACAACATCGCCAAGGTGCACTCCGGCTACTCGGTGTTCGCGGGTGTCGGTGAGCGCACCCGTGAAGGCAATGATCTCTACCACGAGATGATCGAGTCCAAGGTCAACATGGACCCGAAGGAGAACAACGGCTCGGCCGAAGGCTCCAAGTGTGCGCTCGTCTACGGCCAGATGAACGAGTCCCCCGGCGCCCGCTCGCGCGTGGCTCTCACCGGCCTCACCATCGCTGAGGATTTCCGCGATCAGGGCCAGGACGTGCTGTTCTTCGTGGACAACATCTTCCGCTTCACCCAGGCCGGTTCGGAAGTGTCGGCTCTCCTCGGCCGCATCCCCTCCGCCGTGGGCTACCAGCCGACGCTGGCCACCGACATGGGCGCCCTGCAGGAGCGCATCACCACCACCACCAAGGGCTCGATCACTTCGGTGCAGGCCATCTACGTGCCGGCCGACGATCTAACCGATCCGGCGCCCGCCGCCTCGTTCGCCCACTTGGACGCCACCACCGTGCTCTCGCGCTCCATCGCCGAGAAGGGCATCTACCCGGCCGTGGATCCGCTGGACTCCACCTCGCGCATGCTGAACCCCGCCGTTCTCGGTGAGGAGCATTACGACGTCGCCCGCCGCGTCCAGCAGACTCTGCAGCGCTACAAGGCCCTGCAGGACATCATCGCGATCCTGGGCATGGATGAGCTCTCGGAAGAGGACAAGCTCACCGTCGCCCGCGCCCGCAAGATCGAGCGCTTCTTCTCGCAGCCCTTCTCCGTGGCCGAGATCTTCACCGGCTCGCCCGGCATTCAGGTCCCGCTGGCCGACACGATCAAGGGCTTCAAGGGCCTGGTGAACGGCGATTACGACGACCTGCCGGAGGCGGCGTTCTACATGGTCGGCACGATCGAGGATGCCAAGGAGAAGGCGAAGAAGATCGCGGCTGCGGCCTGATCCATCGAACGCCAAGGCCTTCCACCTAAATGGCGGATGGCTTGACCCGACAATCACGGCGCGGCCTTCTCGGGACCGCGCCGCTTTTCCAACACGATAACCCGAAGCGGGACCTCCCTCGCCATGGCCACCTTCCAGTTCGATTTCGTCGGTCCCGAGCGGACGGTCTATTCCGGCCAGATCGAGGCCGTGCAGCTTCCCGGTATCGAAGGGGAGATGACCGTCCTTCCGGGGCATGCGCCCGTTCTGACCGCGCTCAAGGTGGGCGTGATCGTGATCAACGAGGCTGGCCATACCGGTAAGCGCGTCCTGGTGCGCGGCGGCTTCGCCGATATCGGACCGACCATGGTCACCGTGATCGCCGAGCGTGCCAACCCGTTCGAGGAAATCACGCCCGATTCCCTCGACAAGGATATCGCCGCCCTCGAATTGCAGCGCGACGCCACCGAGGATTTCGCCAAGAAAGACGAGATCACCGGTCAGATCGTCCAGCTTCAGGACGCCAAGGTCGCCCTCAACTTCTGATTCCGTCGCCGCGCTCAGGCGTTCGAGCGGGCGATGGTGACCGCATGATCGAGGAGGAGGGCGCGCTCCTCCTCCCCGGAGGGACATCCCCGTTCAAGCCAGCAGGCATAGCTCGCTGCGAGTCCCTTCCCGATCGAACGGCCCGGTGGGATGCCCGCCGCGATGAGGTCGCCCCCGCTCAGGGGAAAGACGGGTACTGGCTGGGTGCCGTCGAGGAACTGCTCGAAGGCCAAGCGGGCCTCTACGCTCATCTCACTCTTTCGGTGGTCGTCCATCACGGTGACGACAAGGGCCAAGCTGCCCAGATCCTGCGTCGCGACGAGTCGCCGGATATCTGCAGCCGCAATGACGGGCAGACGCTCTATCGCCCGCTTCGCCGCCGCATACGCCTGAAGACAGGCCTGTTCCTCGTTCGACAATCGCAGCGATTGTCTCAGTCGCTCGGCATCGGTGCCGGAATCGACGGCTAAGGCGGCGAGCCGTGCGACCGCTCCCTTCGGTGAACCGTGATTCGCACTCGCCGAAACAGCCCGTTCCAGGCGGTCGAGGTGACCTTTCGTACCGACAATGCGCGCCAGCAGGCCGGCTCCCGTCATCTCTGCCACGGCTTGGACGGCGCCCGGCGCTTCCAGGAGCTTCAGGAGTTCCGAACGGACCCGTTCACGCGACAGGCCGTCGAGGGCCTCCGCCGCGGCGGCCGCTGCCTTTAAGCCCTCCTCGTCGGGTGCTCCGATGCCGTAGCGGGCATGGAAGCGGAAGAAGCGCAGGATGCGCAAGGCGTCTTCGCGGATGCGGGTCGCCGCATCTCCGATGAAGCGCACGCGGCCCGCGTAAAGATCCGCTTCGCCTCCCGTCGTGTCGTGCAAGGCGCCGTCCCCGCTTAGGGACAGGGCGTTGATGGTGAAGTCGCGGCGCTCGGCATCGCGGGCGAAATCGCGCCCGAACCTCACCACCGCATGCCGCCCGTCGGTCTCGACGTCCTCCCGGAGGGTCGTCACCTCGAACGCCCGACCGTCGAACAAGATCGTCACCGTTCCATGCTCGATCCCGGTGGGGATCGCCTTCAGGGAGGCGACGGTTGCCCGCCGCATCACATCCTCGGGCAGCAGAGTGGTGGCGAGATCGATGTCGGACCCGACCTGTCCGAGCAGCGCATCGCGGACGGAACCACCGACGATCCGGGTTTCCTCTCCCATCGCCGTCAGCACGGAAAGCACGTGCGAGATGGCCGGATCCCCAAGAAGGGCTTTCAGCCCATCTGGCTGAAGATCACGGCTCGTCACTGGAAATGGCCAGGAACGACCTGGCCGTTCTCGATCCTTGGCGGAACGTAGCCGCCGCGATGCTTCTCGCCGGTCAACCCGACGACGACGAGAGACAGGATCACCAGAACGAGCCCACCCATGGTCAGGCGGAACACCGATCCTTCCCAATGGGCGCCATGACGCGGGTTGCGGCCCCGGATCGCGAGATAGAGGCCGAACAGCATGAAGGGCAGAAGGAAGATGAGGGCTTCTTCGAAAAGGCGACGGATCATGTGGCTTTCGCGGGGTGGTGGAAGCCTGTCATGTCACGGAAACAAGCGTTCGTGGAGATTGTTCACGATCCCTGCCGTCACACCCCAGATCATGCGGTCCCCGAAAGGGATCGCGTAGTAACGGCGCGGGCGATCTTGCCAGATCCCGACGCCGAGGCGCCGGCGAATCGGGTCCATCAGGCGAGCGAGCGGGACTTCGAATACCTCCGCCACCTCCGCGGGGTCGGGGGTGAGCCGTACCCCTCCCGCGCAGAGCCCCACCACCGGCACCACGAGGAAGCCCGTGGCCGACAGATAGGGGTCGAGATAGCCGAGGATACGGATGTCGTCGCGGTGAAGGCCGATTTCTTCCCGGGCCTCGCGAAGGGCGGCATCGGCTGGGCTCCCATCGGAGGGTTCGATCTTGCCGCCGGGAAAGGCGATCTGGCCGGAATGGTCCCGCAGGTGCGAGGCCCTGACGGTGAAGAGTACGGAGAGGTCCCCGTCCCTGACGATGACGGGGACCAGAACCGCCGCCGGCCGGTGAGGTCTGCCCGGATGGATCGCAATGCCGAAGGGATCGAGGTCGTGGTCGCCGCGCGGGTTCGAGATCGGGTCGTCGACTTTCGGCGGAGCTGGCGAGAGGCCCCGCCCGGCCCTGTCGAGCAGGTCGGACAGCGCGTCGAAGCTCATGCGCCTTCGCTGCGGGCGACAGGGTGAAAGCCGCCGCCGCCGGCGATGCCGAACCAGGAGACGCCATCGATCAGGCGCTCCTCTCCCAGCGCCAGGAGGTCGTAGGTCGTGGCGCGGGTCAGGAGCGCCCAGAGGCTGCGGCGCACGTGGACATAGGGGCGCAAGCCTCCGTCGCCGCCTTCCTCGAAGCGGAGGGCATGGTCGGCATCGACGGTGACGAGATCGTCGACATTGGTGCGGAAGGCGATGCGCCGGGCCTCGCCTTCCCCCTCCGCCGCCATCTCCACGGCAGCGAAGGGCGCATCGTCCACGACGATGCCCACGCTCTCCACCGGCGTCACCAGGACGATGCGGCCATCCGGCTCCCGCCGCAGGATGGAGGAGAACAGCTTGACGAGGGCCGGGCGGCGGATCGGCGAGCCGTTGTGGAACCAGGTTCCGTCCGCGGCGATCCGCATGTCGATCTCGCCGCAATAGGGCGGATTCCAGCGCTCCACCGGCGGCAACCCACGTTGGGGTACCCCGTCGAGCGCCAGGCTCAGCCGGGCGAGAGCCGGGTCCGGTGTCTGCTGTTCCGCCTGAGTCATGGCCTCAGGAGATACCGCGTTTCCACGATTTTGAAACTGCCCTCAATTTGGGAATCGATGCCGAACCGTGTGTCGGCACTCGAAGTTTCGCTGCGTTGCATCCTGGTCCCGGACCAATCCTGACCAACGCGAATACGAACGATTTCAATCAAACCTTTAGCGATTTGTGCGGCGCAAAAATATTCGCTGGAGAAACAGCTAGACAGGATTTGCTCTTGTCTCCGAAGTTTGGCACTCAGAGCAGGCATCCCAGGGAGGGAATGCCTATAACGCACCAATCGCCTCGTCCCACGGCCAGCCAGCCGAGCTTCGTCATCACGATAACAACGCAAGGACGGTAGAATGACCGCATTGTTGCTTATCATCCTGGGCGGGCTATGCGCCGTCGCCTACGGTATCGTCACGATCAACGACGTGATGAAACGCGACGCCGGCACACAGCGGATGCAGGAGATCTCCGGGGCGATCGCGGAGGGGGCACAGGCCTACTTGCGCCGGCAATACGCCACCATTGGCATCGTCGGCGTGGTCCTGTTCGTGGCGCTCGCCTATTTCCTCGGGCTGAAGGTCGCCATCGGCTTTCTCATCGGCGCGGTCCTCTCTGGAGCGGCCGGCTTCATCGGCATGAACGTGTCGGTTCGCGCCAATGTCCGCACTGCGCAGGCGGCCTCGACATCCCTGGGGGCCGGGCTCGACGTCGCGTTCAAGTCCGGCGCCGTCACCGGCATGTTCGTGGCCGGTCTCGCGCTCCTCGGAGTCGCTCTGTACTATACCTTCCTCACCCGCGTTTCGGGCCTCGCGCCGGCCAGCCGCGAAGTCATCGATTCCCTTGTGGCGCTCGGCTTCGGCGCTTCACTGATCTCGATCTTCGCCCGTCTCGGCGGCGGCATCTTCACCAAGGGCGCCGATGTCGGCGGCGACCTCGTCGGCAAGGTCGAGGCCGGGATTCCGGAGGACGATCCGCGCAACCCCGCCACCATCGCCGACAACGTGGGCGACAATGTCGGCGACTGCGCCGGAATGGCGGCCGATCTGTTCGAGACCTACGCGGTGACGGTCGTCGCCACCATGGTGCTCGCGGCGATCTTCTTCGCCGGCCAGACCGATGTCGGCGGCCGCAACGTGCTGGAAGCGATGCTGCTCTACCCGCTCGCCATCGGCTCGGCCTGCATCCTCACCTCCATCGCCGGCACCTATGCGGTGCGGCTTGGGGCCAACCAGTCGATCATGGGGGCGCTCTACAAGGGGCTCATCACCGCCGGGGCGCTCTCCATCGTCGCCATCGCCCTCGTCAACGTCGCGCTGTTTGGCGGTTTCGCCACCGAGTTCAAGACCAATGCTGGAGTCACCTTCACCTCCGGCGGCCTGTTCGGTTGCGCCGTCATAGGCCTCGTCATCACCGCGCTCATCGTGGTGATCACCGAATACTACACCGGCACCAACTTCCGCCCGGTGAAGTCCATCGCCGACGCCTCCGTGACCGGCCACGGCACCAACGTGATCCAAGGTCTCGCGATCTCGCTGGAATCGACGGCCCTGCCGGCGATCGTCATCGTGGCGGGCATCATCTCCACCTACTCGCTGGCCGGCCTCTTCGGCATCGCCATCGCCGTTTCCGCCATGCTGGCGCTCGCCGGCTTCATCGTCGCCCTCGACGCGTTCGGCCCCGTCACCGACAATGCCGGCGGTATCGCGGAGATGGCCGGCTTGCCACCGGAAGTCCGCAAGTCCACCGACGCGCTCGATGCCGTCGGCAACACCACGAAGGCTGTCACCAAGGGCTATGCCATCGGCTCGGCGGGCCTCGGCGCCCTGGTGCTGTTTGCCGCCTATACCAGCGACCTGGACTACTTCATCGCCCATGCGAGCCCGACTCAGTACCGCTTCTTCCAGGGCGTCACCGTCGATTTCTCCCTGTCGAACCCCTACGTCGTCGTCGGCCTGCTCCTGGGCGGTTTGATCCCGTTCCTGTTCGGCGGCATGGCGATGACGGCGGTAGGCCGTGCTGCCGGTGCCGTGGTGGAGGAGGTGCGGCGCCAGTTCCGCGAAAAGCCCGGCATTATGGCGGGCACCGACCGGCCGGATTACGGCCGGGCCGTCGATATGCTCACCCGCGCGGCGATCAAGGAAATGATCCTCCCCTCGCTCCTCCCGGTCCTCTCGCCCGTCGTGCTGTTCTTCGCGATCCAGGCGATCGCCGGGAAGAGCCAGGCCTTCGCCACCGTGGGCGCGTCCCTGCTCGGCGTGATCCTCACCGGCCTCTATGTGGCGATCTCGATGACGTCCGGCGGCGGGGCGTGGGACAACGCGAAGAAGTACATCGAAGACGGTCACCACGGCGGCAAGGGCTCCGACGCGCACAAGGCGGCGGTGACTGGCGACACCGTCGGCGATCCCTACAAGGATACCGCCGGCCCCGCCGTGAATCCCGCGATCAAGATCACCAACATCATCGCTCTGCTTCTGCTGGCAGTGCTCGCGCGTCTCTGAAGATCATATTTGCTCCGTCGCCTGCGGCATCGTTCCGATCTCCCGCATCGAACCGACACTTCAGCCCGCCGCGTGCGGCGCCGCACAATTGGCGCCGCATCGCACTCTCGTTCCCCCTGACGGTCTCTCGTCTGCGCCATAACTACGGGCTCAGCGGGTGCACCCCAAACGGTCGCGCCTCGATTGTCGTAGTCTGACGAGAGACCTTCATGCCTTCACTGAACGATCCGATCCGCATCGGCGCGATCGACGCAAAGAACCGCATCTTCATGGCGCCTCTCACCCGTGGCCGTGCCACCAGGGAGCATGTGCCGACCCCGATCATGATCGAGTATTACACCCAGCGTGCCGGCGCGGGCGTGATCCTCACCGAGGCGACGGGTATCAGCCAGGAAGGGCTCGGCTGGCCCTACGCACCGGGCATCTGGTCGGACGAGCAGGTGGAAGCCTGGAAGCCCATCGTGAAGGCGGTTCACGAGGCCGGCGGCAGGATCGTCTGCCAGCTCTGGCATATGGGGCGCGTGGTGCACCCGAGCCTGAATGGTGGCAAGGCGCCGATCTCCTCCTCCGCGACGACCGCGCCGGATCAGGCCCATACCTACGAAGGCAAGCAGCCCTATGCCGAGGCCCGCGCCTTGCCGATCGACGAGATTCCGCGGCTCCTGGCGGATTACGACCGCGCCGCACGCAACGCGATCGCCGCCGGATTCGACGGCGTGCAGATCCACGCGGCGAATGGCTACCTCATCGACCAGTTCCTGCGCGACAACACCAATCACCGGGACGACCGCTACGGCGGCTCCATCGACAATCGTATCCGCCTGCTGGCGGAGGTGACGCAGACCGTGGCCGACGCCATCGGAAAGGATCGCACCGGCGTACGTCTCTCGCCGAACGGCGAGATCCAGGGGGTGGACGATTCGAACCCGGACGCCCTGTTCGGCGCCGCCGCGGCCGCGCTCGGCAAGATCGGCATCGCCTTCCTCGAACTGCGCGAGCCCGGCCCGAACGGCACCTTCGGCAAGCCGAACCACCCGCCCGTGGCGCCCGTAATCCGGAAGGCTTTCGACGGCCCGCTGATCCTCAATTCGGATTACGATCCCGCCGCCGCCGGAGCCGCCCTCGCAGAGGGAATGGCCGACGCCATCGCCTTCGGACGGCCCTTCATCGCCAATCCCGATCTCGTCGAGCGGATCGCGACGCATGCTCCGCTGCAGAAGGACGTGCAGGCGACGTGGTACAGCCAGGGACCTGAGGGTTATATCGACTACCCGGCGCTCACCGAGTCGCGAGCGGCCTGATTTCCCGAGACCGCTTCGTTTGCGAAACAATCGGCCCGGAGGAGATAACCATCCTTCGGGCCGATGCCCTTTGTCGGTCCTTCCCCGATGGAGTGTAATGACCGCATGGATCAAGGGACCCATCGACGGTTTTCGTGTGCGAGCCGCGGCGCGGGCGCATTGGCGGTTTTGAATGCCGATGCGGTGACGCGGAGCCGGCATTGTGATCGCGGACTTCGTCCGCCGGCGCGCACGGGGCAATGGCTTCATCCGCACGAAATGCCTACATGATGGGCAAACCTTACGGACTTGTCGTCTTCGATTTCGACGGAACGCTCGCCGATACCTTCCCGTGGTTCTGCAGCGTCATCAACGGTGTCGCCCGTCGCTACCGTTTCCGACAGATCGACCCCGCCGAGACCGAGGCGCTTCGCGGCCTTTCCGCCCGTGCCCTCATTCGCGAACTCGGCGTGCCTGCATGGAAGCTGCCTTTCATCACCCGGCACATGCACGGCCTTGCGGCCCGCGATATCGAGGCGATCACACTGTTTCCCGGCATTCGCGACATGCTTCGCGATCTCGATGAGGCCGGCATCATCCTCGCTATCGTCAGCTCGAACAGCGAGGCCAATATCCGGCACGTCCTGGGGCCCTGTGCCGATCGTTTCCGCCACTATGCCTGTGGCGCATCGATGTTCGGCAAGGCCAAACGCCTGACGGCGGTCATGCGAAAGGCCGGAGCGGGCGGAAGTGTCATCTACATCGGCGACGAATTGCGCGACCACGATGCCGCCAAGGCGGCCGGTTGCAATTTCGGAGCCGTTTCATGGGGATATACGCGAAGCGATGCTTTGGCTGCCGGGCGGCCCGACGCTCTCTTCGAGCATCCCGGCCAAGTCGCGGCGGCGATTTGCGCGACGGAGCTTCGAGGATCTCACCCTGCGGCATCGATATTGTATGGTGGTCCGCCATGAACAGGAAGGTCGGACCCTATGCAGTACTCAGGACCGGCGCCACGCGCAAAGCTCCGATACCGTCTACGGCAACGGGTATACGCGATGTCGGTCCAGTACCCTTCCGATGACTCGGATGAAGGCGGTCGCGGTGCGGCCAGCCACATTGCGGCACGGCGTCGCTCACCTGGAAGAAGGACGGTGGAGAGCCTGAGGGGCGGTCTGCGGTCAGCCTATCCACTCGACGATCAAACCAAGACTTCGGCGGTCTTCGCCGACGTCATCGGTCGCCTTCACCAGGGTGATGACAAACTGCAGTAAGCGATCCGGCACCATCGGAACGATAGTTCCACTCGCCCGCCGGCTTTTCAATCTTCCATCATACGTAGAACACGTTCGCCAAAGAGGCGGACCAAGCACAGGACGAGCACCGGAACCAGTGCGATGACCCCAATATTGGGACCGAGAAGAAACGAAAGACCGACTCCGAGGCCGGCTGTGAAAGCGGCTGGCACCATGGCGAACTCACATTTCTTTATCGTTGGCTGGCGAAACATCGCGACGATATCTGCTTTATAATGCCCAACCAAGCAGAAAAATTCTAATTTTAAAATGGATCAATAAGTTCCTTCGCTTCGTAGCGTTTATTTTGCCACACTGCCGATGAGGTGCTACATTTACCCGCCGGTAAGTAAAAGAGTAATATTATGATTGAAGATGTGTAACATTTTTTATAATCATAGATTTAATATGCAAGATGTAAAATAAATCTGTTAGACAATATTATTATTATTTCTTAAATAATGTATTTTCGGAAATAAGAATGAATTTTTTGTACTTGCATACCAAGCAAGTGCGTCTATATTGAAATAAATAGATTGATATAACGTATCGATGAATTTATTTATAAATAAAAAGACTTCTGATATGTTCGAATTCCCAAAAATCAGTCGGCGGGAGTAATTGCGGTTAATATCCCGCACACAAGTCATGACAGAGAATCTTGTGCACCCAGCGGGCCGGCTCGTTTGCGTGGATGGCTGGGGCGGGAGGATTCGAACCTCCGAATGGCGGTACCAAAAACCGCTGCCTTACCACTTGGCGACGCCCCATCGACGCAAGGCCGCGCGTTGTCTAGACGCCGCGTCGGCCCGTTGCAACAGCCTGTTCGCTTCGGCCGACCAGGAAATGGAGAGCGCGCATGTCGAAGCGGATCGCGATCGTCACAGGGGCGGGGTCCGGGATCGGCCGGGCGGTGTCGCTCGGGCTCGCGCGAGCCGGGTTCGATCTGGCTCTGGCCGGGCGCCGGCGGGGGCCGCTCGATGAGGTCGCGGATGCCGCGCGTGCGCTCGGGGCCGAGGCCTTGCCGGTGGAGACCGATGTCGGCGATGCCGCCTCTGTCGAGCATCTTTTCGCGGAAGGGAAGGCCCGGTTCGGTCGCCTCGACCTCCTGTTCAACAATGCCGGCCTGTTCGCCCCCTCCGTGCCGCTGGACGAACTCACCCTGGCGCAATGGGAGGCCGTGGTGAATGCCAACCTCACCGGCGCGTTCCTGTGCACGCAGGGCGCCTTCCGGATGATGAAGGCGCAAAACCCGCGCGGCGGCCGCATTATCAACAACGGGTCGATCTCGGCCCAGGTGCCGCGTCCGAATTCGGCGCCCTATACGGCTACGAAACACGCGATCACCGGCCTGACCCGGTCCACCTCCCTCGACGGACGCGATCACGACATCGCCTGCGGGCAGATCGATATCGGCAATGCCGAAACCGACATGACGAAGCCGATGGCGGCCGGCATCCGTCAGCCCGACGGGTCCCTGAAGGTCGAGCCGGTGATGGATGCCCGGCACGTGGCGGATGCGGTGGTCTACATGGCCGGATTGCCCCTCGACGCCAACGTGCAGTTCATGACCGTGATGGCGACGAAGATGCCCTATATCGGGAGGGGGTGAGGCCCCGCGCTTTCGCCCGGTCCCCGTTCGCACTACAGACGGGGCACGCCCCCGATCGTGTACAGACAAGCCCGCCCCGGCGGACGAGAGAAGCAGCCGCCCGCGATGTTGATGCAGACAGAACCCAAGGACGTGACCGGCAAGGATGCCGACAGGGCCAAGGATCCCGTCGCCCGCCGCCGCACTTTCGCGATCATCTCCCACCCGGATGCGGGCAAGACCACGCTCACCGAGAAGCTGCTCCTGTTCGGCGGCGCTATCCAGCTCGCCGGCGAGGTCAAGGCCAAGCGCAACCGCGTCTCGACCCGATCCGACTGGATGGGCATCGAGAAGGAGCGCGGTATCTCGGTCGTCACCTCGGTGATGACCTTCGAGTATGGCGATTGCGTCTTCAACCTGCTCGACACACCGGGCCACGAAGACTTCTCGGAGGATACCTACCGCACCCTGACGGCCGTCGATTCGGCGGTGATGGTGATCGACGCCGCCAAGGGCATCGAGGCGCGCACACGCAAGCTGTTCGAGGTCTGCCGCCTGCGCGACATCCCCATCGTCACCTTCATCAACAAGCTCGACCGTGAAGCGCGCGACCCGTTCGAATTGCTCGACGAGATCGAGAAGACCCTGGCCCTCGACGTCGCACCGGTCACTTGGCCCATCGGCCGGGGGCGGAGCTTTGCCGGCACCTACGATCTCGGCAACGGCCGCGTCCGTCGGCTGGACGCGGCGGACGACGCCGGCACCGTGGCCGTGTCCGGCGTGGACGATCCGCTCTTCGACCAGCTCCTCACCGAGGAAGGCGAGGTCGCCACGTGGCGCGAGGAGGCGGAGCTCGCCGAATCCGGGCTGAAGCGCTTCGATCTCGATGCGTTTCGTGAGGGTCATCTCACGCCTGTCTTCTTCGGCTCGGCCCTGCGAAATTTTGGCGTGCGCGATCTCATCGACGGGCTCGCCCGCTTCGCACCGCCCCCGCGCGGGCAGGATTGCGACAAGCGCCTAGTGGAGCCGACGGAGCCGAAGATGACGGGCTTCGTGTTCAAGATCCAGGCGAACATGGATCCCAACCACCGCGACCGCATCGCCTTCATGCGGGTCTGTTCGGGCAGGCTCAGCCGCGGCATGAAGGCGAAGCTCGTACGCACCGGAAAGCCGATGTCGCTCTCCGCGCCGCAATTCTTCTTCGCGCAGGACCGCGCCATCGCCGACGAGGCCTTCGCCGGAGACGTGGTCGGCATCCCCAACCACGGTACCCTGCGCATTGGCGACACCCTCACCGAGGGCGAGGAGATCGTGTTCCGTGGCGTGCCGAGCTTTGCCCCCGAAATCCTGCGCCGGATCAAGCTCACCGATGCGATGAAGGCCAAGAAGCTGCAGGAGGCGCTGCAGCAGATGGGCGAGGAGGGCGTCGTGCAGGTGTTCCGCCCGCATGACGGCTCGCAGGCCATCGTCGGCGTCGTCGGCGCGCTGCAGCTCGACGTGTTGAAGGAGCGGCTCCAGGCCGAGTACGGCCTGCCCATCGATTACGAGCCGACACGCTTCTCGATCTGCCGCTGGATCGAATCGGATTTGGAAACCGACCTCGATTCCTTCATCGGCACGCATGGCTCGGCCATGGCGAGCGATCTCGACGGCGCTCCCGTCTTCATGGCGACCACCGCGTTCTCCCTCCGCTACGAGGAGGAGCGCGCGCCGAAGGTGCGGTTCACCGACATCAAGGATTACCAGAAGCGCGCCGTCTGAACCTTGGCGGTGCGGCATAGAAAAGGGCCGCGCGATTCTCACCGCGCGGCCCTTTTCTCGGTTTCAACCGATGCCGTTGAGGCGATCAGCGGCCCTGCTGGATCGCCGAGAGGATCCAGCGCCCGCCGCGCTCGCGCGCGAAGGTCCAGAGCTCCAGGGCCTCCGGCTCGCCGGTCTCGACGGTCTGGTTGGTCCGAAGGTCGATCGTCACGTCGGTGATGGCGTAGCGCATCGCTACCGTGGCGTACTCCATCCGGCCTTCGCTCCAGGCTTCCGACAAATCGCCCTGCAGCAGCTTCACATTCGAGATCCGGTTGACGACCCCACGGGATTCATTGCCGCGGAGTTCCTCGGTGAAGTAGCCCGCCATTTCCGGCGTCGCGAGGTTGCGCAGAGCGGCCACGTCGCCACGGCCATAAGCCGCCTGCACGTCGTTGAGGGCAATCTCGAAGCTCTGGAAATCGCCGGGGCCGATATCGACCTTGCCGACGGTCGGCTGAGGCGCGCCGCGCGGGGTAGCCCCCATCGCCGGCCCGGTACCCGTGGCCGAGCCCGGAGCGGAGCGGTAGTCGCCCGGGGTGGAGTCGCCCTGGAGAGCGGACCGGGACATGCCGGCGGGAGCCGGATTGCCCTGGCGACGGCGGAACCAGCGCACTGCGAAGGCGACGACCATCACGATGAGGCCGACCTGCAGGAGGAGGCCGATCATCGAGGCGATGCCGCCGAGTCCACCGAAGAAGCCGCCGCCGAGGAGCGCGCCGAGCAGGCCCGCACCGAGCAGGCCTGCCATGAAGCCGCCGCCGAAGCGGGGACGCTGCGTGGCGGCGCTGGTCATGCCGGGATTGCCCATGGTCGAGCCGGGCTGCGTCTGCGAACGCTGGATCGGCGCCGCGCCCGGCGCCGTGGCCGTGGAGGAGGGGGCGTTGTACGTCTTCGAGCCGCGCGAGCCCATGCCGCCGCCGCCGCCCGGACGGGCCTCGGCAACGGGCGCTGCGACGGCCAGCACCGCGGCGAGCGCGAAGATGGTCGCGGCGCGGGTGCGACGCGTGGAGGAGATGAACATGAATACGCCTCTGAACGAAGTCTGAGAGAGTCCCGGCGGGAATGCCGGACCTTATATGGTGACGTCCGGCGACAAGTTTTAGTCCGTCTTCGGTGCCGCTTTTGTTCCGCGGACGGCGATGGAAAGAGCCGAGACGCCTCAGCCGGCGGCGGGGAAGATCATCCGCACCGTCGTTCCCTCGCCGGGCTTGCTGTCGAGGGAGACGGTGCCGTTCTGGCGCTTCACCAGGCCGTGGACGATGGCGAGCCCGGTGCCGCGTCCGGCCTCGCGCGTGGTGATGAAGGGAGCCAGCGCTCTTGCTGCCATCTCCGGCGACATCCCATGCCCGGTATCCCGCACCGAGATGCCGATGGCGCCGTCTCCTTGCCGGCGGATCGCCGGATCGCTCGGCGGCACCAGGAAGCTCGCGATCTCGACACTCCCGCCGGCCGGCATCGCCTCGCAGGCATTGGCGACGATGTGAGAGAGGGCGAGATCCACCTGGGTCGGGTTGGTGAGGCCGTTGGGTAAATCCGGCGCGGTGTGGACCGTCACTGTCACTCCGGGCGGAAGCGTCCCGCGCATGCGGGTGCCGAAGGCGGTGATGAGGGCGTTCATGTCGACGGGGCGGACATCCGGCGCGATCCGCCGCGAGAAAGTCAGCAATTGCCGCGTCAGGATCGTGGCCCGCTCCACGGCATCGGTGGACCGGGTCACGGCCCGCTGGATGAAGGGTTCTTCCCGGTCGCCGAGACGCCGCTTCAGCCCGTCGATATAGCCGATGAGGATCTGCAGGAAGTTGTTGAACTCGTGGGCGACGCTGTTGGTGAGCAACCCGAGAGCCTCGCGTTGGCGGGACAAAGCGAGCGCCCCTTCCGCGTCCCTGCGCCGGGTCACGTCGACCAGTTGCGCGAGGAGAAGACCGGTATCCGGCAGGGGCACCGCAAAGATCTCGGCCCAGAAGGTCGAGCCGTTCCTGCGCCAGGCCAGCACTTCAATTCCCTCCCGCCGCTCGCCCGCGAGCGCCGCCGCGAAGGCGGCGCGGGCTTCCTTGTCGGTGTTGGCGCCCAGAAGGAGATGGACGTCGCGTCCGGCGAGATCGCCGGTCTCGTGGCCGGTGAGGTGCGCGAAGGCGGAATTGGCCGAGACGATTCTTGCCGTCGCCGGGTCGATCAACAGGGCCGGTACGGTGCTGGCCTCGAGGCCCGACCGAAAATCGATGCCCCAGCCCGGAGCATCGCCTGGTTCGCCATCCTGATCATGCAACGCCATGCTCTATCCAGGCCTGTCGGAGCGAAACTGGCTCCAGCGTGAGTCGCATCGGGTGCGGGTGCCAGAATCGACCGGCACGGCGGCTCCCGGCGATGGCTATTGCCGCACCCACATCACCCGGGCGATCCAGGCGATCTCGGCCACCTGGACGATGCGTTCGGGGTGGTTCGGGTTGAGTGAGAGCAGCTCGATGGTGCGGGCGGTCTTGCGGCGCAATTCCTTGGCCAGCACCTCGCCGCTCGCCAGGCGCACCACCACGCGGTCGCCCTTGCGGACACTGGCGGTGGGAGAGACGATCAGCACGTCACCGTCGCGATAGAGCGGCTCCATGGAATCGCCCTGCACTTCGAGGGCGAAGGCGCGGTCCTCGCCGAGATCGGGAAACTCGATCTCCTCCCAGCCGGGGCCGCCCGTGGGCATGCCTTCCTCGGTGAAGAGCCGGCCCGCGCCGGCCTGCGTCATGCCGATCAGCGGCACCATGGCGCGCGGCATGCCTTCCCTCGGCTCGATGAGGCGAAGGAAATCGTCGAGCGTCGCGTTGGTGGCCGCGAGCACCTTCGAGACGGATTCGGTGGAGGGCCAGCGCTTGCGCCCATCCGGCCCGATCCGCTTCGAGCGATTGAAGCTGGTGGCGTCGAGGCCCGCACGGCGTGCGAGACCGGAGGCTGAGAAGCCGTGGCGTTCCGCGAGGCGGTCGATCGCGGTCCAGATCTGCTCGTGGGACAGCATGGCGAGACTCGATCAGAATGGCTAAGACATCCAGCCTAGCTTTAGGAAAGTAGAACTAAAATACGCTGGAAGCAACGGCACGCCGCCATTATCCTGAAGGTGTAGGAACTCGGAACGGACGACTTGAGGTAGCGACCGATCGTGGTTGCGACGGATGCCGACCCGTTCTATCGCGTGGACCGTCGAACCGGAAGGCAACGCGCGATGCCCGTGATCTACAAGATTTGCCCGCGCG
This sequence comes from Methylobacterium bullatum, assembly GCA_902712845.1. NCBI lineage: Bacteria > Pseudomonadati > Pseudomonadota > Alphaproteobacteria > Hyphomicrobiales > Methylobacteriaceae > Methylobacterium > Methylobacterium bullatum. The sequence continues at coordinate 2,282,620 of LR743504.1, forward strand.
CCCTTTGGCGCGAGGCGGAGGAAGCGGGGCGGTTCGCGGGTGCGCCCGTCGACCTCACTGACGGGTTCATCCATTTCTCCACCGCCGATCAGGTGGCGGAAACGGCCGCCCGGCACTTCGCGGGTGTCTCCGATCTCCTCCTGATCGGCATCGAAGCCGAGGCGCTGGGCGAGGCCCTGCGCTACGAACCCTCCCGCGGCGGCGCGCTGTTCCCCCATCTCTACGGCGATCTGCCCCTCGATGCCGTCCTATCCGTGACCGAGCTTCCGATCGGGCCGGACGGCCAGCACGTATTTCCCGCCGATCTTATCTCGTCCGCCGGCCCCGCAACCGGAGCATCGGTATGATCGGCGCTCTCTTTCCCCTCGCCAAGCCGATCCTGCACGGTCTCGACGCCGAGACGGCGCACAACCTCACCTTGCGCGGGCTGGGGCTTCTGCCTGCGCGAAAGCCCACCCCGGACGATTCGAGGCTCGCGGTCACCGCCTTCGGCCGCCGGTTCCCCAATCCGGTCGGCCTCGCGGCGGGGTTCGACAAGGGCGCGCAGGTGCCCGATGCCCTGCTCGGCTTGGGCTTCGGCTTCGTGGAGGTCGGCGGCGTGGTGCCGAAGCCGCAGGGCGGTAACCCGCGCCCGCGCGTGTTCCGCCTGAGCGCCGACGGTGCCGTCATCAACCGCTTCGGTCTCAACAGCGAAGGGCTCGACGTCGTGCGTGGCCGCCTCGCGGCCAGAGGCGGCCGGACCGGTCTGGTGGGGATCAACATCGGGGCCAACAAGGATTCCACCGACAGGATCGCCGACTACGTGGCCTGCACCACGGCGCTGGCACCCCATGTCGCCTTCGTCACGGTCAACGTCTCCTCGCCGAACACCCCCGGACTGCGCGACCTCCAGGGCGAAGCCTTCCTCGACGATCTGCTGGGACGCGTGGTGGAGGCCCGCGACAAGGCCTCGCCCAGGACCGCGATCCTGCTCAAGATCGCCCCCGACATCTCGCTCGAGGCCCTCGATTCCATTGTCGCCACAGCCTTGCGCCGCAAGGTGCAGGGCCTCGTCGTCTCCAACACCACCATCGCGCGGCCGACCAGTCTCACCGAAGCCTCCCTGGCGACGGAGACCGGAGGCCTCTCGGGCCGCCCGCTTTTCGAACCGGCGACCCGCCTTCTGGCTGAGGCCTACCTGCGTGTCGGCGGTACCATTCCGCTCGTCGGCGTCGGCGGAATCGACTCCGCCGAGGCGGCCTGGACCAAGATCCGCGCCGGAGCGAGCCTCCTGCAGCTCTACTCGGCCCTGGTCTATGCCGGCCCCGGCCTCGTGGGCACGATCAAATCCGGCCTGCTGCGCAAGCTCGCCACGGAGGGCGCCAGCGACCTGTCCACCATCGTCGGCCGCGATGCCGCGGCTCTGGCCAGGCTCGGCCTCGACGCCACGTAGGCGAAGGGCGGGCCGAGGGACGCGGCGAGACGTGCTCCCGCGTTGCGATGGAAGCCTGGGCAAGGCCAATTTTCGGACCATGCCGGCAGGTCCGATCCCTGCGCCATTCGCACGCGGCTCCTGCGCTGGGATCGGGGGTAAGTTTAGAACTCCGTAAGACTGCTCGATTTCATGCCATGCCATGTCCGCAGGCGCATGACTGGCCCGCGTTTGCCCCTGATTGAGTGACCCTTGTGCGGTGCGATATCGCTGGTGGAATCGACGGTGGCCTCGCCCCACGACGGCACTGTCCCATCCATCCTTTGCCGAACCAGGATCGTTCATGGATCACCCGGTCGCGTCCCCCAAGCGTTCCTCCGCCGCCGGCGGTTGGGGCGCGCTGAAGAGCTGCGGCAAACACCTGCTGAGCAGCCGCGCCCCGCTCTCCGGGGCCCGCGCCATGCTCAAGGCCAACCAGCCTGACGGGTTCGATTGTCCCGGCTGCGCCTGGGGTGACCCGGCGCACGGCTCGTCGTTCGAGTTCTGCGAGAACGGCGTGAAGGCCGTCTCCTGGGAGGCGACCGACAAGCGCACGCCGCCGAAGTTCTTCGCCAAGCATACCGTGTCGGAGCTGCGTGGCTGGACCGACTACGCGCTCGAAGGCGAGGGTCGCCTGACGCACCCCATGCGCTACGATGCAGGTAGCGACCGCTATCTGCCGGTAAGCTGGGACGACGCCTTCGCCGAGATCGGCGCCACCCTGCGCGGCCTCGACAGCCCGGACCGTGCCGAGTTCTACACCTCTGGTCGCGCCTCCAACGAGGCCGCTTACATCTACCAGCTGTTCGCCCGGCTCTACGGCACCAACAACTTCCCCGACTGTTCCAACATGTGCCACGAGGCCAGCGGCATCGCCCTCCAGGCGGCCATCGGCATCGGCAAGGGCACCGTGCTGCTCGAGGATTTCGAGAAGGCGGACGCGATCTTCGTGGTTGGCCAGAACCCCGGCACCAACCATCCCCGCATGCTCGGCGATCTGCGCAAGGCGGCGACCCGCGGCGCCCGCGTTGTGGTGTTCAACCCCGTGCGCGAGCGCGGGCTCGAACGCTTCGCCGACCCGCAGAACACGGTGGAGATGCTGCGCGGTGCCAGCGCCCCGGTGGCGAGCCACTATTACCAGCCGCGTCCGGGCGGCGACATGGCGGCGTTCCGCGGCATCGCCAAGGCGGTCTTCGCGGCGGACGACGCGGCTCGCGCCGCCGGCCGTCCGTCCGTTCTGGATCGCGCCTTCCTCAGCCACCACGCCGAGGGCCACGAGGCCTATCGCGCCGTCGTGGAGGCGACGAGTTGGGAGGCGATCGAGGATCAGTCCGGCCTGTCCCGCGCCGATATCGAGGTCGCTGCCGAGGTCTATCTCGGCGCCGACAAGGTCATCTGCACCTGGGCCATGGGTGTCACCCAGCACAAGCACTCGGTGGCCACCATCCGGGAGATGACGAACGTCATGCTCCTGCGCGGCAATATCGGCCGTCCCGGCGCCGGCCTCTGCCCCGTGCGCGGCCATTCCAACGTGCAGGGCGACCGCACGGTGGGTATCAACGAGAAGCCGCCCGCCGCGCTACTGGACGCCCTCGAGCGCGAGATCGGCTTCGTCGCCCCGCGCAAGCACGGCCACAACGTCATCGGCGCCATCGGGGCCATGCTCGACGGTTCGTCGAAGGCCTTCATCGGGCTCGGCGGAAACTTCGCCCGCGCCACGCCGGATACGGCGCTGGTGGCCAAGGCGCTGGCCTCCTGCGAACTCACCGTCCACATCGCCACGAAGCTCAACCACTCGCATCTCGTACCCGGCCGCGTCGCCTACCTGCTACCCTGTATCGGCCGCACCGAGATCGACCGGAATTCGAAGGGCAAGATCCAGATCGTCACGGTCGAGGATTCCATGAGCATGGTCCACGGCTCGGGCGGCATCAACAAGCCCGCCTCGCCGGAGCTGCGCTCCGAGATCGCCATCATTGCCGGCATGGCGGCGGCCACCGTCGGCTCGGAGAAGGTCGATTGGGCGGCCCTCGCCGACGATTACGACGGCATCCGCGCGCTGATCGAGCGGACCATTCCGGGGTTCGCCGGTTACAACGCCCGCGTCCGCCGTCCGCGCGGCTTCATGCTGCGCAACCTTGCCGCCGAGCGCAACTTCGAGACGGTGAACGGAAAAGCGAACTTCTCCGCCGATGCCCTGCCGGAGGCGACCGAGCATCAGCAGGCGAGGGCGATGGGCGACACCTTCGTGCTCCAGACCTTCCGTAGCCACGATCAGTACAACACCACCGTCTACGGTCTCGACGACCGCTATCGCGGGGTCTACGGCGAGCGTCAGGTGTTGTTCGCCCATCCCGACGACCTGGCCGAGATCCGTGCCGTCGCCGGCGACCGGGTGGACATCGTCGGCACCCACGACGACGGCGTGGTGCGGGTGGCCGAAGGCTTCCGCCTCGTCCCCTTCGACATGCCGCGCGGCAGTCTCGCCGGCTACTACCCGGAGCTCAACGTCCTCGTTCCCCTGTCGTCCTTCGGCAAGGAGAGCGACACGCCGACCTCGAAATCGGTGATGGTCTCGATCCGTCGCCCGGCGCAAGCCGCGTGAGCGAGCCGCCCGCCGACGCCGAGACCTTCCTCGCCGTCACCGATTCCATCGCCGACCTCCAGCCCGGCCTCTCCACCCTGGAGGCCGGGTTGCTGGCGGGGCTGCACCTGAAGCTCGCAGCAGACACCCGCAGCTTCGCGCGGGTGTTCGGCGTCGAGCATGCCCTCGTCCTGCGCGCCGTGGAGACCCTGTCGGGAGAAGCCGAGCTCCTGGCGATCACCGAGCGGAACCAGCGCACCCAGCGGACCCGCTACGAGGCAACCCCGGCGGCTCTCGCCATCCTGGACCACCTGCACGGCTGAGACTGCACTCAGCTTCCGTAGCTCTGGATCAGCGAGCCCGCGACCAGGGTCCAGCCGTCCACCAGCACGAAGAAGATCAGCTTGAACGGCAGTGCCACCGTCGCCGGCGGCACCATCATCATGCCCACCGCCATCAGGATCGATGCGACGACGAGGTCGATGATGAGGAAGGGGATGAAGAGGAGGAAGCCGATCTCGAAGGCCCGCCTGAGTTCCGAGATCATGAAGGCCGGCGTGACGATCTCGAGGCCGATGGCTTCCGGCCCGGCAGGGGCGGGGGCCTTCGCCATGTCGAGGAAGAGCTTCAGATCCTTCTCGCGCACGTTGCGCAGCATGAAGGTCTTGAACGGGGCCGAGGCCCGCTCGAACGCCACGCTCTGCGTGATCTGCCCGGCGATCAGCGGTTCGATGCCGGTTCGGTAGGCCTCCCGCGCCGTCGGCGCCATGACGAAGGCGGTCAGAAACAGGGCGAGGCTGGTGATCACGGCATTCGGGGGCGCACTCTGCGTGCCGAGGGCGGAGCGGAGGATCGACAGAACGACCACGATCCGCGTGAACGAAGTCGCCATCACCAGCACGGATGGCGCCAGCGCGAGGACGGTGATGAGGGCGACGAGCTGGAGCGCCCGCTCCGTCACCCCGCCCTGGCCGAGATCGACCGAGAGGCTCTGAGCCATGGCCGCACCGCTTCCGGCTGCCAGGAAACCGCTCGCCGCCAGGACGAGGCGGGCGGTGCGGATCGGGACGGTGACGGATCGGAGGGAGGGTGTCATGGCGGCGGCAACCTGCGTCGAGCCGTGCGCGGGCGCAAGCGATGATGTCCCGCAGATACCGTCCGCAGGCGCGCGCATGTCACCGCAAAACCACGCGGGGGCTTTGCGCTCGTTCTCTCCGATGGCTACGTTCCGGCCGAGCCAACGGCACACGACTTCGAAGGACGACCATGACGAGCACCACCATCCGGGACATCGGACCGTTCGCGGAGCCTGTATGGGACACGCCGTTCGGCCTGCCGCCCTTCGACAGGATCCGGCCGGAGCATTTCCTGCCCGCCTTCGAGATGGCCCTGGATTCGCACGATGCCGAGATCGCGGCCATCGCCGATTCTTCGGAGCCGGCGACCTTCGCCAACACGGTGGAGGCGATGGAGCGCGCGGGCCTCGATCTCGACCGCGTCGCTTCCGTCTTCTTCAACCTGAGCGGCAGCAACACCAGCCCGGACCTCCAGGCCGTCGAGCGGGCGATCACGCCGCGTCTCGCCCGCCACGGCAGCGCCATCTACCTCAATCCCCGGCTCTGGGCACGCATCGCCGCAATCGACGCGGATGCGGAGGCGCTCGGCTCGGAAGAGCGGCGCGTCCTCGACCGCTATCGCACACGCTTTCGCCGCGCCGGTGCCGATCTCGCCCCCGAGGCGAAGGCGCGGATGGCCGAGATCGCCGGGCGCATGGCCGAGCTCGGGACGACGTTCAGTCAGAACCTGCTGGCCGACGAGAGCGCCTTCATCCTCCCCCTCGAGGGTGAGGCGGACCTCGCCGGCCTGCCCGAGTTCCTCAGGGCGGCCGCTGCCAGCGCGGCCAAGGACCGGGGCGGCGAGCACGGTCACGTCATCACCCTGTCGCGCTCGCTGATCGAGCCGTTCCTGGTCTTCTCCACCCGGCGTGACCTGCGCGAGAAGGCCTACGAGGCCTGGACTCGCCGCGGCGAGAGCGGGGGCGCCACGGACAATAAGGGGATCATCGCCGAGATCGTCGCCCTCCGCGCGGAGCGGGCACGCCTCCTCGGCTTCGACAGCTTCGCTCATTTCAAGCTCTCCGACACCATGGCGGGCTCGCCGGAGGCGGCGATGGAACTCCTGCGCAACGTCTGGACGCCGGCCCATGCCCGTGCGGGCGCGGAACGCGACCGGCTCCAGGTGCTGGCGACGGCGGAAGGGGCCGATTTTGCCATCCGCGCCCACGATTGGCGCCACTATGCCGAGAAGCTCCGGCGGTCCGAGCACGATCTCGACGAGGGCGAGATCAAGCCATACCTGCCCCTGGACGGCGTCATCGCGGCGTCCTTCGACACGGCCTCGCGCCTGTTCCAGCTGCGCTTCGAGGAACTCACCGACTTCCCCCGCTACCATCCCGACGTGCGGGCCTGGACGGTTCGCAATGCCGACGGATCGGAGGTCGGGATCTTCCTCGGCGATTACTTCGCCCGGTCGTCGAAGCGCAGCGGCGCCTGGATGAGTGCCTTCCGCTCACAGGAGCGGCTTAACGGTTCGATCACGCCGATCATCGTCAACGTGATGAACTTCGCCAAGGCGCCGGCGGGCGAGACGCCGCTTCTGTCCTTCGACGACGCGCGCACCCTGTTTCACGAGTTCGGCCATGCCCTGCACGGCCTCCTCTCCGACGTGACCTACCCGCTTCTCGCGGGCACGGCGGTGGCGGGGGATTTCGTCGAACTGCCCTCCCAGCTCTACGAGCACTGGCTCGAACAGCCGGAAGTGCTGCGCGCCCATGCACGCCACTACCGTACCGGCGAGCCGATGCCGGAAGACCTGCTCAAGCGCATGCTCGCGGCGCGGTCGTTCAATCAGGGCTTCGCCACCATCGAATACACCGCCTCGGCGATCGTCGACATGACGCTGCATCTGTCGAGCGGCGGCGAGGACGGGCTCGACGTCCTGGCCTTCGAGGCCGACGCGTTGCAGCGCATCGGCATGCCCGCGGAGATCTCCATGCGGCACCGCTCGCCGCATTTCGCGCATATCTTCTCCGGCGATAGCTATGCCGCCGGCTATTATAGCTACCTCTGGTCCGAGGTGCTGGATGCCGATGCGTTCGACGCGTTCCGGGAAGCCGGCGACATCTTCCACCCCGAGACGGCGGCGCGCCTGCGCAAGTTCGTCTACGGGGCCGGAAACTTGCGCGACCCCGGCGAGGCCTACACCGCCTTCCGCGGTCGCCTGCCGAGCATCGATCCGCTGCTGCGCCAGCGCGGTCTGGCGGCTGCCTGACTCAGGAGAGGTAGTTCGTCAGCGACAGTTTCGACAGCATCGAGGTCACCTGGTAGCTCGCCTGAAGCTGGTTCTGGAGTGCCAGGAGCTTCGCGGTCACTTCCTCGATGGAGACCGTATCGACGCCGTCGAGACTGTCCTGCAGGGTGGCCCTGGCGGTGCGGTTGTCGGTCTTGGTGTCCGCCATCGTCTTGGCCGCCAGGCTGAGGTCGCTGGCGATGCTCTGCACGCCTTCGCGTCCGTCACCGGAAGTGAGGAGCGAACGCGCGCGCTCCGAGACGGCATTGTAGCGCGCCACATCCGGCGATCCGGTCGTCGAGGACGTGAAGCTCTGCACCGCGACCTGCGCGATGCCGGCGAGGACGGCACGGATCGGGGCCTCGTTGGCCTGGGCTCCGATGCCGACCTTCCGGTCCGCGCCGATCTGCACCGTCGCCGTCGCCCGGGGATCGGCCGAGGTATCGTCGCCGGTGTACCAGATCACGGTCTTGGTGCTGGCCTGCTCGGCGTAGCCGTTTCCATCCTCCGAGACGCGGCGTGGCGCGAAGCCTCCGGTTTTCGATCCGGCAAAGAAATCCTGCGAGGCGCGTGACGCCGAACTGGCCGATAAGGTTGTCCCGGCCGTCTCCTTGAGAGCGTTCGACAGGGCGGTGGAGATGTTGGCCGCCACGTCGCCGGTCAACGAGAACTCGCTGGTCGACTTCGAATCCGCATTCGCCTTCGCGGTGAGCGTGATGATCTGCGTTGTCCCGTCGCGAAGCGCGAGGTTAAAGGTCAGCGTGTCCCCCGCCGCCGGAGGAGACTTGACGGTGAGCGCCACCGAGGCCGGCGTGCCGGTCCCAAAATTCGCCGCGATGCCGAGGGAGGCCTTGCCCTGGATGCTGGCGACAGGCTGGCCCTCGAACTTCTTGGTCAGGGCGGCGGCGGTCTCGGCGGCCGTACCGAGGGGAATCGTGTTGGTCGCGTCGGCCGGAGGGTTCGCGGTGACGATCAGGTCGGTAAAAGTCTGGCTCCCATCGGGCTGATTGATCGCCACGCGGATGCGGTCGCCTTCCGCCGGTGCGTTGGCCACGGTAAAGGTTACGTCCGGCGCCGTGCCGCCCGTCTTCGCCCCCGCCGTGATGGCCGCCGGGTTAGAACTCATGGCCGAGAGAAGCTTGAAGCCGAAATTCGCGCGCGTTTCCGTGCCCGCCGTGCCCGTGCCTTCCTCACTGACCGTTACGGTGGAGCCCGACGCGCTGGTGGCGATGCGGCCATTGCCGTTCGGGCCGAGATCGGCGGCGACCTGCTCGCTCACCAGGGTCTTGAGACCATCGAGGCCGAGAGCGGGCACGCCATTGAGGATCGCATCCGACGAAGCCACGGGCGGCGTATCCGAATCGCGACCGCCGAAGAGGTAATTGCCGGCGACGTCCTGGTTCAACGCGTCGACGGCCGCATCCAGGCTGTTCCTGGCTACCTGCGCCACGGTCGAGGCCGTTCCGGTGGTGCTGGAATTCAACGATTTCTGCAGGATGCCGCTCAAGGAGGAGAGCTGAGTCACCGCCGAGCTGGCGACCGTCACCCGTGTCGTGTTCGCCGTGATGGCGGCGTCGTAGCCGTCGAGGACGCTGAGGGAGGCGTGGGCACTGAGGCTGGTGGTCCGCCCAGTGCCGAGCCCGCCATACGTCTCGGCGGTGCGACCGCTGGCGAGCTGCGTGGTCAACGCGTCGAGACGCGCCTTCTGGCTGACCAGACTCGCGGTGTTGCGATCCTGGACGTAGGTACCGGCCGTAAAGGCGCTGATCGTCATCGTGACCTCGGCGGTAGGGTCTTCAAGCGGTCAACCGGATGAAGACTCCGGAGAATCGGCCCGAACAGTGGAGGCCACGTTTCGGGAGAACTCGATACGGAACGAAGACCCGGAGCAACCTCGCGGACACGATGTCCGCGACGACGCCCTAGATCCGGAGAAGCGTGTCCAGCATGTCGCGTGCGGCGGTAAGCACGCGGGCATTGGCGGTATAGGCCGTCTGCAATCCGACGAGCTTCGACATCTCCTCGTCGATCTTGACGCCGGACGTGCTGGCGAACCGCCCCTGCGCGGTCGCGAGCGCAATGCTCTGTCCTTCGTCGAGATTCTGCGCGGTCGCCGCGGCGGCGCCCTGTGCGTCGATGATCTTCTGGGCGAAACCCTGCACGGAGGAATCGTAGGGCGCGCTGATGCCGCCGATCCCGCTCGCCGCCGAGAAGGTCCGGTTCGCGCTCGTGAGGGCATTGAACAGGTATTGCGGCCTCGTCGGTTCACTGCCCTGGGTGCCCGGCGAAAATTTCACCAGCGTTTCCGTCTTGGCGATCACCGCCGGGTTCACGGCGATGCGCTGGGCGAACCCCGTCAACTGCGAGCCGCCGTCGAACGAGCCGGTGTAGAGCCGTGCCTGACCGGTGGAGTCGACGAAGAGCGGGATCTGGGGCTTGCCGTTCGTGACGTCCTCGGGCGACGCCGACTGGGTGACGCTGGCGCTGATCCCCTGGATCGTCGGGCTGCCGCTCGCCGGTGTCAGAATCCTGACTTGGCCTTCCTTGCCGAGAGTGGCGGCGGAGGTCACGGTGAAGGGCGAGCCGAGGGCGGCGGCGATCGCCGTGCCGAAAGTGGCCGGGTTGCTCCCCACCGTGAACGGGACGATGGTCGCCAACGGGTCGGCGACATCGGACCGGTTCACGGCGGCGGGTGGAGTCAGGTTCGACGGGACCAGGATCAGGTTGCGCTGCGCGCCGTTCGCGTCCTTGAGGCTGATCGTGATGGCGTTGCCGGCGCTCAGGCCGGTCAGGTCGATGTCGAATCCCGCTCCGCCCGCCGCCGTCGCGGGCGTGCCGACCGCTGACGTGTCGGACAGCGACCGCGACAGGCCCGCCGCCAGATCGTCGAGCTGGCGCTGGGCCTGGGGCAGAACCGTGTCCCGCAGCTCTATACCGGCCGCCAGCGAGCCCGAACGGATCGCGTTCGAGGCCACCAGATCGATCGTTCCGCCACCCGGCGTGGTCGCCGTGATGGTTCCGACGCTGCGCTGGGCCGGGTCCGCGGAGTAGCTGTCCTCGGGACCGAGCGTACCGCGAGCGTCGAAGCTCAAGGTCGCCGCGCTGGCCCGGTCCACCAGCGTCATGCCCGAATTGGTGATGACCGTGACGGTCCCGTCTCGTTGCACCGTCGCCTGCACGTCGAGATAGCCGGAAAGGGAATTGAGGGCCTGGTCACGTTGATCGAGCAGGGCGACCTTGGATCCATCGTCGCTGGTTGCGGCGATCTTGACGTTGAGTTGGGCGATGGACGAGAGCAGCCCGCTCGCCGCCGCCGTATCGTTGGAGAGCTGGCTCTCGGTCGCACTGCGCAGGGATTGGACTCCTTCCGCGATGCTCCCGATCTTCGACGCGAGGTTGGATGCCGCCGTGACGACGGAGGAGCGGGCGGGCGCGGAAGTCGGGTCCGCGCCGAGGGTCTGGAGCGCCAGGGTGAAGTTGTTCATCACCCCGTCGAGGGCGCTCGTGGTGCCCGGTATGCCGTAGAGCTTGTCGAGCTGGGTCCTGACGTCCGCCATCATCCCGGTATAGGACGCGCCGGACGTCTCCAGCCGCAGCTGCTTCAACGCATTCTCGTCGAAGACCCGGTTAATCGTGCCGATGGCGACACCGGAATTGCCGGGCCCCTGCGCGACGGTGTCGAGCGTGCGCTTGACATAGCCGGCGGTGCCGACATTCGCGATGTTCTGCGAGACGATGCCGATGGCGGCCTGAGTGGTCTTCAGGCCGGCCGCGGCCGTGTTCAGGGCTGAGAACGACACGCTTGCCCTCCTTCTACGTCACCGGAAACCTCGGAACTCAGCGGATGATGTTGATCAACGAGGACATCATATCCTGCGCGGTCGAAATGACCTTCGTGTTCGCAGAATAGGCCTGTTGGGTTACGATCATCTTAGAAAACTCGCTCGCAATGTCGGTATTCGACTGCTCGATGTTTTGGCCTTCGACCGTCGTGTTGTTCAGACCCGTGACTGGCGCACCGGAATCCAGTGTCTGGCGATAATTGCCGGACGAATCGGCCTTCAGTCCATCGGGATTCGTGAACTGCACAACCTTGATTTGCGCCAGAGCAACGGTATTGCCGTTGCTGTAGCTGCCAATGACTTCGCCATTTTCGCTGACCGAGAGGGCATTGAGGGTGCCTGCGCTGAAACCGTCCTGGCCCAATGTGGACGTGGAAACTCCTGCGGCGCTATAGGCCGTAAGACCGCCGCTTCCGTAATTAAAAGATATATTCCCCAGATCAATATTGTCGACCGTCAGGTTTGGGATTGTGGCGGTGGTTCCAGTTGGCGCTGCAAGTTGTCCACGTGCATTGAATTCAAAAGCTGTTCCAATGTTTGTCCAGGATGAATTCTGTCCGGTCGACACGTTTTTGTCGGCGTAATAAAGATTCCAGACATCGTTTGTTGCCGGATTGGCGGAAGCGTTGCCTGTCTGGACTTTCGCCCATACCGTCTTAACATAAACAGGTGCACCACTGACTGAGTATGCCGTGAGTTCAGGGCCGGCGACGGCGGCCGACATGAGGGCCGGTGCGTCCGAAGCTGCAACGGTTCCCGTTGGACCCGTCCCGGTGAGGACAATGGCATTGGTCGAAGCCGTCGAGAGGTCGGTCGCTGCCAAAGATTTTGCCGGCGTCTTCGGGAGATTCGCAGAGTAGTTGATAGTCGTCGTCGGTTTGGCCGGGACGGGCAATCTAGAAATCTGGATCGGGCCTTCACCGGTGCCGCGACCGGTCGCCGGATCGAGACTGGTCCCGGTGAGGTAGGCGCCGCCACCGTTGCGGAGAAAGCCTTCAGCGTCTTGGGAGAAATCGCCCCGGCGAGTATAGAGGTTCCCCGGCGAGAACGAGGTCTGGCCGTTGACGTCGCTGGTCTTGGTCTGCACGGCGAAGAATCCCGGCCCGTTCAAGGCGATGTTGGTCGGAATCTCGGTGGCGATGATATTGCCCTGGACCGAGTTGGTCAGGACGGAGTTCGCCCGGACGCTACCGGAGACCTGACGGCTGGGCGCTTGCTCGGCGACGAGGTCGACGAAGCTGGTATCGACGCGCTTGAAGCCTGTGGTCTGCGAGTTGGCGATGTTGCCCGAGATGTTCTCGAGGGAGAAGCCCTGGGCCTTCATGCCCGAGACCGCCGTCTGCAACGCGGAAAACACATCCATGACCGGCAACCTTTGTTGAAAATGATGTGGACCGAGATTGGTTCATGCCATCATCCGCAAGCGGGATGCCAAGTCTAACGCATTGAAATTACGAGATTAGTTTTTAAGATGGCCGGCAAGAACCGACATTTGCCTGAAATACCCCGGCAGCTTTTGCCGGTTTCGTGATAGAGTGCGGGCGTCGTTTACCCAGCGTTATGCCCGGGTCGGTTAGCGTCGGGCCGTTGGCGCAACGGAGAGGGATCATGAAGAGCAAGCGGACGACCCTCGTCCATCTCATCTATTTCTCGCGCCTCAATCTCGCCGCCGATGCGGCGGGCCGTACTCGCCAACTCGGGGAGATCACGCGGCAGGCGCAGAAGAAGAACGAATTTTCCGTCATCACGAGCTTCCTGCTGGTGGAGCAGAATTTCGCCGCCCAGATCATCGAAGGCGAGCGCACCTCGGTGAACGACACGTTCGGACGGATCAGCAACGATACTCGGCATCGCGACGTCCAGATCGTCGAGTGGCGTGAGATCGTGAAGCGGGAATTCGTCAATTCGTTCGTGACCGTCATCCGCAACCCCGCCAACGACGCGATCTTTCAGAAGGCCGGCCTGCTGCCGATGTTTCAGCGTGGCACTCCGAAAGGCGGGGTGATCCATTCCCTCGCCGTTGCCCTGCAGACCGAATCCTTGTCCAAACAGGGTATCGACCATCTTTTCGTCTGATGCTTCGTCCAGCCTTCCCGACCTCGGATATCCGACCTTGAGCTTTGAAAGCCCATGAGTGAGACCCCACCGATCCTGATCGTCGACGATCAGGAGAAACTGCTGAAGCTGGTCATCCTGTTGATGACGCGGATCGGTTTCCCCGATGTCGACGGCGTGACCAGCGGTCCCGAAGCGCTGGAGCGCTTGCGCGAGCGCAAATACGCCCTCGTGATCTCGGACCTGATGATGGAGCCGATGGACGGGCTGACGCTCCTGCGCGAGATCCGCGGCGACGACGCGCTCATGAACACGCCTTTTATCCTCACCGAAGCCTCCTTCGACTTCGAGGACATCAACCTCGCGCACCAGGCCGGTGCCGACGCCTTCATCCTCAAGCCGTTCGACATGTCGGTGCTGAAATCGAAGCTGAAGCAGGTGATCAACCGCAAGCCGCGCCGCCGCGAGGCGCCGCTTGCAGCGGAATCGGCTCTCAACGTCGATTTCCCGATGCTGGGCAAATTCTGATCGACCCGTCCGGACCGCTGGGTCAGTCCAGCGCCCGTGCCATCGCGACGAAACCCGCCACCGGCACCTCTTCCGCGCGGGCGGTCTCGGCGATGCCCGCCGCGTCGAGCAGACGCGCCGGATCGGGCGTGGCGGATTTCAGGCTTTGGCGCAGCATCTTGCGGCGCTGGCCGAACGCCGCCCGCGTCACCCGTTCGAGTGCCGTCACCGAACAGGGCAGGGGGGCAAGCCTCGGCCTGAGGTGGACGACGCTGGATGTCACCTTTGGTGGCGGCACGAAGGCCGAAGGCGCCACGTCGAAGAGGATGTTCGCCTCGGTGCGCCAGCCGCAGAGGACGCCGAGACGGCCATAATTCGCCCGGTCTGATTCGTCCGCGACGATCCGCTCGGCGACCTCGCGCTGGAACATCAGCGTGAGGGAGTCCCACCATGGCGGCCAGGCCGCTTCGGTGAGCCACCCCGTCAGCAGCGGTGTTCCGACATTGTAGGGAAGGTTGGCGACGATCCGCACCTTTCCTTCACCGACGAGGGGGCGCGGATCGAACTTCAGCGCGTCGGCATCGACCACTTCGAGGCGGCCGGGATAATGCGCGGCGATCTCGGCCAGCGCCGGCAGGGCGCGGGGATCCCGCTCGATGGCGACCACGCGGGCGGCGCCGGCAGAGAGAAGGGCGCGGGTCAGGCCGCCGGGGCCCGGCCCCACCTCCACCACCGTGACCCCTTCCAGCGGGCCGGCGGCGCGGGCGATCCGCCCGGTGAGGTTGAGGTCGAACAGGAAGTTCTGTCCCAGCGCCTTCTTGGGCGCCAGATCGTGCTTCAGCACGACCTCGCGCAGGGGGGGGAGCCCGTCCTCGCTCACGCGTGTTGCCCCGCAAGTCTGGCAGCGAGTCGCAGGGCGCCCATCAGACTGTCCGGCCGCGCCACGCCCTTGCCGGCGATGTCGAAGGCAGTGCCGTGATCGGGCGAGGTCCGGATGAAGGGCAGACCCAGCGTGACGTTGACGCCATCGTCGAAGGCGATGGTCTTGATCGGGATCAGGGCCTGGTCGTGGGTCGGCGTCAGCGCGACGTCGTATGTGGCCCGGGCGCGGGGATGGAACAGCGTATCCGCCGGAAGCGGGCCTCTGATGTCGATCCCTTCGTCCTGGAGCTGCGCTACGGCAGGTTCCAGAACGTCGCGGTCTTCCGTCCCCATCGTGCCAGCTTCCCCAGCATGGGGGTTCAGCCCCGACAGGACGAGGCGGGGATTGGGGATGCCGAAGCGTTCCGTCAGGTCCCGCGCCACGATGCGTGCCGTCCGGACCACGAGTTCCTGTGTCAGCAGATCGGGCACGCGGCGCAGGGCGACGTGGATCGTCACCGGAACCACGGCCAGGGTCTCGCTCCACAGCATCATCACCGGGAGCGGCGCGGCCTTTCCGGGCTCGGCGGCCAGGGCCGCGAGGAACTCCGTATGGCCGGGATAGGCGAAGCCGACACTGGTCAGGACGTATTTCGCGATCGGATTGGTGACGAGGGCGATCGCCTCGCCCGACCGGACCAGACCGACCGCCGTCATGATCGATTCGAGAGTCGCGCCGGCATCGGCCGCGCTCGGTCGTCCCGCCACGGCGCCGACACGCGTGCCGCTCGGCAGGGGCATCACCGGAAGCGCGCGGGGAAAGACCTCGACCGCGAGATCGGGTCCGACCTCCGCCACCGGGACCTGAAAGCCGAGGCTGCTCGCCCGCGACTCGATGAAATCGGGATCGCCGATGAGGAAGAACGGCGGAAGCCCGGCGCCTTCGTCGCGGGCCAGCCAGGCCATGAGGGCGATCTCCGGCCCGATGCCGGCGGGATCGCCCATCGTGAGCGCAATGGGTCTGTGCACCGTCATGGCCTGCTGTCGTCGCCGGATGGAGGCGAGGCCGGGTTCTCGCCCGATCTCACCGGGTCGCCGCGATGCCGTCGGCCGTGCTCGCGATGTTGACGTTCTGGCGCAGGTCGACTTCGCCGAGGGTCTTCAACTCGACGCGCAGCAGCACCGTGCGGTTGCGCTCCGTGACGCCGAGGGCCGCGGCCGTCGGAGAGACGATGTAGTTGAGCGAGAAGGTGGTGCACTCGTCCTGATAACCGCCGCCGATGCTCAATCCGGCGAGGTTGGCGCGACCGGGATTGGTATAGACCGGCGCCGCGCCGACGGGATTGGCGAGATAGGCGGTGTAGGCGTTGGCGAAATTATCGCGCACGTCGAGATAGTGCGTGAGATCGACGAGGGCCGAGCCGGTGACGAACCAGTTCGGGGTGATGTGGTAGGTCGCCGAGGCGGTCAGGCCCTCTCTGCGGTTGTTGAAGCCGAGCAGGGGCTGGGCGGCGTAGTAGGAATAGAACATCGACAGGTCGATGGGTGCGAAGGGCGCGAGGCGCGCGATGACGCCCGTCTCCATGCGGTTGACGGTGAAGTCCCGCTGTTCGAAGCGCGCACGGGTGACGAAGCTGATGTTCTGGTTCGGGGAGAGCTGGAACCGTCCGACATAGTCGGATTCCCGACGCTCCAGGCCGGAATCGAGACCGACATTGGCGAGATCGCCGCGGCGGAACGAGTTGACCCCGGCAACCTGGATGGATTCGCCGAACATGACGTTGGCGTACCAGCCCGATGGCGTCACCACCGAGTATTGTGCGCCGAGATTGGTGCGGACGCCGCCCTCGACACGGTCGTAGCCGGAGAACTTGTCCCACTCGAACAGCGACGTGTCGTCGAAGACGAGGCTCTGCGCGTCCTCGTTAGGCAGGCGGCCGATATGGGTCTCGCTCGGACGGATCACGACCTGCGCGATGGGTTCGAGGGTGTGGACGCCCAGCGGCCCGAAATTGCTCACGAAGGGATAGCGGTAATCGAGCCCCACCGCCGGCATCACCCTCCCGGAAAAATCCGAATCCGTGGTGCTGATCGTCTGAGCCAGGGCGTTCTGATAGCCGGAATTGCGCGGGTCGACGAAGAAGGCGTCCGTGCGCAGATAGGCGAACGGGGTGAAGACCTGGCCGGCATCGTCGATGAAGGACCGGCGCCATGACAGCTGCGCCGATGCGCGGGTGTTGCTCCCCGACAGGCCGCGGATGATGCAGGTGCTGCGCGTGAAGGTGGTGCAGGTCTCGTAGAGCGAGTAGGTGGTCCCGTTCACCGTGGGGTTGAAGTAGTAGGAGCCCGTGCGCGGAATCGCTTGGAAATCCGTGGCTTCACGGTCGAGATGGGTGATGTTGGCCTCGAAACGCACTTCGCCGCCGAGGAAGCCCGGACCGTTGATGCGCTTGTCGTAATCGATCACCGGCGCGACGACCGGCTGCTCCTTCTGCCAATCGTAGCTCGACAGACCCTTGAAATAGTAGGCGCGCGCCTCGAACCAGGAGCGGTCGCCCTGACCGATCAGGTAGGCAGTCGAGACCGCTTCACGGAAGTAATCCGTGGTGATGCTCGAATTGCGGACGCGGTAATTGTCGAGGAACCACTTGTCGGTGACGCCGACCACGTCCCACCCCGTGCGCCAACGGTCGTTGATGTAGAACTGGCCCTTGGACTCGATCGAGCCACGGAAGTCGCGGTCTCCCGCGCCGAGCGGGCCGGGGAGGAAGGCGCTGGGCGTCGTCTGGAAGATGCCGCTGGCGCGGATCGTGTAGGTTCCGGTCTCGAGCCGGTGACGCAGCTCACCCTGGCCGAGGATACCCTGCTCGCTCAGGAAGGACGGCGATAGGGTGATGTCGAAATTCGGGGCGACGTTGATGAAGAACGGCGTCGAGATGCCACTGCCGAGGGCGGTGGAGGTGATGAAGCGCGGCGTGAGGAAGCCGGTCTTGCGCTTCACCGTCGGGTCCGGCGCCTCGAAATACGGCAGGTAGCCGACGGGGATACCGGCGATCTCGAGGGTCGATTCCTCGAACCCGATCGTGTGGGTCTCGTTGTTGTGGATGATCTTGGCGGCGCGCACCTGCCACAGGGGCGGCGTCTCCGGATTGTTCTTGCACGGCTCGCAGGCGGTGTAGGTGCCGGATTCGAAGGTCGTCTGTTCGCCGTCCACCCGCTCGCCGCGCGGCGCGGAGAAGCGCGTGCGGACCGGCTGGCCCCGCATCTCGACGGTCTGCTGGATGCGCAGGGCGTCGACGAACCCGTTCCGGAAATCGTCCGTCAGCTCCATCGTGTCGCCGGTCACGACCGCGCCGGTCTCGTCGGTGAGACGGACGTTGCCCTCGGCGAAGACGCGGCTGCTGGCGCGGTCGTAGCGCACGCGGTCGGCCTGCAGGGTGCGCGGGCCGTAATGCAGCTCGGCATTGCCGCGCGCCGTGACGGTATTGTTGTCGTTATCGTAGATCAGCTCGGCGGCCTCGACGAGGAGCCGCTCGGCCGGCTTGCCCGCGGGCGCAGGCTGCGCGGCGGCCTTCGGTGCCGCGGCTTTGCGGGCCTGGCCCTTGTCGTTCCGGCCGGTCGTCTGCGCGCTCACTCCCTCGGAGCCGAGCATGAGCGCGGCGCTGGAAACGAACGCCAGCAACCCGGCGAGCTTCGCGATGTCGGAGACTGTACGCAACCCGTGTCCCAACCTCTGCCTCGGCCTCGTTTCGCGTCCCGTCACCGACAACGGCATCAGCCGTCCTCCTGATAGAGAAGCGTGAGCGTACCGAGAAGACTCCCTACCACGGCCGGGAACCATGCCGCCACCGGGGGCGACACGATGCCTGATGCGCCGAGGCCCTCCATGACCTGCCGCGCGACGTAGAGGAAGAACCCCGCCGCCACACCGCCAAGCACAAGCTTGCCCACTCCACCAAAGCGGAAGAACCTTAAGGAAACGCTGGCTGCCACGAGCACCATGGCAACGAAGAGAACCGGCCTCGCCATGAGGACATCATACTGGAGTCGGTAGCGCGTCGCATCCAACCCCGCCCTCTCCGTGCGTGCAATGGTCTCGTTTAGTTGCCAGAAAGGCACAGATTCCGGAGGTGTGAAGCGCTGCTTCACCTGTCCGGCGTCGAGGTTGGAGGCGAGAATGTAGGTGTCGTAACTCTCGGGAGGCTGGCCCTTGGCGAGGAGCCGCGTGTCCTGAAGGGTCCAGTAGCCGTCATGCAGCGTCGCGCGCGCGGCCTCGATCTGCGACACGAAGACCCCGGCCTCGTCGAACGTATAGACCGACACGCCGGCCAGGGTGGTCGTGCCCTCGATCGCCGTCCCGGCGCGCAGGATCGCCTGTCCGTCGAGGCTGTTCTGGCGGATCCACAGATCCTTGCCGGAATTCGCCTTCGTCGATTTCGCGAAGATCCTCGCCTCGATCTCGGTGGAGCGCTGCTTCATCGCGGCGGAGAGCGGGTTGTAGATGCCCACCGTGAAGGCTCCGATGGCCAGCGCCACCAGGATGCCGGGCTGGAGGAACTGCCAGGCCGAGATGCCCGCGGCCCGTGCCACCACGAGTTCGAGCTTGCGTGACAGCTGAAGCAGCGCCGCCATGGAGCCGAACAGGATCGCGAAGGGCAGTACGCCCTCGGCCACCGCCGGGGTGCGATAGAGCGAGAGCTGCGCCATCAAACCTGTGGACGCGCCTTCCGTGTCGCCCGCCCGGCGCAGCAATTCGACGAAATCCAGCGTGTAGACCAGGGCGAAGACGGTGATGAACACGCCGAGCACCGTGCGCAGGAAGCGCAGGGCGAAGTAGCGTCCGAGGGTGAAGCCGATCATCATGGCGTCGACCTCACCCGTCGCCGAGGCGCGGTCGACGCATCATGGCGCGGCCGAGATTCGTGAGGGTCCTGGAGACGCGCGCGTTCCAGTCCCGCACCGCGGCCCCGTTGAAGACGACCAGGCAGGAAATCGCCAGCGCCAGGGCGGGGGCGGCGTAGATCGCGATCACTGCGCCCTGGCTCCGCACCGCCGCGCTGCTGGCGGCAAAACCCGCTATGCGCAGGACGATGACGGCGACGACGGCGCCCGCCATGGCGAGGCCTCGCCCCTGGCGCGTCGTGCGCGGGTCGCCGAGTGCCGCGAAGGCGATGAGGGTCAGGGCGAGCGGGTAGAGCCAGGCCGAGAGCCGGTCGTGCACCTCGGCGCGGAAGCGGCCCTTCTGCGTCTGGTAATAGGTCTCGGTCGTATCGGGGAAAAGAAGCTGCGCCGTCGACCGTTCGCGCGGCTTGTAGACGATTTCGCCGTCCGGGGGGGTGAAGGCCGCGAGGTCCACCGTGTAGCGCTCGAAGGTGATGATCGAGGAATCCCGCGAATCCTTCTGCTGCCGATGGATGCTGCCCTTTTCGAGGGCGAGGTAGCTCTGGCCCTCGTAATCCACCGCCTGACCCTGCTCGGCGAGATAGACCACCGTCTTGCCAGCCTCGCGCTTGTCCTGGATGAAGATGCCTTGGAGCGTTCCGCCCGGCCCGCGCTCGCGGAAATGGAAGGTGATGCCGCTGTCGAGCTCGGTGAACTGGCCCTCCTTCACCACGTTCGCGATGAAATCGCCGCGCACGCGGGTCAGCACGTCGCGCAGTTCCTGGAACGAGGACGGCATCACCTGGATGGTGAGGAAGGCGACGCCGGCGCTCACGATGAGCCCCAGGGTGAGGAACGGGCGAAGGATGCGCCGCGGCTGCATGCCGGCCGCCGACATGACGATGAGTTCGGAGTCGCCGTTCAGCCGGTTGAGGGCGTAGACCACGGCGATGAACAGGGCCACGGGCGCGATCACGGTGATCAGCGTCGGCACCGACAACCCGGTGATCAGGAAGAAGACGATGAGGGTCTGGCCCTTGGCCGTGATCAGGTCGAGTTCGCGCAGGGCCTGCGTCACCCAGATCGTGCCCGTGAGGCCGATCAGGCAAGCGAGGAAGGCCCCGGCCGCGATCCTGAATATGTAGCGCTCGATCTGCGTCATCGGATCTCGTGGCGGGCCTTACGCGCGGCTTGCGTGGGACGCGTCCCACTGGCCTTCCTCATGCCCCCCGGCATCGCACCCGTCCACCGATGTCAATCGCCTCAGGGCGCTTCAAATCAGGCGCTTTCACGGCGGCCGCATCGCGTTGCGTTCTTCGCATCAACGGGTACACAGGGAGCGTCGCGGCGCTGTGTGTCGGGCCGCACGGACCAATTCAGACCTTCGGAAAGCGTGACTTATGGCGGACGGTATCACGATCGCATTCGGGCCGCTCGGCCCGGTCGGCCACGGCGACATCGTTCTCTTCGTCGGCGACGATCTGGCGCTTTCGCCCCCGGTCGCGCAGGCCCTTGGCCGCGGCGCGGCCGACCTGCTGGCGCGCGCCGCCGCGAGCGAGCGGTTCAAAGGCAAGTCGCTGACATCCCTGGCACTCCCGGCCCCCGCCGGGATCGATGCCGACAGGCTCCTCGTCATCGGCCTTGGTTCGGAGAAGGACCGCGCCAAGATCGATTGGCCGGCTCTGGGCGGCTATGCCGCCAGCAAGGTGAGCGGTCGCCAGGCCCATGTCGCCCTCGAGTGGCCCGGCTCCTCGGTGAGCCCCGCGAACGCCGCCGATTTCGCCCTCGGCGCGCGTCTGCGCGTCTACAGCTTCGACCGCTACAAGACGAAGAAGAAGCCGGAGGGCGAGGAAGCCCGCGTCACCGCGCTCACCCTCATGGTCGCCGATCCCTCGGCGGCGGAGGCGGCTTCCAAGGTCTCTGAGGCCGTGGCCGGCGGCGTCCTGCTCGCGCGTGAACTCATCAACGAGCCGCCGAACGTGCTCTACCCCGAGGAGTTCGCGCGGCGCGCCGAGGAATTGACCAAGCTCGGCGTCGAGGTCGAGGTTCTCGGTCCCGGCAAGCTTGAGGCTCTCGGGATGGGAGCGCTCCTCGCCGTCGCCCAGGGCTCCACGCGTGAGGCCCGCGTGGTCGTCATGCGCTGGAACGGTGGCGACGATGCTTCCGAAGCGCCGATCGCCTTCATCGGCAAGGGCGTCTGCTTCGATTCCGGCGGTATCTCGATCAAGTCCGCCGGCGGCATGGAAGACATGAAGGGCGATATGGGCGGCGCCGCCTGCGTCGTGGGCACGATGTTCGCGCTCGCCTCGCGCAAGGCGAAGGTCAACGCCATCGGCGCGATCGGCATCGTCGAGAACATGCCGGACGGCAACGCCATGCGCCCGGCCGACATCGTCACCTCCATGTCCGGCCAGACCATCGAGATCATCAACACCGACGCCGAGGGGCGCCTCGTCCTCGCCGACGTGATCTGGCACGTGCAGAGTGCCTACAAGCCAAAATTCATGATCGATCTGGCGACACTCACAGGGGCGATCATCGTCGCCCTCGGCCAGGACATCGCCGGCATGTTCTCCAACGACGATGCACTCGCCGCCAAGATCGCCGCCGCCAGCGAGGCCACCGGCGAGGCGGTGTGGCGGATGCCGCTGATCCCGGCCTACGACAAGGCCATCGACTCGAAATTCGCCGACATGAAGAACACTGGCGGGCGCCATGGCGGCGCGGCCACCGCCGCCTCCTTCATCAAGCGCTACGTCAACGACGTGCCGTGGGCGCATCTCGACATCGCCGGCGTCGCCATGTCGTCGAGCCCCAGCGAGATCAACCGGAGCTGGGGCGCCGGCTGGGGCGTGCGTCTCCTCGACCGGCTCGTGCGCGACAATTACGAGGCGTGATGGCATCCGGCGGCGCGTCCGCGGCGCTTGTCCCGGCCGCCGCCTCTCCTCCCGCAGCCGCGGCACTGTCTGTCATGGCTGCGGCACTTCCGATCATGGCTGCGGTGCTCGCGGTCTGCGCCACAGCCCTGACCGGGCTGAGTCAGGCCTCGGCGCTTCCGCCCGATCTGGCGGCGCGGTTCTACGGGTTCTTCCTGCTGCAATACCCGCT
This sequence comes from Methylobacterium bullatum, assembly GCA_902712845.1. Taxonomy (NCBI): domain Bacteria; kingdom Pseudomonadati; phylum Pseudomonadota; class Alphaproteobacteria; order Hyphomicrobiales; family Methylobacteriaceae; genus Methylobacterium; species Methylobacterium bullatum. Next base: position 2,305,256 of record LR743504.1, read on the forward strand.
CTTCACCTTCGCGCTGATCTACGCTCTCGCGCGGATCGTCGCGATGGCGGCGACGAGCACGGCGTCGTTGCCCAGGCGCATCGCCGGGGCCTTGGCGGGGGCCGCGCTGCTCCTCGCCCTCGGCCTTTATCCGACCTTCGGCGGTCTCGTTCTCCGGGCGGGCTTCGCCACCGGCGGTATGACCTTCCTCACCTACCAGCCCATGAATGCCGCCTTTGCCATCGGCGCCGCGGCATCGGCTTTCGTCTTCGGGTCGGCCTTGGCCGTTAGCCGGATCCTGATCGGAGGTGGTGCGTCCGCCCCGTCATGGGGCCGACGCCTTGCGATCGGTCTCTTCCGCTGCGGAACGGGCTTTCTCGCCCTGTGGTTCGCCTTCGCGGTGATCGGACAGGCCCATCCGGCCGGTTTCGGCCCCTGGCCCCGTCGTGCAATGTCGGCCGGCGAGGCAGTAATGGGGATGTCCCTGGTTCTCGTCGGGTTTCTGCCGCACGCCATCCTAGTGTGGCTGGCGCTTCGTGACAGATCCAAGCGGAAGAAACCCGATACACTCTCCGTTGCGGCTTGATCCGATGGGCATGACACCGGAAAGATAGTTTACATGTGAACGAAGGCGGCACCAAGCCGCCCCGCGCATCAAAGGGAGGATCGCGATGATCCAAGGCATGGCCCCAGGGCCGGTTTCCGTGCGCCCATGGCTTTCCATGTATCCGCCCGGCGTCCCGGCCGAGATCGATGTCGCGAGCCGGCGCACCCTCGTGGACATCCTGCGCCTCAGCACGACGGAATGTGCCGCCCGCCCGGCGATCCGCTGTTTCGGCAAGTCCATCACCTATGCTGAACTCGGCGCCTCCGCCGACGCGATCGCGGCTTGGCTGGTGGCGGAAGGGTTCGGCAAGGGCGACCGGATCGCCGTCATGATGCCGAACGTGCCGGCCTATCCGGCGGCGATCTACGGGATCCTGCTGGCCGGCTGCGTCGTGGTCAACGTCAACCCGCTCTACACCCCGCGCGAACTGTCGGTGCAGATCAACGATTCGGGGGCTCGGGCGCTCTTCGTCCTCGAGAATTTCGCCCATACCGTCGCCAGTGCGGGTGCCGACATCGACCTCGACCGCATCGTCGTCGCCGGACCGGGCGACGGGCTCGGCCTCAAGGGCCGGATCGTCGATCTCGTCTCGCGCCACATCAAGAAGGCGGTTCCTCCCTATCGCCTGCCCGAGGGTAAGACGCTGCGCTTCGAGACGGTCCTGCGCCGCGGCCGAAGCCTGCCGAAAGCGTCGGTGTCGGTCGGGCCGCAGGATCTCGCGTTCCTGCAATATACCGGGGGGACGACGGGCGCCGCCAAGGCCGCCATGCTGACCCATGCCAACGTCGTCGCCAACGTGGCTCAGTGCCGGGTCTGGTTCTGCGTGTCGGAAACCGACGGGGTCGACCGGGTGATGGTCACGGCCCTGCCGCTCTATCACATCTTCGCCCTCACCGGCTGCTTCTTCCTGTTCATGAGCATCGGTGGATGCTGCCTGCTCATTCCCAATCCCCGCGACGTGGACGGGTTTGTGAAGACCCTGAAGGGTAACCGCTTCACCCATTTTTCCGGGGTGAACACGCTGTTCAACCTGCTCAACAACCATCCGAAGATCGCCGAGGTGGATTTCTCCAGGATCCACTTCGTCATCGCCGGCGGTATGGCCGTGCAGGCTCCCGTGGCGGCCAGGTGGAAGGCGATCACGGGCAAGTCCATCGTCGAGGGCTACGGGCTTTCCGAAACCTCGCCCGTGGTCTGCGTGAACGATCCTCGGGCGGATTGGACCGGCACGATCGGCTTCCCGGTTCCCTCCACCGATGTGGCGATCCGCGATGCCGAGGGCAGGGACGTCCTCCCCGGCGAGCCCGGCGAGCTCTGCGTGCGCGGCCCGCAGGTCATGGCGGGCTACTGGAAACGGCCGGACGAGACCGCGCGGGCGACGACCAGCGACGGCTATTTCCGCACCGGCGACGTGGCAATCCTCCAGGCGGACGGGCAGGTGCGTATCGTCGACCGGATGAAGGACATGATCCTGGTCTCGGGTTTCAACGTCTATCCGAACGAGGTGGAGGAGATCCTCGTCGGCCATCCCGGCGTGCTCGAATGCGCCGTGGTCGGCACGCCATGCGAGGAGACCGGCGAAATGGTCGTCGCGCATGTGGTGCTCAAGGACGGCAGCGTCGGCGTCGAGGCGCTGCGGACCTACGCGCGCCAGCAGCTCACCGGCTACAAGGTGCCGAGGCGCGTCGTTTTCCACGACGCGCTGCCGAAGACCAATGTCGGCAAGGTGCTGCGGCGGGCCCTGCGCGACATGGGGCCGCGCGCCTGACGCGCCCGCCGATGTAACCGGCGACGGCGTCTCGCCGAATGGTGACGATCGGCCCTGTTGCACGGATGGGCGGCGGGGCCGATCTTCGCGGCACGAGGCCGCCCTGCGCGGCCACCCCTTCTTTGTTCGAGGACGCCACATGTACATCAAGCGGACACGCGGCTGGGAAATGCCCGAGCGCCTCGCCACGCCCGAGAGCGTGTTCCTGAACCGCCGTGCCTTGCTGGGCGGCGCCGCCGGCCTCGCCGCGACGTCCCTCGTCGGCGTCGAGGGCGCTTTTGCCGCCGCCGACCCGACGAGCGGCCTCTACCCGGCCCCGCGCAACGAGGCCTACACGCTGGACCGTCCGCTGACGGCCGAGAAGTTTTCGGCAGATTACAACAACTTCTACGAGTTCGGCACGTCCAAGACCGTGCTGCCGGCGGCCAACGCTCTCAAGACCCGGCCCTGGACCATCAAGATCGACGGGCTTGTGGAGAAGCCGTTCGAGATCGGAATCGACGATCTGGTCCGCAAGATGACCCTCGAGGAGCGCCTCTACCGCCACCGCTGTGTCGAGGCCTGGTCGATGTCGGTGCCCTGGACGGGCTTTCCGCTCTCGAAGCTCGTGGCCCTGGCAAAGCCGGCATCGGGGGCCAAGTACCTTCGCATGGAGACCTTCATGGACAAGTCCATGGCGCCGGGGCAGCGCTCGTTCCTGTATCCCTGGCCCTACGTGGAAGGGCTGACGATGGAGGAGGCCAACAACGACCTCGCCTTCATCGCCACGGGCATCTACGGCAAGCCACTCGCCAACCAGTTCGGCGCGCCGATCCGCCTCGCGGTGCCGTGGAAGTATGGCTTCAAATCGGTGAAGTCGATCGTGAGGCTGTCCTTCGTCGCCGAGCGGCCGAAGACCTTCTGGGAGGGCCTCCAGGCCTCGGAATACGGCTTCTGGGCCAATGTGAACCCGGCGGTCTCGCATCCGCGTTGGAGCCAGGCGTCGGAGCGCGTACTCGGCACGGATCAGCGTGTTCCGACGCTCATCTACAATGGCTACGGCGAGCAGGTGGCTGGGCTCTACAAGGGTCTCGAGAACGAGCGCCTGTTCGTCTGAGCGGACTTTAGGTCAGTAGGTCCAGCGCTGGGCCTTGGCCACGAGGAAGTCGCGGAAGGCCTGCACCCGGGCGACGGAGCGCATCTCCTCGGCATAGACGAGGTAGCTCTCCATATGCGGCATCTCGACGTCGCGCAGCACCTGCATGAGGCCGGTCTGTCCCTCCACGGCGTAGTCGGGGAGGATGCCGATGCCGGCGCCGGTCTCCATCGCGTTCTGCAGGGCGGCGATGTTGTTCACCGTGAAGTGGATCGTCCTGCGTTCCTGGCCCTCGCGGCCCACCGTCGAGAGCCAATGGGTCGCCAGCAGGTAGGACGGCTCGTTGCCGCCGAAGGACACGAGGCGGTGATTGTCGAGATCCGCAATCGCCTTGGGTTCGCCGAACCGCTTCACGTAATCGGCCGAGGCGAAGGCATGGTAGTGGACCGTGAACAGTCGCCGCTGGATCAGGTCGGGCTGGGCCGGGCGCCGCATCCGGACGGCGACGTCCGCCTCGCGCATGGCGAGATCGAGTTCCTCGTTGGTGAGGATGAGTTCGACGCGCACGTCGGGATAGAGGTCGAGGAACTCGGCTACGCGCTGGGCGAGCCACGAGGTGCCGAGGCCCGTCGTCGTCGTCACCTTGAGGTCGCCGCTCGGCCGCTCGCTCGTCTCCACGAGACGCGCCCTGGTGTTCTCCAGGCGCAGCTTCATGTCCCGCGCCGCCCGGAACAGCAGGTCGCCCTGCTCGGTCAGGATGAGGCCCCGTGCATGGCGGTGGAAGAGAGGGGCCTTCAACTCGCGTTCGAGGGCGCTGATCTGCCGGCTCACCGCCGATTGGCTCAGGCCGATATCGTCGCCGGCGCGCGTGAAGCTGCCGGCTTCGGCGACGTTGAGGAAGATCCGGATCTTGTCCCAGTCCACGGCGTCCAACCCCCTCACGCAGCCCCGTGCCGATAGCCGGTCGCCCGATGCCGGACCCGGTACGGTCAGGCATCGGTCCTTGCCGTGTCTCGGCGTGCCCGGCCGCCGTTTCATTCGGTTCGGCCGGACAACATGGGACGCCGAGCCGATGAAACTCGGCTCACGCTGGTTTTAGGACAACGATCTTGCGATTAGGTTGATGCCCGACGCAAGGCGCCGAACAAAGATTTCCCTATTCCGCTGCAGCCTGCTGTGGGGTTTCGCCGAGTTCGAGGGCCGCGAGGTACTTTTCGGCCTCCAGGGCCGCCATGCAGCCCATTCCGGCCGCGGTGATCGCCTGGCGGTAGACATCGTCCGTGACGTCGCCGGCGGCATATACGCCGGGGATCGCCGTCTCCGTCGTGCCCGGCTTCGTCTCGATGTAGCCGCCATGGCGCATGGCGAGCTGCCCCTCGAAGATCCCCGTCGCCGGCTGATGCCCGATGGCGACGAACACGCCGTCCGTCTTGAGCTCCGTGATCGCGCCCGAGCGCACGTCCTTCAGGCGCAGATGCGTGACCGAAGGCGGTGCCTGGGTGCCACAGATCTCCTCGATCGCGTGATGCCAGACCACCGCGACGTTGGGATGCTTGAACAGGCGCTCCTGGAGGATGCGCTCGGCGCGGAACTCGCCCCGGCGATGCACCACCGTGACCTTCGCGGCCAGGTTGGCGAGATAGAGCGCCTCCTCGACGGCGGTGTTGCCGCCGCCGACCACCACGACCTCCTTGCCGCGAAAGAAGAACCCGTCGCAGGTGGCGCAGGCCGAGACGCCGAAACCCTGGAACTTGGCCTCGGAGGGAAGGCCGAGCCACTTCGCCTGAGCGCCGGTGGCGATGATGAGCGCATCGCAGGTGTAGGTCTCGCCGGAATCCGCCTCCAGATGGAACGGCCGCGCCTGCAGGTCGACCTTGGTGATGTATTCGGAGACGATCCTGGTGCCCACATGCTCGGCCTGGAGCCGCATCTGCTCCATCAGCCACGGACCCTGGATCGGGTCGGCGAAGCCCGGATAATTCTCGACATCGGTGGTGATCATGAGCTGGCCGCCGGGCTGGAAGCCGGAGATCAGCAGCGGCTCGACCATGGCGCGGGCGGCATAGATGGCGGCGGTGTAGCCTGCGGGGCCTGAGCCGATGATGATGAGCTTGGAATGGTGGGGGGCCATGGTTCGGACGTCTCCTACGGCCGCGGCGCAGGTGCCAACCCGGCGCGGTGCTCGACAAAGGCACGGGCCATAGCTTCCGCGATGGCCGGTGTGGCGTCGAGGGGGGTGTAATGCAACTCTTCCAGACGACCGGTGAAGGGCTTCAAGGCGCCCACCATCGCCAGTCCGGCAAAGAGCCGCCTGTGCCGGATGTAGGTCTTCGGGAGATCGAAGAGAAGCACCGGCGCACCGCTGCTCACCGCTTCTCCCACCATGTTGGCGGAATCCGACGTGACCACGATGGCGTCGGCGAGAGCGAGCAGGGAGACGTAGGGGTTCGCCCCCGAACCGTCCCAGAAAAAGCCGCCCTTCTCCGTGACGAGGCGCTGAAGCGCCGTCCGCAGGGGCGGCGGCGTCCGGCGGGACACCGTGAGCATCAGCGACGATCCGCCATCGGCGAGTTTCGTCAGGCGGGCGAGCAGCCGCTTCATGTCGGCGGAACGATAGCTCAAATGGCGGCTGTCACCGCCGATCAGGACCGCGACGCGAGGCTTCGGCAGTTGGATCAGGCGCGGGTCGGGGGAGCGGCGCGCCGCCGCCAGCCGCGCCGCCGTCACCTGATGCGGCGCCGTCAGGGTCGTGAACACGTTCGGCCCGCGCAGGTCGTCGTAATCCGGCACCCAGATGAAGTCCGCGGTGTCGTGGCCCGTCCGGGGATCCTTTAGGAAGGCGGTGAAGGTCCGGCCCTTCGACGCCTTGCGGATCGCGCGGAGATAGGGAACTGCGCGGCGTCCCGAGGCGATCACGATCTCGGGAAACGGTCCGGCCAGGGCGCCGCCGCGATGGCCGGGGCGGTCACGCGGGTCGATCGGTCCCCACGGGGCGAGCCAGCCGAAGGGGGGACGGGGCGTGACGCGGTGGATCTCGAAATCGAGGCCGAGAGTCTCCGCGAGGCCGATACATTGGTTCTCGTCACCGGCCTTGCCGTCGGTGACGATCCACGCTCCGACATGGGCGAGATCGGGGGCGTAGCCGGTGCCCAGTTTCTCTCCAGCAGATCGCATCACGCCGGACGCTCCCGATATCGACATGGCGGCGTCAGTTCGACGGGAAGGCCCGGCGCAACCACCCGGCATAATGCTGGGCGATCGCGGCAACGCGGCGACGTTCCGAATCCGGATCGTACCACGCCCCGCCCGAGCTCGACGGCAGCGCGGACAGCTGCGGATGCCGGGCCAGGACCTCGCCGCGGCGACCGACGATCAGGGCTTCCCCGTCGAGATAATCGGATTGCGAGCCGCCGCCGAAGCCGCTGCGGCCCCCCTCGCTCCCGGTATAGGGCCGGAGCGACAGGCTCTTGATCCTCACCACCAGAACCGGTCCGGCGCCCCCGATCCTGTTCGCGAACTCGCGGTTCAGCGCGCCGAGGAGATCGTCACGCAAGGCTTCGGCAGGAGCGCCCCCGGCCTCTGCCAGGAGCGGCCCCACATCGACGCGGATGGCCGACAGCCGCGTGGCGCCGAAGGACGACAGTCCCTGGGCGAGGGCAGGGCAAGCCATGGCCAGGACGGCGAAGAAGCCGATCCAAGCTCGCGGCCAGCCCGTGAAGGACCGGCCGGATACGGTCTGGCGCATGGTCTAAGCCTCGGGCGTCAAACGCCGTACTGGACCGCAACGACCTCGTAGGACTTGCCGCCGCCGGGGGTCGTCACCTCCACCGTGTCCCCGACGCCCTTGCCGATGAGGGCGCGGGCGATGGGGGAGGTGATCGAGACCAGCCCCGAACGGACATCCGCCTCAGGCTCGCCGACGAGCTGGTAGGTCTTCTCTTCCTCGGTATCCTCGTCGACGAGCTTCACCGTGGCGCCGAACTTGATCTTGGTGCCCGACAGCTTGGTGACGTCGATGACCTCGGCCCGGGCGATCATGCTCTCGAGTTCCATCACCCGCCCCTCGTTGTGGGACTGGGCCTCCTTGGCGGCATGATACTCGGCATTCTCCGAGAGGTCGCCGAGCGCCCGCGCTTCGGAGATGGCCTGGATGATGCGCTGACGCTCCACCTGCTGGCGATGCTTCAGCTCGGCTTCCAGCGCAGCGAACCCGCGCACCGTCATCGGAACCTTGTCTATCGTCATCGTCTCGCGCCACAATGAATAGGCCCGGTCGGGAGCGGGACGCTCCCTCCGGGCCAGAGTAAGATGGTCTTGAAGCTTGGCATCTGCCGTGTCCGTCAAGACGGACACCACATCAAATGTTAAGCCGCGAAGTATTCCTGCAAGGCGCGCACCTGGAGATCACCCTCGAGATAGGCCTTGATCCCCTCGGCCGCCGCCATCGCTCCGGCTAGAGTGGTGTAGTACGGCACTTTATGCAAGAGGGCCGCCCGGCGCAGGGAGCGCGAGTCCGCCAGGGCGCCTGCACCTTCCGTCGTGTTGAACACGAGCTGGATGTCGCCGTTCTTGATCGAATCGACCACGTGCGGCCGGCCCTCCAGCACCTTGTTCACCCGCTCCGTCGGGACGCCGTTCTCCAGGAGGTAGCGCTGCGTCCCGCTGGTGGCGACGATGACGAATCCGGCCTCCGACAACTCTCGGATGGCCGGCAGGATGCGGGCCTTGTCGGCGTCACGGACCGAGACGAACACCGCGCCGCTCTTCGGCACGAGGGTGCCCGAGCCGAGCTGGCTCTTGGCGAAGGCCACGCCGAAGCTCGAATCGAGGCCGATGACCTCGCCGGTGGAGCGCATCTCCGGTCCGAGCAGGACATCGACGCCGGGGAAACGGGCGAAGGGGAACACGGCTTCCTTGACGGCGATATGTTCGAGGACCTTGGGCTCGAGCCCGAAACTCGCGAGCGGCTCGCCCGCCATGACGCGCGCCGCGATCTTGGCGATGGGCTCGCCGATGACCTTGGCGACGAAGGGCACTGTGCGGGATGCCCGCGGGTTCACCTCCAGCACGTAGATCGCGCCGTCCTTGATGGCGTATTGCACGTTCATCAGGCCGCCGACCTGTAGGGCCAGGGCCATCGCCCTGGTCTGGCGCTCCAGTTCGGCGATGGTCTCTGGCGAGAGCGAGCGTGAGGGCAGCGAGCAGGCGGAATCGCCTGAATGGATGCCGGCCTCCTCGATGTGCTCCATGATGCCGGCGATGTAGACGTCCTTGCCATCGCAGATGGCATCCACGTCGATCTCGGTGGCATCCGAAAGATAGCGGTCGAACAGGAGCGGGTTCTTGCCCAGCACCGTGTTGATCTGGCCGGTCTTGTCGTTGGGATAGCGCGATTTCACGTCCGACGGGATCAGGCTCGGCAACGTGTCGAGGAGATAGTCGGCGAACTGGACCTCGTCGCGAATGATCGCCATGGCGCGGCCGCCCAGCACGTAGCTCGGGCGCACCACGAAGGGCAGGCCGAGATCGGAGGCCACGAGGCGGCTCTGCTCGACGGAATAGGCGATGCCGTTCTTCGGCTGCTTCATCCCGAGCTTGTCGAGGAGCCGCTTGAACTGGTCGCGGTCCTCGGCGAGGTCGATGGCGTCAGGGGAGGTGCCGAGGATCGGCACGCCGGCCGCTTCGAGGGCGCGGGCGAGCTTTAGCGGGGTCTGGCCGCCAAACTGGACGATGACGCCGTGCAGCGTGCCAGCCTGCCGCTCGGTCTCGATGATCTCCAACACATCTTCGGCGGTCAGTGGCTCGAAATAGAGCCGGTCCGACGTGTCGTAATCGGTGGAGACCGTCTCCGGGTTGCAGTTGACCATGATGGTCTCGTAGCCGGCCTCGGTGAGCGCGAAGCAGGCGTGACAACAGCAATAGTCGAACTCGATGCCCTGGCCGATGCGGTTGGGCCCGCCGCCGAGGATGATGACTTTCTTGGCGTCGGTGGGCTGCGCCTCGTCGACCACGGTGCCGGCGAAGGGCGCCACGTAGGTGGAATACATGTAGGCGGTGGGCGCCTTGAACTCGGCCGCGCAGGTGTCGATGCGCTTGAAGACCGGGCGGACTCCCAGCGCCCTGCGGGCGGCGCGGACGCTGTCCTCGTCGGTCTTGGCGAGCACCGCGAGGCGGGCATCCGAGAAGCCCGCCGCCTTGAGCTGGCGCAGGGCGCCGGGTGTAGTGGGGATGCCGTGGGCCTTGACCCGGTTCTCCAGGTCGATGATCGCCTGGAGCTGTTCGAGGAACCACGGATCGATCTTGCACGAGGCGTGGACCTCCTCGTGGCTGACGCCGAGGCGGAGCGCCTGACCCACCTTGAGGAGACGGTCCGGGGTCGGCGTGCCCAGAGCCGCCTTGATGGCGTTGTGGTCGTCGCCCTTGCCGAGACCCTCGATCTCGATCTCGTCGAGGCCGGTGAGGCCGGTCTCCAGGGATCGCAGCGCCTTCTGCAGCGATTCGGCAAAGCAGCGGCCAATGGCCATGGCCTCGCCCACCGACTTCATCGCCGTGGTCAGCGTCGGCTCGGCGCCCGGGAATTTCTCGAAGGCGAAGCGCGGGATCTTGGTGACGACGTAGTCGATGGTCGGCTCGAAGGAGGCAGGGGTCGCGCCGCCGGTGATGTCGTTGGCGATCTCGTCGAGGGTGTAGCCCACCGCGAGCTTGGCCGCGACCTTGGCGATGGGGAAGCCGGTGGCCTTGGAGGCGAGCGCGGACGAGCGCGACACACGCGGGTTCATCTCGATGACGATCATCCGGCCGGTGGCCGGGTCGATGGCGAACTGCACGTTCGAGCCGCCGGTCTCCACGCCGATCTCGCGCAGAACTGCGAGCGACGCGTCGCGCATCACCTGATACTCTTTGTCCGTGAGCGTCAGTGCCGGGGCCACGGTGATGGAATCGCCGGTATGGACCCCCATCGGATCGATGTTCTCGATGGAGCAGACGATGATGCAGTTGTCGTGTCTATCGCGAACGACCTCCATCTCGTATTCCTTCCAGCCGAGGACGCTTTCCTCGATCAGGACCTCGTTGGTCGGCGAGGCGTCGATGCCGCGCTCGACGATGTCGAGGAATTCTTCCCGGTTGTAGGCGATGCCGCCGCCGGTGCCGCCCATGGTGAAGGAGGGGCGGATGATGGCCGGGAGGCCGACTTCGGCCAGCGCGATCAGCGCCTGCCCGATGGCATGCTCGCCGTAGCGCTTGCGCCGGTCGGACTCGCCCGCGTGCCACTTCTTCTCGAACGCGGCGAGGGCGGCCGGGCGAGCGGCCTCGTCGGTGGAAGTCTCGATCCGGGCGATCTCGGCGAGATACTTCTCGCGATCCACCTTCTTGGCGGCGGACGCGTTGGCGACGGCCGATTTCGGCGTTTCCAGGCCGATCTTGGTCATCGCGTCACGAAACAATTGCCGATCCTCGGCCTTGTCGATGGCCTCGGCCGTGGCGCCGATCATCTGGACGTCGAACTTTTCGAGTATGCCCAGCTTCTTGAGCGAAAGGGCGCAGTTCAAGGCCGTCTGGCCGCCCATGGTCGGCAGCAGGGCGAAGCCGCCGGGAAGGACGTGGCGCTCCTTCTCGATGATCTTGGCGACGATCTCCGGCGTGATCGGCTCGACATAGGTCGCATCCGCCATGTCCGGGTCGGTCATGATGGTCGCCGGGTTCGAATTGACCAGAACGATCCGGTACCCCTCCTCGCGCAGCGCCTTGCAGGCCTGCGTCCCTGAATAGTCGAACTCGCAGGCCTGTCCGATCACGATCGGACCGGCACCGATGATGAGGATCGTGGAGAGGTCGGTGCGTTTCGGCATCGGGCGCCTTGGCTTGCGGACGCGCGCGTCCGTCAAGCGCGGCGCCACAATCTGGAGCGGGCCGGATATGGACGCGAGCGGCGTGAATGATCGTTAGGGTTCGCGTCTACACGCGGCGGGAGGGTTTTGGAAGAGCGCCGAGAGGCTTGGCGACGATTGTGCCCGCCCCGGACGGCCGCCGGTCCGCCGCCAAAGACAATTAAACTATAATAACTATAAATCTAAGAAGTTGAGAAATATTGCGCCATCAAAGGAGCCGTGTAATTGAGACGATCGGCGCCTTGTCGATCTCGAACAAGACTAAATCGAGGATAAGAATGAAAAAGCTAGGAACGCTCGTGGGCACTCTGGCCCTGTGCATCGCCACCGGCCCCGCCGCTTTCGCCGCCGAGATCGCCGTGAAGACCCTCAATAGCGGGCCGGGTGGTCTGATGGTCTTCGACCCTGCCTTCGTGAAGCTGGCACCGGGCGACAGCATCAAGTTCGTCCCCCAGGACAAGGGGCACAATGCCGAACTGATCAAAGGCATGGCGCCCGAGGGGGCGGAGACCTTCAAGACCGTCCTGGGCAAGGAAGAGGTCGTCAAGTTCGACAAGCCCGGGGTCTACGGCATCAAGTGCTCGCCGCATTACCTCATGGGCATGATCGCCGTGGTGGTGGTCGGCGACAAGCCGGAGAACCTCGAGGCGGCGAAGGCGGTGACGCACAACAAGCTCGCCGCCAAGCGGTTCGAGCCCCTGCTCGCTCAGGTTCAGTGACGTGAGAGAGGAGGCGGCGCCAAGCCGCCTCCGATTTCCCGCGCGGTGCCGTCAGAGGCCGATATAGAGGGCGGCCACCGCGCGATCGATGGAAAGATAGAACACGCCGAAGGCCACGGCGGCGGCGGCGGCGAACTCGAGTGCGACGTTGGGCAGGGTCTGCGAGCGGCGCAGGATCTCGCGGCCGAAGAACAGGCTGAGCCAGGCGATCGTGAGGACGACGGGCAGGACGAACAGGAAGGACCAGGTGCTCTCGACGGTCTGGGCGCCGCCGGCCGGGTCGATGAGCGCGCGGATGTTGCGGACCCAGGGGGCGTAGCAGGCCGAATACAGGGCGGTCATCCAGGCGAGGGCGACGGCCACGCCGAGATGGAACGTGAAGACCCGATGCAGGCGCGAGAAATCATCGCGCGCGTCGTCGAACGTCATGTGGAAAACCCCGAGCTCATGGCAGCAGGACCATCGTTGCGGCGGCGTCACCGTGCCGATCGTCGTTGGCTTCGGGGAATGCCGGTCAAAGCCGGGTTTTTTGTGACGGGCGAGGGAACCATTTCCCGAATGCCCCGGCGGCGATCCGCCGGCGCTCAAAGGACGGGCGCGATGCCCTTGCATACGGCGGACGAACGGCCCTACGCGGCGCCGGTGGGAGCCGTCTCTGCCTTGCCGCTGCGCATCAGCGCCACGAACCGCTCGAACAGGTAGTGGCTGTCGCGCGGGCCCGGCGAGGCTTCAGGGTGGTGCTGAACCGAGAAGGCCGGGCGGTCGGTGAGGGTGAGGCCGCAATTCGAGCCGTCGAATAGCGAGATATGCGTCTCCACCGCCGTCTCCGGCAGGCTGGCCGGATCGACGGCGAAGCCGTGGTTCATCGAGACGATCTCGACCTTCCCCGTGGTCTTGTCCTTCACCGGGTGGTTGGCCCCGTGATGGCCCTGAGCCATCTTCACGGTGCGTCCACCGAGCGCCAGGCCCATGAGCTGGTGTCCGAGGCAGATGCCGAAGGTCGGGACCTTCTCGTCCAGAAGCTCGCGGATTACCGGGACCGCGTATTCGCCGGTGGCGGCCGGATCGCCCGGACCGTTCGAGAGGAAGACGCCGTCGGGCTTCATCGCCATGATCGCGGCGGCGGAGGTGGTGGCAGGCACGACGGTGACGTCGCACCCGGCCTCGGCGAGCAGGCGCAGGATGTTGCGCTTCACCCCGTAATCGATGGCGACGACCTTGAGGCCCTCGCCGATCTGGCGGCTGCCGTAGCCGCTCTTCACCGCCCAGGTCGTCTGCGACCAATCGGACTTCTCGCGGCTCGTGACCGGCGGAACGAGGTCGAGACCCTCCATCGGGGCGAGGGCGGCGGCGCGCACCTTCAGTGCCTCGCGGTCGAACCGGCCTTCCGGATCGTTGGCGATGACGGCGTTGGGCATGCCGTGGTCGCGGATGAGGGCGGTGAGCGCCCGCGTGTCGATCCCGGTGATGCCGACGATGCCGCGCGCCTTCAGCCAGGCGTCGAGATGGCTCGACGAGCGCCAGCTCGATGGGTTGGTGACGGCCGAGGCGATGACCGCGCCGCGGACGCCGGAGGCCGGAGCCGCGTCGAGGCTCTCTAGGTCTTCGTCGTTGGTGCCGGTATTGCCGATATGCGGAAAGGTGAAGGTGACGATCTGGCCGGCATAGGAGGGGTCGGTCAGGATCTCCTGGTAGCCGGTCATCGCCGTGTTGAAACAGACCTCGCCATCGGCGGCCCCGGTCTGGCCGATGCCGAATCCTTCGAGGACGGTGCCGTCGGCCAGCACGAGGAGGGCTGTCGCGACGGGCTCGGCCCAGGGTGCGGGCGTGGAGGAGGATTGCGCCGGGGCGCCTTCGTCTTGCAGCATCGTCGCGATCTCGCTTATGTCCGGCCGACCCATCGACGCCGGTGCGACGGCGCGTGCGGGTGGCGCATTGTGCGGCGCTCATAACGAGCGGGCCGTGATGGGGTCAATGTGGCCCCTGTTCTCGACCGGCTCAACCACCTCGGTCGGCCGATCGCAGCAATTCGCAGACCATCCGGGCGCCGAGCCCAGCTATGACATTCCGCCGAGACGATTTTCAGGAGACGACCATGCTGCGCGCGCGCCTCACCACCGAGATGAAAGAGGCCATGAAGGCTGGCGACAAGGCCAAGCTCGCCACCGTGCGGATGATCCAGGCCGCCTTGAAGGACAAGGACATCGAGGCCCGTGGCCTCGGCAAGGAGCCGGCCTCCGAGGAGGAAATCCTCGCCCTGCTGCAAAAGATGATCAAGCAGCGCAACGAATCGGCCGGCGTCTACGACCAGGGCGGTCGTCCCGAGCTCGCCGAGACCGAGCGGGCCGAGGCCGCGATCATCGCCGGCTACCTGCCCCAGCAGATGGACGAAGCCGAGACCCGGGCCGCCATCGAGGCCGCCGTGGCCGAGACCGGTGCGGCCGGCCCGAAGGACATGGGCAAGGTCATCGCCGCCCTGAAGGGCAAGTTCGCCGGCCGGATGGATTTCGGCAAGGCGAGCGGTTTGGTGAAGGACGTGCTCAACGCCAAGGCCTGAAGGCTTGCATCGATCGAACGGACGGTGACGAGCCGCCCTCGTCGCCGTCCGGCCGGAGGCATGACAATCGGATGCGTCGAAGCGTTCGGGACTCCTTAAACGCGGTAGGCTAGACTGCCGGCCTGCAAAGGTCTGGTTCACCCGTGCGTTACCCACCCCACATCCTCGAAGAGATCAGGGCGCGGCTTCCCGCTTCCGACGTGGTCGGGCGGCGCGTGCGGCTGAAGAAGGCGGGCCGCGAGTGGCGCGGCCTGTCGCCGTTCAATTCCGAGAAGACCCCGTCCTTCTACGTGAACGACCAGAAGCAGTTCTACCACTGCTTCTCGTCCGGCAAGCACGGCGACGTCTTCACCTTCCTGATGGAGACGGAGGGCCTCAGCTTTCCCGAGGCGGTGGAGCGCCTGGCCGGGGAGGCGGGGGTGACCCTGCCCGCGCCCAGCGCCGATATGCGGGAGATGGAGACGAAGCGCACCGGCGCTTTCGAAGTCATGGAACTGGCGGCCGCCTATTACGAGGACCAGCTCAAGGGCCGCCTCGGCACCAGCGCCCGCGCCTATCTCGACCGGCGCGAACTCGGCCCCGAGATCCGCTCGCGTTTCCGGCTCGGCTACGCCACGTCGGAGCGCTACGGCCTGCGCGATTATCTGGCCGCCAAAGACGTGGACAAGGAGCTGATGGCCGAACTCGGCCTGCTCGTCAGTGGCGACGACATCGCCGTCCCCTTCGACAAGTTCCGCGACCGGGTGATGTTTCCCATCACCGATAGCCGGGGCCGGGTCATCGCCTTCGGCGGCCGCGCGATGCAGGCCGACGCCAAGGCGAAGTACATGAATTCGCCGGAGACCCCGCTCTTCCACAAGGGGCAGGTGCTCTACAACCTGCATGGCGCCCGCAAGGCCGCCCATGATCGCGGGACGATCATCGCCGTCGAAGGCTATGTCGACGTCATCGCCATGACCATGGCCGGACACCCGAACGCGGTCGCCGGCCTCGGTACGGCCTTGACGGAGGAACAGCTGGCCCTGCTCTGGCGCCATGCCGACGAGCCGATTCTGTGTTTCGACGGCGACGGTGCGGGTCAGCGCGCGGCGTTCAAGGCCCTCGACGTGGCGCTGCCGGGGCTGACGCCGGGCAAGTCGCTTCGTTTCGCCCTCCTGCCGGAAGGGCAGGACCCCGACGACCTGCTCCGCTCGGCCGGCGCCTCGGCCATCGACCGGGTGCTCGACGGAGCCCGCCCGCTTGTGGAGGTGTTGTGGTCGCGCGCCACTGAATCGACGCCGACGGATACGCCCGAACGCAAGGCCGGCCTCGCTAAAAGCCTGCGCGAGATGGTCGCCTCGATCCGCGACGAGACTGTGCGGCGGTTCTACAAGGACGAGATCGAGGGGCGCCTGCGCGCCCTCTCTCCCGGCGGCGGTAGCGGAGGCCAGCGCCGGGCCGGCTACGAGCCCCGGAGCGGAGGAGGCTCGACGTTCCAGCGCAAGCCGAGGCCGGGAGACCCGCCGCCCTCGCCGCGAATCACCACGAAGTTTAATCCGCTCTTCGCCGGGTCGACGAACTCGGGCGGGACGGCTATGTTCAGGGATCGTGAGGCGATGATCGTCTCCAGTCTGCTCGCCCACCCGGAATTGTTGGGGATAGAAGCCGAGGATCTGGCGGCTCTGGAACTCGACGATCCCGATGCGCAGGCGCTGCGGTCCCTCCTGCTGGACCAGGCGGCGGACGCTGATCAGCCCGATGTGGAGGTTCTGGAGAGCCGATTGCGGAGGGCGGGGCTCGACGGCGCGGCCACGCGCCTTGCGGCCCATGTTCGTCCAGGCGACCGCTGGACACTCGATTCGCACGCGGACCGGATGCGTCTGGAAGACGCATTGCGTCAGGCCGTGATCTTGCACCGGAAGTCTGGCGCGCTAAATAGCGAACTTCGCGCTGCCGAGAGAGCACTGGCCGAGGAGGGATCCGAGGCCAACTTCGCTTGGCTATGTGATGTCAAGGAACGTATGGCCGTGGTTGCAGGGGCGGAGGCGGACGCCGACGTGCCAGAATCGGACGATACGGCGGCCGCGTAACCGCGACGAACCGGAATTTAGGGTGCCGCTTGCGGCACATGGTTAACAGTCGGTCAAGCGTAGCGCTTGTAGACCGGGATATGAGATATCGACGCGGTCGCTTCGTGCGCGCCGCATATCAATGAGAATGGCGGCGTGGACGACGCGGAGTGAGCCGAACGCTCCCGCTCAACGCGACCAGGGCAACAATAGGCGGACCATGGCGACGAAGGCAACGGAACGGGACGAAACGGATGCTGCTCCTGAGCAACAGACGGACGGACCGCTCCTCGATCTGACCGATGCCTCGGTCAAGCGGATGGTGAAGCTCGCCAAGAAGCGTGGCTACATCACCTACGAGGAGATCAACGAGGTACTGCCCGAGGGCCAGTCCGATCCGGACCAGCTCGAGGACGTGCTGTCGCAGCTCTCCGAGATGGGCATTAACGTCGTCGAGGCGGAAGAGACCGAGGATGCCGGTGGCGAGAAGCCGGCCAACGGCGAAGCCTCGGACGACGATGAGGCCGCCGAGGGCACGGAAGTCGCCGAGATCGCCCCGACCAAGCCCCTCGCCGTGCGCGAGACCACGGCCAAGGAGCCCACCGACCGGACCGACGATCCGGTGCGGATGTATCTGCGCGAGATGGGCTCGGTGGAGCTTCTCTCCCGCGAGGGCGAAATCGCCATCGCCAAGCGCATCGAGGCCGGCCGCGAAGCCATGATCGCGGGGCTCTGCGAGAGCCCGCTTACGTTCCAGGCCATCATCATCTGGCGCGACGAACTCGTCGACGGCCGCGTGCTCCTGCGCGACATCATCGATCTCGAAGCCACCTATGCCGGCCCGGACGCCAAGAACGCGCCGCAGCTCACCGAGGGTGAGGACGGCGACGATGCCGAGGCGGAGGCACCGATCCCCGCCGAGGGCGGCGACGACGAAGACGACATGGAGAACAACGTCTCGCTCGCGGCGATGGAAGCCGAGATCAAGCCGCGCGTTCTCGAGACGTTCGACAACATCGCCAACAATTACAAGAAGCTGCGCAAGCTCCAGAACGAGCATGCCGACCTGAAGGCCGGCGGTGGCACGCAGACCTCCGCCCAGAGTCAGAAGCAGTCCGATTTCAAGGACACCGTCGTCGCCGACGTGAAATCGCTGTCCCTGAACTCGAACCGCATCGAGGCGCTGGTCGAGCAGCTCTACGACATCAACAAGCGCCTCATCAGCCATGAGGGCCGCCTCATGCGCTATGCCGAGAGCCACGGCGTCGCCCGCGACGAGTTCCTGCGCCACTACCAGGGCTGGGAGCTCGATCCGAACTGGATGGAGCGTGTCGGCAAGCTCGGTGGCAAGGGCTGGAAGAACCTCGTCGAGAAGGGCGCCAAGCAGGTCGCCGACCTGCGCGAGCAGATCCTGACGCTCGCCTCCGAGACCGGTCTCGAGATCGGCGAGTACCGCAAGATCGTCAACATGGTCCAGAAGGGCGAGCGCGAAGCCCGCCAGGCCAAGAAGGAGATGATCGAGGCCAACCTCCGCCTCGTGATCTCCATCGCCAAAAAATACACCAACCGCGGCCTGCAATTCCTGGACCTGATCCAGGAGGGCAATATCGGCCTGATGAAGGCCGTCGATAAGTTCGAGTATCGCCGGGGCTACAAGTTCTCGACCTACGCGACCTGGTGGATCAGGCAGGCGATCACCCGCTCCATCGCCGATCAGGCGCGCACCATCCGCATTCCGGTGCACATGATCGAGACGATCAACAAGATCGTCCGGACCTCGCGCCAGATGCTTCACGAGATCGGCCGCGAGCCGACTCCGGAAGAGCTGGCCGAGAAATTGGCGATGCCTTTGGAGAAGGTCCGGAAGGTCCTGAAGATCGCCAAGGAGCCGATCTCCCTCGAAACACCCATCGGCGACGAGGAAGATTCGCATCTCGGCGATTTCATCGAGGACAAGAACGTCGTTCTGCCGATCGATGCGGCGATCCAGTCTAACCTGCGCGAGACCACGACCCGCGTGCTGGCCTCGCTGACGCCGCGCGAGGAGCGGGTGCTCCGCATGCGCTTCGGCATCGGCATGAACACCGACCACACCCTCGAAGAGGTCGGCCAGCAATTCTCGGTCACCCGCGAGCGCATTCGTCAGATCGAGGCGAAGGCGCTGCGCAAGCTCAAGCATCCGAGCCGTTCGCGCAAGCTGCGGAGCTTCCTCGACAATTGAGGGCGGACCGGCCCTCTCTTTCGTGACGAGGGAGTGTCTATCGGGAACGACAATGGCGCACCCTTCGGTGCGCCATTGTCGTTTCAGCTCACGTCTTCACGCCAGGGGAGGCTACACTCCGCCCCCGAGCCCTCATTAGTTCCCCGCCCGGGCCGGATCGAAGCCGCGCTTGCGCGAATAGATGCTTTCGGCGTCGGGCATGACGGCACCCGCTACGGGGGTCACGCGCCCGGCGACGCGCTGCTTCTGTCGAGACCCATCCGTCCTGCAACCCGTGCAGAGAGAGGCGATGGCCCGTTCCCCGCGGCGGGCGATCCGCTCGTTGAAGACCGTCTGACGCCGGCTGCTGGCTTCGTTGGACTCCGAAAAGCTCGACGTCGGCGGAATGCCGGCTTCGTCCCGCGATGCGGGGGGAGCCTGCACGGGTGTGTTGGCGGCGGGAAGCAGGATTGGACCGGCCTGCGCGGCCCCGGCAAGCGCCATGGCGATCACGAGGGCGACGGCGCGGGGTACGAAAGGCATGGGTGGTTCCGATGACGGGAGTAGAATTTCGGCATCACGTTTAGCCGGTGATCGTCATTTTCACCTTATCATGGCGCCAATGGGACGATATTTCCCGTCGGACTTGGCGATGAACGGAGCGACAACTGTTGCCGCCCGGCCCACTCCGACCCACTTTGGAAACATGCTCGATTTTGGCCCGCCTCATCCCTCGCCGACTGCCGAAGCGGATGGGTCGGAGGCGAACGACGTGCCGTTCGGGTCCCTGCAGGCCTGTGTCGCCCTGAGGGATTGGCTCCTGATCGAAGGGGCGCGCCTGCCGCAGGCGGACGATCTCCTGGCCGGGATGTCCGAGCGGCTGATCGCCCTCGGCGTTCCCGTCGACCGGGCATCCACCGCCATCGACACGCTCCATTCCGAGTATTCCGGGGTCGGCCGATTCTGGACCCCCGAGAGCGGATCGACCGTGCGCCTGTTCCCGCATGGGGAAGCGTCCGACAAGGCTTATCACGACAGTCCGTTCTTCACCGTCCATGAGACCGGCGAATGGCTGATGGTCGACCTGAACGATGCGGATGACCTGCAATACTCGATCATCGGCGATCTCAAGGCCGGGGGCTACACGCATTACATCGTGGCGCCGCTCTTCTTCACCAACGGCTCGCGCAACGGCATCACCTTCGCGACCCGCGCCCCGGACGGATTCCGGGACGAGGACATCGCCATACTCCGGTTCGTCATGCCGACCCTGGCGGCCGTGATGGAGATGCGGATCGTCAACAAGACGCTGGATCAGGTCCTACGCATCTATGTGGGCGACGAGCCGCACCGGGCGATCCTGTCCGGCGACATCCGTCGCGGGCAGGTCAAGCGCATCCGCTCGGCCATCCTGTTCGCCGATATGCGAGACTACACCCAGATTTCCGCCAACATGACGCCTGAGGAGGCCGTCGACCTCCTCAACATCTTCTTCGATTGCCTGGTGCCGGCGGTGGAGCGGGAGGGCGGCGAGGTTCTGAAATATCTCGGCGACGGGTTGCTGGCGATCTTCCGCGAGCGCGGCGACGATCTCGGCGGGGCCGCCAAGGGCGCGCTCATCGCCGCCCGTTCCGCCCTCTCCGCCCTCGACGAGGCGAATGGCATCGGTCGTTTCGCGCAGCCGGTCGTTGCCGGCATCGCGCTCCACCACGGGGAGGCGGCCTATGGCAATGTCGGGTCCGGCGCGCGCCTCGACTTCACCGTCATCGGCCGCGACGTGAATCTGGCGAGCCGGCTCGCGCGCCTGAACAAGGTCCTCGGCGAACCGCTCCTCATGTCGAAGCCCTTCGTCGATTTCTTGTGGGACGAGTCGGAATCCCTCGGCGAGCACGCACTCGACGGGTTCGCCGAACCGATGGGCGTCTACCGGCCGGGCCGGACACCGGCGGCACTCTGACACCGGCTGGCATATCAAAGAGCGTTGGCAGGGATTGACCGGAGCGTGGTCCTTGCCCACATCTGGGGTGTTCCAGGGAGATCCCCGTCAAGGGGCTGAGAAACCGATGAGCGTGGACCTTGAGTTCGCGCGGCGCGGAAATCCTTCGAACCTGAACCGGCTCATACCGGCGTAGGGATTGGACCGTGGGTTTTCTGTGTAAGGAAGCCCAGCACGCTTCGGATCGGAAGCTGAAGGACACCAATCTCTGCGGATCATCGCGGAGGTTTCCCTTGGACGTCTCAGCCACCCCGAATATCCTGTCGCGCCGGTCCACCGGTCTCGTCCTCGACGGCAACGCACTGCCCGCGCGAAGCGACGTCGTGATCGTCGGCGCCGGTCTGATCGGCCTTTCCACGGCATGGCGCCTGGCTCGGGCGGGTCTCACCGTCACGGTGATCGAGCGCGATACCGTGGGCGCTGGGGCGAGTCTCGCGGCCACGGGGATGCTCGCGCCCGCGGCGGAACACGAGCCGGGCTCCGATCCGCTGCTTCCCCTGGCTCTCGAGAGCCTGGCGCGCTGGCCGGGCTTTCGCGACGAACTCCAGGCCGCCTCCGGTATCGGCATCGATTACCGGGAGGAGGGGACCCTCGTCCTCGCCATCGGCCGCGACGAGGTGGACCGCCTGCGCTTTCGTCACGACCTCCAGATTCGCTCCGGCCTCACCGCCCGCTGGCTGTCGGGGGCGGAGGTCCGTGCCCGCGAGCCGGCCCTTCGCCCTTCGGTCACCGCCGGCCTGTTCTGCGCTGAGGATCATCAGGTCGATCCGCCCCTCGTCATGGCGGCGCTCACCCGCGCGGCCCAGGCGGCCGGAGTGACCATCGTCGAGCGATGTCCGGCAGAAGCGCTGGATTGGGAGGGTGGCCGCGTCCGGGGGGTCACGACGCCTCTGGGGACTGCGTCGGCTGGGACCGTGATTCTCGCGGCGGGCGCATGGAGCGGGGAGGCCGGGCTCCTGCCGGAGGAACTCGCCCTGCCGGTTCGGCCGATCCGCGGCCAGTCGCTGGCGCTGAAGACCAATGCCCGGACCGGCAACCTCTCGCACATGGTGTGGACCGAACAGGTCCACATGGCCCCGAAGGCCGATGGCCATCTCATCGTGGGGGCCACGGTGGAGGATTGCGGCTTCGTACCGGGTGTCACCGCCGGCGGTCTCTACGCGCTCCTGGAAGGGGCGCGACGCGTGTTGCCCGGCATCGAGGAGATGGAGGTCGAGGCGGTCTGGAGCGGTTTCCGGCCGACGTCCGACGACGATGCGCCGATCATCGACACGCTGGTGCCCGGCCTCGTGGCGGCCACCGGCCATCACCGCAACGGATACCTCCTGGCTCCCGCGACGGCCGATGCCGTCTGTGCCCTTCTCACCACCGGCGCACTGCCCGATTTCGCGCGCGGCTTCGGCCTCGCCCGGTTCCGGCGGCCCGCGCGGGCCGAGAGGAGGGCTTTCGCATGAGGCTCACCATCAACGGGCACCCGCGCGAGGTCGAGGCGGCGGACCTGTCGACCCTCTTCCACATCGAGGCGGAGGAGGTGGGGATCGAAAGCCCGCAGGGCATCGCCATCGCGCTGAACGGCACCGTCATCCGCCGTCGCGACTGGGACAAGACCCCGGTCGCCGAGGGCGACAAGGTCGAGATCGTGCGCGCCATGCAGGGCGGATAGTCGAAGGATCGGGATCATGAACGGACACACGATCGAAGCCGCTGCCGACGACGCGCTGGTCATCGCCGGCGTGAGTTTGGGCTCCCGCCTCTTCATCGGCACGGCGGGATATCCCACGCAGAGCATCATGGTCGATGCGGTGGAAGCCTCCGGGGCGGAGATCGTCACCGCCTCGATCCGCCGGGTCTCCCTCCAGGGCCATGGTTCGGATACGGTGCGGCGCCTGAAGGGGTATCGCTTCCTGCCCAACACCGCCGGCTGCGAGACCGCCCGCGACGCGATCATGACGGCCGAACTGGCTCGCGAGGCGCTCGACACCAACTGGATTAAGGTCGAGGTCATCGGCGACCGCGAAACGCTCTATCCGGACGTGGCCGAATTGCTCGAAGCCTGTCGCCACCTCGTCGATGACGGGTTCGTCGTACTGCCCTATTGCAACGACGATCCGGTCGTGTGCCAGCGGCTCGCCGATATCGGTTGCGCGGCAGTGATGCCGATGGGGTCGCTCATCGGCTCGGGGATGGGGGTCGCCAACCCCGCCAATCTCGAATTGATCTGCCGCCGCGCCAGCGTGCCGGTCATCGTGGATGCGGGGATCGGCACCGCGTCCGACGCCGTCGTGGCCATGGAACTCGGCGCCGCCGGCTGCCTCCTCAACACCGCCGTCGCCAAGGCCGACGACCCCGTCCGCATGGCCCGCGCCATGCGCCACGCCGTCGAAGCCGGCCGGCTCGCCCATCTCGCCGGCCGCATCCCCAAGCGGGGACGCGCCGAACCGTCGAGCCCGCAACTCGGACTCGTCGGTTCGTGACGCGTAAACCCTCGGGGCTTCTTCTGGTCACGGACCGGGCCGGGAGCCCGATGGGCTTGGTCGAAAGGGTCGAGGCGGCGCTGGCGGGCGGTGCCCGCTGGATCTGGTTCAGGGACCGCGACCTCGATGCAGGCTCACGCCGTGTCCTGGCCGAAGAGGTGATGGGGCCGGTACGGGACTTTGGGGCAAGGCTCATCGTCGGGGGAGATGTGGCCCTCGCCCGCGACATCGGTGCCGATGGGGTTCATCTCGGCGGAGGGGCGATGCCCCCGGAAATCGCGGCGGCACGGCGGGAACTTCCGCCCGGATGCCTCCTCGGAATCTCGGCCCATTCACCCGTGGAGGTGATCCGGGCCGCCGAAGCGGGCGTGGATTACGCCACCCTCAGCCCCATTTTCGCGACCCTGAGCAAACCGGGATATGGGCCGGCACTCGGCCCGGACGTCCTCGATAGCGGTCCGAGACCCACGATCCCGGTCTTCGCCCTCGGCGGTGTCACGCCGGCGAATGCGGGAGTGTGCCGTGACGCCGGGTTTTCCGGAATCGCCGTCATGGGCGGTGTCATGGCGGCGGTGGATTCACGAGCCGCGGTGCGCGCCTATCTCGATGCCTGGGAGACCCGGGGCTGAGCAGGCCTCGCAAAGAAGTTCGCCGGTTCCGCGTCCTCGAACCGGCGAACTGCTGGAATTCTTACGAAGCGAATGCGTTCAGTGCGCAGCGGGGCCGTAAGGAGGGCGTGGGATGGCCCGGTGCGCTGCGCGCAGGGCCGCGGACCAACGTTCGCGCAGATCGTGGAAGTAGGATTCTCCCGCCTCGATCCGATGGCTCACTTCGAGGTCGAGTGCACCGCGACGAGCCACGGCGATATCGATGGGCAAACCCACGCCGAGATTCGACCGCATGGTCGAATCCATGGAGACGAGGCTCACTTTCAGGGCATCGTAGAGGTCCGTCTCGAACTTCACGGCCCGATCGAGGATGGGTTTGCCGTATTTGTGCTCACCGATCTGCAGGAACGGCGCATCGGTGCTGCACTCGATGAAATTGCCCGCCGAATAGATCAGGAACAGGCGCATGGGCTCGTTGCCGATCTGGCCGCCGAACAGCAGCGAGATCGAGAACCGGAGATTGGCCGCCTCGAACCCGGCCTTCTCGATGGCGCGGACGCGACGGATCGCCTTGCCGATGAGCTGCGCGGCCTGGAACATCGTCGTGGTTTCGGTCAGCTTCAGCGTCGGCTCGCCGTCGTCGCCGGCAACGCCCTCGGCGAGCATGCTGAGCACCGATTGGGTCACGGAGAGGTTGCCGGCCGATGCCAGCATCATCACGCGCTCGCCGGGCACGTTGAAGTGATGCAGCTTGCGGTAGGTCGAGATGTCGTCGAGGCCCGCATTGGTGCGGGTGTCGGCAACCATCACGAGCCCTTCCTCGACAAGGAGCCCGACGCAATAGGTCATGATACCGATACCCCTGATGGCCCGAGACTCTCAGGCCATTCTCGATGCTGTGACAGGCTAGACCTGGACGGCCGCCTGAGCCTGTTCGACCCGAAGCTTTACTTCGAGTGTCTCAGTCCCGCCACCCATCCGGCTGCCTCTGATCGGGGCCGCACCCAAATAATCCAGCCCGATGGCGACGCGGATATGCGCCTCCGTCGTAGCGATACCATTGGCCGGGTCGAAACCGACCCATCCCAGACCGGGCACCAGAGCTTCCGCCCAAGCATGCCCCGATCCCTGATCCTCCTCGCTGTCGGCATGGAAGAAATAGCCGGAGACGTAGCGGGCGGGAATTTCCAGATGCCGCGCGGCGGCGATGAAAATATGGGCAAGATCCTGGCAGACGCCCTTTCCGGCAGCGAAGGATTGCGCGGCGGTGGTGCTGGCGCTGGCCGGACCCGGCTCGAACGCGACCGTGTCGAAGACGGCGGCGAGAAGTCGGTGAAGGCAGGGGAGAACCGAGGAATCACCCTCGTCGACCACGCTCTTGGCGAAAGCCTGAAGCTCGGCATTGGCCGTCGCGAGATCGGAATCGCGCAGGTAGAACACGTCGGGCAGGCGTTCCACCGTGCCGCGGACGATGCCGTGCATCTCGTTGGTGTCGACTTCGCCGGTGACCCGGATCGTCAGGGCGTCGGCCGGCTCGTCGGCCGTGAACCAGTGGGTGACGTTGCCGAACCCGTCCTCACGCTCGCTGATCCGCCCATCCACCGAGGGTTCGATCCGCCAGCGGCGGACATATTGCCCGTCATGGTCGCGCGGTCGAAGGCGCAGAAGCTGGATGAGACCCCGGGCCGGCTGCTCGTAGGTGTAGTTGGTCTCATGGAAGACGCGGATGCGCATGGACGTCTCTTGTAGAACTCGGGATTCGACGGAACCCTACACCAGATATTGTTCGATGACCGCCGCACCGAGACGATTGTTCTCGACGATGAAGGCCGTCACGAACTCGTGCAGACCCGATCGGAAGACCCGGTCGATGTTCTCGCCTTCCAGGCGTGCGAGGGTGTTGCTCGCCAGGCGCTGGCTCGCGCCGCGGCGGCCATAGGCGTCGGCGATGAGATCGAGATGCTCCACCAGCATGCCGTAGCAATTGGTCAGGGAGCGCGGCATCTGCCGGTTGAGGATCAGCAGGTCGGCCACGAGCAGCGGTTTGACGCTCTCGCGATAGACCCAGTGATAGGCGTTGAAAGCCGAGACCTCGCGAAGGATCGTGGTCCACTGGAAATAATCGAGGCTGCCGCCGACCTTCTCCGTGGCCGGCAGCAGGATGCGATACTTCACGTCGAGGATGCGGGCGGTGTTGTCGGCCCGCTCGATGGCGGTGCCAAGCCGCGTGAACCAGTAGGCGTCGTTGCGCAGCATGGTGCGGTAGGCCGAGCCGTCGAAGGCGAGGGACACACCCTTCACCCATTCGAGGAAGCGGCTGAACTCGTCGCGATTGAGATCGCGGCCCTCGTAGTTGCGCAGTTCGAGCCAGGCACCGTTGATCGCGTCCCACATCTCCGTGGTCAGCGCGGTGCGGACGGACCTGGCGTTCTCGCGCGCGGTCTCGATGCAGGAGCGGATCGAGGACGGGTTGTGGGGCGAGAAGGCCAGGAAGTTGCACACCGTCGCTTCGTTGACGCTGTCATAGAGCGGCTTGAACACCTCCGGGTCGCCCGCGGAGGCCAGGGCCGACGCCCATTCGTTGGTCTCGCCGCCACCATAGCTCGAGGGGAGGGCGGCGAGCCGATGGGCCGCATCGAGGATGCGGGCGACGAACTCGGCCCGCTCGGCGTAGCGCGAGAGCCAGTACAGATTGTCGGCGGTCCGGGACAGCATGGGCTTCCGTTAAGGCGATGGGCGAGAAAACGATCCACCCCGCTTCCGGGGTGGGCTTTGGCGTAGCGTCAGGCGTCCAGCACCCAGGTATCCTTGGTGCCCCCGCCCTGGCTGGAATTGACGACGAGCGACCCTTCCTTGAGGGCGACGCGGGTCAGGCCGCCCGGAACGATCCGGATCTCGTCGGAGCCGCATAGCACGAAGGGCCGCAGATCGACGTGGCGCGGCGCGACGCCGGACGCGACGAAGGTCGGGCAGGTGGACAGCGCCAGGGTCGGTTGGGCGATGAACCCGTCCGGCGCGTGGCGCAGCTTGCGGCTGAAATCCTCGATCTCCCGCTTGGTGGCGTGCGGGCCCACCAGCATGCCGTAGCCGCCCGATCCGTTGACTTCCTTCACGACGAGGTCGGCGAGGTTGTCCATCACGTAGGAGAAGGCCTCCTTCTCGCGGCAGCGATAGGTCGGCACGTTGTGCAGGATCGGCTCCTCGCCGGTGAAGAACTTCACGATCTCCGGCATGTAGCTGTAGACGGCCTTGTCGTCCGCGATGCCGGTGCCGACCGCGTTGGCGAGGGTCACGGTGCCGCGCTCGTAGGCGTTCATCAGGCCGGGCACGCCGAGCACCGAATCGGGCCGGAACACCAGGGGATCGAGGAAGTCGTCGTCGAGGCGGCGATAGATCACGTCGACCCGGCGCGGACCTTCCGTGGTGCGCATGTAGACCACGTCGTCCTTGGTGAAGAGATCGGAGGCCTCCACCAGATCGACGCCGAGCTTGTCGGCCAGGAACGAGTGTTCGTAGAACGCGGAATTGTAGCGGCCCGGGGTGAGCAGCACGACGGAGGGGTCGCGCGTCGCCGTCTGCGGGGCGAGACTGCGCAGGGTCGCCAGGAGCGCGTCGGGATAGTTCTCCACCGGCGCCACGCGATGGCGCGAGAACAGTTCCGGGAAGAGCCGCAGCATCACCTCCCGGTTTTCCAGCATGTAGGAGACGCCGGACGGCGTGCGGGCATTGTCCTCCAGCACGAAGAAGTCGTTCTCGCCGGTGCGGACGATGTCGATGCCGGCGATGTGGACGTAGAGGTCGTGCGGGACTTTGAAGGCCCGCATCTCCATCCGGTAATGCGGGTTGCGATAGACCAGATCGGCTGGAATGATTCCGGCCTTGATGCATTCCTGGGCGCCATAGATGTCGCTGAGGAAGGCATTGATCGCGGTGACGCGCTGCTTCAGCCCCCGCTCGAGGAAGCTCCATTCCGGCTTCGTGATCACCCGTGGGATGATGTCGAAGGGGATCAGCCGTTCGGTGGATTCGTTGGCGCCGTAGACGGCGAAGGTGATGCCGATGCGCCGGAAGAGCATCTCGGCCTGGCTGCGCCGCGTGTTGAAGTGCTCGGGCGGCGTCGTCTCGAGCCACGATTTCAGGCTGTTATAGGCTTCGCGAACCGAGGCATCGCCCAGGGCGGCTCCCGGTATCCCATTCATTTCGTCGAACGCAGCGAGCGCCATTCGCGCCTCCCCTTTTATCCCGGCATCTTCGCAAGAGGCGCGCCACCGGGACGATGTGCGCTTCGCAGCAGACCGATGGTGTCGTCCGATCACCGCGGAGCGAACGATCCGCCGCGATCCGATCGTCAGAGTAGCACGTTCACATCAGCTTCAACCCCTTCAGGCTCGCGTGTCCATCCCGGCCGAGGATGACGTGGTCGTGGACGACGATCCCCAGCGGGTCGAGGATCGCCACGATCTCCCGCGTCATCCTGATGTCGGCCGCCGAGGGCGCCGGATCGCCGGAGGGGTGGTTGTGCGCGAGGATGATGGCGGTGGCCGAGAGTTCGAGGGCGCGGCGGGCCACCTCCCTCGGATAGACCGGGGTGTGATCGACGGTGCCGCGGCCCTGGACCTCGTCGGCGATGAGATGGTTGCGCTTGTCGAGGAACAGCACGCGGAACTGCTCGCGCGGCGAGAACGCCATCGTGGCGCGGCAATATTCGAGGAGCGCCGCCCAGGAGGAGAGCAGGGGCCGCGCGGCGATGGCGCCCCGCGCCAGGCGATGGCCCGCCGCCTCGATGAGCTTGAGATCGGCGACGACGCCCTGGCTCACGCCCTCCACCTCCGCGAGCCGGTTCGGCTCCGCGCTCACCACTTCGGCGAAACTGCCGAACCGGCGGATCAGGGCTTTCGCCAGGGGCTTCACGTCCCGTCGCGGGATCGCGCGGAAGAGGACGAGTTCGAGGAGTTCGTAATCCGGCAGCGCATCCGCCCCGGCCTGGGCGAAGCGCGCCCGCAGCCGGTCGCGGTGCCCGAGATAATGGGGAGCGTCCGGGGCCGCCTCGCCGGCGGGCGATTCGAGGGGGAGGCGCGGCATCGTCTTGCCTCCGGATCCCGGCATCGTCAGGCGGAGGGGGCGATCGGCTGATGCAGGCCCTTCGGCGAGAAGGTGAAGACCTCGACCCCCGTCTCCGTCACCGCCACCGTGTGCTCGAACTGCGCCGAGAGCGAGCGATCCCGCGTCACCGCGGTCCAGCCATCGGAGAGCACCTTCACCGCCGGGCGGCCGAGATTGATCATGGGCTCGACGGTGAAGAACTGTCCCGGCTCGAAGGCCACGTCGTAGCTCGGCTCGACATAGTGCAGGATGGTCGGCGCGTCGTGATAGATGCGCCCGAGGCCGTGCCCGCAGAAGTCGCGCACCACGGAACAGCGCTCGGCTTCGGCATAGGCCTGGATCGCACGGCCGATATCCGTGGTGGAGCCGCCCGGCTTGATCGCGGCGATGCCCCGCATGAGGCATTCGTGGGTGATCTCGCACAGGCGTGCCGCCTTGCGCGGCACCTCGCCGACATAGGCCATGCGACTGCTGTCGCCATGCCAGCCGTCGACGATGAGGCAGATGTCGAGATTGACGATGTCGCCGTCGCGCAGGGGCTTGTCGTTGGGGATGCCGTGGCAGACCACGTGGTTGATCGAGGTGCAGATCGATTTCGGGTAGCCGCGATACAGCAGCGAGGCCGGGTAGGCGCCGTTGTCCATGGCGAATTCGTAGGCGAGGCGGTCCAGCGCCTCGGTGGTCACGCCGGGGGCGGTGGCCTCCATCAGCACGTCGAGGGCCTCCGCCGTGAGGCGGCCGGCCTTGCGCATGCCCTCGAACCCTTCGGGACCGTGAATCGGCGGCCGAGGCGCGCGGCGACCGCCTTCGACGACGGCCTGTTCGTTCTGGGTCATGAGGAACGTGGTTTCGTAAGAGCGGCTGAGAGACATCCCTCTCTACGGCGGCCTGCGCGGCAGGCCAAGCCTCGACGAGACCGGCTTTTTGCTGGGCTTGGGGAATCGTCGGCGCTAGGCTTGAGGGCGACGAGCGGGTAGAGAATGGCCCGGACGGAGCAATGGTGCCCGGGCGGGGCTCAGCCCCGGCGGGACGGAGGCAGGATCGGGCGATGGCTGACAAGGCGGTGCCGCATTTCCACAACGACCTCGGAGTTGCCCTGATCGAAGTGGGCTCCAAGGAGTTCATGTGCATCGGCGCCAAGCCGCCCTTCGATCATCCGCACGTCTTCCTCGACATGGGGACCGATGACGAGATCATCTGCCAGTATTGCTCGACGCTCTACCGCTATCGCCCCGGCCTGAAGGCCGGCACGGCCGATCCGGCCGCCGCCGTCTGGGACGATCACGGCGCGAAGGCCGCCTGATCGCACACGATTCGCGAGGGCGAGATCCGCAGGTGTCCGACGGTTCCCATGGGTCCCGAACCCCTCACGCCGCCCCCGGCCTCGCCGTCGCCATCGTCGGCGCGGGCATAGGAGGACTGACCGCCGCCCTCGCCCTGGATGCGGCCGGGCATGAGGTGACGCTCGTCGAGCGCCGGACCGGGTTCAGCGAGGTCGGCGCCGGCCTGCAACTCTCCCCGAATGCCAGCCGCGTGCTGATCTCCCTCGGCCTCGGCGCCGCCCTGCGCCGGGCGGCGAGCGAGCCGCCGCGGGTGGTGGTGCGTGCCCTCGGGTCCGGTCGCGAGATCGGCGGCGTCGAACTCGGGGCCGAACTGCGCGGCCGCCACGGCGCGCCCTATTACGTCATCCATCGGGCCGACCTGCAGACGCTCCTGCTCGATGCCGTGCGCAGCCGGCCGGGTATCCGCCTGCTGATGGGGCGGGACGTCAGGGGGCTCGCCGAATCGGACACCTCCGTCGAGTTGACCCTGGAAAGCGGCCAGGGCTCGCGATCCGAGACGCTGGCCGTGGACCTCGTGGTGGGTGCCGATGGCGTGCGCTCCACCCTGCGCGGCCATTTCGACGGCCGGCGGTTGCGGTCCTGCGGCGAGGCCGCCTGGCGCGCCACGATCCCGCGCGATGCCGCACCTCCGGAATTGCAGGGCGACGAGACCGGCCTGTGGCTCGGGCGCCGCCGGCACGTGGTGCATTACCCGATCCAGGGCGGGCGGAGCATCAACATCGTGGCCGTGGTGCCCGAGCGCCTCGGCAGCGAGGATTGGGGCCAGCTCGGCGAACCCGCCGTCCTGCGCGCCCAGTTTCCGGACGCGACCCCGGTCCTGGCCGAGCTCCTGACCGCGCCGGATTCCTGGCTGGTCTGGTCGCTGGTCGACCGGCCGACGGCGCGGCCCATGGCGCGGGGCCGGGTGGCCCTCATCGGCGATGCGGCCCATCCGGTCCTGCCGTTCCTGGCGCAGGGAGCGGCGCTGGCCATCGAGGACGCGGCCGTCTTCGCCCTGACCCTGCGGGCCGACGACGTGGCGGCATCGCTGGCGGCCTATGCCGGCCTGCGCGCGCCCCGCACCCGACGCGTGCAATCGGCCGCGCGCGGCAACGGGCGGACCTACCATGCGGGCGGGCTCGTCGGTTTTGCCCGCAACCTCGTCATGCGCCGCCTCGGTCCCGCCGGGATGGGCCGCCGCTACGACTGGCTCTACGGCTGGGCGCCTTGATCTCGGAGCCTGGTCTCGTTACCGCTGATCCTGCAATGCGGACGTGGCGAAACCGGTAGACGCACGAGACTTAAAATCTTGCGGCTGAAAGGCTGTGCGGGTTCGAGTCCCGCCGTCCGCACCAATTTTTGATTCATAAGCGCCGCTTATGAGGTATCTAGAAATAACCAACGTGCTCGATTGTATTTGGTAATAGAAAATTGTTCTTATCTATATCCAACGATACTTATTATTTGAATATTTTTGCAATAGGTGGCGCGAGTGTATTTATTCAGTGCAATGCTAATATTCTCGTAGAAATTATTCGATAATCATGCAATTTATTGCCTAAAAAATCAATTTTGAATAATTGTGAATATCATGTTTTATTATTCGTTATTTTATTATTGGTTCTGACCTTCTGAAGGTGCGAACATATTTCATTATTTGGAAAAGCGAGTGTGTTTAAAAATGGTTTGTCTAATGATAAGTCGATATCGTAGCCTTTGTTTTGTGGAAAATTATAAATCGTTTTATAACCAAGTGGACTCATAATTATTTCAACAACAATTCCGATTTTATATTGATTTCTTGCTGGCTTGAAGTTTTTTTCGGCAAATGGAGGCGTAATTACAAACTCCACTGGGCCGCCGGATTTCCATCGAGTTACATGAAGGTTGTTGTTTATATGCGTGACGTGATATGCAGACTCGATTGTGCTGGAAATCGGGCCTCTCCTTTGTATATGGTCTATTCTTGATTCGTCAAAATTATCATCCCTATGCCACCAATTTCTAAATAAGTATAGGATATTACTTATAGG
Source organism: Methylobacterium bullatum (assembly GCA_902712845.1). Classification (NCBI taxonomy): domain Bacteria; kingdom Pseudomonadati; phylum Pseudomonadota; class Alphaproteobacteria; order Hyphomicrobiales; family Methylobacteriaceae; genus Methylobacterium; species Methylobacterium bullatum. Next base: position 2,337,634 of record LR743504.1, read on the forward strand.
ATTGATTGCGTTATTTTCTACTACGAGAATATCAAATATCCCACCAAATGCCTCAAATAGTCCATATCCGTTGCGTTGTTGCTGTGCCAATATACTCGCACAGGCAATAATGCTATTACGTAACAATACAATTGGATCGGCTGCAATGCCGCTTTCGGTGCGTAGAAATTTTTCGGCAAACGTGTTTTTCCCAGTTCCCGCGACAATATTAAACTCACCTTTATTTCCAATTTTAAAGGTGTCGCATTTAACTGAAACAGTAATAAATTCCTTATTTCTAAGGGCTCCGACAAGTATAGTGCTGATTCCTGACGTTTTAAGTTTGGACCTTTTATGCCAATCTAATATTTGATCTTTATCATGATTTCCCGATTTGCAGAAACTGCGAAGGCGATTAAGGGGCTTTTGTAACTTTTCGTAGTCACCACTCCATGCTAAATAGATTTCTGGAGTTATTGGAAAAAATTTTCGACAAAGACTAGAAATGTAGATGTTTGGAATTTCTAACTCATTAGGGAGCGAGTATGTAGGTATTGATACATCCAAGTGTTCATTTATAGCACTTGTAATTAATGCGTCTCCGATGAGTATACAGATATTTTTTCTTCCAAGAACAGAAATCAATGTCATTGCATCCAACGTCATAAAATTATTATATAATCGTAGATTCATCTAAAACAATGTTTTAGATGGTAATTATTATTGCCATTTAGCTCGTCAGTATAAGCTCAATTTCTGACCTTGTTTACGGGTTCGGCGGTTTGCGCCCATCGGCCCTAAGGCAAAAGTGGCAGATGCAAATTGATATCAAAGGTTCCCGGATCGGGCGAGAACCGATTAATGAGTTTGATCTGATGATCTCGCTGTGAGGGGCCTGCCGTCCGCACCATCGCCCTCACCGAACCGCGATGGCCCGAAACGTGCTGAGCCGATCCGGTCATTGATCGTACCGCGCGGCGACCGATCTATCGCCTGCGAGACGAGCCCTCTACGTTCCTGACAGCAGGTGGCTTCGCATCAGCGAGGAAAGGATCTGCCATGACCGAGCTTCACCCGGAAGTCGCAGCCGTCACCGAGCGCGTGGTGACGCGCTCCAAGGCGAGCCGGCGCGCCTATCTCGACCTGATCGCCCGCGAACGCGACGGCGGCGTGCACCGGCCGATGCTGAATTGCGGCAACCTCGCCCATGGCTTCGCGGCCTCCGGCGAGGACAAGCCGGCGATCAAGGCCGGCCGGGGCATGAACATCGGCATCGTCACCGCCTATAACGATATGCTGTCTGCGCATCAGCCCTATGGCCGATACCCCGAGCAGATGAAGCTGTTCGCCCGCGAGGTCGGTGCCACGGCCCAGGTCGCCGGCGGCGTGCCGGCCATGTGCGACGGCGTCACGCAAGGCCAGCGCGGCATGGAACTGTCGCTGTTCTCGCGCGACACCATCGCGCTCTCCACGGCGGTGGGGCTCAGCCACGGCATGTTCGACGGGGCGGCCCTGCTCGGCATCTGCGACAAGATCGTGCCGGGCCTGCTCATCGGGGCGCTGCGCTTCGGGCACCTGCCGCAGATCCTGATCCCGGCCGGGCCGATGCCCTCGGGCCTCGCCAACAAGGAGAAGCAGCGCATCCGCCAGCTCTATGCCGAGGGCAAGGTTGGCCGCGACGAGCTGCTGGAATCGGAATCCGCCTCCTATCATGGGGCGGGAACCTGCACTTTCTACGGCACCGCCAATTCCAACCAGATGATGATGGACGTGATGGGCCTGCACATGCCCGGCGCGTCCTTCATCAATCCCGGCACGAAACTGCGCCAGGCCGTCACCCGCGCCGCCGTGCACCGGCTCACCGAGATCGGCGCGGCCGGCAACGATTACCGGCCCCTCGGGCGTTGCGTCGACGAGAAGGCCATCGTCAACGCGATCATCGGCTTGTTGGCCACCGGCGGCTCCACCAACCATGCCATCCACCTGCCTGCCATCGCCAGGGCCGCCGGAATCCTGATCGACTGGGAGGATTTCGACCGGCTCTCGGCCGTCATCCCGCAGGTGGCCAAGGTCTATCCCAACGGTTCGGGCGACGTGAACCACTTCCACGCCGCCGGCGGCATGTCCTATGTCATCGCCAGCCTGATCGATGCGGGCCTGTTGCACGACGACATCCTCACCGTGGCCGGCGGGCGCCTGCGCGACCACGCCCGCGACCCGAAGCTGATCGAGGACGAACTGGTGTTCGAGGACGCGCCCGCGGCCTCGCAGGACGAGAGCATCCTGCGCGGTCCCGCCAACGCCTTCCAGCCGGATGGCGGGATGCGGCTGGTGAAGGGCAATCTCGGCCGGGCCACCTTCAAGACCAGCGCCGTCGATCCCTCGCGCTGGACGGTGGAGGCCCCGGCCCGGGTGTTCGACGATCAGGACGACGTCATGGCCGCCTTCAAGGCTGGCGAACTGGAGCGGGACGTGGTCGTCGTCGTGCGCTTCCAGGGGCCGAAAGCCAACGGAATGCCGGAACTGCATAAGCTCACGCCGCAGCTCGGCGTGCTTCAGGACCGAGGCTTCCGTGTCGCCCTCGTCACCGACGGGCGCATGTCCGGCGCGTCCGGCAAGGTGCCGGCGGCGATCCATCTGAGCCCGGAGGCCCTCGGTGGCGGTCCGCTGGGCAAGCTGCGCGACGGTGACATCGTCCGCCTCAGTGCCGAGGACGGAACGCTCCAGGCCCTCGTCGACCCTGCGGAATGGGAGGCGCGGGAGGGCGCCACCGCGCCGCCGCCGGCTTTCGGGACCGGCCGCGAACTCTTCGCCTTCATGCGCCACGGGGCGGACGGGGCGGAGCAGGGTGCCTCCGCCATGCTCGCCGCCGCGGGATTGTAGGGCGGTCCTATTATAGGAAGTCTTGCGGCCCATCGTTTCGCGCGTGTCTCCGAGACGGGAAGCAAAGCGCGGTTCCCCTCTCTTGGAAGGAGAGGGCGCCTGTCGACACCGCTCGACCCGGAGCGATCGAACGGACATCGTGTCTTTTCCACAATCCTGAGGACCATTTCATGATGACCATCGACGCGCTGATGCGCTCCGTTCCCGTGATCCCCGTCCTGGTGATCGAGGAGGCCGCCCATGCCGAGCCGATCGCCAGGGCGCTGGTGGATGGCGGCCTGACGGCCCTGGAGGTGACCCTGCGGACGCCCGCCGCCCTGGAGGTGATCCGCATTATGGCGCAGGTGGAGGGGGCCGTCGTCGGCGCGGGCACCGTGCTCAACGAGCGGGATCTCGACGCGGCGATGGAGGCGGGCGCACAGTTCATCGTCAGCCCCGGTCTCACCGATCCGCTGACGAGGGCCGCGATCGCTCGGGGCATCCCTTTCCTGCCGGGGGTCGCCAATGCCGCCGACATCATGCGTGGCCTCGACCACGGGCTCGACCGGTTCAAGTTCTTTCCCGCCGAGGCCGCCGGGGGCATCAAGGCGCTGAAGGCGCTGACCGGCCCGTTCGGGCAGGTCCGCTTCTGCCCGACCGGCGGGATCTCCGAAGCGACGGCACCGGATTGGCTCAAGATCGCACAGGTCCTCTGTGTCGGCGGTAGCTGGGTCGTCCCGGCCGGCGAGCCGCAGCCGGAAGCCATCCGCCGGGCGGCGAGGGTCGCGTCGGGCCTGCGCCCGCATTGACCCGCCGTTTCGATCCACGGGTCTTCGGGGCTTCGCCGGACGAGGTCTGAAACCGGGAGATGAATGCTTGCGCGGCAAAGGAAAAGGAATAGCCTCCTCCCGGATCGACTTCACGAAGAATGCAGATATCGAGGCTGAAGCACCGCCGAATGCCCGAGCCCGCTCCATGCGGGACGTGTTGGATCGGCAAAGCAGATCACTCGGTATCGAGGCTTCGTGATGCGACGTCGCCAAGCATGGCATGTGGCATGCAGGACCTTGGGGACGTTTCTGCCGGCGAGGAAGTGCGATGCAGTCCAGGCTGACGACTTACATCTTCATCGGCATGCTTCTGGGCATCGCGGTCGGGTATCTCTGCAACATCACATGGCCGGACCCTCAGACGTCCAAGGAAATCTCCGGCTACATCGCCCTCGTCAGTGACGTGTTCCTGCGGCTGATCAAGATGATCATCGCGCCGCTGGTCTTCTCGACCCTCGTCGTCGGCATCGCGCATATGGGCGACACCGCCTCCGTCGGCCGGGTCGGCGGCAAGGCGATGCTGTGGTTCGTCGGCGCGTCCCTGTGCTCGCTGCTGCTCGGCCTGGTGATGGTCAACATCCTGCGGCCCGGCGACGCCCTGAACCTGCCGCTGCCGGATGCCGGCGCCACCACCAACCTCAAGGCCGCGTCGCTCTCCCTCAAGGAGTTCGTCACCCATCTGGTGCCGAAAAGCCCCGTGGAGGCGATGGCCAACAACGAGATCCTGCAGATCGTCGTGTTCTCGATCTTCTTCGGCGTGGCCCTCGCGGCGCTGGGGGAGAAGGGCAAGCTCCTGGCCGAGGGCATCGAGGGCCTCGCCGACGTGATGCTGAAGATCACCGGCTACGTCATGGGTTTTGCCCCCGTCGCGGTGTTCGCGGCCATCGCGGCGACGATCACCACGCAGGGCATCGGCGTCCTCGTGACCTACGGCAAGTTCATGGTGGAGTTCTACTTCAGCCTCGCCATGCTGTGGTGCCTGCTGGCCTTCGCCGGCTTCCTGCTCGTCGGGAAGCAGATGCGGCGGCTCCTCAACTTGATCAAGGAGCCGTTCCTCCTCGCCTTTTCCACCGCATCGAGCGAGGCGGCCTATCCCAAGACCCTGCAGAACCTCGAGCGCTTCGGCGTGCCCAACAAGATCACCTCGTTCGTGTTGCCGATGGGCTATTCGTTCAATCTCGACGGCTCGATGATGTACTGTACCTTCGCGGTGATGTTCATCGCGCAGGCCTACAACATCCCGCTGACCCTCGGGCAGCAGATGACCATGCTGTTGCTGCTGATGGTGACGTCGAAGGGCATGGCCGGCGTGCCCCGCGCCTCGCTGGTGGTGATCTCCGCCACGCTCTCGACCTTCCACATCCCCGAGGCCGGGCTCCTGCTCATCATCGGCATCGACCAGTTCCTCGACATGGGCCGCTCGGCCACCAACGTCCTGGGCAACAGCGTCGCCACCGTCGCCGTAGCGAAATGGGAGGGCCAGCTGGAACTGACCGACCAGAGCCTCGACCGGGACGTGTCGCCCCTGGCCGAGCCGGCCTGAACCGCCGGCGGCATCGCTCGCTGCCGCCGGCAACCGCAATGGCATGACGGGACACGGACAATGCACACGAAGGGCATGATGGCAGCGGCCGCCGGCGCCCTGGTGCTCGCCTTGAGCGCCGCGCCCGCCGCCGCCATCGATGTTCTCACCGGAACGCTGAAGAAGATCGGCGAATCCCGCGCCGTCACCCTCGGCTATCGCGAAAATTCGCTGCCCTTCTCGTTCAAGGACGCGGCCGGGCATCCGGTCGGATACGCCATCGATCTCTGCCTGGAGGTGGTCGATGCCATCGGCAAGGAGATCGGCCGCACCGATCTCACCGTGCGCTACGAGCCCGTCACCCCGGAAACCCGAATCGCGGCGCTGACCTCGGGCAGGATCGATCTCGAATGCGGGTCGACCACGGCGAATGCGGAGCGCCGCAAGCTCGTGGCCTTCTCGCCCATCACCTATTTCAGCGCCACCAAGCTCCTGGTGAAGCGCGGCGCGTCCATCGGTTCCTATCGCGACCTCTCCGGCAAAACCGTCGCGGTTACCGCCGGCACCACCAACGAGGCGGCCCTGCGCGCGCTGATGGCGCGGTTGAACCTCTCCGCCACCATCGTCACGGGCCGTGACCACGCCGAATCCTTCGCCATGGTCAGGGACGGCCGGGCCGACGCGCTGGGGCTCGACGATGTCCTGCTCTATGGCCTCATCGCGGCCGCCGGCCCGGACGGGGCGTCCTATACCGTGTTGGCGGACAAGCTCTCCTTCGAGCCCTACGGCCTGATGTTCCGCAAGGACGACCTGCAATTCGCCGGCGTGGTGAACGCCACCTTCGAACGTCTCGCCGAGTCGCGCGAGCTGCGCTGGATCTACGAGCGCTGGTTCCTCAAGCGGCTGCCGAATGGCGAGCGCCTGAACGTGCCCATGTCCGACGAGCTGAGAACGAATTTTCAGGTCATCGGGCTTCAGGACTGAGCCGATGTCAGGATTGCCGGCCCGCGGCGCTTGACGGTTCCATTACCGCATGTGGCCTTCGGCGGTGCCGCCGCGAGCGTGGCGCGAGGGAGAAGACAGATGGCGACGGACACGCAGAAGCCCACCGAGGCGCCGGCCGAGAACATCGCCGTCGCCACCGTGCGGACCGTCGAGATGGAGGGCGCGCGGACGCGGACCGAGCACGATCTCCTCGGCTATGGCGAAGTGCCCGCCGGCGCCTATTGGGGCATCCACACCAAGCGCGCGGTCGCCAACTTCCCCATCACCGGCGTGCCGGTGGGGCACTTTCCCGAATTCGTCAAAAGCCTCGCCCTGGTGAAACAGGCGGCGGCCCGCGCCAACCGGCGGCTTGGCTACCTTTCCGCAGACAAGGCCGATGCCATCGACCGCGCCTGCACCCTCATCGCCACCGAGCCGCGCTTTGCCGAATCGTTCGTGGTTGACGCGATCCAGGGCGGGGCCGGCACATCGACCAACATGAACGCCAATGAGGTGATCGCCAACGTCGCCCTGGAGCTCATGGGGCACCCGCTGGGGCATTACGAGGCACTCCACCCCAACGACGACGTCAACATGGCGCAATCCACCAACGACGCCTATCCGACGGCGCTGCGCCTGGCCGTCATCTTCGCGACCCAGCCCCTCATCAAGGCCCTCGACGACCTCGCCTACGCCTTCAAGGGCAAGGCCGTGGAATTCGCCGACGTCCTCAAGATGGGCCGCACCCAGCTGATGGATGCGGTGCCGATGACCCTCGGCCAGGAATTCGACGGGTTCCACGCCACCATGAAAGAGGATGTGGCCCGGCTGAACGAGATCGTCGGGCTGTTCCGCGAGGTCAATCTCGGGGCCACCGCCATTGGCACCGGCATCAACGCGGACCCGCGCTATGCGTCCCTGGCGGTGGAGGAGCTGTCGCGCATCTCCGGGCACCCGATGGTGCTCGCCTCGAACCTAATCGAGGCGACGTCCGATCTCGGCGCGTTCGTACTGTTCTCGGGCGTGCTGAAGCGCGTGGCGGTGAAGCTCTCCAAGATCTGCAACGACCTGCGACTGCTCTCGAGCGGGCCGCGCACCGGCTTCGGCGAGATCCGGCTGCCGGCCGTCCAGGCCGGTTCCTCGATCATGCCGGGCAAGGTCAACCCGGTGATCCCGGAAGTGGTCAACCAGGTCGCCTTCCTGGTGATCGGCCACGACCTCACCGTGACCCTCTGCGCGGAGGGAGGGCAACTTCAGCTCAACGCCTTCGAGCCGACCATCGGATACTGCGTTCTCAGCTCCCTGCGCATGCTCACCGCCGCGGTGGATACCCTCACCAAACGCTGCATCGACGGGATCGAGGCCGATCGCGAACGCTGCCGCTCCCTCGTCCATGGCTCCATCGGCCTCGTGACCGCCCTGGTGCCGGCTCTGGGATACGAGGCGTGTTCGAGGGTCGCCCAGCGCGCCCTGGCGGAGAATCGCCCGGTCGCCGACATCGTGCTGGAGGAGGGGCTTCTGACGGAGACCCAGCTAGATCACCTGCTCGAACTCGAGGCGATGACTCGTCCGTCCCGTGTGAGGCGCAACAATCCAGGGGCCTGACGGCCATCGCCCAAAAATGACCCCTCCCTCCGGCACGGATGCGTCGGCCGGCGCCGGATCGGGCCAAGGTCCGATTCATGACGGTTCGGTGACGGTGCGAAGCACAAAAACTAAGCAAAGGGTGCGCTGGCGGGAACAACTGATCCCAATAGCGCCGCAGGATGCATTGGTTTTCTTCTCCGAGCCCTCCCTCTGCACATCAGTCGGTCCCGGCGATGACATGGTTTGCCGCCTGACGAACGTTGCAGCGCCGCCACAGCAGTTCAGAACCGAGGTGGCATTCGCGATTCCGAGTTGCCCGCAGGAACCCGCTCGCACAGAGTGAATACGCACTGGGGAAACCCCGGGGCACAGTCGGAACGGGGCGCTCAAGTCCTGCCGGCTAACAAATAAAGGCAAACGAACGCCGGTCCATGCCGGGTTGAAGTTGCCTGTCCCTCGGGTCTCGAAGCTTTTGGAGATATCAATGAAGCTCTTGAAGAGCTCACTCCTCGGTACCGCCGCAGCCTTTGCGTCGGTCGCTGGAGCGCATGCCGCCGACCTTCCCGTGAAGAAGGCCGTGCCGATCGAATACGTCCGCGTCTGCTCCGCCTACGGCGCCGGCTTCTTCTACATCCCCGGAACGGATACCTGCATCCGTCTCTCGGGCCGCGCCCGCCTCGACATCGGCTACCAGCCGACGGACAGCCGCTCCGGCGCAGGCAATGGTGACACGACCGGCTACATCGGTCTCGCCCGCATCAACGTCGATGCCCGCACCCAGACCGCCTACGGCACCCTGCGCGCCTTCACCCGCATCCAGTTCGCTTCGCGCACCGGCGGCACCGGCGGTCTCCGCTCCGGCACCCAGGAGCGCATCGGCGCCGCCTTCGGCGCTACCGGTCAGGATCAGGTCGGTCGCGCCCAGCAGTTCGTGAACACCGACAAGGCCTTCATCCAGTTCGCCGGCCTCACCGCCGGTCGCGCCTCCTCGTTCTTCGACTTCTACGCTCACGATTTCGAGTTCGCCGGCGCGACCCTGAACTCGGACGTCCAGTCCACCAACCTGCTCGCCTATTCGGCCAAGTTCGGCGAAGGCTTCTCGGCCACGGTCTCGCTCGAAGACCCGACCTTCCGTCGCAACACCGTCTATTCGCAGACCTTCGGGGCGACTGGCGTAACCGGCGCTCCGTCTCCGGTTCTCGTTGGACTCGGCGCAACGAACACGTTCCAGAACTACGACGTGTCGCAGCGTAACCGGATGCCCGACTTCGTCGGCGTTCTCCGCTACGATGCTGCCTGGGGTTCGGCTCAGATCTCAGCCGCCGTCAAGGAAATCAACGTCCAGAATCCCGTCGGATCCACCTTCGGTGTAGCTGCGGTTCCCGGTCTTGGTGGGACTGCTGTGACCGGACATCCCTCGAGCGAGTACGGCTGGGCTGTCCAGGGTGGCGTGAAGATCAACACCCCGTTCATCGCTCCGGGCGATACGCTGTACCTGCAGGGAGCCTATGGCGAGGGTGCGACCCTCTACACGGGCTACTCGTCCTACAACGGCAGCTACACCTCGATTGCCAGCACCATCAACGGCGCTGCCTTCGATCCCTTCATGTCCGACGCCACGCTGAACCCTCTCACGGGCAAGATCGAAACCTCCACCAGCTTCACGGTGGTGGGCTCGTTCCTGCACTACTGGTCGCCTGAGTGGCGCTCGGCCGTGTTCGGCAGCTACGGCGAGCTCTCCTTCGCCCGTGGCGCTCGCGCTGCCAATGCAGCGGCGTTCCAGAGCAACGGTGCCACCACTCAGTTCACCGGCACTCCCGGCGATGTCTCCTTCGACGTCAGCCCGGTTCTGCGTGACACCTACCAGATCGTCGCCGGCGCGAGCCTGATCTGGTCGCCGGTGAAGGACCTCGATATCGGTGTCGAGGGCTTCTACACCAAGGTCGGCGTCCAGAACGGCCGTGTTGTCGATCGCACCCAGTCGAGCGGCACCGTCAACGCCGCGAACATCGCCTCCGGCGCCGTTCGCACCGTGACCGCCGACGACACCTACCAGGTGCGTATGCGCGTCCAGCGCGACTTCTAAGCATTGATGGTCGGCGGGATCGGAGCCATGCTCCGATCCCGCAAGATCATTCAAGATGTTCTGAAAAAGGCCCGGCTGCAAAGCCGGGCCTTTTTCATGTGCTGGGCCGGCCCGTGCCCCTCGTCTTCTCCGACCTGTTGCAATTTCAAATGCGGGGCATTGTCTCGCCAAAACGGATCCCGGTCGCACGCGCGGCACGCCGATTGCTATAACATCGTCGAGCGGTTGACATCTCCGGTGAGGCCTCATTCACCGATTGCGATGGGCGAGACCGCTGCTACGTTGAGCCTCACGTGCCGGTCGTCCGATCGGCGAGAACCCCTCCGGGAGCCAGCCTTCACATGCATTTTGGTCATCACAGGTCCGCTGCTCTGTCGGCGGCGGTCGTCCTTGCATCGGCGATGGGTATCACGCTCGGCGCATCCGGTGCCGGCGCCCAGGAACTGACCGGCACCCTCAAGAAGATCAAAGAGACCGGCGAAATCACCATCGGCTATCGCGACGCCTCGGTCCCGTTCTCCTACCTCGACGGCGACCAGAAGCCGGTGGGCTACGCCTTCGAGATCTGTAAGAAGATCGCAGAGGCGGTGAAGACCAACCTGAAGCTGACGAAGCTCGAGGTGAAGCTCAATCCCGTCACCTCCGCCACCCGCATCCCGCTGATCGCCAACGGCACCGTCGATCTCGAATGCGGCTCGACCACCAACAACGTCGACCGCCAGAAGCAGGTCGCCTTCACCAACACCCACTTCCTCACCGCCACCCGCTACGTGGCGAAGAAGTCGGCCAAGCTCGACACGATCGAGGATCTCAAGGGCAAGACCGTGGTGTCCACCTCGGGCACCACCAACATCCGCCAGATCAACGAGGCCAACACCGCCCGCAGCCTCGGGCTGACGATCCTGCCCGCCAAGGATCACGCCGAAGCCTTCCTCATGGTCGAGACCGGCCGCGCCGCCGCCTTCGTGATGGACGACGTGCTCCTCGCGTCATTGGCCGCCAGCTCCAAGGAGCCGGGTGCCTACGCCATCTCCAGCGAGGCCCTGTCGAAGCCCGAGCCCTACGGCATCATGCTCCGCAAGGACGACGCGCCGTTCAAGGCCGTGGTCGATGAGGCGACGGCCAAGCTCTACAAGAGCCCCGAGGGCAAAGCCCTGTACGACACCTGGTTCACCAAGCCGATCCCGCCGCGCGGCATCAACCTTAGCCTTCCCATGAGCGATCCCATGAAGAAGGCCTTCGAGTCGCCGAGCGACAGCGCCGACCCGGCCGCCTACTAAGCCGCCGCACCGGAGCAGACGACAGGCGATGAATTACAACTGGAACTGGCGGATCTTCTTTGAACCGTCGCCGGAAGGCACCGGCACCTATGCCGACATGCTTCTCTCCGGCCTCTCCTGGACGATCGCCACGGCGCTCTGTTCCTGGATCATCGCCTTCTCCCTCGGCTCGCTCATCGGGGTGCTGCGCACCCTTCCGAGCCGGGGGGCCCAACGGGTCGGTACCACCTATGTGGAGCTGTTCCGCAACATCCCGCTCCTCGTGCAGATGTTCCTCTGGTTCTACGTGGTGCCGGAAATCCTGCCTGGCTCCTGGGGGACCTGGCTGAAGCAACTACCGAACTCGTCGTTCTACACGGCGGTCATCTGCCTCGGCTTCTTCACGGCCTCCCGCGTCGCCGAGCAGGTCCGCACCGGTATCGAGACCTTGCCGCGCGGCCAGCGAATGGCAGGCACGGCGTTGGGCCTCACCACGTGGCAGACCTATCGCTACGTGCTGCTGCCCAACGCCTACCGGGTGATCCTGCCGCCGCTGACCTCCGAGTTCCTGAACAACCTCAAGAACACCTCGGTGGCACTCACCATCGGGTTGCTCGAGCTCACCGCGCGGGCGCGCTCGATGCAGGAATTCTCCTCCCAGGTCTTCGAATCCTTCACGGCGGCGACTGTCATCTATCTTGGCATCAGCCTGATCGTGGTGACGCTGTCGAGCAAGCTCGAGACCCGCATCGCCGTCCCGGGATCGCGCTGATGCCGGCGCGCTCCCTCTCCCCCTCCTTCGCGACCGTCAGACGGGACTAGAGGACCGATGTTCACGGATTTCGACTTCGGAGTCGTCCTCTCATCCTTGCCGTACCTGTTCGGGACGGGAATGGTGTTCACGCTGACGCTCACCGCGCTCGCCGCCTCGGGCGGCATCATCCTTGGCACCATCATCGCGATGATGCGCCTTTCCGGGATCGCCGCCCTGGCGCTCCCGGCCAAGATCTACGTGAACTTCATGAGGTCGCTGCCCCTCGTGCTGGTGATCTTCTGGTTCTACTTCCTCGTTCCCTATATCGGCCAATGGATGACGGGCGCGTCGCGGCCGATCTCGGTGGGCGCCTTCACCTCGGCCCTTGTCACCTTCACCCTGTTCGAGGCGGCGTTCTTCTCCGAGATTATGCGCGCCGGCATCCAGGCGATCCCGAAGGGGCAGACGGCGGCGGCGCAGGCCATCGGCCTGACCTACGGCCAGACCATGCGGACGGTGATCCTGCCGCAGGCCTTCCGCAACATGCTGCCGCTGCTGCTGACCCAGACCATCGTGCTCTTCCAGGACACGTCCCTGGTCTACGTCATCTCGCTCACCGACTTCCTCGGCGCCGCCTCGAAGGTCGCCCAGCGCGATGGCCGTCTGGTGGAGATGTATCTGTTCGCCGCGGCCGTCTACCTGGTGATCTGCATCACCGCCTCGACTCTCGTCCGGCGTCTTCAGCGCCGCGTCGCCATCATCCGCTAAGCTCTCGAGGATCCGTCATGTCCGCCATCGATCCCCAGGCTTCGACGAAGCCGATGATCGCCATCGACAACATCAGCAAGTGGTATGGTCCGGTCCAGGTTCTCAACGGCTGTACGACTCAGGTCACCAAGGGCGAGGTGGTCGTCGTCTGCGGCCCCTCCGGGTCGGGCAAGTCCACCCTGATCAAGACGGTCAACGCCCTGGAGCCGATCCAGAAGGGGGCCATCACCGTCGACGGTATCGGCGTCCAGGCCAAGGGCACCAACCTGCCCAAGCTGCGCGCCCGCGTCGGCATGGTGTTCCAGCATTTCGAGCTGTTCCCCCACCTGTCGATCATCGACAACCTGATGCTCGGCCAGTGCAAGGTGCTGGGACGGGCCAAGGACGATGCCCATGATCGCGGCCTGAAGCTTCTCGGGCGGGTCGGCCTCTCGGCGCATTCGCACAAATATCCCGGCCAGCTCTCGGGCGGTCAGCAGCAGCGCGTCGCCATCGCCCGCGCCCTGTCGATGAATCCCATCGTCATGCTGTTCGACGAGCCGACCTCGGCCCTCGACCCCGAGATGGTCGGCGAGGTTCTGGACGTGATGATCGAGCTCGCCCGCGAAGGCATGACGATGATGGTCGTCACTCACGAGATGGGCTTTGCCCGCAAGGTGGCCAACCGCGTGGTGTTCATGGATCGCGGCGAGATCGTCGAGGACGCCACCAAGGACGACTTCTTCGATAAGCCGCGTTCCGAGCGCGCGCAGACCTTCCTGTCGAAGATCCTGGCTCACTGACAGCGAGCCACGGGCGAGTGCCTTCCCGGTTCCCGCCCGTGGCCGAACGGTCGCGCGCTTTTCCCCCTCACGCATAGCCCGGCGTGGCGTCCGCCCGCCGCCCGATGGTGGCCGCGATGGCGTCCAAGCGCTCGCCGCCGACGAAAGCCCTGACGGACAGGAAGTAGGTCTCTTCCCCCAGCGGCAGGTAATCGAGCTCGAACCTTTCGGCGATGGCGCGGGTGCCCATTCCCACATCGGCCGCCCCTGACGCGATCAGCGCCCCGACAGCCTGATGCGTGAACTCCTCCGTCTCGTATCCGCGAATATCGCGCCCGCGGATGCCGGCCTCGGCGCAGAGCCTGTCGAACCAGATCCGCGTCCCTGCACCGAGCTGCCGGTTGACGAAGCGGATGCCGCCCGTGGTCAGGTCCGTGATGGCGGTGACGGCGAAAGGATTGCCCCGCTGCAGCATCAGGCCCTGCTCGCGCCGCAGGACCGGGCGAGTGAGGAAAGCCGGGTCGGCGAGGATGTCGGCGAAGACCGAGCCCGGATCGGGCGTGGCCGCGCCGAAATGGAACCCCGCCCCATCGGCCCGCCCGGCCTCGAGGTGAGAGAGGGCGTCCATGCTTCCCGCGATGGTGACCGTGATGCCGCCCATCTCGCGGAGCGCGTCGAGCAGGACGGAATCGTGGCTGACCGCGAAGGTCAGCAGGCCGGCGGCGCGTCCGATCAGACCGGCGAGTGTCGCTGCCAACCGCTTTTCTTCTCGATCAATGATCTCTCCGCTCGCCCGCGATGCGGTGACGAGCGCCTGATGGAAGGCGGCGCCGAAGGGCGTCAGAACGCTGCCGTGCCCCTTGGTCTTGCGGATGACCGGCTGCCCGAGCGCGTCCTCCAGGATCTGGAAGCGGCCCCAGGCCGAGCGGTAGGACAGGTCGAGCAGCGCCGCGGCACCCTGCAGGGACCCTTCCGAGGCGACGGCGTCCAGAAGCGCCAGGGTCGGGGCGAAGGCGAGTTGGCGGCCCGCCGCCGCAATGGTCCCGTCGAGGATCAATCCTACCTTCATAGGCAATCCGTTTCCTATTGAACTGGCAGGGAGAGGGATAGCATGAGGGAGTGAGAGTGCCTCACCATACTCCCGGTTCCGGTCGGCTCTTTCTCGAAGCGCCACGGGGCAGCGGGAATTTGCTTGAGACACTCGCCGCGCGCAGTACCCGAGCCATGCTTCAGACCTTCGAGGAGACGATCAGACGGCTCGCCGCCCTCGATCCGGAGGTGGTGGCCATCGCCGGCCTGTCGCTGCAGGTGAGCCTGTCGGCGGTGGGGCTCGGCACCCTCGTCGGCGTGCCCCTCGGGGCCCTCGTCGCCGTGTCGGCATTTTCGGGGCGAAGGCTGGTCGTCGGTCTTCTCAACGCGGCGATGGGCCTGCCGCCGGTGGTCATCGGCCTCGTCCTCTATCTTCTCCTGTCGCGGTCCGGTCCCCTCGGCGGTCTCGGCTTCCTGTTCACGCCGGGCGCGATGATCGCGGCGCAGACGGTCCTAGTCGTCCCACTCATCGCGGCCCTCTCGCGCCAGATCGTCGCCGATGCGGAGGAGCATCTCGGCGAGCAGCTCCTCTCCCTCGGCCTCGGTCCCGCCCGGCGGGCCGCGATCCTGATCTACGATACGCGCTTCTCCCTGGTGACGGCGATCCTGGCTGCATTCGGTCGCGCCATCTCGGAGATCGGGGCCGTCTTGGTCGTCGGCGGCAATATCGACGGGCATACCCGCACCATGACGACGGCGATCTCCCTGGAAACGCAGAAGGGAGACCTGCCCCTCGCCTTGGCCCTCGGCCTCGTCCTCATCGCCATCGTCCTCGTCGTCAGCGCCACCGCCTCGCTGCTCCGCTCCTATGCCATGCGGGCATATGGATGAGCACGCCACTCCCCATCGTCATCGAAGGCTTGCGCTACCGGGTGGGAGACATGCCCATCCTCAACGGCATCGACCTGTCGGTGACGTCCTCCGGCATCACGGCGATCATCGGCTCGAACGGCGCCGGCAAGAGCGTGCTCCTGCGCCTCATCGACGGATTGCTGACGCCGACGGGCGGGACCATCCGCATCGGCCCATCCGACCGTCCTCATCCGAGCACTGCCTTCGTGTTCCAGCGGCCCGGCCTCGTCCGTGCGAGTGCGGCCGCCAACGTGGCCCTGGCGCTCGCGCCGCTCGGCCTCGGCGCAGACGAGCGGGCCGAGCGGGTGCGGGCTGCGCTGCGCCAGGTGGGCCTGTCCGAGCGGGCCGGCGCTCCGGCCACCCGCCTGTCGGGGGGCGAGCAGCAGCGCCTCGCCCTCGCGCGGGCCTGGGCGCGGGCGCCCGATCTCCTCCTTCTCGACGAGCCCACTGCCAATCTCGATCCGGCCTCGTCCCACGTCATCGAGGATCTTGTGGTGTCGATGGCGTTGGCCGGCACGAAGGTCGTCCTCGTCTCGCACAATCTCGGTCAGGTCATGCGTCTGGCCGAGGATGTAGTCGTCCTCGCCGGGGGGCTCGCCGTCGAGCACGGACCCGTGCGCACCATCCTGTCATTCCCCCGTTCGCCGCAGGCGCGGGCCTATCTCACCGGAGAAATGCCATGGACCTCCTTCGCCGCTCCTTCTTGAGCTTCGCCCTCCTCGTCGCCGTCTCCGGGCTGTCGTCCGTACCGGGTGTCGCCGAGCCCGCCGAGAGCATCACGGTGGCCTCCACCACGTCCACCGAGCAATCCGGCTTGTTCAAGGAGTTGCTGCCGGCCTTCACGCAGGCCACCGGCATCGGCGTGAAGGTGGTCGCCCTCGGCACAGGGCAGGCCCTCGATGCGGCCCGACGCGGGGATGCCGATGTCGCCCTCGTCCACGACACCGCCGCCGAAGAGAAATTCGTCGGCGAGGGGTGGAGCACGAAGCGCTATCCCGTGATGTACAACGATTTCGTCATCGTCGGGCCGAAGGACGATCCGGCCGGCGCGGCCGGCGCCGGCGTCGTCGAGGCCCTGCGCAAAATCGCCGCCGCCAAGGCGCCCTTCGTCTCGCGCGGCGACCGCTCGGGCACCCACAGCGCCGAGCTGCGCTACTGGAAGGAGGCCGGCCTCGATCTCGGCGCCGTGCGCGGCGATTGGTACAAGGATGTCGGCCAGGGGATGGGTCCGGCGCTCAACACTGCCTCGGCCGCCAATGCCTACCTGCTCAGCGACCGCGGCACGTGGCTGTCGTTCAAGAACCGGGGCGACCTCAAGATCCTGGTGGAAGGCGACAAGCGCCTCTTCAACCAATACGGCGTGATGGTCGTGAACCCGGAAAAACATCCGCATGTGAAGGCGAAGGCGGCGCAGGCTTTCGTGGATTGGCTCATCTCGGTCCCGGGCCAAGCGGCCATCGCGGCCTACCGGATCAACGGAGAGCAGCTCTTCTTTCCCAATGCCGAAGCCCGATGACGTCCGGTCCCCGACGAAAGGGCGCGTTGCGCTGCCCTTGACACCTTCCGCGTGCCGCGCACCTTCCTTTGTCAATCGCGCCGTTGCAGTTGCGGCGGCTGGTCTCGGGAGGGCCGTGTCATGATGGGTTTGGGTCTCAGAGGGTTTTCCATCGTCGCCGCGACGGCGGCGATGGCGATGGTTCCGGCAGTCGCCTCGGCCGAATCGGCGGGTAAGCCGGCCAATATCTGCAAGGAACTCACCGCGTTCCTGCATACGGCTGCTCAGCCGGCCGCCTCCGGTTCGGCCACGGCCCAGTCGAGCACGGCCGTCACCGCTCCGGGCTCCGGATCGCAGAAATCCTCCGGTAACGAGACCCAGAAGGATTCGGGCCTCAGCGGACCGACATCCTCGAACGGTCCCGGCGCCTCCGGTCCCCAGGGGACGACCCAGAATGCGGCGGCCCCTCGGGCGCGTCGGCCCAAGCCCCAGCCCCCGCTGCCGCCCCCGCCGCTCCGTCCGCACCACCGCCGAAGATGCCGAGTGCCGCCTTCATCGAACAGGGCGATGCCGCCGCCGGTGCCAACGACATCGCCGGGTGCCAGCGGGTCGCACGGCTGATCCGCCGCGACGGCGTCGTCATGCCGTCACCGCTGATGTCGCTGGCCGCCCTCGACCTCAAATATCTCGAAGCGGCGCGGTAAGCCTGCGCCGGACCCCGACCCGTCGACGAGAAAGGGCCCCTCGCGAGGGGCCGTTTTCGGTTCGTCGCCGTCCTCCGCGACCATTCGATCGAACGTTTGAGAGGATGCCCATGCCCGAGCCGAGTATCCACCAAAGTCGATCATCCCAACCAATCACCTCATCCTGAGGTACCCTTCGCCTTGGCGAAGGGCCTCGAAGGAGGCTTCCAGAACCCGCTTCGATATCTGGAGCCCTCCTTCGAGGCCGCTACGCGGCACCTCAGGATGAGGTACCGCCTTGGAAATGCACGTTATCTCATGCCAGACCTCGATAAGTCTGACACATTGAGGTCTGACCGCGCGACTGCCCGGCGGCGGCCGTCCGCCGGACCTCACTAACCCTGACCCATGGGTCCTACGGGATTCACCCATCTGCCCACCGGCTGCTCCCATTATCCAGGCGGGTTCATCGTGAGGCGCGACCGGCTCCCTCTCCTGGAAGGAGAGGGCTGGGGTGAGGCGGGTTCATCGTGAGGCGCGACGGGCTCCCTCTCCTGGAAGGAGAGGGCTGGGGTGAGCGACTGTCTGTCAGGTCAAGAGGCCAGAGCGAGGTCCTTGCGGATCTCGCGGGCTTTGGCGTTGAGGCGCACGAGGAGTTTGTGGGCGAGGGCGACGCGGACGAGCTTTTTGGGCTTTCCGGCTTGGCTCAACCGCTGGTGGAAGGCGGCAAAGTCGGGATCGTATCGGCGCACGATCTCGGCGACGACGAACAGGACGGCCCGAACCCCGGCGCGTCCGCCGCGCACGGGGCGCTTGCCGGCGCGGCGTCCGCTGTCGTGGGCGATGGGCGCCAGGCCGGCGAGCTTGGCGACAGCCTTGTTGGACAGGGTTCCGATCTCGGGCATCTCGGCCATCAGATGGGCGACCGTGCGGTCGGCCACGCCCTTGATCGTGCGGAAGCATCGGTCGAGGGCCGTCCAGACGGGGTCCAGGGCGATGGCCTGGGCGATGTGGGCTTCCAGCACCCGGATCTGCGCCGTGATGGCCGCCAGGACGGGGTGAAGGAGGCGAGCACCTCCGGCTCGGTGACGAGGCGGGCCTGGTTGGCCTGCCCGACCTTCAGCGCCGTGAGTTGGCGCAGGCGCACCACCAGGGCGGTGAGCCGGACCTGGGTCGCCGTGGCCGGCGGGGTCGGACGCAGGCCTTTGGTCGCGGCGTACCAGGCGATCATCCCGCAATCGATCCGGTCGGTCTTCTCCAGCACACCCATGCCGTCGGCGAAACGGCGCACGGCGCGCGGGTTGACGACCGTGGCCGGAACGCCCTCGGCCCAGAGCGCGCCGAAGACCGCGCGTTCGTACCCACCGGTGGCCTCCATGGCCACCAGATCGACCCGGTGCTCCCGACAGAACGCCGCCAGATCGGCGCGGCCCTCCGGGGTGTTGGCCATCTGCCGCCAGGCGCCATCGCGGCCGATGCGGGCATCCAGCGTGTCGGCGCCGATATCCACTCCACAGACGATGTGTGTCACGGTAACCTGCCTTGTCCATGCGACGGGCTGTCGAGCGACTGTCCGGTCGTGCGTGACGAAGCGGCCCACGGTCCCAAAGCTCACCCACGGTTGTGGCCAGAGGTGTGGCGGGCGCCGCGGACCGCGCGCCGGGTGGGGCGGCCACCTCACTCGGCGCACCCTCGAATGGACACCACCCGGGGACGCCTTTCCAGATACAAGGTGTGGTCCATCTCCGGAAAGGTCACTCACCTCACCCTGTCCCTCTCCTTCCAGGAGAGGGGACCCGTGGTGCCCGCGAAATGTGTGAATGCCGTAGCCCATGGGTCAAGGTCGGTGAGACGTCGTATCAGTGCCGGCTCTGATCGGCGATAGGCTCGGGCGAAGCGGTCGCCCGTTTCCAGATTAACGCCACGGCGACCACGAGCACGGCGCCGATCGCGGCGGCGGCCTGGTGCGCGTGGGGGACGGAGGCCACATGTTCGGCGATGTAGGGATCGGTGACGATCATCTCGCCGGCGATCCAGCCCAGAAGCGCGGCGCCCGCCCAGATGACCAGGGGAAACCGCTTCAGCAGCGTCGTGATGAGGGAAGCGCCCGCCACGATGAGCGGGATCGACAGCAGCAGGCCGAAGACGAACAGCGAGACTTCGCCCTTCGCCACGGCGGCGATGGCGACGACGTTGTCGAGACTCATGACGGCGTCGGCGATGGCGATGGTCCGCACCGCCTTCCACAGGGTCGCGCTGTCTCCGACCGCGTGGTTTTCCTCGTCTTCGCCGAGGGCCAGCTTCACCGCGATCCAGAGGAGCAGGAGCCCGCCGCCGATCCGCAGGAACGGCACCGCCAGCAGATAGGTGATGATGACGGCAAACAGGATGCGCAGTCCCACGGCCGTTCCCGCGCCGAGGAGGATGCCGGTGCGGCGCTGCTCAGGGGGGAGGGATCGGCACGCCATGGCGATGACGACCGCGTTGTCGCCGGAGAGGAGCAGGTCGATCCAGACGATCTGCAGCACCGAGACGAGGAAATGCGAGTCGAGAAAGTCCATCGGCGCTTTCGGTGGGGTCGGAGTGGCAATGGAGACAGGTGAGCGGCCCCCCGCTCGAAAGCCGAGAGAGCTCGGCCTCGACCGGGCACATCGTGCCGGAGCCCGCGCAATGCAAGCGTCGGTTACGCTCCGGGAGGGAGACGGGAGATTCCCGTCAGTACAGCAACGCGTGCGGATAAACCTCGATCGTGTCGCCGGGCTCGATCGCGGTCACGTCGTCGTGGAGTGCCGCCAGCCCGTCGCTCCCCGTGAGCGAGGTGAGGAGGCCGGCCCCGTCCCGGGGGAACTTCACCGCCTCCAACCCACCATCGGCGACGCGCCTCAGGCTGACGCGCACGAACTCGCGGCGGCCCGCCTTCTTGCGATAGGCGAAGGTGGAGCGGACCGGGATGGCGAGGGGCGCTTCGAGGTGTTCGCCGCCCAGGCGTGCCAGCAGGGGGCGCACCACGAAGAGCAGGGTCACGTAGGCGGCCACGGGATTGCCCGGCAACCCGACGAAGGGCGTGCCCCGCACGACGCCCATGGCCACCGGCCGGCCCGGCTTGATGCCGAGCCGCCAGAACACCAAGCTGCCGACGCTCTCCACCGCCGGCTTCACATGGTCCTCCTCGCCGGTGGAGACGCCGCCGGAGGTGAGGAGGAGATCGTGGGCGGACGCGGCCTCGGCGAGGTGAGCCGCGAGAACCGCCCGGTCGTCGCGCAGGATGCCGAGGTCGCTCACCTGCGCGCCGAGGCGCTTCAGCAGGGCGACCAGCATCACCCGGTTGGAATCGTGGATCGCCCCCGGTGCCAGGGCGGCCCCCGGTTCGGCGAGTTCGTCGCCGGTGGAGAACACCGCCACCTTGAGACGGCGGCGGACGGCCAGAGATGAGCGGCCGGTGGCGGCGGCCAAAGCCACGTCCTGCGGCGAGAGGCGCCGCCCGGCGGTGATGATCGTGCCGCCCTCGGGCACATCCTCTCCGGCGAGCCGGCGGTTCGCCCCGCGCTTCAGGCCCGCCGGCAGGACGATGCCGGTCCCCTCCAGCGTCACGTCCTCCTGCATGAAGACCGTGTCGGCGCCGCCCGGCATCCGCGCGCCGGTGAAGATGCGGACCGCGCTCGGGCCGCCCGCCATCGTCAGTCCGGCCTGGCCGGCGGCGACCCGGCCTTCGACGATCATCCGCGTCTCACCCGAAGGGGCGAGGTCGGCATGGCGCACGGCGTAGCCGTCCACCGCCGAATTGTCGAAGGGCGGCAGGTCGATCCCGGCGGTCATGTCCTCCGCCGCGACGCGTCCGTCCGCCTCGTGCAGCGGCACGGTCTCGATCCCAGCCAGAACTGGAAGCCGCTCCGCGATCAGCGCGAGGGCGTCGTCGACGCTCATCAATCGTCCGCCGAAGGCGAAGCAATCGTCAGTCAGCTGCGCCATGGCCTTCGATCCTGTTCAGGATGGCATCGACCGGCTCCGCCAGGGACGCGACGAGATCGGCGATGGCCGCCACGTCGTCGAGATCGACCACGGGTATCCCCGCATCGGGAAACACTTGGTCGCTGGCGATGGCGACGATGTTCTCGTCCTGCGGATGAAGCGGCGGGCGGCCGTTGGCGTTCCGATGGATTTCGATCTTTGGATGGCCCTCGCGCTTGAAGCCTTCCACCAGCACGAGATCGCAGGGGCTGAGACGGCGCAGCAACTCGGCGAGGCTCGCCTCCTCGCCGTCGCGCACCTCGTGCATCTGCACCCAGCGAAGAGCGGATGAGATCAGCACCTCCGACGCGCCCGCCTGGCGATGCCGGTACGAATCCTTGCCCGGCTGATCCACATCGAAGGCGTGATGGGCGTGCTTGATGGTCGAGACCGTCAGCCCACGGGCGATCAGCGCGGGAATGAGCTTGGCGAGCAGGGTGGTCTTGCCCGCCCCGCTCCAGCCGGCGAGGCCCATCACCCGCATCGCGTGCTTTGTCATGGCAAGGTCCGCGCGAGGGGGAAGCCGAGTTCGGCCAGGGCCGCCCCGGTCTCGGGCTCGGCGAGGAGCGAGAGGAAGGCGGCGAGAGCCGGTTCCCGCGCCCGGTCCTCGGCATAGGCGAAATCGTAGCGCTCGTCGGTGAGCGGCAGGAAGCCGAGGCCATAGGCGCGGGCGACGCTCTCGATGGCGACGCCCCAATCCGCCCGGCCCTGGGCCACGGCGGCGGCCACGGCGTTGTGCGAGCGGGGCTGGTTCCAGAATCCCGGCGGCCGGGCGCCGTCCAGCACCCCGTCGATGAGGAGCCGCGTCCCCGATCCGGTATTGCGGTTCACCATGATGGCGTCCGGGTCGCGGACCAGGGCCGAGACCGCCTCCGCCGCGTCCCGCCCAACGAACCGGGCATCGCCGGGGCGGAACACGACGCCCTGCATCCGCCCCCATCCCTCCGCGAGGCGCAAGCTCGGCGTGAGGAAGGGCGTGTTGTAGCGGCCGGTCTCGGGGTCGAGGAGATGCATCGCGGCGATGTCGCATTCGCCCCGCTTGAGGGAGGCGAGGCCCCCGGAGGAGCCGACCCAGATGGTGCGGGCGCGGATGCCGCGTTCGGCCAGGCGTCCGACGACGGCGTCGAGGCCGATGCAATGGCTGCCCACGATGGTGAGGTCGGGCGCGCGGGTGCCGGCCCCGATCCGCGACAAGTTCACCCGCTCGCCGGCCTCCATCCCCGCCCGCGCGGCGGGGATCGCGAAGAAGCCGTCGGCCTGGGAAAAAGCCGTCACCGAGCCGGAGCCCTTGGAGAGCGGGACCGCGACGGGAGCGTCCCGCCCGTGGGTGAGCGAGGCCATGACGAATTCCATCCGCCCGCGTTCGGAGGCGATGCGCTGGGGAAGTACCGCCTCGACGCTGTCCTCCTCCCGTGGGGGAAGCCCCGCCAGCGACCGGACGAGGGGCACCACGAATTCGTGGAAGGTGAACATCGCCGAGGTGGGGAAGCCCGGCAGCACGACGATGGCCTTGCCCTGCGCCTTGGCGAGGCAGAGGGGCTTGCCAGGCTTGAGGGCGACGCCGTGGACGAGGATGCCGGGCTCGCCGAGGCGCGAGAGGATGCGGTGCGAGACGTCGCCCGCGCCCTTCGAGGTGCCGCCCGACAGGACGACCACGTCGCACTTCGATAGGGCCGCGCGGATCGCGGCCTCTAAAGCCGCTTCGTCGTCGGCGACGATGCCGTAGGGTACCGCATCGCCGCCATTCTCGGCGACCGACGCGGCCACGATGGCCCCGTTCGAATCGTAGATCCCGGCGGGCGGCAGGGGCTGGCCCGGAGCCGTGAGTTCGTCGCCGGTGGAGAGCACGGCGATCCTCGGGCGGCGCACAACCTCGATCTCGGCGAGGCCGCAGGCGGCGAGCATGCCGATCTCCCGCGCCGTGATCACGGTGCCCTTGCGCAGAACGGTCTCGCCGCGCGCCATGTCGGAGCCGGCATAGCCGACGAACTGCCCGGGTGCCGCCGCCCGGTCGAGGTCGATGGCGAGCGGACCGTCGCCGGACGCGATGCCTGTAGCCTCCACCATTACCACCGCGTCGGCTCCGCGCGGCATCACCCCGCCGGTGGCGATGGCCGTCGCCGTGCCGGGCAGGACCACGAGCCGGGGTGCGACGCCGCAGGCGAGGATCTCGTGGTTGAGGCCGAGCCGGCGCGGCTCGGCCTGGCTCGCGCCGAGGCTGTCGGCGGCGCGGAGGGCGAAACCGTCGACGAGGGCGCGATCGAAGGGAGGCACGTCGATGGGCGAGGCGACGTCGCCCGCCAGGACGCGGCCGAGGCAGGCGGCCAGCGGCACGGTCTCTCCCGGCAGCGCGGCGTGCGGGATCGCTGCGCGAAACCGCGAGACGGCCTCGTCCCGGCCGACCACCTGGAGGAACTGTTCCTGGCGTGCCGCACGCGACAGCCTCGCCAGGAAATCCTCTCTCGTCTCAATTCCGTCGGGGCGGTTCACAGGGGCACGATCTCGATCCACTCGCCCTCAGGGTAGCCTTCCCGCTCCGGCGGCACCAGAACCGCGCCCTCGGCGAGGATCAGGCGACGCAGCGGCAGATCCCCGCCGCCTGTGGGCTCCACGCCCTCGCGCGTCCTGCGCACGAAGACGATCTCGCTCATGCCGACGGTCGAGGCGATCTTCCGGGTGAGGCGGCCTTTGACGCCCTCGGGCTGAATCGCTCCGGAGAGCCGGGCCAGCAAGGGCCGCCCGAGGGCGAGGACGACCGCGAGGGCGGCGTCCGGCCGGCCGGGCACCAGCAGGACCGGGACCGCCCCGATCCGGCCGAAGCCGGCGCTCTCCCCCGGATGCAGGGCGATCCCGTGCGCGTCGAGGCGGCCCGCTCGGGCAAGGGCCTCCGCGCTGTGATCGGTGCGGCCGAACCCGGTGCCGCCGACCACGAACACCGCGTCGGCCCCATCGACCCGCAGTGCCGCGGCGATGGCGCCCGCGTCACGCTCGGAATCGCTCGCGGTGATCCGCACTCCCGCCTCCGAGGCCCAGCCGGCGACCGCCGAGGCGGAACCAGGGCCGATTCCGACGATGTGGAGACGGGGCCTTCGGACCAAAACCGTATCGATCCCGGCGCTAAGGAGGGAGAGGGCTCGGAGCGGCGTCAGCCGCTCGCCGGCCTGCGCCAGCACGTCTCCGCGCGCGACCTCCTGACCGACGCGGGAGACGCCCTCGCCCTGCGCCGCATCGGAGACGATGTCCCCATCGGCGCCGACCGCGTCCGGCGTCAGCACGGTGTCGGTGCGCGGCGGCAGCGCGTCGCCATCCTCCACCCATGGGGGCGGTCCACGCAGGGTGACGGGTGCGTAGGGGGAGGCCCCGGTCACATCCCCGGCGGCCACGGCCCAACCGTCACGGCGCGCTCGCGGTTCGGCGGGACGATCGGTGAGGGCCACCACATCCTCGGCAAGGACGAAGCCGATCCCCTCTCCAAGAGGTACGAGGATGGTGGCGACGGGCGCGGCCGCGAGAAGTCGCGCCAAGGCCTCGTCGAGGGGCATCGAGGCCGAAGTGGCGGACCGGATCGACATGCACCGAAACGGATGCTGCATTGCAGGCGGACGGGCAACCCCCGGCCGTGGCGGATCAACCGAGCGGTGGCCGACGGGGCAGACAGGATACGTTGGCGCCGGTAAAAGCCGGTCCGGTCGGATGTCTCAGCGGATGCGCATGCTAAAGTCGAACATCTGCCAATATCGATGACCCAAACCGACCACCTCCTCCTGAGGCGCCCGCACGGGCGGCCTCGAAGGAGGCCTCGACTTGTCGCGCGATCCCTGGAGCCCTCCTTCGAGGCCGCTCCGCGGCACCCCAGGATGAGGTAAAGCTTTGGACAAACGACTGAAACAGGCTCTGATTTTCAGTATTCTTGGCACCTCGTAGGAGAGCGACGGCGTGGCGCAGGCATCCGTGTTCTCCGTTCGAGCTCGATCCTGGCGGGCCGCGATCCGCCATGCCTGGTCGATCTGCGCGGCGCTCCTCATCCTCTCCGCTCCCCTTCCGGCCTCGGCCCAGCTGCGCGGGCATGGCGGGCCGGTCCGGGCCCTGGCCATCGCGGCGGACGGACGCATGGCGATCTCCGGCGGGTTCGATCAATCGGCCATCCTGTGGGGGATCGACCAGGGTGCGGCCCTGGCGATCCTGCGGTTCCACGATGGTGCGGTGAATGCCGTCGCCGCCCTCGACGAGGGCCGCTTCGTTACGGCGAGCGAGGATGGACGCATCGCCCTGTGGCAGGGCGGGCGCCCCAAGCCGGTGGACGTCTTCGCCGACCATTCCGGCCCCATCGTCGCCCTCGCAGTCTCGGCGGACGGGACGCACCTCGCCTCCGCGTCGTGGGACGGCACCGCGCAGATACGGCCCCTTGCCGGCGGAAAGGTGCGGGTGCTGCGGGGCCATGCCGGCAACGTCAACGCCGTGGCCTTCCTGGCGGATGGCCGGCCCGTGACGGGAGGCTACGACGCCACCTTGCGGATCTGGCCTCTCACCGAGACCGACGGGCCGCCGCGCATCGTTCAACTGCCGTCACCGGTCAACGCCGTGGCCGTGACGCAGGACGGTGAGATCGCCGTGGCCGGGGCTGACAGCGTGGTGAGGTTCCTGTCCACCGACGGCATCATCCGTGCGTCGGTCGACCTCGCGACCAACCCCGTCATCGGGCTCGCCGTGTCGCCGGACGGGCGACGGGTGGCGGCCGCCACGGTGGCGGGCACCGTGGCGCTGATCGATAGACATGCCGCCAAGGTGGCGTTCAGCCTCGTCGGCCCCGGACTTCCGGTCTGGTCTCTCGCCTTCCGGCCGGACGGGACCGAGTTGCTGACCGGAGGCGGCGATCGGCTGGTGCGCCGCTGGGATGCCAGGACCGGCGAGCCGATCGGGCCGCTGCCGATGGCGCGGCCGGCGGATTCCCTGGCCGCCTATAAGGGCGATCACGGGGCCGAGGTGTTCCGTGCTTGCGTCGCCTGCCACACCCTGACGCCGGAGGACGGCAACCGTGCCGGCCCCACCCTGAGCGGCGTGTTCGGCCGTCGCATCGCCACCGCCGACGGCTACAATTTCTCGCAGGCCCTGAAGAGCCTCGACATCGTTTGGGATGCGCGGACCATTGCGAAGCTCTTCGAGATCGGCCCGTCCCGCTACACCCCCGGCACCAAGATGCCGGAACAGACGATCAACGACCCGGACGACCGCGAGGCCCTGGTGCGCTTCCTCGAAAAGGCGACTAAGACGCAGTAGTCCACCGATGCTTCACTGCGTGTCACGAAATTCCCGGTCACGGTCGGTCGGCGCCCGGAACGCGACGGCGCTGCGGAAGGTTCGTGAAACCCCTTTTTGAGTCGTTTTTCCAAGACTTTACCTCATCCTGAGGTGCCGCGTAGCGGCCTCGAAGGAGGGCTCCGGAACTCACCGAGCGAACTGGAGGGCTCTTTCGAGCCCCGCTGACGCGGGCGCCTCTGGATGAGTTCGCCTGCTGGGAAGATCATTTCGGCAGGAGCGTCCGCTGGGAAATCGGACCAAACTGGCTCTCAAGCGCCGCCGTTCCCGCCTGTCTCCCGCGCGCGAAAATAATCCTCCGAGGTCCGCGGCTTCGACCGCTCCGGCGCCGTGTGCGGATCGAAGGCCTCGTTGACGACGACTTCGACGCGGCAGGTGTCGCACATCATCAGGGTGCGGATCCTGGCCTCGCCGGCGCTGCCCCTGAACATCCAGTGGCGCCCCTGAAGCTTCTCGATGACCCGCTCGATGCTGCTGCGCGTGCCGAAGGGCTTGCCGCAGGACACACAATCGAACGGCTCCTCCTCCTTGACGATGCGGCGCGGCTGGCTCCAGGCGGCGAAATCCACCTGCGGCTTCAGGGTGATCACATTCTCCGGGCAGGTGGCGGCGCAGAGCCCGCATTGCACGCAGAGGCTTTCCTCGAAGGCCAGCAGCGGCCGGTCCTGGCTGTCGCTGAGGGCGTGGGTCGGGCAGGTACCGACGCAGGCGAGGCACAGGGTGCAATCCTCGCTGCGAAAATCGAGGCCGCCGAAGGGGGATCCGGCCTCCAAGGGGACCACGGCCACGGGGGCCGGGGCGGCCACATGCATCTCGCGGAAGGCGAATTGCAGCACGTTGCGCTTGGGGCCGACCGGCATGAAGGCGGCAGGAACCGGCGCGGGGGTGCCGAAGCTGCCGGACGACAGGGCGGCACCGAGCAGATCCGGATCGTCGGTCTCGATCAGGGAGACCACGGGCGTCCCGTCGGCGGCACCGTACCCCAATGCCCCGGCGAGCGTGTCGGCGAGAAGCACCATCCTGCGCAAGGGCGCGATGTCGTGCTTGGGACGGTCCCGGACGAGGAGGCGGATCCCCACGGCGCCGTAGGCGAGAAGCGCGGCGGCGGCCTCCGGGCCGAGCTGCGTGACCTCGTTGACGGCGACCGGCAGCACGTTGGCCGGCAGGCCGTCCCCGTAGCGCGCCAGCGCCTCGATGAGGGGTTCGCCATGCTCGGCATCATGGAACAGCACGACGCCATTCCGTCCCCCGGCCTCGTGATAGGCGCGCATGAGGGTGCGCAGCCGCCGCATCAGCGCATCGGCGGCGGGCAGGGCGTAGGCGGCCGCACCCGTGGGGCACACCGAGGCGCAGGAGCCGCAGCCGGCGCAGATGTAAGGGTCGATGGCCACGTGATCGCCGGCGGGCGCGATGGCCCCGGTGGGGCAGACATCGAGGCAGCGGGTGCAGCCGGTGATGCGCGACCGCGAATGAGCGCAGAGATCGGCCTGGAAATCGACGAAGCGCGCCTTCTCGAACTCGCCGACGAGATGGGAGATCGTGAAGATCGCCCGCTCCACGGCGGCCGGGTCGCCGGGATCGGCGCGGACATAGCCGCTGCGCAGGTCGTGCGCGGGAAACAGCGGCGTCCCGCCCGTCAGGTCGAGGACCACGTCGCAGGTGGAGGTGGCGCCGTTGCGCGCAGGGCCGAAGGAGAGGGATTGTCGGGATGACGGGCTCGGCACCGCGTAATCGTCGATGCGCAGGGAGAATGCCCCGAGATGCCCGCTCGCCGACACAACGGTGCCCTGCAGCACGGGAAATTCGTGACGGCGCGGCACCGGCACGTCGCGCGGGCGGCTGAGCAGCACCGTCACGTCGAGATGATCGGCAAGGCGGCGTCCGGCCTCGATGGCGGTCTCGTCGCTGCCATAGATAAGGGCGACGCCCTGGCTGACCATCGCGACGGTGCCGGGCACGGGCGACGTCTCGGCCGCGGCGGCGAGGAGGGCCGCGATCTTCGGTCCGGCCGCGTGGGCCTCCTTCGACCAGCCCGCATTCTCGCGAATGTTGGCATAGGTCACGCGGGCGTCCGCCCCGGAGCCGGCGGCGACGTCGGTGAAGAGGGGAGCCTGGAGCGTGCACGAGACGGTGACGGGCGCGCCCTGCGCCAGGGCGTCCTCGAACCGGGCGATCTCTCGCCCGCAGAGTTGATCGGCGGTCTCCAGGCGGCCGCCGCACGCCTTGCCGATCGCCGCTCCGTCGAGGGCGATGGTCTCATCGCAGGAGCACGCGAACACGATCCGGTCGGACACAGATTTACCCCGAACGTTTGGTCACAGCGGCGAGGGTACCAGCCCACTCGCGCTCAGGTTGGTGCATCGTATACTATAACCGCTCGAAACTAGGACCCGACATACGGGCGCAGGTAGAACCGAAACGCATGGCGCCGAGCTCCGACGACCCGGACCTGATCCTGCCGCCCGTCTTCTCCCTCGTCGTCATGGACGGGCCGGGGAGCGCGTTCGACGAAGCCCTCAATGCTGCCGCATCCGGTGACGCCACCGGGCGCCTCGTCTGGCGACGAAGCGCTGAGTTGCTCGATTTCGCCGTGATCCTGGAGCCGGACGAGCCCCTCGCCACGGCGCGCCGCGCCTTCTTCGCCGGCATGGTCGCGCTTGCCGAGGCCATCGGCGCCCACGGGCCGCCCGAGATCCCGGTGACGTTCGACTGGCCCGACACTCTCCGCTTCGACGGCGCGCGCCTCGGCGGCGGGCGTCTCGGATGGCCGTCCACCTGCGGCGAGGGCGAGGTGCCGGACTGGCTCGTCTTCTCCGCCACGATCATCGCCTCGAAGGCGCATTCCGGCGATCCCGGCCTGACGCCGGATTCGACCTCCCTCGAAAACGAGGGCTTCGCCGTCGAGGACGGGAACGGGGCCATCGTCGAAAGTTTCGCCCGGCATCTGATGAAAACCTTCGCCGTCTGGGACGAGGACGGGTTCGAGGCCATCGAACGGCGCTACCTCCGCCGCCTCGCCGAGGGCGGTCCGTCGGCTCGGATCGAGCGGATCGACGCGAATGGCGAAGTCCTCGCCGATGGCGGTCGAAGGCACCCTCTCGTGGCGGTCCTGACGGGGGTCGCGTGGCGGGATCCACTCACCGGTGAGCCACTCCTGTGAGGGCATCGTCGAAGATCCGCATTGCCGCGCTCGCGTCCCTCCTGTTCCCGCAGGGCGGGCTTCGGGCCGAGGATGCCCCGAGGGGCGAGGCCATCGAGGCCAAGGGCATGCCCGGCCCCTATGGCGAGCGGCTGACCATCGACGACAAGGGCATCACCCTGACATTTCCCAACGATGCCATGACGTTACGCATCGGCGGCCGGCTTCACCTCGATTTCGGTGTGGCCGGCATCCGCCAATCGGGCTTCGGTGATCCCTTCAGCGACAACATCGCCGTGCGCCGTTCGTGGATCGAGACGACTTTGAGCCTCGGAAAGGATGTCGGCCTCGGCTTCCAATACGATTTCGCCGATCCGGTGACGCCGATCAACGATGCGGTCCTGGTCTATCGCGGCGTGCCGGACATGCTCTTCAGTATCGGCAACGAGAAAGAACCGTTCGGGCTCGATCAGCTCGCTTCCAACAACACCATCCTCTTCACCGAGCGGGCCTTGTCCGATGCTTTCGTGCCGGCCCGAAACTTCGGATTCGCCGTGGGGCGACACGGCAAGGACTGGAGCGTCGTCACCGGAGTTTTCGGCGGCAACGCCAATACCGGCATCGGCACCGAAGGTGTCGCCTCGACCAGCCGCGTCACCTACGCGCCGATCAACGACGACCACCGGACCCTGCATGTCGGTCTCGCCGGAAGCTACCGTGACCTGCCCCGCGACGAGAGCCCGCTCTCCCTGTCCAGCCGGTCGGAAGCGTTCCTCTATGCGAGAAGCTTCGTCGATACCGGCGACATCCGCAATGCCGCCAGCATCGCCCGCCTCGGCGCCGAGCTGGCCTACCGCTCCGGTCCGCTGCTGGTGAGCGCGGAATACACACGGACCGAGGTCGGCCGCTTTGGCGGCGCTAAGCCACTGAGTTTTCAGGGAGGATACGTTCAGGCGAGCTGGGTGCTGAACGGCGACAACCGGGCCTATCGCATGGCTCCCGACTTCAACGGGACGAGCTACGCCGTCTTCGGCGGCGTCAAGGTCGCCGAGGCTCAGCGCATCACCCGCGGCGGCTTCGGCGTGTTCGAGCTCGGACTCCGGTTCTCGGCCATCGATCTCGACGATGGCGGCATACGCGGCGGCATCGAGCGGGACGGCACGGTGGGACTATCGTGGTATCCCGACACCAACATCCGCATCATGGCCGATTACGTACGGTCGCATACGTCCCCCTCCGCGCTCCAGAACGGGCGGACCATCGATGCCGATACGTTCATCGGCCGGTTTCAGCTGTACTGGTGAACCCGTGCCGTCCTTGTCCGCGAGCAATTGCGGACGCCCCGCACCAGATACCGGCCTCGAACGCCAAGATCATCGCCGTCATCCGGAACGCGAGTTCGACGAGCGGCGCCAGGATGGGTCCTCGGAATTGTCGATGAGCAGTATCAAACTTCCACGGACCATTCGCCTCGACCCATCGGATACCTTCGTGTTCGCGCAGGCCGCCGAGCCCGGCGAATGGGCGGTGGCCGGGTCTTTCCTGTTCTGGGATGCCAATGTTCCGCTGCTCGAGGGCAAGGAGCGGACGGCATTCCGATCGGGATTCCTCGGCGTGACCTCCCTGGGATTCTCGACCCTCGTGGTAGTGAGCGAGGCGACTCCGACCGAGCGGGACGCGGCCGTGGAGGATCTCGCGCGTCATCTCTGCGAGCGCCTCGGCGCGCCGAGCCTCGATGTGGCCCGTGTCGCGGCGACGGAGGAGATCGAGTTCGCCGGCTCCCTGTGCCAGCCCGCCATCGGCAGCGTGATCGCCCTGCACAGGACCTTCGAGGGCGGCGAGATCCGGGAGGCGTTCCGCACCCTGCACCAGCGCGGGCCCGGTGTAGCGGGAGCCGACAAGCTTCACGCCCATGCGCGGGCCTTCACCTTCGTGGAGACCGACGACGAACCCGAGGAGCGGGCGGACCTCATCGGCATGGCGAGCGCACCGGGATCGAAAGGCGAAGGACGATGACCGAGTTCTGGGTCTCCAGCGGCCACCATCTCGCAGGCCGCACGGAGGGGGGCGGCCTCGCCGTCACCGACGACTTGATCCTCGCCTATCTCGCCCGGCCCGAACTGGTGCCGCCCGAGGAGGCCTGCATGGCCGAGCGGGCGCTCCACCGCAGTCTCGTGAGCGCACCGCGACGGGTGGTCTCCCCCGGTGAGGTTGCGGCGATGGCGGATGCCGATGCACGCGAGAACTGGACCATGATGCTCGCCTTCCGCGACCGGCTGACGGCTGCGCGCTCCGTGGAGGCGGCCTATCTCGACCTCGTTCGCGGTGGCCTGAACGGCACGCCGCCGATCTTCCTCAATCAATTGGCGCATCTCATCCTGCGCAACGCCCTCGACGGCTGCGACGACCCCTACACCCTTCGAGCCGGCGAGCTCTTCTTCCGGCCGCAGCGCGTCTCCTTCGTCGACAGCGCCGCGCTGCTGGCCGATGCCGAGGTAATCGAGGCGCGGGAGACCGGGGCCGCGCAATCGCCCCTCGTCGCCATGCTCGGCAAGGAAGCGGCGAACGAACTCGACGTGCTCACGGACGAGACCGCCTGGACCTATTGGAGCCGCTCCGACGCGTTCACCATGGCGCTGAACCTCGGAAGCAACCCGAAGAGCCGCGACGGACTCGCCCGCGCCATCGAGGCCTGGATCCGCCACCTCCTGCACGTGGACGCGAAGATCGAGCCGATCGCCTCCATGGACGATCCGGACTGGCGCTGGTTCGTGGGGCTCGACGCACAGGCGACCCGAATCGGCAACGCCCTCTGGAACGGCGAGACCCTGGACGAGGCGAGCCGCATGCGCATCCTGGCCCTTTTCCGCCTCACCTTCGCCGATGACCGGCGGATCGACCCGCGCGCCGCCGGCCGGCCTGTCTATCTTCTGATGGCCATGGATCCCGACAAGCGCCTCTTCCTGAAACCTCAGAACCTCGTGGCGGGATTGCCGATCATCGACGGTGCGGAGGCCGCATGACCGAGCAGAGCCCGACCCAATCTGCTTCGCCGCCCAACGACCGTTTCGAGGTGGGCATCATCGTCGCCAAGCGGGCCTTGAAGAGCCGCTGGGCGAGCCATGCCTGGCTGCCGGTCGCGGCCCTTCCGGCGATCCCCGCCGCCTCGCCCTGGACCGTGCTCTCGGCGACCCCCGAGGAGGAAACTTTCTATGCCGGCGCCTACGAGGTCTCGCTCCATCCCGCCGAGACGTCGCATTACCGCGACAACCTGATCTCCGGCCGGCCTTCGCTCTGGGTCGCCCTGCGGCAGGTCGCGGAGGGCAGCTACGAGGTCGCGAACGTGACGGCCGATCCCTACGAGGGCGAATCCATGGCTGAGGGCATTGGCGAAGTGGTCGAGGCTGTGCCCATGCCGCTGGAGGTCCAGGCCAAGGTCCTGGCCTTCTTCGAGGCCTTCCACGTCGAACAGGTCTTTCACAAGCGCAAGCGCGACAGGGCCGATCCCGAGGCCCTGGCCCGCCAGGGAACCGGCACGCGCAGGCGGGGGGACGAGGGATGAGCGGCGGCGATTTCTTCTCGCGCTGGTCGAAGCGCAAGCGTACCATCGTCCGTCAAATTGCGCCCGCGCGCGATTTGACCGGGAGCCAGGTCGACGGAAGCGAGCGGGTATCCCGCCCGGAGGAACTTGCCGAAGGCGAAACCCTGCCGCCCGAGGAGCTCGCCAAGCTGCCCTCCCTGGATAGTCTGACGGCTGAGACCGACCTGACCCAGTTCCTTCGGGCGGGCGTGCCGATGGTGATGCGCAAGGCGGCCCTGCGCCGGATGTGGTCCCTCGACACCAACATCCGCGACTATGTCAGCGAGGCGCGGGAATACGCATATGACTGGAATGCGGTGGGCGGTGTGCCGGGGAACGGCCCGCTTTTGCCCACGGATGACATCAAGGCCATGCTGCGGGACATTTTCGATGGAACTCCCGTCGAAGAAACGGAGCCCGAGCCGACGACCGCCGAGGCCAATGTAATCGACCGGGATGACCGTGTGGAAAGGGTCACACCAGCCAAGGCCGAAGCCGATATCGCTCACGCCGAGACAGAAAAGCCGCTCGTTGCCTCGCAAAATGAACAGCTAGGCCCATCCGCTTTGCCGCCAACTCCCGGCCCTGTGGATACGGCTACGCCGAAACCGCGACGACATGGCCGTGCCGTCCCGCTTTGAGCGATTAAAAACTACGTTGCGCACGTCCCAATCCGGGCTAATGTGGACGAAGTGAATTCACTTCGCCCGTGATCGGGGCGCGGTTTGGGGATGGTATGCGTTCGGTGGAGTTGTTGCGCGAGGACGAGGTGAAGCTCGCTTTCGGCGCGCCCGGCATGACGCAGCCGGTCGCCGACGACGTCGATCTTCTGCGCGCCCATCTCTACGACCTTCTCGCGGCCCTCACCGGCCGTGCCCCCTCCGACGATATCTTGTCACTTCTCGCCGCCTCGGCAGGTGACGGCAGCCCCCTCGGCAAGGCGTGTTCCTCTCTCGCGGGCCAAGCGGCCGGCGCAGACATCGCGAAGGTCGGGCGCGAGTATTTCGATCTCTTCGTCGGCGTCGGGCGCGGCGAGGTCGTGCCGCATGCCTCCTACTACCTGACCGGCTTTCTCAACGAGCGTCCGCTGGCCCGCATCCGCCAGGATCTGGCCCGGCTCGGCATCGAAGCCAGCGGCGGCATGAGCGAGCCGGAAGACCACGTGGCCATCCTGCTCGAGACCATGGCGGGTCTCGTCTCCGGCCGATTCGAGACCGAACCCGGCGAGGACCGCGTCTTCTTCGAACGGCATCTAAAGCCCTGGGCCGGGCGTTTTTTCGACGATGTGGCGGCCAGTACCCGTTCGTCCTTCTACCGCGCCGTGGGCGACCTCGGCCGGACCTTCATCGACATCGAGACCCAGGCCTACGCGCTCGACGCGTGAGGCGGGGATTGCTGAGCCATCGGTCGCATTCAGGAGTGACGAGCATGCGGGACGATCGAAAGGACGAGATGGGACGGCGCCATTTCTTCCGCGCCCTCGGCGGCGGATCGGTGGCGGCCGCCGCCGCGATCACGGCCCAGCCGATGGTCGCGACGCCCGCGCAGGCCTACGACCCCGGCGAGGATGAGACGAAGGCCCGGTACCGCGAGTCCGACCACGTCAAGGCGTTCTATCTCACTAACGGCTACGAGACCCTGAAGAAGAATTGAGGGCGCCATGCTGATCAAGCGCAAGACCGGCGGCCCGGGCCGCACCTTCCATCCGGCCGTGGCCATCGGTGACACGCCGAAGGCCATCGACCGTCGCGCCTTCCTGCGCAATTCCGGCCTTGTCGCCGGAGGGCTCGCGGCCGCCGGCTCGATTCAGCTCGGCTCCGTGCGCAAGGCGCAGGCGGCTGGTTCCTCGGCGATCGGTCCCGAGGTGACGATCAAGAAGAACATCTGCACCCACTGCTCGGTGGGCTGCACGGTGACGGCCGAGGTGGTGAACGGCGTCTGGGTCGGCCAGGAGCCGTCTTTCAGCAGCCCGATCAACCGGGGTACACATTGCGCCAAGGGCGCGGCGATCCGCGAACTCGTCTCCAGCGACCGCCGCCTGAAGTACCCGATGAAAATGGTCGACGGGCAGTGGACCCGGATCTCATGGGACCAAGCGATCGACGAGATCGGCGACAAGATTACCGGTCTGCGCGACAAGTACGGCCCCGATTCCGTCTACTGGCTCGGCTCGGCCAAGTTCACCAACGAGGCGGCCTACATCTTCCGCAAGTTCGGCGCCTTCTGGGGTACCAACTCGGTCGACCACCAGGCGCGCATCTGCCACTCGACCACGGTCGCCGGCGTCGCCAATACCTGGGGCTACGGCGCGCAGACCAATTCCTACAACGACATCCGCAATGCCAAGACGATGATCATTCTCGGCGGCAACCCCGCCGAGGCGCATCCGGTCTCCCTCCAGCACCTGCTCTCCGGCAAGGAGATTAACCGCGCGAACATGATCGTCATCGATCCGCGCTTCACGCGGACGGCGGCCCACGCGACGGAATATGTCCGCATCCGCTCCGGCACCGATATCCCGGTGGTCTGGGGCATCCTCTGGCACATTTTCCAGAATGGCTGGGAGGACAAGGAGTTCATCAGCCAGCGCGTCTACGCCATGGACGACGTCCGCAAGGAAGTCGCTAAGTGGAACCCGGAGGAGGTCGAGCGCGTCTCGGGCGTGCCCGGCGAGCAGTTGCGGCGCGTGGCCGAGACCTTCGCCAAGGAGAAGCCCGCGACCCTGATCTGGTGCATGGGCGCGACCCAGCACACGGTGGGCACCGCCAACGTCCGCGCGCTCTGCATCCTGTGTCTGGCCACCGGCAATGTCGGCAAGCCGGGCACGGGCGCCAACATTTTCCGCGGTCACACCAACGTGCAGGGGGCCACCGATATGGGCCTCGATGTGACGTCGTTGCCGCTCTATTACGGCCTCGTCGAAGGGGCCTGGAAGCATTGGGCTCGTGTCTGGGACGTGGAGTACGACTGGCTTCAGTCACGCTTCGATGAGGTGCCTGCCAAGGGTGGCCGCAAGGCCCGCACGCGCAAGGAGAGCATGGAGTCACCCGGCATCACCTCGACACGGTGGTTCGACGGCGTGAACCTTCCCGAAGAGCAGGTCGACCAGCGCACCGGCATCAAGGCGATGATGGTGTTCGGTCATGGCGGCAATACCGTCACCCGCCTGCCCGAGGCGGTTAAGGGCCTGACCAAGCTCGACCTGCTCGTGGTCGCCGACCCGCACCCCACCACCTTCGCCGCCCTCGATGCGCGGCGTGACAACACCTACCTCCTGCCGATCTGCACCTCCCTGGAGATGGATGGCAGCCGCACGGCGTCGAACCGTTCGCTGCAATGGGGCGAGCAAATCGTGAAGCCGGCCTTTGAGTCGAAGAACGATTACGAGGTGGTCTACCGTCTCGCCGCCAAGCTCGGCCTCGCCGATAAGATGTTCAAGAACATTAAGGTCGTGGACGGCGTCCCCGAGGCCGAGGACATTCTGCGCGAGATCAACCGCGGTGGCTGGTCGACGGGCTATTGCGGGCAGAGCCCGGAGCGCCTGAAGGCCCATATGCGCAACCAGGCGAAGTTCGATCTGGTGACCCTGCGCGCGCCCAAGGACGACCCGGAAGTGGGTGGTGATTACTACGGCCTGCCCTGGCCGTGCTGGGGCAAGCCCGAGCTGAAGCATCCGGGAACCCACATCCTCTACAACACCAACCTCCACATCAAAGAGGGCGGCGGAACGTTCCGGGCACGGTTCGGCACCGAGCGCAACGGCGTGACGCTGCTAGCGGAGGATTCCTTCGCCAAGGGTTCGGAGCTGACCGACGGCTACCCTGAATTCACTATGGCGGTTTTCAAGAAGCTCGGTTGGGAAAAGGACCTCACGGCCGAGGAGATGGCAAGCATCACCAAGACCGGTGGGGCCAATATCGACGCGGTGAGCTGGGCTACCGACCTGTCGGGCGGCATCCAGCGCGTCTGCCTCGACCACGGTGTCACGCCCTATGGCAACGGCAAGGCCCGGGCGAATGCCTGGAACCTGCCCGACCCGGTTCCGGTGCACCGCGAGCCGATCTACACGCCGCGTCCCGACCTCGTGGCGAAATACCCGACGCGCCCCGACGAGCGTCAGCTGCGCATGCCGAATATCGGCTTCTCGGTGCAGAAGGCGGCGGTCGATCGCGGCATCGCCAAGGACTTCCCGATCATCCTCACCTCCGGCCGTCTCGTGGAATACGAGGGCGGCGGTGAAGAGACGCGCTCGAACCCGTGGCTCGCCGAGCTGCAGCAGGACATGTTCGTCGAGATCAACACCGGCGACGCCACCGACCGGGGCATCAAGGACGGTCAGTTCGTCTGGGTCTCCGGCCCCGAAAACAACGCCAAGGCCAAGGTCAAGGCACTGGTGACGGACCGGGTCGGCAAGGGCGTCGCCTTCATGCCGTTCCACTTCTCCGGCTGGTACCAGGGCGACGACATGCGGAAATTCTATCCGCACGGCACCGACCCCGTGGTGCTGGGCGAGAGCTCCAACAACACGACGACCTACGGCTTCGATCCTGTAACGGGCATGCAGGAGACGAAGTGCACCCTGTGTCAGATTCGGGCCGTTTGAGGAACAATCGCCATGGCTCGCATGAAATTCCTCTGCGACGCGGACCGCTGCATCGAGTGCAACGCCTGCGTCACCGCCTGCAAGAACGAGCACGAGGTGCCCTGGGGCATCAACCGCCGGCGTGTCGTCACGCTCAATGACGGCAAGCCTGGCGAGCGCTCGGTCTCCATGGCCTGCATGCACTGCACCGACGCACCCTGCGCGGCGGTGTGCCCGGTGAACTGCTTCTACACCACGGCCGACGCTGTAGTGCTGCATTCGAAGGACATCTGCATCGGCTGCGGATACTGCTTCTACGCCTGTCCGTTCGGCGCGCCGCAATATCCGAAGGTCGGTAACTTCGGTTCGCGCGGCAAAATGGACAAGTGCACCTACTGCGCCGGCGGTCCCGAATCTGATCTCTCCACCATCGAGTACGAGAAATACGGTTCGAACCGTCTCGCCGAGGGCAAGCTGCCGCTTTGCGCCGAGATGTGCTCGACCAAGGCGTTGCTGGCGGGCGACGGCGAGATGATCGCCCAGATCTACAAGCAGCGCGTGATCAAGCGCGGCTACGGCTCCGGCGCCTGGGGCTGGAAGACCGCCTATCGCGAAACCGTCGCCATCTAGGCGACGGATTGGACTGCCGGGGTCGAGACTTCAGGAAGGAAACGCCGATGCGGCGGACACTGACGACTTTCAGGACGCTGGTCGCAGCGACCATCCTCACGGCGGCTGTCGGCGTCTCGTCGACTTCATTCGCGCAGCAGACGCGCGACGGGCTGAACCCGACCGGGCAGAATCCGACGGCAGAATCGGTGAACGAGGAGTTCCTGTTCAAGCAGGACCCGAAGATCACCGGCCGCATCAGCATCCCCGACGGCAAGGCGGCGAACCTGATCCAGCCAGCTGGTCGTGACTATCGTGACTTCCGCGAGCGTTGGCTGCCCTGGCTCAGCGCGCTCGCCGTCCTCGGCGCCGTCGC
This sequence comes from Methylobacterium bullatum, assembly GCA_902712845.1. Lineage (NCBI taxonomy): Bacteria > Pseudomonadati > Pseudomonadota > Alphaproteobacteria > Hyphomicrobiales > Methylobacteriaceae > Methylobacterium > Methylobacterium bullatum. The sequence continues at coordinate 2,376,755 of LR743504.1, forward strand.
GCTTCTCGGCCTGTTTTACTTTTTCCGGGGCCGTATCCTGATGGAGCCCGGCCCCGATACGGGCCGTAAGATCCTGCGCTTCAATGGCTTCGAGCGCTTCGCGCATTGGATGACGTCGAGCTGCTTCATCATCCTGGCCCTGTCCGGCCTCAACTACATCTTCGGCAAGCGTCTGCTGATGCCACTCATCGGTGCGGACGCGTTCGGCGTCGTGGCGCAATACGCGAAGTTCAGCCACATCTACCTAGCGTGGCCGTTCATGATCGGCGTCGCTCTGATGCTGGTTCTCTGGCTGAAGGACAACATCCCGAACAAGATCGACATTGCTTGGATCAAGGCCTTCGGCGGCTTCATCGGCAACAAGCATCCGAGCGCCGGCCGCTTCAACGCAGGCCAGAAGATGGTGTTCTGGATGGTGATCGGCTTCGGGTCGGCCATGAGCGTCACCGGCCTGATGATGATCTTCCCCTTCGCCCTCACCGATATCACCGGAATGCAGCTGATGCAGGTCATCCATGCCCTCATCGGCATCGCCTTCATCGCCGGCATCCTCGCCCATATCTACATCGGCACGCTCGGCATGGAGGGCGCCTACGACGCCATGGGCAGCGGCAAGGTCGATCTCGGCTGGGCCAAGGTCCACCACGACCTTTGGGTCGAGGAGGAGCAGGCCAAGAATGCGAGCGGGCCGCAACTCGGGCGCCATCAGGTGCCTGCCGAGTAACCTATTGGACAAAGACAGGCGTTCGGCGACCGGAGCCGGCATGTCGAGGATCGGACAACGTCCATGAAAGCCTTCATCATCGCCCTCGTCGTCGCCGTAGCCCTCGGCACGCTGGCTGCCATGCTCCTCAATCAGCAGCAGCGCTTCGCCTATCAGGCCTTCTCGACTTCCGGTGCGCGGGTTTCCGACCCGGCGGGCCACAGCAATCTCGTCGGGCCGCATTGGAACGGCGTCACGCCCGATCCGGAGAAGCCTTCGAAATCCTGAACCTTACGTCGCCGATCCGCTCAACGGATTGCCCTCGTCCCATCCATAGCCGAGCGTCTCGAAGCGCATGGAACGGGCATCGACCATGAGCAGCCGTCCCACCAGCGGTTCGCCGAAATCCGCCACCGCGCGGATCACTTCCATCGCCATCAGAGATCCCATCACCCCGGCCAGAGCGCCGAGTACGCCTGCCTCCGCACAGGCGGGCACGCTGCCAGGCGGAGGCGGGTTCGGGAACAGGCAGCGATAGGTCGGATTCGGGCGGCCGTCCTTTCCGGTCTCATGGGCGCGGATCGTCGTCAGTGTGCCGTCGAACTGCCCGAGGGCGGACGTGACGAGCGGCCGCTTGGCGTGGAAACAGGCATCGGACACGGCGTAGCGGGTCGCGAAATTGTCCGACCCGTCGGCCACGATATCGTATCGGCCGATCAGGCCGGCGGCATTGTCCGCCTCGATCCGCATGAGATGCGGTTCGATCCGCACATGCGGATTCAGGCGCGCCACGGCATCCGTGGCGCTGTCGATCTTCGGGCGGCCGATATCGGGCGTGCCGTGGATGACCTGCCGCTGCAGATTCGATAGTGATACCGTGTCGTCGTCGACGATGCCGATCGTGCCGATGCCGGCCGCGGCCAGATACTGGATCAGCGGAGCGCCGAGCCCGCCGGCTCCGATGACCAGCACCCGCGCCGCCTGCATCCGTGCCTGTCCCGGTCCTCCGACCTCGCGCAGGACGAGGTGGCGGGCGTAGCGTTCGACTTCGTCGCTGGAGAAGGCCATGGCGGTGAAATAGCCTCTTTGACGGGGCGCCGAAAGGCCGCCGGGCCGGTATTTGCGTCATGTCGCTCCGCCGCCTATTCGCCACGGCGGAATGTCCCACCTCGACGAGACGATGCCCGTGTCATCTCCTGTTATCGCTGATCGCTCACCGCTGGCCCTCGCCCAGGCCCTTATCCGTTGTCCGTCGGTGACGCCGGAGGAGGGCGGCGCCCTGCAATGGCTCGGCGACGTCCTGGAAGGGGCGGGCTTCACCGTCGCGCGCCCGCGCTTCTCGGAGCCCGGAACGCCCGACATCGACAATCTCTACGCGCGGATCGGAACAGGCAGTCCCTATCTCCTTTTCGCGGGTCATACCGACGTCGTCCCGCCGGGCACCGTCGAAGCGTGGCGGCACGGGCCGTTCGATGGTGCGGTATCGGACGGCCTGCTCTACGGCCGCGGCGCGGTCGACATGAAGGGCGGCATCGCCTGCATGCTTTCGGCAGCGCTCGCTTTCGTCGCCGAGCGGGGAGGGGCGTTCAACGGCTCCATCGGATTCCTCATCACCGGCGACGAGGAGGGGCCGGCCATCAACGGGACGGTGAAGCTCCTCGAATGGGCAAAGGCGCGGGGCGAGCGTTTCGACCATTGCCTTCTCGGCGAGCCCACCAACCCGGCGCGTCTCGGCGAGATGATCAAAATCGGTCGGCGCGGGTCTCTCACTGGCAAGCTCGTCGTCCATGGCCGCCAGGGCCACGTGGCCTACCCCCACAAGGCCGAGAACCCCATCCCCGGCCTGCTGCGCCTCACCTCTGCCCTCCTCGACCAGCCCATCGATGGCGGCACCGCGCATTTCGATGCGTCGAACCTCGAATTCACCACCATCGATGTGGGCAATCCGGCCACCAACGTCATCCCGGCCGATGCCCGCGCCACCTTCAACATTCGCTTCAACGATGGCTGGACGGCTGAGACGCTGGGGGCCGAGGTCCGACGGCGGCTGGAGGCGGCCGCCGGCAACGCCGTCCGGTTCACCCTGGACCTTCAGCCCTCGAACTCCCCGGCCTTCCTCACTGCGCCGGATGCGTTCACCGATCTCGTGGTCGAGGCGATCGAGGCCGAGACTGGGCTGCGCCCCATCCTGTCCACCACCGGGGGCACGTCGGATGCCCGTTTCATCAAGGATGCCTGCCCGGTGATCGAGTTCGGGCTCGTGGGCGAGACCATGCATCAGACCGACGAATGCGTCGCTATCGCCGACCTAGATCGGCTGACCGCGATCTATGGTCGGGTGCTGTCGGCTTATTTCGGCGAACCCGCGATCCCAGCCAAGGCCTGACTGGCGTAGGGCGTCAGGACGCCATGCACGTCATCGTCCGGCGGACCCACGCATTGCGGAAGCGATATCGGCACTGAAAGCGGTGCCGGCGCGTCTGGAAGCGGCGGCTCCGCGTGCCCAACCGGTCCCCGACCGCGATGAAGATCTGCCGCAGGCGGTGGACATGCGGATCGTCGAGGCGCAGTTCGATGCTGGCCCGCGTCAGCCCGGCCGCCACTTTGGGATCCTTGGGATTCGGCGGGATGAGAACGTCGCCGAGAATGATGCGTCCGACTTCGAGAAGCAGGGCTTCGTGCGTCTCGTCCGTGGACGCGGCCAGACGTTCGAGGTCGAATAGGGTCCGCACACCGAGGGGCCAGAGTCGGATGATCTTGTCCCGGCCCACCGAACAGCACAGTTGCGCCTGCGCCACCCAATCCATGATCTGGTAGACGCCATATGGAGTTTCCACGAATAGCATCAGCGGATTGGCCGCCGCGAGGTTCTGGGTCGAATGGATGTGATGGTCGTCGAGCCGGACGCGGATGTTGCTGTCGATCCCGTCGATGATCTCCACCGGTGTCACTTTGAACGCCTGAAAGACGTCCATTTCCTCCCGCTTGAAGTTCTTCAACTGATCCCGCTGCACGATGCCCCTCATGACGACGTCGGGCACGATGCCGGCCACGAAGCATCCCACCACGACGATCGCGATGGTAGTCGGCGAGGATAGGGTCGGATCGATCTTGCCCGAGATGGAGACGAGTTCCGAGCCGACCCAGACGAGGGACAGCACCAGAATCGGCCCGAGCACGATGCTCACCAGCATCTTGATGGTCTCGCCGACAATCGTCCCGGGGCTCATGTCGAAGTTCTTGATCGCACGGAAGAAACCGCGCAGCGCGGTGACGTAGCTGCCGGCGAAGGCCGCGCAGATCGCCAGAAGCCAGACCAGCCCGATGCTGTCCTTCTGGGGATAGGTCACGCCTGGCCAGCGAAATCCCGACGGGTCCGACGGCTGGCCCGCGAACATCCACAGCAGCAGGGACAATCCGTAGAACATGCCGATCCCCGCGAACGTGCTGAAGGGAGCGCAGCCGATTACCCAGGAGAAGGTCGAGAAATCCTCGCGCTTACGATGCGCCTCCCGCGCGACGGCATTCGTTCGGTCGCCCTCGAAGGCCCCGGCCATTGGGTCCCGGCTGCGCTTGGCCCCGACGAAATACTTGTATTTCACGAATTCAAACGACGGGATCAGCATCGGTCCCGGTTGATCGGCCTTGTCGAAGACCATGGCCAGATCCGTGATGATCTCCTGACGTTGAAGCTTGATCGCCTCCCGGATGGCGACGAAGATCAAAGGAGACAGGACCGCGAAGACGGTGGCGAAATAGAGGATGAACTGAAATGGCGTTTCCATCGTCGTAGGCTCCATAAACCTACGACTTGAGAATCGTCGAGGTCGGGCAATGATGCCAAACGCGACCAGAAAAACAACCTCAAGTTATTTTTCTAAGCGGGACCGCAATCGTCTCGGTAGTCGACCCCCACGAAGGTCAGTCCCTTGGCAGGTGCCATCGGGCCGCAGCGGGCACGGTCGCGGCTCGCCAGAATGTCCGCGACTTCGGCGATGCCGAAGCGGCCGCAGCCGGCCATCATCAGCGTTCCGACCATGGCGCGGACCTGATGGTGCAGGAACGAGCGTGCCGAGGTCGAGATCACGATTTCCTCGAACAGGCCCATCTTCACCGTGGCTACGTCGAGCTGTTCGAGCGTTCGGATCGGGCTGTTCGCCTGACACTCGGCGGCGCGGAAAGCGGTGAAGTCGTGGCGACCGAGGAGACCTTGCGCGGCCCTGTGCATCACCTCGGCATCGAGCGGCCATGGCACGTGCCAGACATGGTCTCGCGTCAGGGCGGGCGGGCTGCGCCGGTTGAAGATGCGGTAGCGGTAATGCCGTCGAATGGCGGAGTGGCGCGCATCGAAACCGGGCCCGACCCGCTCGGCGCTGACGATGGCGACCGGTAGCGGGCGGAGATGGGCGTTCAGGGCGTCGCGCACCGTATCCGTGCGCCAGTCCTTGATGAGGTCTAGATGGGCGACCTGATGGATGGCATGAACGCCGGCATCCGTCCGACCGGCGCAGGTCAAGCGCAGGTCCTCCCCCGTGAAGCGTTTGACGGCATCCTCGATGGCGCCCTGGACGGTGATGTCCTCAGCCTGCCGCTGCCATCCGCAGAACGGAGCACCGTCATACTCGATGACGAGTTTGTAGCGGGGCATCAGCGACGGCCCCCGGTCTCTGAGTTCACGGGAAGCGCGTTCCCGGCGCGAGATGCGCACCGCGCACTAATTCCGCACCCGTGACGATGCCGCCCCTGCCGGCCCGGCGCAACTCGGCGAGCTGCACGGCGCCCTCGCCGCAGGCGATGGTTCCGGCCGCATCGAGCAGAGTGCCGGGCGCGCCTTGTCCCTCTCCTGGCAGGGCGCGCAGGACTTTCACCCGCTCCGGCCCCTTGCCGAGATCGGCCTCGAAGAAGGCGCCGGGGAAGGGCGAGAGCCCCTTGATGTGGTTCGCCACCTCCCGCGCCGGCTTGGACCAGTCGATGCGCGCCTCCTCATTCGTGATTTTGTGGGCGTAGACGAGACCCTCCTCGGACTGGGGCGTGAGGGTGAGGGGCTCGTGTTCCAGCTGGCGGAGGGCTCGGCTCATGAGCGCCGCGCCAACGGGCATCAGCGTATCGTGGAGGTCTCCCGCACTCATGCCGGGGGTGATGGCAACCCGTTCTTCCAGGGCCACGGGGCCGGTATCGAGGCCCGCCTCCATGCGCATGATGCCGACACCGCTCTCCGTATCCCCTGCCATGACCGCGCGTTGGATCGGTGCCGCCCCGCGCCAGCGTGGCAGCAGGGAGGCGTGGAGGTTCAGGCAACCGTGGCGCGGCACGTCGAGGATCGCTTGCGGCAGCAGCATTCCGTAGGCGACGACCACGGCGACATCGCATCCGTGCGACCGGAACAGAGGGAGCGCGTCCGGCGTCTTCAGCGTCGTGGGAGTATGAACCGGCAGGCCGAGCCTGTCCGCCAGCGCATGGACGGGGGACGGACGCAACGCCATGCCGCGCCCGGACCGTGCAGGGGCGCGGGTATAGACCGCGGCGATGTCGTGACCGTCTTCCGCCAGGCGCGCCAGGGTCGCCACGGCGAAATCGGGCGTCCCCATGAAGACGAGCTTCATCGCGCGCGCTCTCTGCTGAAGGATGGGATCAGACGTCCTCGCCGCGCTTGGCCGCCTTGACGAATTTCTTGATGACGCGGTCGCGCTTCAGCTTCGACAGATGATCGATGAAGAGTACGCCGTCGAGGTGATCGATCTCGTGCTGGATGCAGGTGGCCAAAAGCCCGTCCGCCTCGATCTCGCGGGTTTCGCCGGAAAGGTCGCGAAAGCGTACGCGCACCCGGTCGGGCCGCTCGACCTCGCCGTAATATTCGGGGATCGACAGGCAGCCCTCGTCATAGACGCGCTTCTCCTCCGAAGCCCAGACGATCTCCGGGTCGATGAAGACCTGCGGCTGCCGCGCGTTCTCGTCCTTCGACGTATCGATGGTTACGACGCGCTTGGTGACACCGACCTGGATGGCGGCGAGGCCGACGCCGGGAGCATCGTACATCGTCTCCAGCATGTCGGCGGCGAGGGTGCGGACCTCATCATCGATGGTGCCGACGGGGGTCGACACCTGGCGCAGGCGGGCGTCTGGCAGGATGACGAGGGGGCGGATGGTCATGGCTCGGCCGGATCTGTCGATGGAAAGGGCCCGGCTCCCTGTCTCCCGGGTCCGCCGTGCCGGACCCGCAGATAAGGTTTGGCGGATGGTCGGTCAAATCGGCCGGGGGCAGTGATGCGGCTCAGAATGCCGTACGGCTTCGGATGGCCGCCGAGAGTGTCCCCTCGTCGAGATAGTCGAGCTCTCCCCCCACCGGCACGCCATGGGCGAGGCGGGTCACTTTCAGCCCGTGATGCGCCAGGGATTCGGTGACGTAATGCGCGGTGGTCTGGCCATCGACCGTGGCGTTCAGCGCCAGGATGATCTCGCGGACATCGCCGTTGCCGGCCCGGTCCACCAGGCTCGCCAGGTTGAGGTGCTCCGGCCGGACACCATCGAGGGCGGAGAGCACACCGCCGAGGACGTGATAGCGCGCCGTCACCGCGCCCGACCGTTCCAGGGCCCAGAGGTCGGAGACATCCTCGACCACCACCAGGATGGAGGGATCGCGCGATGCGTCGCGGCAGATGGTGCACGGGTCGCTGGTATCGACGTTGCCGCATTCCCGGCACACGACGATACGCTCGGAGGCCACCTTCATCGCCTCCGCCAGCGGCGCGAGTAGAGCTTCTCGCTTTTTGATGAGATGCAGCGCCGCCCGCCGGGCCGAGCGCGGGCCGAGCCCCGGCATGCGCGCGAGGAGCTGGATCAGGCGTTCGATTTCGGGGCCGGCAACGGCTTGGGCCATACGTGTTCCGTCAGACGGCCGCAGCCGTGCGTCCTAAATGGGATCGGATCTCCCTGTCTTGTAGTCGGGAATCTTCGCCGCCGCATGCGTTGCGACGCCGCTCCGGGCCTCGTCCAGATACCCCATTATTTATCTGACAGATCCCTTTGTTCGTCGTCGAAACGGATGCCGCCTCAATTGACCGGTGCCCTTCGCGGACTAAGCAGGTCTGATCGATAGAGTGGCGAACCTGTGCGCGGCGGACCTGAACGACCGCGCGGACACTCCATCGGACAGTCCGGAAGACGAATGGGAGATTCCGGCCAAGCCAGACCTCAAAGCGATCAGGTGTTCGAGGAGTGACGGACGTGACACATATCGGCGATTTCAACGCCAGCCATGGGTCCGAGAAAATCGGCCTGCGCAATCTCAAGGCGGTTCATTGGAACCTCGAAGCCCCACGCCTTTACGAGGAATCCCTGAGCCGGGGTGAATCGCAGCTCGCCCATGGTGGCGCCCTGGTGGCGACGACGGGGAGCCATACCGGACGTTCGCCCAAGGACAAGTTCATCGTCCGCGATGCCAGCACCGAGGACGAGATCTGGTGGGAGAACAACGGCGCGATCACGCCCGAGCAGTTCGAGACCCTGTACCAGGATTTCCTGAGCCATGCCGAGGGTCGGGAACTCTTCGCCCAGGATCTCTACGGCGGCGCCGATCCGACCCACCGCGTCCAGGCCCGGGTTTTCACCGAGCTCGCCTGGCACTCGCTCTTCATCCGCAACCTGCTGATTCGGCCCGAGCGGTCGTCGCTCGCCGACTACATTCCCGAACTGACGATCATCGACCTGCCGAGCTTTCAGGCCGAGCCGCATCGCCATGGTTGCCGCTCGAAGACCGTGATCGCCATCGACTTCACCCGGAAGATCGTCCTCATCGGCGGCAGTGCCTATGCCGGCGAGATGAAGAAGTCCGTCTTCACCTATCTGAACTACGTCCTTCCCGGCGCGGGCGTGATGCCGATGCACTGCTCGGCCAACGCGGCGCTCGACGCCGAAGGCGACTCGGCACTGTTCTTTGGCCTGTCCGGAACCGGAAAGACCACGCTTTCCAACGATTCCTCCCGGCAGTTGCTCGGCGATGACGAGCATGGCTGGAGCAAGGACGGCATCTTCAACTTCGAGGGCGGCTGCTACGCAAAAACCATCCGTCTCTCGCGCAATGCCGAGCCGGAGATCTACGCCACCACCGAACGCTTCGGCACGGTGATGGAGAACGTGGTGATCGACCCGCTGACGCGTCGCCCCGATTTCGACGATGCGTCGCTCACCGAGAACACGCGCTGTGCCTACCCGCTCGACTTCATCGCCAATGCCAGCGCGACGGGACGGGCCGCGCACCCGAAGAACATCGTCATGCTCACCTGCGATGCCTTCGGGGTGATGCCACCCATCGCCAAGCTGACGGGCGCTGAGGCGATGTACCATTTCCTCTCCGGTTACACCGCCAAGGTCGCCGGCACGGAGCGCGGCCTGACCGCGCCGGAAGCGACGTTCTCGACCTGCTTCGGTGCACCGTTCATGCCGCGTCATCCGAGCGTCTACGGCAACCTGCTGCGCGACCTCATCGCCCATCACGACGTCGATTGCTGGCTGGTGAACACCGGCTGGACCGGTGGCGGCGTAGGCACGGGACGTCGGATGCCGATCCGGGTGACACGGCGACTGCTTGCGGCCGCGTTGGATGGATCGTTGTCGAAGGCGGAGTTCCGCCGCGATCCGTATTTCGGATTCGCCGTCCCGGCTTTCGTTCCGGGAGTTGAGCCGCACATCCTTCAGCCGGTGAAGACCTGGGTCAATAAGGTCGCTTTCGCCGACACGGCGACACGGCTGGTGACGATGTTCAAGGACAACTTCAAGCGCTTCGAAGATCACGTGGACGCAGACGTGCGTGCTGCCGAGCCCGTGCAGGTCATCGCCGCCTGACGGCAGATCATCGCCCGATCCCGGCTCGTGTCGGGATCGGGACCTTTCGCAGCCGAAGGAAGCTTCAGAAAAGCTTCATGCCGGGCGGGATCGGTAGGCCCTTGGTCAACTCGGCCATGCGCTCGGCCGCAACGCCTTCGGCCTTGCCGCGCGCATCGTTCACTGCAGCCACGATCAAATCTTCGAGGATTTCGCGCTCGTCGGGAATCAACAGGCTCGGGTCGAGAGTCACGCCCTTGACTAGCCCTTTCGCCGTCATCGTCACCGCCACGGCCCCGCCGCCGGAAGCGCCCGTCACCTCGACGAGGTCGAGCTCACTCTGGAGGCTCGCCATCTTCTCCTGCATGGCCTGAGCCTGCTTCATGATTCCCATCAGGTCGCGCATGGCGTGAGATTTCCGAAAGAGTTGCGGGGAACGTGATCTGGGGGTGCGCCTGCAGGAACGCTACGCTTCGTCGTCCGGTTCGTCGCCGACAGAGATTTCCGGACCGGCGAGGTCGACGCTTCCGGCGATCTCGACCGGAGGGGCCTTGTCCCGAACATCGACGATCTGAGCGCCCGGAAAGCGTGCCAGGACCTCACGCACCAGGGGGTGGGCGGCGGCGTTCTCATGGCGTGATTCGAGAGCGGCGCGGGCCTTGTAGGCGAGGGTCGGCTCGCCCGCCTCCTTCGAGAGGGCGACGATCCAGCGCTGCCCCGTCCAAACGTCCAGGGACCGGGCGAGATCGTTGGCGAGACTCTGGCGACCGCCGTCGGCGAGACGGAATTCGATCCGACCCTCCTCGAAACGGACGAGATGGACCTCCCGCTCGAGGGCCATTTTGAGGCCGATATCGCGCCGCTCGTCGGCCATCGCCACGACGTCCTCGAACCGCGCAAGACGTGGACCGGCCGAGACGGCGGGAACCTGCGGAATGGGCGACGGTACGAGGGCCGCCCGCACGCCGCCGCTGGCGGCCAGGGTCAGGGCCGGTCGCGGCGGCGGCTCCACCGATGCCGGGGGCGAGGGCTGGTGCGGAGGCAGGGCGCTGTTGGTCGGGGAGGCGGAGGGTGCCGCTTGCGTTTGAGGCGATGCCAGAGCCTCGGTCCTCAGTTGCCGCAGCGCCTCGTCCGGCGTGGGAAGATCGGCGGCATAGGCGAGGCGCACGAGCGCCATCTCTGCGGCAGCCAGCGGTCTTGCGGCGACCTGGACCTCGGGGATGGCCTTCAGAAGTATCTGCCACGCCCGTGACAGGGCGCGCACCGAGAGTTTGGCCGCGAATGCGCCGCCCCGGCCGCGCTCGTCGGCACTGAGCGTCGGGTCCGCGGCGGCGGCCTCGGGCACCAGCTTCAGGCGGGTGACGAGATGGGTGAAGCTCGCGAGATCCGACAGGATCACCGCAGGGTCGGCACCTGCCTCGTACTGGCCACGCACTTCCGCGAAGCTCGCCGGAACGTCGCCGCGCATCACCGCCTCGAAGAGGTCGACGATCCGCCCCCTGTCGGCGAGGCCGAGCATGTCGCGCACGCTCGCCCCGGTCACGAGACCAGCTCCATGGGCGATGGCCTGATCGAGGAGCGAGAGCGCATCGCGCACGGAGCCTTCGGCGGCGCGGGTGATCGCCGCCAGGGCTTCCGGCTCTGCCTCGACATTCTCGGCCGAACAGATCCGCGCGAGATGCGCGACCATGGTGTCGGCCTCGACTCGGCGCAGATCGAAGCGCTGGCAGCGTGACAGGATCGTCACCGGCACTTTGCGGATCTCGGTGGTGGCGAAGACGAACTTTGCGTGAGGCGGCGGCTCTTCCAGAGTCTTCAGGAAGGCGTTGAACGCCTTCTCGGAGAGCATGTGGACCTCGTCGACGATGTAGACCTTGTAGCGGGCCGAGACCGGCGAGTAGCGGATGCCGTCGATGATGCCGCGCACGTCGTCGATGCCGGTATGCGAGGCGGCATCCATCTCCAGCACGTCCATGTGCCGGGATTCCATGATCGCCTGGCAATGGCGGCCGAGCTCCGGCATGGCGATGGTAGGGCCGGTATCGGGATGGCCGTCGCGGACGTAGTTGAGGCCTCGTGCGAGGATGCGGGCCGTCGTCGTCTTCCCGACGCCGCGCACACCGGTGAGCATCCACGCCTGCGGAATGCGGTTGGCCGCGAACGCATTGGCGAGCGTGCGCACCATGGCACCCTGGCCGATCAGGTCGTCGAAATTCTGCGGTCGGTACTTGCGGGCGAGCACCCGATAGGGCGTCACCGCCGGCACGGGCTCGGGCAAGCCCGGCAGACCAGGAAGATCGCTCGGTGTGCCGGAAGTCGCGTCCATGCCGCCTTGCGTGGTTCGAACGGCCCCGGGTCGGGGGAATGCCGCCACACGGGGCCTCGGACAGGTCGATCGGTGAGGATCGACGAAAGGTGGGAGGCTGGACGAAGACCCGCTCGGTCTCGTTAGGGCTGCTTCCTTCCGGACCTGACCCGGTTGGCGAGTGAAACGTCCCTCGCCAACCTCCCGAGCGCTATATGGCCGGCGCCTTGGCGTAACGCAAGCGCCTCACGAGGCCGGACGTCTATTCCGCTTCACGGGTCGTGATGGCGAAGGTCTTGGGGTCCAGCTCGAGGTCGAACTGCTTGCCGTTGGCATCGATGGCGTCGTCCACGTCGATCTCGTGATCCTCGACCTCGATCTTCTTCCACTTCACGAAGCCTTCCTTCTTCAGGGTCGCCTCGATCTTGGTGAGCTCGTCGGGCGTAGGCGCCCGGTCGGCGAAGGCGGTTACGGGCAGGGAGAAACCGAGGGCAATGGCTACGATTCCGGCGGTCTTGATCGACATGGACATCTCCGTGGATGGAAATCAGACGGTTGCGAACGGTACAGCCCTGCGGGAGTTCCATGACAATTCTGCACAGACGCACGCGCTGGTTGTCACGGGCGTCGGCTCGCCGTAACCTTGGCCTTAAGCTCAGAGGCTCGAAACCATGGTCACCCGCGTCGCCACCGTTGCCTTCGAGGGAATCGAGGCGCGTGCCGTCGACGTGCAGGTGCAGATCGCCCCCGGCGCCGTGGTCTTCATGGTGGTCGGTCTGGCCGACAAGGCAGTGGCAGAATCACGGGAGCGCGTCCGCTCAGCCCTGATTGCATCGGGACTGGCGCTTCCGGCGAAGCGCATCACCGTCAACCTCGCTCCGGCGGACTTGCCGAAGGAGGGATCGCATTACGATCTGCCCATCGCGCTCGCGGTGATGGCCGCCATCGGCGCGATTCCGCCCGATGCGCTCGCCGGTTATTGCGTCCTCGGCGAACTCGCCCTCGACGGCACGATCACAGCGGTGAACGGCGTATTGCCTGCCGCCATGGCGGCGAATTCGCGGGGGCTCGGTCTGATCTGCCCGGCCGCGACGGGGCCTGAAGCGGCCTGGGCCGGTGGCGACATGGACGTTCTGGCCCCGCGCTCGCTGATCCAGCTCGCGAACCATTTCAAGGGCAGTCAGGTCATGGCACGCCCCGAGCCGGCCGTGGCCACGACCACGGGACGGTTGCCGGACCTTCGCGACATCAAGGGCCAGGAGGGAGCCAAGCGCGCCCTGGAGATCGCCGCCGCCGGAGGCCACAACCTGCTGATGAATGGTCCGCCCGGCGCGGGCAAATCGATGCTTGCGGCCCGGCTTCCCTCCATCCTGCCGCCGCTCGGGCCCCGCGAACTCCTCGAAGTCTCCATGATCCAGTCGGTGGCCGGTGAGTTGAAAGGCGGAGCTCTGTCGAACCGTCGGCCGTTCCGGCAACCTCACCATTCAGCATCAATGGCTGCGCTCGTAGGCGGCGGCATCAATGCCCGCCCCGGCGAGGCCTCGCTGGCGCATGGCGGCGTGCTCTTCCTTGACGAGCTTCCCGAGTTCACGCCGCAGGTGCTCGATTCCCTGCGCCAGCCGATGGAAACCGGCGAGGTTATGATAGCCCGCGCCAACAATCGGGTGACGTATCCCGCCCGGTTCCAGCTGATTGCCGCAATGAATCCCTGTCGGTGCGGCCAGGCTCTTGAGCCGGGCTATGCCTGCCGGCGTGGCCCCAACGACCGCTGCGTCGCCCAATATGGCGCTCGTATCTCAGGGCCGCTCCTCGATCGCATCGACTTGCGGATCGAAGTTGGTGCCGTCACTGCGGCCGATCTGATCTTGCCTCCTCCGGCCGAAGGCTCGGCGGAGACAGCGGCCCGAGTGGCCTCCGCAAGGGCGCGGCAAACCGCACGTTTCGCGGCGCACGGCCTGACAGGGGTCATCACGAACGCGACCTGTCCGGTGCCGTTGATCGAGGAGATGGCGGCACCTGATGCGGATGGTACGGCACTCATCCGCAACGCGGCGGAGACGATGCGCCTCTCGGCACGAGGCTTCCACCGCGTGCTGCGCGTGGCCCGAACCCTGGCGGATCTCGACGGCGACGAGCGGGTGCGCCGCCTCCATCTCGCCGAGGCCCTGTCCTATCGCGGCCGGGTCGAGCGACCCGTAGCCGCCTGATCCCGACCGTCGCGCCTATCGGCCGTAGATGTCCTCGACGCGGATGATGTCGTCCTCACCGGTATAGGATCCGACCTGGACCTCGATGAGTTCGAGGGGGATCTTGCCCGGATTGGTGAGACGATGCATCGAACCGATGGGCAGGTAGACCGCCTCGTTCTCGTGGACCAGCACGACGCGATCATCCACGGTGACCTCGGCGGTTCCGCGCACGACGACCCAATGCTCCGCCCTGTGGAAATGCTTCTGCAGCGAGAGCCGGCCGCCCGGCGTCACCATGATGCGTTTCACCTGGAAACGTTCGCCGATATCGATGCGCTGGTACCAGCCCCAGGGGCGGAACATCCGGCGATGCGCATCGGCCTCGGGATGGGCCTTCTCACGCAGCTGCGTGACCAGCTCCTTGACGAGGCCGGCCTTGGCCTTCGAGGTGACGAGGACGGCGTCCGGGGTCGAGACCACGACGATGTCGTCAAGACCCACCACGGCAGTGAGATGTTCGCCTTCGCTATGCACGAGGCTGCCGCGGGTCTCGACGAGTTCCACGCGACCGCGCACGGCGTTACCCAACGCATCACGGGGCAGCACGTCCCAGACCGCGTCCCAGGTACCGACATCGGACCAGGGGAAGGACACCGGGAGGACTCCGGCGCGGTCGGTCCGCTCCATCACGGCATAATCGATGGAGGTCTTCGGCGCGCTGGCGAAGGCGGCGGAATCCAGGCGCAGGAAGTCGAGATCGCTCGTCGCCCCGTCCAGGGCGGCGCGGGTCGCGGCCAGGATCTCCGGGACATAGGTCTCGAGTTCGGCCAGCATGACGTCGGCACGGAACAGAAAGTAGCCGCTGTTCCACAGCGCGCCGTCGGCGATCAGGCTTTCCGCACCGTGGCGGTTGGGCTTCTCCACGAAGCGCCCGACCTCATATGCGCCTTCGACCCCGTCGATCGATGCACCCTTGCGGATATAGCCATAGGCCGTGGACGGTGCGGTGGGCTCGATCCCGAGCGTCATGATCCGTCCGGCCCGGGCACCAACGGCGGCGGCGCGCGCAGCACCCACGAAGGCAGCCGTGTCGCCGATGACGTGATCGGCTGCCAGGATGAGCACCACCGCTTCCGGGTCGCGCCGGGCTGCATGGAGAGCGGCAACCGCGACGGCCGCAGCTGAGTCGCGACGCTCGGGCTCAAGTACGATGTCGGCTTGGACTTCGGCCTGAAGCAGCTGCTCGGCCACGATGAAGCGGGCATCGCTGCTGGTGATGATCGTCGGTCGCGAGAAGGCGGTTCCATCCGCGACCCGACGGGCGGTGTCCTGGAAGGTCGAACTATCGGCATTCACGAGTGGCGTGAACTGCTTCGGCATGCTCTCGCGGGAGGCAGGCCACAATCGCGTACCGGAGCCACCGCAAAGGATGACCGGATGGATGAGGTCGGAAAATCCTGGGGCCATCGGCGTCAACTCACAATTTCAGATTCAGTACGGTGCCGGGAATACAATTTTGCTGCGCCGCAACCAACCCAGTCCGGGGCAGAATACGCGACGAACGCGATTAAGGCAGGAGGTGAGCGTCCGGCAATGGCCTCGGAGTTGTCTTCATAAATGCCGATGCAGCAATGCAGTCATCCTATTCAGCGGCTTGCCGTGCATTGTAGCCGAGCCTCCCGTTCAACTCCTCGATCAGCTTCACGGCCGCTTCAGCAATGACCGTGCCGGGCGGAAAAATCGCTGATGCGCCAGCGGCATGGAGAGCGGGATAATCGCCCGGGGGGATCACGCCGCCGATCACGATCATCACGTCACCGCGTCCCTGTTCAGTCAGCGCTGCCTTCAATTCGGGCACCAGCGTCAGGTGGCCGGCGGCAAGAGACGAAACGCCGACGATGTGGACGTCGTTCTCCACAGCTTGGCGCGCGGCTTCGGCGGGAGTGGCGAAGAGAGGTCCGATATCCACGTCGAAGCCGAGATCGGCGAAGGCCGACGCAATGACCTTCTGGCCACGGTCGTGGCCGTCCTGGCCCATCTTGGCGACGAGGATGCGCGGGCGCCGCCCGTCATTCTCCTCGAAGGTCTCCACGAGCTGACGAACGGTCTCGACCACCGGCGACATGCCACCCACCTCTCGCTTGTAGACGCCCGAGATCGAGCGGATCTCGGCGCGATGCCGGCCCCAGGCCTTCTCCAGAGCGTCGGAAATCTCTCCGACCGTGGCCTTCGCGCGGGCAGCCTCGACACCGAGCGCCAGGAGATTGCCCTCTCCCTGGGCGGCTGCGGTCAGTGCCGCGAGGGCCGCATCGACGTCGGCCTGGTTGCGCTCGGCGCGCAGCCTCTTGAGCTTGTCGATCTGGAGCATGCGGACATTGCCGTTGTCGACGCGCATCAGCTCGATGGCGCGGTCGTCCTCAGGCTTGAATTTGTTGACGCCGACGATGGTCTGACGGCCGGAATCGATCCGTGCCTGGGCGCGGGCCGCCGCTTCCTCGATGCGCAGTTTGGGGATACCGGCCTCGATGGCCTTGGCCATCCCGCCAAGCTCCTCCACCTCGCGCAGGTGTTCCCACGCCCGGGCAACGATGTCCTGGGTGAGCTTCTCTACATAGTAGGAGCCGCCCCATGGATCGACGATGCGCGTGGTGCCGCTCTCCTGCTGCAGAAACAGCTGGGTGTTGCGGGCGATGCGGGCCGAGAAGTCGGTGGGCAGGGCGAGTGCTTCGTCCAGCGCGTTGGTGTGGAGCGATTGCGTCCCGCCCTGCGTCGCGGCCATCGCCTCGATACAGGTGCGAGTGACGTTGTTGAACACGTCCTGCGCGGTCAGCGACCAGCCCGATGTCTGGCTGTGGGTGCGCAGGGGCAGCGACTTATCGGTCTTCGGCTCGAATTCCTTGACAAGCTTGGCCCAGATCAGGCGCGCCGCCCGCATCTTGGCGATTTCCATGAAGAAGTTGGTGGAAATGGCCCAGAAGAACGACAGGCGCGGGGCAAACTTGTCGATGGTGAGCCCGGCCGCGAGGCCCGCCTTGATATACTCGACGCCATCGGCGAGCGTGTAGGCGAGTTCGAGGTCGTTCGTCGCTCCGGCCTCCTGCATGTGATAGCCGGAGATCGAGATCGAGTTGAATTTCGGCATGTGGGCCGAGGTGTAGGCGAAGATATCGCCGATGATCCGCATCGAGCCCGCCGGCGGGTAGATGTAGGTGTTGCGGACCATGAACTCCTTGAGGATGTCGTTCTGGATCGTGCCCGCGAGTTTCTCGGGCGGCGCGCCCTGCTCTTCGGCCGCAACGATGTAGAGGGCGAGGATCGGCAGGACCGCACCGTTCATCGTCATCGAGACGGTCATCTCGTCGAGCGGGATGCCCGAAAAGAGCGTCCGCATGTCGTAGATCGAATCGATCGCCACCCCGGCCATGCCGACATCGCCCGAGACACGCGGGTGATCGGAATCGTAGCCGCGGTGGGTGGCGAGATCGAAGGCGACGGAGAGGCCCTTCTGTCCGGCGGCGAGGTTGCGCCGGTAGAACGCGTTCGAATCCTCCGCCGTGGAGAAGCCGGCATATTGCCGGATCGTCCAGGGCTGGGTGACGTACATGGTCGGGTAGGGGCCGCGCAGGTAGGGCGCTACACCCGGATAGGTATGGAGAAACTCGATCCCCTCGCGATCCTCCGGCCCGTACACGCCCTTCACTGGGATGCCCTCGGGCGTCATCCATGGCTCGCCCGCCGGCGGCACTGGCGCCGTGAAGGCATCGGCCGCGTAGGGGACGTTCGCGAAATCGGGGATACGGGACGTCATGTGATCGAACTCGTGCGGCGGCGTATGGCGAAGCATTATAGTGAAGCACCGGCTTCGGGCTATCCCTCTCAAATCCATTTTGAGAGACAGTGACGTCATCGGACCGGACAGTCCCGCTTCGACGAGCGGGAAAATCCCGTCACGGTCGGCGATATCGCGGTGCCGGGCCGGTGCGGCTTTCGAGCCATCCGAGACGCTCGTCGATCAGCTCGCGCAACCTGTCACGTCGCGTCGAGGCGCTCCAGCACGAATCGGGACAACTCGGCGCTTCGCCCTCGGAGGCGCCTATGAAGGCGAGGACGACGAGAACGAGCGCGAGGAGGAGACCGGCCACGACAGGCCAGGCGAAACAGAGCCCGACGAGCAGAGCTAGTCCGCCCTTGAGCACGAGGGAGCCGGCGAGCTTCAGCTTCACCAGGGCGGCGAAGCTCGCGCCGCCGCCGAGCGCCCTGCGGACACCGCGCATGGCCAGGGCGCGAACGCGGCGACGTTCCAGGAGAACCTGAAGCCGGGAGAGGTTCCGCCGCACGCGGTGCGTCTCGGGATCGGTTTCGTCGGACAGCGTGGGGATCGTCAAACGGTCGGTCCCTCGCGCGATCGATAAGGTCGAGCTTCGATGTGGGCCTCGTCTCCATTCGGGTGAAGGGAGACCGCAAAAGCTTCGGGACAGCCGCCGTGACAGACAATCCGACCGCCAGCGCGGCCTGCCTCTGGCGCCCCATCGCCCGGTTCGTCGCCATTGAGGCGCGGGTCGGCGCCTGGGCTCTGGCACGTGGACCTCTGGTGGCTGGGGTCTACGAATTCCTGCGTTTCGGCATCAAGCAGGGATGGGCATGCCTGTTCGGCGGGCTGCTGTGCGCCCTCCTGATCGGCAGCTACCTGCTCTATCCCGCCCAGGCCACGACACCTACATCGCCCGGGTGTGGCGCCTGTTCGATTTCCGCTTCACCCACCATCCAGGCACCGGTGCGACGCTCCTGCTGGCCGCGGCGATTTACGTGAACTTCTTCACGCACCACTATATACTGGACATCCGCCTCGGCTTGTTCGCTGCGACGACCGTGTTGTTCGGCCGAACCTGGATGTATTTCAAGGTCTGGCGGGTGCGCCGGCAAATGCCGCTTCTCCTGGGCCTCCTGCTCCGCGCCCTGTTCATCTGGCTCGCCGAGAACATTGGCACCGGAACGCGAGTCTGGCTCTATCCGAACCAGGTATCGACCTGGGCGATGGTTTCCTGGCACAAACTCGGGGCCTGGTACCTGCTGATGCTCGTTTCCTACGTTCTGGTCACCCTCGTGACCAAGCCGGAGGTTTATAGGCACGGCGAGACGGGACGGGGAAAATACAAATAATAGCGATTGGCTTTCTTCAGCGTTTGGCAAGATCGAGCGGGCTAAGCCCGTCCGAGCCATGAGGAACCCCGTTCATGAGTGATTCCATCGCCGGCATCGCGCAGTCGATCGTCTCGAACCAGAGCGCTGCGACGCGCGAGTCGATGCAGACGACCTTCATACGCAAGCAAGGTGAGAGCGATCGGGCCATCGCCCAGCTCTTGCAGCAATCCGCCGATCAACAGAAGGCCGTTCTTCCGGAAGGCCAAGGCGTAGTTTTGGACCGGCAGGTCTGAGCCCCGGTTACCATCGTCTGGAGCGCCGGATAAGCGCCCGCATCGGGGCGGGTCATCCCGCGGGATGGGTCGTGCGTATCGCCGAAGGGCTCAAAAACGTAACGGTCAGCCCGGCTCGGTTCACGACATGATCAGTACGTCCCCTGCGCGGCGCGGTCGGTTCCGCGCCGGCGGCTGGGTCTTCCAGGCCTCGTCAGGAGGCCGCGAGTGGCCGCATCACCTCAGTTGAGGTAGGTGCGGATCCAGTTCGGCGAGAGAATTTCGCCTTCCTCGGTGATGATCCACGGCTGCTTTGCCGGATCGGTCAAGGCGCCTGCGGCAGCCTCGATCGCCTCGCGAAGGGTGCCGTAGCGCGCGGGCTGGGCCAGCGGTGCCGGGACGGGAGTGGTCCGCCAGATCGTCAGATCGGCAGGACGTTCGAGGGCTTCGGTTTCCATGACGATGTTTTCCTTGAACCTGAGAGGGTCGTTCCCCGCGGGTCTGTGCAGCTGAACCGGCGTTCGGTGCAGCCAGCGCGGGACGTGTTTCCGTGAGAATGGAAGCATCTCTAGGGCAGCTTTGCGATCAATTTGGGCATTGCCATGATGAGTATGGCAGACCCGATCCTTTATCCCCCGCCTTAAACATCATGTTTTGGACACAAAGCTTGAAGCGGCTGCCCTGGGACGCCCTCTTTTTATGATGGAAAGTTGAGGGTGTTAGTGGTGCTTGAATTTGTAGCCTGAACCTCGGGACGGAACCGTGTGCCCGCGCACCCGGATCGTGCCGCCCGTCAAAACAGTTGAACGGAGATGGGTGACCGACCAGTTAATGCGACGGACGCAGTCCAGAATTTTTCCAAAGCTGTGAAAGGGATGTGAGATGTCGGATCGCTTCGGCCGCATGGCGATCGCGGCGGCCCTGGTGCTCATGGCCCTCTATGTCGGGCAGCCCTATGTGGCGGCGCTCCTGTTCTCGGCTGAAACCCCTCGGGCGATCACGGCGCGGGGGGATCTGGCTCCATCCGAAACATCCACCGCGACCCTGTTCGAGCGTGCGAGCCCGTCGGTCGTGCATGTCTTCGCCCAAGCCGCCGCCCAGGGGCGTTCCCTGATGAGTCCCGATTCCGAGGAGGGCGAAGGGGGCAACGGCGCGCAGACGGGCACGGGCTTCGTCTGGGATGCCGCCGGGCATGTGGTCACCAACAATCACGTGGTGGCGGGCGCGGCCCAGCGGGGCGGATCGGTGTCCGTCCGCCTATCCTCGGGGGAGGTCCGCCCGGCGACCATCGTCGGGACCGCGCCGAGCTACGACCTCGCCGTGCTTCGCCTCGGCGGCTCCGGTGCCGTTCCGCCGCCGCTGGCCATCGGTACCTCGGCGGATCTCAAGGTCGGGCAGGCGGCCTTCGCCATCGGCAACCCGTTCGGCCTCGACCATACCCTGACGACGGGCGTCATCAGCGCCCTTCGCCGCCGTCTCCCCACGGGGGAGGGGAGGGAGCTGTCCGGCGTGATCCAGACCGACGCCGCGATCAATCCCGGCAATTCCGGCGGGCCGCTCCTCGATTCCGCCGGGCGACTCGTGGGCGTCAACACGGCGATCTATTCTCCCTCGGGTGCCAGCGCCGGCATCGGCTTCGCGATCCCCGTGGACGTGGTGAACCGGGTCGTCCCCGAACTCATCCGCAACGGCCGCACCCGCAATCCGGGTATCGGCATCATTGCCGGGCAGGAGGCCACCGCCGCGCGCCTCGGGATCGACGGTGTCGTGGTGCTGCGGGTCCTGCGCGGATCGCCGGCCGCCGCAGCCGGATTGCGCGGTGTCGATGTCGAGACCGGCACGATAGGGGACGTCATCGTCGGAGCGGCCGGCCAGCCCGTGCACCGCCTGGCCGACCTTACCGCCGCGATGGAAGCGACGGGCATCGGCAAATCCATCGAGCTCGCCGTCGAGCGGGACGGGCGCATCCGCAAGGTGAAGGTCATCACGGCGGATGTGGCCGAGACGCGGCAATAAGGCTTTCCCGGTCCGGGCTGTCACGAAGGCCGTTTCCGGTGCAGTAGGGTTGAAACCGCGCCGCACGACAACACGCAAGACACCGCAATGACGACGAAGGCCCTCCTGTCCCGATCCCTCGTCTGCGCCGCGCTCGTGCTCGGCGTGATGCCGGCCGGAGCGAGGGACGGGGCGCGGCGCCTGTGCCCCGACGATGCTGACGAGGGGGGGCGCCTCCGACCGCGCGACATGTGTCCGGATCGCAGCGCTGAGCAGGTGGGGGCGCAGGGTGGTTCCCACCGGATCGGCGATGTCGAGGTCAGGATCGGCGGACGGGTCGCGATCGACCGCGACATGCGCCGATGACGTTCCTCGCCGCCCTCGTAGCCCTCTTCGTCCTGTGGTGGTACGCCAAGACCGCCAAACCCCATCTCGTCCGGCGCCTGGGTCGGCTGATCACGCCGCGGGTGGCGAGACGGATCGGCGGCTATGTTTTGCTTGCCCTCGCCGGCGTGGCTGCGGTTCGCGGTCGGATCGAACTCGCGATCCTGTTCGGGGGCGTCGCGTTCTGGTTCCTCGACGGTGTCGATGCCGTGGTCGTCCGGCTTCGCGGCCTGTTCAGGCGCGCAGCCGTCTCGCGCCCCACGATCGTACTGTTTGAGGTGATGCCCGACGGGCGGACCGCAGATGGGATCGTCCAGATCGGTCCCTATGCCGGGCGGCGCCTGTCGCAGCTTCCTGAAGCGGCACTCATGCAGATCCTCGCGGTCTGCCGCAAGGTCGACCGCATCGCCGCACGCCGTTTACAGACGTATCTCGACGGCAGAACGGCCGCCGGGCGTGTAGACGCTGAGAGAGATTCCGACGCGCGGTCGCGCCGTCCGCCGGATCCAGGGGCGATGACGCAAGAGGAGGCCCACCAGATCCTGGGGCTTCAGAGCGGGGCGACCCTGCAGCAGATCCGCACGGCTCATCGGACGCTGATGAAACGGTGGCATCCCGACCAGGGCGGAACGGTCGAGGGGGCTTCGCGCATCAACGCGGCCCGAGACAGGCTTGTGAGCCGACATCGCTGATACTCCACGCGCGTTGCCAGAAAAATGCTCGATCGGAACCGACCGGCGAACAGCCGACGGGGTTCGGGGAGGACGCAAATGGCGTCGTCACCGATGTCAGGAGGGCTTCTGCACCCTGTGGGGCGAAGCCCTTACGATGCTGGGTTTCAGCTTCGCGTAGCGAAGCAGTTGAAGCCGTTGCGCTTCAGGGTCGAGCAGGCGTCCTGCGCGGCTTCCTGTTCGCTGAATCCCGAGAAGCGGGCCCGGTAGAGGGTGGCGCCGCCATGATCGACCCTCACCGTGTAGGGCGAGGCCTTGGAAAGGGCGCTTCCGGCCCGGCTGCGCGCTTCGGACAGCATCGACTTCGCCTTGTCTTCGTCGTCCATGGCGCCGAGCTGGATCACCCAGGCGGTAGGCGTGACGCGGCTCGTGGACGAGGCCTTCGGCGCGGGCTCGGGCCGGGTGCCATCGACCGATGCGAGACGAGCATCCGACTTGCCGCTCGGCGAAGCCTTGGTTCCGGGGAAAGCGGCGGGCGCGCTGGTCGGTGCATAGGCCTGAGCCGAGGCCGGCAGGGCGCCGCTCCGCCACTTGGCACCGGCGCTTCCAGGGGTCACGGTCTGGCGCGGGCTGATGTCGAGGGGTTGGGTCGAGGCGGTGGTCTCCACCTCGATCTCCTCGTCATCGGCCGAGGCGACCTGCGTGCGCGTGCGCGACGTGGCGTCCGCCACCACGGCCGGGCGGCCACGCTCGGCGACTTCCGTCACCGGCGGTGCCTGGCGGTTGCCGGCATAGGCGCGGGGCAGGTTCGCCCGGACGAGATCGGCCATGATGCGGTCGCGGCTGGCACCGGACTTTCCGCCGAGCACGATAGCCACGATCTGGCGGTCGTCGGACTTGGCGGCGGTCATCAGGTTGAAGCCGGAATCGCGGGTGTAGCCGGTCTTGATGCCGTCCACGCCCTCGACATTGCCGAGGAGTCGGTTGTGGTTGCCGATGACCCTGCCGCGGAAGGCGAAGGAGCGGGTCTGGAAGTACTTGTAGTAGCGCGGAAACCGGTCCTGGATCGCCCGGGCGAGGATGGTCAGGTCGCGCGCCGTGGTGATCTGATCCGCATCGGGCAGGCCCGAGGCATTGGCGTAGTTGGTCCGGGTCATGCCCAGGGCCTGGGCCTTGCGGGTCATCATCTCGGCGAATTTCGGCTCCGAGCCGGCGATGTTCTCGCCGATGGCGCAGGCCACGTCATTGGCCGATTTCGTCACGATCGCCTTGATCGCGTCCTCCACCTCGATCGTCGAGCCGGGCCGGAGACCGAGCTTGGACGGCGGCCGAGCGGCGGCGAATGCCGAAATGGTCAGGGGCGAGTCGAGGTTGAAACGACCACGCTCGAGCTGTTCGAAAAGCATGTAAAGCGTCATCACCTTCGTGATTGACGCAGGGTGGCGGAGGGAATCCTCGTTGACGGCATGCAGGGTGCGGCCCGTCTTCACGTCGATCACCATGGCGGCGTAGGGTGGGTTGTAGCCCCCGCCGCCGCCCCGGTGATGGTGTCCACGACGCGCATCGGCGGGCGAGGCGATGGCCGTGAGAACGGCTGCGGCCGTTATCAGAGCCGGCAGTCCATGGGTCGTCCGGGAGCGACTCGGAACGCTACGCATCGCGACTGGGTGTCCTCGACAACCGACCCTGAGGTCGGCTTGCACTGCATCATCGCTGCAAGGCCGGCGAACGTGCCGCCGTGCCCTCGCAACATCTGTCAATCAGGCTAGGTCGACGCGGTTACGGCCCGGTTAATGCCTCAGCATCAATTTGCTTGATTTTGCTGCGGTGCAATATAAATCTTGACGATCAATGGTGCGTTGCACATAAAGCGGGGGTTGGTCGATTCCGCGGGTCGGGGAACCGGCCTTGTCGACATCCGGCCCCAGAGGAATGCCCGCAAGGGTATCTCGCATCCCATGACTTTCCAGCCCTTCGACAAGATCCCCGCCTTCGACCGGTCCGGCTTCGATTCGGCGATGAAGAGCGTGTCGCTCGTCGCCCGAACGAACCAGACCGTCGGAACCGAGATGGCGGACTTCACCAAGCAGTCGTTCGAGCATGGCACCGCCACCATGAAGAAGCTGTCTGAGGCGAAGACCCCTCAAAGCGCCATGGAGATCCAAGCGGAGTTCATGAAGGCCTCCTATGAGCGCCTCGTCGCCCAGGCGAAGCTCGTCGGCGGCCTGTACGGCGAACTGGCTAAGGAGATCGGCAAGCCGCTCGAAGGTCTGACCAAGATCAAGCTTCCCGCCACGACCTGACCCATTGTCTGGCGCCAGAGCCGGCAACGCATAGGAAAATAGCCAAAGGGCGATCGAGCGAAGCTCGATCGTCCTTTCTCGTGCGGCACGGCACATCCCGGCGGCGTCAATGGGCAGCGTCCACCCGGGAACGCTCCCCATGGCGCTGCGTACCGGACAAGTGCGCGCAGGCGACTGGCGAAGTCGGGAAACGGCCTATAGATTGGGGGAGAAGCAGGCGCGTGGCGTCAGCGTGCAGTCGGGAAGCCGGTGGGTTTTCACAATCCGCGTCCGGACTCCTCTGCCACAAATGGGGTCGATGCTATTCCGATGTCCGACGACCCGATGCGTTGTCTGGTCTCCCCCAATACGGATCACGGCGGCTTCGCCGCGACCGCTGGGTCCGATGGCGCGATCCCTGCCGATCCTTCGACGCCGCGCGCAGCCGATCCCGTAGGACCGGGCGGCAATGACGACGGACGGTCGGGTACGGCGATCATCACGCGGACCAAGCCCAAGACGAAACGGCCGAGCCTGTACCGCGTACTCCTTCTCAACGACGATTACACGCCGATGGAGTTCGTCGTGCACGTGGTCGAGAAATTTTTCAACAAGTCACAGGCCGATGCCTACCAGATCATGATGCACGTGCATCAGAATGGCGTCGGCGAGTGCGGGATCTTTACCTACGAGGTGGCGGAGACCAAGGTGACGCAGGTCATGGACTTCGCGCGCAAACACCAACATCCTCTCCAGTGCGTCATGGAAAAAAAATAGGCACTTCACACGAGGACCCGCTTTTGCCCAGCTTCTCTCGCAGCCTAGAACAAGCTCTCCACCGCGCCCTGGCGCTCGCCGGCGAGCGCCGGCACGAATACGCGACGCTGGAGCACTTGCTCCTCGCTTTGGTGGACGATCAGGACGCCGCGGCCGTCATGCGCGCCTGCAACGTCGAGGTCGACACGCTGAAACGCAGCCTCGTCGAGTATGTGGACACCGAACTCGCCAACCTGATCGGCGATGGGCGCCAGGATGCCAAGCCGACGGCGGGTTTCCAGCGGGTGATCCAGCGCGCGGTCATCCACGTCCAGTCCTCCGGCCGGGAAGAAGTGACCGGGGCCAACGTACTCGTGGCGATCTTCGCCGAGCGCGAGAGCCATGCCGCCTATTTCCTGCAGGAGCAGGACATGACCCGCTACGACGCGGTCAACTACATCAGCCATGGCATCGCCAAGCGTCCCGGCGCGTCCGAGCCGAAGCCCGTCCGTGGCGCGGAGGAGGAGCCTTCCACCGAGCGTCCGAGCGGCGAGGAGTCCGAGAACCGCACCAAGAAGAAGGGCGACGCCCTCGAGGCCTATTGCATCAATCTCAACAAGAAGGCCCGCGACGGACGGATCGATCCGCTGATCGGTCGTGAGAGCGAGGTGCAGCGCACGATCCAGATCCTCTGCCGCCGCCAGAAGAACAACCCGCTCCTCGTGGGCGACCCTGGCGTCGGCAAGACCGCTATCGCCGAGGGACTGGCACGCAAGATCATCAACAAGGAAGTGCCGGAAGTTCTGATCGACGCCACGGTGTTCTCCCTCGACATGGGCACCCTGCTCGCGGGCACACGCTATCGCGGCGACTTCGAGGAGCGTCTCAAGCAGGTGATGAAGGAGATCGAGGCGCATCCGAACGCGGTGCTCTTCATCGACGAGATCCACACCGTCATCGGCGCGGGCGCGACTTCGGGCGGAGCCATGGATGCGTCGAACCTGCTCAAGCCCGCTTTGGCCAACGGCTCGCTCCGCTGCATCGGCTCGACGACCTACAAGGAATACCGTCAGTACTTCGAGAAAGACCGAGCCCTGGTGCGCCGGTTCCAGAAGATCGACGTCAACGAGCCGTCGATTCCGGATGCGATCGAGATCGTGAAGGGCCTCAAGCCCTATTTCGAGGAATTCCACAAACTCAAGTACACGACCGAGGCCGTGAAAGCCGCCGTCGAGCTGTCCGCGCGCTACATCAACGACCGCAAGTTGCCGGACAAGGCGATCGACGTGATCGACGAGACCGGCGCATCACAGATGCTCGTGCCGGAAGCCCGCCGCAAGCGGACGATCGGCGTGAAGGAAATCGAGGCGACCATCGCCACGATGGCTCGAATCCCGGCAAAGACCGTCTCGAAGGACGATGCGGCGGTTCTCAAGAACCTCACCGAGAACCTGAAGCGCGTGGTCTACGGGCAGACGGATGCCATCGAAGCCCTCACCTCGGCGATCAAGCTGGCGCGCGCGGGCTTGCGCGATCCGGACAAGCCGATCGGCTCCTACCTGTTCGCCGGACCCACCGGTGTCGGCAAGACGGAAGCGGCCAAGCAGCTCGCTTCGTCGCTCGGCATCGAGATGATCCGTTTCGACATGTCGGAATATATGGAGCGCCACACGGTCAGCCGTCTCATCGGCGCTCCGCCCGGCTATGTCGGCTTCGACCAGGGCGGGTTGCTCACCGACGGGATCGACCAGCATCCGCATTGCGTGCTGTTGCTGGACGAGATCGAGAAGGCTCATCCCGACTTGTTCAACATCCTGTTGCAGGTGATGGATCACGGCAAGCTCACCGACCACAACGGCAAGCAGGTGGATTTCCGCAACGTCATCATCATCATGACGACGAATGCGGGCGCATCGGACATGGCGAAGTCGGCCTACGGCTTCACCCAGTCCAAGCGGACGGGAGACGATGTGGAGGCGATCAACAAGCTCTTCGCGCCGGAGTTCCGGAACCGCCTCGACTCGATCATCTCCTTCGGACACCTGCCGAAGGACGTGGTGGCCAAGGTGGTCGACAAGTTCGTTCTGCAGCTTGAGGCGCAGCTGGCCGACCGCAACGTGACCATCGAACTCTCGGACGAGGCGCGCGAGTGGCTGACCGAGAATGGCTATGACGAGGCGATGGGCGCTCGACCCATGGCGCGCCTGATCCAGACCACGATCAAGACACCGCTCGCCGACGAGGTTCTGTTCGGACGTCTCAAGGATGGTGGCGCGGTCAGGGTGGTGCTGAGGAAGACCGAGGACGGCGAGGCGCTGGCGCAGAAGGATGCACTGGCCTTCGAGTTCCCGGCCGGCCCGGTGACGCCCAAGCCGGAAAAGGACGTCACCGACGCGGGTGGCAGCAAGCGCAAGCGCAGCAGGGCGAAGGCTGCTCCGCGGAAGAAGGACGAGGCAAAGAAGGACGACAAAGGAGGTCCGGGCGGTTCGGGCGGCGTCCGCACCGTTCCGAAGGTTCCCCTAGTCCGGGCGTGATCTCGCTGAGAATGTCCGATGGGGCGCGTCTTCCTTAGGGGAAGGCGCGCCCCATCTGCGTTATGCGATGTGCAAGTGGGTCTGACCCAACGGGCTGGATGACTGAGACGTCTTATCGTGCCACGAAAACGTCGGTCCCGTGGTCGACATGCACATGATCGGTCGCTAGCAACCGCATTCGAATGGGTGCATCGGCGCCCGTCCGGTCGTGAATCCTGCGAGGGGGCTCGCCGAGCGACATGACAGGTTCAGGTGTCCGGCGACGGTTCAGACCATTGCCCGGAGCATCGAGCGTGTGTTCGTCATAGCCACTCGCGACAACAGGGGAGTATCCATGAGCGATCTGCAAGAGGGCCCCCTGACGCCGCTCTCAAGCCAG
Source organism: Methylobacterium bullatum (assembly GCA_902712845.1). Lineage (NCBI taxonomy): Bacteria > Pseudomonadati > Pseudomonadota > Alphaproteobacteria > Hyphomicrobiales > Methylobacteriaceae > Methylobacterium > Methylobacterium bullatum. Next base: position 2,405,187 of record LR743504.1, read on the forward strand.
GGCACGCATGTCGCGGCCCGCCCGCAGAAACTGACCCGGCGCGAAGAGCGTCGGCGGCGTCGCGCACGCCGGCGCCGGGGCGAGGAAATCCTGGGTTGGATCCTCGTTCCGATCATCTGCTACGGGATTTACTGGGGGATCAGCGCCGGTTTCGACGTGCTCGGCACGACTCCGGGCACGGTCTGGGACCAGTTGATGCAGGTCAAGCAGATGCTCGAGAAGAAGGCCTGATCCTTATCGCGTGAGGGCATGGACCGAGAACAGGCGCTCGGCATCGGTCCAAGTCTTCGCCACGTTCCATCCTGCCTGGGCGGCAAGGTCGCGAAAGCCGTCGATCGTGTACTTGTAGCTGTTCTCGGTGTGGATCGTCTCTCCCTTCGCGAAGCGGAAGCGGCGGCCCGCGAGCGACACGTCCTGGGCGCGCAAGCTCACGAGATGCATCTCGATCCGCGACGCTTCGGGTGCGAAATAGGCCCGGTGGGCGAAGGACGATCGGTCGAACTCGGCACCGAGTTCGCGGTTGATCCGATCGAGCAGGTTGAGGTTGAATCGCGCCGTTACCCCGGCCGCATCGTCATAGGCCGAATCCAGCACCGCCTTGTCCTTCACGAGATCGACACCGACAATCAGGGATGCCCCACGCCCGAGAACGCGCCCGAAATGGGCGAGGAGATGGGCGGCCTGAGGAGGCTCGAAATTGCCGATGGTCGAGCCTGGGAAGAACCCCGCCACTGCGCCATCAGAGAGCCCGTCGGGGAGAGTGAAGGGCCGCGTGAAATCCGCCGCGACCGGCTGGATCGACAGGTGTGGGAAGTCCCGAGACAGGGTTTCGGCCTCGCTTCGTAGGAAGCTCTCCGAAACGTCAACCGGAACGTAGGCGGCCAAATCCGTGAGATGGGTGAGAAGCCGCCGGACCTTCACCGTCGAGCCACTCCCGAACTCCACCAGGTTCGCTCGCGAAGGGAGAAGCGACGCGATGTCCGGCCCCGACGCATCGAGGATGCCGATCTCCGTGCGAGTCGGATAATACTCCGGCTGTCGGGTAATCGCCTCGAACAGATCGGAGCCGATCTCATCGTAGAAATACTTCGCCGGAATGAACTTCTGCGCCGCCGAGAGCCCCACGAGGATGTCGTCGAGGAACTGATGCTCCGGAGCGACGGAGGAGACGGGGGTGGCGTCCGTGAAGACGGGGTTGATGGTCACGGGCAAGTCTCCGAGGAACGCCGAAGGACGTAAGGTTTCGCGGGAGAGGGAAACGGAGATCAATCGCGATAGTTCGAAAGCCGGAGCCCCGTGAACTGCCAGCGCTGGTGCGGATAGAAGAAGTTGCGATAGCCGATGCGGGCATGTCCTTCCGATGTCGCCACAGAGGAACCGCGCAACACGAACTGGTTCGACATGAACTTGCCGTTGTATTCGCCAAGCGCACCGGACACCGGCCTGTAGCCCGGGTAGGACAGGTAGGCCGAGCGGGTCCATTGCCAAACGAAGCCGAAGGCATCGTCGAGCAGACCCTCCGCGGCGGCGGTTTCCCATTCGAACTCGGTGGGCAGATCGCGCCCCGCCCACCGGGCATAGGCATCCGCCTCGAAATAGCTCACGTGGGTGACGGGCAGGGTCGGGTCGATGCCTGCCTGTCCGGCGAGGGTCATGCTCGACCATTGCCCGGCGTCGTTGCGCTGCCAGTAGCCGGGCGCCTCCCAGCCCTCCGCCTGCACCGCGAGCCAGCCATCCGAGAGCCAGAGTTCGGGCCGCGCGTAGCCGCCATCCTCGATGAAGCCGAGCCATTGCGCGTTGGTAACGAGACCCCTGTCGATCCGACACGGCAGGATGAGCGTCTCATGGCGTGGGGATTCGTTATCGAACGAGAATCCGTCGCCCTCGTGCCCGATCTTCTCGACCCGACCCTCCAACTCGACGGTTCCACCCCGCGATACAGGACGAGGAAAGCGCCATTCGGCATCGTAGACGGGGCTCAGGGGGTTCTGCGCGAAAGCATGAAGGATGTCGGTAAGTAGCAATTCCTGATGCTGCTGCTCATGATAGAGGCCGATCTCCAAGATCGGCAGAACCGTATCGAGGGTCGCCTCGGTGGAATCCGCCAGGAGGCTCTCCACCGCTCGGTCCACATGGGCGCGGTAACCGGCAACCTCGTCGGCGGTCGGCCGTGTGATGAGACCGCGCAAGATTCTCGGCTGACGGGGGCCGGCGGCGACGTAGTAGGAGTTGAAGAGATAGTGCAGCCGCTCGTCGTAGATGCGGTAGCCGGGCACGTGATCGCGCAGGAGGAACTGCTCGAAGAACCACGTGGTATGCGCCCGGTGCCACTTCGTCGGACTGGCATCGGCCATGGACTGGATCTGCTGGTCCTCCGGCGAGAGCGGCGCGGCTCGGCGCTCTGTCTCGTCGCGCACGGCGCGGAAGGCCCTGATCCAGGCTGCGCGATCCACCGGCCTTTCCGTCACGTTTGGCGGCGGGAACGCCGCGCTTTCCGTCTGACGATGCGAGGTCTCACGGATTGCCGCCGTCGCTGCCATGTCGATCACTCCACTCGCATCTACAATGCGGAGATATGGCTCCGCTGCCATTCGGCAACGGCCGCTCGCCTGCGCCCATCGACGCGGAGCGTTCGGGCGAAGAATGCTGGGCCTTTTTCATGCCTCAGTGACACGGCCTTAACTCTGCTGGCCCGACACTCTTCCGTCCACGCACAGTGTCCAGGCAAGGCTCGTATGCGGATCGATCTGATGGCCGGAGTGATGACAGCGGCCCTGGCGGCTGAAATCCGGCCGACCCCGACCATTCTCGTCTTCGATTCCGGGCTTGGCGGCCTCACCGTTCTCGAACAGGTGAGGCGCGCCCGGCCCGACGCGCGTTACGTCTATGCCGCTGATGACGCCGCCTTTCCCTACGGGCGTCTATCGGAAACCATCCTCATCGCCCGCGTCCTGGCGGTGATGGAGAGGCTTCTTCTGCGCCACGCACCCGATCTCGTCGTGATTGCTTGCAATACGGCGTCGACCCTGGTGCTGCCTGCGCTCCGGGCGCGCTTCTCGACACCTTTCGTCGGCGTCGTGCCGCCGATCAAGCCGGCGGCGGAGGCAACACGTTCGCAGAGGATCAGCCTCCTGGCGACGCCTGGCACTGTGGCGCGGCCCTATACCCACGACCTCATTGAGACCTATGCGGGCGCCTGTGTGGTCACCCTCGTCGGATCGCCGAATCTGGCGGCCTATGCCGAGGCCGAACTCGCTGGCCACCCGGTCGACGAGGCGTTGGTCGCCGCCGAGATCGCTCCATGCTTCGTTGAGAGCGAGGACGGGCGACGTACGGATGTGGTCTGCCTCGCCTGCACCCATTATCCCCTGCTGCTCACGCGATTCCAGCGCCTCGCCCCCTGGGAGGTGACCTGGATCGATCCGGCCCCGGCCATCGCCCGCCGGGTAACGCAGCTTCTCGGTCCATCCAGGCGCAAGCCCATGGACGACATCCCTCCGGGGCTGACGGCCTTCACCAGCGGGGCTGGCGTCACAGCCTCCCTGCGTCGCTCCCTCGATGCCAGGGGCGTCGGCGACGTCGCCTTGGAGATGATGCCGCTCGCCCTGCAATAGATGCGTTGCCGCCTCGGCATTGACCTTCAGGCCTCTCTCGCCTATGCAGCGCTCAGTTACGGGGCTCCGAGAGGGGCCCCGCAGCTTTTTCAAGCGCACCCGTGAGCGGCAATGTCCGCTCTGTCGTTCCGCTTCGGCCCTGGGCCGCGTCGGAAAGAGGAGGGCGCGTTCCTCGACCAATCTCACTCGCTGAGAGGAACCGCGATGTCAAAACGTATTCAGGCGAAGCACAAGCTCGATCGCCGTATGGGCCAGAACATCTGGGGCCGCCCGAAGAGCCCCGTCAATCGCCGCGAGTACGGCCCCGGCCAGCATGGCCAGCGCCGTAAGGGCAAGATGTCCGACTTCGGCACGCAGCTGCGCGCCAAGCAGAAGCTCAAGGGCTACTACGCCAACATCACCGAGAAGCAGTTCCGCCGCTACTACGCCGAGGCGATTCGCCTGCGCGGCGATTCGAGCGAGAACCTGATCGGCCTGCTGGAGCGTCGCCTCGACGCCGTGGTGTACCGCGCCAAGTTCGTGCCGACCCCGTTCGCTGCCCGCCAGTTCGTGAACCACGGCCACGTCAAGGTGAATGGCCGTCGCGTGAACATTGCCAGCTTCCTCGTGAAGCCGGGTGACGTGATCGAGGTAAAGGATTCGTCGAAGCAGCTCGAGATCGTCGTCGTCGCTTCGCAGCTCGCCGAACGTGACGTGCCGGACTACATCGAGGTGGATCACGCCAAGATGACGGCTCGCGTCACCCGCGTGCCGAGCCTCAGCGAAGTTCCCTACCCGGTCCAGATGGAACCGAACCTCGTGATCGAGTTCTATTCGCGCTGATCCCACCGAATCATCGCCGAGACGAAAAAAGGCCGCCCCACAGGGCGGCCTTTTTGCTTGCCCGATCGATCAAAGATCGATCGGGCCTTCGTACCTCGGGCTGCTGACGACACGGAGAGGTGTACAAAAAAGGCGGGGCAGCCTGCTGGCCACCCCACCTTCATTCATTCCTCTACCACCACGTCATATCGTTCCGTGACGTTCGCTTCGAAAGCGACCTCAGATACGGCGGACAGCCCGAACGAACGTGTCAGCCGCGCTGGCCGATGGGCACGTATTCGCGCTTGTCCGGGCCGATATAGAGCTGGCGCGGTCGGCCGATCTTCTGCGAAGGATCCTCGATCATCTCGGCCCACTGGGCAATCCAGCCGGTGGTGCGCGCGAGCGCGAAGAGCACAGTGAACATCGAGGTCGGGAAGCCCATCGCCTTGAGGGTGATGCCGGAATAGAAATCGATGTTCGGATAGAGCTTCTTCTCGATGAAGTACTCGTCCTTGAGGGCGATCTGCTCGAGCTGAACGGCGACTTCGAGCAGCGGATCGTCCTTGATGCCGAGCTGGCTGAGGACCTCATGCGTCGTCTTCTGCATGATGCGGGCGCGCGGATCGTAGTTCTTGTAGACGCGGTGACCGAAACCCATCAGACGGAACGGGTCGTTCTTGTCCTTCGCTTTGGCGACGTATTTCGCCACATTGTCGGGCGTACCGATCTCCTCCAACATCTTGAGCGCCGCCTCGTTGGCGCCGCCATGAGCAGGCCCCCACAAGCAGGCGATGCCAGCGGCGATACAGGCGAAGGGGTTGGCGCCCGACGAGCCGGCCAGACGCACGGTGGAGGTCGAGGCGTTCTGCTCGTGATCGGCATGGAGGATGAAGATCCGGTCCAGTGCGCGCGCATAGATCGGATTGACGACGAATTCCTCGCACGGCACCGCGAAGCACATCCGAAGGAAATTCGAAGTGTAATCGAGGTCGTTCTTCGGATAGACGAACGGCTGACCGATGGAATACTTGTAGGCCATCGCCGCGAGCGTCGGCATCTTGGCGATCATGCGCAGGCTGGCGATCATGCGCTGCTTATCGTCCGAGATATCGGTCGAGTCGTGGTAGAACGCCGACAGTGCGCCGACGCAGGCGACCATGATTGCCATCGGGTGAGCGTCGCGACGGAATCCCTGGAAGAAACGGTTCATCTGGTCGTGCACCATGGTGTGGCGCGTGACCCGGTAATCGAAATCCGCCTTCTGGGCGGGCGTCGGCAATTCGCCGAACAGCATCAGGTAGCACGTCTCGAGGAAGTCGCCCTGCTCGGCGATCTGCTCGATCGGATAACCGCGATACAGGAGGACGCCGGCGTCGCCGTCGATATAGGTGATCTTCGATTCGCAGGACGCCGTGGAGGTGAACCCGGGATCGAAGGTGAACATGCCGGTCTTGGCGTGGAGCTTGCCGATGTCGATGACGTCGGGTCCGATCGTACCGGTCTTGATCGGAAGATCGACTTGGTTGTCGCCCACGGAGATCGTGCTGGTGGCGCTCATGGAGACGTGGACCCTTTCTTGGCAGAAGGCAGACCTTGGCAGAGGGTAGCGCCGGCCCGCATGGCGACATCCGCCACTTCGACCCGGCGCGCACGAACAGGCTTATGCTGCAGGTGCTCACACACCTATCGGGTTAGCGGATCGGCACACCGCCTACAACCGATCCCCCTCGCCACTCCGCCGCGCAAGCGAAAACCGGGCCGATCTGTCACTCGTTGAGCATCGGTGATCGGGTCTAGGATGCCTGATCTTCGAGGCGCACCAAGCACTCCTCGCGTCCGAGCACGGCCATCACGTCGAAGACCGGCGGAGAGGTCGCACGCCCGGTGAGCGCGGCCCGCAAGGGCTGGGCGATCTGGCCGAGTTTGAGCGCGTTTTCCTCGGCGAAGCGGCGCACCGCGCCCTCGGTGCTGGCCGCATTCCATTCCGGCAGGTCGGCGAGGGCCGGCAGGATCGCTGCGAGACGCTGGCGAGCCTCTTCGCTCAGGAGTGTCTTCGCCTTGTCGTCGAGGCCGAGGGGGCGCGAGGCGGTGAGGTAATAGGCGCTGTCGAGGAGGTCCACGAGGGTCTTGGCGCGCTCTTTGAGTCCGGGCATCGCCGCGCCGAGCTTGGCGCGAAGCTCGGGCGACAAGGCGGTGGGCAATTCGCGAACGGGAGGGAGCACCGGAAGGATCGTCTCGATGGCATCGATCAGCACGGCATCGTCCGCTCCTCGAATGTAGAGCCCGTTGAGATTCTCGAGCTTCGCGAAATCGAATCGGGCAGCCGAGCGACCGATGGACTTCAGGTCGAAGGCGGCGATCATCTCCTCTGTTGAGAACACCTCCTGATCGCCATGGCTCCAGCCAAGGCGGACGAGGTAGTTGCGCAGGGCCGCGGGCAGGTAACCGAGGTCGCGATAGGCGTCGACGCCGAGGGCCCCGTGACGCTTCGACAATTTGGCGCCGTCAGCCCCGTGGATCAGCGGGATATGCGCCATGATCGGCGCGGACCAGCCGAGCGCGTCGTAAATCTGCCCCTGCCGGGCAGCGTTTGTGAGGTGGTCGTCGCCGCGAATCACATGGGTCACGCCCATGTCGTGATCGTCGACGACGACAGCGAGCATGTAGGTGGGGTTACCGTCGGAGCGGAGCAGGACGAGATCGTCGAGATCCTTGTTGGCCCAGGTCACGCGGCCCTGGACCTGATCCTCCACCACCGTTTCGCCGTCGGACGGAGCACGCAGGCGGATCACCGGCTTCACGCCAGCCGGCGCCTCGGCCGGATCGCGGTCGCGCCAGCGACCATCGTAACGCATGGGGCGTCCTTCGGCGCGGGCAGCCTCACGCATGGCGGTGAGCTCGTCCGGCGTCGCATAGCAATGATAGGCGTTGCCCGAGGCGAGCAGGCTTTCCGCGACCTGGCGGTGCCGATCCGCACGGGCAAACTGGTAGACCACGTCTCCATCCCAATCCAGGCCGAGCCAGCGCAACCCTTCGAGAATCGCGTCGATGGCGCCCTGGGTGGAGCGCTCCCGGTCGGTATCCTCGATCCTCAGCAACATGCGACCGCCGAAATGGCGGGCATAGAGCCAGTTGAAGAGCGCCGTGCGCGCTCCCCCGATATGCAGGTACCCCGTGGGGGAGGGGGCAAAACGCGTAACGACGGGTGACGACATCGGGCGGCTAAACTTGTGCGTGAAGGTGGGAGGGCGGATCGACCGGCCCGGATCGGCGCATGTAGCATGCGTTTGCGGTGACGTTAAGAAAACGTGGCGCCGAGTCGCGAGGCGGAGGCGGTGCCGCTCGTGCGGGCTCTCTCCGACAGGGTGAGCCCTGAGGGAGACGCAGCGGCAGATGGCCCAGGCCAGCGCGCGAGCAACGGGCGCGACGATTGCCGGCCTGGCCCGTCCGCGATCGCCGTCGGCCATGATGGAGGCGGCAAAACGCTGGTTCGCCGACGGACTCGCGCAGGAATCCGAACAGCGCCGTCTGTTTCCGTGGCTGGCCGTCGCATTCGGCCTCGGCATTCTCGTCTGTTTCACCGCCACCAACGGTGAGCCGTCTCTGGCGGCACCGCTCCTCGTGGCGTTTGCCCTCTCGGCCGCCGTACCGTTCCTCGGTGCGAAGCCCGTCGCCCTCGCTCTGGTTCTCGGTCTCGCCGCATCCTTCCTCGGCTTCTCGGCCGCCGTGTTGCGCCTGCGGGTAGTCGAGGCTCCCGTCCTGGCCCGGACGACCATCGCGCCGCTTACAGGCCTCGTGGAAGCCCTCGACGAACGGGAGGTCGGGGCCCGTCTGATCGTCCTCGTGGAGAGTTTCGGCGCCCTGACGCCCGATCGTCGGCCGACGCGGGTTCGTGTGTCCTACAGAAAGGCGCTGACCCTGAAGCCCGGCGATTACATCTCGGCGACGGCGCGGCTCCTGCCCCCGCCCGAGGCGGCCCGGCCCGGCGGATACGATTTCGCGCGCGATGCCTACTTTCGCGGGATCGGCGCCGTCGGCTCCCTCGTGGGTAAGATCGAGGTGAAGCCTCCGCCGAGACCCTTGCCCTGGCAGGTCTCGCTCGCGGCCGCCGTGGACGATGCGCGCAATGCGCTGACCCGGCGGATCACCGATGCCAATGGCGGGCAGGCCGGCGCGGTGGCGGCGGCCTTGGTGACGGGCAAGCGCGGCCTCATCAACGCGGAGACCAACGATGTCCTGCGCGCGGCGGGCATCTACCACGTGGTCTCGATTTCCGGACTCCACATGGTCCTTGCCGCCGGCGTGGTGTTCTGGCTCGTCCGAGCGCTCCTCGCCCTCGTCCCGGGCCTCGCCCTCGTCTGGCCGATCAAGAAGATCGCCGCCGGCTTCGCCATGGTCGGCGTCACCGCCTATTGCGCCTTTTCGGGCTGGGACATCGCCGCCGAGCGATCGCTCATCATGACCCTCGTGATGCTGGGCGCGATCCTCGTAGATCGTCCGGCGCTCAGCATGCGCAATCTCGCCCTGGCCGCGCTGATCGCCCTCGCGCGCGAGCCCGACGGACTTCTCGGCCCGAGCTTCCAAATGTCCTTCGGCGCGGTGGCCGGCCTCATCGCCTGCGCTGGCACGCTCAATCGTTGGGTGCCGCCACGCGAAGGCGATAGCCTATTGGCCCGCGCATGGCGGTTCCTTGCCGTCGCGATCCTCGGCACCCTGGCGACGACCATGGTCGCCCAGATCGCCACGGCGCCGTTCGCGACCTATCATTTCCAGACCGTCCAGCCGTTCGGCATCGTCGGCAACGCCCTGACCTTGCCCCTCGTATCTCTGGCGGTGATGCCGGCGGCAGTACTCGGGATCCTTGCCTATCCCTTTGCCCTCGATCAGCCGGTCTGGTGGGCGATGGGGCTCGCGGTACGGGGGATGCTCACGATCTCCGGGTGGATTAGCGGGTTTGGCCACGCCACGCTCGTCGTGCCGGCCTATGGCAGCACGGCCCTTTGTCTGCTGGCCCTCGCCCTGCTCCTGCTGACACTCCCCGTCTCGGGATTGCGCTGGATCGGCCTCGCTCCGGCAGCCCTCGGCATCGCCTTCGCCGCCACGCCACCGCGCTACGACCTCTATATCGACCGGGAGGGTGGGGGCGGCCCTGCGCGACCCTGACGGCCGGTTGGCCATCCTCGGAAACCCGCCAGCCTTCGTCCTCGAACAATGGCTCAAGGCGGACGGCGATTCTCGGAAGGCCGCTGCCGTACCCGCCGCCACGAAAGGCCGCTGCGATGCGGTCGGCTGCACCGCAGGCACGGAGACGCGGCGCATCGTGGCGCTCGTCAAGGACAAGCGGGCCTTCGCGGAGGATTGTGAGAGGGCAAGCATCCTCATAGCCCGCCGCGACGCTCCCAAGGGATGCCGCTCCGCCCTGATCGTCGATCGGGCGTTCCTGGCGGAGCGGGGGGCGACGGCCGTTCGCTTCGGGCCGGACGGTCCTGTCGCGACATCGGCACGCGCGCCTAACGTCCGGCCTCCGTGGCGGCGGGCCATGGCCGATGCCTCGCCTACGCCCTCCACACCGACCGAGATCTCGAAACCACCGGATCCCGAGATCGACGAAGGCGACCCATTGCCGGACACGCCCTCGGACCGGCCTCAGTAGCGGCGGACGAGGCTGACCAGGCGCCCCTGGATCTGTACGCGGTCAGGACCCAGCACCCTCGTCTCATAGGCCGGGTTGGCCGCCTCCAGGGCGATGGATGAACCGCGACGACGCAGGCGTTTCAGCGTGGCTTCCTCATCGTCGATGAGGGCGACGATGATGTCCCCCGTATTCGCGGTGTCCTGCTTCTTGATCACCACCAGATCGCCGTCGAGAATACCCGCCTCGATCATCGAATCGCCGCGCACCTCGAGAGCATAATGCTCGCCCCCCGACAGGAAGTCGGGAGACAGCGTGACCGAGTGACTTTGATTCTGGATCGCCGAGATCGGCGTACCGGCCGCGATCCGGCCCATGACCGGGATGGTGATGGCCCGGCCGGTCTCGTCCTGAGCCTGGGTCGTGGGCTGGCGCATGGATGGCGTCGCTTTGGACCGTCCGCCTTCGACGACGCTGGGCGTAAAACGGCGGACTTCGCCAGCGGGAGCCGGCTTCGGCGCGGGGGCGCCGGTCAGGCTTTCGGGCATCCGGATCACCTCGATCGCCCTGGCCCTATTCGGCAGGCGCCGCAGGAACCCACGCTCTTCGAGGGCCGTGATCAGCCGGTGGATGCCCGATTTCGACTTGAGATCGAGTGCGTCCTTCATCTCGTCGAACGACGGCGGGACGCCACTGTCCTGCATTCTCTGCTGAATGAATTGGAGAAGATCCAGCTGCTTACGCGTCAACATACAGATCACTCTTCCACCGAAGCCAATGGCCGCGACTAACGCCGCTGAAACAAAACACGAACACGGTAGACGTTCTGGAAGTGTTCTGCAAGGGTTCCGTTAACGCGATGGTAGAGTTTGTTCCTGGGCTGAAATTCGCCGCCATCCCGGCACCGGAGCTCGGCTGCCGGTTCGCACCTCGCAAGTTCGTTCGATCCCCACACCATCCTATCCCGAGGGCTGTTCGCCCCGGCGTGGTCGTTCAATAGAGACGGTGCCACCGGTTGCCGGCTTCGCCTGAGAATCGGGAATCCGGCTCGACCGCAGCGACGGACCGGCGAGCCGATACAGCCCCCTCAATCCGACCGGAGCCGGATGTCCTGGCTCATTCGCCGACCTCGATGGTCGCAGCGACCAAAAACCGGCGACGATGCCGTTCAGTCGAGATAGTCGCCGTACTTCTCCACATGGCTGGCGAGCCCGAGGCCGTGCTCGCGCACGAGGCGTTCGGCCAGTTCCGCATCGCGCGCCTCGAGCGCCTTGATGATCGCCACGTGTTCCTTGATCGAGTTGGCGGCGCGATCGCCCTGGCGCATGGCCGTGTTGCGGATGCCGCGAACATGCATGAGGAGATTGCTGGTGATGTCCTTGATCACATCGCACTGGCCCAGCGAAATGATCTTTTGATGAAAGCGGATATTGGCTTCCGAATACTCGTCGAGATGATCCGACGGACGACCCTCGTAAAACTCCGGGAAATGCTCGCGCAGGCAGTGCAACTGCTCGTCTGTGGCCCGCTCACAGGCGAGGCGCGCAGCCATACTCTCCAGGGCCGACCAGGCCTGGATCATGCTGACGATTTCCTTCTTCGACTTCTTGATCACGAAGACGCCGCGCCGGGCCTCGAACCGTACGAAACCCTCCTGCTCCAGTACCGTCAGCGCTTCGCGCACCGGCGTGCGGCTGACCCCCAGATTGAGAGACAACTTCCGCTCGTCGAGCCGCACCTCCTCACGCTGATTATAGATGTTCATATTCGTAATTGCTTCCTTGAGCGCGTCGTATGCCAATGCACGCAAGCTCGAAGTCGCCACGATGGGTTTTACTTGAAACGTATCCGTCTTAACCATTTTTAACACCTAGAATGATTTCAACTCGCACACAGGGTCGAGCACACTTGGTGTGAAGCATGCCAAACCCGCGTTCGAAATACAAGGAACGCTTCGGGGCAAATAAATCCCTCAACACAAGAATAGGAACACCTCTTGTCCAAGCAATCTGGAGGACATGCATTCGGTCGCTGAGGCCGCGGTCATGCGGCGCTCGCCATCCTCCCGTTCGTTTCGGCGCCGTACGCTCGCTGAAGCGCGGCCAAACCGGCAAGATCCTGCAAAACTGTTTGACAGTTGGTATTTGGTATGCCACCAACTATCAGCAGATCGGGGGGAGATGACCGGCTCGCAAGCCGGTACGAGCGAGGTCCGGACGATGCTTCCAGCGGGTTGGCGGTGGTATCCCAGCACATCGTCGATAGGGAAATATGCATTATAAATCGCGATGCGCCGTGATGGTTGGTTCGAAAAGCGCCGGTAGGGCCTACAAGGTCAGCATGAGCTGTTTGCTTGAAGAGGTCATAATTTTTTCGGTCTGACTTAAGAAAAATACGGGTTCGCCGAGACCTGTGGTCGCGGACGCCCTCGCCTCGCGAGGGGACGTCAGCTCGTCGGCCCGCCTGCCCAGCGGGTCGCAAATCATAACAAAACAGCGAAGAACCAGGGAGAGAACACGATGTCCGCTTTGGCCCAGAGAATTGATGTCGACGTTTCGGCAGAGCCTGAGCTCACCGATGGCTTTCATCTCGTCATCGATGCGTTGAAGCTCAACGATATTCATACGATCTACGGTGTGCCCGGCATTCCGATCACCGATCTCGGTCGTCTCGCCCAGGCGGCGGGCATGCGTGTCATCTCCTTCCGCCATGAGCAGCATGCCGGCAATGCGGCCGCCATCGCGGGCTTCCTCACGAAGAAGCCCGGTATCTGTCTCACGGTTTCCGCCCCCGGCTTCCTCAACGGTCTGACGGCGCTCGCCAACGCTACCACCAATTGCTTCCCGATGATCCTCATCTCCGGCTCATCCGAGCGCGAGATCGTCGACCTGCAGCAGGGCGATTACGAGGAGATGGATCAGCTCGCCATCGCCAAGCCCCTGTGCAAGGCGGCCTTCCGCGTGCTTCACGCCGCCGATATCGGCATCGCCGTCGCCCGTGCCATCCGCGCGGCCGTGTCCGGCCGCCCGGGCGGCGTCTATCTCGACCTGCCCGCCAAACTGTTCAGTCAGGTGATGGAGGCCGAGGCCGGCGCCAAATCCCTGGTCAAGGTCATCGATGCGGCCCCGGCGCAGCTGCCGGCCCCCTCCGCGATCAAGCGCGCACTCGATGTCCTGAAGAGCGCCAAACGCCCCCTCATCGTTCTCGGAAAGGGCGCGGCCTATGCGCAGGCCGACGACGAGGTCCGGGCTCTCGTGGAAACCAGTGGCATCCCCTATGTGCCCATGAGCATGGCCAAGGGCCTCCTGCCCGACACCCATCCGCAATCGGCCGGTGCCGCCCGTTCGCTCGTCCTCAAGGAGGCCGATGTCGTCCTGCTGGTGGGCGCGCGCCTCAACTGGCTGCTCTCCCACGGCAAGGGCAAGACCTGGGGTGCCCCCGGCTCGAAGAAGTTCATCCAGATCGACATCGAGCCGAAAGAGATGGACTCCAATGTCGAGATCGTGGCGCCCATCGTCGGCGATATCGGCTCCTGCGTCACCGCGCTCCTCGACGGCATGAAGGGCGGCTGGCAGGCGCCGCCGACATCCTGGACCGATGCCATCTCCGCCAAGAAGGAGGAGAACCTCGGCAAGATGGCGTCGAAGCTGCGCAAGAATTCGACGCCGATGGACTTCCATGGCGCGCTCGGTGCGCTGAAGACCATCATCGCCGAGCGGCCCGACGCGATCCTCGTCAACGAGGGCGCCAACACCCTCGATCTGGCGCGTGGCATCATCGACATGTACCAGCCGCGCAAGCGTCTCGATGTCGGCACCTGGGGCATCATGGGCATCGGCATGGGCTTCGCCATCGCCGCCGCCGTCGAAACGGGCAAGCCCGTTCTTGCCGTCGAGGGCGACAGCGCGTTCGGCTTCTCCGGCATGGAGGTCGAAACCATCTGCCGCTACAACCTGCCGGTCTGCATCGTCGTGTTCAACAACAACGGCATTTATCGCGGCACCGATACGGACCCGACCGGACGTGACCCCGGTACGACCGTCTTCGTCCGGGATTCCCGTTACGACAAAATGATGGAGGCTTTCGGCGGCGTGGGCGTCAACGCGACGACGCCGGACGAGCTGTCCCAGGCCGTCAACGCAGCCATGGATTCAGGTCGCCCGACGCTCATCAATGCGGTCATCGACCCCCAGGCCGGCACCGAGAGCGGCAATATCGGCAGCCTCAACCCGCAGAGCGCGGTGAAAAAGAAGAAGTAGGCCGTCGGTCCGTCCGGCCGCTCCCGCTTCGGCGACGCAGGGGCGGCCGGTGCCCAATCCGCCGAAAGCCCTTCAACGCGGAAGAGTCCTATGAATGCCCTCGAAGGCGTGAAGATCCTCGACTTCACCCATGTCCAATCCGGCCCGACCTGTACCCAGCTCCTGGCCTGGTTCGGCGCGGACGTGATCAAGGTCGAGCGTCCAGGCGTTGGCGACGCGACACGTCAGCAGCTTCAGGACATTCCCGATGTTGACAGCCTCTATTTCACGATGCTGAATCACAACAAGCGGTCCATCACCCTCGACACCAAGAACCCCAAGGGGATCGAGGTGATGTGGCGACTGGTGAAGGAGTGCGACGTTCTCGTGGAGAACTTTGCGCCCGGCGCTCTCGCGCGAATGGGCCTGACTTGGGAGGCGATCCACCGAGCCAACCCCCGCATGATCCTCGCCTCGGTGAAGGGGTTCGGACCGGGCGCCTACGAGAATTGCAAGGTCTACGAAAACGTCGCTCAATGCGTGGGAGGTGCTGCCTCCACCACGGGGTTCCGCACCGATATCCCGATGGTGTCCGGCGCTCAGATCGGAGATTCCGGCACCGGCCTTCATCTGGCCCTCGGCATCGTCACGGCGCTCTATCAGCGGACTCATTCGGGCCTTGGTCAGAAGGTCGATTGCGCCATGCAGGATGGCGTCCTCAACCTCTGCCGGGTCAAGCTGCGCGACCAGCAACGGCTGGAGCGCGGGCCGCTCAAGGAATACAGCCAGTACGGGGAGGGGATCGGTTTCGGCGATTCCGTGCCGCGCGCGGGCAACGATTCCGGTGGCGGCCAGCCGGGTCGCATCCTGAAGTGCAAGGGCTGGGAGACCGATCCCAACGCTTACATCTACTTCATCGCGCAAGGGGCGGTCTGGGATCCGATCTGCGACGTCATCGGCGAGCCGACTTGGAAGACGCATCCCGATTACGCGACGCCGAAAGCGCGCCTGCCGCATCTGAACGAGATCTTCACGCGCGTCGAAGCCTGGACGATGTCGAAGACCAAGTTCGAGGCAATGGAAACGCTCAATGCGCTGCACGTCCCCTGCGGCCCAATCCTTTCGATGAAGGAGATCGCGGAGGACGAGTCGCTGCGGAAATCCGGCACGGTGGTCGAGGTCGACCATCCGGAGCGCGGGAAATACTTGACCGTGGGAAACCCGATCCGACTTTCGGCGAGTCAGGTCGAGGTCAAGCGCTCGCCCCTTCTGGGCGAGCATACCGACGAGATCCTGCGCGACGTCCTCGGCTATTCCGAGAACGATCGGCTCAAGATCTCGGAATCAGGGGCGATCGGCGCAGTCCAGAGGATCGCCGCCCAATGATCCGCTCCTGAACGATGCGCGGGCCGATTGTCTCAACATCCCGGCTCGCGCGCACGACGTGAAACTCCTCCCGACTCAGCGCGGTGTCGGCCTCGGGCCCGATGCCGCGCTCTTTCGTTCACGGGCGGTCGATCAGGCGATGCCGGTGAAGCGTCCGGCCGAACCGCCCACATAAGCGCGGCTCTCGGAACCGGTCTTGTCAGGGCGCACCGACAGGAGATCGGCGGCTTTCACCACGAGAACGACCTGAAGAGCGATCATGCAGAGAACGGCGGCGAAGATGGTGACGAGCATGGTGGGCTCCCGGTGGCGCGTTGCAGCATGCTGATGCCATGGTGCGGCGCAAACTGATATATCACATTCCTTCGACCAGGCATGTTCCTGACGCATGCTGACGTCGATTGCGGCCGGGAGTCGGCGCCGGGTGCATTCGCGAAAGGCAACTTCTCATCCCCTTACCGGACTGACGGGCATTCGCCAGCGGACGGTCAGAACGTGGCCGCATCGCCCCATCGGCCCAGCGTGTGAGTGTCCTCCGGTCGAAGCCATTCCCCAGGTTCCTCGAAGTCCGGACACTGGTCCGCTACGCCCATGGCGGCCAACGCCGCGTGCAGGTCAGGGGCCTCGGTCGCGCGTGAGACGACGTCCGCGGCGAGATGGGACAGGCGACCGCTTTCGAGCCGCGCATAGACTCGCCCCGTTCCGTGATCGGCAAATCGGATCGTCGTCATCCGGCGAACGCAGTCGCTCAGGAAGCTCATGTTCTGTCGAGCCTCCATCGAGCCGGCGGCGGCATAGACTTCGTCAGTCGACCGCGCGGAGACATCGATCTTGCGGTACCTATCGATGTCGAAGATGAATTTCAGGTCGAGAATGGTCATCGCGCCGTTGATGCCGAAGGCAATCGTTCTCGGCCGCTCACCCTCCGGCACGCTGTTGTCGAGGAACTCGAAATGGACCTGCTTGTCCGTTCTCAAGGCCCAGGTGAAAAACAGGCGCGGCATACCGGTATAGGCTTCGACATTGTGGGCGAGAAGGTCCTCCACCGCTTTGTAGCGGCCGAACTGTTCGCCGCGCTTCCAAGCCCGCTCCACCGTCGCCTCCGGCGGCGTGATCATGAACTGCATGTAGACGCTGTGACCGAAGCGGGTGAGGAGCTGGCTGCCGCTCTCGGCGCCGGCATCGACGGTGAAGCTGTCGAACCGAAACCGGTCGATGAGGAGATGCGAGATACGTCCTTCGGCAGCCTTCACCGCCATATGCCGGTCGAGCTTGCGATCGATGATCTCGACCTCTCGCCCAGTCAGGGTCCCGGCATAGCGCCGCGCCGGACCGAGGCTGTCGTAATCGAGCAGGAACTTGCGCCAGACGTCCGGCGTGATCACTGCGAAATCCGATTCATCGAGCCCGAGCCGCCCGGCAAGCGCCCGCTGATAGGGCCGGATCGTGCTCTTGCCCGATGCCGAGGCCCCCTTGACGTTCATGACCACCGGCCGGGTCTGGGCCTTCAACACATGGTAGCCTTGGCTGGCGACGACATCTCGAACCCATGGCTCGATCAGTTGTCCGATCCGGGTACTACCATACTGGTTCGACACGAGCGTGCAGGCGAGACGAGAGAGCAGCGCCTTGTCGCGGATGAGGAAACCGCGCCGGCTGACGATGCTCGTCACCACCTGTCGCAATGCCGCGCATGCCGCCGCCTCGATGGGTACAGGCGATGCCGTACATCGGGCTTGCCAAGCGTCGAGATGCAGGCGTGCAGATTGCTCCGGTGTCGAGGTTTCCCCCCAGCACTCCGCGGGCTCGGGCGAGCCAAGGATTGTCCGCCACAAGGACGCCCGTGTCCTGACCGGTTTCTCCGGGCCTTTCGGCAGGAACATCGCGGAGAGTTCCCGCTCGAGGACCTGCGTTGCCTCGCTCCGAACCCGGTCGAGCAGGCCGGAGATCTCGTCCTCATGGGACGCGACCCCATCGCGCAGGATGGTGCCGACCATGGCGCGAAAATTCACTCCGAGATCGCCATAGGTCCGGCCGACCGGCACGGAAAGATCGGCCATGACACGGATAAGGACTTCGTGGACGACGAGGCGCTCTGCCCGGAATCGGACCAGTTGCATCAGGGGAAGCCCGCTGACGTCCATCATCTCGCGAGCGTCCGCGAGGGTGGTCTCGACATTGTCAGGCCGGAAGATCGTCTCCAGGGCGAGGAACGCCCTGGGCAGGTTCGATTCGAGCCCCGGATTCCAAGGGCCGTATTCTTCCTTTGGCCTTGGCTCAGCCAGATCCGCAATCCTGCGCTCCGGGATGGACATGACCGACCGCTCCAAGATGCAGCACCTTCGCTGGCGGACGGGCGTCGTCGTAGAGAAGTCCCGTTCGCCTGAGCTTATGCGACAGCTGCCTCGTCGATGGCCTCGAGCCGCAGCTGATAGCGGTCACCCCAAAGAACTCCCGCCTTCTCGTACCAATCCGCGTCGAAGAACAGTTTGGCGCAGAACTCGCTTTGCCAGATACAGACGGCGATGACCCTGGAATCGATCACTTTTACATGTCGGCTGATAAGACCGCGTGTGATGCCAGCCGAGGGACACATGTCCATGCTGGTCATCCCATTGGGAGATTCGCCACTGAAGATGACGGGACATTCAAGAATGGCCAAGTAACGCATCGCTGCTAACCCTGTTGTCCACGAGATGCGCAGGGCCGGTTTGTCGCCGACCGGCACGATCCCGTAGCGTCTCCCTGCCTCGGTACCCAGTCTGAATCGCGCCTCGTTCGAAGGCCGAGACGCCGGGACACCATTCATAAATTTTGAATGCAAAACGGGTGCGGGTCAATGATCATGCGCAGGATATCTTGTCCTGCAGTTGCGATACGATTGTTTTGCGGCGCAATACTGCGGTATGAAGATCGGTTGTGCGTAACCTAGTCTGCGCCGCGAGAGTTCTACGACTATGCGTCGGTCAAGATGCCGGTGCCAAATACGCGCTCACGGTCCGGTCTCAGTCGGTCCACCGGGGCTGGACACCTCATCGACGCAGTTCCAGATGCTCTGGACCTCTGTGAGGACGAAACCATCCGTCACCGCGAGATGATCGGTCCTGTGGGCGCAGAACTGTTTCAGCCTGTCGGAACGGGACATTCCAACGTCGACAGAGGTGAAGTCCTCTTTCGCCAGCATCCAAACGAGGTTGTCCAGCGCTTCGAGTCCGCACGCCGCCATGGCGCGGAAGATTTCACGCTCGGTGACGATCCCGATGATGGCGCCTTCCGTGGGACGGTCACCGTCGATCACGACGAGGGCATCGACTCCGGGACTGCGCAGCAGCCGCAATGCGTCCCGCGCCGACCGATCCATGCGGATATACTGGAGGCGGCCCGCGCCATTGCCGGTCCGCTGGCTGGCTTCCATGGCGTCGCCTCCCTCAGGGATCGCTTGTTGGAAGACTCTGGTATGCAGAATACCTATTGTCAACGAAAGAAATAGAACTATGGTGCCGGTGTCTGGACCGGGAAGAGTGCCTGCCTCGATTCCATCGATGGGTGTCGCCCAAGAACCGTAGCGTGGGGGACCCCCCAGGGCAGTATCCGGGCGTATGGACGACCTCACCGAACGGATTTTCGTTTCCAGCTAATGACGTGGCTGCTTGGCTTAAATTCGAGAGCCAGGCGGCTTCCGTTCGCGCGTAATGTAGTATGCTCGCACTTGCATAGCGAATTGGTGATCGACCATTAGTATTGTTTCCAATGCATAGCTCATGTCGAGCTTTGATTGATTTGACGAAATCTTGAAAATAATCCCTGTTTGCTGCGTTGCGGAATCGATTTTTCTGTATCTCGCTCTTGACGAGCCGACATGTCCGAGAGAGGCTGGTATTCCACATACCAGAATGTCGGCAGCGCCAATGGCCGGCTTTCTCCCGGATCGGATGCCGGTCAACCGGCTCCAATGCCTCGAATGATGCACAATAGAACAACGTGGAGGACGCAATGACGAGGGCGGAAACAACGACCGGGCGCGTATCCGACGGATACCGCTGGGGTCAGCTGGTGATCGGCGTGATCTGCATGGTGATGATCGCCAACCTGCAATACGGCTGGACGTTCTTCGTCCCCGACATCCAGAAGAAGTTCGGCTTCGACCGGGCGGCGATCCAGTGGGCCTTCACCCTGTTCGTGCTGTTCGAGACCTGGCTGGTCCCGATCGAGGGCTGGTTCGTGGACAAGTACGGCCCGCGCGTGGTCGTGCTGTTCGGCGGCGCGCTCTGCGGCATCGGCTGGGTCATCAACTCCTACGCCGCCTCGCTCAACATGTTCTATCTCGGACAGGTCGTGGCCGGCATCGGCGCCGGCGCCGTCTACGGCACCTGCGTCGGCTCGGCCCTGAAGTGGTTCCCCGACAAGCGCGGGCTGGCCGCCGGCATCATCGCCGCCGGCTTCGGCGCCGGCTCGGCGCTGACCGTCGCCCCGATCCAGTGGATGATCGCCGACCACGGCTTCCAGGCCGCCTTCTTCAACTTCGGCATCGGCCAGGGCCTCGTCGTCTGCGCGCTCGCCTTCTTCTTCACCTCGCCCAAGAAGGGCCAGGTGCCGGAGGTCGTGGCCAACGCCAACATCATCCAGACCCGGCGCAACTACACCCCCGGCGAAGTCGCCCGCCAGCCGATCTTCTGGCTCATGTACTTCATGTTCGTCATCGTCGGCGCCGGCGGCCTGATGATCACCGCCAACCTCAAGCCCATCGCCTCCGATATCGGCGTCGACAAGGTGCCCGTCACCATCATGGGCATCACCATGGTGGCCATCACCTTCGCGGCCACCATCGACCGCGTCCTCAACGGCCTCACCCGCCCGTTCTTCGGTTGGGTCTCCGACAAGATCGGCCGCGAGAACACCATGTTTATCGCCTTCGCCATGGAAGGCTTCGGCATCTACATGCTCTACCTCTGGGGCCACGACCCGCTGTGGTTCGTGCTGCTCTCGGGCTTCGTGTTCTTCGCCTGGGGCGAGATCTACTCCCTCTTCCCCTCCACCTGCACCGACACCTTCGGCACCAAGTTCGCCGCCACCAATGCCGGCCTGCTCTACACCGCCAAGGGCACCGCCGCGCTCCTGGTCCCGGTCGCCAACTACCTCCAGCAGGCTACAAACAGCTGGGACGGCGTCTTCCTCGTCGCCGCAGGCGCCAACATCCTGGCCTCGCTGCTGGCCATCGGCGTGCTCAAGCCCTGGCGCAAGCGCGTGGTGGCCCAGGCACTTGCCGTCTCGGACGAGGCGAAGCCCGCCCCCCGCGTGGTCGCCGCCTGATCCCGGGCTGAACCACCGACAATGACAAGGTGCGGGGGCCGGACGCCAAGTCCTGGCCCCCGCACCCGTTTCAGCCCCCCGTGATCGCCTCCGCAGGAGATGTCCGATGCCGCAGACCTGGCACCCGATGCACACGGCTCCGCAGATCGTCGAGCGGATCTGGCTCAACCATCTGACACTCGGCCCGATCCTAGCCGAGGGCCGCCCCGGCCGCTGGTACGCCCCGAGCGCGGCCCGGCAAGTCTGGCGTTGGTACCGTCCGGTCGGACCGGACACTCTTGAACCCTTCGCCGGCTGGCTACCCTACGCGGCGCTCGCGGCTGAGGAGGAAGACGCAGCCGCCCTGGATGCCACGCCTCACGGCCTCCCAGATTCCCTTGCCATCGCAGAGCAGCGGGGCCGCACCACCTCCTTTGGCGGATAGACTGCACGGCTGCCGGCCCGGAATGACGGAGGTCGCCCTCGTTCCGCCCATCAACCAAGCCGACTCCCCACACCGGTCACGCTAAGGCTGTCCCACCGATGAGTTGGGAGAAAGAGCTTGGCTGCCGACCCGCAGGTTCGCATTCTGCGCCCACGCGACCAGCTCGATTATTATGACACGCGATCGGTCGTACTCTCCTCGGCGGTGACTCCGCTCCACGCCTGGACTGTCATCACCTCAGAACCGCGACCGCTCATGGCGTTCGGCTTCCGCGTAAGGGATGCCATCGCGGCGCGCTTCGGTGTGAAGGCCATCGGCGGCTTTTCAGGAGAACGACGGTTGCACGTCCGCGAGGGCGACACGCTGGATTTCTTCCTCGTGGAACACAGCGCCCCGGATATGCTGGTCCTCACCGCGCGCGACCGGCACCTGGACGTCATGATCTGTCTCGCGACGTCCGGTCATCGTCTCACGATCACGTCGTCGGTCGTCGTCCACAATGCCTTCGGTCGGGCCTACATGGTGCCGGTCGCGCCGATCCATCGCCTGATCCTCGCTGCCGACCTGCGGCGTCTGAGGACGTCGTCGTGTCAGGAAGTCTTGCGTTCCGGCCTGTAGATCCTTCGCTTGGACGGGGCCAGTCGATCGCCGAGCGCCCTCACGGGCGGCCATGAGGATGAGCCGGCCGGCCCCTCCCCAAACGAAAACGGCGCGCCGCGCGGCACGCCGTTTTCCTCGATTTCGCGGCCCGACCTAGGACGACGGGCCGCCGCGCATCCGCCTCAGACAGCGTGTGCCTGATGCAGCCGCTCGATCTGCTGCTGGGTGTAGCCGAGGTCGAGCAGCACCTCGTCGGTATGCTCGCCGAGCAGCGGCGAGGATTTGATCTCCACCGGCATGTCCGAGAACTTGATCGGGCTGCCGACGGTCAGGTAGGTGCCGAGCTTCGGGTGCTGGACCTCGACGATGGTGCCGCTGGCGCGGAGCGAGGGATCAACCGAGAGTTCCTTCATCGACAGCACCGGCGAGCACGGGATGTCGAACTTGCGCAGGATGTCGACGGCCTCGAACTTGGTCTTGTCGGCTAGCCATTCTTCGATCGTGCCGAAGATGTCCATGATCTTGTCCTGGCGAGCGCGCGCCGTGTTGTAGGCCGGATCGTCGATCCACTCTTCCTTGCCGATGGCCTTGCAGATCGGGGCCCAGGCATGGCCCTGGATGGTGAAGTAAATGTAGGCGTTGGGGTCGGTCTCCCAGCCCTTGCACTTCAGCACCCAGCCCGGCTGGCCGCCGCCGCCCGCATTACCGCCGCGTGGCACCACGTCGGTGAACTCGCCGTGCGGATACTGGGGGTATTCCTCGAGGTAGCCGAGGGCGTCGAGGCGCTGCTGGTCGCGCAGCTTCACGCGGCAGAGGTTCAGCACTGAATCCTGCATCGACACGGCGACCTTCTGGCCCTTGCCGGTCTTGTTCTTCTGGTGAAGCGCCGTGAGGATGCCGATGGCGAGATGCATGCCGGTGTTCGAGTCACCGAGAGCCGCGGCGCTCACGGTGGGGGGGCCATCCCAGAAGCCGGTGGTGGACGCGGCACCGCCGGCACACTGAGCCACGTTCTCGTAGACCTTCAGGTCCTCGTAATGGTGGCCGTCCGAGAAGCCCTTCACCGAGGCCAGGATCATGCCCGGGTTGAGTTCCTGGATGCGCGCCCAGGAGAAGCCCATCCGGTCGAGGGCGCCGGGTCCGAAATTTTCGACCATGACGTCGGATTGCTTAATGAGGTTCTCGAGGACTTCCTTGCCCTCGGGGGTCTTGGTGTCCAGCGTCAGCGAACGCTTGTTGGAGTTGAGCATGGTGAAGTAGAGCGCGTCGGCATCCTCCACGTGGCGAAGCTGGTTGCGCGTCACGTCGCCGGAACCGGGACGCTCGACCTTGATCACGTCGGCGCCGAACCAGGCGAGGAGCTGCGTGCAGGCGGGGCCAGCCTGGACGTGCGTGAAATCGATGATCTTGGTGCCTTCAAGCGGCTTGCTCATCTCGACGTTCTCCCTTTCGATCGTCTTGCAACGATAATGGATCGGATAGTTTGACTGTCCGGTTCTGATCCGGAACTCATGTTGGCCCGTAGTCCGGCGAAACCTTTAGATCTGCGCGCCTCCACTCAAGCGGCGGCGCTTTCGAGCTCGCTCAAACGCTTGCGCATCTGGCGTTCGTCGTTCCAGCGCCGGGTTTCATCGCGGATAATGGCGAGGATACCGGTCACCGTACCGTCGGGGCCGTGGAGAAGGCCGACGGTGAAGGCGATCGAGAGTGATCGGCCGTCTTTGTGAAGCGCCGGCACCCGCAGCACCTCGGTGCCGTAACGGGTGACGCCGGTCCGCATCGTCTTGGCGTAACCATCCCAGTGACGCTGGCGCTGGCGTTCGGGGGTGATCAGGTCGAGGGATTGGCCGAGAGCCTCGGAGGACGAGAACCCGAAGATCCGCTCCGCCGACGCGTTCCAAACCACGATGGCTCCCTTGGGATCGGAGACGACGATGGCATCTCCGGCCGCTTCCACCAGTTGCGAAACGTCGACGCTGGCGGGAATAGCTTGCTCCGACATGGCTTGCTTCGCGTCTTCGATCGAAACCGTGTTCATCGACTTCGCCGGCCGGCCCGGCCATCAGGCGCGATGGAACGTTTCGCTGCGGCGACGCGTCGCCAAGCCCGAAGACGTTGCAGGACCGGCTTTATCCCAAGAGGTGTTGCGGGTGCGAATGCTGCAATGCATCATTGTAATCGCTTCCTCCATTTCGCGGAAAGGTCAAACCCCGTCCGAGAGATGTTCCGCGCACTTGCTTTTTCTGTGCGGCTACTGTTGGTATTTGGTATGCCAATGATCGTTGGCTGTCAACACGGGTGCAGGAGTGGCGGACGAAATGGAACTTGCCCTCGCTCATAAGGCGTTGCCTCCTCGCCATGCCTCGCATGCGATGGCCAAGCGAGCCTCGAGGAGACGTCCCTGATGCGCAGTGACGGTAGCATCACCATTAGGCAGATCGAGGGTTATCGGTTCGAGATCGATTTCGGGGAGGCCTTCCCGAACCTCGCCGTCGACGAGGCTCCGCCTTACGGCAGCGGGGAGGGGCCTTTCCCCGAGCAGATCCTGGTCGCGGGCGTCACCAACTGCCTCTGCGCCAGCCTGGTCTTCGCTCTGGGCAAGTTCAGACAGGATGCTCCCGGTCTCGCCGCACATTCGACCTTTTGCGTGGAGCGAAATGCGGAGGGCCGCCTGAGGATCAGCGGGATCGAAGTCGGAATCTCGCTTGCCGCTCCTGCAGGCTCGATGCCCCGCCTCGGTCAGGTTCTCGAACAGTTCGAGCGCTTCTGCACCGTTTCCGAGAGCGTCAAAGCGGGGATTCCCGTGACCGTTGCGGTGCGCGACTCGGACGGAACGCTATTGAAATAGCCGCTCACGAGGAAGGAAAAGTCATGGCACACGCGCGCGCGCAATCACCCGAAGACCTTGCCCGTCTCTTCAATGAGCGGGCCAATGCCGGCGATGTGGAGGGATTGGTCGCCCTCTACGAACAGGATGCCGTGCTCGCCGTCGGCAAGATCGTGGCGACGGGGCAGCGGGAGATCCGCACTTTCTACACAGACCTTCTCGCCCGTCGCTCCGAATTTCCGGCTGCGGAAGCGCTGCCCAGCATCCGCAACGGAGCGATCGCGATGACCTTCGCGCGCCTGCCGAACGGCACGATCTCGGTCGAGACGGCGCGGCTGCAGGACGATGGCGGCTGGCTGTGGATCATCGACCAGTTGAAGATCAAGTCGGTGGCCGAGGGCAAGGCGGAATAGCGCTCACGAAACCAGCCGCCGGGAGATTCACCGTATGCTCGATCCGCAACTCGCCGGTCG
Source organism: Methylobacterium bullatum (assembly GCA_902712845.1). Taxonomy (NCBI): domain Bacteria; kingdom Pseudomonadati; phylum Pseudomonadota; class Alphaproteobacteria; order Hyphomicrobiales; family Methylobacteriaceae; genus Methylobacterium; species Methylobacterium bullatum. The sequence continues at coordinate 2,430,495 of LR743504.1, forward strand.
GCTCACCTTCATGCATCGCTTTCCGAGCGTGGAACCGCTTCCCCCAGGTCGGCATCGGCTCGGCCTTTTCGACGGGCGCGATGCCATGCTGATCGTGCCGCCGGGGATCGAGCCACGCCGTCCCACGCCGCTGGTCGTGCTCTTCCATGGCGGTGGCGGGAGCGCCGAGAAAATTCTGCCCATGCTGGAAGAGCACGCGGCGGTGCGCGGCTTCCTGCTTCTCGCCCCGCAATCCCTGTTCCCGACCTGGGATCTCGTCATCGGCGGTCATGGGCCGGACCGCGAACGGCTCGACCTCGCTTTGACCGATGTGGCGTCGCGCTTCATGCTCGATCCGTTGCTCATCGTTTTCGCCGGCCATTCGGATGGGGGTAGTTACGCCCTCTCCGCCGGCCTCGCCAATGGCCATGTGGTGACCCATCTCATCGTGTCGTCGGCTGGGTTCCTGTCGGTGCACCTGCAATCCGGGTCGCCGCGCATCTTCCTCTCGCACGGGACACAAGACGAGCAGATCCCCATCGATCGCAGCGCGAGGGTGCATACCGCCCGCCTGAGGGAGGCCGGCTACGACGTGACGTCGGTGGAATATGACGGCCCGCATGCCTACCAGCCGGCCAACGTGGCACAGGCCGTCGACTTCGTGTTCGGACCGGAGGGCGACCGTCCGTAGAAGCCGATCACCGGCCGGCGTCGATCAGAGCAGCGTCCGGTCCAGCCGGATGATCCGGCACGGGTCGCCGCGCTTTGCGGCCGGAGCGCCGGGCGGGCGCACGAGAAGCGCTTCGGACTGGCCGAGCACCGAGAGCATCGAGGAATCCTGGCGCGTCTCGGCATGGACCGTGGGAAAGCCGCCCGCATTGGCCTCCACCCTCGCGCGCATGTAATCCTGGCGGATATCGTTGGCCGGCATGTCGGCGCCGAGAATCGCCGGCTCGCTGCGGTCGGCCCCGGCCTTGGGGTCGCCGAGAAGGGCGCGGATCGCGGGCACGACGAAGAGCAGGCCGCAGACCACGGCGGAGACCGGATTGCCCGGCAATCCGATCACCATCATGGGTCCGAGGCGCCCATGCATGAGGGGCTTGCCGGGGCGCAGGGCAACGCGCCAGAAGCCGAGTTCGAGGCCCTCGCGATGCAGGGCCGCCTGGACGAGGTCGTGATCTCCGACCGAGGCGCCGCCGAGAGTCACGAGGAGATCGGCTTTCGCGTCCCGCGTCCGTCCGAGGGCCGCTTCGAGGGATGTGAGGCTATCGCCGGCAATGCCGAGATCGATCGGTTCGGCGCCCGCCTCGCGGGCGAGGCTCGCCACCGCCAACCCATTCGAGGCGACGATCTGGTCCCAGCGGGCCGGTTCGCCCGGCGCCACGAGTTCGTCGCCTGTCGCGAGGATCGCCACGCGCGGCTTACGGCGAACCGACAGGGTCGCGTGGCCGCCGGCCGCCGCGAGGGCGAGGCGGCGGGCATCCAGGCTCTCACCCGCGCGCATGAGGGGATCGCCGGCCCGGAAATCGAGGCCCGGAACGCGGATGTGGCGCTTGGCGGCCACCGTCTCCGTGGCCGTGACCACGTCGTCGGAAACGTCGGCGTTCTCCTGGATGAGGATCGTGTCGGCCCCGGACGGAACCGGAGCCCCCGTGAGGATCCGCACCGTCTCGCCGGGGCCGATCGTACCGGAAAAGCCATGGCCCGCCGCGCTCATTCCGATGAGCCTCAGGGGCGCCGGAACGGTGGCGACATCCTCGGCGCGCACCGCGTAGCCATCCATGGCGGAAGCCGGGAAGGGCGGCTGGGTGCGCAAGGCGGCCACATCCTCGGCCAGCGTCCGGCCAAAGGCCTCGGCCACCGCGACCGTCTCGGCCGCCACCGGCTCGGCAACACTGGCGAGGATGCGCGCGAGTGCCTCCTCCACCGGAATGAGCGTGCTCACGAGGCGTCCTCGGCACGGTACGAGCCGGACTTTCCGCCATCCTTGGCGAGCAGGTGAATGCCTTCGATCCGCATGCCGCGATCGGCGGCCTTCACCATGTCGTAGATCGTCAGGCAGGCGACCGAGACGGCCGTGAGGGCCTCCATCTCGACCCCTGTCGGGCCGATCACCTTGACCTCAGCGGTGACGCGCAGGCCGGGCAGGGAATCGTCCGGCTCGCACTCCACCCGGACCTTTGAGATCAGGAGCGGATGGCAGAGCGGGATGAGCTCATGTGTGCGCTTCGAGGCCATGATGCCTGCGAGCCGCGCCGTGCCGATCACGTCGCCCTTCTTCGCATCGCCTTCGCGGATCAGGCGCAGGGTCTCGGGCAGCATCACCACCACGCCCTGGGCGCGGGCAGTACGGGTGGTGGCGGCCTTGTCTGAGACGTCGACCATATTGGCGGCACCGGCCGCATCGAGATGCGTGAGCGCGCTCATTTGCCGGCCTTGCCGAAGAGCAGGCGTTTCGTCGCCTTGGTCACGTCCGCTTCGCGCATCAAGCTCTCGCCGACGAGGATGGTGCGGAGACCGCCCTTCTCCAGGCGAAGGACGTCGGCGTGGCCGGTGATTCCGCTCTCGGCGACGGCGATACGGTCGGACGGCACACCTTTGGCCACGCGGATCGCCGTATCGAAGGAGACCTCGAAGGTCTTCAGGTCGCGGTTGTTGATGCCGAGAAGCCGGGTGCCCAGCGGAATGGCGCGGGCGAGTTCTTCCTCGTCATGGACCTCGACCAGAACATCCATGCCTAGATCGTGCGCGGTCTCGACGATGGCCAGCGCCTCGTCGTCGTCGAGGCACGCCATGATGGCCAAAACGCAATCGGCGCCCCAGGCCCGCGCCTCGAACACTTGGTACGGCTCGAACAAAAAGTCCTTGCGGAGCACCGGCAGCGAACAGGCGTCCCGTGCCTCGGTGAGGTATTCCGGCTTGCCCTGGAAAGAGGGCGTGTCGGTGAGCACCGACAAGCAGGTGGCGCCACCCGCCTCGTAGGCGGCGGCGAGGGTAGCGGGGTCGAAATCCTCGCGGATCAGGCCCTTGGACGGAGAGGCCTTCTTCACCTCGGCGATGAGGGCGGGACGCCCTTCCGCGATATGAGCGGCGATGGCATCGGCGAAGGGGCGGACGGGCGCGGCCTTCTCGATGCGCTTCTCGAGCTTCGCGAGCGGTACGCGCAGCTTGGCTTCGGCGATCTCACGGCGCTTGTAGGCCTCGATCCGCGAGAGCACGTCTCGCCGGTCGGTGGCGGCCGGTGCCGCAACCACGTCCGCCACGGGTTTCGCCTCGCTCATCGGGGCCTCTTTCATGTGTTGGAGACCGCGACGAGACGCGCGAGGGTCGCCCTGGCCGCGCCATCGTCGATGGCGGATGCCGCACGCGCCACGCCTTCCGCCAGATTCTGAGCGGAACCGGCGACGACGAGGCCGGCCCCCGCATTGAGAACGGCGATGTCGCGATAGGCGTTGCGCTCGCCCGCGAGGACGGCGTTCAGCGCATGCGCGTTATGGTCGGGATCGCCCCCGCGCAGATCCTCGAGGGTCCAGAGCGGCAGGCCGACGTCGCGCGGATCGATGGTGAAACGGCCGATCCGCCCGTCCTCCAGGGTGACCACCGGCGTCGGGCCGGTGACGGTGATCTCGTCGAGCCCGTCCGACCCGTGCACCGTCCAGACCCGCGTGCTGCCCAGTTCGCCCAGCACACGCGTCAGGGGTTCGGCCCATGCCTCGGTGGAGACGCCCAGAAGCTGGCGCTCGACACCGGCCGGATTCGAGAGCGGCCCCAATAGGTTGAAGATCGTCCGCGTCGGCAGTTCGGAGCGCACCGGCGCCACGTGGCGCATGGCGCCGTGATGGGTCTGGGCGAACATGAAGCAGAGGCCGGCCTGCGCGAGGCAGCGGGCCAGCCCGGCCGGGTCGAGACCGATTTTGACCCCAAGCGAGACGAGGACGTCGGCCGCACCCGAGCGCGATGTGGCCGCGCGGTTGCCGTGCTTGGCCACGGGCACGCCGCAGGCGGCCGTGAGAATCGCGGCGAGAGTCGAGACGTTGTAGCTGCCCGAATGGTCGCCGCCGGTGCCGACGATGTCGATGGCGCCGGGAACCGGGGCCACGCGCACCATCCGCGCCCGCATGGCCTCCACCGCGCCGACGATCTCGTCCTCGGCTTCGCCGCGGACCTTCAGGGCGATGAGGAAGGCGCTGGCCTGGACCGGCGTCACCTCGCCCGAGAGCAGGTCGTCGAAGGCGGCGCGCGCCTCCGCCCGGTCGAGACTCGACCCGGCCGCGACTTTCGCGAGGAGCGGCTTGAAAGTGTCCATGGCTCGAAAGCGTCAATCAAAATTGATCGATGCGTCAATGCACGCCGGACCCGCGCTTGTCACGTGTTGCGTTCCATGCGGCGGCGATGTCGAGGAAGTTACGCAGGATCTGCGAGCCGTGATGCGACAGGATGCTCTCCGGGTGGAACTGCACGCCGTGGACCGGCAGTGTGGCGTGTTCCAGCGCCATGATGAGCCCGTCCGCCTCGGCGGTGACGACGAGATCCTGCGGACACCCGCCACGCTCCACCACGAGCGAGTGATAGCGCGTGGCATCGAAGGGGCCATTCAGTCCGCGAAAGACCCCCGTTGCCCTGTGGGTAATGATCGAGACCTTGCCATGCATGGGCTTTGGCGCGCGCACCACGTCGCCGCCGAAGGCCTGCCCGATCGCCTGGAGGCCGAGGCAGACTCCGAAGATCGGCACCTCGCCCGAGAGGTCGCGCACCACGTCGAGGCAGATGCCGGCCTCGTTGGGCGTGCACGGCCCCGGCGACAGCACCACCGCATCGGGGGCGCGCTCGCGGATCTCGTCGATGGTGATCTGGTCGTTGCGCACGACATCGATCGATCCGCAAAGCGGCCCGATGAGATGCACGAGATTCCAGGTGAAGGAATCGTAATTGTCGATGACGAGGACGTTGGCCATGATCGCGCTTCTCTTGGTCTCCCTCGTGTGACGAGGTGAAGGAGGAGGGTCAAGCCTCCTGGCCTCGCGTCCTATCAATGCGGATCGCTCGGTGGCATGGCGCGGCACAATGCGAAGCCTATGGCTCCGGCCGCCGCGATCACCGCCATGACGGCGGCGAGGCCGCCTGTCGCGAAGGCGAGCGCATTGATGGTGACGCCAAGGCTACCCCCGAGGAACGTCCCGGCATTGACGAGGCCGGAGCTCAGCCCCGCACTCTCCGGAGGCAGGGCGGCTAAAGCAAGACGTGGTGCAGTGGCATAGGGGAGTGCGAGGCCCGCTCCGATGAGCAGAAGTCCGATAGCGAGTGGAACGATCGCCTCGTCCTCGGCCGCTAGCGCGACGACTGGGCTCGCCCCGACGATGCCCAGCATCGCCACCATCATCGAGCGGCGCGGACCGAAGCGACGCACCAGAACGGGTGCGAGGAGCGAAACGGCGAGCAACCCGGCGCTCATCGGTAGTGTGGCGAGGCCGGCCTCCACCGGGGTGAGCGCCAGTCCAACCGATCCCTGCAGATCGAGGTTGAGGAACATCAGCAGGGGGAGGATGCAGAACATGGCGACCGCACCGGTTGCGGTCGCGCGCAGGAAAGCGGGATGCGTGAGCACGTGGAGGTCGACGAACGGGTCCGCCCGGCGTCGCTCGGCCCTGATGAAGAGGACGAGGGACCCAATCGCGACGGCGGCGGGCACGAGGCAGCGCGCGGGCTCTTCGAACACCGCCCGCACTCCCTGCAATGCCACGATCGCGGCGACCATCAGGATCGCCAGCAGGACAAATCCGACGTGGTCGAAGCGGGGAGGGGATCCGTTCCCCGGAGGCGCCCGTATCGGTGCCGAAAGAACGATGCCGATGGCGGCGCCGAGCATCGCCGCGCCGTTCAGCCAGAAGATGTCACGCCATTCCAGAAAGTGGGTGAGCGTGCCCCCGATCAGCGGTCCCAGACTGAAGCCGAGCATCAGGAACCCGGCCCAGGCTCCAATCGCTGCCACGCGCGCTTCGACGGGTACCGCTCGGCCAACGAGGGTCAACGTTCCCGGAACGGCGAAGGCGGCCGCTACGCCCTGAAGCGCCCGGCCGGCGAGGAGCCAGGATGCCGCAGCGGCGAGCACGATGACGAAGGACGACACAGTGAAGAGAACGAGTCCCGCCAGGGCGATGCGGCCGGCACCCATTCGGTCTGCCAGCTTGCCGCCGAGGATGATGAAAGCCGCCGAAGCCAGGAGATAGGCGTTCACCGCCCATTCCACCTCGATCCCGCTGAGAGCGAGGTCGCTGCGCATCGTCGGCAGGGCGGCCATGATCGCGGTGCCGTTGGAACCGAGGCAGAGCATGCCGAGGCAGGACGCGGCGACGACGACGCGGCCCCTTGCAGCCTCCTCCACCGGTCAGGATTCCAGATGCGCGCGGATGAAGGCACCGGCGCTCGCCAGCGATTGCCGCCCCTCGGCAAGCTGCGGATAGAACATGTGCCAGGCGTGAATCATGTGCGGCCAGACTTGGAGCGTCACGGCGACGTCCGCCGAGGCGGCCACCTCGGCGAGGCGAAGGGAATCGTCCAGCAGGGTCTCGGCGCTGCCGACCTGAATCAGCATTGGCGGCAGGCCGACAAGGTCGGCGTGAAGCGGGGAGATCAGCGGGGTCGCCGCGTCCTTTCCTGCGCAATAGGCCTCCGCGAGTTCCGTCAGGTATCCCCGCTGGATCAGGGGATCGACCGCCGCCTTGGTGTCCATGCTGGCGCCGGTCATCTCCAGATCGACCCAGGGCGACATCAGCCAAAGACAACGTGGCAGCGGCAGACCGGCATCACGCAGCGAGAGGGCCGTCGCGACGGCAAGTCCGCCGCCAGCGCTCTCCCCGGACAGGACGATGTTCCCGGGGCTGACGCCCGATTCGAGGAGGAAGCGGTAACCCGCCAGGGCGTCGTCGAGAGCCGCGGGAAACGGATGTTCCGGCGCGAGCCGGTAATCCAGGGCCAGCGTGCGCGCTCCGGCGGCACGGCCCGTCTCGGCCATCATGTGCCGGTGACTGTTGAGCGAGCCGGACACGTATCCGCCGCCATGCAGGAACAGGACGACGCGTGTCTGGTCCGCCCCTGGGCTCACGGTCCATTCGGCCGCCACCCCGCCCGCATCCACTGGCACGACTGTCACATTGGGGGGAACAGGATAATGCGCGCCGAACCCGTCGAGCCGCTCACGGCGCTCGGCGAGATTCGATGACCGTGGACTGGCCGCGAGGAGATCCCTGATGGCATCGATCTCGGTCCCAGCCATCACGCTCTCCCACCTTGCGATGTGATCATGCGATATCGACGGACACATGCAAGCGGAGTTCGCAGACTATCCGAAATGGACGTCCAACCCTGAAACATGGGAGTAATCCTTCACGACGGTGGCTCTACACCGAGTGACCCGGAAGGCTCGGGCCGACTTGGCCGGGCGTCGTCGGGACCGAGTTGCTACATATGACGCGTTTCTTCCAACGGCGCCGGTCACTGATTGTGGTGCTGCTCGTTCTACTGATTTGGCTCAGCGGGTTCGCGATTTGGTCGAATGAGATAACCAGCGCTCCTCTGGATGAGCCCATCTCGCTCTCGCCGGCCGGACACGTGGAACAAACCATTCGAGTCAGGATGGAGGGCCCTCACGAACTGAGCTTCAAGTTTGCGATTGGCACACGCCCACGTAAGCAAGCGATGGCACTAATCGGCCGATACTCGCCTTTCGGAAAGGATGGACAGCGTACCCGACCGTCAGGAATAGACGTTCCCATACAATGGTCGCTATCCACTCCCTCTGGACAAACCGTGGCGTCAGGCGAGGGGAGTACTTTTGGCAGAGACGGTTATAGCGAGACGGAGATATACAGAATTATCACCAGGTCTATAACGCTTGCGCCTGGATATTATCAGTTCGGGGCAGTCATTTCTCGCGATCTGCCTGAAACGGACGGGATAATTGCACGTCTGCAACTTGCTTTGCCGGGGCGCAAGATATCATTCGGTTGGGAAAGCGACCTTTTGTTTTGAGGCGGCGCGGTAAACTATCTGTTCATTGGCCCTTTTTTGCTTGTTCTGGCGTTTATCCTCGCGGGCCTGGAACTGCGCCATTGGCTGGCCTCCCGCCGAAACCAATGAATCCTTACTGCCCCCGCCGCGCCCGGCTGGCAAATATCACCGCATCCTCGGCCGCGCGGAATAGGGCTTTCGCCTTGTTCACGCATTCCTGCTGCTCGGAGGCCGGGTCGGAATCGTAGACGATGCCGGCGCCGGCCTGAACGTGCATCCGGCCGTCCTTCACGATGGCGGTGCGCAGCACGATGCAGGTGTCCATCTCGCCGCGCGCGCCGAAATAGCCGATGCAGCCGCCATAGGGACCGCGCTTCTCACGTTCCAATTCGTCGATGATCTCCATCGCCCTGACCTTGGGCGCACCGGAGACCGTGCCCGCCGGAAATCCGGCCGAGAGGGCATCGAGTGCGTCGTGGCCCGGATCGAGATCGCCCTCGACATTCGAGACGATGTGCATGACCTGGCTGTAATATTCGAGGAAGAACGACCCCGTCACGGTCACGCTGCCGATGCGCGAGACCCGGCCGACATCGTTGCGGCCGAGATCGAGCAGCATCAGGTGCTCGGAGCGCTCCTTCGGATCGGCGAGCAGCTCTTCGGCCAGTGCCTTGTCCTCCGTCGGATTGGCGCCGCGCCGGCGGGTGCCCGCGATGGGGCGGATCGTGACACGACCCTCGCGTACCCGCACCAGGATCTCGGGCGACGAACACACCACCTGAAACCCCTCGAAGTCGAGGTAACACAGGAAGGGAGCCGGGTTGGTCCGTCGCAGCGAACGGTAGAGGGCGAAGGCCGGCAGCGTGAACGGCGCCTCGAAGCGCTGGGACAGCACGACCTGGAAGACGTCACCAGCGACGATATACTCTTTCGCCTGCGCGACCATGTCCAGATAGGCATCGGGCGTCGTGTTCGAGACCGGCTCGGGATGGGCGATGGAGCGGGGGTCGATCCGCGATTCCACTGGAAGCGGACCTTCCAGGACATCGGCCACGCGCTCCAGACGGGCGAGGGCGCCCTCATAGGCCGCACGCGCCGAAACCCCTGCGCTCGGGCGCACCGGTCCGACCACGGTGATGATGTCGCGCACGGCATCGAACACCACCATGACGCGGGGCCGGACGAGGATCGCATCGGGAACGCCGAGGGGATCCGGGTTCGACTCCCCGAGTCGCTCCATGGCTCGGACCATGTCGTAGCCGAGATAGCCGAAGAGGCCCGCTGCCATGGGAGGAAGCTCGACGCCGTCATCCGCCCCAATCGCGCTCTCAGCGATGAGGGACCGGAGGCTTGCCAACGGCGACGTGTCCTCGGTCTCGAACACAGACAGGTCGCTGCCCCGTGCGGTCTCCGACCGGCCGTCGCGACAGCGCCAGGCGAGGTCGGGGTCGAGGCCGATCATCGAGTAGCGGCCGCGCACCGCACCGCCCTCGACGGATTCGAGGAGGAAGGCCGGCCCGGCATGGACTGCGCGCAGCTTGAGGAAAGCCGCGACCGGAGTCTCCAGATCGGCCACCAGGGTCAGGTTGAGAAGGGTTGGCCGCCCTGCCTCGTAGGCTTCCGCGAAGGCGGCGTAATCCGGCTCCTGAAACATGGTCGGTTCAGTACTCGCCGCCGATCGCGCGCCGGAACGCCGTCTGGTTGACGGTGATCCCCACGCTCTTCTGAACGTCGGCGATGTACTCGCCGAGGATGTCATCGATGAGGGTCGCCTGGAACCGCTTCGAAATCGCCTCGTCGGAGGGGTTGCCGGGGACGAAGGCGGGTATGGTCGCCGCCGTGACCTGGGCGACCACGCGCGACTCGCCGGATTCGACCGAGACGGCCTTGTCCACCGGGACGGCGAAGAGGCGGTTGACCACGTCGGCCGAGAGCCCGTCCTTGGCCTGGCTGCGGGCGATATCCGTGGAGGTCTGCACCTGCACGCCGACTTCCGCCGCCAGCGTGTCGATGGCCTCGCCCTTGTCCAGGCGCTCGGTCAGGTTGCGTGCCTTCTCCGACAGGTGCTTGGCCACCTCGGCGGCGCGCCATTGGGCGGCTGCCTGATCGCGCACCTGGTCGAGGGGCTTGTCATGGGCGTGCTCGATGCCGGTGACGTCGACCCAGACGTAGCCGCCCGACTTCAGCCGAAGCGCCTCGGTGTCGCTCCCGATCTCGGACCGGAACACGATCGGCAGCGTCGTGTCGCGATCCGGAATGGAATCGACGAGCTTGCCCGACGGGTCGAGCCCCTGGGCGCTCACCGCCGGCACCGTCACGAGGGTGAGACCCCGCTCCTTGGCGATCTCGGCCAGGGGCTTGCTGTTGGCGCGCTCGTCCTCGATCGTGTCGTGGTCCTTTTCGACGGCTGTCTTGGCGCGCTCGAGAGCGATCGTCCTGCGGATCTCCGGCGCCACGTCGGCGAGGGGCTTGCGTGTCTCGGGTTCGATGGCGGTGACGCGGAGAAGCACGGTGCCGAAGCGACCCTTGACCGGGGCGCTCACGGTGTTCTGAGCAAGCGAGAACGCGGCATCAGCGACGGCCGGGTCGAACAGGTCGGCCTTCGTGAGGTTGCCGAGGGACAGTTCCTTCGCATCGACGCCGCGCGCGACCGCGACGGCCTCGAACGGCTTCTCGCCGGATTCGATCTCCTTGCGCGCCGCCTCGGCGGAGGCCTCGTCGGGGAACACGATCTGCTGGATCGTGCGCCGCTCCGGCGTGCCGTATTGCGCCTTGGCGAGATCGTAGCGCTTCTGCACGTCCTCCTCAGTGACCGCGTCGGGCTTGGCCATCGCCTGCGGATCGAGGGCGAGGAGGGTCACGGCCCGGTAGTCCGGCGCGCGGAATGCGCTCTTGTTTTCGTCGTAGAAGGTTTTCACCTCCTCGTCCGTCGGTGCGGGAATGTCTCCCGCCACGGAAGGGGGCAGCATCAGGAAAGACGCGGCGCGGCGCTCGGTGGTGTAGCGATGCACGGCCTCGCGCAGGGCGGCGGGGACGTGGATGTCCGCGGCCACGGCCTCGGCGATCTGGAGCCGTCCGGCGGCGGCGCGCTGGTCGCGCACGAACATCGCCTCGTTGATCCCGGCGCGCTGCAGCGTCTGGAAGAAGAGCGTCTGGTCGAAGGAGCCGTTGGCCCCCTTGAAGGTCGGCTCCTCCTGAATCGCGCGCAGCACCGCCGAATCGGGGATCACGAGCCCGAGATCCTTGGCCTGCTGGTCGAGGGAGGCCTCGCTGATCAGCTGAGAGAGGACCTGCCGGTCGAGACCGAGGCCCCTGGCCTGATCGGGGGTCAGGCTGCGCTGAAGCTGGCTCTGGTAGCGCTGCAGCTGCAGTTGATAGGCCGATCGCACCGCCTCCGAGGTGATCTGCGTCTTGCCCACCGTGGCCACGGTCGTGGCGGAGTTCGAGCGGAAGAAATCTTCCACACCGAAGATCGCGACGCCGGCGATGAGGAAGGTGAAGACCACCGTGAGAATGATCTTGCCGAGCCAATGCTGGCTCGCACTACGCATGTTCTGCAGCATTGGAACGTTCGAAAATCCGTCGTGATGGCGCGCCGGGGCACGGCTCCAAGCCGCCCGCGATAGACCATCCGCTCGCCTCAGCAAAGGCCGGGGCGATCCACGAGCCCATGTTTGCGCCGGCAAGTCGGCTCTGTTACGGCCCCGCTCACGATCCGGTGAACCCGGACCAGCATCATCTGAGCGCGAGGGATACGATGTCGAAGTCGGGACGGCGGCCGCTGATCGCCGGCAACTGGAAGATGAACGGCCTGCGCAGTTCGGTTCCGGTGGTCGAGGCCATCCGCGACGGGCTCTCGCCCGAACTCACCTCTCGGATCGATGTCCTCGTCTGCCCCCCCTCGACACTGATTTCCTCCTGCGTGGCGGCCGTCTACGGGTCTGCCATCGCTATCGGCGGCCAGAACCTGCACGCCAAGGCCAGCGGCGCCTTCACCGGCAGCATCTCCGCCGAGATGCTGGCCGATCTCGGCGCGAGCTACGTCATCGTCGGGCATTCGGAGCGCCGCGCCTATCACCACGAGACCGATGACGGCGTTCACGCCAAGGCTCTGGGCGCCCGCCGCGCTGGCCTCTGCGGCATCATCTGCGTCGGCGAGACGCAGGAAGAGCGCGAAGAAGGCCGCACGCTCGACATCGTCCGGGCGCAGCTCGCCATCGGTGTGCCGAAAGGTGCCAAGGCGTCCGATACGGTCATCGCCTACGAGCCGGTCTGGGCGATCGGCACCGGCCTGACCCCGACACCCGCGGACATCGCCGAGGTCCATGCCTCGCTTCGCGAAATGCTTGGCCAGCTCATCGGGGCGGAAGCGGCGAAGGTGCGCATCCTCTACGGAGGCTCGGTGAAGCCCGGCAACGCCCGCGAATTGATGGCGGTGGAGAATGTCGACGGGGCCCTGGTGGGTGGCGCGAGCCTCGTCGCCTCCGACTTCCTGGGGATCGCCGCGGCTTATGCCTGAGGCCATTCTCCTTTTATGAACTCCATGCAGGATTTGGCGCGGGACACCATCTCGTGTAGGAGCCTGCCCTTCGCGGACGTTCCTCGACGGGCCTCATCGGGCGCCGGATGCGGCCTTACGTGGTTCACGGACCAGGAACATCGGACTGAAACGACATGAATGCCGTCCTGATCTCCATTCACCTCATCGTGGTTCTTGCCCTCATCGCCGTGGTCCTGCTGCAGCGCTCTGAAGGTGGACTCGGGCTCGGCAGTGGCAGCAGCGGCGGCGGCGTGTCGGGCTTCATGACCGGACGCGGACAGGCCAACGCGCTGACGCGTGCCACGGCGATCCTGGCGGCCCTGTTCTTCACCACCAGCATGACGCTGGCGGTCATTTCCCATCGTAGCGCCGCGCCGAAGTCGATCCTCGACGGAGCCGCGACGACGCAACCGGTGGCGCCCAACGGCAACCTGCTCGAGACCCTTCGTCCGGGACAGGGAGCGAGCCAGACCGCCCCGGCTCAGCCCGCCGTGCCCGAAGCGCCCCAGTCGCGCTGACCTTGGGTCGATGCTGAATGACGGCTCGGACACAGCTCGCTCCGAACCGTCACCATCCCGAATTCCACAGAATCCGAACCGATGAAGCCCTGCCGCCGTTGGCGGCGGGGTCGTTTGAAGTTTGGCGAATCACCCACCCTTGTTTATGAGCCGAAGCCCATGACGCGGTACGTATTCATCACCGGCGGCGTGGTCTCCTCGCTCGGCAAGGGCCTCGCTTCCGCGGCCCTGGCAGCCCTCCTGCAAGCGCGCGGCCATACGGTCCGCCTGCGCAAGCTCGACCCCTACCTGAACGTCGATCCGGGCACGATGAGCCCGACCCAGCACGGAGAGGTGTTCGTCACCGACGACGGCGCGGAGACGGACCTCGACCTCGGCCATTACGAGCGCTTCACCGGCCTCGCCGCCACCAAGGCCGACAACATCACCACCGGCCGGATCTATCTCGACATCATCACCAAGGAGCGGCGCGGCGACTATCTCGGCGCGACGATCCAGGTGATCCCGCACGTCACCAACGCCATCAAGGCGTTCGTGCTGGAGGGCAACGAGGCGTTCGATTTCGTCCTCGTCGAGATCGGCGGCACGGTGGGTGACATCGAGGGCCTCCCGTTCTTCGAGGCGATCCGCCAGCTCGGCCAGGAACTGCCGCGCGGCACCGTGGCCTTCGTGCACCTGACGCTGCTGCCCTACATCCCTTCGGCCGGCGAATTGAAGACCAAGCCGACACAGCATTCCGTCAAGGAACTGCGCTCCATCGGCATCCAGCCGGATATCCTGCTCTGCCGCTGCGACCGTCCGATTCCGGTGGAGGAACGGCGCAAGCTCGGCCTGTTCTGCAACGTGCGCGAGACCGCCGTCATCGAGGCGCGCGACGTCGCCTCGATCTACGACGTGCCGCTCTCCTACCGCGAAGCCGGGCTGGACCGGGAAGTCCTGGCGCATTTCGGCATCGAGCCCAAGGGCGAGCCCGATCTCGCGCGCTGGACGACCATTTCCGAGCGCGTGCGCAATCCGGAAGGCGAAGTTTCCATCGCCATCGTCGGCAAGTATACCGGCCTCAAGGACGCGTATAAGTCGCTGTCCGAGGCGCTGACGCACGGTGGCATCGCCAACAATGTGAAGGTGAACCTCGAGTGGATCGAATCCGAGGTCTTCGAGCGTGAAGATCCGGCGCCGTTCCTGGAAGGTATCAACGGCATTCTCGTCCCCGGCGGGTTCGGCCAACGCGGCGCGGAGGGCAAGATCCGCGCGGCCCGCTATGCCCGTGAGCGCAAGATCCCGTATTTCGGCATCTGTTTCGGCATGCAGATGGCCGTGATCGAGGCGGCCCGGTCCCTCGCCGGCGTCGAGGATGCCAATTCCACGGAGTTCGGGGAGACCGGCGAGCCAGTGGTCGGCCTGTTGACCGAATGGCTCAAGGGCAACGAACTGGAGCGGCGCGCCGCCCAGGGCGATCTCGGCGGCACGATGCGGCTCGGCGCCTACAAGGCGACCCTCGGCGCGGATACCAAGATCGCCGAAATCTACGGCGGTACCGAGATTTCCGAGCGTCACCGGCACCGCTACGAGGTCAACATGGCCTATCGCGAGCGGCTGGAAGCCAAGGGCCTGCGGTTCTCGGGGCTGTCACCGGACGGTCTGCTTCCCGAGACGGTGGAACATGCCGGGCATCCCTGGTTCATCGGCGTGCAGTTCCACCCGGAACTGAAGTCGCGGCCGTTCGAACCACATCCACTATTCGAGAGCTTCATCTCCGCCGCCATCGTGCAGAGCCGGCTGGTCTGAGGGAGGGGCGGGCGCCATGGTCTCGATCTCGGGTCTGCCCGCCTTCATCGCCTATGTCGCGGCGGCGTTCGGTCTCGTGGCGGTCTATCTCGCGGTCTACCTGTCGGCGACGTCCCATCGCGAGATCGCGCTGATCCGCGCCGACAATGCCTCGGCCGCCATCGCGCTGGGCGGAAGCCTCATCGGCTACACGCTGCCGCTCTCGGTGGCGATCTATAACGCTCAGTCGATCCTCGACTGCATTGTCTGGGGCCTCGTCGCCCTCATCGTGCAGATCCTGGTCTACTTCGTCGTGCGGCTGATCCTGCCGGACCTGTCGCGACGCATCGAAGCCGGTGAGATCGCCGCGTCCATCCTGCTCGCCGCATCGTCCCTGGCCGGGGGCATCGTCAACGCGGCGTCGATGACCTACTGACCCGGCACTCAGGGAAATGCCCCGCCGCCGGTTTCAAACGGCCAAGCTCGATCCTACATTCGGGTCTGTGCGGCATCGTGCCGTGAGGGAGCGGATCGTCGGAAGGCGGTCCTTAGTGGGATGCCATCCGAGGCCGATACTCCGACGCCAGTAAAGCCGCCGCGCCTCATGCGCTCGCAGACGGTGACCCTCGTCATGCTGGCGGGCGCGGGCGCCGCCGCCTTCGGGCTCGCCCATCTCGATCCGTCGCAGGACGAGGAATCCGTGCTCGTCTATGCGAATGCGGACGCCTGTATCGCCGGAAACAGGCGAACGGAGGAGGATTGCCGGAACGAGTACCTAACGGCGCGTGCCGCCTATCCCGAGGTCGCACCGCGTTACGCGACAGTGAGCGATTGCGAGGCGCATCACGGCCCATCGCATTGCCTGCCCGGAGACGGCGTCGCCATGAGTGCCGCCGGACGCTTCGTGCCGAGGATGGCCGGTTACGTCATCGGCAGGCGGGTCAATCAGAACCTGACTCCACAGCCGATTTTCGATCATGCTCCGAAGTCGGAAACCTCCCATAGCGGAAGCGCCGGCCACTCGGGTGGCGCTGGCTATTGCACGAGTTGGGGCGGACGGATCACCACGTCTTCGGGCGGTGCGTCCTCCAGCGCGCGGGTCGCCTCTTCGGCGGTGCGCAAGGTCGCATACGGTGGCTTTGGAAGCACGGGCCGTTCGTTTTCGTCGCACGGCTGGTCTAGCCATGGCAGCGGCGGCTGATGCGGCGCGTGCCCATCGGCGAGCGACCGGATTGGCGGGAGACCGCGCGCCGGCATGGTTTTACCTTCCACACCCTCGATGGTGCAGCGTATTGGTCCGAGAGCCACGCCTACGCCTTTACGTTGTCCGAGATCGAGAACGATCTCGAAGTGCCGAGCGCGGAGATCCACGCTCTGTGCCTCGCCTTCGTCGCCGATGCGGTTGAGGACGAGCGGATCCTGACCTCGCTCGACATTCCTCGCCACGCCTGGGACGTGATCCGCGCGAGCTGGAAGCGAAGAGACCCCTCCCTCTACGGACGCCTGGATTTCTCCTATGGCGGGGCATCCGCCGGGCCGGCAAAGCTCCTCGAATACAATGCCGATACGCCCACCGCCCTCTACGAGTCCGGCGTGTTCCAATGGCTCTGGCTGGAGGAAGGGCTGCGAACCGGCTCGCTGCCCGAGACAGCCGACCAGTTCAATTCTCTCCACGAGAAGCTGGTCGCCCGTTTTCGCGTGCTTTGCGGTGACGGCGCGCTCGCCTTCACCGCCTATGCCGATGCTCCCGAGGACAGGGGCACGGTGGCCTATCTCGAAGATTGCGCGCGCCAAGCGGGGCTCGCGACACGCTTCCTCGACCTCTCCGACATCGGACAGGGCGAGGACGGGCGCTTCGTCGACCGGGTCCATGCGCCAATCCCGAGGCTGTTCAAGCTCTACCCCTGGGAATGGGCGTTCACGGATGCCTTCGGTGAGGGGCTCGCTGCGACGACGACCCGCTTTCTCGAACCACCCTGGAAGGCCATCCTGTCGAACAAGGGCTTGCTGGTGCATCTCCATGCCCGTGAACCCGGTCACCCGAACCTGCTGCCGGCGTTCTTCGAGGACGATCCGCGAAAGGCTTTGCTCGGAACGTCCTTCGCCAAGAAACCGCTGGTCTCACGGGAAGGTGCCAACATCCTCATGGTACGCGACGGTGCCGTTCTGGCGCAGGATCACGGTCCGTATGGCGGCGGCCGGCATATCCGACAGGCATTGGCCGAGCTGCCGGATTTCGATGGCCGCCGCCCCGTGATCGGCTCGTGGATGGTGGGGGACGAAGCGGCGGGCCTCTGCATCCGAGAGAGCGCAGGACCGATCACCGGCAATGCCGCCCTGTTCGTTCCCCATTTCATCGGGCCGGCCTGAAGAGCGGCATCCCGCCGCTTCCAAAACGGCGGCATTGGCCTATCCTGACCCCTGTGACTGAAATCTTGTTCTATCATCTTCAGCAGCAACCCCTCGAGAAGGTTCTGCCGACCCTCGTCGAGCGATCGTTGGCGCGCCAATGGCGTGCGGCGATCCAGGTCTCGGGGGAGGAGCGGCTCCAGTCGCTCGACGATCACCTCTGGACCTACAGCGACGACAGCTTCCTTCCGCACGGCACGGACCGTGACCCGCAGGCGGCGAGCCAGCCCGTCGTGCTAACCCTGCAGGACGGCAATCCCAACGCCGCCGCCATCCGTTTTCTCGTGGACGGGGCGCCGCTGCCGCCCGATCCATCGGAGTACCAGCGCATCTGTATCCTGTTCGACGGCAACGATCAGGACGCCCTGCTCGGTGCGCGGGCGCAGTGGAAGCAGGCCAAGGAGGCGGGCCACACCATCGCCTATTGGCAGCAGGACGAATCCGGGCGCTGGCAGAAGAAGGCGTGACCGCTCCCGCCCATGACCTCAAAGGAAGCCGCATGATCCGAGGTTCGATCGTCTCGACCCTAAGCCGTGGCGAGGGCGGCGTCCGGCTGCTCGCCGTCGCCTTGTCTGCCCTCTTCCTCCTCACCAGCCAGCCCAGCATGGCGCAATTGCCTCTGGGGGGCGACAGGCCGCAGGAAAGGCGTGCCGCCGAGCAGAGAGGCCCGGACGGGCGCAAGCTTCCATCCGACGTGACGACCGAGCACAGCGTCACCCTGCCGGGTGGCCGTATCCTGCGCTTCACCGCCACGGCCGGCAGCCTGCCCCTCGTGGACGAGGGCGGAAAGCTCCAGGCGGAGATCGCCTTCATCGCCTATCGTCTCAAGGACGGGAGCGAGGCGACTCGGCCCGTGACCTTCGCGATCAACGGCGGCCCCGGCGCGGCCTCGGCCTATCTCAATATCGGCGCGATCGGCCCCTGGCGCCTGCCCCTCGACGGCGCCAGCATCAGCCCGTCCACGCCCGTGAGCCTCGTCCCCAACGACGGCACATGGCTGGATTTCACCGACCTGGTCTTCCTCGATCCCGTGGGCACGGGATACAGCCGCGCGGCGGATGGCGATGCCAAACGCTATTGGAGCGTCGATGCGGATGCGTCGGTCCTGTCTTCGGCCATCGCCCGCTGGCTGCGCACGAACGACCGGATCGCGGCGCCCAAATTCTTTGTCGGTGAGAGCTATGGCGGCTTTCGCGGGCCGCTCATCGCGGCAAAGCTGCAGGAGGAGATCGGCATCGGCCTCTCCGGCATGGTCCTCCTGTCGCCGGTTCTCGATTTCGCCTGGCTGCAATCGCCGCGCTCGACCCCTTGGGGCCACGTGACGAAGTTGCCATCCTATGCCGCCGCCGCCATCGAACGGGCCGGCGGCACGCCGAGCCGGAAGGCTCTAGCCGAAACCGAGGCCTATGCCACCGGCGACTATCTCGCCGACCTGCTCAAGGGGCCGTCCGATCAATCCGCCGTTGCCCGGCTCGGCGACAGGGTGGGAGCCATCACGGGTCTCGATCCGGCCTTCGTCCGGCGCCAAGCCGGTCGCCTGAGCTCCAACAGCGTCCAACGCGAGATCGGCGCGGATGAGGGCCGTGTCGCCAGCGCCTACGATACCGGCATCACCGGATGGGACCCCGACCCGGCCGCGACCTTCTCCGGTTTCGAGGACCCGCTGCTCACGGCCATGCAGGCGCCGCTGACGAGCGCCATGATCGAACTCTACGGCGCGAAGCTCAACTACCGCGTGCCCGACCTGCGCTACGAACTCCTCAACGGCGCCGTGAGCCGGGGTTGGGGCTGGGGCTCTGGGCGCATGGCGCCGGAATCCTTCGGTGCCCTCCGCGGCGTCATGGCCCTCGACGGCAACCTGCGCGTCCTCGTAGCCCACGGTTTCACCGATCTCGTGACCCCGTACTTCACCTCGAAGCTCCTCATCGATCAGCTGCCGGCCTTCGGCGGCGACAGGCGCATCGACCTCGCGGTATATCCGGGCGGTCATATGTTCTATTCGCGGCCCGATTCGCGCGCGGCGTTCCACAAGGACGCCTCCGATCTCTACGCCACTGCGCTGAAGGCGCGGGCCGGCACTTCGAAAGACGTGAAGTGACAAACGCCTCGCCACGATGGAGTACGGTCGCCGCCTGTCTCGCGAGCCTCGTCTGCCTCGGCGCCTGCACGACAGGCGAGCGCGAAGTGCCGGCGCGAGCGCCGGTCCCGGTCGCCGTCACGCCGGCCCCGTCGCCCGGTGTCACGGGGCCGGTGCTCAATGCCGACGGCACTTGCAGTCAGGCCGCGCCGGGTACCGCGACCGTGATCGAGCCGGGGATCGGCGAGTGCGATCTCGTCCGGCTGAAGGCGAAGCCCGCAACGGACGTGCTGGTCGGGGAGGGGCGTTCCGGCCGCGAGGTCCAGGTGCTCTACAGCGAGCCGGGAGCCAAGGAGCTGTACTTCTTCGTCAACGGCCGCCTCGACCGGATCGTGAAATCCTGATCCCGACGGGTCAGTAAGCGGGTACCAGCCGGTCTTCGGGCAGGGGGGCGACCATCTGGAACCGCAGCCCTTCGGCCTCGTAGGCGATGACGACTTCGGCGTTGCATTGCTGCGCGAGCACGCGCTGGAGCAGCGTCGAGCCGAATCCCTTGCGCTCCGGCGGCTTCACGGGGGGGCCACCCGTTTCCGTCCAGCTCAGATCGAGAACCCGTCCCGCCTTTCGCTGGTCGACGCTCCAGCGCACCGCGATCCGCCCGGATGGCACCGACAGGGCGCCGTGCTTGGTGGCATTCGTGGTCAACTCGTGGATCGCCATGCCGGTGGGGACGGCGAGGTCCGCGGCCAGTTCGATCGCCGGTCCGTCGAGGATGATCCGGCTCGTCGTCGCATCGTTGTAATGGCCGAGTTCGTTCTGCAGAAGCTCCCGCAGTGGAGCCGTCTGCCAGTAATCCTCGGTGAGCAGGTTGTGCGTCTTGCCAAGCGAGACGATCCGGTCCGAGAACGAATGATAGAACGTGTTCACATCCTTGGTGGAGCGCGCCGTCGCTCCGAGCAGCCCCTGGACGGTGGCGAGGGTGTTCTTGACGCGGTGGTGAAGCTCGCGGATCAGCAGGGCCTGCCGCTCGTGCGTCCGCTGGCGTTCCTCCAGATAGGCTTGCACCTCGCGCTGCCGCCGCCGGGCGCGCAGGGCGGAGCGCACGGCATTGGCCAGCACCGCCGGGTGGAAGGGACGTTCCAGCACGGTCACGTTGCCCAGGAGATCGGTGAGCCGCACATCCGGCGAGCCGCCGCGAGAGCTGAGCAGCACGAAGGGAAAATCAGACCAGGGCGGCTGCCGTTCGACCCATTGGGCGATGGCGTTGCGGTCCCAGCGCAGCAAGGCTTCCTCGGTCATCACCGCGCAGGCGGCGCCGTCGAGGCCGGCCACCAGGGCATCGAGGGTCGAGATCGCTTCCGAAGCGATACCGACTTCCGCCAGGATCGCCGAGGCCACTGACGCGTCACGTCCAAGCGGGGCGAGGATCAGGACGACCGGTTCAGGATGCGGCATCGCGTCCGGGCTCGTTGAGGGCCTGTCCATCCGCCCCGACCCGTTCGACGAGGAGATTGTCGCCGTTCCCGTCATAGGTGGGTACGCCCGTCAGGACGCCGCGGAATTTCCGCAGGGGCTCGCCGACCCGCAATCCACCGGCGTCGATCTTGAACTCGCGGATCGTGTCCTCGTGCGGACCGGTCCGCTTCTTCAGGACTGACAAGGCCCGGCGAACCCGGCCGCCGGCCTCGAAGAACCGCAGCATCACAACGGTGTCGCTGACATAGGTCAGGTCCACTGGCGATTCCATCTTCCCCACCATGCCGTGCTGGGCGAGGATCAGGATCGTCACCACGCCCTGCTGGTTCAAGTAGGTGACGAGCTCGTGCATCTGCATGACGAGGTAGGGCTGGCCCGCCATGGCGGTCATGTAGCCGGTCAGGCTGTCGATGATGACGATCCTGGCCGCATCGTTCTCCACAGCGGCGCGGATACGTCCCGCGAAATCGCCGGGCGATACGTCGGCGGGGTCGATCTGCTCGATCTGCAGCGATCCGGCCTCGACGAAATCCGCCAGGGGCATTCCTACGCTACGGGCACGTTGCAGCAGGATGCCGCGCGTCTCGTCGAAGCTGATGATCAGACCGCGTTCGCCGCGCCCGAGGGCGGCCACCAGGTAGCTCATGGCGAGCGTGGATTTTCCGGCGCCCGACGGCCCGACGATGAGGCTCGTGGTCCCCCGGTCGAGGCCGCCGCCAAGAACCCGATCGAGCTCGGCGACGCCACTTTCCACCGAGCCGGTCTTGAAGCTGCTCGGATGGTCGCTCGCGATCAGGCGCGGATGCACCAGGATGCCGCCCTTGCGGATGACGAAATCGTGGTAACCGCCCTGGTACTCCGTGCCCCGCATCTTGATGACGTGGACGCGCCGCCGCGGGGCACCATAGGGCGGCGTTATCTGATCGAGCCGGATCACGGCGTGGCTGATGGAATGCAGGTTGAGGTCGTCATGCTCGGCGCTGAGATCGTCGAGCATCACCGCTGTGATGTCGTTGAGCAGAAAGTAGCTCTTCAGTGCGAGCACCTGGCGCCGGTAGCGCAGCGACCCTTGTGACAGCAGCCTGATCTCGGACAGGCTGTCGAACACGACGCGACTCGGCTTCACCCGCTCCATCTCGCTCAGGGCCATGCGTACGGTTTCGCCGAGTTCGAGGTCGGACGAATGGACGAGGCTCTGCTGCAGCTTCGAATCCAGGCTGAGCTCCGGTGGAACGAGTTCGTAGATCTCGACCCCCTCCAGCGACCAGCCATGCCGCTCGGATACGGACATCAGCTCACGGCGGCTCTCCGACAGGGTGATGTAGAGGCATGTCTCGCCCCGCGCGGCGCCGTCGAGAAGAAACTGGAGGCCGAGGGTCGTCTTGCCGCCACCGGGCCGTCCCTCGATGAGATGGGCACGCTGAGCCGCGTATCCTCCCGCCAGGATCACATCGAGCCCCGGAACTCCCGTAGGGATTGGTTGGGCGTCTGGGGCGGGACTGGCTGACATCGTCGTGTCCGGTGGGTACGGCATGATCGCAGCATAAGATTCCGCGCCGTCCCTGTCCCCGACAAATCGGCCACAGTGCGGATCCATCCCGTACCGGACGGATTGGAAACCGCCTTTGCAGATTGCCGCGTACCGCATTATCAGACCGTGCCGTTGCGCTGCGAGGCGGCCACCGATTCCGCCTCGCGCTCCTCCAACCCGCCCGACATTCCGGAGTTCGGATCCCTTATGCGCGAACCGAACGCGATCGATTTCTGGCGCGGCCTCGCCCTCGTGACGATCTACGTAAATCACATCCCGGGCAACACGTTCGAGCGCTACACCTACTCGCAATACGGCATCTCGGATGCGGCGGAGCTGTTCGTCTTCCTGGCCGGATGGTCGATCGGGATCGCCACGCGCGGGCGCGACGGACAGCCGGAATCGCGGCTCAAAAGCATCCTGAGGCTGATCTCACGCACGATCGAAGTCTATCGTGCCCAGATCACGACGATGGCGATCGCATTGGCCATGATCGCCGGGACGGCGTTACTTCTCGATAATCCGCTTCTTCTCGAATGGCATAACGCGGGTGGCTTCTTCGCGGATCCTATACAGACCACCGTCGGTTTCGTACTGCTCACGCACCAACTCGGCTTCTTTAACATCCTGCCGCTCTATGTGGTGCTTCTGGGCATCGCGCCCGTCTTCATCTTGTTGGCCCGGGTGAGCCGCGTCGCGGCGCTCGGACTGTCCTTCTCCCTCTATGCCGCAAGCCTCGTCTTTGAATGGAACCTGCCATCCTGGCCGGGGGAGGGGGATTGGTTCTTCGATCCTCTGTGCTGGCAGCTCCTGCTCGTACTCGGCTTCGTCGGCCAGGATCTGAACCGCGAATCCGACACGCTCCGGCGCTGGTCAAAGCGGCTGATGCCCGTGGGTGTCCTCATCGTCGTGCTTGGAATCGTGCTGTCGGTGTTCGATCTCAGGCCCGACCCCTTGCTGGTTCCCGATCCGCGCCTCGTCTTCTCCTTCGACAAGACCTACCTGTCGCCAGCCCGGCTGATCCACTTCATCGGAGTGCTGCTGGCCTTTCAGGGGGTCTACGCGCTCATCGTCCCGCATGTCGGCGCGGTCGGTCGATATTTGACGGGACTCGGTCGTAATTCACTGGCAGTCTTCTCCATCGGCTCGCTCTTGAGCCTCGCCGCACAACTCGTGCGGTTTTGGACGGGGGGCGGCATCCTGGTGGATGTCGGCGTCATGGGATTCGGCTTATTCGCTCTGGGCTTCACTGCATGGTTCGTCGAATGGCGCTCGCGCAAACCTCGGCACTCCTGATCTCCCTCGGCCTCGCCTCGCTGGGAATGATCGTCGGATCATCGCAGGCCGGGGCGGAGGGCAGTGCGACGATCGTCTCACCGCCGACCGCGGCGGCGCCCGCTCCGGGCGGCGAGGCGTCGGAGGCCGTCGATGTGAGCCTCTCGCCCGAATGCCGGGTTCCCGGCTCCAAGCTCTACACCCTCGCCCGGTTGAGCTCGGTCAAAGCGGCCCTCAAGGAGAAGCGTCCGGTGCGCGTCCTGGCCATCGGTTCGTCTTCGGCCGGTGCCGGGGCCTCGGCGACCTATCCGGTCAAGCTGGAGACGGCCCTGGAACGCTCACTTCCCAACGTGGATGTGGAGGTCGAGAGCCGGGGCATGCAGGGTGAGATCGCCTCCGGCGCGGCGGAGCGCCTGCGCAGCATGGTGGCAGAGGTGGAGCCCGATCTCGTGGTCTGGCAAGTCGGCACCCACGATGCACTCGCTCGCGTCGATCTCGATGCCTTTGCGAGCGCCCTCGACGAAACGGTTCAGTGGATCAAGTCGCACGATATCGACGTGGTGCTGGTCAATCCCGTCTATACGGCGTCGCTGGCCCAGGACGAGTATTACAGCAGCATCGTCCGCAAGGTGCAGGAAGTAGCCCTGCGCGAAGGCGTTCCGCTGGTGCAGCGATACGAGGCGATGCGCTACCTGTCCGGCAGTAGCGACAAGGGCGAAGCGCACATGCTGGGGCGCCAGTTCCGCCTCAACGACCTCGGCCTGCGCTGCATGGCCGAACATGTGACGCGGGCCATCACTCTCTCCCTGCTCCAGCCCGACCCAGCGGCGACGGGGACGGCCGGCGGGCCGGCCCTGATCGTCGCGCCGCCGAAGGATGCGTCGGTCAAGCCGTCGTTCCCACGGAGCGGCGGTGCATCGGTGGAGGACAAACCCTGACGCGCACGGTGACTTGCGCACTCTGTTTCCTTTAGCCCAGCCGCAACGGGTGTCGTTTTGAACACCGACGCCGGAACGATGCGAAAAAGCCCCGATAGTGCGAGACCTCGTCCGAAAACAGGCGTCCTGTTCCGGAAAGAGGCCGGGGCCTGAGTTGAGATCTCGAAGGGGCGACGTGAGCTTAGCAACTGATGGGACGGAGGGGCGCACCTTCGGAGCGGTGATCGTCCGCTTCAAGACGTTCCGCGCAGGTGCCGCGGGAGCGGCGCTCGACGTCTTCACCATCCGTATCGTTGCCGCCGTCTTCGCCTACGGGGCGCAAGTGCTGATGGCTCGCCTGATGGGGCGGACGGAATACGGGATATTCGCTTCGATCTGGGTCTGGATCGCCATCCTCGGGCATTCCTCGACACTGGGTTTCGCCCAGGGCGCCTGCCGTTTCCTGCCCGCCGACCAAGCACGGGCCGACCTCGCCCATGTCCGGGGGTTCCTCATCGGGGGCGCATGGGTGAGTGGTGCGTGCGCTTGCGCCGTCGCATGCTTCGGCCTCGCGCTGGTCTGGATGCAGGGTACCCTCCTCGGGGGACCGTATGCCGGACCACTGCTCGTCGCCGCGCTGGTCCTGCCCCTCTTCACCCTGCAGGACTATCTTGAGGGCGTCGCCCGCAGCCAGAACTGGGCGGTGCTCGCCATCGCGCCACCCTATCTCCTCCGCCAGGGCCTGATCATGGCCGCCATGGCGGGCGTCGTCGCCGCGGGAGCGCCGGCACGGGCTTGGGTTGCCGTCGCCTGCACCTTGGTCGCCACCGGGATCGCCCTGGCGATCCAAGCCTGGCTCCTGATCCTGCGCCTTCGCGCCGTTCTACCCCCGGAGATGCCGCAATATCGTTGGCGGATCTGGCTCCGGGCATGCCTGCCGATCGCAGCGGCTGATCTTGCCCATTCCGCCTTCAACATGATCGACGTGGTCATCCTGAGTATGATGATGCCGCCGACGGCGGTGGCCCTCTATTTCGTCGCGACCCGAATCCAGCAATTCGTCCCCTTCGTGCATTATGCGGCATCCGCGGCAACCGCTCAGCGTTTCGCCGCCATCCATGCATCCCAGGATGCTCCGGGCCTGAAACGCTTCGTCCGCATCCAGGCCCGGCTCACCTGCGCCGCCACGGTGGCGGTCGGTCTCGTCATCGTTTTGGCGGGACCATTCCTGCTCGCGATGTTCGGGCCGGAATTTGGCGCGAGCTTCCCACTCCTCGCCGTGCTGGTTGCGGGCAATGTCGGCGCAAGCCTGTTCGGGCCGGGGGAGGATCTGCTGACCATGATCGACGGCGAACGTCTGTGCGCCGCCATCACGCTGGCAATTCTGGCCGTGGCAGCCCTTCTGTGTGTGGTGCTCGTCCCGTCGATGGGCGCCATGGGGGCCGCCATCGCCATGGCGCTGGCCACCATTCTTCGCGGCGCCGGCATGGCGTTGGCGGCTTTCCTCGTACACGGCATCGTGACGCCGGTTCTGTGGTTCCCAGGCCGCGCGGGTTCATGAAGACCGAGCATCGAGGGACGACCGGCCGACGCTCCGTCTCGATCGTCACCTATTCGGAACTGGCCGCCGATCCCGGTGCCTGGGACGCGCTGATGGGCCGGGCGCTCACCACCCATCCGCATTACAGCCGCCACGTCATCGCCGCCCACCACGCTGCGGGACTCGCCCATGCGGACCTCACTTTCGTTGCCGTGCGGGGGCCGAGCGGTCTCGATGCGCTACTGCCGTTCGCAAGCAAGCGCGATGTCTGCGGGCTCGGAGCGAAGGTGGCGCGCCCCTTCCTCTCACCCTTCATCACGCAGACGAGCCCGCTCGTCGCCGACGACCCGAACCTACCGGACATTCTCGACCTGCTGGTGGCGGGTCTGCAATCCGCCTCCGGCCGCCGTCTCTGGCGCTGGCCGCTGCTTCCCACCTCGACGAGGCTCGGTGGCGAACTGCTCGCGGCGATGGATCGGGCAGGCTGGCAGTACGGCATCGCACACGGTTTCGAGCGACCGATCGTAGAGCGTCGCACCTCATATGACGCCTTTCTCGCAGGTCATCCGAACCGGTCGCGCATGAAGGATCTGAACCGTCGCGATCGGCGTCTATCGAAGCGGGGTACGCTCATCCTCGATGTCGCCACCGATGGCGCACACCTGCACAATGCCGTCACCGGCTTCCTCAGTCTGGAACGGGCCGGATGGAAGGGCAGAGCCGGAACCGCGCTTACTTGTCAGCCACAGCACGAGGCTTTCGCGCGAGCCCTCTTCGCCGACGGGAGCGGCCCGATCGGGCTACGCGCCGATATCCTTCGGCTCGACGGTCGCCCCCTCTCGATCAGCCTCGCCCTCCTGACAGGTGGCACGGTCACGCTTCTGAAGACGACTTATGACGAGACCGAGCGCTCCAGCGCTCCCGGGCTCCTGCTCGAGGCACGGATCATCGAAACGCTGCACGAGACGGGGTTCGCCCGGCGGCTCGATTCGGCGACGCTGGCCGGTTCCGTCCTGGAGGATGTCTTTCCGGACCGGGAGACGATCTGCGAGATCGTCGCCGCTCCGCGCAGGGCGTTCCGCCTGCTCCCCGTCGATCGACGAATTCGCCTCGCCATGATCGAACGCGATGGCAAGGCGCTGATCAAGCGGGTCTTGGGCAGGCGCTGACGCGCGGGCGCAGCCGTGCTACTCGGCCCCATCGGCACGCCAGACAGGAACCATCCGCATGCGTCGTCCGCTTCTTGCCCTCACCGGAGCCTTGTTGATCGCCATGACCGCTTCCGCATCCGCCGAGACCGTGACCACGCCTTCGGGCCTGCAATATCGTGACGAAGTCGTCGGCACCGGCCCGGCGCCACAGACCGGCAAGAAGGTCAGCGTCCATTACACCGGCTGGCTCGACGATGGTGGCAAGCCCGGCAAGAAGTTTGACTCCTCCCGCGACCGGGGCCAGCCCTTCAGCTTCACTCTCGGCATCGGACAGGTCATCGGCGGCTGGGACCAGGGGGTCGCCACGATGAAGGTCGGCGGCAAGCGCACGCTCATCATCCCATCCGACCTCGGCTATGGCGCACGTGGCGCCGGTGGCCTGATCCCGCCGAACGCCACCCTCATCTTCGACGTCGAACTGCTCGGCGTGAACTGAAGGCCGGCTGGAGAATGGCGCGACCCCGGTCCTCACCTTGAGGTACCGGGAGCCCTGAAAGACGCTTCGGGTGCGGCTGTAGGCGGTGAAGTACTCCGCCTGCAGCCCTCTTGGAACAGATGGCTCAGTTCAAGAGACCGAGAAGCGCTCAAACCGCGTCGGGTTTGGCGACGTCGTGGCCGTGGCGAAACACCCGTTCGACGGTTAGCCCGACGAGTTCGGCGATGCTGGCGGCGGTCCAGGTCGCCTGGGGCAGGATCCGTTTCAAATCGCCGATGAGCAGGTCGAGGAGACGCTCATTGGTAGGAAGACCGTTATCGAGGCGGATGACGAGGGGACGGGCATTCATAAACCCCTCGTCGAGAGGGTACCGAGCACCGTGCAGGTGCGAGAGGTCGAAGATCTCGATTTCAGGCCGAACGCCGATCGCCGCCGACGTCACTCCTTCTGTTCGGCTCGGCACGCTTTCAGCGCACCGCGGATAAGGCAGTCAAGAGATGCCGAGGGCGCGGATGAGAAGGAGGCTGATGGCGAGGAGGAGGGCCAGAGAGCCGGTGACGGCAAGCGTCACCCGCCCACCCATGCGCGCCAGGACCCGGACATCGACGCCCAGGCCCAGGGCGGCCATGGACATGATCGTCAAGAATCCGGCCAGCTGCCTCACCGGCCCGGAAGCCTCCTCAGGGATCAGGCCGAGGGAACGCAGGCTGGCCAGCCCGAGAAAACCCAGAATGAACCAGGGTACGAGCTTGGTGAAGCCGAGTCGCCCCGTCGATGATGTCCGAACTCCGTCTTCCGAGGGAAGCCGATGGGCGATGAGCGAGAATGCGATGACGACGGGACCGAGCATCAACACACGCACCAGCTTGACCAGCGTGCCGACCTGGGTGCTGAGCAGCCCCACCGGCACCGTGGCGGCGAGAACCTGCGGTACAGCATAGACGGTGAGGCCTGCCAGCACCCCGTACTGGTGATCCGATAGGCCAACAAGGGGGATGAAGAGAGGCAGCCCGAGCACCATCAGCACGCCGAGCACGGCGGTGAAGGCGATGGAGCCGGCGACGTCCTTGCTATCGGCTCCGATCACCGGCGCAACGGCGGCGATGGCCGAATTTCCACAGATGGCGTTGCCGCAGGCGACCAGAATCGCCATCCGGGCCGGCAAGCCGAGGCCCCGGCAGATCGCATAACTCGAAACGATCGCCAGCAACACCGTGCCGACGATGCCGGTGAGAAGGGCTGGTCCGGAGGCGACGATGGCGCCGAGGCTGACCGACGCTCCCATCAATGTCACGGCCAATTCGAGCAGTTGCTTCGCGCCGAAGGCAATCCCTGCACGGAAGCGCTCGCCCGGCATCCAGGCGGTGCGGATCGCAATGCCGAACAGGATCGCAATCACGAGCCCTTCGATATAGGGATGCCCGGTGGCCCGCTCCTCCAAGGCTTGGATGGCTATGGCGATCCCAGTGACACCCAGGCAGAGGACGATGCCCGGCAGAAGCGACGATCGCTTGTGCGATGTCGCCGCTCCCCTCTGGATTGCCGGATTCGAGGAAACCTTCACGCCCATTCCACCCGCTCGGATTTGCCTACAGGCTCTCCGAAAAGAAACTTCCACATGGATCGATGAAAGGAGAAAGGCACACTCCATACCGAGGGAATTTCAAAAGTCTTATCCATTGATCGCTAGCACGCAAAGCCCGATCTTATCGCTCATGACCACGTGTTCCGATGCCAACGCCACCAGCTTCGACCCCTATGGTGAGCCGTTGGGAGAAGACCGCATCACACACATGGTGCAGGCCGATCGTCGGGCGCGCAATGCCGCTATCGCGATCTTCTGGACGCTCGCGCTGACTTTGACTGCGGGGCGGGTTTATTTGAACGATCAGCCACTTGGCCATACCTTGACCCTTGTCCAAGCAAAGATCGCGGCGTTCGTTTCGGCGATGCGCTGATGTGACGTCGAAGGCTGTCGATCAATAGGCGTCTGCGAGATAACGCGGCGATCGCTTTGCTTCCGTTTTCTCGATCGGCTCATGAAAAACCGTCGCCATTGTATAATTCAGCTGGAGTGGACGGGGGTCCGCCAGACCGACCAGAGCGCAACTTTACGGACGCAGACAGTCTGATCGTGCCCAGGTGCGATGCCTTCGTGTAGGGCTAGCGCGGGCAGATCGCCATCGATGCCGCGAGTTAGATCACCGTTGCGCATCCCTTTGTTACGAATTGCGCCCACTCCCGCGCCCTGGTGCCGCTCATCGACGACGTCCGCAGTCATCTCGGGCATAAGCAGTGTGACGTCTCCTGCGATGCATGCTTTGCCAACGAGGCGAACCTCGCTGCTGCGAGGGAGCGGCGGATTACCGCCGACCTGGCTCCGGGTCGGGCGCGTCACAGCGAGGCGGATGCGGACCGGCCCTCGCACGCTGATGAAGACGCCCCCTGATGTGTGCGATGCCCCCGCGGCTGAAGTAGGCTGGCAGCCGGAGCCGCTATCGCATCAGGAAGCAGGTCGTCGGGCCGGTGCCCGGGCAGGTCAAGCAGGCAAGAGGCTTCCAGCAGTCTTTGCTCCGACGCCTGATCAGGTTCGGCATTTATAATACTGTGTAAATAAAGGAAAAACGCGCGGATTTCTCCGCGCACCTTCCTGTCATACGCAGCTTTATGTTGTTTTATTAGACAGAAACATCGCTAAAAATGCAATGTTTTGGTGCTTGTCGTGACAACAGTTTTTGCTAACCCATTACGAGCAGCCCGTCGTTCCGCCACACGTATCGCATTTCAAGCAAGTTCCGTTACGCACGAGGGTGAAGTTCGCGCATTTGGGGCAGGATTCGCTGACATAGCCCTTCATCTTGGCCTCGGCTCGGCGGTCCGACACGGTGCGTGCGGCCTTGGCGAAGGGGAGGGCGGTGACGAGACTTTCGGCTTGGCCGACCGTCTAAAGCTCAGCCGTTGAAGAGCTAAGCTAAGTTTATTTTTGTTGATAAGAAACATTACCACAATTATCACACTTCAGAACGGAAACAATCAACGAGACTTTTTCCTCTCCACACTTTGCACAAATCCGCCCTATTTCATACTTTGGAAGAAAGTAATGACGTTTTCTTTCTTGCGCAATACAGAAGCGACGCTGTATCACATCTCCAGGTACGCCAGAATAATAATCGCAATAATCAATAAGCTCTTGAATTGCGTCAAAATTTCTAACCGCTTGATCTGGAAGCAGGAATATATCAGCGAAGACATTTGCTTGATTTTCAACAAAGCATTCAGATGGAATAAACCTGTGATTGAATTCAATATCATCCGAAAATCGGAATTTATCATCTCTATGGAGCCAGATGTGTCCTATTTCATGAGCTAAGATGCGTCGTCCCTCTGCCTCGCCTCTGGATGCCGCAGCCCATATCTTCTTACTTACTCTTAATAGTATAGACGTTTTATCGCCATTTATGACAACTTCAGCTGGGCCGGCGACTTCGTCTTGTAGGATGTACTCAATGCCAAGCCTTCCTCGAAAGTGATCGATTAGCGGGCCGACAATAAATTCTGTAATACTAAAATCGATGGAACTGCCGAGAGATGCAAGCTCTCGGCAGTTTTGAACTGCAATATTGATTTTAGAGTACGGCCGGGGTGTAGTAACGTATGTCCCAGCCATACTCATTTTCCCTTATGAACAGCCGGTAGTGCTTCCACATGTATCGCACTTCATGCATGTTCCATTCCGAACGAGAGTAAAGTTTGCACACTCTGGGCAAGCTTCTCCCACATAGCCCTTCAGCTTAGCTTCAGTTCTACGGTAGGCAATTGATGGGCCTACTTCTGTATTTGGAAGAGAAAACCCGAGAGCTACTGAAGTATCCCTCTCTTCGGCCTTCAATGCCGTCGCTCCCCGCAGGGCATGAACGACGCCGCCGGCCGGGGCACTCGTTCCGGCATTGCCGGAGCCGATGCCCACCGTGCCGCCGCCGGGGCCGCCCTGGATGAGGGTGAGCCGGTCGGCCGATCCGCGCAGCAGGCCGCGCGAGACGACGCTGGACGCCACCGGATCCGGCTTGTCGCCGCCGCTGCGGCTCCCTTCGCCCTCACCCTTGCCCATCACCGTGTTGCCGATTTCGGAGGGGTCGACATGGGCGAGATCCATTCTGCCGAGATACGAGATCGCCAGCTCGCGGAACACGTAATCGAGTATCGAGGTAGCGTTCTTGATCGCGTCGTTGCCTTGGACAAATCCAGCCGGCTCGAACCGGGTAAAGGTGAAGGCGTCGACATATTCCTCCATCGGCACGCCGTATTGAAGGCCGATCGAGATCGCGATGGCGAAGTTGTTCATCAGCGAACGGAAGGCGGCGCCTTCCTTGTGCATGTCGATGAAGATCTCGCCTATGCGGCCATCCTCGTATTCGCCGGTCCGCAGATAGACCTTGTGGCCGCCGACTACGGCCTTCTGAGTATACCCTTTGCGCCGATCGGGCAGCTTCTCGCGCGAGCGGATACGCTCGACGCGCTCAATCACCCGCTCGACGATTTTTTCCGCGAGTTGTGCTGCCTTGGCGGTAGCCGGTTGCGCCACCAGAGCTTCGATGGCTTCCTCGGCATCCTCCTCCTCGTCGGCGATGAGGGCCGAGTTCAGGGGCTGAGAGAGCTTCGAGCCGTCACGATAGAGGGCATTCGCCTTGAGAGCGAGGGTCCAGGACAACTTGTAGGCGTTCTTACAATCCTCGACCGTGGCGTCGTTGGGCATATTGATGGTCTTGGAGATGGCCCCCGAGATGAAGGGCTGCGCCGCTGCCATCATGCGGATGTGACTCTCCACCGAGAGGTAGCGCTTGCCGATGCGGCCGCAGGGGTTGGCGCAATCGAACACTGCGTAGTGTTCGGTCTTCAAGAAGGGGGCGCCCTCCAGGGTCATCGCGCCGCAGATATGCGTGTTGGCCGCCTCAATGTCCTTCTTCGAATAGCCGAGGAAGGGCAGGATCTCGAAGGTCGGGTCGGCGAGCTTGTCCGCCGGAACCTGAAGCACGTCCTTGAGGAAGTCGTCGCCGAGGGTCCAGCGGTTGAACACGAACTTGATGTCGAAGGCCGATTTCAGTCCCGCCTCGATGGCAGCGATCTTGTCGTCGGTGAAGCCTTTGGCGCGTAGGGAGCCAGGGTTGATGGCGGGAGCCTGCCCCATCGAGCCATGGCCGACGGCATAGGCCTCGATCTCGGCAATCTCCGATTCGCGGTAGCCGAGGGAACGCAAGGCGTCCGGCACGGCGCGGTTGATGATCTTGAAGTAGCCGCCGCCGGCGAGCTTTTTGAACTTCACCAGGGCGAAGTCCGGTTCGATACCGGTGGTGTCGCAATCCATCACGAGACCGATCGTGCCGGTGGGCGCGATGACGGTCGCCTGGGCGTTGCGGTAGCCGTGCTCCTCGCCCAGCGAGAGGGCGCGGTCCCACGCCACCTTGGCGCGTTCCGCCAGGTTCTTCTGAGGAATGTTGGCGATGTCGAGGGGGACGGGGGCGATCGAGAGGAACTCGTAGCCCGCAGCCTCGCCATGCGCCGCGCGGCGATGGTTACGGATGACCTTCAGCATGGCATCCGCGTTCTCATCGTAGCCCGGGAATGGCCCGAGTTCGGCAGCCATTTCCGCCGAGGTGGCGTAGGCGACACCGGTCATGATGGCGGTCAGGGCACCGGCCAGCGCCCGGCCCTTATGCGAATCGTAGGGCAGGCCCATGCTCATCAACAGGCCGCCGATATTGGCGTAGCCGAGACCCAGGGTACGGTAACGGTAGGAAAGCTCCGCGATCTCCTTCGACGGGAACTGCGCCATCATCACCGAGATCTCGAGGACCACGGTCCAGAGCCGGTTGAGGTGCTCGAAGGCGGCTACGTCGAACTCGCCGCTGGCCTGATCGTACATCGTCAGCAGATTGGCGGACGCGAGATTGCAGGCCGTGTCGTCGAGGAACATGTACTCTGAGCACGGGTTGGACGCACGGATCCGGCCAGCCGACGGGCATGTGTGCCAATCGTTCATGGTCGTGTTGAAGTGCAGACCCGGATCGGCGGACGCCCAGGCGGCTTCGCCGATCTTATCCCAGAGCTCGCGGGCTTGGACCGTCTTGACGGACTTGCCGGTGGTCCGGGCCGTCAGATGCCATTCCTTGTCACGCTCCACCGCGCGCAAAAAGTCATCGGTGAGCGAGACGGAGTTGTTCGAGTTCTGGCCGGCAACCGTGAGATAGGCTTCGGAATCCCAATCGGTGTCGTAGACGGGGAAATCGATCTTGGTGAAACCCTGGCGGGCGAATTGGATGACGCGCTTGGTGTAGCCGTCCGGCACCATCTCCTTGCGGGCGGCCTTCACAGCCTTCTTGAGGACGGGATTGCGCTCGATGTCGAAACAGGCATCACCCTCGGCCTCGCACTGTGTGCAGGCCTTCATCACTGCCTGGAGGTGCTTGGAAACGATCTTGGAGCCCGTGACGAGGGCGGCGACCTTCTGCTCCTCCTTCACCTTCCAGTCGATGTACTGCTCGATATCCGGGTGATCGATGTCGACGATGACCATCTTGGCGGCACGCCGGGTGGTGCCACCGGACTTGATCGCGCCGGCTGCCCGGTCGCCGATCTTCAGGAACGACATCAGGCCCGACGACTTGCCGCCCCCGCCGAGCTTTTCGTTCTCACCGCGCAGCATGGAGAAGTTGGAGCCGGTGCCCGAGCCATACTTGAACAGACGCGCTTCACGGACCCACAGGTCCATGATGCCGCCCTCGTTGACGAGGTCGTCCTGCACACCCTGGATGAAACAGGCGTGCGGCTGCGGGTGCTCGTAGGACGAGGCCGACTTCACCAGCTCGCCGGTGCGGTAATCGACATAGTGATGGCCCTGGGCTGGACCGTCGATGCCGTAGGCCCAGTGGAGACCGGTGTTGAACCATTGCGGCGAGTTCGGCGCGACCATCTGCTTGGCCAGCATGAAGCGAAGCTCGTCCAGGAAGGCGGAGGCATCCTCCTCCGAGGTGAAGTAGC
The DNA here is from genome assembly GCA_902712845.1 of Methylobacterium bullatum. NCBI lineage: Bacteria > Pseudomonadati > Pseudomonadota > Alphaproteobacteria > Hyphomicrobiales > Methylobacteriaceae > Methylobacterium > Methylobacterium bullatum. The sequence goes on from LR743504.1 coordinate 2,465,213, forward strand.
CGCCCTTCCAGCCCCAATAGGTCCAGCAGCCGGCGAGCCGGTCGAATACCTGAGTGGATGAGATCTCCGAGCCGGAGCGCTCGGCCTCCGGCAGTTCCGCCAGGGCGGCCTCGTCGGCCACGGAGCGCCACAAGAAGGAGGGAACGTCGTTCTCCTCGACCTTCTTCAGGCGCGCCGGCACGCCGGCCTTGCGGAAGTACTTCTGCGCCAGCACGTCGCTGGCGACCTGGCTCCAGCTCTCCGGCACCGAGATGCCATCCAGCCGGAACACGATCGATCCGTCCGGATTGCGAATTTCGCTCAACGCCTTGCGGAAGGCGATGGTCGCGTAGGGGGATTGCCCGGCCGTGGTGTAACGCCGCTCGAACCGCATGAACCCTGTATCCCTTGTCGAAGAGTCGACGATGCCGCCGCGCCCTGCGCAGCCGCCGATTCACTGAAGTCTGACGAAGGCTAGCGCTCGCGAACGCTCGCGACGCGCTGTCAGATGGCCGAAAATGCTTAGGGCTACCGGACCGAACCCGTCGTCCCGGCCACCTTTGAAAGCTATCTCGGACACTCCCTCCACGTCAACAACTTGTGTGTGCCGGCTACGTTCCGCGCTATATGTTGTGGTACTGCGGTAATACCTGTGGATATCGCGGCGGCGGCGATAAGTGCTGTTTTCCGTTGCAGGAATCCGGCTGGAAAATTTCTGCGTTCACAGGGAGGACGCCGTCTCGGCCATGTAAGCTTTTGGTTAAGGCGCGTTGGCTGTGTGATTCCCGCCGCACCGCCCCGGGAGCCGGATCGCTGATCGCGCGCCGATGGCTGTCCCCGGTCCGACTCGCGCTGGACTTCGTGCCGGCCCCTGACCATAGTCCGGCCATCGAAGGACGGGCGGTCGCGCCGGTCCGCTTCAGGCAAGTGCGATGGCTCTCAAGGACACGCTTCTGCGGATCTTCACGTGGTGGAACGGGCAGACCATGTCGCTCGCCGTCATGACGGCCCGGCACGGCCAGCTGGTCGGCAAGGACGATTTCGGAAACACCTATTACAAGGCCATCGGACCGCTGATCGACCGCTCGGTCGGGCCGGAGCGTCGCTGGGTCGTCTATAACGGCTATGCCGATGCATCGAAGGTCCCGCCTGGCTGGCGCGGCTGGCTCTGCCATAACGGTGACGTTCCCCCGAGTGAGGAGAGCTACACCCCGCGCGAGTGGCAGAAGCCACATGTGGAGAATCTCACCGGAACCAACGCGGCGTACCGTCCGAAAGGATCTCAACTCAACCCGGGCAACAAGGCCGTGACGGGGGGGGACTACGCGGCCTGGAGTCCGGAATAGCGCTTCGCCGAATGAGAGCGGCCGCCGATGCCGGATCCATTACCCATGGTGGGGCCGCCCTTTTTACACCATGCTTGGCCTGTCTATCGGTGCATGACATCGCGACCGCCCTGGCTTAGGGCAGACGCCTCATCGTCCCGCGCCGGGTAAGCCGCATGCTCTTTCACCGCCATCTGCATCCCGCCATCGGAGCCGGCCTTCTGTTCGCGGGTGCCGCGGCGCTCAGCCTGCCGATGACCGGCCATGCCCTCGCCGACAAGATCAAGAACCCGACCGCGGTGTTCTCCGGCCTCGACAAGATCACGGGGCGGATCGTGTCGTTCGAAGTCGCAGTGGACGAGACCGTGCAGTTCGGCGCACTGCAGATGACCCCGCGCGTCTGCTACAGCCGGCCGCCCACCGAGAGCCCGAAGACCACGGCCTTCCTCGAAGTCGACGAGGTAACCCTCGACAACAAGTACCGCCGCATCTTCACTGGCTGGATGTTCGCGGCGAGCCCGGGTCTGCATGCCATCGAGCATCCGATCTACGATGTGTGGCTCGTGGATTGCAAAGGTGGCAACGACATCATCGCCGAGGCCCGCGAGCAGGAAGACGTGCCCGCCATGGCCTCGAAGCCGGAGAAGACGAAGCGCCAGCGAAACTCGGACCCGACGCGTACGGCCCAACAGGTCAACCCGAACGGGCAGGTCGATGTGGAGGCCCCGCGCGGAGTTCCGGTGCAGCCGAAGCAGAAGCCGTCGCGGAAATTCTTCCCGACCAACGAAGGCCCGGCTCCGGCTCCGCCGCCGCAGCAGCCGCAATCGATCTTCGACGCCATCTTCCGGTAGGATCGGCCGGGCAACGGAGTTTTAGAGCATGCCCGACGCCGTCACCCTCCTGACCTTCGCGGGCGTCTCCCTCGGAATGGTGCTGACGCCGGGGCCGAACATGGCCTACTTGGTCTCCCGTGCGATCTGCCAGGGCCGCGGGGCGGCTCTGGTCTCCCTCGGCGGGGTCGCGCTGGGTTTCGTCGTCTACATGCTTTGTGCCGCCTTCGGCATCACCGCTCTGATCCTGGCGATCCCCTATGCATACGACGCGCTGAGACTGACTGGCGCCCTCTATCTCGGTTACCTTGCCTGGCAGGCGCTAAAGCCCGGCGGCCGCTCACCGTTCGAGGTGAGCCGGCTCGCCCCCGATAGCCGGGGCCGGCTCTTCGCCATGGGCTTCCTCACCAACCTCCTCAATCCGAAGATCGCGATGCTTTATCTCGCGCTTCTGCCGCAATTCGTGACACCCTCGGGCGGCTCGGTGCTGCGACAGACACTGATGCTGGGCTCTGTCCAGATATCGATCAGCGTCGCGGTGAATGCGCTGATCGCCTTGGCGGCAGGATCGATCGCCGTCTTTCTGTCGCGCAATCCCGGATGGCTGAGAGCCCAGCGCTGGATCATGGGCGGTGTGCTCGGAAGTCTCGCCCTGCGCATGGCGCTCGACAGAACCCGCTGACGCGCACAGCGATTCAGGTCTCCCGGGCTATCGTGGCGAGCACCTCCTCGCCGCTCACGGCCCGCTCTTTCGGCCAGATATCCCAAACTGCCTCCTCAGCGATCGCCTCCGCGAGCCGACGTTTGTAGACATGGCGCGGCACCTCCTCGGCTCCGAACTGGATCAGATGGTCCGTGACGAACTGCGTGTCGGCGAGGCGATATCCACCCATCCGCAACCTCGCCATCAGATGGACAAGGGCAACCTTAGATGCGTCGCGGGAGACGTGGAACATGCTTTCGCCGAAGAATGCCGCTCCGAGCGAGACGCCGTAAAGTCCGCCGACGATCCGTCCCTCCGAATAGACTTCGATCGTATGTGCGTGGCCGGCATCGTAGAGGGCGCGGTAGAGTTCTCGGATCCGTGCGTTGATCCAGGTCTTCTCCCCGTCTCCTCGCGGAGCGGCGCAGCCGGCGATGACGCCATCGAAATCAAGGTCTGTTCGAACCTCGTAACGGTTAGACCGTATTGTACGGGCGAGCCGACGAGAGACGTGGAAACGGTCGATCGGCAGAACTCCGCGCGCTTTCGGCTCGACCCAATAGATGGTCGGGTCATCGGCATCTTCCGCCATGGGAAAGATTCCGACGGCATAGGCCTTCAGCAGGATCTGCGGAGTGATGTCCACGCGGTCGCCGTCGTGGTCGTGCTGCATGGCGACCAATGTGACGCTTCGGACGCGCGAAAGCCAGAGGGAGGACGCATCATCTAGCGTCGCGCCCAACGAAAAACGGCGGAGCTTTCGCTCCGCCGACCCGTCCTGTGAAAAGGATCGATTTCAGAACTCGGGACCGCCCGAAGTCGTGCCGAGATTAGGAGTGGAACGCTGATTCTGCTCGGCATTGCCACCCTTCGCGGAATCCTCGAACACCGCCTCGCGGTTCGAGATGAAGGGGCCGCTACGGACGCTGCCGGTATCCTCGACGTCGACGCGACCTTCGGCATCACGATAAGCGCCGTAGACGGGCGGCTGATCGCTCGCACCGTCGGCTTGCGTAGCAGTCAGCGGGACGATTCGGTCGGACGAACCGTTATAAGCGGATGAAGACTGGGCGAAGGCGAAAGTGGCGCTCAAGGAAACGGCCAACACGGCGATGGTCAGGGTGCGCATGAAGTTCTCGATTATCATGAAGGTGATCGGCCTCTCGGTAGCTGCCTGCTGATGTCAGAAGAGGCGCTGGCCGGGCCGGACTGTTCGGATAAGTTTCATCGCCGCCAGACGTTCCAAATGTATTGAGCCGGCAATGTGTCGCATCTCACCGGGGGTGAAAACAGACATCAAAGACCCATTCCTTCGGAACGAGCATTGAAGGGAGTAGATTCTTCTGTCCCAGTGCGCTGCAAATTCTATTTTTGGATGAGGATACCAATAAGCTTCGAGTACGGAGGGGAAGAAAACATTCTTTCGTCGTAACAATTCGCAAGGCAGAAGAACTATCTGTGCTGTTGGTCAAAACAAAACAGCCTGCCCCTTGGGGCAGGCTGTTCTAAATCAAGCAACGAGAAAGCGCTGTGACTAGCGCGCCGGCCCGCCGGAGGTGGAACCGGTGTTGGCTCCCATGCCCTTGTTGGTCTGATCGGCATTGCCGCCCTTTGCCGAATCGACTGCGCCGGCTCCCGGGGACATCCCGTTCTCGCCGACTGGGCGGCTTGTGCTGCCGGTCGCCGGCGGCATATCTCGCGTGGATGGATTGTCCAGCGGCCCACCCGTCGTCGTGCCGGCCTGTGGCACAGCCCGTTCCGGCTGCGAGACGTTGCCTGAGGGTGACTGCGCCAAGGCAGGTGAGGCTGCGAGGAGCAAGGCAGCGACGGTAAGCTTTGCAATACGCATGACGTTCGTCCTTCTGGGTTCGTGCTCCCATTGCGCCGGGCGGTCACCCTCGATTGCGCGCAATAAGAAACTTCTTATCCAGAGAACGAGCTTTAAGCGGAGCAGTTCCTCTCAGCCGTTTGTCGGCGCCATTCAGGTCGTCGTCTCCGAGAGGCCACCGCTTTCGAGGAAGCTCTCCAGCCAATGGATGTCGTAGGCCCCCGCGAGGACCTCCGGATTGCGCACCAGCGTTCGGAACAGCGGAAGCGTCGTGTCAACGCCGGCGACCACGAACTCGTCGAGGGCGCGACGCAGGCGCATGAGGCATTCATGACGGGTACGCCCGTGAACGATGAGCTTTCCGATCAGCGAGTCGTAGTTCGGCGGAATGCGATATCCCTGATAGGCGGCAGAATCGACGCGTACGCCGAGCCCGCCGGGCGGGTGGAAGTAGGTGATGAGGCCAGGCGACGGACGGAAGGTCGCCGGATGCTCGGCATTGATCCGGCACTCGATGGCATGTCCCGTGACCTTGATGTCCTCCTGCGTCACCGAGAGGGGAAGGCCAGCGGCCACACGGATTTGCTCGGACACGAGATCGACCCCGGTGATCATCTCCGTTACCGGATGCTCAACCTGGATACGGGTATTCATCTCGATGAAGTAAAACCGGCCGTCCTCGTAAAGGAACTCGACCGTTCCGGCGCCGATATATTGCAACTCCTGCATCGCCCGAGCGCAGATGCCGCCGATTTCCGCACGAGTCGCCTCGTCGATCACCGGCGATCCGCCTTCCTCCCAGACTTTCTGGTGACGGCGCTGGAGGGAGCAATCGCGCTCGGCTAGGTGGACTGCCTTGCCGCGACCATCGCCCAGAACCTGAACTTCGATATGACGCGGCTTCTCGAGATATTTCTCGAGATAGACGGCATCGTCACCGAACGCCGCCTTCGCTTCGGTTCGCGCCATGTCGAGGGCCTGTTCGAGATCGGCCTCCGTACGCGCCACCTTCATGCCTCGGCCACCGCCACCGGAGGCGGCCTTCACCAGGACCGGATATCCGATCTCCGCCGCGATTCGCTTGGCCTCGACCGGATCGTCGACACCGCCCTCGGAGCCGGGCACACAAGGAATACCGAGCCGCTTGGCTGTCCGCTTGGCCTCGATCTTGTCGCCCATGATGCGGATGTGCTCGGCCTTGGGGCCGATGAAGCCGATATTGTGATGGGCCAGCACCTCGGCGAAGCGCGCATTCTCCGACAGGAATCCGTAGCCCGGATGCACAGCATCCGCGCCGGTGATCTCACAGGCGGCGATGATCGAGGGAATGTTGAGGTAGCTGTCCCGGGCCGAAGGCGGACCGATACAGACACTCTCGTCGGCGAGCCGCACATGCATGGCATCGGCATCCGCAGTCGAATGCACCGCCACGGTGGCGATCCCGAGTTCCTTGGCCGCGCGCAGGACGCGCAGGGCGATCTCGCCACGATTGGCGATCAGGATCTTTTCGAACATGGGGGGCGCTATCACTCGATGACGAGGAGAGGTTCGCCGAACTCGACCGGCTGACCATCCTCGAAGAAGATCGCGGTCACCGTTCCGGCGCGGGGCGCGACGATCTCGTTGAAGGTCTTCATCGCCTCGATCAGAAGCAGTTTCTCGCCTGCCACCACTTGGGAGCCGATATCGACGAAGGCCTTTGCATCTGGCGAGGGCCGGCGATAGGCGGTGCCGACCATGGGGGAGGGCACGGCGCCCGGATGACCAGCCCCGGCCTTGGCCCGTTCGCCAGCCGCGCCGGGGCCCGCCACGGGCAGCGCCACCGCCGCGGGTGCGGCCGCCGCCACGGCAGGTGCAGGTGCAGCCACTTGGACATGCACAGGCTCGATCCGGCGGACCACGCGGATACGCAGGTCACCCTTCTCCACTTCGATTTCGGTCAGATCCGTCTCGGTCACGAGTTTGGCGAGTTCGCGAACGAGCTCGGGATCGAAAGGTTCGTTCTTAGGCATCGGCACCTTGGCCATTCCGGTCAGTCTTGAGAGTTGGCGTCCGACGAAGCGTCGGACAAGAGCGAGGGGAGAGAGGGCAGACGGGACTGGAGCAGCCGCACCAGGGCTTCCAGGCCCAGCCCGTAACTGTGCGGACCGAAACCGCAGATAATTCCGGCACAGACCGGTGCGATGAGCGAGACATGCCGGAAGGCTTCCCGCGCATGCACGTTCGAGAGATGCACTTCGACCGCAATAGCGCCGCTACCGGCAATGGCATCACGCAAGGCGACGGATGTATGGGTGTAGGCAGCAGCGTTGATGAGCACGCCGGCGCCGGCAAAGCCCGCCTCCTGCACGAAACCCACCAGTTCGCCCTCGTGATTGGTCTGACGCACGGTCAGCGCTACGCCGAGTGTCTCCGCGCGCGCACGAAGGTCACGCTCGATGTCGTCGAGCGTCGCGGTCCCGTAGATGCCGGGCTCACGGCGGCCGAGAAGGTTCAGGTTCGGTCCATGAAGGACGTGGATCGGGATCATGATATCGCGTTCGAAGCGCCGGCTGAGCCAAGCGGTCGGGGCAGTGGTCGTAGACGATCGTTCCGGATAGCGACAGGCGCAGGCCGGAACAATCGCCGAGGAGCATACGCCTTCAGCAACTCGCGTGGCCGCACTGGCGGATGTCACCGATGGTCTTGCGGATCGGGTCGACGCCGACAGCGCCGGGGATGATCTCGTCGCCGATGATAAAAGCGGGCGTGCCGGAAAGGCCGAGCTTGTCACCGAGGCCGACATTCTCCGCGAGCGCTGCCTTCACCTCCGCCCCCTGTGCATCCCTCTGTAGCTTGGCGATATCGAGGCCCATCTCCTTGGCCAGGGCGATTGCGCGCTCGCCATTGACCCGACCCTTGCTCTCCAGCAGCTTGACGTGGAACTCGAACAGCTTGTCACTCTTAAGCTGCTGCTTGGCTGCCAGTGAGATCTTGCTTGCTTCGAGGGATTCCGCGCCGAGGACGGGGAAATCCTTCAGAACCACGCGCAGCTTGGGATCACCTTTCAGCAGCGTTTGGATGTCGGCGAGTGCCTTGCGGCAATAACCGCAATTGTAGTCGAAGAACTCCACCAGAGTGACGTCGCCGGCCGGGTTGCCGACCACGACGCCGTGAGGTGAGTTGACCAGAGCCTCCCGGGATTCCTTCAAAGCGGCGGACTGCGCCAGCTTCTGCGTCTCCTGTTGGCGCCGCTCACCCTCGGCGATGGCCTCCTGCAGGACATCGGGATTCTTGACGAGATAATCCTTGATGATCGCTTCAATCGCCTGGCGCTGCACATCGGTGAAGGCAGCAGCAGCGGCCGGGGCAGTTTGCGCGGGAGCCGGGGCCTGCGCGACAGCGCTCGAAACGCCGGAGGCCAGCGCGCCGACGAGGGCAACGGACGAAAGAAGGTGGCGAAGCAGGCGCATTGATCCTCGCGGGGTCGCGTCCCGTCGGCCGTGATCAGGCGCGGGACATCCGGTCGTTAGCCACCGGGTTAGGCGTTTTCGCGGCGGCGGGTCAATTGTTCGCCCGAGCCGCCGGATCCCGCACCGTAGACGCGGAACAGATCGGTGGCCTGGAAGGGGAGGGCGCAGGAGAGTAAGCCAGCGCCATGACACCAGCCGACGATCGCCCAGACATCAGCATTTCCGCCAAGACTTCTCTCCGCGCGAGTCGCGTGGCGCCCTTCCTTGCCATGGACATCATGGCGGCCGCCGCGATCCGCGACAGGCAGGGCGACGGCGTGATCCATATGGAAATTGGCCAACCCTCTGCTCCAGCGCCGCGCCGCGTGATCGAGGCCGCGCAACGTGCTCTGGAAGTTGGCAGGCTGCCATATACCGATGCCTGCGGAATCCCGGCCTTGCGCGAGCGCATCGCCCGGTATTATCGCGACACCTATGACGTCGCTGTGGCTCCCGATCGAATTGTGGTCACCACCGGCTCCTCGGCAGGCTTCGTGCTGGCTTTCCTCAGCCTGTTCGATGTCGGGGCGCGTATTGCGGTGCCGCAGCCAGGCTATCCCGCCTATCGCAGCATCCTCCACGCATTGGACCTCGTTCCCGCGCCCATGATCCTGCGAGAGGAGGACCGCTTCGCTCCGACGAGCGAGGCTTTGCGCGCCCTCCATCGCCGCGAGGCCCTCTCCGGGATCCTGGTGATGAGCCCGGCCAACCCGTCGGGCACGGTCATCGAGCCTGCCCGTCTGGCGGAGCTCTGTACTACTGCCCGAGATCTTGGGCTGCCTTTCATTTCGGACGAGATCTATCACGGGCTCAGCTACGGCATTCCCACTGAGACCGCGCTGAAATTCGATGCCAACGCCATCGTCATCAATTCGTTCTCGAAGACTTTTTGCATGACCGGTTGGCGCATCGGCTGGATGGTTGTCCCGCCCTGGTTGGTTAGGCCGGTCGAGCGATTGGCGCAGAACCTCTACATCTCGGCCCCCTACCTGTCGCAGGTCGCGGCACTGGCAGCCTTTGATGCGACGGAGGAGGCAGAGACGATCCGCCTCGGCTACGCCGCGAACCGGGCGTTGCTGCTCGACGCGTTTCCCTCTCTCGGCCTGGGGCGAACACATCCGGCCGATGGGGCCTTCTATCTCTACGCTGATGTCGCCGGCCTCACCGACGACGCATCGTCCTTCTGCCGCCGGATGTTGGAGCAGGCTGGGGTAGCCGCGACCCCTGGCCTCGATTTCGACGCTGCCGAGGGAGGCCACCATGTACGGTTCTCCTTCGCGGGATCCGAAGGGGATTGCGTGGAAGCCGTGCGGCGCCTGAAGTCGTGGCTAGGGTGAGCTCTCGCCCATCGACAGAAAAAGGGCCCCGGATCGCTCCGGGGCCCTTTTTCTGTCGATGGGCGCCGCGCTTAGCGGAACAGGTTCAAAAACCCACCCGGCTCGGCATAGATGCCCGGTGCCGCTGTGGACGTCTGGAACGTGATCGAACCAATCACCGCATCGCCGCACCACTTCGAAATTCCGCCATTGGTTATCTGGCGGAAGTCTCCACTGAAGGCGGCGCACTCGGTCTTGGTCAAATCGGTATCGTGGTAGCGTACGTCGAGAACGATGTTCTTGTAGGTGTAGGACAGGCCAACGTTCCCATAGAGGTAGCTCGGCAGATTGAATGAATTGAATCGCCCGATATCCGCGTTGAAGCCGGTAGCCGAGTTCTTGGCGGCGCCAAGAAAGAAGTAACCGAGCTCGGACGACAGCGAGAACCCGCCCGCATAGGCCTCAGGCAGGAATGGGAACAGCGATGCCGGCAAGGTGTAAGCGGCCGTGCCCGACGCATAGGTGCTGATAGCGTGCGTGCCAAAGAAGTTCGGTGAGAAGAATACGTTCGTACCCAGCGTCAGCGAATCTGTCGCGGTGTAAAGCATTTTGCCGGCGGCTTCGTAGAAGTCGGAGTTCTTCGTCGAGAACGCCGTGCCACCTGGCAGGATGACCTGCTGCTCATTGGGATAAAAATAGTACAGAATGCCGAGATCGAAGGCGAACTTTCCGAAGGTCGGACGAATACCGGCGATTAGATCGAACTCCATGTCCGGCCGGGTCGGAAGGCGGGTCTGATAGGTGGCGAACCCCGCATAGGCAAAGTTGTTCAGAAACTGTGCTTCGAAGAACGTCTGATAGCTTCCCTGCAGGTTCGATTGCGACACGCCGCGGAAGTTATAGTCTGTCTGATAGCGCGAGCCGAAAGAGAATCCGATGAGTGGGTCGGCGGCCTTCGCCTCGGCCGGCATGGCTTTGGGAACGGACAGATCGGCAGCAATCGCCGGTGAAAGAGCAACGCTCGCAAGTGTACTGATGGCCAGTAGTGATGTGTACAAACGGCGCATGGCCCGATCCTTTTATTGTTCGCCGAAAGGCTTTCGACAACATAAACCATTTTTTCAATGATATCCCCCAGGCTTTCAGGCCGAGGTGTAAGCATCCCGGTCGTCTCGCACTGGTGAAGACCGCAGAATGACAACCGCCCTTTCCGACGCCGTATCCTTTGTCTTGAAATCGAGCTCGACCTTAAGCGATCGCCGCTTCAGAAAAATGACTTTGCTGCAACAGTCTCGACAAATCACGCATGCTTAGTCGAAAAATCAGATTTCGTTCGCACTAAAGGCAGTCTGCACAATATTTACACTGCTATTGCACAACAGCGAACATTCGGTGATGGAAAGCTGACCGCGGATGCGGTCTCTCGATCCGTCGAAGGTCATTGCCTTGCCCGGTGACCTTGAAGCGACAATCGGCATAGGGGGCGATCCTTTTGGATCGCCCCCCTGCCACATCACCCGGCATGTCGGTCCGCACCGGGTGGTTCGAGGAGTTGAGGTCAGGCGAGCCGGGGCAGACCGAGTTGATCCATCCACGCCGGGGTGAGCACGCCGTTGAGGGCCAATCCGCTGTTGTGCCACCAACGGCGGCCGTTGGCCGCCACTCGTCGCGCCACCTCGGGATGGACCCCCAACGCCAGCAGTGCCCGGTGGATGGTCGGGCCGCGCTTCCACTGCTTGAGCTGGATCGTCCGCACCCAGTGACGCAGCCATTTGTCCAGCTCGCGCCAGCCCCCTGGCGTCTGCGCCAGCCGTTAGAGCGGCAGACTTTTAATTGGATGCATATCCGGCGGCTTTGAAGAAGTTCCAGCATTCATTGGGCTGGAAGAGGTCACAGATGTTGCCGATGGCGCGCCAGAGTGCCTCGAAGGTCCGTGCCGCTGCCTTGCGCAGGTGCGACTTGAGCTTGGAGAAGGCCATCTCGATTGGGTTGAGGTCGGGGGAATAGGCGGGCAGGAACAGGAACCAGGCCCCTTTCTCCTTGAGGCAGGCGGCGGCCTTGGGACTTTTGTGAACGGCGAGATTGTCGAGGATGACGACGTCGCCCGGTTGCAGGGTCGGGGCGAGCTGGGTCTCGATGTAGAGATCGAAGGCGGCCCTGTTCATGGCCTTGTCGACGACTCACGGAGCCGTCAGGCCATGACAGCGCAGGCCGGCGATGAAGGTCTGGGTGCCCCAATGCCCGAACGGGGTCTTGGCGTGCAGTCTCGTTCCCTTGCGGCTGCGACCGCGCAGGCGGGTCATCTTGGTGGTGACGCTGGTCTCGTCCAGGAAGACGAGGCGATGGGGCGACAGGCGCATCCGGGGCTGACGTTTGGTCGTCCAGAGCCGGCGCGCGTCACAAATGGCGGCGCGTGCGCGTTCCGCTGCCATCAGGGCTTTTTTTATATGTGAACCCACGCTGGCAGAGGAAACGCGACAGCATGGCGGGTGTGGCCGATACGCCCTGCGCAGACAGCAGCCGCTCGGCCAACTCCGGCATGGTCATGTCCGGTGTGGCCTCGACCGTCTGGATCAGGAAGGTCGCGCAGGGCGCGAGCTTGCCGCTGCCGAGCGGGCGACCCTGGCGCAGCGGAGCCGGAGATCCGACGCGCGCCTGACGTTGCAGAAGCTTCACCGCAAAACTGGCGCTGACCGCAAACCGACGCGCCGCCTCTCGTCGGGAGCCGCCCCCAGCGACAAACTGGGCGACCCGCTCGCGAAGATCCATCGAGTAGCAATGGCCCATGATCCACCTCCATACCGAGAGTGAATCATCCAAAACACGCCACGCCAACCCGTGATTCCAGTTTCACGGACGACGCTCTAGTTGCCCTTCCAGCCCAGCAGGTAGATCCGCAGCCGCCCCACCACGTCCGGCAGGCTGCGCCCACCGGACCGGCGTGTCAGCACGCGGACCCGCTGCTCAAACATCGCCAGCGATGCGGGCGCGACATGCCGCTTGACCACGCCTCCCGGCCCCACCCAGAAGGTGAAGCCCAGGACCGTGCACCCAAACGCGCTCGTCACCGCGCTCTTGGTCTCGTTCAGACACAGCCGGAGCCGCCCGAACAGACGCCGCAGCAGCCCCATCACACGCCAGCCCGCCTTGCGGCTGCAGACGTAGACGGTCACGTCGTCCGCATACCGCACGAAGTGATGGCCGCGCCGTTCCAGCTCCCGGTCCACTTCGTCGAGCAACACGTTGGCCAGCAACAGGGACAGGGGCCACCTTGCGTTGGTCCTATCCCACGCTCCCGCACCACGCCCCCGCTCATGATCCCGCTGCCCAGATACGCCCGGATCAGCCGGATCACGCCGGCGTCCCCGGCCCGTCCCCGGAGGCGGCCCGGACGGTAGCCGTAGGAATGCGGGCTGAAGTGAGGATCGAGGAGCGGCTGCAGCACCTGCAGCAGCACCTGTTCGCGGATCAGGGGCCAAGCCGTGCGCAGGTGAGCCGCCGTCTGAGCGATGTCCAGTCCATCGACCCCCGCCGCGCCCTTGTTGGCCCGCACCCGCTTCCAGGCGCGCTGAAGGTTCTGGCGCGCCAGAGCCGCCTCCAGCAGCCCCGGCTCCATGGTCCCCAGTGAATGACGCGGGCCACCGGCTTCGTCGCTGCCGGTCGTCCGCAGGGCTTCACCCTGCTCGCGCTCCGACCGCCCCGCTCGCGCGGGCATCTGGCGCCCGGCCGGCTGCATCGTCATGGCCGTGACCATTCCTCCTCGTTCGGTCCTTCGGGGCGGCTCCGCCGCGCCCTACTACGACCTCGGCTGACTTCTCGCTCCGGCGCGAAGCCGTTGCCCCTTCAGGCACGAGGCGAGATCTCCCCAGATAAGAGCACGTTCCGTCACTGCACGATCGCCCGATCTACGATACCGCCCCTTGGTCACGAGAGCTTCGCGGTTCGTTGCCCGCTCGCCCTGGTCGGCACCGCCTCATATCCAGTTCTTGTCCATCGACTCGCCGTTGCGCTCCACGCTTCCTCCCCACGGACGGTCGCTCTTCCGCAGTTGCGCTTCCTTTCGCTCGCCATGACCAGCTCACGCAGGGACTCCCACCCTCAAGAACGAGCCCATGCCAGGCGCACAACGAAACGGGCCGCATCCTATTTGGATGCGGCCCGCTCGAACGTTGGCATAGGTGTCATAGAGAATTGGACTAATCGCCCGTGAGCGCGGCCTTGGTCCGCGACCACCATCCGGCGCGCTTCGGACGATCCGGATCGATTGGCGTTAGCACGACTGCTACCGGCTCGGGGGCCGGAGTTGCAGTAGGAGCCAACTCCGTGGCGGCAATGTCCGAATCCACCGTGTTGTTGGCCACCGCCTCCGGGGCCGCCGCCTCGGCTGCCGGGATCGAAGGCTCTTCAGCGACCGGGAGGTCTACCGAAACGGGTGCGGGTGCCCCTTCTGATGCCTCCTGAGGCAGGCCAGTCGAATCCTGAGCAGCCTCTTCGAAGGAGGCCGATACGGTCTGCTGCTCTTCGCCATTCTCGCGCGGGCGACCTTCTGTACGGTCGCGACCACGTCCGCCTCGGCGTCCACGACGACGACGGCGACCCGCCCCCTCGTCGTCGGACGAGTCGGACCGAGGTGTCGCCTCACCGTCCCGGACATCTGCTACGACGCGCTCATCGCCCTCATTCTCTCCAACCCGCCCATCCGAACCTTCGCCAGTTTGATCGTCGTTGTCCCGGCTCTCGCCGTCGGTCTCGTCTTCGCCGGACTGCTCGTCTTCGCCGGTCGCGTGATCCCCCGACGATTCGCCGGTCTCGTGACGACCACCACGCCGCCGCCGCCGACGACGGCGCCCGCCCGATCGGCCTTCACCATTGTTTTCGCTCGACTTCTCGCGCGAAGCCTCTGGCTCGACCGTTTCGGCCTCAGCCTCTAGAATGGCCTCTTCCTCATCGTCGCCATCGATATCGTCGTCGGCATCGAGCTGCGGCGAGATCGCAACGGCGCGGACCCCGGTCACGGGCCCCTCGCTCCGGACCGCCACCTCACCTCGATCGAGCTGGAACGCCGATGTCGCAGCCAGTCGCTCGTCCGCGGCAATGGTCACGCTGACACCAAAGCGGATTTCCAGTTCGCGCAGATGCGCGCGCTTCTGGTTCAGGATGTAGAGCGCCACCTCCGTGCGGGTGCGCAGGATGAGGTTGTGGGTCGTGCTCTTGAGAAGCGACTCTTCGATGGCGCGCAGGATCTGGAGGGCCACCGATGCAGTGGCGCGGACATAGCCCGAGCCACCGCAATGGACGCAGGGGAGCGACGAACTCTCCAGCATGCCGGTGCGGATGCGTTGGCGGCTCATTTCGAGCAGACCGAAGGGCGAGATGCGGCCGACCTGAATGCGCGCACGATCGTTTTTAAGGCAATCGTTGAGCTTCTTCTCGACCGCGCGGTTGTTGCGCTTCTCTTCCATGTCGATGAAGTCGATCACGACCAGACCGGCAAGATCGCGCAGACGAAGCTGGCGGGCGACCTCTTCGGCCGCTTCCAGATTCGTGCGGAGCGCCGTGTCCTCGATGTCGTGCTCCCGGGTCGAGCGGCCCGAATTGACGTCGATGGAAACCAGGGCTTCGGTCGGGTTGATGACGAGGTAGCCGCCTGACTTCAGCGTCACATGCGTCGAGAACATCGCGTCGAGCTGTTGCTCGACACCGTGGCGCGCGAAGATCGGCGTCGGGTCGCGATAGGGCTGCACCACCTTGGACTGGCCCGGCATCAGCATGCGCATGAAGTCGCGAGCCTCGCGGTACGCCTCGTCGCCCGCCACAAGGATGTCGTCGATATCCTTGTTGTAGAGGTCGCGGATGGCGCGCTTGATGAGCGAACCTTCTTCGTAGACCAGGGCAGGCGCAGAAGAGGACAGGGTCAACTCACGCACGCTCTCCCAGAGGCGCATCAGATATTCGAAGTCGCGCTTGATCTCTGGCTTGGTCCGGGACGCACCGGCGGTGCGCAAGATCACGCCCATGCCTTCCGGCACCTCAAGATCCTGGGCGACTTCCTTGAGGCGCTTGCGGTCGGCCGCCGAGGTGATCTTACGCGAGATGCCGCCGCCACGGCCGGTATTGGGCATCAGCACTGAGTAGCGGCCGGCCAGTGACAGATACGTGGTAAGAGCCGCGCCCTTGGTGCCACGCTCTTCCTTGACGACCTGCACCAGGATGATCTGGCGGCGCTTGATCACCTCCTGAATCTTGTAGTGGCGGCGATAGGTGCGGGGGCGCTCGGGGATCTCGGCCAGAGCGTCGCCGTTACCGCCGACCTGGGCGATCTTGTGCTCGCCATCCTCGCCATCATGCTCGTCGTCCGAGTCCTCGTCGTCGGATTCGTCCTCCTCATCGTCCGAATCGTCGTCCTCGTCCGATTCATCTTCGTCGGACTCTTCGTCCTCGTCGGTTTCGTCTTCGAGGACGGAGGCATCGGGATGCCCCTCGGCGACTGGTTCTGCCACATCGACTTGGGCGGGCGCCGCATCTTCGAACGCGGATGAGGTCGCCTCTACCGGTGCGGGGACCTCGCCTTCGAGGGAGGCGGGCGGCAGATCGGACGATGCATCCGAACCGGGCTCGATGACGACCGCCTCGGACGTGACGACTTCCGCAGGTGCAGCTTCGTCATTCACGCTCACGTCGCCGCCGAGCTCGCCGGCAGTCTCCGATGCGATGGGATGCTCACCGGATTCGTTGTTCCCCGGTGCCGAGGCCTGAGGCAACGGCTCCTCCGCAAGACCAACCTCGACGGTCTCCGACTCGTCGTCGGCACTCACCGTCTCGCTGGTCTTGGCAGATGCAGCCTCTGCACGGCGCCCACGCGAACGGCGGCGCGGCTTGCGCTCCTCGCGTTCGCGGTGCTCCTCGGCGTCCCGCGCCTCGTCTTCCAGCAACGCCTGACGATCGGCGAGGGGGATCTGATAATAGTCGGGATGGATCTCGCTGAAGGCGAGGAAACCGTGGCGGTTGCCGCCATACTCGATGAAGGCCGCTTGGAGCGAAGGCTCCACACGGGTCACCTTGGCGAGATAGATATTGCCACGAAGCTGACGCCGGTTCGCCGCCTCGAAGTCGAACTCCTCGACCCTAGACCCGTGGACCGTGACGACCCGGGTTTCCTCCGGGTGCATCGCATCGATGAGCATCTTGTTGTTGTTGGCCATGACGGACTTTCATGGCGATCGACGTCGTCCTTCTGCAGCCGAACTGTCCCGGCGAAGCGCTGCCCGATTCCGGCCCATCGGGCGCCGGTGGGAGCGCACGCCCAGACCCAACGATGCGGGCCAGGGGGGGCTTTGGGGAAGGGATTGCCGTCAACCGCCGCTAGGCGCCGGTGGTCGGCGCGCGTGGGGTTGAACATGGCCAGGGCCGACGGCGAACCGGCGCCACGCGAAACGCGTACGCTTTGAACACGAGCAACGGCAACCGATGCTGTGCGTCCGTCCATCCGCTCCCTGACCTCACGAAGACTTTGAGACCGTGCAAATGCCGGCCGCTGATTTCTGGAACGGCGCCTTGGCAAAAAGATCGCCGCATGCACCGGTACCCACCCGAATTGGAAAAACGCCGACGGACTTGACGCGGAGAGCCGACTGCGAGGCGACACGGCGACTGGCCAGGACGCTCTCGCGGGCCGCGAATGAGACCGCACGACACCCGGGAAGGGACAGTACCATTACAGATCGTCGCGGGCACTTGGCAAGCAGCAAGACCATAGCCGTCACAACTTTGACGCCTTGGTGGCCAAGCGGGCATCCGCTCCGGTCCTGTCGCCCCACAGCAACATCCCGGCTGTTTCGCCATCAGGCTGGAGAGGAACGGTTAACCATCCCGGCCGTATTCCTTATCGAACACTCGCGCTTTCAAAGGCCCCTTGGTTCCGAAGGTCTGTTGGTTCCAACGGCCTCCTGAATTCAGGACAACGACTGCCGGATCGATGCCGCCTCTCGCTCGCCTGCTGCGCCACGTAATTGTCCTATCCACCCTCGCGATGGCCGTTCCGGTCGTGGCCCAGGACGACATCCGGACGAATCCGACGGTATCCGGTCAACAATCGGCCGTCGCCATCGCGGCGGACCTTTCCACTGGTGCGGCCGGATCGACCAAGCTGACCCTCACCTTGTCGAAATCGATCGAGGCGCGCACCTTCGTCATGGAGCGGCCCGACCGGGTCGTCATCGACCTTACGGAAGTGAACTTTCAACTCGGACCTGACACCGGACGACGCCGGGAAGGGTTGGTCTCTTCCTTCCGATACGGCCTGTTCGCTCCAGGTCGCTCGCGCATCGTCGTCGACCTTGCTCAGCCAGCCACCGTCGGGCGCATCGAAACGACGACGCGTATGCGAGACGGTGCCATCCTCCTTTCGATAGAGTTCCAGCGGGTCGACCGCGACACGTTCCGTCGCGCCGCCGTGGCGAACGACCCGTCGCCTCCGGCCCGCAAGGAAGCCATGGTAGAACCGACGGATTCCCGACCGTTGATCATGATCGATGCCGGGCATGGCGGCATCGATCCAGGGGCCATCGCCGCCTCGGGCATCTTCGAAAAGGACATCGTGTTTGGGTTCGCTCAGGCCCTCGTCGGCAAGCTCGAAACGTCCGGCCGCTACCGGGTGCGGATGACCCGTGATCGCGACGTGTTCGTTCCTTTGGCCGAGCGCGTGCGAATCGCCCGCGAGGCGAGCGCCGATCTCTTCGTGTCGATCCATGCCGATTCCATCTCGTCGGCCCCGCAAGTGCGCGGCGCGACGATCTACACGGGCTCAGAAAAGGCCACGGACGCTGAATCGGCCAAGCTCGCAGAGCGCGAGAACAAAGCGGATTCAACCGCCGGCACAGATTCCGGCCAAGGTCCCGGCCACATCGCCGATATCCTACAGGAACTCACTTTGCGCGAGACGCGCACCTTCTCGGCGGGTTTCGCCAAGGGTCTTATGTCCTATCTTAGCCCCGTCATGGAGCTGAGCAACAAACCGCATCGTGAGGCGGGTTTCGTAGTTTTGCGTTCGCCGGACGTGCCGTCAGTGCTAGTGGAGCTCGGCTACCTGTCGAGTAAGCGCGACCTCGACCTGCTGCAATCCGAAGCTTGGCGCGCCGACGTCACCGGCGGAATGGCGAAGGCCATCGACGCGTTTTTTGCCAACCGTACTTCCCTGACACGCCCGGTGCCGCCGCGCCGCTCCGCAGCAATCGCCCCAGTTTCACCATAGATACGGTGTGAAACCGGGGCTCACGGCGCCCCGGCTCGGAATAGGCTTCTCACGCCTCCCGAACGATCGCGGGTCGTCGCGTCACTCTTGCCTTTCCGGGACGATCGAGGTCTCGGTCATCCTCGCCTCTCGGCCGGACCGGCAGCGGCAGATCATCGACGGACGGGACCCGGATGCGCTTCATCCTTCGTTTCTTCGGCTTCCTGTTCAGCATCGGGGCGATGTTGTTCGTGCTGCTGTCGGCAGCCGGCGCATATTTCTATTACACCTACAGTCAGGATCTGCCCGATCACGCCGCCCTCGCCAACTATGAGCCGCCGGTGATGAGCCGCGTGCACGCGGCGGATGGCAGCCTGCTCGCAGAATATGCCAACGAGCGCCGGCTCTACCTGCCGATCCAGGCGATGCCGAAGATCGTCGTGGCCGCCTTCCTCTCGGCCGAGGACAAGAACTTCTACAAGCATGGCGGCATCGACCCCGAGGGTGTCGTGCGGGCGATCTTGACCAACGCCAAGAGTGGTAAGAAGCAGGGCGCCTCGACCATCACACAGCAGGTGGCAAAAAACTTCCTGCTCACCAACGAGCAGACCTTCGATCGCAAGATCAAGGAGGCCTTGATCGCTCTGCGGATCGAGTCGGCCTACTCCAAGGACAAGATCCTCGAACTCTACCTCAACGAAATTTTCCTCGGCACCATCGTGCCAGGCCGCAACCTGCACGGGGTCGCCGCCGCTGCGCTCGATTATTTCGGCAAGTCCGTCCACGAGTTGACGATCAACGAAGCGGCCTATCTGGCCGCGCTGCCGAAGGGCCCCAACAACTATCATCCCTATCGCCAGACTCAGAAGGCCCTCGACCGCCGCAACGAGATCATCGGCCTGATGGCCGTGAACGGCTACATCACTAAGGAAGAAGGAGAAGCCGCGCGTAAGATGCCGCTCGGCGTCAACCCGCGCGTCGCCTTCGCCAACGCCGCCAATGCCAACTACTTCACGGAAGAGGTCCGTCGCGAGATCACGGAACGCTACGGTGAGAAGAAGCTCTATGAGGGCGGGCTCTCCGTGCGCGCCACCCTCGATCCGAAGATGCAGGCCTGGGCGCGCAAGGCACTCGTGGATGGCCTGATCCGTTACGATCAATCTCACGGATGGCGGGGAGCTCAGGCGAAGGTCGATCTCGTCGGCCGCGATTGGGGTCTCGCCGTGGCCGAAGTGCCGGGCCTCGGTGACGTCCAACCTTGGCGCCTCGCCGTCGTCCTGAGCACGACGGGAGGCGTGGCTCAGATCGGCTTGCAGCCCCGCCGCGAGGCATCCGGTCAAGTCTCGAAGGAGCGTGAGACCGGCACTATCGCCGCCGACGGTACTCGCTGGACCGGACGCTCGCCATCGGCAGCGCTCAATGCCGGCGATGTCATCTATGTCGAGGCCATTGACGGGGGGCGCGGACAGTACCGGCTGCGCCAGCGTCCGGAGGTCTCCGGCGCCATCGTCGCCATGGATCCCTATACCGGACGCGTCCACGCCATGGTCGGGGGATTCTCCTATGACGAGAGCCAGTTCAACCGTGCGACGCAGGCCCAGCGTCAGCCGGGCTCGTCATTCAAGCCGATCGTCTATTCGGCCGCCCTCGACAACGGTTACACGCCCTCATCGATCGTACAGGACTCGCCGATCACCATTGAGGCCGGTCCCGGCCAGGAAGCGTGGTCTCCGTCGAACTACGACGGCAAGGCGGGTGGCCCGCACACGCTCCGCTACGGGATCGAGCATTCGAAGAACCTGATGACCGTGCGGCTGGCCAAGGATGTCGGCATGCCGCTCATCGCCGAATACGCCCGCCGCTTCGGTGTCTACGACGATATGCTCCCGGTCCTGCCCATGTCGCTCGGGGCGGGCGAAACGACCGTCATGCGCATGGTCACCGCCTATTCCATGCTCGCCAATGGCGGCCGCCGTATTCGCCCGACCCTCATCGACCGCATCCAGGATCGTGTTGGCGAAACCATCTACAAGCATGACAACCGCAAGTGTCTCGGCTGCGACGCTGAAAAGTGGTCCGGCCAGGACGAGCCGAAGCTGGTGGATGATTCGGAGCAGGTCCTCGATCCACTTACTGCCTACCAGATGGTCTCGATCATGGAAGGCGTCGTCCAGCGCGGCACCGCGACATTGCTGAAGCAGATCGGCAAGCCCCTCGCCGGCAAGACCGGCACGACGAATGACGCCAAGGACGCGTGGTTCGTCGGCTTCTCGCCGGACCTCGCGGTCGGGGTCTATATCGGCTTCGACAAGCCGCGCTCGCTCGGCGACCGCGCCACAGGTGGCGGTCTCGCGGCGCCTGTCGCCCTCGACTTCCTGAAACAGGCTCTCAAGGACAAGCCGCCGACACCGTTCCGTGTGCCGCCCGGCATCAAGCTGATCCGCGTCAACGTCGCCTCCGGCATGCGCGCCGGCTCCGGCGAAGGCTCCGGTACGATCTTAGAGGCGTTCAAGCCAGGCACCGCCCCGCCTGACGCTTACGTCGCGGCGCCCGCAGCTCCCGCCGCCGTACCGGCGGACGCCGACCGTGCCGCCCAGGCTGGTGGATTGTACTGAGAGGGAGCTCTGCAGGTATCCCATCGCGGGTCATCGGGCGCTGTCGCGCTCGATGACCCGGGCGCCGCAGGAAGCCGAATCGTTCATGGAGCCGTTGACCAGGAAGCGAGACCCCGTCCCCGGCTTTGGGCTCTATACGAATCCGGGGGTCTCCGGGGTGACGGGAGCGCCCTCCTCAAAAGGAAGCCCGCACGCCTCCGAAGAAGCTGCGACCGACGCCGGGGTAGAAGGCGGTCGGATTGCCGCCCATCGTTACTGCATTGTTCACCACCGCCACGTCAGAGACGTAACGTGTATCGGCGAGATTGCGGGCGTCGAGGAACACCGACACCCCGTTCGAGAAGTCGATGCCGGTTTGGACGTTGACCAGGGCGTAGCCGGGCACCCGCAGAGTGTTGGCGTGATCCGAAAAGGCGCCTTGCGGGACCCAATCCACTGAGGGGCTGAGGTGGAAGCCGCTCGGGTGGGTGTAAGTGACTACGCTGCGCAGCACGTCCCGCGGGATGCCGGCGATTTGATTGTCGCTAAAGACCGGATCGCCGACGAAGCGAAAGTCGTTGTGCGTCCAGACCTGCGACGCCGAGATTTGGTCGCCGACTCCGGTCAGGTCACGGATAAGGTCGAGGGAAACGGCCGCCTCGACGCCCTGATGGATCGTGCGCGGCGAATTGAAGGTCGCCGCAGGGATATTGCGACCCGGATCGACAGAAAAGTTGATGAGCTCGTCCCGGACTTCCGAGCGATAGAGCGTCATGTCCCATGCGAGCCGCTCAAGGCGGCCACGTGTACCAGCCTCGTAGGTCCAGGCCCGCTGGGCCTGAAGTGGCACGAATTGCGTCGTCGTACCAATCGTTTGGGTCAGGTCGGTGAAGTCCGGCACGTCGCGGGAGCGGGCGACGTCGGCGAAAACTTGGATGTCGGGTAGCGGTTGCCAGATCAGGCCGAGCTTTGGGTTGATCCCCTGATAGGTCCGGTTGTCGAATTTCACCGCCGGGTTTGGGCCGAAGCCGCCCTTGTCGCTATAGGTCCGGTTCGAGGAGAACGCCTTCGCCCCTGTCATCAGGGCGACATCCGGAAGGAACCAGAACCGGTTCTCGCCATAGGCCTCGTAATTCGATGAGCTCTGCAGCGCGTTCAAGGTCTGCGCGCCGCGCTGTCCGGCGACGTTTTGGAACTGCAGCGCCGAGTTCTGGCCGGCGAAGGCACGTAGGCCGAGGATCGTGTCGTTGCGGTATCCGCCGATGTCGAACGTGCCGGCCCAATGCGGGGAGATGCCGTAGGTCCAGCCGTCTTGGTCGATGACCTGAAAGATCGGGTGATAAAGCGATTTGTGAATCGCCCAGGTATCGATGTCGAGCTTGCCCACATCGAGGGCGAACGAGGTCCGGTTGGCGACCCGCTCAGCCTCGACCTTTCGTGATTGATTACCCGAAATGGCGCTTGGATTGGCCATGGTCGGGTTGGTGAGCGCGTTGAAGAGTGTGAGCGTTCCGGGCAGCTTCTGATCGGTGAGATAGATGCCGACGTAGAACCGCGTCTCGACACCGGGTGCGAGCTGGGAGCCGACATTGGCATTGAAATTCTGGGTCCGCTGGGTTTCGTGATCGCGAAAACCATCGGAATTGGTCAGCGTGCCACTCACGAGGAAATCGGCCGGGCCGGAGATCCGCGAGAACTGGAAGTGCTCGCGGATCGTGCCGAAGCTGCCGCCATCGACGCGCAGGGTGTTTGGCGCGAAGGCCGTCTGCGCGGTGGGCGTGACAAAGTCGATCGCGCCGCCCAGGGTGGTCGCACCGAAGGTGAGCGCGTTGCCGCCCTTATAAACCTCGACCAAGCGCAGAGCGAGCGGATCGATCTGGTAGAAGTCGCCGCTGCCGTCCGCTGAGTTCACCGGGATGCCATCCTGCAGCAGTTCCAATCCACGCAGATGGAAACCGCGCGAAATGCCCGAGCCGCGCACCGACAGGCGCATTTCCTGACCGTAGCGCTGCTGCACGAACACGCCGGGCGTGTCCTTCAGGACGTCGCGTAGGGTATTGGCGTAGCGATTCTGGAAGTCCTTGGCATCGACGAAAGCCACCGAACCGACAGTGGCGTTCACCGCATTCCGCTGTGCGGCAACGCTCGGTACTGTAAGTGAACCGGACATTGCCCCTTGGACGCTGAGTTCGGGCAGTTCTGCATTCGCCACGCCCTGAGCGAAGGCGGATGTGGAGGAGAGGAGGATGAGCGCGAACGCCCCCGGAAGACGTGACGACGGCATGGCAGGAAGCTCCGGATCCCGCGCCCTGAAACACTCCGCCGGATCGAGGCAGAGGAGCGGCGGGTCCTGAAAGAGAAAGGGAGTGCGCGCTCGGCGGAACCGCCAAAGCGCGAAGCCGGTCCGAAATCGGACGCTCAGTGCTGGTGTTGTCCGGCCGCCGGCTCGCCCGCTGCGGACGCGTTCGGTGCCCTGGCGCCAATGGGCGCGACGGCGAAGGTGACCGGTACTGTGCCCGCGCGCTCGAACACCAAATTCCCCGAGATCGATTCGCCGACTTTTGGCGATGCCTTCAGCCCCTCGAACATCAGGTGATAGCTGCCGGGCTTCAACTCCACGGTCTCGCCGGGCTTGAGCAGGAGTCCACCTTCCAACACGGCCATCTTCATCACCCCGCCATCCATCGTCATGGAATGGATAGACCCGGATGCAGCGACGGGGATGGAGGCGGAGATCAACTTGTCCGCCTGTCTGCCGGTATTGCTGATTCGGACATATCCACCAGCCACGGTGGCGCCGCCGGGAGTGGCGCGCATCCACGGCGTATCGATGGTGAGATCGCCGGCCTTGATCTGGCCCGAGGGGGATGACGCCGCGCGCGACGGTGCCAGGGCCTGAGCCGCGACGATGGTGACGCCCGGTGCGGGGGATTTCAGCGCATGGGCGTACTGCCCCGGCGCGGGAATGTCGCTCCAGCGATGATTGCCATTCGTGCAATCCTGCTCGACCGGGAAGTACACGGTCTCGCCGGGCACGAACGCATCGGAGATGCGGGCAAGGAAGGTGAACTCGTCGACCTGATCGTCCGGCAATTGGCCACCACTCCAGGTGATGGTCTTCACCCCTTTGGAAATGTCGCCGTGATAATAGGAATAGGGCTTGGCGTAGGGTCCTATTTCCGTTGTCACCGTCCAGCCCGGCTTCGGCATCGGCTTAGCGCCGATCACACCCTCAGGAATCGTGACGCTCACCCGATTGGTCGGTTCGCCGTTGCACCCATGGGTGACTTGGACCGCGCCGCGATAGCTCGCGTTCGGGCTTGCCTCCTTCCGCTCCATCGTGGCGTGAGAGAAGGCAGCGCCGGTAGGGATGGTAACGAGGAGCGCCGCGGCAAGCTCCGACCACAAGATCCGTTTCATGATGAATGTCCGTGTCTGAAGGAATCGAGGCATCGAATCGCTTCAGGCGGCGGGCGGACCTCGCGGATGGGGAAGAGAACCCGGTGGCCCGCGTGCACCGAGGTAGGCTACGTCGCGCCAGACCAGATGGATGACGGACGGGGCCGGCCAGACGATCGCGCTGGACGCGAGCACCGGTTGATCAGCCAAGACGGTCGCGACTGCCGACGTGCAACAAAGCTTGTGACCGACGTGGGACGAACCGTCTGGCTGCCGCGCGGCGAATTCGCCGTCCATCAGGCCGGAACAGATCGGATCGGCGTGACCAGCCGCGGGCAGCGGCATCAGGGTCGCGAGGAAGATTTGCAGCACGAACGCATAGAGCGCGATCACCGCCGTGATCACGCGCCCGCCGCCCGCCGCTGAATCTCCCGACATCATGCATTCAGCGCTTACCCCAACGGACATAATCCCGCCATACCGTCGACGGGGCGTGGCTCAATGATGTTGCATGTGCGCTGCAGTACAGGACAAGCCGAGATTTCATCAGACGGCGCCACATTCTAGCCCGGACCGCATGACTTCTTAACCGTGCCCCGACACGTTCGCGGCACAGGACTTTCGGTGGCCGTTCTCAATCACGGCCATGCCCCGACGGCCTCGTGCCGCTTCACAGGTCAGATCAGAGTTTCCGTCCGATGCTGAAACAGGCTTACCCCATCCGCTCATTGGGTCTCGCACTCCTTGCCGGTGTCGCCGCCTTCGCCCAAACCGCCTCGGCACGGGAACAAGCCGGTTTCGCCCAGGCCGAATGGGCGCAGGATTACGCTGCGCCTTCGACGATGCAGGTGCAGCGTTCCTCTACGCCGATCCTGTCGCCGCAGACGATTGCGGCCACGGAACAGATGGTCGAGCGCTACAAGGACATCGTGGCGCGCGGCGGCTGGAGACCGGTCTCCGGCGCCGAGCGCCTGCGCATCGGCGGGAAGGGGCCGGCAGTGGCGGCGCTGCGCCAGCGCCTCACGGTGACGGGAGACCTCGACTCCGCCTCAGGTGGATCGAACGTCTACGATTCCTATGTGGCCGCCGGCGTGAAGCGCTTCCAGGCTCGGCATGGCTTGAGTCAGACCGGCTCCATGAGCCCGGCCACCCAGCAAGCCATGAACGTCTCGGCCGACATTCGCCTGAAGCAGCTTGAGGTGAATGCCGTCCGCCTGCGCTCGTATTCGGGCAACCTCGGCAACCGCTTCGTCATCACCAACATTCCCGCCGCCCTGGTCCAGACAGTGGAGAATGGCCAGGTCGTGACCCTGCACGCCGCCGGCGTCGGCAAGATCGATCGCCAATCGCCGATCATGAACACCAAGGCGACGCAGATCAATTTCAACCCCTTCTGGACGGTTCCGGCTTCCATTGTGAAGAAGGACCTCATTCCCAAGATGCAGAAGGACCCGAACTACCTCACCGAGAACAAGATCCGCATCTTCACCGGCGAGACGGAGATTTCGCCGGCCTCTGTGAATTGGAATTCGGACGAGGGCACGCGCTACCGCTACCGTCAAGATTCGGGGGCCGACTTCAACTCGATGGGCATCGTGCGCATCAATATCCCGAACCCCCACGGCGTGTTCATGCACGATACGAACTCCAAGGGCGTGTACGGCGACGACTTCCGCTTCATCTCCTCGGGCTGCGTCCGTGTGCAGAACGTGCGTGAGTACATCACATGGCTCCTCAAGGACACGCCCGGCTGGGGCCGCGACCAGGTCGAGCAGGCCATCGAGAGCGGCAAGCGCGTCGACGCAACCCTGAGCACCCCCGTGCCGGTTTACTGGACCTACATCACCGCTTGGGCGACCCCGGACGGCTCGGTGCAGTTCCGCGACGATATCTACAAGCGCGACGGCGTGAACGTTCCTTCGACCCTCTCGGCCCCGACTCCCGTGGCCAGCGCCGAGCAGGTACCAAGCTTCGAGCCGGGCGACGAGGAGAACTGATTTCTGGAAGCGACAATCGCAGCCGGAACATGGGCGAGATTCGGCATCGGGTCTCGCCCAAGTCGTCATGGAGGGAGCAAACCGATCATCCGAGCGTTGCGAGGCGTTCTTCGCCTTCTGCGGCGTACAGCGTGGTTCAGGCCGCCACGAGGATGGAGCGGATGCAGTTGGTACGAGATCCTTTCAGCTAGAGAAACGACCGGACCGTCCCACCATTCGCGGATGATCGCCCGATCATCATTTTCGACGGGCATTGTGCGCTTTGTGTCGGCTGGATCCGCTTCATCAAGCAGCTCGATCACGCCAAACGACTCCGCTTCCTGCCGGCTCAGTCAGCACTGGGACGAGCACTCTACGCACATTACGGCCTCGATACCGATAGATTGAAGACGAACATCCTGCTGTCCGAGGGACGGGCTTGGTTCAAGCTGAAGGGATCGATACGGATGGCCAGAAGTCTCGGCTTTCCCTGGTCCTTGGCTGCGATGCTGCTGCTCATTCCGTCGCGCGGACAGTCGGCATTGTACGATCTCATAGCCAAGAGCCGCTTCGTGCTATTCGGGCGGGAAGACCTCTGCCATAGGCCTGCCCCTACCGACGCGGATCGTTTCCTGGCCTGAATGGCCGACACTGGCTCGGCGAGCACCAGATCTCCCTTACCAGGAGCCGGCGCGGTTGCTTCCACGCTCGAGCGCGAAATCTGCGACGCAAAGCTGCAGGCCGCGACTTGGCTGTCCCTGCAACGCCGTATGCCCCCTGGCATTCACCATCGTGAATACCGAATGCACAGAAATTTTTTTGGCCGAGGCTACAAATTAGCTGTGCTTGGCCTCGCTCGCCGGCCCGTGTAGTAAATTGCATATCGAGCGTCCGCCTGCTTAACGCCAGCGGATAACGGACGCCTTCGCCCGTTCAACAATCGAGGCTTTCCATGAGCGCCGGTACCGCTGCCGACAAGCACTTCTCGAATTCCTTTTTCAATGCGTCCCTGGCCGACGCCGATCCGGAAGTGGCCAAGGCCGTCAGCCAGGAACTCGGCCGGCAGCAGCACGAGATCGAGCTGATCGCCTCCGAGAACATCGTCTCCAGGGCTGTGCTGGAGGCCCAGGGGTCGGTCCTCACCAACAAGTACGCGGAAGGCTATCCCGGCCGTCGCTATTATGGTGGCTGTCAGTTCGTCGACATCGCCGAGAACCTCGCCATCGAGCGCGCCAAGCGCCTGTTCGATTGTGGCTTCGCCAATGTGCAGCCGAATTCGGGCAGCCAGGCGAACCAGGGCGTGTTTATGGCCCTCATGCAGCCGGGCGACACCTTCCTCGGCCTCGATCTCGCCGCCGGCGGCCACCTCACCCACGGCGCTCCCCCGAACGTCTCGGGAAAGTGGTTCAAGCCGGTCTCCTACACCGTGCGCCGCGATGACCAGCGCATCGACATGGAGCAGGTCGAGGCACTCGCACACGAGCACAAGCCCAAGGTGATCATCGCCGGCGGCTCGGGCTATCCGCGCCACTGGGACTTCGCCAAGTTCCGTGAGATCGCCGATGCCGTCGGCGCCTACTTCTTCGTCGACATGGCCCATTTCGCGGGCCTCGTGGCGGCTGGCGTCCACCCGTCGCCGTTCCCGCACGCCCACGTGGCCACCACCACCACCCACAAGACTCTGCGCGGCCCGCGCGGCGGTATGATCCTGACCAACGACGAGGCGCTCGCCAAGAAGTTCAACTCGGCGATCTTCCCTGGCCTCCAGGGCGGTCCGCTCATGCACGTCATCGCCGGCAAGGCCGTTGCTTTTGGTGAAGCGCTTAAGCCCGAGTTCAAGATCTACGCCAAGCAAGTCATCGAGAACGCCAAGGCCCTCGCCGACACTCTGATCACGGGCGGCTACGACATCACCTCGGGCGGAACCGACAACCACCTGATGCTTGTAGACCTTCAGAAGAAGGGTCTCACAGGCAAGGCGGCGGAGGCGGCCCTCAGCCGCGCCGACATCACCTGCAACAAGAACGGTGTCCCGTTCGATCCGCAGAAGCCCACCATCACCTCGGGCATCCGCCTCGGCACCCCGGCAGGCACCTCGCGCGGCTTCGGCGTCGCCGAGTTCAAGCAGATTGGCGGCTTCATCGTGGAAGTACTCGACGGTCTGGTGGCCAAGGGCGATGCGGGCGATCCGGCCATCGAGGCCGCGGTCAAGGATAAAGTCCACGCCCTGACCCACCGATTCCCGATCTACGGCTGAGATATTCGACGGCGGGTGCATCCGCCGTCACCGACATGATAGAGACGGCCGCGGATCACCATATCCGCGGCCGTTCTCGTTTCCTCACCAACCATGCAGGTATCCGCCCGATGCGGTGTCCCTATTGCGGCGGTCCCGACACCCAGGTGAAGGACTCGCGCCCCAGCGACGATTCTGCCGCGATTCGACGCCGTCGGGTCTGCCCGGATTGCGGAGGCCGCTTCACGACCTTCGAGCGGGTGCAGTTGCGCGAACTCACCGTGCTCAAGCGCTCGGGCAAGCGCGTCCCGTTCGATCGTGACAAGTTGCAGCGCTCCATCGGCGTGGCCCTGCGGAAGCGCCCTGTGGACCCGGAGCGGATCGAGCGACTGGTCAGCGGCATCACCCGGCAGCTGGAAAGCGGCGGCGAGGCCGAGATCGCCAGCGAGGCGATCGGCGAACTGGTGATGGAGGGGCTCAAAGGTCTCGACGACGTGGCCTATGTCCGCTTCGCCTCGGTGTACAAAAATTTCCGCGAGGCCAGCGATTTCAAGGCGTTGCTCGGCACCTTGGGGGAGACCTCCGGCATTGCGCCACTGCAGGTCGAAGAGGCGAGCGATGAAGCCCCTCTCAGTGAGGTCCTGCCCAGTGCAAGTCCGCCAACCAAACATCCGTCGAAACGCGCAACGCGGGTGCGGTCATGAATGCATCTGAGGCGAACACCGACCAAGATCGTTGCTTCATGCGACTCGCCCTGGCGACGGGCAGGCGAAATCTCGGGCGGACCTGGCCGAATCCGTCAGTCGGTGCGGTTGTGGTCGCGGGGGAGACGGGCAGAGAACGCGTTATTGCTCAGGGCGTGACGGCTCCAGGGGGGCGCCCGCATGCCGAGCCTCTCGTTCTCGCCCTGGCCGGCGAGGACGCGCGTGGGGCAACACTTTACGTCACGCTCGAACCCTGCTCACATCATGGAGCCACCCCTCCTTGCGTCGACGCCATCATCGCGTCGGGGATCACCCGCGTCGTCACTGCGATAGAGGATGCGGATTCCCGAGTAGCGGGTAGGGGCCATGCGCGCCTCGCCCAGGCGGGTATCGCCGTGACGCAGAATGTGCTCCGGCACGAGGCCGCAAGGGATCATCGCGGCCATTTCACCCGCGTCACGAAGGGGCGCCCTAGCCTGCATCTCAAGCTCGCCCGCACCCAGGACGGCTTTGCGTCTGGCGCGCCGGACGAGCGCCTGCGCATCACCGGTCCCATCGCCGATGGCGCGGTCCATCTGTGGCGCGCCCATGCCGACGCAATTCTCGTCGGGATTGGCACGGCAAGATTGGACGACCCATCGCTGACAGTACGGCTGCCCGGCCTGTCGCAGCGATCGCCGCTGCGCATTGTCCTTGATTCGATGCTGCGTCTGTCGCCGGCCTCGCATCTTGTGCGTAGTGCACGCGACATCCCGACTCTGGTGATGACGACACGGTCGGCCCCGATTCATGCCAAGCGGATGCTGGCATCCTTCGGCGTCGAGACGATCCAGGTCGCAGCGTGTTCGAGTGGCCGGATTGACCTGTCCGCCGCGCTCGCACGTCTGGCGGAACACGGACTGACACGAATCTGCTGCGAAGGCGGTCCGCACCTTGCCGATTCCCTGGCGGCCGCCGATCTGGTCGACGTCTGCACCCTCGTTACAGGCCCGCGCGCTATCGGTGGAGGAGGCCTGCCGGCCGTCGGTGAGGCGTTGAAGGCCCGCCTGCAAGAGTCCAGCTTCGGCGTCGCCGAGACTCGCGCGTTCGGACCGGACCAGTCTGTCACCTACGAACGGAGCGTCTAGATGTTCACCGGCCTCGTCAGCGATGTAGGAACGGTCCTCAGCGTCGAGGGGGATGAGCGTCTGCGCCGCATTCATATCCGATCCTCCTACGATCCCGCGACCATCGCGCTTGGTGCGTCGATTGCATGTTCCGGCCCCTGCCTCACCGTGGTGGCGATCGAGTCAGACCCCAGGGGCTGTATCTTTTCTGTCGATGCAGCCGCAGAAACTCTCGCGCGGACCACCGTCGTTGGCTGGGCTGAGGGCACGCGGCTCAACCTCGAACGTTCGCTGAAGATTGGCGATGAGCTCGGCGGCCATCTTGTCACCGGGCATGTGGACGGAGTGGCAGAGATCGTTGCCCGCGAGAGCGTGACCGGTGGCACCGGCGATCCACAATGGTCGCCGAGCGACCGTTTTCTTCTGCGCGGACCGTCGTCCGTGTCGCGCTTCATCGCGGAGAAGGGGTCGGTCTGCCTCGACGGCACGTCGCTGACCGTCAATTCCATCGATGGCGACCATTTTTCGGTCCTTCTCATCCCCCACACCCTGGAGGTGACGACCTGGGGTGAGCGCCGAATCGGCGACCGGCTGAATCTCGAGGTCGACCTCATCGCCCGCTACGCGGCCCGGCTGTTCGAGAAGCGTGCCTCATGATGCGCTATCTTGTGATACCGCACCCTTCGGTCTATCGCTCGCCGAGCGACCGCCAAGTCGCCGACCTACGTTCCTGACGCAGTCGGTCGCAAGATTTCGAACCGGGCCAACCCGGTCGTACTGGGTGGTGACGCCAACGATCCGCGCTCGAGGCTCACTCGTCACGTCGGTGCCGATGTCGCCCTCCGCCACTACAGACAAGGCCCACGATGGTTTCGCCTTCACCAGCCGCTCGCCCGGCCCCCCCCACGAACGTAAAGGGCGCGCGTGTCCTCGTGGTGGAAGCGCGCTACTACGACGACATATCCGATGAACTCCTCGCTGGCGCGCAGGGTGCGCTCGACGCGGCGGAAGCGGAGGGTGTCGTCGTAACAGTGCCGGGTGCTCTCGAGATTCCCGCAGCCATAGCGATCCTGGTGGAGGAGGCAGCTCGCGCGGGGCAGCCCTACGACGCCGCCGTCGCCCTTGGCTGCGTCATTCGTGGTGAAACCGGCCATTACGACATCGTGGCAACCGAGAGCGCGCGAGCACTCATGGATTTGTCGGTGATCGGGCGACTGCCCCTCGGAAACGGCATTCTGACGGTGGAAACGATGGAGCAGGCACTCGCCCGCGCTCGCGTTTCCGACCTGAACAAGGGTGCGGGCGCCGCGGATGCGGCCTTGGCCGTGCTGGCGCTGAAACGCGCTGCAGCCGCCGCACCCGTGGGAGAGGATTGAGAAGCCCATGGCCAAGACGATCGAGCGCAGCGGCGCACGCCTCACCGTTGTGCAGGCCCTCTACGAGATGGAAATTTCCGATAAGGGCGTCATCGAAGCGCTCGCCGAGTTCGAAGCCTATTGGATCGGCCGTGACATCGATGGTATCGAGCAACCGCCCGCGGAGATCGCTTTCTTCCGCGACCTCCTGCGTGGCGTCGTCGAGGAGCAGCGCGCCATTGATCCTCAGCTGGACAAAGCCCTGTCCAGCGGCTGGCCTCTGAAGCGTATCGAGGCGGTCTTGCGCGCCATCCTCCGTGCTGGCGCCTACGAAATCATGTTCCGCAAGGACGTGCCGGCACGTGCCGCGATCTCGGAATATGTCGATGTGGCTCACAGCTTCTATGCCGGCGACGAGCCCGGCATGGTCAATGCCGTCCTCGACAAGGTCGCCCGCGAGGTTCGTGGATCGGAATTCGCCGGGCTTCCCGGTTCCGGGCGCGCTTGAAGACAAATCCCCCCGCCTCCCGCCCCACGGAGGACGGGCTGATCGCGCGCTACTTCGCGCCTTTGGCGGGGCATGGCGCGGACGGGTTGCGCGACGACGCCGCCACCCTCGCACCGAGTCCCGGCTGCGATCTCGTCCTGACCGCCGACGCGATCGTCGAGGGCGTCCACTATCTGCCCGATGATCCACCTGCCTCGATCGCACGCAAGGTGCTCGGGGTGAACCTGTCCGACATCGCGGCGAAGGGCGCGACGCCGCGCGGGTTCCTCCTGACCCTCGCCTTGCCCGACGATTGGACCGAAGACTGGCTTGCCGGCTTCGCCACTGGCCTGAGCGAGGCGGCAATGGCGTTCGGGTGCCCACTCCTCGGAGGCGATACCGTCCGCTCGGCCGGTCCCGCCCTCATCGGGGTCACCGCCATCGGCGAGGTATCGCACGGCGGTATGGTTCGGCGGATGACGGCCGAGATCGGCGACATCCTCTGCGTCAGTGGCACGATCGGTGATGCGGCCCTTGGCTTGCGGCTCCTCGACGGCTCCATGCCGAAATGGGGCGAGCACCTCGGATCGGCAGCGCGCGGCGTTCTCATCGACCGCTACCGCCATCCCAGGCCGCGTATTTCCCTCGCGCGGAGCCTACGCCGCCATGTGCGTGCTGCGATGGACGTATCGGACGGACTCGCCGGCGATCTGACGAAGATGCTGGCGGGTGGTGGCCGCAGCGCCGAGATCATCCTCTCGGACGTACCGCTGTCCGATTCCGCACGGGAAGCGCTCGCTCTCGACCCTCGGCTCATCCACACCATCGTCACCGGTGGCGACGATTACGAGATCCTCTGCGCCGTGGCACCGAACCAAGTCGACGCCTTCATCGACGAGAGCCTTGCCGTCGGCATCCCGCTCGCACGGATAGGAACTGTGGTGGCCGGCGATCGGGCGCCCGTTTTCCGTCGGCCGGACGGCAGCGAACACGCCTTCACCACGCGGTCGTTCAGCCACTTCTGATCGCTCGGAGCCTGGCGGAAAGAGCGCCAATATCTGGCAAAACGCCTGCGTCGTCGCGTCGACCTTGCCAGCGTCCGGAAAAGAACGCCACACTCCGTCCCAAAGTGGCCGTCAGGCTACAAGTCCGCGCTGCTTCGATCCGGTCCGCCGGCGAAGTGGCAAACCGGGATCGAACGCATGACTTCAGGCTCCACACCGGCCCCGGCCACTTCCCTCGACGATGGCATCGTTGCCACCGCGGAGGCGTGTCTCGGCCAGGTGGGACAGGCGCGGGACGCCATTCACAAGGTCATCTTCGGCCAGGAAAAGGTCGTCGACCTCGCCCTCATCACCATCCTGGCCGGTGGCCACGGTCTCCTCGTCGGCCTGCCGGGCCTCGCTAAGACCAAGCTGGTGGAGACGCTCGGCACCGTGCTCGGGCTCGACGCCCGCCGCGTGCAGTTCACCCCCGACCTAATGCCCTCCGACATCCTCGGCACCGAGATCCTCGACGAGGACCAGGACCGCCGCCGCTCGTTCCGCTTCGTGCGCGGCCCGGTCTTCACGCAATTGCTGATGGCGGACGAGATCAACCGGGCCAGCCCGCGCACCCAATCCGCTCTGTTGCAGGCGATGCAGGAGAATTTCGTCTCCGTGGCGGGCGAGCGGCACGACCTGCCGCGCCCGTTCCACGTGCTGGCGACGCAGAACCCGATCGAGCAGGAGGGCACTTACCCGCTCCCCGAAGCGCAGCTCGACCGTTTCCTCCTCGAAATCGACGTCGGCTATCCCGACCGTGCCGCAGAGCGCCGGATCCTCATCGAGACCACGGGCGTCGGCGACCACACCCCACAGGCGGTGATGTCCACGGAGGCGCTTCTCACGGCGCAGCGCCTCGTGCGCCGTCTGCCGGTCGGCGATGCGGTGGTGGATGCGATCCTCGATCTCGTCCGCTCCGCGCGGCCGGAAGGAGGGGACCCTTCC
Organism: Methylobacterium bullatum; assembly: GCA_902712845.1. NCBI lineage: Bacteria > Pseudomonadati > Pseudomonadota > Alphaproteobacteria > Hyphomicrobiales > Methylobacteriaceae > Methylobacterium > Methylobacterium bullatum. Next base: position 2,499,759 of record LR743504.1, read on the forward strand.
CTGAAGGGCAAGCTCCTGTGGGGGCCTGGCCCCCGCGCGAGTCAGGCGCTGACGCTGGCGGTGCGGGCCCGGGCCTTGATCGAAGGCCGCGTCGCCCCCTCGGTGGCCGATGTGAAGGCGCTGGCCGAGCCCGTGCTCAAGCACCGCATGGCCTTGAGCTTCGCTGCGCGCGCCGACGGTGAGACCGTGCCGGGGATCATCGCTCAGCTGACCGCGAAGCTTTAACGGTATGATCGCCACCCGGGTTCTCGACGCGGCCCAGCGCGCTCCTGGGCGACACGAGACCGAAGGCGCGCTCTCTCTCGCCGAGCGGATGCCGCGTCTGATCCTCGAATCGCGGCGTGTCTCCTCGACGCTCGCGCATGGTCTGCATGGCAGGCGGCGGGCGGGGCAGGGGGAGAGCTTCTGGCAGTTCCGGCCCTTCGTGGCGGGCGAAGCGGCGGCGCGGGTGGATTGGCGCCGCTCCGCCCGCGACGATAAGTTGTACGTGCGCGAGCGCGAATGGGAGGCGACCCACAACATCTGGTTCTGGATCGACCGTTCCGCCTCCATGGGATTCGCGTCGAGCCTCGGGCAGGGGCCGAAGGTCGAGCGCGCCCTCGTGCTCGGCCTCGCAGTCGCCGATGCCCTGGTCGAGGGGGGCGAGCGGGCTGGGCTTCTGGGTCTCACCAGGGCCACGGCCTCACGCCGCATCGTCGAGACCATGGCGCAGGCTCTGGTGGCCGACAAAGCCGGTCTTGAGCAGGACATGCCGCCGCGCGCCACGCCGGGCCGCTTCGACGAGGCGATCCTCGTCAGCGATTTTCTCTCGCCGCTGGAACAGCTTAGAGAAGCGGTGGGCTCGCTGGCGGGCTCCGGTACGAGAGGTCATCTCGTCATGGTGGTCGACCCGGTGGAGGAGACCTTTCCCTTTGCCGGGCAGGCGGTGCTGCACGATCCTGAGACCAAGATGAGCCTCGATATCGGCGACGCGGCGTCGTGGGGGGCGGCCTATCGCACCCGAATCGCCGCGCATCGGGACGGTCTCGCCGAGATCGCCCGCGCCCAGGGCTGGACCCTGACGATCCATCGCACCGACCGGCCGGCGAGCGAGGCGGCCCTGCGTCTCCTCACGCTGGTCGCCGCCGCGCGCGGGACGGGGTGAGGAGCAGCACATGTTCGGATTGCCCCTGACCTTCGCCGCGCCGCTGGCGCTCGCGGCGCTTATCGCATTGCCGGCATTGTGGTATTTGCTCCGGGTGACGCCGCCCCGGCCGCAGCGGATCGAGTTTCCCCCCCTGCGGATCATGGCCGACCTGCTGGCCAAGCGCGAGACGCCGGCGCGGACCCCGCCATGGCTGCTAATCCTCCGAATGATCGCCGCGGCTTGCCTGATCCTTGCCGTGTCGGGGCCGGTCTGGAACCCGTCGGGTACCGGCGCGACCTCCGGGCGGACGCCGCTCATCGTCATGATCGATAACGGGTTTTCCGCCGCGCATGACTGGCGCGAGCGCATGCGCGCCGCCACCGACGAGGTCGAGGCCGCCTCACGGGACGGTCGCCCCGTGGCCGTGGTCGCCCTAGCCGACGCCCCGGCGGCGTTGGAAGCGAAGACGCCCGCCGCCGCCCTTGACCGGCTCCGGGCCGTCGCGCCGCGCTCCCATCTACCGCAACGCGACGTCCATTTGACCGCCATCGGAGCCTTCCTCGACCGCCATCCGGCCGTCGCTGTGGTCTGGATCACCGATGGCGTTGCGGGTGTCGCATCCGACGCGTTCGGCAAGGGTTTGTCCGATGCGTTGAACAAAGCCGGCGCCCGTCTCACCATCCTGCGCGCCGACCGGCCACCGGCTCTGGCCCTCACCGCGGCCGAGAGCGGCGGCAAGCTCAGCGCCCATGTGCTGCGCGCTTCGGCCAATGGCCGCGATGCCGGCTTGGTCCGCGCCCTCGACCAGAAGGGCCTGCCCCTGGCCGAGCACGATTTCCGCTTCGCCGACGGGGCCACCGAAACCGAGGTCACGTTCGAGCTCCCCGTAGAGCTCCGCAACGGCATCAGCCGGCTGGAGATCGCTGCCGAGCGCTCGGCCGGCGCGGTGACGCTGATGGACGAGCGCGGCAAGCGCCGCCGCGTCGGCCTGGTCTTCGGCGGCACCAACGATCAGGCCCAGCCGCTCCTGGCCCCGACCTACTATCTCTCCCGCGCGCTCACCCCCTTCGCCGACGTCCAGGAGGCACGTGGGGCCAAGGGGGTGGCCGAATCCGTCGGGCAGCTCCTCGACAATCAGGTCTCGGTGCTGGTCCTTGCCGATGTGGGCGCCCTCGACGAGGCGACCATGCGCCGGGTGGCGAGTTTCGTGAACGAGGGCGGCCTGCTGCTGCGCTTCGCCGGGCCGCGCCTGGCAGCCGGCAACGACACCCTGGTCCCCGTGCGCCTGCGCCGGGGCGGCAGGACCCTGGGCGGCACCCTGTCCTGGGACAGCCCCAGGACGCTCGCGACCTTTGCCCCGGAGAGTCCGTTTGCCGGGCTGGTGCCACCGGCGGATATCGGCGTGCGCCGCCAGATCCTGGCGGAGCCGGATGGCGACCTGCCGGGGCGGACCTGGGCCTCGCTGCAGGACGGCACGCCCATCGTCACCGCCGAGAAGCGTGGCAAGGGGCAGATCGTGCTGTTCCACGTCACCGCAGACACGACCTGGTCGAACCTGCCGCTCTCCGGCCTGTTCATCGACATGCTGCGCCGCGTGGTCGCCCTGTCGGGCAGTGCGTCTCCGAATGGAGGGGAGGGGTCGACCCGGCCCGCCGCCGCCGTCCTGGCGCCCCGCCTCACCCTCGACGGGTTCGGGGCGCTGGGCAGCCCGCCTGCCGGTGCCACGGCGGTGCCGGACGATTACGGCGAGCGCTCCAGCCTCGAACACCCGGCCGGCTTCTATGGCCCGGCCGATGGCGGAGTCGCGGTGAACGCGCTCCGGCCCGACGACCGCCTGAAACCCCTCGACCTGTCGGCCTTCACCGACGCCCGCACCGGTTCGCTCACCGGCGGAGACACCCTCGACTTGCGCGCCACGCTGTTTACCGTGGCGCTGATGCTGCTGATCCTCGACACCCTCGCCGGCCTCTGGCTCGGCGGTCTCTTCAACCGCTCGCGCGGGGGGCTGCTCGGACGCTTCGCCGGACGGGCGGCGGCGGTGCTCATCGTGGCCGGCATCGGCATCATGGGTGCGCCGCGAGGCGCGCATGCTCAGGAGGGCGCGCGGCCGAACACGTTCGACTCCGCCCTCGCCACCCGTCTGGCCTACGTCGTCACCGGCGACGAGGCGACGGATACGGCCAGCCGCGCCGGGCTCAACGGTCTGACCCAAATGCTGGCCAGCCGGACCGCCCTGGAGCCGGGCGACCCGATCGGCATCGATCCGGGCAAGGACGAACTCGCCTTCTATCCGATCATCTACTGGCCCATCGTCGCCAGCCGCCCCCAGCCGAGCGAAGCCGCGATCCGCCGGATCGACGCCTTCATGCGCAACGGCGGGACGGTCCTGTTCGACACCCGCGACGCGCTCACGGCGCGGCCGGGCGGCCCGCCGACACCGGAGGGGGCCTACCTGCGCAAGATGCTCTCCACCCTGGAAGTGCCCGAACTGGAGCCGGTTCCGGCGGACCACGTGCTCACCAAGGCCTTCTACCTCGTGGACAATTTTCCCGGCCGCTACGCCACCGGCCAGACCTGGGTCGAGACCCTGCCGCCTGCCGGAGACGGGGCCGAACGCCGCCCAGCGCGGGCCGGGGACGGCGTTTCCCCCATCGTCATCACGGGCAACGACCTCGCCGCCGCCTGGGCGGTGGGCAAGCGCGGCGAGGCGCTCTACCCCATCGTCGGCGGCGACCAGCGCCAGCGCGAGATGTCGTTCCGCGGCGGCATCAACCTCGTGATCTACACGCTGACCGGCAACTACAAGGCGGATCAGGTCCACGTCCCGGCCCTGCTGGAGCGGTTGGGACAGTGATGGTCTTTCGGACTGCGTATCGGACCGGGACGACGTTCCCTTCTCGCTTCGCGCGAGAAAGTTCTCACATAGGTCGCAGGAAGCGCGGGTTCCCTCTCCTGCAAGGAGAGGGACAGGGTGAGGTGTGTGAAATCTCCGGACAGCGCGTCCCCCTCTCTCAACCCGATCCCACAGAGCTACGGCATTCACGAATGTCTCGGGATGCGCGGCTCTCCTCCCCCTTGTGGGGAGGAGTTGGAGGTGGGGGTGGTCGGGTGACCCTCGGAGTGCAGAGGCCAGCGGCGCCACCCCCACTCCTAACCTCTCCCCACAAGGGGGAGAGGGACGCGTTCTGCCTGCAAGAGCAGATGCGTGAATCCGGTCTCCTGCAAAGGACTCAGAGGGCGCCGGTGGCAACGCCGCGCCCGTCCATCACAACGACGGAGGCCGCTAGCCCATGCTGAGCCTCAGTTTCACCCCCCTCATCCCGTGGCCGGTCATCGCGGGCTTGGGCGTTCTGGTGGCGATCTTCGTCGTTCTCGCCTTCGTGGCGCGGGGGCGCACGGCGGTCCTGCGGGCGCTGGCCCTCGGGCTTGTGCTGCTGGCCATCGCCAACCCGTCCCTGGTGCGCGAGGATCGCGAGCCGGTGAAGGACATCGCGGCCATCGTCGTCGACCGGTCCGGGTCGCAAAGTCTCGGTGACCGCCCGGCCATGACCGATACGGTCCGGGCCGAATTGCAGCGGCGCTTCGGCTCGCTCACCAACATCGAGCCACGCTTCATCGACGTGCCCGACGCCAAGGACGGCGACGACGGCACCAAGCTGTTCACGGCCCTGTCCCAGGGCCTCGCCGACGTCCCGCCGGATCGGCTCGCCGGGGTGGTGATGCTGACGGACGGAGTGGTTCACGACATCCCGGCCAATGTCGCGGCGCTCGGCATCAAGGCGCCGCTCCATGTCCTCGTCACCGGACATCCCGACGAGCGCGACCGGCAGATCAAGCTGATCGAGGCGCCGCGCTTCGGCATCGTCGGGCGCGATCTCACCATCCGCGCCGAGGTGATGGAGCGCGGCGGCACCGGCAGCGCCACCGTTACCGTGCGCCGCGACGGCGAGGAGATCGGACGCCGCACCTTCCCCACCGGCCAGCCCTTCTCGCTCACCACCAAGATCGAGCATGGCGGCCCCAACGTCGTGGAGATCGAGGTCGAGCCGCTGCCCGGCGAGTTGACCACGATCAACAACCGCGCCGTCCTGCCTATCGAGGGCATCCGCGAGAAGCTGCGCGTGCTCCTCGTCTCGGGCGAGCCCCACCAGGGTGAGCGGACCTGGCGCAACCTGCTGAAATCGGACGCCAACGTCGATCTCGTCCACTTCACCATCCTGCGCCCCCCGGAGAAGCAGGACGGCACGCCGATTTCCGAGCTGTCGCTCATCGCCTTCCCGACGCGCGAACTGTTCGTCCAGAAGATCAAGGATTTCGACCTCATCATCTTCGACCGCTACGCCAACCAGAGCGTGCTGCCTTCGGCCTATTTCGACAACATCGTCCGCTATGTCCGCGATGGCGGCGCGCTGCTCATCGCGGCGGGGCCGGAATTCGCCTCGTCGGCCAGCCTCGCCCGTACCCGGCTCTCCCAGATCCTGCCGGGCGAACCCAATGGCCGCGTGGTCGAGCAGCCGTACAAGGCGGCGCTGACGGGCACCGGCACCCGCCATCCCGTCACCCGCGCCCTGCCCGGATCGGAGGCCTCTCCCCCGGCCTGGGGCGACTGGCTGCGCATCGTCTCCGCCCAGACCAAGCCCGGCGTCCAGCCGATCCTGCAGGGGCCGAACGCCCTGCCGCTCCTCGCTCTCTCGCGGGAGGACAAGGGCCGTGTCGCCCTGCTCCTCTCCGACCATGCCTGGCTCTGGGCGCGGGGCTACCAGGAAGGCGGCCCCTATCTCGACCTGCTGCGCCGCCTCGGCCATTGGCTGATGAAGGAGCCGGCCCTGGAAGAGGAGGCCCTGCGGGCGCAGACGACGGGGCATGGCCGCGAAGTCCGCGTCGAGCGTCAGACCATGGCCGAGACCACCGACCCCGTCACCGTGAAGGGGCCGACCGGACCGGAGCGGACACTGACTCTCACGGCCGGGGAGCCCGGCCTGTTCAGCACGACGTTCGAAGCGACGGAGCTCGGGCTCCACACCCTGCGCTCCGGCTCGCTCATCGCCTTCGTCAGCGTCGGGCCGCCGAACCCGCGCGAACTCACCGACGTGTTCAGCGATACCGAGCGTCTGAAGGCCCTGGCCGAAGGGACCGGCGGGTCGATCCGCCGCCTCGCCGATGCGGGCGGGAGCACCGTCGTGCCGCGCCTTCAGGCCGTGCGCAGTGGGCGTCTGGCCGGCGCCGACTGGATCGGCTTCCGCCCGAGCGACAGTGCCGTCATCCGCGGCGTCGAGGTCTACCCCCTGGCGCTGGGCCTATGGGCGCTGGTGGCGCTGGCCGGTGCGGTGCTGGCGATGTGGCTGGTGGAAGGCAGGCGCGGGCGGGCGGCGTAGAGGTTGTCGACCCTCCCCCCTCTGCGGGGGAGGGTGGTCGCGGAGCGACCGGGCGAGGGGCAGCGCGACATCCGGCACCGAAGCTCCCCTCATCCGACCCGCTTCGCGGGCCACCTTCTCCCGCAGAGGGGAGAAGGAGTGCGCTGGTAGAACGGCCCGGGGCTCTGTCTTACCATCAATGGATCGCATACCGCGTCCCCCTTCCCACAGAGGGAGGAGGGTCAGCCTCGCGTCTAGCCGCCCAAGATTGCGAACGAACGAACGGGCCTCACGATCCCAGATACCGCCTCTAAGGCGCCGGGACGGAGTTCGAGCCACAGGAAGCGCGCGGGGTCGACCGGTCCCGGCGGCAGCAGGCGGCCGGGGGGCACGGGCGTGAAGCCGAAGCGGCGGTAATAGGGCGCGTCTCCTACCAGAATGACGAGCCCGTGGTCGCCTTCCCGCGCGGCGTCGAGGCTCGCCCGCATCAACGATCCGCCGATGCCGCGCTTCCCGAAACTCGGATCCACCGTGAGCGGCCCCAGCACCAAAAGCGGCCCGCCCGCTTCCGCCGGAGCGACGCGGACCGAGCCGACAAGGTAGGTGCCGACGAGCGCGGTGAAGCAGAGATCGGCCAACGGCACGGTGCCTTCGCGCAGACGATAGGCGGTGCGGGCAAAACGTCCCGGCCCGAAGGCGCGGGCGTGGAGGCGTTCGATGGCGTCGGCATCGCCCGGCCGCTCGGGCCGGATGACGAGGGGCAGGCTGGTCACGTCGCCCGCGCCGAAAAGTCGATGCGCGGGTCGATCCAGGTGTAGATCAGGTCGGACAGCAGGTTCACCGCCAGCCCCATCAGCGAGAAGATATAGAGCGTGGCGAAGACGATCGGGTAGTCGCGCCCGACGATGGCGGTGAAGGACAGCAGCCCGAGCCCGTCGAGGGAGAAGATCGTCTCGATCAGCAGGGAGCCCGCGAAGAAGGCCGAGATAAAGGCGCCGGGAAAGCCCGCCACCACGATCAGCATGGCGTTGCGGAACACGTGGCCATAGAGCACGCGCCGCTCAGTGAGGCCCTTCATCCGCGCCGTCATCACGTATTGCTTGCGGATCTCGTCGAGGAACGAGTTCTTGGTAAGGAGCGTCGAGGTGGCGAAGGCGCCGAGCACCAGCGCGGTGAGCGGCAGCGTCATGTGCCAGGCGTAATCGACGATCTTGCCCCAGAGGGTGAAGTTCTCCCAGCCCTCGCTGGTGAGGCCGCGGATCGGGAAGACCTGCAGGAACGAGCCGCCGGCGAAGAGGATGATGAGGGCGATGCCGAACAGGAAGCTCGGGATGGCGTAGCCGACTATGACGATGCTGGAGGTCCACAGGTCGAAGCGCGAGCCGTCCTTCACCGCCTTGCGGATGCCCAGCGGAATCGAGATCGCGTAGGACAGGAGCGTCATCCACAATCCGAGGGAGATCGAGACCGGCAGGCGCTCGCGGATCAGCTGCAGCACCGACACATCGCGAAAATAGCTCTTGCCGAAATCGAAGGTGGCGTAATCCCACAGCATCTTGGCGAAGCGTTCGGGGGCCGGTTTGTCGAAGCCGAATTGCTGTTCGAGCTTCTTGATGAAGGCCGGGTCGAGCCCCTGCGCGCCGCGATAGCGGGAGCTCGCCTCCGAGCCGCCGCCGGCCGAGCGCCCGCCGCCGCCGAGATCGCCGGCCCCGCCGGTGACGCGGGACAGGCTGCCCTCGTTCTGCCCCTGTAGCTGCGCCAGGACGCGCTCCACCGGCCCGCCGGGGGCGAACTGCACGATGACGAAGGTGATGAGCATGATCCCGAAGATCGTCGGGACCATGAGGGCGATGCGGCGCAGGATGTAGGCGAGCACGTCTGGTCCTCAATTCCTGCCGATTCGCCGGGCCTTGTCGGCATCGTGCCACCAGATCGCCGGCGCGCCGAGATCGTAGGCCGGGCCGGGGGAGGGGTGGCCGTAGACGTCCCAGAGGGCGAGGCGGTGATCGGCCTTGTACCACATCGGAATCCAGTAGCGGCCCGAGCGCAGCACCCGGTCGAGGGCGCGGGCGGCGGTCGTGAGATCGGCGCGGGTGGACGCATCGAGCACCCGGCCGATCAGGGCATCCACCGTGGCGTTGGTGATCCCGGCGAGGTTGTCCGAGCCCGGCGTGGCGGCACTGGCCGAGCCGTAGACCTGCCTCAGTTCCGGCCCCGGCGTCGGGCCGCTGCCATAGCGGCGCGAGGTGATGTCGAAGTCGAAATCCTTCAGGCGGGACTGATACTGGGAGGTGTCCACCCGCCGGATGGTGGCTTTGATCCCGATCAGGCCGAGATTGCGGATGAAGGATTGGGTGTGCGGCTCGAGGGCCGGATCGGCGTCGAGGAACTCGATCTCCAGGGGCTTGCCCCCCGGCAGCGCGATGGTGCCGCCCTCACGCGTGCAGCCCGCCTCGCGCAGGAGCGCCACGGCGCGGCTGAGGAGCGCCCGGTCCTGGCCGGAACCGTCGGATTGCGCCGGCTGCCAGGCCTCGCCGAAAACCTCGTCGGGCAGGCCGGCGCGCATCGGGTCGAGCAGCGCGAGCTCCTCGGGCGAGGGCTTGCCGGTGGCTTTGAGGTCTGAATTCTCGAAGAACGAGGCGGTGCGGATATAGGCGCCGAACATCAGGTTCTTGTTCGCCCAGGGGAAGTCGAAGCACAGCCCGATCGCTTCGCGGACACGGCGATCCTTGAACGCCTCGCGGCGGGTGTTGATCCACCAGCCCTGCGTGCCGGAGGGGCGCGCATCCGGCACGACCTCCTTGCGCACGCGGCCCTCGCGGAAGGCGGGGAAATCGTAGCCCGTCGCCCAGACGCGGGCGGTGAATTCCTCGCGGAAGGTGAAGATACCGCTCTTGAAGGCCTCGAACGCCACCTGGCGATCACGGAAATACTCGAAGCGGATCTGCTCGAAATTGTTCTGCCCGACCATCACCGGCAGGTCGGCGGCCCAGTAATCGGCCACCCGCTCCAGCTCGATAAAGCGGCCGGCTTCCAGGCGCCCGACCTTGTAGGGGCCGGACCCCATCGGCGGCTCCAGGGTGGAGGCTTCGAAGTCGCGGCCGGCGTAATAGGCCTTCGAGAAGATCGGCAGGGTCGCGACGAAGAGCGGCAGATCGCGGCTGCGGCCCTTCTCGAAGCGCACCACCACCGTTTCGTCGCCCTCCGCCACGGCGTCGGCCATGTCGCGGATCACCTGCGAGATTTCGGGGTGCCCCTTCTCCTTCAGCAAATTCAGGGAGAAGGCGACATCGGCGGCGGTGAGGCGCGAGCCGTCATGGAACCGCGCCTGCGGGCGCAGGGCGAAACGGTAGGTCAGGCCGTCCTCGCTCGCCTCCACGCTGCGGGCGACGAGGCCGTAGAGCGAATCGGGCTCGTCCAGCGCCCGCACCATCAGCGAATCGAAGGTGAGGTTCATGCCGGCGGCGCCGTCGCCGCGCAGGACGTAGACGTTGAGGGTGTTGAACGTGTCGCCGGCCTGGTTGCCGAGGGTGGAGGAGAGCTGCGCCGAGAACCGGCCGCCGCGTGGCGCGGCCGGGTCCACATAGGCGAAATGCGGAAAGTCGGCCGGGTATTTCAGTTCCCCGAAACTCGACATGCCGTGGCTCGCCCCGGTGGGGGCGGCCCGCGCCCGCTTCGTCAGGGCGGTGGCGATGCCGAGGGCGCCGGCCCCGGCGACGAAGTCCCGGCGGCTCGGCGCGACCCTCACCGGGGCGCCCCGGTCTTGGCGGCCAGCGCCTCGTCGTACCACCACGTGGTCGGGAAGCCGGAGGAGCCGTAGAGCGGGAGGGTGGCCGGGTGCCCGAACCGGTTCCAGCGCAGGGTCCGCGACACGTTCGAGGCCCATTGCGGCACGACGAAATTGTGGGCGAGGAGCACCCGGTCGAGGGCGTGGGTGGCGGCGAGCACGCCCGGACGGTCCTTGGCGAAGATCACCGCCTCGATCAGCGTGTCGATGGCCGGGTCCTTGATCCCGATCAGGTTGCGCGAGCCCTGCTTGTCGGCCGCAGTCGAGCCCCAATATTCGCGCTGCTCGTTGCCGGGGGAGAGGGACTGCCCCCAGGAACTCGTGGTCACGTCGAAGTCGAAGGCGCGCAGCCGGTTCTGGTACTGCGCCTGGTCGATGACGCGGAGCGAGGTCTGGATGCCAATGAGCTTCAGCTGGGCCGAGAACGGCAGGACCACCCGCTCGAACACGCTCTGGAACTCCAGAAATTCGACGGTGAGCGGCTCACCGGTCTTCACGTTGGTCATGCGCCCGTCGCGAAGCTCGTATCCGGCCTCCTTGAGGAGGCGCACCGCCTCGCGCAGGTTGGCGCGCACGGCATCGGGCGTGCCGTTCACAGGATTGGTGTAGGGCGTCGTGAAGACGGACGGCGGGACCTTGTCCTTCACGCCGTCGAGGATCGCCAGTTCCGCGCCCTGCGGCAGGCCGGAGGAGGCGAGTTCCGAGCCGAAATAATAGGAATCGATGCGCTTGTAGAGGCCGAAGAACAGCGCCCGGTTCATCTCCTCGAAGTTCATGGCGAGGTTGAAGGCGCGGCGCACCCGCTCGTCGGCGAACTTGGCCTTGCGGGTGTTGAAGACGAACGCCTGCATGATGCCGTTGCCGCGGTCGGGGAATTCCTCCTTGATCAGGCGGCCCTCCTTCACGGCGGGGAAGTCGTCATAGGCGGTGGCCCAGTTGCGGGCGATATTCTCGGCGCGGAAGTCGAACAGGTCACCCTTCAGCGCCTCGATCAGCACGGTGGCGTCACGAAAATACTCGTTGCGCATCGTGCCGAAATTGTTGCGGCCGACATTCACCGGCAGGTCTGCGCCCCAGTAATCGGGCACGCGCTCGTAGGTGACGCTGCGGCCGGCCTCGAACTTGGCGAGGCGATAGGGGCCGGAGCCGAGGGGGATCTCGAGGGTGGTCTGGGTGGCGTCGCGCTGGCGCCCTTCCGCGTCCTTGCCCGTCCACCAGTGCTTGGGCAGCACGCGGAGCTGGCCGAGCACCTGCGGCAGTTCGCGGTTGCCCTTCTCGGTGAAGGTGAAGGTGACCTCGCGCGGGCCGGTGACCTCGCCCTTCGCCACCGTCTGGTAATAGGCCGCGTAGAACGGGCTGTTGGCCTTCAACGTCTCGTAGGACCAGACCACGTCCTCGGGCGTGATCGGCTTCCCGTCGTGCCAGCGGGCATTCTCGCGCAGGCGGTAGGAGACGGAGGAGAGGTCGTCGGCGATGCGGACCCCTTCGGCGAGGAGCCCGTAGGAGGTGAACGGCTCGTCCAGCGACTCCGTCATCAGCGTATCGTAGATCTGCGCGACCCCGCCTTCGAGATCGCCCTTCAGACCCGCCACGACGAGATTGAAATTGTCGAAGCCGCCCTGGGCGCCGAGGCGCACGAGCCCGCCCTTCGGGGCCTTCGGGTCGGCATAGTCGAACTGTTTGAAATCGGCCGGGTATTTCGGCTCGCCCATGAGCGTGAAGGCATGGGCCCATGGGGCGCCGTCGGGGGCGGCCCTGGCACCACCGACGAAGGCGGCGACCGCGAGGGAGGCGGCGAGAAGGCGTCCGATCAGGGCTGTTCGCATCACGAGGCGGCTGTCTCCCGAATTTCGTTGCCCGTGCCGTCGAGGGCGCAGGCGCGATGTCCTTCTAGGACGTCGGGACGGGCCACGCCAAGCGAACAAGTCCCCGGCGCGTCGGTTGAACGCGTGGGAGGATCGCGTCGCGAGGAACGGCGGAGGGCCTCGCGGTACTCCCGATCACGGTTGGTACCCCCCGGTGTACGACGCAGCAGCGGAAGTTTTTGGAAAGACACGAAGAGCCGGTTCGAATTGTTAGTCCGAGGCTCCACCTCATCCCGAGGTGCCGCGCAGCGGCCTCGAAGGAGGGCTCCAGCACCCACTGAGCAGACTGGAGAGCTCCTTCGAGGCCCTTCGCCGAGGCGAAGGGCTCCTCAGGATGAGGTGATCTGATTGGATGATGGACTTCAGCGGATGATCTGCTTCCGCATGAACATCCTCCGGACAAATCCGATCAACCGGATGTCAGACGATCTGGACGCTCTTCGGCGTGATTTCGGAGAGCTTGGTGGCGCCGACCTGGCGCATGATCGTCTCGAACTCGCGCTGCATCAGGGTGAGCACCATCTCGACGCCGGGCTGGCCGAAGGCGGCGAGGCCCCAGACATAGGGGCGGCCGACGCAGACGGCGGTGGCGCCGAGCGCCAGTGCCTTCAGCACGTCGGTGCCGCGACGGAAGCCGCCGTCGATGAGGACCGGGACCTTGCCGTTCACGGCGGCGACCACTTCCGGCAGGGCGCCGATGGTCGATTGCAGGCTCTCCTCGGCGCGGCCGCCGTGGTTGGAGACGATGATCGCGTCGACGCCGTGGGTCAGGGCGATCTTGGCGTCTTCCTGGGTCACGATGCCCTTGAGGACGAGCTTGCCCTTCACGATGCCGCGCAGGCGCTTCACGTAGTCCCAGGTCATGCCGGTGCCGTAGAGGTTGGTGACCTTCGACACGTCGATCTCGTCGAACATCGGCTTGCGGCTGACTTCGTTCTTGAAGCCCGGCGTGTGGCAATCGGTACAGGTGCGGGTGTCGGCGCGGCGCTCGCGGAACAGCGTCTCGGTGTTGCGGCCGCCCTGGCGGTCGACGGTGAGCACGATGGCCGGGGCGCCGGCCGCCTCGGCCCGCTTCACCAGCTTCTCGGTCACGGACCAGTCGTCGGTGGGGTAGAGCATGTACCAGACGGGGGCGCCGCGCTCCTTGATGACGTCCTCGATGGAGGTGCTGCCCACCGTGGACAGGATCATCTGGTGACCCTTCACCTTGCAGGCGCGGGCGGCGGCCGCCTCGGCTTCGGGATGGAACGCACCCACGCTGCTGACGGGGGCGAGCGCGATCGGGCTCGCCCAGGTCTCACCGAAGATCTTCACGGTCGTGTCGATCTTGCGCACGTCGATCAGGCGGCGGACGCGGATATGGATCTTGTCGAAATCGTCCCGGTTGGCCTTCAGCGTCTTGTCGGCATCGACGCCGCTGGCGAGGTAGCCGTAATGCGCCGGGGGCAATTCCTTCTTCGCCACGGGCTCGAAATCGAACACGTTGAGCGCCTGCGCCGGGGAGGCGATGAGGTCGCCGTTCATCACGGGGGCGGCGCGCAGGACGTCGTAGCTCTGGGCCACCGCTTCCGTGGTACCGAGGGCGGCGATTCCCGCCAGGGCGCGTGCGGCGCTCGGCGCGAACAGGGGACTGGACGAGAAGTAGGCCAATAGTTTCCGGCGGTGGATCGATGCGTGTTCACCCATGGCAGACTTTCCCTCGACACCGTTCGACATACGTCTCGCTCTCGCTTGCTTCGATTTGCCGGACCTTCCTGCACCAATTCTATTGTGCGATGCAATAACTGTTATAATTCTAAATCGTAGCGTGCATGCCTTCCGCCGCCAACGCGATGAGGTCGGCCGATGCGGTATTCCAACGGGATCCGGGCTCAAAATCGCAGATCGGCGGCGATATATGTCGATTTGCGTCCTGCGCCGCGCTTTCACGATGGCGCGATCCGCCGGATCTCAGAGCTGAGCAGGCGACGTGATTCGCCCGGCACTACCGCATCGCAATATGAAAAGGGCCGGTCGACGGGTCGTTCGGAACAGTAAAGGCGCGGACATGCCGCGCCTTTCCGTCGAGCCGATGAAAACGTGTCGGCAAAGCCGAAATTTACTGCGCCGGCTTGTCCTCGGCGGCGGCCTTCTCGACGGCGGGAAGCGGCGCCGGGGTGTCGGCGAGCGAGCGCAGATAGGCGATCACGTCGGCGCGCTCCTGCGGGGCCTGGATGCCGGCAAAGGCCATCTTGGTGCCCGGCACGTAGGTCTTCGGGTTGGCGAGGAAGTGATCGAGCTCGTCGTAGGTCCAGGTGCCGCCCTTCTCCTTCAGCGCGGCGGAATACTCGAACCCGCTCTCATGGGCGCGCTGGCGGTCGACCACGCCCCAGAGGTGCGGACCCACCTTGTTGGGGCCGCCCTTCTCGAAACTGTGGCAGGCGGCGCACTTCTTGGCGGCGCCGGTACCCTTCTCGACGCTGGCGCTGGCGAGGCGGACCGGAAGCGGCTCGACCTTGGCCGCAGCGGCGGCGGCTCCGCCGGCCGCCTCGGGCTGAGGCTCGGGCAGGGCGTAGCCGGCACTTCCCGCCGGCTTGGCGCTGTAGATCAATTCGGCGACGAAACCGGAGCCCATGGCGAGAAGGAGAGTGCCGAGTACGGCGCCCGCGACCTTGTTCAGCTCGAAAGAGTCCATTCTCGACAACTCCGGGGGCGTCCGCCGGTTGCGGCGGCAGGCGTGGCCCGGTGAGCGGATGCCCCGGACTCTGGAAATGTTCGAGGGTGAATAGCGGTTAAGGGCCGACCTTGACAATGGCGGAGCGGGCGGCCGTGTAGTCGCATAGCGCCGGATGTCATTCTCCCGCACCCGCGACCGTGCGCCGATGACAACGCGCACCGCCCCTGCTACTCCCCCGGCTCGCTGCGGAGATACGCCGGTCGATGTCGGATCCCCTCGTTCTCATTCCCGCCCGCATGGCCGCCACCCGGCTGCCGAACAAGCCGATGGCCGACATCGCCGGTGAGCCGATGATCGTCCATGTCTGGCGCCGCGCCGTGGAAGCCGGGATCGGACCGGTGGTCGTGGCCACGGATGCCGTCGAGATCGTCGAGGCGATCGAGCGGGTCGGCGGCCTCGCGACCCTCACCCGGGCCGATCATCCCTCCGGCTCGGACCGGCTGGCCGAGGCGCTCGACATCATCGATCCGCAGGGCAACCACGACGTGGTGGTCAACGTACAGGGCGACCTGCCGACGATCGACCCCGCGATCATCGGCGCGGCGATCATGCCGCTGGCCGATCGCGCCGTGGACATCGCCACCCTCTGCGCGATCATCACCCGCGAGGAGGAGCGGCACGATCCCAACGTGGTGAAGCTCGTCGGCCACCATGTGGGGCCCAACCGCCTGCGCGCGCTCTATTTCACGAGGGCGCAGGCGCCCTGGGGGGAGGGGCCGCTGTTCCACCATATCGGCCTCTACGCCTATCGCCGCCGGGCGCTCACCCGCTTCATGGCCTTGCCGCCCGGCGAACTCGAGACCCGAGAGAAACTGGAACAGCTGCGGGCGCTGGAGGCGGGCATGCGCATCGACGCCACCGTCGTCGACGACCTGCCGCTGGGCGTCGACACCCCCGCCGACCTCGAACGGGCGCGGGCGGTGCTCCTGGCCCGGCGCCTCAACTGACGAACCGAGTTGTTTCTCCCATGTCCGACACGACCGAATCCCGCACCACGATCTCCTACCAGGGCGAGCCGGGCGCGAATTCGCACATCATCTGCGCCCAGGCCTATCCCGACTGGACGCCGCTGCCCTGCGCCTCGTTCGAGGAGGCCTTCGCGGCGGTGAACGACGGCCGGGCCGCCCTGGCGATGATCCCCATCGAGAATTCCATCGCCGGGCGAGTCGCCGACATCCATCACCTGATCCCGAGCTCGAACCTGCACATCGTGGCCGAGCACTTCCTGCCGATCCATTTTCAGCTGATGGCGCTTCCCGGCACGCCGATCGAGGCGATCCGGACGGTGCACAGTCACGTCCACGCGCTCGGCCAATGCCGCAAGATCATCCGGCGGCTCGGGCTCAAGGCCATCGTGGCCGGCGACACGGCGGGCGCGGCGCGGGAAGTCGCCGAAGCCGGCGATCCGAGCCGCGGCGCGCTGGCCCCAGCGATGGCGGCGGGCGTCTACGGGCTCGACATCCTCGCCCGCGACGTGGAGGACGAGAGCCACAACACCACGCGCTTCGTGGTGTTCTCGCCCGAGGCGGTGGAGATCCCGGCCGCCTCGGGGCCAACGGTGACGAGCTTCATCTTCCGTGTGCGCAACATCCCGGCCGCGCTCTACAAGGCGCTCGGGGGATTCGCCACCAACGGCGTCAACATGTCGAAGCTCGAGAGCTACATGGTCGAGGGCCAGTTCTCGGCGACGCAATTCTATGCGGAAGTGGACGGCCACCCCGAGGATCCGGGCCTCGCCCGCGCGCTGGACGAACTCGCCTATTTCTCGCGGGAACTGCGCATCATCGGCACCTACCCGGCCCATCCGTTCCGCGAGACCACGCGGCTGGCGGCGGAGTAGCGCGCGGAACCCGCGCCTATTCCCGCTTGATCACCCGGTCGACCACGAGATCCGACCAGAAGCCCGGCCGGAACTCGCGCTTCAGGGCCTCGGGATCGTAGACCGTCTCGACCCAGGTCAGGAAATCCAGTCCCTTCGCTTCGCCCTCCCGCAGGTAGAGATCGAAGAACGCATCGAGGATCCCGGTCTTGGCGAAGCGGAAATGGCCGTACCGGGCCGAGAGCTGACCCATCGCCTCCGAGACGGGCACGCCTTCGTGCAGGATGAGGAAGAGGGCGGCACCGAGTCCGGCCCGGTCCGCCCCGGACTTGCAATGCATCACGGCGGGATACTGGACACCGTCGAAGAAGGCCTTCGCGCCGAGGATCGTCTCCTTCGACGGCGCTTCGCGCGAGCGCAGGACGAACTCGACGAGGGTCAGACCCTGCTGCGCGCAGGCCTCGCGCTGGAGCGGCCAGGAGCCGTGCTCGCGGCCGCCGCGCAGGGAGATCACCGTGCGCACGCCCTGCCGCCGGAACCAGGCGAGCTGGTGCGGCGTCGGCTGGGCCGAGCGCCAGACCTTGCCGGTGCCGATCTTGTGGCGGTTGAGATAGGCCAGCCGGAACACGCCGTGATCCACGAGCAGCATGTTGGCCCAGGCCCGCATGCGCGCACCCCGGCCGGCGATCGGCTGCTCGAAGCGGGCGATCCGCGCCATGCGCCGGGCATAGCGGATCTCGGGCTTGATGAATCTGTTGAACACGGGTGGCGGCGGGAACCTGTCGAGAGGAGCGTGCGGCGGCTCTAACAGCCGGGACAGCGTCGGGCAAACGGATGTCGCGGAATCGCGCCACTCAAGCCTTACGAAGCACACTTTCCTGAACTCGGCATCCGGCTTGCCTTCATCATGCCCGTATCGTGGATTTCGATGCGCGATCGTTCCCGTTTCCATCGAGCGTAGGGACAGTCATGAAGACGAGCACCACCAGCATCCGCCGCGCCCGTCCGGGAGACGCCGATCGGTTGAGCGACGTCTTTGACGAAACCTGGCGTGAGGCCTATCGCGGCATCATCCCCGGCATTTCCCTGGAACGGATGATCTCCCAGCGCTCGTCGCAATGGTGGGTCGGCGCGGCCCAGCGCAACCGGCCCCTGGTGGTGGTGGAGATCGGCGACGAGATCGTCGGATACGCGATCTACGGGCAGGCGAGGGGCAGCGCCCTCAAGGCATCGGGGGAGGTGGACGAACTCTACATCCTGCCGGCCTATCAGGGCCTGGGCCTCGGCCGGCGCCTGTTCCGCGCGGTCCGCAACGACCTCGCCGATCATGGCTTGACGCGGATTGGGGTCTGGACCCTGGCGGGCAACGAGCGCGCCTGCGGCTTCTACGCCGGTCTCGGCGGCATCAAGGTGGCCGAGGCCGTCGACCGCATGGCCGGCGCCGTCCTCTCCAAGGTGGCCTACCGGTTCGAGTGAGTCCCGATCCCGTCATCGGGGAACCCTGAAGGCGGGGCGGTACGTTGATCCTGCGCCCGGACGTCGCCGTTCCCATATGGGGGAACGCGTCGCGACGTCCTCGCGCCGGATCTAGGGACCACGATGACCGCCAGCCAGCAGGAATTGCCACGCCGTGAGTGCACGGCGCAGGATTGGGACGACCGCGTCACCCGCCTCACCGAGAAACTGCCCGATCGATTGCGGCGCGCCATCGAATGGCTGCGCGAGCCCTCTCGCCGCTGGGTGAGAATCGGTGCGGCGATCCTGTTCATCCTGGGCGGCGTCTTCTCGATCCTACCCGTGCTCGGGCTCTGGATGCTGCCCGTCGGGCTCGCCCTCCTCAGCCAGGACATCCCCGCTCTCAAGGTCCCGCTGGAACGCTCGGCCCGCTGGATCGAGGGCGTCTGGCGGCGCTGGTTCGGATCGGGCGATCAGAAATCCTGATCCGTGACTCCGGCCCCGACTGTATGGGCCGGGGCTTTCAGCGCGGAAAGGGCGCGCAGCGGTTACGATAAGCCGCAAAAGCCCCGCGCTTCGGGCCAAGGTCGATTTCCTTTAACGCGGAAGGGATTTAAGAGACGCCGAAACAGCGCCTTGGATTGCTGCAGGCTCGAGCGAGGACCACATGATCATCGACTCCATCTCGATCGGAAAGAACCCGCCGGACGACGTCAACGTCATCATCGAAGTGCCGATCGGCGGCGATCCGATCAAGTACGAGATGGACAAGGAATCCGGTGCCCTCGTGGTCGACCGGTTTCTCTATACAGCGATGCATTACCCGGGGAATTACGGTTTCATCCCCCACACCCTCTCGGGTGACGGCGATCCCTGCGACGTTCTCGTGGCGAATACGCGCGCCATTGCTCCCGGCGCGGTCATCAGCGTCCGCCCGGTGGGCGTCCTCGTGATGGAGGACAATGCCGGCGAAGACGAGAAGATCATCGCCGTGCCGTCCCGCCACCTCACCATGCGCTACAACCGGATCGAGAACTACACCGACCTGCCGGAGATCACGATCCAGCAGATCCAGCACTTCTTCGAGCATTACAAGGATCTCGAGCCCGGCAAGTGGGTGAAGATCAAGCGCTGGGGCGACAAGGCGGAAGCCCACCGCCTCATCAACGAGGGTATCGAGCGCGCCAAGGCCGAGAAGGCCTGAATCTTTGACCCTCTCAGATTCCCTCTGAGTTGTTTGTCCAAGGCTCGACCTCATCCTGAGGTGCCGCGTAGCGGCCTCGAAGGAGACCTCCAGTTGTCGCGCGATCCCTGGAGGCCCTTTGCTGAGGCAAAGGGCGCCTCAGGATCATGGGGTTCCGATTGGATGATCGCCTTTCGCATGCGAAGCCGCTGAGAAAGGCTATCGATCGGGCGCTCACAACGCCTCGCCCCGCATCAGCCTGGGCGAGGCGCCCCGCGAGGCCGAGGCCTCGCCGATGAAGACCGACTTCAATCCCGGCATCCGGTCGACGAGGCCGAGCCCGAGATCGCGCATCAGCCGAACCGGCAGGATGTCATTGGAGAACAGGCGATTCAGCCCGTCCGTGGCGGCCGCCATGGCGAAGGTGTCGAAGCGGCGGCTCCGCTCGTAGCGCTGGAGAACGTCCTTCGCCCCCGGATCGAGACCTAGCCGCAGGGCCTCGGTGATCTCTTCCGCCAGGGAGGCGGCATCCGCGAGGCCGAGATTCAGCCCCTGGCCGGCGATCGGGTGGATGACATGGGCGGCATCGCCCAGCAGGGCGAGCCGCTCGCCCCGGAAGCCTCGTGCCATGCCGAGGGACAGCGGATGGGCGCTCGGCCCGTCCTCGAGGACGAGACGGCCGAGATTGAGCCCGAAGCGGCGTTCGATTTCCCCGAGAGTTTCCTCAGCGCTCCCGCCGATCAGCGCGTCCACATCCGCCGACCGCTCCGTCCAGACGATGGAAGAGCGGTGGCCGAGTGCGCCACCATCCACCAGCGGCAGGATGGCGAAGGGACCGCTCGGCAGGAAGTGCTCGAAGGCCCGGCCGCCATGGGGGCGCTCATGACCGATCGTGGCGACGATGCCCATCTGCGGATAGGACCGGCCGACCCACCCGATCCCGGCCGCCTCGCGCAGCTTCGACCGCGATCCGTCCGCAGCGACCAGCAATGTCGCGTCCGTCTCGCGCCCGTCGGACAAGGCGAGGGCGATGCTCCGGCCGTTCGCCTGTGCGTGACGGATGCCGACCGGCTCGAAGGCGACCCCGACGGTTTTCGATGCCGCCAGCAGGGCGTCGACGAGGTATTCGGCCTCGACCATATGGGCGAAGGGTTCACCGACCAGCGGCGATTCGCCCGTGCCGTCCCGGCCGAAGGTGAGGAAGACCGGCCTCACCGGATCCGTCAGACGGCTGTCGCTGATCGCCATGTCGAGAATCGGTTCGGCCGCGTGGGCGACGGCATCCCAGATTCCCAACCGCGTCAGCATGCGCCGTCCGCCGGCCGCCACGGCGAAGGCACGCCCGCGATGCCGCAGCGCCGCGCGGTCGAGCCCCGGATCGAAGACGGTGACGTCAAGGGCATCACCGTGAGCTTGGCGCAGGGCCAGCGCCAGGCTGAGACCGGGAATACCGCCGCCGGCAATGGCCACCTTGCGGGGCGCGCCACCTTGCATCGATCCGCTCATCCCCGTTCCGCCCATGCCCTTTGCCTCGTCCCCATTCCCACGGCCTGCCATGAGAAATACGTGGAGTGGCACCCCGTCGCGCCGGAGGCAACGCGCGACAGCGAAGCACGATGCTCACCGGATCGGCCGGCCGGTCGCTTTCGACGAGTGAGCCTTTCATTCCCAGCGAGGCTTGCATTCCGGGTGAGCTGTGGCGATTCCCTCTCCGGTAAAGCCAGGATGCACGGCAGCATCGATATCCATAGCCCGGTGAAAGGCCCGCATGACCGGATCCGTCGACGAACTCCTCGCCTGTCTCGACCTCGCGCGTCTCGACGACGACCGGTTCCGGGGCCAGAGCATCGAGACCGGATGGTTCCGGGTGTTCGGCGGCCAGGTGCTGGGGCAGGCCCTCGTCGCCGCATCGCGCACGGTGGGGGCGAGCCGGCCGCCGCATTCCCTCCATGCCTATTTCATCCTCGCCGGCGACCCGGCCGCGCCGATCGACTACGCGGTGGAACGCATCCGCGACGGGCGCAGCTTCGCCACGCGGCGGGTGGTGGCCCATCAGCACGGCCGCGCGATCTTCACCCTGTCGGCCTCCTTCCACACCGACGAGGAAGGGCTCGTCCATCAGATCGCCATGCCGGACGTACCGGGGCCCGAGGCGCTCCTCGACGCCCCCGCTCTCGCGGCGCAGGCAGGGCCGTCGATCCCGGCCACCATGCGCGCCTATCTCGGGCGAGCCACACCGATCGCGCTGAGGCCGGTGGAGGTGCAGCGGTACATGTCGCGCGACCCGCGCGAGCCCCGCTTCCACGTCTGGCTTCGGGCCGGTGCGCGCCTGCCGGACGACCCGGCCATTCACCGCGCCGTCCTCGCCTATGCCTCCGACCTGATGCTGCTCGACGCGACGCTGATCCCCCATGGCAAGACGGTGTTCGATGCCGCGATCCAATCCGCGAGCCTCGATCACGCCCTCTGGTTCCACCGTCCCTTCCGCGCCGACGAATGGCTGCTCTATGCGCAGGAGAGCCCAGCCGCCTCGGGCGGGCGCGGTTTTGCCAGAGGATCGATCTTCACGAGGGAGGGAGAGCTCGTGGCATCCGTCGCTCAGGAGGGCCTGATCCGGCCGATCGCGGACGGCGCGTGAGATGCGGCCAGCTTTGCTTTACGGACTGCCATTCTGCTCACCTTATCGTCTGAATGATCATTCTTTAGGCGATGATCGCGAAAAAATCGCACGATCACGCGTCAGTGATCGATCACTTTGTGTGCAGAACCGGGAAAGAAGAAAAGTTCCCTTTGGCATAGTCCTTGAATGATGGGCGCCGATCGCTTGGCCATTCCGGCTGGTGCGAAATGCCGGATTGCCGGGCCGCGACGCAGATCGGGCCGGTGACCGGGGGCATCCAGAACAAAAGGGGGCGCCGCCCATGAAGATCGTGATGGCTATCATCAAGCCGTTCAAGCTCGAGGAGGTCAGGGATGCGCTGACCGGTATCGGCGTCCACGGCCTCACGGTGACCGAAGTCAAGGGTTATGGCCGCCAGAAGGGCCACACCGAAATCTACCGCGGCGCCGAATATGCCGTGAGCTTCCTGCCGAAGCTGAAGATCGAGGTCGCCGTCGCGTCCGATCTCACCAGCAGCGTCATTGACGCCATCGCCGCCGCCGCCCGCACCGGCCAGATCGGTGACGGGAAGATCTTCGTCGTTCCCCTCGAGAAGGCCGTCCGCATCCGCACCGGCGAGACCGACGTCGACGCGCTCTGAGCCCTCGCCCCGGCCGGACGACGCTCCGGCCCGCTTCCTCCTCCTTTCTTCACGTCACCATCGCACCGCGACCGGGAGTTCCGTTTCCATGAAACTTCGCAATGCCCTTGCGCTCGGGATGGGAGGCGCCGCGCTGGCCCTCCTGTTCGTCGAGCCATCCCTCGCACAGTCGCCGACCCCAGAAGTCGTCGCGGCGCCGGCCGCCGCCGCGCCTGTTCCCAACAAGGGCGATACCGCCTGGATGATGGTCTCGGCCGTCCTCGTGCTGCTGATGACCGTGCCCGGCCTCGCGCTGTTCTACGGTGGCCTCGTGCGCACCAAGAACATGCTCTCGGTACTGACGCAGGTCTTCGCCATCGCCTCCATCGTCTGCCTTCTGTGGGTCGCCTTCGGCTACAGCATGGCCTTCACCAACGGCGGCGGGCTCAACGACTTCGTCGGCGGCTTCTCCAAGGTGTTCCTGAAGGGCGTCGACCCGTCCACCACCGTGGCGACCTTCTCCAACGGCGTCGTCATCCCCGAATACGTCTACATCTGCTTCCAGATGACGTTCGCGATGATCACGCCCGGCCTCATCGTCGGCGCCTTCGCCGAGCGCATGAAGTTCTCCGCCCTGCTCGTGTTCTCGGTGCTGTGGGTCACGCTGATCTACTTCCCGATGGCGCACATGGTCTGGTACTGGGGTGGTCCCGATCTCGTCGGCGATGCCGCCAAGGCCCTGGCCGCGGCCACCGACGACGCCTCCAAGGCAACGGCGCAGGCCGCTCTCGACGCGGTCAACGCCGATGCGGGCATGCTCTTCAAGTGGGGCGCCCTCGACTTCGCCGGCGGCACCGTCGTGCACATCAATGCGGGTATCGCCGGCTTCGTCGGCTGCCTGATGCTCGGCAAGCGCATCGGCTACGGCCGTGACCTGCTCGCCCCGCACTCGCTGACCATGACCACCATCGGCGCCTCGCTCCTCTGGGTCGGCTGGTTCGGCTTCAACGCCGGTTCGAACCTCGAAGCCAACGGCTCCGCCGGTCTGGCCATGATCAACACCTTCGTCGCCACCGCCGCGGCCGCCGTCTCCTGGCTGTTCGTCGAGTGGATGCTCAAGGGCAAGCCCTCGCTCCTGGGCATGCTGTCGGGCGCCATCGCCGGCCTCGTCGCCGTCACGCCCGCCGCCGGCTTCGCCGGTCCGATGGGCTCGATCGTTCTCGGCCTCGTCGCCGGCGCCGCCTGCTTCATCATGTGCTCCACGGTGAAGAACGCCCTCGGCTACGACGATTCCCTCGACGTCTTCGGCGTCCACTGCATCGGCGGCATCCTCGGCGCCCTGGCCACCGGCATCCTGGTGAGCCCGGACCTCGGCGGCGTCGGCATCCCCGACTACACCAGCAAGCCCGGCGAACTCGCTGTCGGCGCCTACGACATGGCGGCTCAGCTCATCGCCCAGGGCAAGGCCGTCGGCTTCACCATCCTGTGGTCCGCCATCGGCTCGGCCATCCTGTACAAGCTCGTCGACCTGACCATCGGTCTGCGCGTGACTCAGGACGAAGAGCGCGAAGGCCTCGACATCGCCGACCACGGCGAGCGCGCCTACAACTACTGATCTCGCCTCAGCGCGTTCTCAATCGAACCACGAGGCCTCGGTCGCCAGGCGACCGGGGCCTTTTTCATGTCACTGGCAGCCGTCGAGAACCGCATCGACCGTCCCGAAGCGTGTAGGCAGGCCGCGCTCCCGCCGCCGGAGTGGGGCAAGAATGTGATGCAAATGCAACAACCCGATGGCAAGTCCCGCGAGAGGCCGTATTTGCCTATTTACTGGGCAATTGCATCAAAGTTGGTTTTGCGAAGCTCGGCCGGATTGGGCAACTTGCAAATCACAGAATAACTGGGGCTGAACTCTGATGACATTGAAGCTAACTGCACTGGGGACTGCCGCTTCCCTCGCCGCGTTCCTGAGCGTTGGCAGCGTCAACGCCGCCGACCTTGCCGCCCCGAAGACCATGCCGGTCGAGGCCAAGGCGCCCGATCCGTTGATCGGCTTCTCATTCGGCTCGCGCTACCAGACGGATTATAACTTCCGCGGTGTGTCGCAGTCGAACCGCCAGGGCAGCTACCAGTCCTTCTTCGAGGCCCAGTATTTCGGCGGCTTCGCCTATACCGGCCTCGCCACCTACCAGACCCGCCTGCCCACGCAGCCGGACATGGAATTCGATCTCGCCGCCGGTATCCGTCCGACCTTCGACAAGTTCGCCCTCGATCTCGGCGTGCTCTACTACTTCTACCCCAATGAGAAGCGCCTGTTGGGCCCGGGCGGCGCGTTCCTGACCACCGCCAACACCGACTTCATGGAATACGCCGCCAAGGGTACCTGGACCGCGACGGATTCGCTGACGCTGGGCCTCAACGTGTTCTTCTCGCCGAACTTCCTCGGCCAGCACGCCAACGGCACCTACACCTCCGGCACCGCCGCCTACACCCTGCCGGCCAACTGGTTCTCTTTCCTGCCCGAGGCCTATTCCGGTGGCTTCTCGATCTCGTCCGAGCTCGGCTATTACTTCCTGACCGCCGCCAAGACCTCCGCCACCGGGCAGGTCGCCTTCAACCTGCCGAGCTACCTCTACGGGAACGTCGGCCTGTCCTACACCTACAAGAACATCGTCCTCGATGTGCGCTACCACAACACCAACCTGAGCAAGACCGACTGCTTCAACTTCACCGGCGACTACCGCGGCTTCAACAACGGCGGGACCTCCAAGTGGTGCGGCGATGCCGTCATCGGCTCGATCACCTTCCAGACCTCCACCGCGGCTCCTGGCATCTATGCCGAGCCGGGCGGCCTTCTAAACCTCTTCCGCTAAGGGACAGGTTCGGAGACCCGACACAGGTCTTCGGGACAGACGCAGAAAGGCCCCGGAGCAATCCGGGGCCTTTCTGCGTTGACGACGCGCGAATGAGCAGGCGTACGCCAACGAGACGGAGCGCTCGTGTCCACCGTCCTCAGGGCACGAATGACCGTCATCTGTGCGGACCGTGCTAACGATCTCTAAGCCTTAAACAGCCGTTAACTCGGTCGACATAGCGTTACCGGATCGTTTCTCCCTGCGTCTGGTCCCGTATGCGCTCGCTCCGCCGTTCCGCATCGCCCTACGACACTTTCGTCGACAGCTTCAGGCCGTTCCTGGCGAAGCGGATGACGGAGATGGGCGGTCTTCTCCTGTTCGCGGGCGCGACCGCGCTCACGGTCGCCCTGGCGACGTGGTCCATCGACGATCCGAGTATCAACCACGCCACCGACCATGCCGCGCACAACGTGCTCGGCACCGGCGGCGCGGTGGTGTCGGACCTCGCAATGCAGCTCCTCGGCCTCGGTTCCCTGGCCTTCGCCCTGCCGCCCGCCTTTTGGGGCGTGCAGCTGATGCGGTCCCGGGAACTGCCCCGGGGCGGCCTGCGGATCACCCTCTGGATCATCGGCTTCTTCGCCGCGAGTGCGGTGGCGAGCGCGCTGCCGCCCACCGCCCGCTGGCCCCTGCCCACCGGGCTCGGCGGCGTGGCCGGGGATGCGTTGATCCACACGGCGCGGCTCATCGTCGGCGCCATCGCGTCCCCGGCCACGGCCCTCGTCGGTTTCGCCTTCGCGGCGGTGGCGATCCTCTGCCTCACCGGTGCCTGCCGCGCCGGAGCCGAGCCGGAGGAAGAATCCTACGACCAGCCCGCTCCGTCCACCTCCAACCCGCGTCCGCAACCTTCCGCGCGGCATGACGGCCGTTACGAGGAGGACGAGCCGAGCCTCGGCATCGTCTCCCTCGGTACCCTGGCGCATCTCCTGATGGGCGGCCGGACCGCCATCGCCAGACGGATCGCCGAGTGGCGTGCCGACCGGGCGGCGGCGGCCACCGAACTCGCTTATGCCGGTGCCTCACCGGCGCTCGCCGCGCGCCGCGCTTTCTCGGACGCAGACGACGCGCCATGGTCGACCCGCGTACCGCAGGACATGGGAAACCCGGCGAGAGGCGATGCCGCCTCGGCGCGTCGCGAACCGGTCTTCGAGCCGCAGCCCGTGGCGGAGCCCAGGCCGGTGACGCGCCGGCCGCTTCCGGAGCCGATCCTGCACGATGACGAGCCGGACGATGGCGGCGAGGAGTTCTACGAGGCCGAAGAACCGGCCGCACCGGCGCCGCGCTCCCGTGTCGCCCCGGTGGCACCGTCCCCCGCTCCGGCACCGATCCGGCGCGCATCTCCCGCTCCGGCCTATGGCGCGGAGAGCTATTCCCATCCCCCCTTAGACCTGCTCGGCGAGGCGCCGGGCCTGTCCCTGGCGAGCCAGGTCTCGACGGAAGCCCTGGAGCAGAATGCGACCCTGCTCGAGGCGACGCTCAGCGATTTCGGCGTGCGCGGCGACATCCTCGCCGTCCGTCCCGGCCCTGTGGTCACGCTCTACGAGCTGGAGCCGGCGCCGGGCACCAAGTCGAGCCGCGTGATCTCCCTCTCCGACGATATCGCCCGCTCCATGTCGGCGGTCTCGGCCCGTGTCGCCGTCGTGCCCGGCCGCAACGCCATCGGCATCGAATTGCCCAATGCCAAGCGCGAGACCGTGTATCTGCGCGAGCTTCTCGCCTCGGCGGATTTCGTCGAGACGAAGCAGAGCCTCGCCCTGTGCCTGGGGAAAAACATCGGCGGCGAGCCGATCATCGCCGATCTCGCCAAGATGCCCCATCTGCTCGTGGCCGGCACCACCGGTTCGGGCAAGTCGGTGGCCATCAACACGATGATCCTGTCGCTGCTCTACCGGATGAAGCCGGAAGAGTGCCGCCTGATCATGGTCGACCCCAAGATGCTAGAACTCTCCGTCTATGACGGCATCCCGCACCTGCTCTCCCCCGTCGTCACCGACCCGAAGAAGGCGGTCATCGCCCTCAAATGGGCCGTGCGCGAGATGGAGGAGCGCTACAAGAAGATGTCCAAGGTCGGTGTGCGCAACATCGACGGGTTCAACGCGCGCCTCGCCGAGGCGCGCGGGCGCGGCGAGGTCCTGACCCGCACGGTCCAGACCGGGTTCGACCGCGAAACCGGCGAGGCGGTCTACGAGACCGAGGAGATGGATCTCAATCCGCTCCCCTACATCGTGATCGTGGTCGACGAGATGGCCGACCTGATGATGGTAGCGGGCAAGGACATCGAAGGGGCGATCCAGCGTCTCGCGCAGATGGCCCGTGCCGCCGGCATCCACCTCATCATGGCGACGCAGCGTCCCTCGGTGGACGTCATCACCGGCACGATCAAGGCGAACTTCCCGACTCGGATCAGCTTCCAGGTCACCTCCAAGATCGACAGCCGGACGATCCTCGGCGAGATGGGCGCCGAACAGCTGTTGGGCCAGGGCGACATGCTGTTCATGGCGGGTGGCGGCCGCACCACCCGCGTCCACGGCCCGTTCTGCTCGGATTCAGAGGTCGAGAGCGTGGTCGCCCACCTGAAGCGCCAGGGCCGGCCGTCCTATCTCGAAGCCGTCACCGCCGATGACGGTGAGGACGACGACAAGGGTTCGAAGGGAGCCGGGAAGTCGGCCAAGGGCACGATCGACGAGATCGAGGTCGACGGCGCGGTCTTCGACCAGGGCAACTTCGGCGAGAGCGGCGGCGATCTCTACGCCCAGGCGGTGCAGGTGGTGATGCGGGACAAGAAGGCCTCCACGAGCTACATCCAGCGCCGCCTTCAGATTGGCTACAACCGCGCCGCCTCGCTCATGGAGCGCATGGAGGTCGAGGGGATCGTCGGGTCGGCCAACCACGCCGGCAAACGCGAGATCCTGGTGGAGCCCGATCCGCACGAGATGTGACGCGCAGCCATCAGCTGCGCGGCCCCAACAGGATGATGCCGGTGCCGACGAGGCAGATCGCGGCGCCGGTCATATCCCACCGGTCCGGCCTCTGGCTCTCGGCGAGCCAAAGCCAGAGGATCGAGGCGGTGATGTAAACGCCGCCATAGGCGGCATAGGCCCGGCCCGCCGCGTCGCTCTCCACCCTGGTGAGCAGCACGGCGAAGAGGACAAGGGACACCGCGCCCGGCAGCGCCCACCAGGCCGACCGGCCGAGCCTCAGCCAAGCCCAGAAGGCGAAGCACCCGGCGATCTCGGCCAAAGCGGCGCCGGTATAGATGACGATGCTGGTCACGCTTTCCTCCATCGTCGCCGCGGCACAATTTTTATCGATCCCCCGAGCCCACGGTATCTGCTGTCCCGGATACACGATTCGGGGCAATACTCAGGTGCGGTGATCCGATTCCAATCTTCATCCCTCCGCTGCTCGGGACCAGCGATCCAAGCACCGGCAGGGGCTAGTCGACCGGTGCCGTTGGACGCATTGGAAGCCGCAACCCGCACGTGGCGATAGCTGACGCCGGATATACGGCTTTAAGTAATTCATACGTATGGACGATTGGTAGCCCAAAAGATCAATATGCACATCTCGCCTGTTAGGCATAGATCGCGATCCTAACGATCTTTGTACACCATTGACGAACAGGCTATTGTACTGCGATGATATTCATCCCATTAAGGGAGTATTTTCCTTGTATAATTATATCGATCTATGATATTTGTCACAATCTTAAATATTATTTCTTGGATATATTTTAGATTAATGAGAACGTGAGCTTGATTATTTATTGCTCCCACTCCAATAGGGTCACACCAAGCTCTCGGTCAAGGGCCGCTCTCGCTTTGAAGCCGGACGTGCCGTGTGAGTTTTGTGAAAGATTCGGATCCTGGGCCAGCGGAGTACTCGAACGGTGCGCGCCTGTCGGCCGATTCGCGAAAACGTCCCGCGGGAAGAATGGGCCGAGGCTTGGCTGGCATACGCGCCATACCTGCTTCGCAGATAGTGACAAGCTTCGTTTCACCGCCTGAAGCGCTACACCGCAAGCATTCAACTCAAGCGTCGTCCAGCCAAGAACGTGTATTCGCGACCGCCAGAAACGAAGCGATTCTCACAGGTGGTCGAAGACTGATCAATCAGAAAATTGATTGGAAGTGGGTCTTAGCGTTCTTCAATTATTCGAGGATGAAGGTATGACATCGATCTCCATGGGCGACGACGAGGGTCGACCGGGAAACACGCATGACGCAACGTCCCATGGAAGTTTCTTCTTCTGGCCGACTGCCTCGACGCCTCCAATCGAACAACCGATCGTTTTCCTTCATTCGGTAGAGGAAGGGACTGCGCAGACAGGGACTCTTCTAAGCTCGGCGCTGGAAGCGCCCGATCCCGACGCGGCGCCGACGATACATAAGACAACCGATCAGGCCGGCGTGCAGATCACCCGTGACGGTTATAACTGGGGTACGTCGTTCGGCGCCCCGGTTACGATTTCATTCGGTTTCCGCACCTCTGCGCCCGGCTACACTGTCGGCGGCCGGGACGTACAGGGCACATTCTCGACTTTCACCGAAGCCCAGAAAGTAGCAGCGCGGGCCGCGCTGCAATTATGGTCGGATGTCGCAGGAATCACTTTCACCGACCTAGGCAATTCCAACAATGCGACCATCGAATTTGGAAATTATTCATCTACAAACGATGGCTCTCAGGCCTTCGCCTTCTTACCGATTAACAACGATCAGTCAGCAGGCGGCTATGAAGGCGATGTTTTCATAAATACGAGCAATGCATCGACAACTAATATCAGTCCTGGAACATACGATTACAAGACATTTATTCATGAAATAGGCCATGCAATCGGCCTCAATCATCCTGGGAACTACAATGCCGGTCCCGGTCAGAATATTACATATGATAACAATGCGGAATATATCGAGGATACGCGCCAATATTCGTTGATGAGTTATTTTTCAGAGACATATAGCGGGGCGAACTTCTCCGGTTATAGCGAGTCGCCGATGCTCCACGACATCGCGGCGGTGCAGCGACTGTACGGCGCCAACATGTCCACCCGTGTCGATGCCACGGTTTACGGGTTCAATTCGAATGCCGGCTCCCCCTTCCTGATCACGTCGAGCGGTCAGTCCGTGGCCTGGGCAATATGGGATGCGGGAGGGAACGACACGATCGACGCCTCCGGTTACTTCCAGGATGCAGCGATCAGCTTGGTAGCCAACGAATTCTCCAGCATCGGCGGCTCGGTGGGCAACGTCGCGATCGCGCAGGGCGTGACCATCGAGAATGCCATCGGTGGCAGCGGCGACGACACGATCAACGGCAACTCCGTATCGAATATCCTGACTGGCAATGACGGCGCGGACCGGCTCACCGGATTCGACGGCAATGACAGTCTCTATGGTGGCGACGGAGACGACATACTCGATGGCGGCAGCGGCGCCGATTATCTCGATGGGGGCACAGGCACCAACACTGCCGACTTCTCGACGGTGACCGGCGGGACGGGAGTGATGGTCAATCTCGCCGCGCAGACAGCGTTGGGGAGCGACGGCGCGCAAGATACGATCCGCAACATCCAGAATGTGCTCGGATCCGGGCTGGCGGATACGTTCTACGGTGACGGGGCTGACAATCTCTTCGTCGGCGGGCGCGGAAGCGACTATGTCGATGGCTATCTCGGAGACGATACGCTGATCGGCGGAGACGATACCGACTCCGAATTCGAGATCGACACGGTCAGCTATTATCGTGATCTCGGGGTCACCGTGGACCTGTCGGTCAATACGGCACAGGATACCGGCGGCTCGGGCGTCGATACGCTGTCAGGTTTCGAAGATCTCTATGGATCTTACTTTAACGACACCTTGGTCGGAGATGGCAACGCGAATTTCATCTACGGGGCCGGGGGCTCCGACGTGATCCGTGGCGGGGCGGGCAACGACACGCTCCAGGCCGGCGATCCCTGGGCCTACATCGTCAAGACAGCTGGCCAGGACAACGGGACGATGGCGACGGCGGTGAACGTCGATGCTGTATTTACCACGGCCTACAACGGCAACATCGCCGATTCGACGGTGACACCCCATGCGACGATCCTGGCGCGCGCGAGCGGCGGTGGCGAATACTATTCTTTTACCGCGACGTCCGATGCAACGGCAAGGTTCGATATCGATCAGACATTGTTGGGCACCGATACGGTTATCAAACTCTTCGATGCGGACGGCGTGCTTCTCGCAACCGCCGATGACGGTTCAGAAATCGACGTGGGAAGCCAAAGCCTATTAGATTCCACCCTGGAATACACCTTCGCTTTGGCTGGGACCTACTACGTCCAAGTGCTGTCTTTTCCGACCAACCCGTCTACGCCCTTGAAAGTCGAAACGCAGTACACCTTGAACGTCTCACTGTCCGGTGCAACGGTCGGCCGCGAGGCGCTTGGCTCGACAATCGAAGGTGGTGAGGGCGACGATATGATCATCGGCAGCTCCGCGGGCATCGATACGCTGAGCTACGCGAGTGCGACATCCGGCATCTTCGTCAGTCTGAATGGCAGCATGGCGCAGGATACGGAGGGAGCCGGCACCGACACGATCTTCAACATGGACAACATCCTCGGCAGTGCATTCAGCGACCAGTTGACAGGCAATAGTGCCGCGAACGTCCTCGACGGTGCCGGCGGTATCGATTTTCTGTCCGGGCGCGGTGGCAATGATTCCTACGTCATCGATACAGCCGGCGACGTCGTCTTCGAGGCTGTGAACGGCGGTACGGACACTGTCAGGACGACAGCAAGTTATGCGCTGCACATAGGTCAAGAGATCGAGACGCTGAGAACGACCCTCGATACAGGAGTGACCGCGCTCAATCTGACCGGGAACGACCTCAACAACAAAATCGTCGGCAATGATGGCGCCAACCTGCTCGACGGCGGGGCGGGAATCGACACGCTTTACGGACGACGAGGAAACGACGTGTTTCTCGTCGGTACCGCCCGTGACCAGGTGTTCGAGACTGCGGGCTCGGGCAACGACACCGTAAAAGCTGCGGTGAACTACGTCCTGGCCGCACGCCAATCTATCGAGACGCTCCGAACCCAGGACGACGACGGTATCACGTCGGTCAGGCTTACGGGAAACGAACTCGATAACAAGCTAGTCGGCAACGACGGAGCCAATGTCCTCGACGGTGGGGTAGGTCTGGACACCCTTTACGGTCGCGATGGTAACGACATCTTCCTCGTCGGCCAAGCGGGAGACCGGGTGTTTGAAGGGGTGGGGAACGGCACGGATACGGTAAAGGCTGCCGTGAGTTACGGTCTCGCCGTGGGTCAGGAGGTAGAGATTCTTCGGACCCAGGACGACGACAGCACGACGGCGATCCGCCTCACCGGCAACGAATTCAACAACAAGATCGTCGGCAACGACGGCGCCAACGTATTGGAAGGCGCAAGAGGGAGCGACACTCTATATGGCGGCGATGGCGCCGATACGTTCCTCTACAGGACGCTAATCGACAGCACAGTCGCCATAGCGAACCGCGATACGCTCGCCGATTTCAGCACGCCACAGGGAGATCGAATCGACCTCCACCTCATCGATGCCGTAGCCGGAGGAGTCGTGAACCAAGCCTTCACCTTCATCGGGAGCCAAGCGTTTCACAATAAGGCCGGCGAACTCCAAGCCTTGTCCTCGAGCGGCAAGACCGTGATCAGCGGTGATGTCGATGGCGATGGGAGCGCCGATTTCTCTATCCTTCTTAACAGTCTCGTCACGCTTCAAAAATCCGATTTTATCCTCTGATACGAGGCCATCATCAGTTTGGTACCTTGAGTCCTGTCCGTGCGACTGCATCGCTCTGGCCGGCCACCGGATCTCGGCGAGGCCGCCCCAGGACTTGGGCTCGCCGAAATCGGGTGTGAGCGAACGCTTCGTCGACACGGCCTTTAATCGAGGTCGATGAAATGCTGCGATAAGGGCGGTCGTGGAGGAGCCGGGCGGGGGAGCGACACATTACCCGGTGCTGAAACGATAGGTCGTCGTCGCGGTGAAGACCTCGCCGGGGCGGAGCGTTGTGGAAGAAAAATTCGCCCGGTTCGGCGCATCGGGAAACCCCTGCGCCTCGAAACAGACCGCGTCGCCGGCGCGGTACAGCCGCCCGCCGGACCCGATCACCGTGCCGTCGAGCATGTTGGCGGTGTAGAGTTGCAGGCCCGGCTGCGTGGTGGCGACGGCGAGCCTCCTTCCGCTCGACGGATCGACGACGGAGGCGGCGTGCCGAAGCGACCCCGGGTCGCGCAAGACGAAGGTGTGGTCGTAACCATGCCCGAAGACGAGTTGCGGATCCCCGTCGCGGATGCGGGTGCCCAGGGCTTCGGGCTCGCGGAAATCGAAGGCGGTGCCCGCCACGGGCCTGATCTCCCCCGTGGGGATCTGCCCGGAATCGGTGGGCAGGTAATGGTCCGCCGCGATGGCGACCCGGTGCCCCAGCACATCGCCGAAGCCCTCGCCGGAGAGGTTGAAATAGCTGTGGTTGGTGAGGTTGAGGACGGTCGGCCGGTCGGTCCGGGCCGTGTAGTCGATCCGCAGGGTCTCGTCGTCGCTGAGCATATAGGCGACCTCGACATCGAGATTGCCGGGAAAGCCTTCCTCGCCGTCGCCCGAGCGGTAGCCGAGGACCAGGGATGCGTCGTCCGCCCGGATCACCCGCCAGACGCGTCGGTCGAAGCCGTTCTCCCCGCCATGCATGGTGTTGCCGCCCGCATTGAGCGGCAACCGGTATTCCTGCCCGTCGAGGCTGAAGCGCCCCTCGGCGATGCGGTTGGCGTAGCGGCCGATGATGGCGCCGAAATGCGCGTCGCTCGCCTCGTAGCCCGCCACCTCACGGGCGCCGAGGACGACGTTGGCCCAGTGGCCCTCGCGGTCGGGTGTTTCGATCCGGCTGACCACGCCCCCGTAATCGAGGATGTCGACGCGCAGGCGGGACCGGGCGAGCCGGTATCGCGAGACGGGGCTACCGTCCTTCGTTCGTCCGAAAACCTGTCCTGCCATGCCGCCACTCGTTCCGCGTCCGAGGAATCATCGGGCCTCAACGCGCGGGATACGGCTCAGGGGGCGAAGGCCGGTTCGTCCGCATCGCTGGACAATTGCATCCGGTGCAGGCGCGCATAGCCGCCCTGCGAGGCCATCAGGGCGTCGTGCGTTCCGGTCTCGACGATGCGGCCGGCTTCCATGACCACGATCAAGCCGGCATCGCGCACGGTGGAGAGGCGGTGCGCGATGACGAGGGTGGTCCGCCCCTGCATCAGGCGCAGCAGCGCGCCCTGGACCAGGCGTTCGGATTCGGAATCGAGGGCGCTCGTCGCCTCGTCGAGGAGCAGGATCGGCGCGTCCTTCAGGAAGGCGCGGGCCAGGGAGATGCGCTGGCGCTCGCCTCCCGACAGGCGCCCGCCGGAGGGGCCGACGCGGAACTCGTAGCCCTCGTTCAGCCGGCTGATGAAACCGTGCGCGGCGGCGGCTTCCGCGGCGGCCTCGATCTCGGCGCGGGTCGCACCGGGGCGGCCGAACCCGATATTGGCAGCGATCGTGTCGTCGAACAGCACCACGTCCTGAGAGACCACCGCCACGGCCGCGCGCAGGGACGGGATCGTCACGTCGCGCAGATCCGCGCCATCGATGAGCACCCGGCCTCCGGTCACGTCGTAGAGACGCGGAACGAGATTGAGCAGCGACGACTTGCCCGAGCCCGAGCGCCCGACCAGGGCGACGGTGGCACCGGCGGGGACGGTGAGGTCGATGCCCTCCAGAGCCGGCGCGTCCTCGCGATAACGGAAGCGGACGCCCTCGAACCGGATCTCTCCGCCCTTGATAACGAGGGGAACCGCATCGGGCTTCTCGCGGATGCGCGGCGCCTCGTCCATCAGCGCGAAGTAGCGCTGCAGAGCCGCTCCGGCTTCTTGGAGGATGGCGTTCAGGGTGCCCAGCGCGCGGGCGGGCTGCGCGGCCAGGAGCAGGGCGGCGACGTAGCCGGTGAAATCGCCCACCGTCCGGTCGCCGGACATGACGCGCTGGCCCACCAGAACCAGCACCGCCGCCACCGCGACCCCCCCGCCGATCTCCATCAGCGGATCGAGGCGTCCACGGGCATTGGCCGCCTTCATCTTGAGGCGGCGGACGTTGTCGAACGCGCCGGAAGCCCGTCCCTTCAGGTAGGATTCGAGGGCGTAGGTCTTGGCGATGCGGGCGCCCTGCAGGCTCTCGGTGATGAGGCTCGCCGTGAGGCCCATCTGCTCCTGCGTCGTGGTGGAAACCCGGCGCAGCTTCTTGCCGATGCGGCCGATCGGGCCGGCGACGAAGGGCACGACCACCGCCGCCACCAGGGTGAGCACCGGGTCCATCCAGAGCAGCGCGACGACGAGGGCGATCAGCATGGCAATATCGCGCAGGAGCACGGTGGAGATGCGCGTCAGTGCCTCCTTGATGAAGGCGAAATCCGTGGTGAAGCGCTGGGTGAAGGCCGCCGGGCTCTCCCGTCCGAGCTGGGCGAGATCGGAATCGATCAGATGGCCGTAGAGCGCCGCCTGCATGTCGGCCTCGACGCGGGTCACCACCCGGTTGGTGAGCACCGTCTGGCCGAACAGGGCAAAGCCCCGGATCGAGGTGATGGCGATGACGATGATCGGCCCATAGGTGAGGGCGGCAGGGTCCTTGTGGTCGAAAGCGTCGAAGGCGCCCTTGATCAGGGCGGGATACAGCCCCGTCGCGACCCCGATGATCGCGATCAGAACCAGGACGACGGCGATGGTAGCGCTGTGCGGTCTCAGCCAGTCGCGCCAGACACGGCCGAGGAGGGGAAGGGTGTCACCCCTGAGAGGCGGCCTACGGCCCATGGTCATCCGTTGTCTGGCGCGCGGGCAGGCGCCCGACATTCAGGCGGGGGTTTGCCGGGCGATGAGAGGAAGATCAAGCGACGCCCTCCGTCTTGGCAATGTGATACTATTACACTAGACGAGCGGGACGGGTCCGGTGCCCGGCATTGGCTTGGTCAAGGAGCGGGACGGATGCAATCGAGGCGCCACATCGTCGGATCGGCGGCAGCGGCCTGTCTCGGCCTCCTGCTGGCCCTAACCCCGTTCGGGAATGCGGTGCATGCCGACGAACCCGTCAAGGCGGTGGCGACGTTCTCCATCCTCGGCGATCTCGTGAAGGAGGTGGGCGGCGACCGGGTCGAGGTGTCGACGCTGGTCGGCCCCGATGCCGACGCGCATGGCTACAACCCGGCCCCCGGGGATGCGCGCAAGCTCACCGCCGCCCATCTGGTCGTGGTCAACGGCCTCGGCCTGGAAGGCTGGCTCGACAGGCTGATCAAGGCCTCCGGCACGAAGGCCCCCGTCATCGTCGCCACCAAGGGGGTGAAGCCCATTGAGGGTGACGACGACCACGGCGGGGGCGGGCATGCGGGACACGCCCATCACGACGATCCCCATGCCTGGCAGAGCATCGCCAATGTGAGGATCTACATCGCCAACATCCGGGACGGGTTGTCGAAGGCCGATCCCGATCACGCCGGCGACTACGCCGCCAACGCAAAGGCCTATCTCGCCACCCTCGCGGGTTTGGAGAGCGATATCCGCACGACCATCGCGGCGATTCCCCCGGAGCATCGCAAGATCATCACGACGCACGACGCCTTCGGCTATTTCACCGCCGCCTACGGGCTCGACTTCATCGCACCGCAGGGCGTCTCCACCGACAGCGAGGCGAGCCCGAAGGATGTGGCCCGCATCATCCGGCAGATCCGGCGCGACAAGATCCCGGCGGTCTTCCTGGAGAACGTGGCCGATCCGCGCCTGATGCAGCAGATCTCGCGGGAGAGCGGTGCCACGGTGGGCGGCAAGGTCTATTCCGATGCCCTGTCGGGTCCCGATGGTCCGGCCGCCACCTACGCGGCGATGATGCGCAGCAATCTCGCCGCTTTCAGTGCGGCTCTCGGCAAGAAGTGAGCGAGCCGCGCGGCCCGGTGAGCCTCGGTCCGCTCACCCCGCCGAGTCGCCGATGACTTTCTGAAGGCAGATCGTCCGGGTGTCGCGGTAGCCGAGATGCTCGTAGAAATGGCGGGTGGCGCCATTCTCCTCGCGCACGAGGAGCTGGACCTTCCAGACGCCACGGGCGACCAGCCACCGCTCGGCCGCCTCCATGATCGCCCTGCCCAGGCCAAGGTCGCGCAGCCGCGGGTCGACGGCGACGTAGTAGACCCAGCCCCGGTGGCCGTCCTCGCCCACCATGGCGGTGGCGGCGACGGCCGCGTCGCGCTCGATCAGCAGGATGGTCGAATGCGGATCGCGCCGGGCGAAGGCGATGTCCCTGGCCGGATCGTTCCACGGCCGAGAGATTCCGGCAGCGTGCCAGAGGGTCACCACCGCGTCGGCATCGCCGTCCTGGAACTCGCGAATCACGGTGGTCATCGATGGGCGCGCCCTCGCGAGCGATCCGGCGAGCGGCCGCTCAGCCGCCGGTCATCGGCGGGAAGAACGCGATCTCGGTGGCGCCCGCGATGGCGGCATCCGGCTTGGCGTGGACCCGATCGATGGCCGCCCGCACGATACCGGCATTCTCGAAGGCATAGGCGTATTCCTCGCCCCGTCCGCGCAGCCAGCCGACGAGGTCGGCCACCGTCTCGGTCCCGGCCGGCAGGTCCACGGTCTCTTCGGCCTTGCCGATGCGTTCGCGCACCCAGGCGAAATACACGAGTTTCATGGTCTGCCCTTCCGGCTGCGGCATCGGCGGGTCAGCGCGGATCGTCCATCACGTGCCGGATGCCGGCTCTCATATAATCGTAGCCCGTGTAGAGCGTCAGGGCCGCGGCGATCCAGAGCAGGGTCACGCCGGCAAAGACGGTATGGGGCAGGATGGTTTCCCCGGCCCGGCCGGCAACGAGGAAGCCGATCGCCACGAGCTGAAGGGTGGTCTTCCACTTGGCCACGCGGCTGACGGGAAGACTGACCTTCAGCTCCGCCAGATACTCGCGCAGGCCCGAGACGAGGATTTCGCGGCACAGGATGACGATGGCCGCCCACAGGCTCCAGTCGTGGATCGTCTTGTCGGCCACCAGCATCAGCAGGCAGGCGGCGACGAGGAGCTTGTCGGCGATCGGATCGAGCATGCGCCCGAGGGCGGAACTCTGGTCGTAGGTCCTGGCCACGTAGCCGTCGAGATAATCGGTGATGGCCGCAGCGATGAAGACGCCGAGCGCTGCGAACCGCGCCGCATGCTCGTCCGGCCAATACAACAGCGCCACGACCACGGGGACGGCGACCAGCCGCCCGTAGGTCAGGCAATTCGCCAGCGTCCAGGCCGGTGACCGGCGTCGGAGAGGGAGGACAGTCATCGACGCGGTGAAACCATGGGCGGGGGGAGGGGTCAACCGCGATGAACACCCGGTCGTCCCGTAGACGGTCGAGTTCCGATGCTGCGCGGGAGCCTCGATCGCTGAGAGCAGGGTCTTGCGATCTTGGCCGGGCACTCAGGTCGAGACATCGTCATGGCTAACGTCGTCATAGCCGATATCGCGATAGCCGTGGAGAATGCGGACGAGCTCGATCCCATCCGGAAGGGGCAGATAGAAAAGGACGTAGGCACCAATCGGAAAACTGCGCAGATTGTCTGCCAGCTCAGGCCGTGAACGGCCGGCCCTTAGTCGGTCGGCAAGCATTCGGAGTATCCCCTCGATACGATCGAGCATGCTGTCCGCAGCTCGGTCGTTGTCCTCAGCGATGTAGCTCCAAATCTCGACAAG
Organism: Methylobacterium bullatum; assembly: GCA_902712845.1. Classification (NCBI taxonomy): domain Bacteria; kingdom Pseudomonadati; phylum Pseudomonadota; class Alphaproteobacteria; order Hyphomicrobiales; family Methylobacteriaceae; genus Methylobacterium; species Methylobacterium bullatum. The sequence goes on from LR743504.1 coordinate 2,538,997, forward strand.
ATCCTGGCGTGCCAGAGGACGTCGGTCGATCCTACTCACGAAGAGCGGCTTTGGTCCCGGATCCGCACCGGCGCCGGGCTTCGGCCTTGATCTCCGCCATGTCGTGCGGCTCCGAAGTGCCACTGTCCAGCCCAGCTCGAATGTCGCCGCGCAGAGCCTCGAGTTTAGCGGCCCGTATCTGCTCCCGCTCTTCCATCAACCGGAGGCCATCGCGCATGACCTCGCTTGCGGTCGCGTAACGACCGGTGCTCACCATGGTTCTGATGAACTGTTCGTAATGTCGTCCTACCGTGTAGCTCGATGCCATGGGTCCACAGCGCCTGCCCAAATTCGAGATGGGACTTCAGAAGTATCACTTTATGCTACCCCGGCCAATCGCCGTCGTCGCCGCCGTGATCGGAACGAAAACCGATTTTCACCCTCCGGCCTGGAAGAAATCATACACCGCTCGCGCGGTGGCCGCGTTTACGCCGGGTGTCTTCGCCAGATCCTCCAGGGATGCGCGCTGGATCGACTTCACTGTCCCGAAATGGTGGAGGAGGGCGCGTTTTCGGGTCGGGCCGATGCCCGCGATCTCGTCGAGGGGGTTCTTGATCATCTCGCGCTTGCGCTTGGCCCTGTGCGTGCCGATGGCGAAGCGATGCGCCTCGTCCCGCAGGCGCTGGACGAAGTAGAGGGTCGGGTCGCGCGGCGGCAGCTTGAACGGGGCTTTGCCGGGCACGAAGAAGGTCTCGCGCCCCGCATCGCGGTCACGGCCCTTGGCGATACCGACGAGGGCGACGTCGGTGACGCCGAGCTGTTCCAGCGCGGTGCGCGCGGCTTCGAGCTGGCCCTTGCCGCCGTCGATGAGGACGAGATCGGGCCAGGCCGGCATGGTCTCGCCGTCCGGCTCGGGGACAGGCTCGGGCACGCCGCCTTCGCTGGCCGCCAAAGCCGCCTCGTTGGGCGTGCGAGGGTTCTCCTTGACGAGGCGCTTGAAGCGGCGCTGCAGCACCTCCTTCATCATCCCGAAATCGTCGCCCGGCGTCAGCTCCTCGGACTTGATGTTGAAGGTGCGGTAATGCGTCTTGGCAAAGCCCGAGGGGCCGGCGACGATCATGCCGCCCACCGCGTTCGTGCCCATGATGTGCGAGTTGTCGTAGACCTCGATGCGGCGGGGTGCCGCGGGCAATCCGAACGATTGCCCGAGGGCCACCAGCAGCTTACCCTGCGAAGCGGTGTCGGCGAGGCGACGGGCCAGGGCCTCCTTGGCGTTGCGCTGGGCGTAGTCCACCAGGGCCTTGCGCTCGCCGCGCTGGGGCTGGTGGACCTCCACCCGGTTCTCGGCGCGACTCGACAGGGCGGCCGCCATCAGCTCCGCATCCTCGATGGTATGGGAGACGAGGACGATCCGGGGGGCCGGCTTGTCGTCGTAGAACTGGCTGATGAAGGAGGCGAGGACCTCGTCCGGCGTCATGGAGCGGTCGGCCTTGGGGAAGTAGGCGCGGTTGCCCCAGTTCTGGAAGTTGCGGAAGAAGAAGACCTCGATACAGAACTGGCCGGCCTGCTCGTCGAGAGCGAACACATCCGCCTCCTCGACGCCCTGCGTGTTGACGCCCTGCGTCCCCTGGATCGCCGAGAGGGCGGAGATGCGGTCGCGAAAGCGGGCGGCGCGTTCGAATTCGAGTTTCTCCGAGGCGTCCTGCATCTCCTCGCGCATGCGGTCCTTCACCGCATTGGACTTGCCCGAGAGGAAGCCCTTCGCATTCTCGGCGAGCGCCTGATATTCCGGCAGGGCGATCTCACCGGTGCAGGGGCCGGCGCAGCGCTTGATCTGGTAGAGCAGGCAGGGCCGGGTGCGGTTCTCATAATAGCTGTCGGTGCAGGTGCGCAGCAGGAAGGCGCGCTGGAGCGCGTTGACGGTGCGGTTCACCGCCCAGACGGTGGCGAAGGGGCCGTAATAGCTGCCCTTCCGCCGCCGCGCGCCGCGATGCTTGACGATTTGCGGCGCTTCCGAATCCGCCGTGACCAGGATGTAGGGGAACGACTTGTCGTCCCGCATCAGCACGTTGAAGCGGGGCTTCAGCTGCTTGATGAGGTTGGCCTCCAGCAGCAGCGCTTCGGTCTCGGTGGCGGTGGTGACGAACTCCATCGCCGCCGTCTGCGAGATCATCCGGGCGATGCGGTTGGAATGGGCCTGGCCCCTCGCATAGGAGCCCACCCGTGCCTTCAGGTTCTTGGCCTTGCCGACGTAGAGGACGTCGCCCTTCTCGTCGAACATCCGGTAGACGCCCGGTCCCGACGGCAGCGTGCTCCAGAACCGGCGGATGATCTCCGTGCCGGCCTTGACCGCGCCTTCCTCGAAATCGAAGTCGATCTCGGGGCCGTCGTCGATGCGTTCCGGGGTCTCGTCCGCATCCTCGCGTTCGTCGAACGAATCCGGCGGCAGGTCTTGCTGGGAAGACGGGTCTTTCGCGGGCTGGCGGCTCATGCCCGAGACTTAAGCGCCGGGGATTCGAGAGGGAAGGGGCTCACGCTCCCATCGACCCGCGAAGCTCGGCGCGTTCGCGTCTTAATCGAACAGCGCGTCGATATCGCCCTGGTCCACATGGCCCGGGTCGCTGTCGAGCTTGGGTCCGTTGAGAAGCGAGCTCTCGTCGTCGATGCTGGGGGCCTGGGGCACGACGCCGAGGATCTCGCTGAACGAGTTGAGGCCGCCCCAGGCCTCGATCATGCGGTCCAGATGCTCCTCGATGAACTTGAGCACGCCCACGATCTTGTTGATGCGCTGGCCGGTGAGATCCTGGAAGTTGCAGGCCTCGTAGGCGACGATCACGCGCTCGAGGATCATGTCGACATTCTCGGCGCCGGCGGCATTGCGCATGGCCCGCAATGCGCTGGCATTGGTCTCGATCTCTTCCAGGGCGCCGAGGATCGTGCTCGTGGCGAGCTCGGTGGATTCCACCACCGCATCGAGTTCGCCGGCGACCCGCTTCATCCCCTTCCCGGTATTCTCGGAATGGTAGAGCGTCGCGATTTCCTTCTTCGTCCGGGTGATGGCGTCCTTCATCACGTCGAGCTCGGAGCGCATGGCGAAGGCCTCGTTGAGCTCCTTCCGGCAGGCTTCGATCGTCTCGACCGTGCTGGTCTGCGTGATGCGTCGAAGATCCTGGATCGCCGAGAGGATCTCGTCGAGCTTCACGTCACTGGCGCCGGAACGCTCCACGGTGTGCGCGACCTCCGCGACGGGTCGCACGCTTGCCAAACCGAGGCTGTCTTCGATGCGGTAGCGCTTCATGTTCATCGGGGATGATCAGCCGGCAGGAGTAACTGGATCGAATGGCGGGGCACGCGTGGCTCGGACGCCATCGTCCTGTCGAACGACGCGGATCCCGAGACGAGAAGCCTTCGAGCCACCATGCGACCAAGTGGTTGCCATTTCTTCAACAGACAAAAGGTCGTGTGCAGTTTTACGGACGATTCATGCTGTTCTTGAAAGCGACCAATGGAGCCGCAATGGACTGAACGATTCACCACGTTCCTTCACGCGATTCTCGCCCAGTCCGGCCAGCCTGGAGGGCAGGACGAGGATGGCCCGGAGTAGTCGCGTGTTGAATCGTATCGGTTTGTGCGTCGCTATGGCTTGCCTGGCGACGGCTGTGACGGGGGGAACCGCACGGGCTCAGACTTCGGCTGGCCAGTACGGTGGCGGCTTCATCGAATTCCTGGTGACGGGCAATGGAACGCCGCCACGCCCCAGGCGTCCCGTCCTCACCGATGACGGGGTGCTCCCCCGTCATCCGGCCGCGCAGGGCTATGGCGGCGAGTCGATGCCGCGCGTGCTCTACTCGGGCGACCGTGTGCCCGACGTGGATCCTGATTTCGCTCCCGCGCGCACGCGGCTCGCCGCACTGCCGTCGCAGGCGGCACCCGAGATGCAGGCCGCGGCGATCGAGCGGACGCTCGACCCGCGCTTTGCCCGGCAGGTCGTCCCCTTCGATGGGCGGCAGAAGCCCGGCGCCATCGTCATCGATACCCGGACGAAGTTTCTCTATCTCGTCCAGCCCGGCGGTCAGGCCATCCGCTACGGCATCGGTGTCGGTCGTCCGGGCTTCGCCTGGTCGGGAATGAAGACGATCAGCCAGAAGCGCGAATGGCCGGATTGGACGCCTCCGGCGGAGATGCTGCAGCGCCGCCCCGATCTGCCGCGCCACATGGCGGGCGGCCCGGCCAATCCGCTCGGAGCGCGGGCGCTCTATCTCGGCTCGTCCCTCTACCGCATTCACGGCACCAACGAGCCGCACACGATCGGTCAATCCGTTTCGTCGGGCTGCATCCGGATGATGAACGAGGACGTCATCGACCTGTACGAACGCACGCCCGTAGGGACGCGGGTGGAAGTCCTGTAACCGACATCTCAAGAAAAAAGGCCCGCCAAGAAAAAAGGCCCGCCATGAAAAAGGCCCGGCGCGTGGGGACACGCACCGGGCCTCTCTCGTCAATGAACCATCACGCACGCAGAGGTGCGCGGCTCGGGCTCACACCCAATCGTCGTCGCCGCCACCGCCCAGGTCGCCGCCGAAATCACCACCCGGATCGCTGTCGAACGACGCGTCCTGGAAGTCGTTGCCGCCGCCGAGGGCCGAGCCGAGATCTTCGTTACCGGCTGCGGCACCGGCCGAGGGAAGGCCCGCCGCCGCCGCACTGCCGAGGGCCGAATGCCCGCCGGCAAAGGCGTTGGACAGGGCGCTGCCCAGCAGCATGCCGCCGGCGGCGCCCGCCGCCATCGGAAGGGCCGTCGCCATGAAGCCGCCGCCGCGCGCGGGAGCCGCCTGCTGGCCGGCCCAGGGGCCACCCTGCTGCGGTCCGCCGTAACCGGGCTGCTGGCCGTAACCCGGCTGCTGCCCATAGCCGGGCTGCTGACCGTATCCCTGCTGCGGCCCACCCTGACCGCCCCAAGGCTGGCCGGACGGACGCTGGGGCTCCGGCTGGCGCGAACCGCCGCCGAAGATGCTCGACAGGAAGCCGCCACCGCCGCCCTGGGGCTGCTGGGCCGCCTGGCGAGCCTGTTCGAGTTGCTCGTTCAGGCTCTTGATCGCCTCTTCCTGGACGTAGATCAGCTGCGCCATCGCATAGGGCGCGTAGGGCTGAGCGCGGAGCTTGTCCGCGATGAAGCGCTCGGCATCGGCGTCGCGGGGCTGGCTCGCGGCCTGCTCCAGACGCTGGAAAATGCCGCCGATGACCTCGCGTTCTTCGCTGTTCATGGGGTCGTCCTCCTGAGAGAAGCCTGCGGGCCAATGCCGCCCCGGCGCCTCCGAGATGGGGTGGCGCCTCAGGCTTTGTCAGGGGGTCAACGCGAACTTCGCCGTTGCGGATGCACGGGGAATCCGCTTCCCAGCATGAAATTTCCGACAGGAGACAGGATGGAGCGCGGCAAGTCCCTGTCGCGCAACGAAAAAGAGCCCGGCCTTGCGGCCGGGCTCCTTCCTGGGAACGGAGGTCGCCACCCTGAGGAGGCGACCAAATCCGCTAAGGCCTAGTACGAGCCGAACTTGTAGTTCAGGCCGGCGCGGACGACGGCGAACTCGGACTCGCGAGCAGCAACCGAGGGGCTGATGGTCAGGAGGCCATTGGGGCCGGCAGCGGCGTTGAACACCGAGCGACCGCCACGGTTGTTCTTGTCGTTCTCGAGGTTCACGTACAGACCTTCGACCTTCAGGGTCACGGCCGACGACTTGAAGAAGTTGAAGAACGAGTCGGTGGGGAGAGCGTACTCGATACCACCACCAGCGGTGTAGCCGGTGCGGAAGTCGTCGCCGCCCGTGGCGCCGTCGCCGTAGGCGAAGCCGCCGGTGCCGTACACGAGGGTGCGGTCGAAGGCGTAACCGATACGGCCGCGGACGGTGCCGAAGAAGTTCATCTCGTTGCCCGGGATACGGACAGAGGTGGGGCTGACGAGAGCACCGGCGACGGGGCTGATGGTGCCGGCCACGGTGCGGCTCTTGTTGCCGAAGTCGGTGTACTGGGCGTCAGCTTCGATACCGACGACCACGCCCGAACCCGGGGTGAACTGGTAGTTGTAGCCGACCTGGCCACCGCCGACGAAGCCTTCGAGGTCGTTACCGCCGTTGGTCGAGACGACCACCGGGGTGCGGGTGAAGGAGTTCAGCACCGAACCACCCGGCAGGGTGTAGCGGTCGCTGTTGCTGCCGGCGTCGAAGCCGTAACCGGCGTTGATACCGAAGTAGGCACCCGTCCAGGTGAACACCGGCACCGGCACGAAGACCGGGGGGGCGGCGCGACGCGGAAGGTCGGCGGCGAAAGCGGAACCGGCGATGACGATACCGGCGAGGGCGGTCGTGCCGCGAAGGAAGGATTTCATGGTCTGGTCCTCTACTCGTTAGCGCGGCCGCCTTTTTGGGAGCGGTCCTGCGCAATTCCCCGTCTATAGCTCAGCATCCCTCAGGAAGCTGTTGCATCGCAACCACGCCGCGTGTGTCGAACACGGCCCCTTTGTGGCGGCGACCACCTCACCAGAGGCAATGCATAGCCAGAACACCGCTGAACGGCCAAGGTTCACGTACGGCCACGCTTTTTCCGCATCTCGGCGAATGACAGATTGTCGCACCCCCTAGCCGCCACTATCTAGCCCGTTAAGCAGCAAGAACGATCGCCGAAATCAGTCGGCCGTAATCGGCCTCTCCCCGGTGGGTCGTGCGCCGATAGCTATAGAAGCGTTCGGGATCGGCGTAGGTGCAGAGGCCCAGTGTCGATGCCTTCTCGATGCCGGCTTCCCGCAGGCGACGGGCGATGAAGCCGGGCAGGTCGAACTGGGCGTGCCCCTCGCGCTGGCCCGGCGCGAAATGGGCGTCCGATCCCGGAACCTCCTCGGCGAAGCGGGCGCGGAAATCGTCCCCGACCTCGTAGGCGGCTTGCGAGATCGTCGGGCCGAGCACGGCGGTGATGTCGGCCCGCGCCGAGCCGAGACGCTCCATCGCCTCCACCGTGGCGGCGATCACACCGGACAAGGCTCCCTTCCATCCCGCATGGGCGGCGCCGACGACGCGGCCCACGGGATCTGCGAACAGGATGGGACCGCAATCGGCGGTGGCGATGCCCAGCGCGAGGTTCGGCACGCGCGTGACCATGGCGTCGGCGCGAGGGCGGTCGGCGAGGGCCATGGGGCCTTCGACGATGGCGACCTCGGCGGAGTGGACCTGATACAGGCTCACGAGATGACTCGGCGCGACGCCGAGATGCCCGGCCATGCGGCTCCGGTTCTCCGCCACGAGGGCGGGCTCGTCCTGCGAGCCGAGGCCGCCGTTGAGACTGGCATAGAGACCGTGGGAGACGCCCCCGGCGCGGGTGAAGAAGGCGTGCCTGATGCCGGGCTGTCCCACGAGGCTGGGCGCTTCGATATACATGTACCGTATCCGTCCTTTGGCGATTGCGCGCCGAGCTATAGCATCAGCCCGGTCCGTGGGGTGGTCGCGCGCGGCCCGTCGTTTTCCGCAAATCGGGACGAGGAAATTTTCTTAACCTTTACGGTTCGTTAAGCATGCTTTGATCGAATGCGTCTGCACACGAGGACGCGAGCGATGTCGGAACCAGCCCGTCACTACCAGGCACAGGATCTAAACGGACGTCCGACGCCCGGACCGCTGCGGGATTGGCTGGCGGCCATGAAGGCGGCGACCACCTCCGCCGAGCAGGCTCCCGCCGCCGAAAAGGTCGCGGCGTTCGAAAGACCGGCCGCGCCGGAGAAGGCCGAGCCGCAGGCCGCGTCCTGGTCGCCCCGGGTGGTAACGCCGCCCACCCGCACCGAGGCTTCCGAGGCCATCGAGGACGGCGACGTCTCGGAACTGATGGCCGAGAACCTGATGCTCAAGGCCAAGCTCAAGGTCGAGAGCGACCGCTACGACCAACTGCAGGGGATCCTCGCCCAGGAATTGCGCCGCCTGCGGTCGCATGTGGAGAAGGAGATGGCCGAGCTCCACGACCTGCGCGCCGAGCGCGACCGCCTCGCCGAACTCCAGACCCTCTTCGTCGAGAAGCTGGAAGAGGCTCGCGCCCGCTCCGAGAGCGATGCCGAGGAATTGGCTCAGGCCTGTTCCGATCGCGACCTCTGGATGGCTCGGGCCGAGGCGCTCGCGCAGCCCCTGTTCCAGAAGCGCTGACCCGCTCATTTATCGAGCCCCAACGACGAAGGGCCGCCCCATGAGGGCGGCCCTTCCATTGCCGAACCGCTTGTCCGTTCGGCCGAACCCGGTGAGAGGTCCTCTAACGCGCTAGGCGTGCGCGCCGGAGGCGACGTTCCAGGTCCGGTAAGCCGAGGTAAGCGGCTGATTTAGGCAATGAGACACTGGATCACCTCCTTTCGTTCGTTGCGAGAACCCCAAGCTAGTCACGGATTCGCGGCTTGAAAAGCCCCGATGCGGCAGGCGCGGCGCCTCGCCGCTGGGGGGCTCCCGATCGCCTGCGCGCGGCCCGACGGTATCGACGCTCGGCGTTCGTCAGCCGGACTTCTTACACTTATGGCCACCGCCGCCACCGAGGCGTAAGACGGGGCGCTCTCCGCCACGCATCGTCCGGGATCCAGCAGGCCCGGGCATGGCCGGAGACGAGATCGCATCAGGACAGTCGCGGCCCATCATGCTCTCATCCCCGCCGCCCCAGGCAAAGGCCGATACGGCCAAGAACCCGGCGACCGACGACGCGGCCCTCGACCCGGACGCCATGCGCCAGCCCCTGCCTGACGCGTTCTACTGCGTCGGCCGCTCAGATACGCTGAAACCCGGCAGCCTGCGTGCGGTCGAACTCAACGGCGAGCAGATCGTCCTCGGCCGTGACAAGGCCGGAGCCGCCTTCGCCATGCGTGACCGCTGCCCGCACCGGGGCATGGCCCTGTCGAAGGGGCGCTTCGATGGCGAAGCCGTGACCTGTCCCTTCCATGGCTGGCGCTTCGGCACCGACGGGCGCTGCCGCGACGTGCCCACCCTGTCCTCGGCGGATGCGGCGGATTTCACCCGGATCGCGGTCCAGCGCTTTCCCATTCGCGAGAGTGCCGGCTTCGTCTGGGTGAACCCCTCTCTCGGGCCGCCGGGTGGTGACCTGCCGCCCCTGCCGGAACTCGGGTTCGAGGCGGCGGGCTCCCTCGTGGTCGAGCTCGTGGTGGAGGCCTCGTTCGATCTCACCACATTGAGCCTCGTCGATCCCGGCCATGTGGCCTTCGTCCACGATTCCTGGTGGTTCCGCCCGTCGAAGGAGCTGCGCGAGAAGGTGAAGACTTTCACGCCGACGCCGCACGGCTTCACCATGTCGAGCCATGCCACGACGACGAGTTCGCCGGTCTACAAGCTGCTCGGCGGCGTGCCGGAAGTGGAGATCGAGTTCCGCCTGCCCGGCGTGCGCCTGGAGCGGATCGAGGCCGGGCCGAAGCGCGTGGCGAACTACACCTTCGCGACACCGCTCACCCACAACCGCACCATGCTGACGAACGCGCTTTACTGGAACATACCGGTCCTCAACCTGCTGAAGCCCCTGGCGCGCCCGCTGATGCGGCAGTTCCTGACCCAGGACCAGCAGGTGCTCCAGCACGCCCAGGCCGGCCTCGACCGCAAGCCGACGATGGTCCTGTTCGGCCAGAGCGATCTGCCGTCGCAATGGTACTTCCGCCTCAAGCGCGAAGCCCTCCAGGCGGCCCGCGAGGCGCGGTCCTTCCGCAACCCGCTGGTGCAGCAGGAATTGCGCTGGCGGTCCTGAAACTTTTCGGCTCTCCGCCCCGTAGCTCGTCCTTTCAGACCGATGCTTTCGGGAAGGAGCGAGACCGTTGCCGCATTTCGTCGTTCGCCGCAGTCGCATGGGGCGATTCAACTTCACGCTCATCGGTGCGCATGGGCGGATCACCGGCGTCGTCGCCATTCCGACCGAGAACAAGACCCGCGAGGAAGTCGAGGTCGAAGCCCATCGGAAGATCCGTGCCCTCGCCGGAGAGCTGGTGGCCGTGATGCCCAAGGACTGCGAAGCCTGACGGAAGGAGTCTTGATTGCGCGGCCGCTACCGCCATCTCGGAACGATGAAACGGCAAAGCCTTCTTGCGACCCTCTCCGCGCTCACCGTCATGACGCTCGGCGGCGTCGGCTACGCGGCGCACCGGCGCAGCAAGGGCCGTAACCCGTATTACAGCGGCCCGGTGACCGATCATTTCGACGGGCTGCAGTTCCACGGCGTCGATCAGCCGGCGGACAAGGTGCTGGGCGACATCCTGCGCTGGAAGCGGGAGCGGGCCGGAATCGTCTGGCCGGCTTCGTTTCCAAGCCCCTTCAACGATACGCCGCCCGAACGGGTGGGGGGCTTACGCGTGTCGTTCATCGGTCATGCGAGCTACCTGTTCCAGGTCGGCCACCGCAACATCCTCGTTGACCCGGTCTACGCCCAGCGCGCCAGCCCCCTCTCCGTGGCGGGTCCGAAACGGGTCAACCCGCCGGGTATCGCCTTCGACGCGCTTCCGCCCATCGACGTCGTGCTGATCACCCACAACCACTACGACCATCTCGACGGGCCGACAGTGGCCCGGCTCTGGCAACGGCATCAGCCCCTGATCGTGGCGCCGCTGGGCAACGACAGCATCCTGCGCTCCTTCGACGATACGATGAACGTGGAGACATGCGACTGGGGCCAGTCCGTCGATCTCGGCGGCGGGCTCACGTTACACATGACTCCCGCCAATCACTGGTCGGCCAGGGGCCTGAACGACAAGCGCATGGCGCTGTGGTGCTCCTACGTCCTGACGAGCCCGTCCGGCGTCGTCTATCATTCCGGGGATACTGGTCTCGCCGATGGCGCGATCTTCCGCGATGCCCGCGAACGCTTCGGTCCCCCGCGCCTCGCGACCCTGCCGATCGGGGCCTACGAGCCACGCTGGTTCATGAAAGCCCAGCACATGAACCCGGCCGACGCCGTCGTCGCGGCCGGACTGCTCGGAGCGGACCAAGTACTCGGGCACCATTGGGGCACGTTCCGCCTCACCGATGAGGGGATCGACCAGCCGGTGGAGGCTTTGGCGGCAGCCTGCGCCGCCAGCGGAATTCCGCCGGAGCGCTTCGTCGCCCTGCGTCCCGGACAAGTGTGGGAACCCCGGTGAGACGGATAGCGGTTCGGCGCCCGGCAGTTCCGCACGGGCGACATTCGGCATCGCAATTCATATTCTCACCTGTCATGACCCGATCAAAGAGCAGAAATATAATTATAGACGTAAACTTAGACTCTTTTGTCAAATCGAGATCGGACATTAATTGGCCGATAAATTTATCGTGCTTCAATCCATGCCTCGACAGTATTTCCGGCATTGGATTGCGACATGTTATTGTACCTTCGATCTCTGACCGGAAAAGTCATCCTCCTCACGGTGGCAATGATCGTTCTAGTATCCACGACTCTTCTCACTGTCACTAACCGGGAAATCGATCACCAACTCAAGGAAAAGCAGGCTACGGATGGGAACCGTCATCTGCGAACGCTAAGTTTAGTGTACCAAGATGCGGTCCCCGGGGCAGAGATCGCGTTCGATGGGGATCGGGTAACCTTGGTCAGATCGCCGGACCTCGGCGCATTGGGCGATCAATCCATCGTCGACCGCACCGTCGCCTATGTCGGGGGAACCGCTACGGTCTTCGCCTACGATTCGGCGGGCGACCGTTTCGTGCGGCGCGTCACGACGGTGAAGAAGGAGAATGGCGAGCGGGCAGTGGGCACCGACCTCGCCATCGATCACCCCGCACAGGCGCTGATCCGCAGCGGAAAGGCCTATTTCGGGCCCGCGACGCTGTTCGGCCGCCGGTACCTCACCGTTTATCAACCGACGCAGGATGCGAAGGGTCGGATCAACGGCATCCTGTTCGTGGGCGTGCCTCTCGAGGCCTATGATGTGGTTCAAGCCCAGACCATCTCGACGGTGCGTTGGACGATTCTATCGGTGGCGCTCCTGGCCTGTCTCATCCTGAGCTTTGCCGCGTTCCGCATGTTTCGACCCATTCGCGTGGTCGCGGAAAGGACCTCCCGTCTCGTTTCAGGGGATCTCGAGGGTGCGATCCCCTATCGCGACGCACGAGACGAAGTCGGTGCCGTGGCCAATGCCCTCGAGGCTCTGCGCGAAACCAGCCTGAAGGCGCGTGAGCTGGAAGCCGAGCGGATGGCGAGTGCCAAGGACATTCAGGACCGCCGTGCGTTCATCGAGGCCGAGATCGCCCGGTTCCGAGGGCAAGTCGCACAATCCGTCCGCTTGGTCGGCGCGCAGACGGGCGAGCTTCGGACCCGCGCCGCCGCCATGTCGGACGCGTCTTCCGATGCCACCCGTGCGGTGGAAGGCGCCTCGGCCGGATCGCGCGAGGCTTCCGCCAACGTGCAGACCGTGGCGAGCGCCGCCGAGGAACTCGCCGCGTCGATCGTGGAGATCAGCGCCCGCCTCGATGCCGCCAAGGCGGAGATCGACGCAGCCTTCGGCGAGGCGTCCGCCACAAACCAGCAGATGGGGCAACTCGCAGACACCGCGCAGCGCATCGGCACCATCGTGGGCCTCATTCGGGCCATCGCGGAACAGACCAACCTGCTCGCCCTGAACGCCACGATCGAGGCCGCGCGCGCCGGCGAGTCCGGCCGTGGTTTCGCGGTCGTGGCGGCGGAGGTGAAAGCCCTGGCGAGCCAGACCGCGAAGGCGACGGACGAGATCGCCAGTCAGGTCGCATCCGTCCAGGTCTCGACGGATCAGGCCGCTCATGCCATCGGCCGTGTGACGGATCGCATGGGTGCGATCAGCATGATGGCCACCGAGCTCGCGACAGCCGTTGCCGCACAAGGCGCGGCGACCGGCGAGATCTCGCGCAATGCCGGGAACACCGCCGCCACCTCGGTGGAGATCGCACGCGATCTCGCCACCGTCACGGGTGCCGCCCGCAGCACGGCCACGATGGCCGAAGGTGTTCAGGGCAGCGCCGCCCAGGTAGAAAACGTCGCGTCCGACCTCGAAGCCGAGATCGGACGCTTCCTCACGGCCGTCGCCGCCTGAAACCTCGCCGGGACGAGGTCTACAGGATGAACCGGCTGAGATCGGCGTTCGCGGCGAGGCTTTCGACGCGCTCGCGGACATAGCCGGCATCGATCGCCACGATCTCTCCGGACCGGTCGGTGGCGGTGAAGGAGATGTCGTCGATCACCCGCTCCAGCACGGTCTGGAGCCGGCGCGCGCCGATATTCTCCACCGAATTGTTCACCTCGACGGCGACCCGAGCGAGCGCGTCCACGGCATCGTCGGTGAAATCGAGGGTCACGCCTTCCGTCGCCATCAGCGCCACGGTCTGTTTCAGCAGGCTCGCCTCGGTGGTGGTGAGGATCTGCTTGAAATCCTCCACGGTGAGGGGCTGCAACTCGACGCGGATCGGCAGGCGGCCCTGTAGTTCCGGCAGGAGATCGGACGGCTTCGAGACGTGGAAGGCGCCGCTGGCGATGAACAGGATATGGTCGGTCTTCACCGGACCGTGCTTCGTCGCCACCGTGGTTCCCTCGATCAGCGGCAGCAGATCGCGTTGCACGCCCTCGCGGGACACGTCGGCCGATGAGCGGCCTTCCTTGGCGCAGATCTTGTCGATCTCGTCGAGGAAGACGATGCCGTTATTCTCGACCTCGCGGATCGCCTCCTGCGTGAGGGATTCCGTATCCACCAGCTTGTCGGATTCCTCGGCGAGGAGGGGGGCGTAGGCCTCGCGCACCGTCATCCGCTTCGGCTTGCCCTTCTGGCCGCCGAGCGCCTTGCCGAGCATGTCGCCGAGATTGACCGCCCCCATGGACGCGCCCGGCATCCCCGGAATCTCGAACATCGGCAGGCCGGAGGGCGATCCGCCCGACAGTTCGATCTCAACTTCCTTGTCGTCGAGTTCGCTGGCCCTCAGCTTCTTGCGGAAACTGTCGCGGGTGGCCTGGCCCGACGTCGGACCGACCAGGGCATCCAGGATGCGCGATTCCGCCGCCGCCTCGGCCTTCGCCTGGACCGAGCGGCGCTTTTCCTCGCGCTTGAGGCCGATGCCGACCTCCACGAGGTCGCGGACGATCTGCTCCACGTCGCGGCCGACATAGCCGACCTCCGTGAACTTCGTCGCCTCGATCTTGAGGAACGGCGCGCCGGCGAGCTTGGCCAGCCGGCGGGCGATCTCGGTCTTGCCGCAGCCCGTGGGGCCGATCATCAGAATGTTCTTGGGCGCCACCTCCTCCCGCAGGGGACCGACGAGCTGCTGCCGGCGCCAGCGGTTGCGCAGGGCGATGGCAACCGCGCGCTTGGCATCGTGCTGGCCGACGATGAACCGATCGAGCTCGGAGACGATTTCGCGGGGGGAGAAAGTTGTCATCACGCTCCGGTCGAATGCGGCAGCTGCGCTGCCCGAGAAGAGGGGAGGGCGCGCTTTCGATCCGCAAGGGTGCGCCACCCGCCGGAACGCGGATGGGGCGAGCCGAAGGCGGAACCCTGTGGGCGGGTCGGCATGGGATCGAGATCGTGCACGATCCCGATCTAAGCGTCGGCGACCGTCCTTTCCAGATGCGTCGGCACAGCCCTCAGGCGGCCCGGATGCCGCCGACGAAGACCTCGACCTCGTGTCCGAGGCTCGTTGACTGGCGCGTGAGCTGCTCGGCGGCGGCCAGCACCTGGGATGCGCCGGCTCCGGTCTGAACCGCCGCGACCTGCACGTCCGCGATGGTTTCGGTGACGGCCTGGGTTCCGCGCGCGGCATCGTTGACGCTGCGGGCGATCTCCTGCGTCGCCACCTGTTGCTGCTCCACCGCCGCCGCGACGCCCATCGCGATGGTATGGACGCTGCCGATGGTGGAGCCGATCTCCTCGATGGCGCCCACCGTATCGCGGGTGGCCTCCTGGATCGTCGCGATCTGCGCGGTGATCTCGTCCGTCGCCTTCGCGGTCTGGGCGGCGAGTCCCTTCACCTCGGCCGCGACCACCGCGAAGCCGCGACCGGCCTCGCCGGCGCGGGCCGCCTCGATGGTGGCGTTGAGGGCGAGCAGGTTGGTCTGACTGGCGATGTCGGAGATCAAGGCGACCACGTCGCCGATGCGGGATGCGCTGTCGGCAAGGACACGGACACGCTCCGTCGTCCGGCGCGCGCTCTCCACCGCACCGGCGGCGGCGGCAGACGTCTGGGACACCTGTGCGCCGATCTCGTTGGCGGTGGCGGCGAGTTCCTCGGTGGCCGCCGCGACGGCCTGAACGTTCATGGCGGTCTCGTTGGCCGCATTCATCACGGCGGTGGATTGATGGTTGGTCTGGTCGGCATTGGCCGCCATAGAGCGGGCGGTGAGCTCCATCTCGGCCGCCGAGCCGGCTAGGGTCCCGACGAGGTTTCCGACGCTGCCCTGGAAGCGATCCGCGAGTTCGTTTCTCTCGCCACGGCGACGCTGCGACGCGATACCGGCGGCCTGGTCCTGGCTGGCGCGCAGGTCCGCCGCCTCCTTCATCGTCGCCGAGAAGACCTGCATGCTGGTCCAGATCTCGCCGATCTCGTCGCGGCGGGGTTTCACCGCCGGCAAGGCCAAGTCCCCTTCGGACAGCCGACGGATCGCCTGGGAGACGCCGGCCAGGGGACGGGCGATCTCGCGATTTCCTACGAAGCCGCCGATCAGAAGGCCACCGAGGGTACCGCCCACAGCCAGAAACAGCAGGAGCTGGAAACGCTCCGCATAGAGGGAGTCGGTCGATCGATCGATCGCCTCGACCTCCGCGGCGGCAGTGCCGACGAGTTTGTCGATGCTGTCCTGGAAGGCCTGGCGGTTGGCCCGATTGGCCTCGTTGAAGCCCTGATCGGCCGCGGCCTTCGGCGAAACTTCGGTGCCGAGCCGCCCCAACTCGTTGCGCAGGATCGTGAAGCTCGCGGCATCGGCCAGAATCTTGTCGAACGCCGCACGTTCGCTCGCCGGCACGCGTGGTGCCCAGCTTTTCAGCAAGGCGTTCATGGCATCGAGGTTCTTCTTGAGGCGGACTTCGTATTTCTTCGCGTCCTGCGTGTCCTTCGCGGCATAGATGCCGCGAGACTCGACGACGACACTGGTCACGATCTGGTTGAGGTTGGCCGCGTCGAGCGCCCGCTGGGACGCGAGTTTCGCATCCCTCAGGGCGGTGTTGAACGCTTGCAGCGACAGGATGCTGATCGTGGCAACGACGAGCGTCACCATCGAGCAGATCCCTACGAAAGCGAGAAGTTTTGCCCTGATGCGCATTGCCGTCGACCGGATCCCTGAAGGAAGTCAGGTCTCAGGGCTAAAGTAACATCGACAAGGTTGGGTTAATTCGGCCTTCAATCCTGCATTAAGAGGCAGATGTTTCCAGCTGCTCGATGACGAGATTGCCGTTGGTGTAGACGCAAATTTCCGCCGCGATACCGAGTGCTCTCCGGACGATCGCCTCCGCGTCGTGCTCGCCATCCTCGAGCGCGCGGGCGGCGGCCAGGGCGTAGTTGCCTCCCGATCCGATCGCCATCACCCCGCCTTCCGGCTCCAGGACGTCGCCGGCGCCGGACAGAAGCAGGCTGACATCCTTGTCCGCCACCAGCATCATCGCTTCGAGGCGGCGCAGGTAGCGGTCGGTGCGCCAATCCTTCGTGAGTTCGACGCAGGCGCGGGTCAGTTGACCGGGATACTGATCGAGCTTGGCTTCGAGCCGCTCGAACAGGGTGAAGGCATCCGCCGTCGCCCCGGCGAATCCGCCGATGACGGAGCCCTTGGCGAGGCGGCGCACCTTGCGGGCATTGCCCTTCACAATGGTCTGGCCGAGGCTGACCTGCCCGTCGCCGCCGATGACCACCTTGCCGCCCTTGCGGACCATCAGGATCGTGGTGGCGTGCATTTGCGGCGGGCCGCCGGATGCGGAATGGGACAAGGCTGACTCCGGTCTGGTTCTGACCGGAGTCAGGTAGTCTTTCGGAACGCGGACTCCAACCTCCGCCGGAGCGTTAGCGCGCTATTCCGGGTAGCGTTGGAAGGCCGGCAGGGTCTCGAACCGAGCGAACCACGAGGCGGCCTCGGCGATCTGAATCCTGACCTGGGGCGGGAGCGCCTCGGGATCGTCCAGGGTCGCGGTATGGATGTCGAGTTGGCCGGGAAAGACCGCCTCGTTGCGGTAGAACAGGTTGGTCCCGCAGGTGCCGCAGAACTGCCGGATGACGCCGGGGGAGGATTCGTAATCGGTCGGGTGACCCGAGATCGTCACATGCTCGGCCGGGAACAGGGCGAAGCCCACCACCGGAGCACCCGACGAGCGCCGGCAATCGGCGCAATGACACAGGGCGCTATGGCTCGGCGCGCCCTCGGCGCTGTAATGGATCGCTCCGCAGCGGCACCGTCCCGTCAAGACCATGTGAGTTCCCCCTTCGTTCTCGGTCTTTGTCTCAGAGAGCGATGACGCGGGCAAGACGTTGGCGCCCTCGCTCACACCACTACGGTGATGGCGCGGGCGGCGCGGGTCAGTCCGGTATAGAGCCAGCGGGCGCGGTGCTCGCGGAAGGCGAAGGATTCGTCGAACAGGACGACGTTGTCCCATTGCGAGCCCTGAGCCTTATGGACGGTCAGCGCGTAGCCATAGGTGAACTCGTCGGTCTCGCGCTTGAGGAAGGCCGGGATCTCCTCCTCGGAGCCCGACATCACCGCCCGCAGCACCTTGATGTCGATGGGCCGCCGCCTCAGGGCCGGGTCGTCGTCGGGCACGACATCGAGGCGGATCGTATCGGCGCGGGGCGCGGCCCGAAGGGCATGGACCGTCCAGGTCGAGCCGTTGAGCAGGCCCTTGGTGCGGTCGTTGCGCAGGCAGACCAGCTTCTCGCCCACCGCCGGCATCGGGTCGGTATGGCCGGCCAGTTCCCGCAGGCGGTTGTTGTAGAGCCGCCGCGTCTTGTTCATCCCGACCAGGACCTGATCGCATTCGAGCACGCTCGACGGGTCGAGGGAGCGGCGCGAGACGACGCGGCTCTCGCCGTATTCGCCGATGCTGAGCCGGCCGCCCTCCCGGATCGTCATCGCCATGCGCACGATCGGGTCGTCGGCGGCCTGCCGGTGCACGTCGGTGAGCATCACGTCGGGTTCGGCCTCGGTGAAGAAGCCGCCGCCGCGCACCGGCGGCAATTGGGCGGGGTCGCCGAGGACCAGGACCGGCTTGTCGAAGGAGAGGAGGTCGTTGCCGAGATCCGAATCGACCATGGAGCACTCGTCGATGACGACGAGCTCCGCCTTCGAGACCGGCCCGGTGCGGTTGAGGGTGAAGGCGGGCCCTCCCTCCTCGGTCTCCTTGCTTCGATAGATCAGGCTGTGGATCGTCGCGGCGTCGTGGCAGCCCTTCGACCGCATCACGGAGGCGGCCTTGCCCGTGAAGGCGCCGAAGACGACATTGCCCTCCACATCGTCGGCGATGCGGCGGGCCAGAGTGGTCTTGCCGGTGCCGGCATAGCCGAACAAGCGGAACACCTGGGGTCCACCGGCCTTGCGCCACTCGGCGATGGCTTTCAGCGCCGCATCCTGCTGCGGAGCGTAGCGGGTCGGTAGATCGTCGCTCACGGCCAGCGCACGGTGGGCGGCAGCGAGGACAGGATCGAGGCGACGTTACCGCCGGTCTTCAGGCCGAAGATGGTGCCCCGGTCGTAGAGCAGGTTGAATTCCACGTAGCGCCCGCGCCGCACCTGCTGCTCCAACCGGTCTTCCTCCGTCCAGGGCGTCGAGAGATTCGCGCGCACGATGGCCGGATAGGCATCGAGGAAGGCGAGGCCGACATCCTTGGTGAAGGCGAGATCGGCCTTGGGATCGCCGGTCCAGTGATAATCGTAGAAGATTCCGCCGATGCCGCGGGGCTCGTTGCGGTGCTTGAGAAAGAAGTATTCCTCGCACCACGCCTTGTAGCGGTCGTAATCCGCCGCCGGGGCGTGGGCGTCGCAGGCCGCCTTCATCGCCGCGTGGAACCGCAGCGTGTCCGGGTCGTCCTGCGTCCGGCGCCGGTCGAGGACGGGGGTCAGGTCGGCCCCGCCGCCGAACCACGTCTTCGTCGTGGAGACGAAGCGCGTGTTCATGTGCACGGTCGGAACGTTGGGGTTCCAGGGATGGACGATGAGCGAGATGCCCGTGGCGTAGAATCGCGGGTCCTCCGCTGCGCCCGGCATCTGGGCTCGGAATTCCGGCGCGAACTCGCCGAAGACCTGCGAGACGTGCACGCCGGCCTTCTCGAACACGCGGCCATGCAGCATCGCCATGGTGCCGCCGCCGCCGGGCGTGCCGCTATGGTCCGTGCGTTTCCAGGGGGTCTTCACGAACCGTCCGACCTCGGCCGGGGCATCGGGATGGAACGGCCCTTCGGCCTCCGCCTCGATCGCCTCAAGTTCCGCCACGATCCGATCGCGCAGGCTCGCGAACCACGTGGTCACCTCATCCTTGAGGAGCGCGAGTTCGGCCTCGGGGGCGGTGGCGGGGTCGTGTCGGACATCGTCATGGGGAGGGATGTCCCATCCCTCCCGCCCATCGTCAATCGAGGTCCGGTCAATCTTTGCCCACCGACATGAGCAGGCGCTCAGTCTTGGCGTCCTCGATCCGGTTGACCATGCGACGGCCCTCATGGACGTCGCGGATGGTCTTGGTGGCGGTGATGCAGGACTGGACCAGCATGATCGTGCCCATGGCGAGGTAGCCCTTGATCCAGATATCCATGGGCATGAACAGGATGCCGAGGCCGACCATCGCCGCCGAGCCGATGAAGGAGGCGTAGGTGAAAGTGACCCAGGCGCCGGAATGCTGAGTGGTCTCGTTGGTCATGGTCGTTATCCTTGGTGTGTGAGAGTTGAGTTCGTGAGTTCTTTTCAAGTCATCGGCGATGTTTTTGAAGTTCTATCGCCCCGGATTTGGTCGTTCTGAAGGTTACTCCTCACCTCGACCTCATCCTGAGGTGCTGCGAAGCAGCCTCGAAGGAGGCTTCCAGCTGGCGCAGCGAACACTGGAGGTCTCCTTCGAGGCCTCCGCTGCGCTCCGGCGCCTCAGGATGAGGTGACGGGTGGGAGAATGGTGCTCCCGGCGACTTGGCCCGATGTCGCAGGGCCGTGTCACACCGGCCTGCATGCAGCGCGCGCCTCGACCTTGCGCCTCAGGCGGTCGAGGACGGCACCGCCGCTGGGGCGGGTGCTGGAGCCGAAGCCTTCGCGTTCGAGCCGATCGGCGATGGAGAGACCGGGCTCGGTCTCGGCGAGAGCCGCTTCCGTGTCGGCGGCCTCAGTCTGGAGGGCGCGCAGCCGGCTCAGGGTCGCCTCCGCTTCCTTGAGCGTCGCCCGCTCGCTCGGGTTGGCCTGAACGCCGAGGCGTCGTGCCGCTTCCGCCGCGGCGGCGATGCGGCGTCCACGCTCCAGCTCGTTCTGCCGGCGCGTGGCGTCGGCGACGACGGAGCGGATGCGAGCGACCTCGCGGGCAAATCTCAGGCGCGCCTCACCGATGGCATCGCGTTCGGCTTCGAGTTCCGCGATGGCCTCCGCAGCCTCGCTCGCCAGTTCGTCGCGTCCCGCCGCCAAGGCCGCCAGCGCGCGCTCCTCGAGATCGGCCGCGCGGGCCTGAACCTCGGTGAAACGCCGCTCTTCCGCCTTGTCGCCGGCGACGGCAGCGGCCAGGGCCTGGCGGCTGCGCTCCAGCGAGACCCGCGTCTCCCGGATCTGCTGATCGAGGATGAGCAGGGCATGGCGATCGATCACCTCTTCCTCGGCTCGGGCGGCTGCGCCCCTGGCGAGGAGCCGAAACAACTTGAGCATGGTGTGCCTCCGGCGTTTGAACGCTGTTCACACTCATGGTCTCGCCGATATTTGCACGCCGTTCAAGTGCTGAACTGCACACCGTTCAAAATCGTGGGTCACGGGATCGAGCCGACCTGCCTCAGCCCTTCGCCGAGGATCATCGCCGCCGCCACGGCGATGTTGAGCGAACGCATGCCCTCGCGGATGGGAATGACGATCCTCGCATCGGCCGCCTCGTGGACGGATGCAGGGACACCCGCCGATTCCCGGCCCAGAAGGATGCAGTCGCCGGGGAGGAAGGCGAAGGCGGTGTAGGGGAGGGCGCCGGCGGTGGTGGCGAGGACGAGCCGCGTGCCGGTCTCTTCCCGCCACCGCGAGAAGGCCGCCCAGGAGCGATGCCTCGTGATCGCCACATGGTCGAGATAATCGAGGCCGGATCGGCGCAGGTGCCGGTCGGACACGTCGAATCCCGCTGGCTCGATGATGTCGACGGCCACGTCGAGGCAGGCCGCCATCCGCAGGATCGTCCCCGTATTCTGGGGAATGTCGGGCTGGTAGAGGGCGAGACGGAGCATCGGACCGGGCAGCTGCATTGCGTCTGCGGCATCGCCTCACGGTTGGCGGCCCGTCAAGGGCGACTACCTGAGACAGACCTCCAACACCGGACCTGATTATGTTTCTCGATTGGCTCGAGCGCCGCATCGATCCGTTCGCGTCCTTCGAAGACGGGCGGATGCCGCCGAAATCGGTGACGGGCTTCGCCGCCTTCTACCTGAAGCCGATGCGGGTCGCCCTGGTGCTGCTCTTCCTCGTGGCCATCGCGGCCGGAACGGTGGAAGCATCGCTCTACCTGCTCATGGGCTGGTTCATCGATCTCCTGAACACGGCCGACCGCGCGACGGTGCTGGAGGAGCACGGCTTCAAGATCGGTCTGGCGGCTTTGCTGCTTCTCGTGGTGCGCCCCTTCACGGTGTGGCTGCACGAAGTGATGTCGAACCAGCTCCTCGTGCCGCAGGCGACCAACCAGGTCCGCTGGCGCACGCATCTCTACACGCTCGGCCACTCGCTCGCGTATTTCCAGGCGGATTTCGCCGGCCGGCTCGCCAACCGGGTCGTCCAGGTCGGCCCGGCCGTGCGCGAACTGGCCGTCGTCTTCATCGATACGCTGCTCTACGTGGCGATCTACGCGGTGACGGCGGTCGGCCTGTTCGGCTCCATCTCCCTCTGGATGGCCCTGCCGGTGGTCGTCTGGGTCGCAGCCTATTCAGCGCTGACCCGGTGGTTCGTGCCCCGCGCCCGCGCCCGCTCCCTCGTCACGGCCGATACGCGCTCCCTCCTCATCGGGCGGATCGTCGACAGCTACACCAACATCCTCACGGTGAAGCTCTTCGCGCGTGACCGGGAAGAGCGCGCGGCCGTGCGCGACGCCATCGACGTGCATACGG
Source organism: Methylobacterium bullatum (assembly GCA_902712845.1). Classification (NCBI taxonomy): domain Bacteria; kingdom Pseudomonadati; phylum Pseudomonadota; class Alphaproteobacteria; order Hyphomicrobiales; family Methylobacteriaceae; genus Methylobacterium; species Methylobacterium bullatum. The sequence continues at coordinate 2,561,219 of LR743504.1, forward strand.
TCGCCCATCTCCACCAGTTCCGGCTCGTCACCACCACCACCACGCTGCTCGGCCTGCTCAACAGCGCGCTCATCGTCGCCACCGCCACGGCCTGCTTCGTCCTGTGGCGGCGGGGCGGCATGACCACAGGCGAGGCGGCGGCGGGTCTGGCCCTCGTCCTGCGCCTGATGGCGATGTCCGGCTGGGTGATGCAGACGGTGCGCGGCATCTTCGAGAATGTCGGCGTGATCCAGGAGAGCATGCAGACGATCTCGCGCCCGCACGGGATCGTCGACCGGCCCGACGCCCGGACCCTCGCGGTGGGCGGCGGCGACATCCGCTTCGACCGGGTCGGCTTCCGCTACGGCGACGGCACACCGTCCGTCATCCAGGATTTCAGCCTCCATATCCGCCCGGGTGAGAAGGTCGGCCTCGTCGGAATCAGCGGCGCGGGCAAAACCACGCTAACCGCGCTGCTGCTTCGGTTGCACGACATCCAGAACGGCCGGATCCTCATCGACGGTCAGGACATCGCCGGCGTCACGCAGGAATCGCTGCGCGGAGCGATCGCCATGGTGACGCAGGATACCTCGCTCCTGCACCGGTCGATCCGTGACAACATCGCCTATGGCAGACCGGACGCGACGCTGGAGGAGATCCAGCGGGCAGCGCGTCTGGCGGAGGCCGATGGGTTCATTGCCGGTCTCGTCGATAACAAGGGGCGGACAGGCTACGACGCTCAGGTCGGCGAGCGGGGCGTGAAGCTCTCGGGCGGCCAGCGCCAGCGCATCGCCATCGCCCGCGTCATCCTGAAGAACGCGCCGATCCTGATCCTCGACGAAGCGACATCCGCCCTCGATAGCCAGGTCGAGGCGGCGATTCAGGATAGTCTCGACACCCTCATGCAGGGCAAGACCGTGCTCGCCATCGCTCACCGGCTTTCCACCATCGCCGCCCTCGACCGGCTGATCGTGATCGATGCCGGGCGCATCGTGGAGGAGGGAACCCATGCGGAACTGATCCGCACCGGCGGGCTCTATGCGCGCCTGTGGGAGCGCCAGTCCGGCGGCTTTCTCGGCGACGTCTCGCCGACCGTCTACGAGGATGCGGCGGAATGATCGCCCTCGACGTTTCGGCTGGGGCAGCTGAGCGGCGGCGTCCCTCGCGCGGTCCGTGGCTCACCGAGTTGCGGGCGACGCTGCTTCTCGCCGCACCTCTGATCCTGACCAATCTCGCGCAGCACGGCCTCGTCACCGCCGACGTTGTTCTGCTCGGTCGTCTCGGGGCTGAGCCGCTCGCGGCCGGAGCCCTGGCGACGAGCCTCTACTTCATCCTGTTCATCTGCGGGATCGGCCTCGCCTCGGCGGTCTCGCCCCTGATCGCGGGCGCGGTCGGCCGTGGCGATTCCGCCGATCACGATGTGCGCCGCATCGTGGGGGCCGGTCTCTGGGCCGTCACCATCGCGGTCCTCCCGGTGATGCTCGCGCTCTGGCACACCGAGCCCCTCCTGCTGGCCATGGGGCAGCAGCAGAAGCTCGCCGAGGATGCCGGCCTCTACATGCGCGCCCTGCAATGGTCGATGTGGCCGGCTCTCGCCTTCATGGCCCTGCGCGCCAGCCTCTCCGCCCTGGAGCGGCCCGGCTGGCCCCTCGCCATCAGCCTCGCGGCGCTGCCGGTGAATGTGGGCTTGGCGATCTGGCTCGCCTTCGAAGGGCCGGGGCTGCTCGGCCTCGGCATGGTCGGTGTCGGCCTCGCCACGACGCTCGCCGCGTTCCTGTCCCTGGCCGCCCTCGTCGGCGTGATGATGCTGGCGCCGTCCCTTCGCCGGCGACGGCTCTTCCTCGGTGTCTGGCGCCCCAATGCCGCACGCCTCGCGACCATGTTCCGCCTCGGCCTGCCCATGGCGGCGACGGGCCTAGCCGAGGCGAGCCTGTTCGAGGCCGCCGTCCTCGGCATGGGCCTGTTCGGCACGGCGCCCCTTGCGGCCCATGCGGTGACGATCCAGATCGCCGCGATCTGCTTCATGGTGCCCAACGGCATCGGTCAGGCGGCCACGGTGAGGGTCGGGCGTGCCTTCGGGGCGGGAGACCGTATGGCCATGCGCCGGGCCGGCACCATCGCGATCCTCCTCGGCTTCGGCTTCATGAGCGCGTGCGCCCTCGCTCAGGTGACGCTGCCGCGTCCGCTGATCGGGCTGTTCCTCGATCTGGAGGCTCCCGCGGCCTTATGGAGCAAATGCACCAAATATGATGGCGTAGACCATCGTTTGTGGTGCGCTTTGGAGGCCCGACAGCCTCCGCCCAAAAAATTGTTGACAGAACCTTAACCGAATGAGATAAGCATAGCCATTGTGCACACGTAGCTCAGCTGGATAGAGCGCCGGGTTTCGCAACCTGGAGGCCGTGAGTTCGACTCTCACCGAGTGATCAGAGGGCTGGCCGCGCAAGCGCCGGCCCTCTCCCATTTCCAATTCGTTAACGTGACGCATTGCCGTCAGACGATTGCCATGGCATATTTTGACGCATGGTGGCAGCAATCCGTATCGCGAACCTCGTGTTGCTTGTCATTAACGTGGCGCTGTTCTGCTTGTGGTTTTCTCTGATCCGCAAAGACAGCTTGCCATCGGGAGGAGAGCAGGCGGCGTACGTTTTGAACCAAGTTTCAGTTCAGGTTACGATACTTGGGATCATGGTGGCGTTTGGTGCTGTGCTTCTTGCAGGTTTAGGCGTCTTTGGCTTCCAGGCCATAGCAGATCGCGCGGCCTCGCAAGCGGAACGCGTGGCTAAACGATTGGTCGAAGAAAAATGGGAGTCAATGACGAAGATAAGTCGCCCTCTTGATTTCACAGCCCCACCAAGGTCAGTCCCCGACGTAGGAGATGCGAGAGAAGCGCAAGATTGAAAATGTTTCAGCGAAGCCCAATCTCAGGTATAATTGCCGAACATCAAAAAAGTGCACCCGTGAAGGTGATCGCACTTGCGCATGCTTTGGGTCTAAAAGTTTATACTAGCACGACACTATCCGACAATGTTTCGGGCTTGATCCGTAAAGACGAGTCTCGCGGTGGTGATAGCGGTTTTGCAATTTTTATAAATGGCAATCATGCAGAAACACGTAGGCGGTTCACTATTGCCCACGAGATTGCCCATTATATTTTGCACGAAGAATTTATTGGGGATGGCATCGTCGAAGACGCTCTATTGAGATCCGATAAACTAAATAGTTCTGTCGAGCGACAGGCTAACAGCCTAGCCGCCGATATACTCATGCCATGGCATTTAATTGACAGGGCTAAGAAAAGTGGCACGAGAACGATTGAGAGCTTAGCAGCGCTTTTTAAAGTGTCGCGCGATGCTATGTCGTTTCGAGTTCTTGGGACGTCTTACGAGAGCGCGAGACAAAGTGACATTGCATTGATTCATGATGAAGATTTTGATGGCGCGCCGGGTTAGCAGCGCGCCTCACGTCACTATCCTGGCAGGCAACTCGCTACCGGGGCTTCTGACCCTTGGTCTGATCCTGCCCCAGCGCACTAGCGGCGAGGGTCTTGGACTGCGCTAGGGTCGGCTTGAGGGTTCCCGAAAGCACCTTGGAGGCCAGGGTCGAGACCTTCGGGGAGGTCTGGCGGGGCGGGGGTGATTTTGCCATCAGACGCCCCCTAGATCGTCGAGCGACGAGCAAGCGCCGCCAAGCGGCTTTCAGGGTACTTGCGCCCCTTCAGCACATCGTTGACGCGGCCAGGATTTACGTCGAAGGCGGCAGCGATCCGGTTCTGGAATTCGCCGCTCCAATGACGGAGCCAGACAACAATTGCATCTTCGAGGGTGAGACGGCGCGACGGCCGGCGGATATGCGAACTCATATAAAGGATCCTTTATGTGGACCCTAGACAGGTTGACATGAGGACGCGCGTGCATAGAATGCACGGTGTTGATGCGACCTCCGTAGCCTGTCTAGGGCTCTACGGATTTATGGGAGGCCAGAGCTGCCAGGCTCTGGCCTTTCCCATTTCTGGACAAGATTTTCCCTCATCCAAGCGCCACTGTCGCGCAGGCACGTTCGCGAGTCAATGGCCGCGCTCTAGAATGCCCCGATTTTACGTCAGGATCGCCCTGGACGGCAATCTGCCGTCACTTTGGGGTCGAGCCTCGTCTAAGTAAGTGAAGGGGCTGTACGGGGCTTAAAACGGCTCAGTCGGTTCCAGTAGGCCCCAAACCCGCACGCCCCGCTCGTATCCCATCGCTCGCACACGACCCCGCTTGTAGGCCTTGCTCATTACGTAGACGAGCTTGTGGGTGACGCCCCGGCCTAGGATCGGGTCAATCGTATCCCAGCCCTTCGATTTGATGACGTAGGCCCCTAGCTCGCGCGTCGTCATCGGCCCGCCCTTCTCCGTCAGAGCCTTGGTGGCGAGCGCGAACAGTTCGCCCGCGCTGAACATGCGTGAGAGGTTCACGTGGGCGGGGAACTGCTGAACCTCGCCGTTCGTCTCGAACAGCCGCAGCACCGCGCTGACGTGGAGTAGGTCGGCCCGCGCCTCCGTCAGCTTCCCTTCAAGGTAGGCGATAGCGTCCTGCAACTCCTCCTGCTTGGCGCGGAGTTGGATGATGGTGACTGACTCGGCCATTAGGCTGCCTTCACGGTACGGCGGCGCTGCCAGTAGCCGCAGAAGGCCCAGGACTTCGGCGAGACGAGCGCGAGACGGATGGTGCGAGCGAAGGCAATGCCGTTCGGGTCGCGGCGGTGATCTTCCTTCCAAGCAGCCTCGGCGGCGTACTGGTGAAGGTAGCGGGCGGTGACGAAGTGGTGCTGGCCCGACACCATGCGGCGCAGGCGGGCGAAGAAGCTCTCGGCTTGGTTCGTGTTGGCGCCGTCAGCCGAGTAGGCCTCGGAATGGTTGATGCGGCCCATGTCAGGGAAGGCGGCGTTCAGGTCGTCCCAGTGACCGGCTTCGTCAGCGTAGACCTTGGAGCCCTTGGCGACGTGCTGCTGAGCCAGGGCGACGCCCTCGGCTTCGCGCTTGGCGACGAACGTCAGGGTGCGTCCCTTGCGCTGGCGCATGACGATGACGACCCGGCGCTTGTCGCTCTGGTTCTCCTTGAGGCGGCGATCCTTGCGATCCTCCTTGCGGTTCTCAGGACGAACCGAGCCGCCGAAGTACGCGCCGTCGATCTCGACCTCACCGTCAAGGCCGAAGCCGCGCGTCTCAGCCGAAAGGGCCTCGCGCAGCTTGTGAGCGAGGACGAAGGCGGTCTTGTAGGATACCGACAGGTCGCGACCGAGTTGCAGGGCCGAGAGGCCCTTTACCGCGTTCACGAAGATGGCAACGGCGGCGCACAGGTCGGTGAAGGCCAGCTTGCGCGAAGCGAAGATGGTCCCGCTGGTGACGCTGAACTGCTTGCCGCAGCCAGCGCACTTGAAGCGACGCCGGGTCGAGATGTCGTAGTGGTCGAGGCAGCCGCAGCCGGGGCACACAGGCTCACCGTCCGTCTCAGGCCAGCGAAGGCGCTTGAAGGTCTGGTAGGCCTTATCCTCGCCGCCCTTGTAGATCGCCTTGAGCGAAAGGGTGCGGGCGGCTGCCGAGAGGAGGAAGTGTTGGGTCACTGTCGTCATATCCGATGTCGATACATCGAATATGGTGATGTTTGGTCATCAGATCAAGGGGGTATATATCGAATATGGCGACATTCACCCCAGGAGAGATGATGACGAAGGCCAATGAGACCGAATGGCAGGCCCGCGCAAAGAACCTCCTTAAGGCGGAGTTGAAGCGGAAAGGCGTCAGCTACCGAGAGCTAGTTGAAAAGCTGGCGCCGCTCGGCGTGGAGGAGACGGAGCGGAATATCGCGAATAAGATCAGCCGTGGCGGCTTCACGGCGGTATTTCTCATTCAATGTCTCGATGCAATTGGCACCACTTCATTGCGATTGTCGGAGTCCTAGGGGGCTCTCACCTCGCACAGGCAGACCCTTCATCCAAAGGGGCCGGCATCCCACCAAGCCTGAAGGCTCCCGAAAGCGGCCCATCCAAAAAAAACAAAGATCATTGGGAAACTCAGAAAAGCAACGGCCCAAGCGACGCGCCGACGCCGACGGTTGGGGTTGTCGAGAATGCTGACGAAGCTAAACGCCGCGAGGCTCGCGAAGAAGCAACCGCACAACGTGAGGCCGAAAACCTGAAATCCCAGCAACAATCCGCGGCCGCGGCGGTTAGTAGCGCTGTCTCCGCCGAGTTGCAGCTTACTATTGGCTGGTTCCAGGTTGCGATCGCGGGAATTGCGCTCTTTTTCGGACTGGTCAGTACTTTCCTGCTTTGGAAAACTCTTATCTACCTCAGAAACCAAATTAATATTGCTAGCGAAGCTAATAAAATCAACACGCTTGCAATCGAAGCTGCTTTCCGACCCTTTTTTTACGTCAGTGAGGCTAAAATTTCTATATCCGCCAATGATCCGAATCGGCTTATGACTCAAGCCATCGTGACTTTTATTAACGGCAGTGACCGTATCGCGACAGTTGTTAAAACAGCATACTCTACTATCCAAGCTTACGACGACCATCAACGCTATCCCGGCGGAGCCATTGGCGCGACCAAGCAAACGATTGGCCCTGGAAAAGAATTCTCTATCAGAATTGGCCAGGGCCATTCCCCGCAGACCGCAAAAGCCCAATACACTAGTCTCACTATAGGAATACTCTTCCGGTACACCAGTTCGATGGGGGTTAATTATGAGGATGAAAGCTGGTTCAATGGCGGGGGGAACATAGTAAATGGCAGGCTGGAAGCCGCCATGCACCAAATTAATCTGGACGATGTAGATAAAAGCGAATACAGCTATGAAGTTAAATTTATTGATGAACATGAGTAGTGGCAATAAAATATGAATTTGTTCCGAGCTTATAGAATTCACTGTACAGCACGGGGTCTGATTTAAATTATCTAGTTTCATCGGGAGTCTCCCACCCGGCCGTCTGAACCGAACGCGCCTCGCACTAGGGCTTGGTGCATTTGCTCCATAAGGCCGGGCTCCCGGCAATGCCGAGGTAATCCCCTACGCGATCACCTTCATCGGCTTCGCCGCGCTCTTCGCTATGGCCGACGGCATCCAATCGGTGGCGCTCGGTGCCCTTAGGGGGATGCAGGACACGCGCATTCCCATGGCCATCGCTCTGTTCGGCTACTGGATCGTCGGCATTCCGGCCGGCATCCTCGCCGCCTGGGGTCTCGGATTCGGCGGATCGGGGATCTGGATGGGGTTCTGCGCCGGTCTGGCGGTGGTCGCCGTGATGCTGGTGCGCCGCTGGCTGTCCCTCAGTGGCAGCGTCACTGTGTGCCCGTGACGAATGCCGCGTCCCGTCACGGGCCTACTCTGGACAAATTCGCATCTGGCGTGCCAGACAACCGTGCCTCAGAAGGCTCGTCTCGGGTGACGCCCGGTCGCATTGCACCGCCCGGTACAATCGTGTCTGCGTCTGCGCTGCGTGCTTCTTTCGAGCGCCTCTAATTGTCGGCGAACGGAAGCGGCGCGTCCTCGATCCGCGGGCGGCCCGAGCCGGCGCCATCCTGACCGGAGTGTCCATCTTGGCGAACACCCCTCCCACACCAGGTCCCGACGGCTCCCGCCGCGACTTCCTGTTCCTGGCGACCGGTGCGGGCCTCGCCGTGGGCGCCGGTGCCCTGGCCTGGCCCTTCGTGGCGTCGATGGCGCCCGACGCGGAAGTGATCGCGGCCGGTGCCCCCCTCGAAGTGGATCTCACGCCGATCCAGGAGGGCCAGATCGTCAACGTGTTCTGGCGCGGCAAGCTGATCTTCGTGCGGAACCGTTCCGAGAAGGAGATCAAGGAATCCGAGGCCGTGAAGCTCAGCGAGCTCATGGACCCTCAGCCCGATTCCGCCCGTGTGAAGGAAGGCCACGCCAAGTGGCTCGTGGTCTACGGCAACTGTACCCATCTTGGCTGCGTCCCGATCGGGCATCAGGGCCAGTACGAAGGCTGGTCCTGCCCCTGCCACGGCTCGCTCTACGACACGTCCGGCCGCGTACGCCGTGGACCGGCGCCGACCAACCTGCCGGTTCCCCCCTACGCGTTCCTGAACGACACCAAGATCCGGATCGGCGAAGACGGCGGCAAGGCCGTCGCCTGATCTCGGGACCATCGCCCATGGGCGGTGAGGGAGGGGGTCCGACGCGCGAGGGCACGCGACGGATCAGAGCGAAACAGACTTCGAAGCGGGTAACCACATGAGCGGTCACGCCACCTACGTCCCCAAGAGTCGGATCGCCAAGTGGTTCGAATCGCGGCTGCCCATCGTCGGGCTGGTCCATTCGTCGTTCGTCTCGTTCCCCGTCCCACGAAACCTGAACTATTTCTGGACCTTCGGTGCGATCCTGATCGCGATGCTGATGTCGCAGATCGTCACCGGCATCTGGCTGGCGATGCATTACGACCCCTCCGCCGGCAACGCGTTCAACTCCGTCGAGCACATCATGCGCGACGTGAACTACGGCTGGCTCCTTCGCTACATGCACGCCAATGGCGCCTCGATGTTCTTCGTGGCGGTCTACATACATATGTTCCGCGCTCTCTATTATGGGTCGTACAAGGCGCCGCGCGAGGTGCTCTACATCCTGGGCGTGATCATCTACCTCCTGATGATGGCCACCGCCTTCCTCGGCTACACCCTGCCATGGGGCCAGATGAGCTTCTGGGGCGCCACCGTCATCACCAACATCCTGGCCGCGATCCCGATCGTCGGCGACACGATCCAGAGCCTGCTCTGGGGCGGCTATTCCGTCGGCAATCCGACGATCAACCGCTTCTTCTCGCTGCACTACCTGCTGCCCTTCATGATCCTCGGCGTCGTGGTGCTCCACGTCTGGGCACTGCACGTCACCGGTCAGAACAACCCGACCGGCATTCCGATCAAGACCGGCAAGGACGCGGTGCCGTTCACGCCCTACGCGACGATCAAGGACGTGTTCGCCACGGTCGTGTTCTTCGTCTTCTTCGCCTACTGGATCTTCTACCAGCCGAACTACCTCGGCCACGCGGACAATTACATTCCCGCCAACGCCTCGGTCACGCCGGCCCACATCGTGCCGGAATGGTACTTCCTGCCCTTCTACGCGATCCTTCGCGCGGTTCCGGACAAGCTCGGCGGCGTCATCCTGATGTTCAGCGCCGTCATCATCCTCGCCTTCGCGCCCTGGCTCGATACGTCCCGCGTCCGCTCGTCGAACTACCGCCCGATCTACCGTCAGTTCTTCTGGCTGTTCGTCGCGGTGACCGTCTTGCTCGGCTGGCTCGGCGCCAAGCCGCCGGAAGGCGGCTACGTCCTCGCCTCGCGGATCTGCACCGCCTATTACTTCGCGCATTTCCTCATCGTGATGCCGCTGGTGGGGCTGTTCGAGACGCCGAAGGCCATGCCGGGATCGATCCTGGAGAGCGTGACCGGACCGCATCCGCAATATGGCGGTTCGGGTATGCCAGCCGGTGCGGCCGCCGCGCCATCGTCGAAGGGTTGAGGTGCGGATCGTGAACAGCATGAACACATCGCGCGTCCTCGCCGCCACGCTCATGGCGATCCTGCTCGGCTCGGCTTCGGCCGGCGCCGAAGACGGTCACTCGACGCCGAACCCGCCGCGCGAGAAATGGAGCTTCGCCGGCGTTTTCGGGAAGTTCGACGAGGCCCAGCTCCAGCGCGGCTTTCAGATCTATCGGGAGGTCTGCTCGAACTGCCACAGCATGAGCCTCGTGAAGTTCCGCAACCTCGCCGAGAAGGGCGGGCCGGGCTTCACGGAGGGTCAGGTCAAGGCACTTTCGGCCGAGTACAAGATCAAGGACGGGCCCAACGACGCGGGTGACATGTTCGAGCGGCCCGGCCGCCCGGCCGACGCCTTCCCCTCGCCCTTCCCGAACGAGAAAGCCGCCGCCGCCGCCAATGGCGGCAAGGCCCCGCCCGACTTCTCGGTGCTGGCCAAGGCCCGCACCTACGAGCGAGGCTTCCCCTACTTCATCTTCGATGCGATGCCCTTCATTGGCTATTCGGAACAGGGTGTGGACTACATCCATGCGCTCCTGAACGGCTACGAGGACGCTCCGAAGGGAATGGATGTCCCGGCGGGCACGAACTACAACAAATACTATCCCGGCCACCTCATCGCGATGGCCAAGCCCCTGAGCGACGGACAGGTGACCTATGCCAAGGGCGCCGACGGCAACCCCGTCGTTCCCGAGACGGTGGAGCAATACTCGCACGACGTGGCGGCGTTCATGTCCTGGGCGGCCGAGCCGCACATGGAGGCCCGCAAGGCCCTGGGCTTCCGTGTCATCCTGTTCCTGATCGTCCTGTCGGGCCTTCTCTACTACGTGAAGAAGAAGGTCTGGGCGGATGTCGGCGGCGAGGTCCACGGCCTGCAGCCGGAGCTTCACAAGACGAGCTGAGCCCCTTAAAGGCGGATCACGACGAACGGGCTCGCTGTCGCGGGCCCGTTTTCGTTTCCACCATGACGGCGCGCCCGACGCGCCATCGCGACGACGACAGGAGATTCGGCATGACCGCAGCAGTGCTCGGCGTGATGGGCGGATCCGGTGTCTACGATCTACCGGGCCTCGAAGACATTCGCGAGGAGGCGATCCGTTCGCCCTGGGGAGAGCCCTCCGATTCGCTGCGGATCGGCCGGATCGGTACGACCAAGGTCGTGTTCCTGGCCCGCCACGGACGCGGCCACCGGCTTTCTCCGTCCGGCATCAACTACCGCGCCAATATCGACGTTATGAAACGGGCCGGCGTCACCGACCTCGTCTCGATCTCGGCCTGTGGTTCGTTCCGGAGCGAGCTTCACCCCGGCCTGTTCGTCCTCGTCGACCAGTTCGTCGACCGCACCCATGGCCGGGAATCCTCTTTCTTCGGCAATGGTTGCGTCGCCCACGTGCCCTTCGCCCATCCCGTCGGGCCGGCCCTCCAGGCTCGCATCGCCGCGGCGGCGGCGGCCGAGGATCTGCCGATCCATCGCGGCGGCACGTATGTCTGCATGGAAGGCCCGCAATTCTCGTCCTTTGCCGAGTCCCGCACCTACAAGAGCCTGGGCTACGACGTGATCGGCATGACCAACATGCCCGAGGCCAAGCTAGCCCGTGAAGCGGAGATCACGTTCGCCACCATCGCCATGGTGACGGATTTCGATTGCTGGCACCCGGGCCATGCCGATGTGGACGTGGCCTCCGTCGTCGCCGTGGCCCGCGCGAATGCGGACAAGGCCGCCCGCCTCGTCTCGCGGATCGCCCGCGATTTCCCCGCGGAGCGGGAGGAATGCCCCGCCGGTTCGCATCGCGCCCTCGACGGCGCGATCATGACGGCTCCGTCCCACCGCGATCCCGACTTGCTGGCCAAGCTCGACGCGGTGGCGGGCCGGGTCCTCGCCGCCTGACCATGCAGGCATGCGATGGCGAGGCCTTCCCACGAGAAGGCATTTGCCTCTAAGCAGGTTTCGCAGAAGTGGTCCCCGGTTCTGCGATAAAGACATGCGACACATCAAGGTGCGAAGCAGCGTGAAGCGTTGGCGTGCCAACGCAAACCTGCTTAGAGCGTTGATCCCGATATCCCATCCGGATCGATGATCCGGTGTATGCGTTCGGCATCGAGCCGAGACGTTGCATCGATCATCCACGCCGATGCTTCAGAAGACGGCCCTTCACGTGACGGTCAAACCATGAGCGACCCTTCGACGATGCGTTCCGCGAGCATCAGCCGCCGCACGGCGGAGACCGACGTCCACGTGTCCATCGGCCTCGATGGAACCGGCAAAGCGGCGATTTCGACGGGTGTCGGGTTCTTCGACCATATGCTGGAGCTCTTCGCCCGGCACGGGCTGTTCGACGTGGAGGCCAAGGTCACCGGCGACCTCCATGTGGATCACCACCATACCGTGGAGGATACCGGCATCGCCCTCGGCCAGGCCTTTGCCCAGGCACTGGGCGACAAGCGGGGCATCGCCCGCTACGCGGACATCCACCTGCCCATGGATGAAGCGCTGACACGGGTATCCATCGACATTTCCGGGCGGCCGTTCCTCGTCTTCCGCACCGCGTTCAAGGCGGAGAAGATCGGGCAGTTCGACACCGAACTGGTGCGCGAGTGGTTCCAGGCCTTCGCCATGAATGCCGGGATCACCCTTCACGTCGAGACCTTGTACGGCGACAATGCTCACCATATCGCGGAGAGCTGCTTCAAGGGCTTGGCCCGCGCCTTGCGGAAAGCCGTTGCGGTCGATCCGCGTGAGGAAGGTCGCATCCCCTCGACGAAGGGTTCTCTGTAGGGCTTTCACGGGCGGGAAGAGGCGGACACACGCATGCGCACCTACACGTTCCACCTGCCATCGGACGCCATCGCGGGCGAATCCCACGGCCTCGAGAATGCCATCCTGGTCCCGGACGGCTTCTCGCTCCGGGCGTTCGTGTTCGGTCCGCTGTGGTTCGTCTTCCATCGGCTCTGGCTGGCCGGTCTCGGGGTTCTGGCCCTGCTCGTGGCAGCCGGTTTCGCCGGCCGTGTCCTGGGGCTCGGCACCGTCTCGGGCTTCCTCATCACGGTCCTGCTCTTGCTCCTTGTCGGGATGGAGGCGTCCAGCCTGCGCCGCTGGACCTATGCGAGGCGCGGCCGCCCCGCACGCGATGCCGTCGTCGCTCATTCCGCCGAAGAGGCTGAGATCAAGGCCGTGAACCGCTGGCTGGCGGCTCCCCCCGTGGTCCGCCCGGGTCCGAGTGCCTATCCCGCGGCATCTTTGCGTCCGGTCGATACCGCCCTCGGTATGTTCCCCTTCGCCGAACCCCGTCGGTCATGATGTCCGAGACCGTCGCGATCATCGATTACGGGTCGGGAAACCTGCATTCGGCCGCCAAGGCGTTCGAGCGCGCCGCCCGCGAAGCGGGACTGAGCGCGACCCGCATCGTCGTCACCAGCGATCCCGACACGGTGTCGTCCGCCGACCGCGTGGTGCTGCCCGGTGTCGGTGCCTATGCCGATTGCCGCAACGGCCTCGATTCCGTCGACGGCATGGTCGAGGCGATGACGCATGCGGCGCATGACCGGGGCCGCCCATTCCTCGGCATCTGCGTCGGCATGCAGCTCCTCGCAAGCCGGGGCCTCGAATACGAGATCACGCCGGGGCTCGGCTGGATCGCGGGCGACGTCCGGCCGATCCGCCCGTCCGATCCCGACCTGAAGATCCCGCATATGGGGTGGAACACCCTGCGGCCCGAGCGCTCGCACGCGCTTCTCGACGGCATCCCCACGGGGGAGGATGGGCTGCACGCCTATTTCGTCCACAGCTATGCCCTCGATCCGGTGGACCGGACGGATGTGGTCGCCGAGAGCGAGTATGGCGGGTCGGTCACCGCCCTCGTGGCCCGGGACAACGTCGCCGGGACCCAGTTCCACCCGGAGAAGAGCCAGCATCTCGGTCTGGCACTGCTCGCGAACTTCCTGCGTTGGCGCCCGTAGACGGCCCATCGGCTCATCGACATTCAGAAAGCGACATCCACAGTGATCCTGTTTCCGGCGATCGATCTCAAGGAAGGGCGTTGTGTTCGCCTCGTCCAGGGTGACATGGCGCAGGCCATCGTCTTCAGCGACGATCCGGCCGCCCAGGCGAGCGTGTTCGAGGAGCAGGGCTTCTCCTGGCTTCACGTGGTCGATCTCGACGGCGCCTTCGCCGGCGCGCCGATGAACGCCTCCGCCGTCGATGCGATCCTCGCCCGCACGAACCTTCCGGTCCAGCTCGGCGGCGGTATCCGCGAGATGCGCACCGTCGAGGCCTGGATCGAGAAGGGCGTGAGCCGGGTCATCATCGGCACCGCCGCCGTGCGTGACCCGGCCTTTGTGCGCGAGGCCGCGCGCCTGTATCCAGGAAAAATCGCCGTCGGCGTCGATGCCAAGGACGGCCGCGTGGCGGTGGAAGGCTGGGCCAAGACCTCCAGCACGACTGCCGAGGAATTGGGGCGCCGGTTCGAGGATGCGGGCGTGGCCGCCATCATCTACACCGACATCGCCCGTGACGGCATTCTCAAGGGCCTGAACATCGAGATGACCCTCGCCCTCGCGCAGGCCGTGACGATCCCGGTCATCGCCTCGGGCGGCCTGGCCTCCATCGAGGACGTCCATCGTCTGCTGGAGCCGGATTGCGCGATGCTGGCCGGCGCGATCACCGGGCGGGCGCTCTATGACGGCCGCATAGACCCGCGCGAGGCCCTGGCCGCCATCGCCCGCAAGGCGGCCGCGTAGGCTTTCGTCGTGCCACCGTCGCAATAGACGTGAAAAAAGCCGCGCGTCCCATGGGGCGCGCGGCTTTTTCGTTTCCCGCGAAGGGCGGCGCCAGAGACTGCTCTCGTCAGAGGCCGCTCTTGGCACCCGGCACGATGCTCGTGCCCGAACCGCTGCCGAACGGCTCGTACTTGGTGAGGCCGCGGAACAGCTGGCCGAGGAAGGCGCGATCCGCGCCGCTGGTCGGCGTGGTGCGTTCGATGAAGTCGAACACCTTGCCGTCCTGCAGACCGTAGAGGGCGATACGCTCCACCTTGAAGCCGGCGTTGAAATAGATGGTGGTGACCTTCTGGTCCTCCACCTGCTCCCCGAGGAACAGCACCGTGCGGCGCGAGTTCTGGGTGATGTAGTACCACGTCTTGTTGCCGACGGTGGACACCGTGGAGGGCGTACCGAGGATCTGGAGCACCTGCTCGGCGCTCATGCCCGGCTTCACCGTGGCGAGAGCGGCTTGATCGATCTGGTATCCGTGCCGGAGATCCTCACCGATGCAGCCGGAGATTCCAACGCCGACAAGGCCGATGACGGCGAGACGGCTGATCGACGAGACGAAACGGCGCGACATCAGCCACCCTTGATCCGTAGAGACAACACGACGCGTGAGCGCCATAGCCGGTGCCGATCTCCACCTGGACGTTCCGGTGGAGCTTGCGCCCTGGCTGTCGGTTGCCGTACCGCGAGGTTATGGTTTTGACAAGGCAAGCTCGGCCACACCCCTCCCGCCTCCGGTGGACGGCATGATTTCGCGATTCTTCAAGCGAAGTTCCGCGCGCGCCAGCGTCGTCGAGGCGTTGCATCTGCGGATCAACGAAGCCTCGCGGGTGCCGGCCCTCTATACCCATCTCGGCGTCCCCGACACCGTGGAGGGCCGTTTCGAGTGCCTGACGCTCCACGTCATCCTGGTGCTGCGGCGGATGAACCAGTTGCCGCAGCCCGCGGCGGACATCGCCCAGGATCTGGTCAACGCGGTCTTCCTCCAGCTCGATTCTTCGCTGCGCGAACTCGGTGTCGGCGATTTCGGCGTGCCTAAGCGCATGAAGAAACTGGGTGCGGCCTTCTACGGTCGCGCGGCGGGTTACGACGGCGCCCTGGATGCGAGGGACGAGGACGGCCTGAAAGCCACCCTGGCGCGCAACGTCATCGGCACCGAGACGCCGGAGGCGGGTGCCGGCCTCGCGCGCTACGTGCTGAGAAGCGTCGACCTGCTCGATGGACGCGACCTCGATCACCTCATATCGCACGGGCCGGGCTTCCCATCCCCGCTGAACCTCAACCAATCGGGAGATATCTGACATGACGGCAAAGTCGGCGGCCGCGCCCTTGTCACGGCCCTTCCGGGTCGACCGCCTGCCCAGGGACAGGGCGGGAATCGTCATCAAGGCGACACCGGAGGAGGAGGCGGCCCTGGCGGCGGATTTCCGCATCCCGGCGATCCGCGACCTCGTGGGCCAGCTGCAATGGAGCGGGACGTCCGCGCATCTCGTCATAACCGGCACGGTCTCGGCCATCGTCACGCAGGTCTGCACGATCAGCCTGGAGCCGTTCGAAGCGGAGGTCTCAGAGCCCGTCGAGATCGTGTTCAGCGATCGCGAGCCGGAGAAGGATGTCGGCGACGAGGAGGCCGATGTTCCGGATCCGATCGTCAACGGTACGATCGACCTCGGACAGGTCACCGCCGAATTCCTGGCGCTCGGCCTCGATCCCTATCCGCGCAAGCCCGGCATCGCCTTCGAGCCGGTGGCCGAGGAACGGGAATCGCCGCTGGCCATCCTCAAGACGCTGAAGCACGACGACGCCTGAATCCCGGCCCCGGCAACGGATTTGCGGGGTGACGGAGCCGGGGTCGAACCACGGATTCCGCAAAAGCTGAGATTTCGTTTGCCCGCCGGGCTCGAACCGCTATTTTCCGCCGCGCCGAGGAGGGGTCCGCCCATACGGGTCCAGGCCTCTCGTCGATCCTGTCTCGCCGAAGGGCGTTCCGTCGATCCTTCGCTCGAGAAGGGTCTTTCCATCCTGAAAGAGGCCTCCGGCCGAACCTCATGTCCCAAAGAGTGTGCATCTCGCTCGACGCCATGGGCGGCGATCACGGTCCCACGACCGTGGTGCCGGGCGCCGCCATCGCGCGCGAGCGCCATCCCGAGATGACGTTCCTGATGTTCGGGGACGAGGCCATTCTCGCCCCGCTGGTGGCGGCCGAACCACGCCTGAAGGGGGCGGTGGAGATCAGGCACACCACCGTGGCGATCTCCATGGACGAGAAGCCGAGCCAGGCCGTCCGCTCGGGGCGCGGCAAGTCCTCGATGTGGCGCGCGATTCAGGCAGTGAAGGACGGGGAAGCCGATGCGGCCGTCTCCGCCGGTAATACCGGCGCGCTCATGGCCATGTCGAAGATCTGCCTGAAGACCTTGGCCGGCATCGAACGTCCCGCCATCGCTTGCCTCTGGCCCACCGTGCGCGGCGAGAGCGTCGTTCTCGATGTGGGGGCCACCATCGGCACGGACGCGGAACATCTCGTGGAGATGGCGCTGATGGGCGCCGCCATGGCCCGGATCGTGTTCGATCTGGATAAGCCGACCGTGGGCCTGCTCAATGTCGGCACCGAGGAGATGAAGGGCAACGAGGCGGTGAAGGAAGCCGCCCGGCGCCTGCGCGAAAGCGATCTGCCGAACCTAACCTATCACGGCTTCGTGGAAGGCAACGACCTCGGCAAGGGCACCGTGGACGTGGTGGTCACCGAAGGCTTCACCGGCAATATCGCGCTGAAGACCGCGGAGGGCACGGCCAAGCAGATCGGCAGCTACCTGCGCGCGGCCATGAGCCGGACCCTCTCGGCCAAGATCGGCTACTTCTTCGCCCGGCAGGCCTTCAAGGCACTGCGCGACAAGATGAACCCAAGCCGGGCCAATGGCGGCGTGTTCCTCGGCCTCGAGGGCATCGTCATCAAGAGCCACGGCTCGGAAGACGCTCATGGTTTCGCGGCCGCCGTCGACCTCGCGCACGATATGGCGCGTCACGACCTGATGCGGACCATTCGCGACATGCTCGAACTCACGCCCATGGCCGCCTCCGCATGAGGTGGTCGATGCCGGATCGGATCTGACATGGCGGTTACACGCTCCGTAGTGGTGGGAACGGGCTCGGCCTTGCCCGCACGTCTCGTGACGAACGACGAGTTGACGAAGACCGTCGACACGTCCGACGAATGGATCGTGCAGCGCACGGGCATCCGCCAGCGCTATCTGGCGGGTGCCGGCGAGACCACGTCGACCTTGGGGATCGCTGCCGCCAAGGCCGCCCTGGACGATGCGGGGCTCGGGCCGGAGGATATCGACCTCGTCCTCTGCGCCACCTCGACTCCGGACCACACGTTCCCCTCGGTGGCGACCCAGATCCAGGCGGGGCTGGGCATCCGCTCCGGCTTCGCCTTCGACATCCAGGCGGTCTGTGCGGGCTTCGTCTACGGGGTTTCCACCGCCGACAAGTTCATCGCGAGCGGAAGCGTGCGGCGCGCCCTCGTCGTCGGTGCCGAGACCTTCTCGCGCATCCTCGACTGGGAGGACCGCACGACCTGCGTGCTGTTTGGCGATGGGGCAGGAGCGATCGTCCTCGAAGCCCAGGACGGGGAGGGGACGAGCGAGGATCGCGGCGTGCTCACCAGCCATCTGCGTTCCGACGGACGGCACCGCGAGAAACTCTACGTCGATGGCGGGCCTGGCTCCACCGGCACGACCGGTCATCTGCGGATGGAGGGCAAGGAGGTCTTCCGCTTCGCGGTGGGCTCGGTGACGGACGTCATCGCCGACGCTTTCGCGGCCACGGGGACGAGCGCCGACGACCTGACATGGTTCGTGCCGCATCAGGCGAACCGCCGCATCATCGAGGCCTCCGCCGACAAGCTCGGTATAGACCGCAGCAAGGTCGTCCTCACCGTCGACCGGCACGGCAACACCTCGGCGGCGTCCATCCCCCTGGCCCTCGATGCGGCCCGCAAGGACGGTCGGATCAAGCGCCGCGACCTCGTCATGCTCGAGGCCATCGGTGGCGGTTTCACCTGGGGTGCCGCCCTGATCCGCTGGTAGGACAAGCCAGGCGCCACCGCCTCGGCAAAGCTTCGGACCGCGAGCGTGGTTGACCGCTGGTCAAACGCAGATTAGCGTGTCCGATCATAGAGATACGTTAGAAAATTCGAATCGTTCGGGGAATGACGCATGGCAGGGAAGACGGTGACACGCGCCGATCTGAGCGAGGCCGTGTATCAGCAGGTCGGCCTGTCGCGCACGGAATCGGCAGCGCTCGTCGAAACCGTGCTGTCCGAGATCTGCACCTGCCTCGCGTCCGGTGAAACGGTGAAGCTGTCGTCGTTCGGGTCCTTCGTCGTTCGCGGCAAGGGCCGGCGCGTCGGCCGCAACCCGAAGACCGGCGTCGAAGTGGCCATCGAGCCGCGCCAGGTCATGGTGTTCAAACCGTCCAACGTGCTCAAGTCCCGGATCAACGGCGTCAACGGCGTTGTGGAACAAGACGACGATTGAGGTCTTCCATGTCGCTGGCAGTCAAGGTTCCTGCCGATAGGGCGCGGGGCGGGGACGGCTCCTTCGAGGGAAGTGGTCCCGGCTCCGTGGACAATCGCGACACGATAGAAAAACGCCCCGGGGCATTTCGCACGATCAGCGAAGTGGCCGACGAGCTCGACGTGCCGCAGCACGTTCTCCGGTTCTGGGAGACGAAGTTCGCCCAGGTCAGGCCGGTGAAGCGCGCGGGTGGCCGGCGCTATTACCGGCCGGAAGACGTGGACCTGATCGGGGGCATCCGGCGCCTGCTTCATGAGCAGGGCTATACCATTCGTGGTGCTCAGCGCGTCCTGAAGGAGAACGGCATCCGCTTCGTCCAGTCGGTTGGGCGCGGCGAGGCCGAGGTGGCGGCCCCAACCCAGCGGGATCTGGACACCGGGGAATACGAGGCCGACGATGAGGTCACTCCCGGCGCGGCAAGCGAAGAGGATCGGTTCGGTGACGACCGGCTGGCCCTGCAGGCCGTCCTCGACGACCTCCATGCATGCCGCGAGGCGTTGCGGACCCTGAGCGACCCGTCGGATCTCGTGATCCGCTCCTGACAGGACGATCGCGCGGCTTGAGTGTCGAAGGAAACGCCTCGATACCCTCGACGGCGGGCTCCCCCCTTCCCACATGCAGCGGGCCACGGCGGTCACACACACGTCAGCCCATAAGGTCGCCAGGCATCACCGGAGACCGCCCGATGTACGCCGCCAAATCGAATGCCTTTCTCGCAGCCGGCCTGTTTCTCGCGCTCGCCAGCGCCCCGGCCATGGCCCAGGACACGGCGACCCGCACCGAGACCGCGGCCCCCGGAAAGAGCGTCCGCATCCTCATCGCCTCTAACCTGAAGGACGATTGCAAGCCGGGCTCGATGCCGGAGATCCGCATCAGCACCTCGCCCAAGAACGGCTCGCTCATCACCAAGACCGGCAGCGTCACCACCCCGTCGAGCCACAAATGCCCCAACAAGAAGACCGCCGCCACGGGCGTCTTCTATCAGAGCAAGGACGGCTTCACCGGCACGGACGAGGTCGTGGTCGAGGTCAAGAAAGCCGACGGGAAAACCAGCACCCAGACCATCACCATCACCGTCGGCGGCTCGGCCGTGAAGGGCGGGGACGACACGAAGAAGGGCGCCACGGACTTGTGAGCCGGTTCTGATACCAGGCCTCGATGAGTCTGACTCATCGAGGCCTGCCCGCGCGACTACGCGGCGGCGGTCGTCCGCCGGACCTCACTGACCCTGACCTATGGGTCAGGGTCAGTGAGACTTTGTATGAACCCCTTCGACATCACGGGCCCGGCGGCCGCGATTCTCACCGCCGGGCACCGTACTGTGGCAAGCTTCCCACGCTCGATTGCCGTCGCGACCGCACTGCGACAAAACTGGGCCTGTCAGTTGCATCCGAGCCGAGACAGGATGAAGCTGCGTCAGTCGTGAAGGGATCGGGATGCCAATGCCATCGACGAACGACCTGTTCCAGAGCTTTGCCCGCGGTTACGAGGCCCGCCGCGATACGGAGATGAGCCTTTCGGAGTTCATGGAGGCGTGCCGGGACGAGCCCCTCATGTATGCCACCGCGGCAGAGCGTATCCTCGACGCGATCGGCAAGCCGGAATTCGTGGACACCGCCAAGGACGCCCGTCTCGGCCGGGTGTTCATGAACCGGACGATCCGGGTCTATCCCGCCTTCTCCGAGTTCTACGGCATGGAGGAGACGATCGAACGGATCGTCTCGTTCTTCCGCCACGCCGCGCAGGGCTTGGAGGAGCGCAAGCAGATCCTCTACCTTCTCGGCCCCGTCGGCGGCGGCAAGTCGTCCCTCGCCGAGCGCCTCAAGGCCCTGATGGAGGTCCACCCCATCTACGTCCTGAAGGCTGGCAACGAGGTCTCGCCGGTCTTCGAGAGCCCCCTCGGATTGTTCGACCCCGAGGTGATGGGCGCCGAGATCCAGGAACGCTACGGCATTCCGCGCCGTCGCCTCACCGGCCTGATGAGCCCCTGGGCCTTGAAGCGCCTCGACGAGTTCAACGGCGACATCTCTCAGTTCAAGGTGATCAAGGTCCGGCCTTCGCGCCTGCGCCAGATCGGCATCGCCAAGACCGAGCCCGGCGACGAGAACAACCAGGACATCTCGTCCCTCGTCGGCAAGGTCGACATCCGACGCCTCGAGACCCTGTCCCAGGCGGATCCGGACGCCTACTCCTATTCCGGCGGCCTCAACCGGGCGAACCAGGGCGTCCTCGAATTCGTCGAGATGTTCAAGGCGCCGATCAAGATGCTCCACCCCCTGCTCACGGCGACGCAGGAGGGCAATTACGTCGGCACCGAGAATATCGGCGCGATCCCGTTCACCGGCATCATTCTGGCCCACTCGAACGAATCCGAGTGGCAGACCTTCAAGACCAACAAGAACAACGAAGCCTTCATCGACCGCATCTACGTCATCAAGGTGCCCTACTGCCTGCGGGTGACGGAGGAGCAGCGGATCTACGAGAAGCTGGTCTCGGGCTCCGAACTGGCGGAGGCCGCCTGCGCTCCCGGCACGCTGGAGATGCTGGCGCGCTTCTCCGTGCTCTCGCGCCTGCGCGAGCACGCAAACTCCAACGCGTTCTCGAAGATGCGCGTCTATGACGGCGAGTCCCTGCGCGAGGTCGATCCTCGCGCCCGGTCGATGCAGGAATACAAGGACGCGGCCGGCGTCGACGAGGGGATGGACGGCATCTCCACCCGCTTCGCCTTCAAGGTGATGGCGGCCACGTTCAACCACGACACGACGGAAGTCTCGGCCGACCCCGTCCATCTCATGTACACGCTGGAACAGTCCCTGCGCCGCGAGCAGCTGCCGCCGGAGACCGAGAAGCGCTATCTCGAGTTCATCAAGACCGAACTCGCGCCGCGCTATGCCGAGTTCATCGGCCATGAGATCCAGAAAGCCTATCTCGAATCCTATCACGATTACGGCCAGAACCTGTTCGACCGTTACATCGACTACGCCGATGCCTGGATCGAGGATCAGGACTTCAAGGATTCCGAGACCGGGCAGCTCCTCAACCGTGAACTCCTGAACCAGGAGCTCACCAAGATCGAGAAGCCGGCCGGCATCGCCAACCCGAAGGATTTCCGCAACGAGGTCGTCAAGTTCGCCCTTCGCTCGCGGGCGCAGCATGGCGGGCGCAACCCGTCCTGGACGTCCTACGAGAAACTGCGCGAGGTGATCGAGCGGCGGATGTTCAGCCAGGTGGAGGAACTGCTTCCGGTCATCTCCTTTGGTTCCAAGAAGGACGGCGAGACGGAGAAGAAGCACGGTGAGTTCGTCGATCGCATGATCGCGCGAGGCTATACGGAGCGGCAGGTTCGCCGTCTGGTGGAATGGTACATGAGGGTGAAGCAGGCGGGTTAGGACGGCGACACGTCCGGTCGCGGCGAACAGGCCGGCGGGCATCGCGGTGCCTGCCGGTCACGACCGTCGAACCTGCCAGGGTCTCAGGGGCCAGGGTCTTGAGGGCGAGGACGAAAGCACCGGATGCACATCGTTGACCGTCGGTTGAATCCCGGAGGCAAGAGCCTTCCAAATCGCCAGCGCTTCCTGCGCCGGGTCAAGGACATGGCCCAGCGCGCCGTGCGTGAATCCGCCCGAGAGAAAGACATCAAGGACCTCGGCAAGGACGGGCGCGTCACGGTTCCCGGAGACGGCGTGCGCGAGCCCCGCTTCAGCCGCCAATCCGGCACCGGCCTGCAGGACTACATCCTGCCCGGCAACAAGACCTATGTGGAAGGGGACCGCATCGAGCGCCCGCAGAGCGGCGGCGGGGGCAAGGGCTCCGGCAGGGCGGGGAGGGTTCCGAGAACAGCGAGGACGCGTTCAACTTCGTGCTGACACGGGACGAGTTCCTCGAACTGTTCCTCGAAGACCTCGAACTGCCGGACCTGGCCAAGCGCCGCCTCTCGATCGTGGAAACCGAAGGCCTGCGGCGCGCCGGCTACACCGTTTCGGGTTCGCCCGCCAACCTCGCGCTCACCCGCACTCTGCGCAATTCCATGTCGCGGCGCATCGCGCTCAAACGCCCGAAGCCGGAGGACATCGCGGAGCTCGAAGGCCGCATCGCCGAGGCCGATCTCGGCGACCCCCGGCTCCCCGACATGAGGCTCGCCCTGGAGGCCCTGCGCGAACGCACCAAGCGGATCCCCTATGTCGATCCCATCGACCTGCGCTACCGCCGCTTCGAGCCCTATCCGCGCCCCATCGCCCAGGCGGTGATGTTCTGCCTGATGGACGTGTCGGGCTCGATGACCGAACACATGAAGGATCTCGCCAAGCGCTTCTACATCCTGCTCCACATCTTCCTGACGCGGCGCTACCGGCACGTGGAGATCGTCTTCATCCGCCACACCGACAAGGCGACCGAGGTGGACGAGGAGACGTTCTTCGGCTCGCGCGAGACCGGCGGCACCCTGGTCTCGTCGGCATTGGTGGAGATGAAGCGCGTCATCACCGAGCGCTACGACCCCAACGACTGGAACATCTACGCGGCCCAGGCCTCGGACGGGGACAACGTGTCGAGCGACGGCCCGACCTCCACCGAACTCCTGCGCGCCCATATCCTGCCCGCCTGCCAGCACTTCGCCTATCTCGAAGTCGGCGACGAGAACGGCCCCCGCGCCGGCTTCGTCGAGCACCGCACCACCCTGTGGCGCACCTACGAAGCGCTCGCCAAATCCGGCGGCGCCATCGCCATGCGCAAGGTCAACCATCGGCGCGACATCTACCCGGTCTTCCGTGAATTGTTCGGGCGCAAGGACGCGCGCGCCGAAGCGGAGGCCTGACCTTCGGGCATCGGCCCGAAGGCGGGGAGCCGGCTTCGGGACGAGCCGGAACTGGCACGATGAGGTGAACCCTTCATCCCGCGCGGGGGAGGGGAGGAGAGCCGGAACGCCCGGAGAGAAGGACGACGATGGTCACGAACCTCCATTTCCCCGCATCGCCGACGATGTCGGGCGGCCAGACGCCTCTGTTTTCCGGCAATGACTGGGATTTCGACACGATCCGCCGCATCCACGATGCCTGCGAAAAGATCGCCGGCGAGGAACTCGGCCTGTCCTGGTATCCGAACCAGATCGAGATCATCACGGCGGAGCAGATGCTCGACGCCTATGCCTCCATCGGGATGCCGCTGTTCTACAAGCACTGGTCGTTCGGCAAGCACTTCGCCCAGCACGAGGCGGGCTATCGCCGTGGCATGATGGGCCTCGCCTACGAGATCGTCATCAATTCAGATCCGTGCATCTCCTACATCATGGAGGAGAACACGGCGACGATGCAGACCCTGGTGATTGCGCACGCCGCCTTCGGTCACAACCATTTCTTCAAGAACAACTACCTGTTCAAGCAATGGACCGATGCCGAGGGCATCCTCGATTACCTCGACTTCGCCAAGGGTTTCATCACCCGCTGCGAGGAACGCTACGGTCATCAGGCGGTGGAGCAGGTGCTCGACGCAGCCCACGCCCTGATGAGCCAGGGCGTCCACCGCTATCCGCGCAAGAAGCGGCCGGACCTCGCCTCAGAGCAGCGGCGCGAGCGCGAACGGGCCGAGCATGGCGAGCAGATCTACAACGACCTGTGGCGCACCCTGCCGCAGAAGAGCGCGGGACTGCGGCCCGACGCCGCCCTGGAGCGGCGCAAGGCCCTGCTCGAACTGCCCCAGGAGAACCTGCTCTACTTTCTCGAAAAGGCGGCCCCTCGCCTGCGTCCGTGGCAGCGCGAGATCCTGCGGATCGTCCGCCTCGTGGCGCAGTATTTCTATCCCCAGCGCCAGACCAAGGTGATGAACGAGGGCTGCGCCACCTATTGCCACTACCGAATCATGAACTCGCTCTCGGAGAAGGGGCTGATCGGCGAGGCCGCCTATCTCGAATTCCTGCAGTCGCACACCAACGTCGTTCGCCAGCCGAACTACAACGAGCGCGGCTATGGCGGGCACAATCCCTATGCCATCGGTTTTGCCATGATGCAGGACATCGCCCGTATCGTAGAGCAGCCGACGCAGGAGGATCGCGAGTGGTTCCCCGAGATCGCGGGCACGGGCGACGCCATGGCGACCCTGCGCGACATCTGGGCGAACTACCGAGACGAGAGCTTCATCGCGCAGTTCCTAAGCCCCAAGCTCATGCGCGACATGCGGCTGTTCCACGTGGTCGACAACCCCGACGAGGCCGAGTTGCGCGTGGAGGCGATCCATGACGAGCGTGGCTACCGCAAGCTGCGCCGCTCATTCGCCAGGCAATACGACGTCGCCTGGCTCGATCCCGATATCGAGGTGGTCGACGTGGATCTGGAGGGCGACCGCCGCCTCATCGTCCACCACAAGGCGCTGAATCGGATCACGCTCCAGGCGGACGATGCCCGCCGCGTCCTGCAGCATCTGGCCGATCTCTGGGGCTACGACGCGGTACTCAAGGAGATCGATCCGGCCACGGATGCGATCCTGGCGGAGCATCACGCGGCGGCGCGGCCGATCTTCTTCTGAAGCTGCGGACACGCCGATTCGAACCCCGATCCGTTGCATTTGATGGATCGCACTCTCGGTTCTTTCGCAGACCCCTGACCATCCTCGGTACCAAGCAAGCAACGAGGTGGTCATGAATGAACGTCGGATCGAAGAGCGGCGACGCAAGGACGAGGCTGGCCTCATCGCCATAGACGAACACACGACGCTTCCCTGCATCGTCTACGACATCTCCGCCTCCGGCGTTCGACTCATCCTTCCGGAAACCGCCCTGGTCCCCGATACCTTCATCCTGCATTCGGCGTGTATCGAAGGCATCGAGGTCTGCCGCGTTGTCTGGCGGGGCGACGAGACCATCGGCGCGACCTTCAGCAGGAATGCGGCCTGACGCACGGCTCGGAGCCGGACAGGCTCCGACCGCGCCGAGTGCTGCCCGGAAAACGAAAAAGGCCGGGGACAGCGCGCCCCGGCCTTCAACGTCAGAGCGGAGGACATCTGCTGTCAAGCCGACGTCACCGCGTTTTAATGGTCGGAGTAGCAGGACTTGAACCTGCGACCCCCTGTCCCCCAGACAGGTGCGCTACCGGGCTGCGCTATACTCCGTCAAGAACCGCTCTGAACTCGTCGATCGCGTAAAATGCTGCTCGGGTTACCGGTCCTGGGACCGATGCGCCGACCGGGCCGCGCTACGCTTCGACGCCCCGTGAAGGGCTGAGGGGTCTTAGCTTCACGGTCCCCCGTGCGCAACCCCCTTTTCGTGGCTCCGGCGCGGACATCTCGCGCCGGAGCCTGTCGTCGTCACGCGTGCGTCGGCGTCGCGTGAGGATCGTGCTTGTCGGGTGTGCCGCCATGCGGATCCTTGCCGCGCTTCTTGGCGAACCAGATCAGAATGTTGCGGATCGCCACGTAGAAGACCGGGGTCAGGAACAGGCCGAAGAAGGTAGCGCCGATCATGCCGAAGCAGACCGCGGTGCCCAGGGCCTGACGCATCTCCGCGCCGGGACCGGTGGCGATGACGAGGGGGACCGTACCGAGGATGAAGGCGAAGGCCGTCATCAGGATCGGGCGCAGGCGCAGCCGGCAGGCTTCCACCGCGGCGGCCACCGGCCCCTTCTTCTCTGTCTCTTCGAGCTGGTGAGCGAATTCCACGATCAGGATCGCGTTCTTCGCCGCCAGACCGATGAGCACGATCAGTCCGATCTGGGTCAGGATGTTGTTGTCCTGTCCCCTGAACTGAACGGCGCCCAGGGCCGAGAGCACGCCCGTCGGGACGACGAGGATGATCGCCAGCGGCAGCGCCCAGGATTCGTACTGCGCCGCCAGCACCAGGAAGACGAGGAGCACGCCGAGACCGAAGACATAGATGGCGGTGTTGCCCGTCGCTTTCTGCTGGAAGGCGATCTCGGTCCAATCGTAGGCGTAGCCCTCCGGAAGGGACTGGGCGATCTTCTCCATCGCCGCGAGCGCCTGGCCGGTCGACACGCCGGGCTTGGCATCGCCCTGGATCGGCACCGAGTAGAACAGGTTGAACCGCTGGACGATCTGCGGCCCGCTGATCTCGCGAATCGAGGCCAAGGTTCCCATCGGCACCAGGGCGCCGGTGGAGGAGCGGACCTTGAGCCGCTCGATGTCGCCCTTCTCCAGGCGGAAGGCCGCATCGGCCTGCGCACGCACCTGGTAGATGCGGCCGAACGTGTTGAAGTCGTTGACGTAGGCGCCGCCGAGATTGGTCTGCAGGGTGGCGAAAACCGAAGCCAGCGGCACGTTTAGCATCCGCGCCATCGTGCGATCGATGTCGATGAAGAGCTGTGGCGTGTCGTTACCGAAGGTGGTGAACACGCGTTGGACGTCGTTGCTCTGATTGGCTTGGCCGAGAACCTCGTTGGCCGCGGCCAGAAGCGGAGCGATAGCCGAATTCTGGCGGCTCTCGATCTGCATCTTGAAGCCACCGCCGGTGCCGAGACCGCGAACGGGTGGCGGCGGAATGAACAGGACCCGCGCCTCCTGGATCGAGGCGGTGGCCTTGAACACGTCGCCCGTGATGGCGGCCGCCGTCCTGCCCGTCGCTGCCCGCTCCTTCGCTCCCTTGAGGACGAGGAACATCACCGCACCGTTGGTGGTGTTGGTGAAGGTAGCACCGTCGAAGCCTGAGATGATGACGGCATCGGCGACACCGTCGACCTTCAGGGCCATGTCGGCGGCCCGCCGCACGACGGCGGTGGTGCGCTCCAAAGCTGAGCCCGCCGGCAGCTGGACGACACCGATAAGGTAGCCCTGGTCCTGTTGCGGGATGAAGCCGGTGGGCGTCGTCGTGGCCACATGCAGCGTTCCGGCGATGATCGCGGCATACACCACCATCATGCCGAGCAGGCCGATCATGCGCCCGGTCAGGAAGCCGATCGTGGCGGCATACCAATGCGAGAGCCGGTCGAAGCCCCGGTTGAACAGGTCGGCGAGCCAGCCGAAGAACCGCGTCAGGAAGAATTTCGGCTTGGCATGTTCGTGGTGGGGCTTCAGCAGCAGCTTGCAGAGCGCCGGTGACAGCGTCAGCGAGTTGAACATCGAGATGATGGTCGAGGCCGCGATGGTGAGCGCGAACTGCTTATAGAACTGGCCGGAAATGCCCGGGATGAACGCCGTCGGGATGAACACAGCCGACAGGACGAGGGCGATGGCGAGCACCGCGCCGCCCACCTCGTCCATGGTCTTGTGCGCGGCGTCACCGGGGGAGAGCCCCTCGGCCATGTTCCGCTCGACATTCTCCACCACGACGATCGCGTCGTCGACGACGATGCCGATGGCGAGAACGAGCCCGAACAGCGTGAGGTTGTTGATGGAAAAGCCGAAGGCTTCCATGGCCGCGAAGGTGCCGATCAGCGAGACCGGGATCGCGATCACGGGGATCAGCGCCGTACGCCAGCTCTGCAGGAAGACGATGACCACGATGACCACTAGGGCCACGGCCTCGAACAGGGTCTTGTAGACCTCGTGGACCGATTCCTCGATGAACTCCGTGGGGTTGTACGCGATTCGGTACTGGACCCCGGGCGGGAAGTTCTTCTTGATCGTCTCCATGGTCGCCCGCACCTGCGAGGCGGCCTCCAGCGCGTTCGTGCCGGGGCGCTGGAACACGCCCACGCCGACGGCAGGAGTCGCGTTCAGGAAGGACTGAGTGGTGTAGTCCTTCTGGCCCATCTCGGTGCGGGCGATGTCCTTCACGCGCACGAGGCGGCCGTCGCTGGCCTTAACGATGACCTCGGTGAATTCCTCCGGGGTCTGGAAGCGGCCCTGGGACTGGACGACGAGCTGGAAGGCATTGTCCTTCGGCGCAGGGGGCGCACCGAGGGCACCGGAGGCGACCTGGACGTTCTGCTCCTGCAGGGCCGAGATCACGTCGGTGGTCGAGAGCCCGTAGGCGGACAGCTTGTTCGGATCGAGCCAGATACGGAGCGCGTATTCGCTGCCGCCGAACACCGTGATGTCGCCGACGCCATCGAGGCGCAGCAGCTCGTCGCGGATACGCAGGTAGATGTAGTTCGAGAGGTAGTTCTGGTCGTAGGTGTTGTCCGGGGACAGCAGGTGCACGACCATCATCAGATCGGGCGAGGACTTGCGCACGGTGACGCCGAGGTTGCGCACGTCGGGCGGCAGGCGCGGCTGTGCCACCGAGAGACGGTTCTGCACCAGCACGTTGGCGATATCGAGGTTGGTGCCGACCTTGAAGGTGACGGTCAGCTGCATGTTGCCGTCGTTGGTCGACAACGACGTCATGTAGAGCATGTTGTCGACGCCGTTCACCTCCTGCTCGATCGGCGTCGCGATCGTCGCCGCCACCGTTTCGGCGTTGGCGCCCGGATAGGAGGCGCGCACGACGACGGTGGGCGGAACGATTTCCGGATATTGCGCGACGGGCAGCGACTCGTAGGAGACGTAGCCGAGGATCAGGAAGATGATCGACGTCACCGACGCGAAGATCGGCCGATCGACGAAGAAGTGGGCAAAGCGCATCGGTCAAACCTCTCGCCACATAGGCGCCCTGGGCCACCTCTGCGGGAATGTTTCTTCGTTCGCCGTCACGGACCCGCCGGATGTCACGCCCCTGAAACGGAAGGCGGAAACCGGCGGGTCCGGTCTAGAATGAGTTGCGCGTCAGCTGCGGCTCGGCGGCAGCGTGCTTGCCTCTGCCGTCACCTTGGCGCCCGGGCGGACGCGGGACAGGCCGTTGACGACGACGTTCTCGTCGCCCTTCAGGCCTTCGCGGATCACGCGGTAACCATCGACCTTCGGCCCGAGCTTCACGTCGCGGGTGCTCACCGAGCCATCGTCGGCGACGATGTAGACGATGCGCTTGTCCTGGTTCGCAGAGATGGCCTCGTCGGGGAGGAGGATGCCCTGGAAGGGCTTCGTCGCCGGGAGCGAGACGATACCGAACAGGCCCGGCTTGATGAAGCCGTCAGGGTTCTCGACGGTGGCGCGCAGCAGCACCGTACCGGTGGCGTTGTCGACGCGGTTGTCCACGAAGTCGAGGGTGCCCTTGCGGGTCGGCTTGGTCTCGTTGGTCAGGGCGATCAGGATCGGAACGCCCTTGCCCTTCTGGGTCTGGCCCATGCCGATGCCGAGGCTGCCCTGGTACTTCAGGAAAGAGCGCTCATCCACGGTGAAGCCGAAATAGATGGGATCCAGGGAGACGATGGTCGTCAGCTGGGTCTGGTCGGTGATGACGATGTTGCCCTCGGTGACGAGGCGCTGGCTGATACGGCCCGAGATCGGGGCGCGTACCTCGGTGAAATCGTAATTGAGCTGCGCCTGGCGCAACTGCGCATCGGCGCTGTCCACATTGGCCTGCGCCGTCTGCGACGCCTGCCGGCGCTGGTCCGTCACCTGCTCCGAGATGTTGCCGGAACGGCTCAGGGTCTGAGCGCGTTCGAGGTCGGTCTGGGAGAAGGTCAGTCCGGCCTGGGCGGAGGTGAGGGCGGCCTTGGCCTGGTCGAGGGCGGCCTTGTAGGGGCGACGGTCGATGACGAAGAGCAGGTCGCCCTTCTTCACCGTGGCGCCGTCCACGAAATTGACCTTCTCGAGATAGCCCGTGACCCGCGCCCGCACGTCGACGATCTCCACGGGATCGAACCGGCCCGTATAGATGTCGGTCTCGACGATCTCGCGCACCACCGGCTTGGCCGTGGTCACCTTCGGAGGCGGACCGCCGGGCGCCTGGGCGGAAACCGGAGAGGCGAAGGACAGAAAGACGGTGGACAGGAGGATCGCGGACGACCATCCGGAGAGCGGACGCTTGATCATGTTGCTTTTCCCTGCGCCATGCGAGCTAAAGGCACCGTTCCCGTGATGTCGTGCGCTGCCGCACATAGCCCGTGGAGCTATGGGATTGAGACGTGGAATGTTCAGGATTCGACCGTTTCCCCGGACAGATACCAGTCCTTGAACCCACCGACGTAATGCTCCTCCACCGGGATCCCGGCGGATTGGGCGGCGGCCAGAGCGTGGACCGAACGGACACCGGCCGCGCAGGAGAAGACCGGCCGACGCCCGTCCTCGGCGATCAGAGCCGACAAGGCGCGCGTGTCGAAGGTGGACAGGGGGTGGGGGACGGAACCCGGAATGTGCCCCGCCGCATATTCGTGAGGCTCCCGCACGTCGATGAGCAGGATCGAGCGATCGTCGAGTCCCCGCTTGATCGTCTCCCGGTCGAGATCGACAACCTTCATGCGCTTGGCCCTCGCTTCGTCGCCACACGGTGCGTCGTGGCGAATGTTCTTATGCGTCAGGCGTCATCACGGCAAATCCTCGGCCGGACCAATGCCATCGCGAGCGTTCGGCAATACGAGCCGGAGGAGGTTCGGCGCGAGAGAGCGAAGCCGTTCGAGCGGGACGGATAGGCGCGATGACCACCGCCACCTGCCGCCGCATCCGTTCGAGGTCCTCAACAGATCCTGGGTGCGTCCGGCACCTGCGCGACCGCGTCGCCGGTACCCCGAGCGTCGTCGCGCCACGCCGAGTTCGTATCGCGGATCGATTGCCTACCCTGAACAGCCTCATGGGACCGTGCGCGCGATCTACCGGGTCGCCGTGCTCGGCGCCTCGATCCCGGCGGCCAAGCCATGAAGATCGCGGTCTTAGGCCGAGGCGAAACCGCTGAGAGCGGCCAAGCTTGGATCGGCGATACCGATGGCCTGGAACAGGCTGCCCATTCCTCTTTTTTCGGACGCGGTCAGGCGATGGAAGGCGGCGTCGACCGCTTCGGCCTGCGCTTGGCTCGCCACGCCCTTCAGCCGATCCGCGCGCTCGCGCAGGCCCAGGTTCAGGAGGAACCCCCGCTGGTCCAGGGGACCATCGACTCGGGCTCCCTCGCCGATCGCAGCCCTCCCGAGGGCGGCGAAATCGACATGGGTCGTTAGATCCGCCTCGCCGGGAGCCAGCAGGGGATCAGTGAAGCGATGGGCCGATACCGCCTGGAGCGTATCGCCGAATCCAGGCCGCACATGGCCGTAATCGATGGCCAGGAGCGCGCCACCCTGAGCGACGATCCGGCGGCTCAAGGTCCGTACGATGTCGAGGGCCGGTCCCGGAACGGTCACCAGCGCCCCGACCGGCGCCTGTGCGGCGATTTCCCGGTCGGGTTCCGCAGCGAGCCCGTAGGCGAGGCGGCCACCATCCGGAGAGAGGCCGACGAGGCGTTCGCACCAGCCGCGCTCCATCCTCTGGAACTGGCGAACGGGGAGGGCGTCGAAGAATTCGTTGGCGATGACGATCATCGGCCCATCGGGCAGGGTCTCGATGCCATCGTGCCATGTGGGTGAAACGGCGGCGAGGCGGGACGCCTGCGCCGCCCGAAGAACGGGGCTGGTCTCGACGAGGTGGATTGCGGGCTTCCAATCGGGCGCCGCGCGGTTCAAGGCCCGCAGGGCGTCGGCCATCAGCGTGCCGCGACCTGGGCCGAGCTCCGCCAGGACGAGGTGGCCCGGTCCGCCCATCGCAGCCCATGTCAGGGCGATCCAGATACCGATCAGCTCGCCGAACATCTGACTGATCTCGGGCGCGGTGACGAAATCGCCGCGGGCACCGAGGGGATCGCGACCGCGATAATAGCCGTAGACCGGATGTCCGAGGCAGAGCGCCATGTAACGGGCGATGCCGATCGGGCCGGTCTGGACGATCTCGTCACGGATCTCGGCGAAGAGCGGCGTGGTCACGCTGCGTCGGCCCGTACGGTCTCCGCCTGTTCATGGCGCGGCTGCGTCGCGCCGCGGGCGGCGAGGACGATATAGGCGATGCCTATCAGGGCCATCGGCACGCAGAGCAGCATCCCCATGGTCACGCCGCCATGGGGCCAGTTCTCCGTGCCGAACAGGTATCCAAGCTGCCGATCGGGTTCACGGAAAAACTCGCAGAACGTGCGGGCGAGGGCATAGCCGAGGACGAAGATTCCGCCGAGGAGGCCCGGCTTGCGGAAGCCGAAGCGGCGGACGGCGATGGCCATCACCACGAAGAGGAGAGCCCCCTCCGTGGCCGCCTCGTAGAGCTGGCTCGGATGCCGCGCCAGCGGGCCGCCCGAAGGAAACACCACCGCGTAGGCGAAATCCGGCGCGATCCGCCCCCAGAGCTCACCGTTCACGAAATTGGCGATGCGGCCGAAGAACAGGCCGATGGGAACGACGACGGCGGCGAGATCGAGAAGGGTATAGGGCGACAGTTTTCGCGATCGGGCGAACAGCACCATCGCCACCACCGCGCCGAGAAAGCCGCCGTGGAACGACATGCCACCGTTGCGGATCGCCAGGATCTCGAGGGGATCATCGAGATAGAGCGGCAAATTGTAGAACAGGACGTAGCCGATGCGGCCGCCAAGGACGACGCCGAGGGCGACCCAGACGATGAGGTCGTCGATGTCGTTGAGGCTCGGCCGCCGCACGACACCCCAGAACCGGTCCGCCGCCACCAGCCGGCGGGCATAGAACCAGCCGCCGACGAGGCCGACGATGTAAGACAGGGCGTACCACTTGATCGTGATCGGGCCGATCGCCACCGCCACCGGATCGATGGCGGGAAAGGGCAGGGCGAGCAACGGCGGCATCGGCTGGCCTCCAGGAAGGAGGCCGGCTTTGGACGTGCCGGGCCTCCCGCGTCAACCCTCGGGCGACGTGGGAGGCCCAGGACAGGTCAGGCGGCCCGCACCGTCGCGAGGAATTGACCGACTTCCGAACGCAGGCTGTCGGACTGGGCCGACAGGTCTTCCGAGGCCGTCAGGACCCGGCCGGCGGAGGTGCCGGCCTCGGCCGCCGAGCGGGCGACCTCTTCGATATCCGTGGTCATGGCGCCGGTACCGGCCGAAGCCTGCCCCATGTTGCGGACGATCTCCTGCGTCGTGAGGCTCTGCTCCTCCACGGCCGCGGCGATGCTGCTGGTCACCATGCTCATGCTCTCGATCCGCGAGACGATGCCCTGGATCGCGCCCGACGCGCCGTTGGTCGCGCCCTGGATCGCCTCCACCTGCTGGTGGATCTCGGCCGTGGCACGGGAGGTCTGCTCGGCGAGGCTCTTCACCTCGGCCGCCACGACGGCGAACCCGCGTCCGGCTTCGCCCGCGCGCGCGGCTTCGATGGTCGCGTTGAGAGCCAGCAGGTTGGTCTGCGATGCGATCTGCTGGACCATGCCGACCACGTCACCGATGCGCGTGGCGGCGACCGACAGCGTACGCATGGTTTCCGCGGTGCGGCTCGCCTCGTCGACGGCGGAGCGGGACATATCGGCGGCCTGCTCGACCTGACGTCCGATTTCCTGCACCGTCGCGCCGAGCTCCTCGGCGGCGGCGGCTACCGCGTTGACGTTGCCGGCGGTCTGATGGGCGGTGGCGGCGACCGACGTCGAGCGGCTGACCGTGCCGTCCACCGTCATGGTCATGCTGTTCGACGCATCGTGCAGGCTCGCCGAGGCGGACGACACGCCATCGACGATGCGGCCGACGGAGCGTTCGAAATTGTCGGCGAGTTCGTTGAGCAGGGCGCGGCGCTCGATCTCCGCGCGCATGCGGGAGGCCTCGGTGGTGCGAAGCTGCTGAGCCGCGTCTTCCAGCGAAATGTCGCGGATGGTGACGACGGCGCGGGCGATCTCGCCGATCTCGTCGGCACGACGGCTGCCGGGCACCTCTTCTAGGATCTCGCGACGGGCCAAGGCCTGGAGGGCACGGGCGAGGGCGCCGAGGGGCCGGACGATGGTGCGGGCGAAGAGCAGGCCAACAAGGGCGGTGGCAGCGAGAACCGCGAGGGCGGACATGAGCAGCGACTTCGTCAGGCTATCCACGGAATGGAGTGCCTCGCTCTGGGCCTGCTCGGCGACGATGGTCCAGGGTGATCCCAGCATCGAGATCGAAGCGGTGGCGGCCAGGCGGGCCTTGTCGCC
Organism: Methylobacterium bullatum; assembly: GCA_902712845.1. Lineage (NCBI taxonomy): Bacteria > Pseudomonadati > Pseudomonadota > Alphaproteobacteria > Hyphomicrobiales > Methylobacteriaceae > Methylobacterium > Methylobacterium bullatum. Next base: position 2,595,991 of record LR743504.1, read on the forward strand.
GCTGCCATAGACGAAGGGCTTGCCGGACTTGAGGCTCTCGGCATCGAGGCCCGTCGTCGCGACGGGCATGCCCGCCTTCGCGGATGCGTTCAGGGGCGGATTGCCGCGCAGCAGGCCATCGGAGCCGACGGCCATCACCTGTCCGGTGGCACCCAGGCCATTTCGCTCGGACAGCGAGGAGTCGAACAGGGCGGGCGTCACGCGCAGCACGAGGAAACCGATCCGCGAGGCGGCCTGGCCGGTTCCCATGGCGACGTTGGCGCGACGGTAGATGCCACGGCCCAGGAAGGCGGAGGGACCAGAATCGGCGGGATAGGCAGCGAAATCCTGGGTCAGGACCGCATCGGGCTCGGCGGTCTTCAGGCGCTCGATGAGTGCGGCGAGACCGGATTTCTGCAGTTCCGGCTCAGACAGGTTGTGGGCGAAATCCGCCCCCTTCGTGGTGGTGTAGACGATGCGCCCTTCCTCATCGATGAAGAGAAGGTCGGCATAGCCGGGACGCTCCACGAGCTTGCGGGCCACTTCCTGCACCTTGGCGTGGCGACGGCCATACATGGTGCCGGTGCCCTCGACCGCCATGCGTTCCTGGGCGGTCGTCGGGCTGGTGAAGGCCTGGACGAGGCCGGCATAATCGGCCTTCGTCGGATCGAGGGACTCGACCAGATCGCCGACATTGCTCGAAACCTGATTGTTGCCGGCGGTGGCCGCCAGATCGCCGCGGGCCCGATCGGCGATGAGTTCCAGGCCGGTCTTGCGGGCCGTGGCGGCGAATTCCAGTCGCTCCTGCACGGCGGAGATCAAGCCGGACTTGGCCGAGTACCAACTCAGGCTGCCCATGACGGCGGTGCTGACCATCGCCAACCCCACGATGATGACGGGCAGGCGAACATTGAGACTGCTTGCGATAGACATAAAGACGGAAGCCCCCGAGAAACTGGGGTGCAAATTATCCTATGACAAATTTAGAAAACGTTCCACCGGGGTGGGGCTGCGTACTTTTCATGCTCGGAAAATGCCATTTCGGCATGGCCCGGTCTCCATGAGCGAAGCCCGGGACGAGCATCCCCGACGATGCCTCAATGGGCGGAAGCCGCCTCGGACGCTGCGACTTCCGGCCGGGCGACCTCTCCTGTCGCCAGGAACAGGCGGTACGCGAGATTGTCCGTCTCATCGACGCATGGGTATCCGAGAGCGTCCAGGGCGGCGTCGAAACGCTGGCGCTCCTCGGCGGGCACGCTGATCCCGGCGAGTACCCGGCCGTAATCGGCTCCGTGGTTCCGGTAGTGGAACAGGGTGATGTTGAACCCGTCCGCGAGGCCGTCGAGAAATCGCAGGAGGGCGCCCGGACGCTCCGGAAACTGGAACCGGTAGATGCGCTCGTCGGCCAGTTCGGCCGAACGGCCGCCGACCATGTAGCGGATGTGAACCTTGGCCATCTCGTTGTCGCTGAGATCGACCACGCTGTAGCCGTCGGCCCGAAGGCCGGCGATGAGGTCGCGCTTTTCCGGGATCCCACCGGGCAGGTTGATGCCCACGAAGATCTGCGCCTCGGCGGAGGGCGCGTAGCGGTAGTTGAACTCGGTGATCGCGCGCGGGCCGAGATGGCGGATGAACGCGCGATAGGCGCCCGCCCGCTCGGGGATCGTGACGCCGAGGAGCGCCTCGCGCTGCTCGCCGATCTCGGCACGCTCGGCGATGTGGCGCAGGCGATCGAAATTGAGGTTGGCACCGGACGAGATCGCCACCAGCGTGCCCGCCGAGCCGCCCTCGCGTGCCGCGTAGACCTTCGCACCGGCCAGAGCCAGCGCGCCGGAGGGCTCGGAGACCGCGCGGGTATCGTCGAAGATGTCCTTGACCGCCGCGCACATGGCGTCGGTATCCACGGTGATGACCTCGTCGAGATGCTCGCGGCAGAGGCGGAAGGTCTCCTCGCCGGCCTGACGCACGGCGACGCCGTCGGCGAAGAGACCGACTGTGGCAAGCGTGACGCGCTCGTCGGCGGCGAGAGCCGCCGCCATGCAGGCGGCATCGTCCGGCTCGACGCCGATGACTTTGGTCTCTGGCCGCAGGTACTTCACGAAGGTGGCGATGCCGGCGGCGAGGCCGCCGCCGCCGATCGGCACGAAGATCGCCTCGATCGGAGCGGAATGCTGGGTCAGGATCTCCATGCCGATGGTGCCCTGGCCGGCGATCACGTCGGGATCGTCGAACGGGTGGAGGAAGGTCAACCCCTGCTCGGCCTCCAACTGGCGGGCATGGCCGAGCGCCTCGTCGAACGTGTCGCCGAACAGCACGACCTCGGCCCCGCGCGCGCGGCAGGCATCGACCTTGATGGCGGGGGTCGTGCGCGGCATCACGATGACGGCACGCACGGTGAGACGGGCCGCGGCGAGAGCAACGCCCTGGGCATGGTTTCCGGCCGAGGCGCAGACGACCCCACGGGCCAGCACCTCGGACGAGAGGCCCGACATCTTGTTGTAGGCGCCGCGCAACTTGAACGAGAAGACCGGCTGCAGGTCCTCGCGCTTGAGCAGGACCGGGCGCCCCAGACGCGCGGACATGCGCGGCATGGGATCGAGCGGGCTCTCGATGGCGACGTCGTAGACGCGGGCGGTGAGGATCTTGCGGATGTAGTCGGTCAAGGAGACGCGTGCTCCGTCGCAGGTCTGGGATCGGTGTCGGATGAGCCTCGGAATACGCCCGTGGGACGGAAGAAGCGAGGGGTGATGCCCCGGCCCGGTGGGACAAGGCGCCACCCGTCGCGGAAATGGCGAGGGAGGGACGGCTTTAGAAGAACCTGTCGATGGCGGCCGCCAGCCACACCAGGGCAACCAGAGCCTGCGCCATGAAGGCACCCGCGGAGGCGAGGTCCTTCACGACGCCGATCCTGACATGGCGATCGGGGTGGAGGTGGTCGCAGAGCTTCTCGATCGCCGTATTCAAAAACTCCGCCGCCAGCATTGCGAGCAGGCTCGCCAGCAGCGCCACGCGAACCCAGAGCGTCGCCCCCATCGCCAGCGCGGCGGGAATTCCGATCACCAGCAGGACGAGTTCCAGGCGCAGGGCCCGTTCGGTCCGGGCCCCGAAGACGAGGCCGCGCCAGGAATTGAGGAAGGCGAGATAGAGCGCGCGCATGGGGTCAGGGGTCCGCGGGAGCGCCGCGGGCGATCCATTTTGCGAGAAGGGGGCCGGTGAGGAGCACCACGAACAGGCGCAGCGTCTGCACGGCCAGGACGAAGGATACGTCGGCCTTGGAGCCCACTGCGATGATCGCCACGGAATCGAGCCCGCCCGGACTGGTGGCGAGAAACGCCGTGAGGAAGTCCACCGGCAGCAGGAAGGTGAGGCCGTAGGCCCAGCCGCCGCACAGGGCGATGACGGCGAAGGTGGCGACGAGGATGCCCGGCAGGGCGGCGAATGTCTCGCGCAAGGTCTGCGCCGTGAAGCGCAGGCCGACATACCAGCCGATACAGGCATAGGCGAGGTCGAGGAGCGGTTCGGGCAGGGCCATCGAGACGAGGCCCGTGGCATGGAGGACGGCGCCCAGGATCATCGGACCGACGAGGGCGCTCGCCGGCAGGCGCAGGAGCCGGGCCAGCGCAACGCCGATCCCGGCGATCGCGAGGGTGACGAGAACGGGCAGGATGCCGGTATCGGCCAGGGACGCGGCCTTCGCGGTGCTCGACGTATCGGTGAGGATGCGGGCGACCACGGAGGCAGAGAGGACCACGGCGGCGACGCGGACATATTGCATGAAGGCGACGAGGCGCGGGTCCGCGCCGTATTCCTCGGCCATGGCCGTCATGGCGGCGGCCCCACCGGGGGAGGAGCCCCAGGCGGCGGTGCTGCCGGGAAGGATCCGCAGGCGGGTCAATGCCCAGCCGACGACGGCGCCGGCCATCACGGTGACGAGCACCACGGCAAGGATCAGCAATCCGTCATCGAGGAGCGTACCGACGATGTCGGCGGTCACCGCCTTGGCGACGAGGCAGCCGATGATGGCCTGCGCCGCCTGGAAGCCGGGCCGTGCCAGCGCCAGGCTCGCCCCGCCGACCCCGAAGGCGATGGCCACGAGCATCGGCCCAAGAAGGAGCGCCGCCGGGAACTGTGCCAGCGAGAGGACGTAGGCGATGGCAGCCGAGGCGGCGACGAGCGCCGTCCAGAGGCCGAGGGAGCGCGGGCTGAGCACGAGAAACCAAGGGTGGGGGAAGTGCCCGCCGTTACACCGGATCGGCGGCACTGTCACGGCTCGCCCCGGCATCGTCGCGAAACGCCGCGGTCCCGGCGGGGGCATGCGCCCTGAAGAAGCCCGCCAGATGCGACAGGCCGGCGGCGCGCGGATCGCTGGAGCGCCAGGCGAGGGCGATGGTACGGCCCGGTCCATCCACATCGAAGCCGCGCGTCACGGTGAGGCCGCTGGCATCGGCCCCGGCCGGTACGGCGAGGGCGGGGAGGAGGGTGTAGCCTGCGCCGGCGGCCACCATCGAGCGCAGGGTCTCGAGGGAGGTGGCGTGGCGCCCGGCCGCCGAGCCGGCGCCGCACGCGGCGACCGCCTGATCGCGCAGGCAGTTCCCTTCGTCGAGGAGAAGCAGGTCCGGCCCGGCGATGTCCGTCGCCCGCAACGCCCCGCCCTGGGCGAGGGCATGGTCGGCGGGACAGGCCAGCATGAACGGCTCGATGAACAGCGGCGAGACGGTGAGCCCGGAGGTCGGGACCGGCAGGGAGATCAGCGCCGCATCGATCCGCCCGTCACGCAATCCTTCCAGAATCTCCGCGGTCCTGGCTTCGCTCAACGCCAGGGACAGGACGGGAAATTCCTGTCGCAACGTCCGAAGCACGAGTGGGAACAGGTAGGGGCCGAGGGTCTGGATCGCCGCGAGGACGAGGCGGCCGGTGAGGGGCGCGCCGCGCCCTTCGCTCGCCAGGGCCAGCAGGCGCTGCGCCTCCGCCAGCACCGTGCGGGCCTGCCGGACGATGCTCTGTCCCGCCGGCGTCAGCATGACCCGCCGGTTGCCCCGCTCGAACAGGACGAGGCCCAGGGCCTCCTCGAGCTTGCGCACCTGCACGCTCAAGGTGGGCTGACTGACGTTGCAGCGTTCGGCCGCCCGCCCGAAGTGGCTCTCGTCGGCCACGGCCACGGCATATTCCAGATCCCGAAGGGACAGACCCGATACGTTCATAGGCTCCATCTATCGCAGCCTTTGCGACGATGCATTAGCCAAACGATCCGGCGCGGTTCATAAGGGTGTCTCAGAACGATTCCAGGATGGCGTAGCGACGCCGCATGCCCGATCCGGATCGTCCCGACATTCTAGGAGAGAGTCCCGCATGAGCGATCAACGCCCGATACTGACCACCCGCCAGGGCCATCCGGTCCGTGACAACCAGAGCACGCGCACGGTCGGCGAGCGGGGACCGGCGACCCTCGAGAACTATCAGTTCATCGAGAAGATCACTCATTTCGACCGTGAGCGCATTCCCGAGCGCGTCGTCCATGCCCGCGGCGCCGGCGCCCATGGCTATTTCGAGGCCTATGGCAAGATCGGCAACGAGCCGGCTTCCAAGTATACCCGTGCCCGCGTGCTGAACGAAACCGGCGTGAAGACGCCGATGTTCGTGCGCTTCTCCACCGTGGCCGGCGCCAAGGAGAGCCCTGAGACCGAGCGCGATCCGCGCGGCTTCGCGGTGAAGTTCAAGACCGTCGACGGCAACTGGGATCTCGTGGGTAACAACCTCAAGGTCTTCTTCATCCGCGACGCGATCAAGTTCCCCGACATGATCCACGCGTTCAAGCCGGACCCGGTGACGAACCGCCAGGAGGCATGGCGCTTCTTCGACTTCGTGGCCCAGCATCCCGAAGCCATCCACATGGTGACGCACCTGAAGTCGCCCTGGGGCATTCCGGCCAACTATCGCGAGATGGAGGGCTCGGGCGTCAACACTTACAAGCTGGTCAACGACCAGGGCGAAGCCGTGCTCTGCAAGTTCCATTGGGAGCCCAAGCAGGGCATCCGCAATCTGACCTCGGCCCAGGCCTCCGAGATCCAGGCCAAGGATGTCGGTCACGCCACCCGCGACCTCTATGACAACATCTCCAAGGGCAACTTCCCCGAGTGGGAGTTCTGCGTGCAGATCATGCCAGACGGGCCGAACGACCACCTGTCCTTCGATCCGCTGGACGATACCAAGCTGTGGCCGGTCGAGGACTTCCCGCTTCTGCCCGTGGGCCGCATGGTGCTGGACCGCGTGCCGGACAACTTCTTTGCGGAAGTCGAGCAGTCGGCCTTCGGAACGGGCGTGCTCGTGGACGGTATCGACTTCTCGGACGACAAGATGCTCCAGGGCCGGACGCTGTCCTACTCGGACACCCAGCGCTATCGCGTCGGCGCGAACTACCTGCAGCTGCCGATCAATGCGCCGCAGCCCGGCGTGAAGGTGTATTCGAACCAGCGTGATGGCCAGATGACCTATTCGGTCGACGGCACCGGTCCGAACCGGCACATCAACTACGAGCCGTCGACGCTGGCCGAGGGCCTTCGCGAGGCTCCGAAGCCCGCAAAGGACTACCACCAGCCGGTCCAGGGCCAGCTCGGCCGCTACCAGACCTCGCGTACCGAGGACGATTACACCCAGGCGGGCGTTCGCTACCGTTCGTTCCAGGATTGGGAGCGCGACGACCTGATCGCCAATCTCGTGGGTGACATGAAGCAGTGCCCGGAAGCCATCCAGCTGCGGATGGTCTGGCACTTCTGGCACGCCGACGAGGATTACGGTCGTCGCGTTGCCGAGGGTGCCGGCATCGATCTGGAGAAGGCCAAGGCTCTGCCGCCGCTTCCGGGCCGCGCAGCTCCGGGCAAGCGTCTCCAGGCCGAGACCTACACGGATGGCAGCCAGGCGCATCGCGTCGCCGCCGAATAAGCTCCGGCCATACGGGCTGAGCCGAGACCTCCCCGCGATCCTCGTGATCGCGGGGATTTTTTTATGCAGTCATTCCGCGGCGGGAGGCGCTCCGACCTTACGGTCGCGGCCCGCGCCGAGGGCGAAGATCCCGGACGCCAGGGCGATGGCGCAGAACAGACCGGCCGAGACGCGCCAGCCGCCGAACAGGTCGTGCGCCAAGCCGAATCCCAGCGGCCCGAGGGCGGCGATGGAATAGCCCACTGCCTGGGACATCGCCGAGAGGTCGGCCGCACCGACCGCGTCGCGGGCGCGCAGCACCACGATGGTGAGGGCGAGGCCGAACAAGCCGCCGATCCCGAGACCGAGCCCGAGCCCGAACGGGAGAACGAGCGCGACCGGTCCGTCGACCAGAGCCAGGAAACTCGCCGCCGACAGGATGAGAAGGGCGATCGCAATGCCGCGCTGGTCCCGCAGCCGCGCGGCGAAAGCCGGCACGAGGAGGGCGCTCGGCGCTTGTCCGATGCTCATGATGGAGGTGACGAACCCGGCCTCCACCGCCGACAGGCCACGGCTCTGCAGCACGACCGGGAGCCAGCCGAAGGTGATGTAGGCGAGGGACGATTGCAGGCCCATGAACCCGGTGACCTGCCAGGCGAGGGAATCGCGCCAGAGCGGGCGGCGGCGGGCTGGCGGCGGTCCCTTTTCGCGGTGGGGCACGACGACGATCCAGGCGATGGCCGCCGCCACGGCCGGCACGGCCCAGACCGCCATCGCCCGCGTCCAGCCTCCGAAGGCATCGGCCAGGGGCACCGCCGATCCGGCGCCTGTCGCCGCGCCGAGGCAGAGGACCATCGTGTAGAGGCCGGTCATCAACCCGGCTTGGCCCGAGAAGTCGCGCTTCACCAATCCGGGCAACAGGACGCCGGCAAGGCCGATCCCGACGGCCGCGATACAGGCCCCGGCAAACAGGGGAGGGAGCCCTCCGAGCCCGCGCAGGGCCGAGCCGAGGGCGATGACCAGGATCGCGACCAGCACACCACGCTCCGCCCCCGTCCGCCGGACCATGACCGGGCCGAGCACGCAGGCGAGGCCGAGGCACAGGACCGGCAGGGTCGTCAGGAACGCCGCCCCCGTGGCGGTCAGGCCGGTCTCGGCGCGGATGGCGTCGAGTAGGGGACCGAGGGAGGTGAGGGCGGGGCGCATGTTGAACGCGACGAGCATCATCCCGAGCCCGACGAGGACGGGGCGGGCGTTCCGCAATGTGGGTTCAGTCACGCGATGCGGCGCCTTACCAGGAGGGCGATGAGGCCGAGGCCGGCAAGCATCCCGGCGAAGGGCATGTCACGTAGAACGGCATAGGGGGTGCGGCCGGGCAACCGGATGGGGAGATCCGCGTCGAGGATGCCCTCGACACCCAGGGGCAGGCGCGCTGTGATGCGCCCATACGGATCGACCACCGCCGAGATGCCGGTATTGGCGTCGCGCACCAGCGGCAATCCTTCCTCTACGGCCCGCAGCCGGGCCTGGGCGAAGTGCTGGCGCGGCCCCGGCGTATCGCCGAACCAGGCGTCGTTGGTGAGGTTCAGGATCAGCCCCGGAACGGGCGTCAGGCCGTCGGGCGCGTGTCCGGGCAGGATCTCGCCGGGAAAGATCGCCTCGTAGCAGATGGTGGCGACGACGGGGGGAAGCCCCGTCACGTCGAGGAGACGCTGGCCGGAGCGATTGCCAGGCGTGAATCCGCCGGGGATCGATACGAACTGGCGCAGGCCCACTGCCCTCAAGGCGGCGTCGAGGGGACCCGGCAGATACTCGCCGAACGGGACGAGATGAACCTTGTCGTAGATGTCGCCGAGCTTCGGACCGGACGAAATCGTCAGGATCGAGTTGAAGAAGCGCGGGCGCTCGTTGGGCAACGGCTCCTCGGCGCGGGCCGCGCCGGTGATGAGTTGCCGCCCAGCCGGAAAGGCGGCGGCGATTCTTGCCAGGGATTCCGGGTCGCGCTGGATCAGGAAGGGAAACGCCGATTCCGGCCAGATGACGTGGGTGACGTCGGCGATCCCGGTCCGGTCCGGGGCGGCGGCGCGGTCACTGAGGCCGATATACCAGTCGATGATGTCCGCCCGGTTCTCGGGCCGGAACTTGGCGTCCTGGTTGAGGTTAGGCTGCACCAGCCGCAGACGCACCCCCGGCACCGTGGGCGTGGGGGTCGCGGGCAGGCGCGCGGCGCCGATGAGGGCCATTACCGCGAGTCCGGCACAGGCGACCAGGGCCGGAGCGTAGCGCCCGCGCGCCGTCTCGCCCGTGGCGAGGGTGGCGGGCGCGGCGCCGATCAGGACGGCCAGAAGCGTGAGTCCATAGAGCCCGATCGCCGAGGCGGACTGCATCAGCCACAGGTTCTGCCCGAGCGCCATGCCGAGCATGTTCCAGGGAAACCCGGTGAAGAGGTGGCCGCGCAACCATTCGCAAACGGAAAGGCCGATGGCGAGGGCGGCGATACGCGAGAGTCCAGGCGACCAGAGGAGCCGCGCCAGCGCGAACCCCACCGCATAGAACAGCGCCAGTACGGCAGGCAGGCCGATGACACCGAGGGGCAGGGCCCACAGGAACTCGTCCGCTTCCACCAGGAAGGCGGAGCCGAGCCACCACAGGCCCGCGGTGAGATAGCCGAAGCCCCAGGCCCAGCCGATGATCGCGCAGGCGATGACGGCACCGCGATTGCCCCGCCGCCCCGTCGCCGCCCCGTCGATCAGCCAGACGGCGATGCTCAGCGACACGACGAGGGCGGGCAGGGCGCCGAAGGGCGGCATCGCCAATGCGCCGACGGCGCCCGCGGCGGCTGCAACGAGCAGGCGGCGCCAGCCGGAGGTGAGCATGATCCATTGCGCGAGGTGAGCGAGCGGCCCCGTCGCGCTTCCGCGCAGGGGCGCTTGAGGCGACCCGGCACCGTCGAAGGCGTAGCTCATCTTCGGGTCATCCCGGCTGAAGCATCAGCCCGAGACGTGACCGTCACGTTTCGGGAAAAGCTGATGTGAGACGAAAGCCTGGCGCAGGATCCGGGGCGCTCGGTCCGGAACGAGGCGCTACGAGGCTTCGGCGATCGGACCGCTGCTCGGAGGCGGCAGGGCCAGGGGTATGAGCGGGGCGATCTTCATCGGGCCGCGATGCAGCCGCAACCGCTTCACCCGGCGCGGGTCGGCGTCGAGCACCTCGAATTCGAGGTCGCCCGGTCCGGTGATGAGTTCGCCGCGCGAGGGAACGCGTCCGGCGAGCGTGACGATGAGGCCGCCGATCGTGTCGATCTCCTCGGCCATCTCGCCCACCGCGGCGACGAGATCGACGCCGCTCACCTCGGATACCTCGGCGAGTCCGGCACGGGCATCGGCGATGAACACGTCGGAATCGCCCTCGACGCGCTGAACCAGATGGCCTTCGGCCACGTCGTGCTCGTCCTCGATATCGCCGACCACCATCTCGATGAGGTCTTCGATGGAGATGAGCCCGTCGGTCCCGCCATATTCGTCGATGACGAGGGCCATGTGCGTGCGCGTCGCCTGCATCCTCACCAGGAGATCGATGGCGGGCATGGACGGCGGAACGAACAGGACGGGACGCTGGATCCGGGTCGAGGCCAGGGTCGCCGAGAGATCGACATTGCCAAGGTTGAGCGCCTTCAACGCTCGGGTGCTCCGGCGCGGGCGCGGGGGCACGACGGCGACGACGTCGCCCGACGTGTCGGGGAGGGCGCTGGCGACGGCGGCGCTCGGACGACGGGGGGTCGCTTCGGCTTTGGCGGCGATGTGATCGACGAAGTCGCGGATGTGGACCATGCCGCGCGGGTCGTCGAGGGTCTCGCCGTAAACCGGGAGCCGCGAATGGCCGGCTGTGCGGAAGAGCTTGAGCAGATCGCCGAGGCTCGTCTCCATGGAGACGGCGACGATGTCCGCGCGCGGGATCATCACGTCGTCCACCCGCACCTTGTGCAGCCCCAGGACATTCTTGAGCATGGCCCGCTCGAGGGGGGAGAACACGTTCTCGCCCGAATCGGGTTCGGCCAGCGCATCCTCGATATCGTCGCGCAACGAATCGCGCGGCCGGAGATGGAAGGCGTGCAGCAGGCGGTCGTACCAGGGCTCGCGCGCCTGCGCCTCACCGTCACCGCTACTGGGCGCAGCCAGAGCCGCGCCGCGACTTCGATCGTTCGTCATGTCTCTCTGATCTGGGATTGCGGGCGGAATCGCCCCTCAGTCGGCATAAGGGTCGGGAATACCGAGGCCGTGCAGGGCTTCGGTCTCCAAGGCCTCCATGGCGTTCGCATCCGCGTCGCCGGTCTCGTGGTCCTGGCCGAGAAGATGAAGAGTGCCATGGATCAGAAGATGCGCGAGGTGATGTTGAAGCGGTTTTCCCTGCTCGGCACTCTCGCGCAGCATCGTGTCATACGCAAGAACGACATCGCCGAGGGGCACCGCGACACCGGCATGGGCGGGTTGCGGTGGGGCAGGAAAGGACAGGACGTTGGTGGGCTTGTCCTTGCCGCGCCAGGTGCGGTTCAGATCCTGCACCACGGCATCGGTGGTGAGGAGCACGCTCACCTCCACCGGATGATCCGGCCCATCGGGGGCAATGGCGATCCCCGCCTCGACCGCACGGACGACGAAGGCTTCGAGGTCCGGCAGCACGGATTGCCAGCGAGGGTCCTCCACGGCGACGTCGATCTCGGATTCGATCTCGGGCATCGGCGTCAGGCCAGGGGACGGCGGCGGGACGTGAGCGAGCGATCCGCACCACCCTCGCCATGGGCGGCGGTCTCATAGGCCGTGACGATGCGGCGAACGAGGTCGTGGCGCACCACGTCGACGTCGCGGAAGGTGACCCGGCCGATCCCCTCGACGCCGTCGAGGATGTTCACGGCCTCCACGAGGCCGGATTTCTGGCCGGGCGGCAGATCGACCTGGCTCGGATCACCGGTGATGATCATCCGCGAGTTCTCGCCGAGACGGGTGAGGAACATCTTCATCTGCATCGAGGTGGTGTTCTGCGCCTCGTCGAGCAGGACCACGGCGTTGGTCAGGGTCCGCCCGCGCATGAAGGCCAGGGGCGCGATCTCGATGACGCCGGTCTGCAGGCTGCGGTCCACATGCCGCGCCTCCATAAAGTCGTAGAGCGCGTCGTAGATCGGACGCAGGTAGGGATCGACCTTCTCGCGCATGTCGCCGGGCAGGAAGCCGAGGCGCTCGCCGGCCTCGACGGCGGGGCGCGACAGGATCAGCTTCTCCACATGGCCCTGTTCCAGCAGGGACACCGCGTAGCCCACCGCGAGCCAGGTCTTGCCGGTGCCGGCGGGGCCTTCGGCGAAGACGAGCTCGTGGTTGCGCAGAAGCTTGATGTAGGTGTCCTGAGCCGCGTTCCTGGCTCGCACGGCGCCGCGCTTGCGCGTGGCGATCTGGTCGAAATGCGGGCGGTCCGGCTCGGCACTCACTTCGGCGGTGGGGAAGAGGTTGCCCTGGAGCGTCGTCTCCTGGATCGCTCCGTCGACATCGCCGAGGGTGAGGGCGGTACCGCTCGCCGTCACGCGGGCATAGAGCCGCTCGAAGACTTTGCGCGCCTTCTCGGCAGAATCCGGCGGCCCCTTCACCACGAGGTGGTTGCCCAGGGCCGTGGCGGTGACGGCGAGGCGCCGCTCGATATGGGCCACGTTCTGGTCGTACTGGCCGAAGACGAGGCTCGCGAGGCGGTTGTCGTCGAAGGTCAGCGATACGTCCACCGTCTCCACGATCTCACCTATCCGCGCCGCCGGCCCACGCCCCCGCAAGGGCGCCCCCCGTCCACTCAGACCGTCAGATGCCGGCACGCAGAGTCTCCTTGCTGTGGGTCTCGCGAGCGTTGCGAGTGAATTGAGAACGGCATGACGCGGCCGGCCCGTCGCCCGGGGCGGAGGTGCGATTCCGTGGCATGCGCGCTTTCAAGCGGCCGCCGCCTCGTCGGTGATGGCTTCGCCGAACAGGCTGTTCGACCCGGCCCGGACCACGCGCACGGGCACGACCGTACCGATGGTAGCGGCCGGAGCATCGAATTGGACGGGCAGAAGATGCGGCGTCTTGCCGGCGACCTGCCCCGGATGGCGGCCGGCCTTCTCCACCAGCACCTCGACGACATGGCCCACGGCGGACGCGTTGAAGGCGTGGCGCTGGTCATCGAGCAAGGCCTGGAGGGCTGCCAGGCGCTCGGACTTCACGGCCTCGGGCACCGCGTCCTCGCGCTCGGCGGCGGGCGTACCGGGGCGCGGGCTGTATTTGAACGAATAAGCCGACGCGAAGCCGATCTCGGCCACGAGGCGCATCGTCTCGTCGAACTCCACGTCGGTCTCGCCGGGAAACCCAACGATGAAGTCGGAGGACAGGGCGATATCCGGCCGGACCCGGCGCACGCGCTCGATGAGCCGGCGATACTGGTCGCCCGTATGCTTGCGGTTCATCGCCTGCAGCACGCGGGTTGAGCCCGACTGAACCGGGAGGTGCAGGTAAGGCATCAGCGCGGCGATCTCCCCATGCGCCCGGATGAGGTCGTCAGCCATGTCGTTGGGGTGGCTCGTGGTGTAGCGCAGGCGCAGAAGGCCGGGGATCGCCTCGAGCGCGCGAATCAGCGCCGGGAGCGTCACCGGAACGCCGTCGGCGCCGGCCCCGTGATAGGCGTTGACGTTCTGCCCGATCAGCGTGAGTTCGCGTGCCCCGCCCCGAACGAGTTTGCGCGCCTCGTCCAGGATCGCCTCCACGGAGCGAGAGACTTCGGCGCCGCGCGTATAGGGCACGACGCAGAAGGCGCAGAATTTGTCGCAGCCTTCCTGCACGGTGAGGAAGGACGAGACCGCAGCCGTCCGCCGGATGGGCAGATGGTCGAACTTGTCCTCGACGGGAAACTCCGTGTCGACCACGCGCGTCGAGGCAGAACGGGTCAGGAGATCGGGCAGGCGATGATAGTTCTGCGGACCGACGACCACGTCGACCGAGGGCGCCCGCGCCAGGATCTCCTTGCCTTCGGCCTGCGCGACGCAGCCGGCGACCACGATCCGGGTGTCCAGGCCGGCCTCGGCTCGGGCCGTCTTCAGAACGCGCAGGCGCCCGAGTTCGGAGTAGACCTTGTCGGCGGCCTTCTCGCGGATGTGGCAGGTGTTGAGGACGACGACATCCGCCTCCTCGACGCTTTCCGTGGCGGCATAGCCTTGGCTGGCGAGCAGGTCCGACATGCGGCCTGCATCGTAGGCGTTCATCTGGCAGCCGTAGGATTTGACGAAGGCTTTCTTCAACGCGACCGTTCCAGCACCTTATGAACCTCAGGCGTCGCTCGGACGCCCATTGCTGTCGGCGGTGCTACCACGTTTCACCCGGCCCGTCGCTTCCTCACGATACTCTACGCGCGACCGCGACAAAGACTGACCTTCACCGAACGCCGTGACGTCTTGCTGCACCGCAATCACGCAGGGCGACAATGAACATCGTTGTCCGAACGAACTCGGGAGATCGACGCTTTTGCGGCCATCGAGCCGCCGATCATGGGCGCCTGGAGGGAGTCAGGCGGCGATATCTGAGGCAGGCAACGTCTCGGCGGCGCGTGGCGGAGCCGATTGAACTGCCGTCCCGGTCTCCCACCGTCCCGTCACCGAGGCCTGCATTGCCCTGCGCACCGAGGCCTCGGCCATGGCTGTGGCGCGCTTGCGGTCCGTCCCGGCCTCGAAGGCGATGGGATCGCCCCAGACCACGTGGACGTCGATCGGACCGTCCCGGAGGAACACCGCGAGATGCGGCGCGAGTTCCATGTCGCCGTACCAGGCGATGCCCGGCCGCTCCGAGCGGACCACGGGCAGGCCGTTGCGGCGCGGATAGGTGAGGGCGAGGGGCTGAAGCCGCACCCTGTCGCGCGAACCGCCCTCGGCATCGATGGCGGCGCGGGCGGCACCCACCAGGGAAGAGCGGAACGGCAGCAGCCGCGTTCCATCGCCCGTGGTGCCTTCGGCAAAGAGCACGATGAGATCGCCGTCGGTCAACCGGCCCGCCACCGTGGCGTTGACGCTAGCGGTGGCCGCACGGCGCGCCCGGTCGATGAAGACGGTGCGCTGGAGCCGGGCCAGGGTTCCCACCACGGGCCAGCCGGAAATCTCCGATTTCGCCACGAAGGAGAGCGGCCGCAGCGACCCGAGGACGAGGATATCGAGCCAGGAGATGTGATTGGACAGGACGAGGGCCGGCTCGCCGAGGGCAGGCGGGGTGCCACTCTGCGTCACCCTCACCGAGAACAGCGCCAGGAACACCCGGTGGAAGTAGGTCGGCGTATGCGCGGCGATGCGCCCCCGCCCGAACTTGAGGCTCAGGAGGTGCGGCCCGACCAGCAACGCGAAGGCGACGACGCAGATCAGGAGCCGGAAGACGGTGCCGAGACGCGTCATCGTCCGCCGCCGGTCACGACTCGCGGCTCACGACAGGGACGCCGTCATGGTGAAGGCGGTGGCGCGGCTGCCATCGGGGCGGGCATAATACCCCGTCCGCTCGCCGACCTGCTTGAACCCGTGACGGGCATAGAGCTTCAAGGCGGCGGCGTTGCCCTCGTCGACCTCGAGATGGACGTTGCGCACGCCGCTCAATGCCAGATGCCCGAGATGCTCGCGCACGAGCTTGTGGCTCAGACCCCCACCGCGCATGGCAGGCGCCAGGACGACGGTGAGAATCTCGGCCTCGTCGGCCACGCGGCGCGAGAGAATGAAGCCCTGGATCGAACCGGCCCGCCACAGGGCATGGGCCTCGGTGGAGCGCTCGCACAGCATCCGCTCGAATTCATGGGCATCCCACGGCCGCGCGAAGGCGGTGGCATGGAGGCGGGCGAGGGCGGCGGCGGAGGAGGAATCGCGCAGAGGCGTGACATAGGGCTCGCCACCCCAGGCGTCCCACCAGGCCAGCCACCAATCGAGAGCCCAGAGCGGAGAGACGGGACGATTCATCGACGGGCCAGCCTCGCGTGATCCTGGGGAGTGGCGTCCGGTCCGCGCAGATAGAGCGGACGTGCCAGGGCTTGGGCGGGGTCGGCCAGCATGCCGAGGGAGGCGATCCAGGCGATCTGCGGCGGGCCGGCATCGCTGACCGTCGCGGCGATGCCGCGGGACCTGAGCAGGCTCGACAGGGCGGGCGCTCCGGACCCGACCAGGGTGACGGTGTCGCGACCCACGTGATCGGCCGCTTCCTCAAGCCGCAACAGGCTCGGAGGCACCACGATGCCTTCCGCCATGTTCATGGCCTGAAAATAGACGGAGCCGTGCCGGGCATCGATCGCGGCCGCGATCAGGCCCTGGCCGTTCGTGGCGAGGAGCGGTGCCAGGAGCCCCGAGAGAGTGGTGACGCCGACCACCGGAATCTGTGCCGCGAGGCCGACGGCCCGGGCAGCCGACAGGCCGACGCGCAGACCGGTATAGCTCCCGGGACCGACGGTGACGGCGACCCGGTCGAGGCTCTCGAACCCGCCCTCCACCCGCGCCATCACGCGTTCGAGCATGGGAAGCAGCGCCTCGGCATGGCCACGGGCCAGCGTCATGGATTCTTCGGCGAGGAGATCGTCGGAGAGATCCGTCGCGATGCAGACGGAGCAGGCGTCGAGCGCCGTGTCGATAGCCAGGATACGCAACGTCACTCCAGATCGGGATGCCCGTCGGGCATGGGAGTTTAGGACGGAAAAGGCCGCCCCGTCAGTGCGGAGCGGCCTCTAAAGCGACGAAGGACGCGGGGTGTTGCGCGCTTGCGACGGCGATCAGACCGCCTGGACCTCGCGCACCTCGGGGAGGAAGTGCTTGAACAGGTTCTGCACGCCGTGCCGGAGGGTGGCGGTGGAAGACGGGCAGCCGGAACAGGCACCCTTCATTTCCAGGTAGACCACGCCCTCCTTGAAGCCGCGGAAGGTGATGTCGCCGCCATCGCTGGCGACAGCCGGACGCACACGGGTCTCGAGAAGGTCCTTGATGGTCACGACGGTGTCGTGGTCCGCCTCGTCGTAGAACTCCTCCGCGTCGTCGCCGCCGAGGACGACGCCCTCGGCCAGGACCGGGGCGCCCGACTGGAAGTGCTCCATGATCGCACCGAGGATCGCGGGCTTCACCTGCGGCCAGCCATGCTCGTTCTCGATCTTCGTCACCGAGATGAAGTCGTGGCCGAAATACACCCCCGCGACACCGGGTACGTCGAACAGGCGCTGCGCCAGGGGAGAGCGCGCAGCGGATTCGGCATCGCGCGCCTCGAAGGTCGATTCGGGCAGGACCACGCGGCCGGGAAGGAACTTCAGGGTGGCGGGGTTCGGGGTGGCTTCGGTCTGGATGAACATGGCTTTGATGTATCCTCGTCCGCTGCGCCGGTTCAAGGCCGGCCGGGAAGGGCGCCGGGAATGGCCCGCGCCTCTGTATTCATGTGGACCGCGCGCGGGATTTTCTCAACCGGCACACCTCCGCGGTCATGCCCCCGACGCGCTTTCACTGTGCAGGATGTCGACAAGCGTCGATGCTTCCTGTATGGCCCGCGGCAACTCAAAACAGGATGCCGAAATCCTGACGCACGCATTCCCCTCCTGGGATCGCGGGCGCGCACCGGCAGGAACTTGACCATGAACATCATCCAGCAGCTCGAGCAGGAGCAGATCGCTGCGCTCGGCAAGACCATTCCCGACTTCCAGCCCGGCGACACGGTGACCGTGAACGTCAAGGTGAAGGAAGGCGAGCGCACCCGCGTGCAGGCCTATGAAGGCGTGTGCATCGCGCGCTCCGGTGGCGGCCTCAACGAGAGCTTCACCGTCCGCAAGATTTCCTACGGCGAGGGCGTCGAGCGCGTCTTCCCGGTCTACTCCCCGATGATCGATTCGATCGCCGTCGTGCGCCGCGGCAAGGTGCGTCGCGCCAAGCTGTACTACCTGCGCGATCGTCGCGGTAAGTCGGCCCGTATCGTCGAGCGCGCCGACCGTCCCGCCGAGAAGGCCGCCAAGGCCGATGCCTCGAAGGCCAACAAGGACGCCCGCAAGGCAGAGAAGGCCGCGAAGTCTGCTGCAAAGACCGCTGCCGAGTAAGCTGTCCGGCGCGGCTCGTTAGAATTGCGAAAGGCCGGGCATCGCCCGGCCTTTTTCGTTGGCGGATGGACGCCACATCGGCATCCATCCCAAATCGGTCTCGCATCCCGGAACATGCTCGACCCGCCCCATCTTCGATTGCACCATTTACGAGGACGGATTGGCCGGCACGAGGATCATCTCCATTCGCCCGCCACGGGGGAAGGGGATCATTTTCATGTCCTGCTTCGGCGCGGGGCTCATCATCCGCGACGGCTCATAGCGCTGGTCGATCGCATGGGTCGCGTCGATATCCTGGTGGCGTTGTTGGACGCCGCGCTTTCCCGAGGTCTGAGCGAGCGCAGCCGATGAGACTGTCGCAAGAACGAGCACGGCAGCAATTGCTACTTTTTTGTACAACATGATCTTCCTTAGTGCATGTTTCAGCTACATAAGGATCAACGGGCGGCCAACAATGCCTAATCCTACGCCAATAAGCCCAGTCCGTGAACAAGGTGCGGCGTCACACGGGCCAACAGGAAATCCGTGACATTGCGTTCGGAGGGGTGGATTAACCGACTGACGCGATCCGAACGTGGTCTCATCAAGGCAACGCGAGGAGGACCATCAGCAAGATGGCGGTATATAGCAGATCAGATCGAGTTTTTACTTTTGAGATCAATTTCGATAAGTATCGATCGATATCCGCATCATCTTACAGAACCGATCGGGCCATTTGGGTCCAGGTGATGAGAGGACGTCTTCCGAATCATTCCCTCGGGCCGGAGCCCCAGCCGTCATAGTCCGAGGCAGCGACCGGCGCAGCCTCGGAGGAAGGGTGGGCTTCATCAGCGTCCCGTAGAGGGCGCATCGGTGGTCGGGTCGGCCGATCGAACGACGATGTCCCGACCCCCTCACACCACTATCCCCGGCGCAGGGCCTCGAGCACCTTGCCGCCCGGCCGCCCGGTCTGCGGCATGCCGAGTTCGCGCTCGATGGCCTTGATGGCGTCGCGGGTCTTGGCGCCGACCTTGCCGTCCGGCTCGCCGACGTCGTAGCCCCGAGCCGCCAGTCGGGTCTGAAGGTCGCGGCGCTCGGCGCGCGACAGGGGCGGATCGTCGGTGGGCCATTGAGCCTGGACGCCAGTGCGGCCGCGCAGGCGGTCGGACAGCACCGCGATGGCGAGGCCATAGGATTCGGCGGCGTTGTAGGAATAGAGCGCGTCGAAATTCCGGGTCACCAGGAAAGCCGGACCGTTGGCGCCGGCCGGGAGCAGGATGCCGGCGGGACCATCGCCGGAGAGCGGGCGTCCGTCGATCCGGGTAACGCCCATGGAGGCCCAGTGCGCCACCGCGTGCTTGTTCTTGCGCCCGGCGGCCCCAGCATTGAAGCCCTTCGGCACGCGCACCTCGTAGCCCCAGGGCTGGCCGTTCGACCATTTGGCCACGCGCAGGAAGTTGGCGGTGGAGGCCACCGCGTCGGGTACCGAATCCACGAGATCGCGGCGCCCGTCGCCGTCGCCGTCGACGGCGAGGCGCTGGTAGGTGGTGGGCATGAACTGGGTCTGGCCGAAGGCGCCGGCCCATGACCCCGTGAGGCGGGACGGGTCGATATCGCCGCGCTCGATGATCTTCAGGGTCGCCATCAACTCGCCCTTGAAGAAGCCCGCGCGGCGATGATTCGAGCAGATCAGGGTGGCGAAGGATTGAACCAGCGGCATCTTGCCGAGGTTCTTGCCGAAGTTCGATTCGACACCCCAGACGGCGGCAATGGTGTAGCGGTCGACGCCATAGCGCGCCTCGGCATTGGCAAGGGCTTGGCCGTGCTGCTTCATCGCCGCCTTGCCGTCGTCCACGCGCTCCTCGTCGACGAGGGCAGCTATGTAGTCCCAGATCGGCGTCTTGAATTCGGGCTGCGCCTGGGAGAGTTCGATGACCTTGTCGTCGAAGGCGATGCCGTCGGTCGCCGCGCGGAAGGTCTGGGCCGAGATCCCCTGCGAGGCCGCCTCCGCCTGAAGCGAGGCGAGGCAGGAGCGGAAGTCGGCCTTGGCCGGTACGGACGCTGCCGCACTCGCGAGGCAGAGGAAGGCGGTCAGCTTCGCGCGCGGCGTCATGGGCGGTCTCCCGGCGGGTTTCGGCGTTTCCCGACCTTTAAGCCGCGCGCATGGTAAACGAACCGTGATGATGTCGGCGCTCAGGCAAATCCGCGCGTGGCGAGCTTCTCCTCGTAGGCCTCGATCTTCGGCGCGCGCATGAGGGTCAGGCCGATCTCGTCGAGACCGTTGAGCAGGCTTTCCTTGCGCCCGGAATCGATATCGAAATGCAGGGTGCCGCCATCCGGGCCCTTGATGGTCTGGCTCTCGAGATCGATCGTCAGGGTGGCGTTGGCGCCGCGCTCGGCATCGTCGAACAGCTTCTCCAGATCCTCCGGCGACACGATGATGGCGAGGATGCCGTTCTTGGCGCAGTTGTTGAAGAAGATGTCGGCGAAGCTCGTGGAGATGATGCAGCGGATGCCAAAATCGGCGAGCGCCCAGGGCGCGTGTTCCCGCGACGAGCCGCAGCCGAAATTGTCGCCGGCCACCAGCACCTTGGCGTTGCGATAGGCCGGCTGGTTGAGGACGAAATCCGGGTTCTCGGAGCCGTCGTCGTTGTAGCGCATCTCGGAGAACAGGCCCTTGCCGAGCCCGGTGCGCTTGATCGTCTTGAGATACTGTTTCGGGATGATCCGGTCGGTATCGACATTGGTGATGCGCATCGGCGCGGCAACGCCGGTGAGGGTGGTGAACTTTTCCATGATGCTTCGCCGTTCGTGAACCGGGCCGTCGCCCACGCCTCTCCCGCGCTCGGGAGAGGAAGGGCAATCACCGGATGATCCTGTTTCCTCTCCTTACCAGTCGCCTTGGCATCTCGAAAGCAGGCGGTGCCATCTCGTAGCCGTCACGCAACTTGGCTATGCTTATCGTCGACGGACAACCGGGGCGACGCGATGAACGAGACGAGCAATCAGTTCAAGAAGGCGCCCAAGCGCAAAAAGGAAAAGGCCCGGAGCGTTTCCGTGTCACCGGAAATGCGCCAGGCCTATGCCGATCTCATCAAGGAGCGCGAAGAACGCGAGGCCTATGCCCAGCACCTGCCCGCCGAGGGCGGCAAGCGCTGAGCACGGTTCTCGACCTCAGCGCTTCAGGGGACCGGCCTCGATCACGTCTTCCAGCGTGCGGAGCCCAGCGCGCGGAGCGTTGACGAGGCAGGCCATGTTGCCGGGCGGGTGCTGGTTCTTCCACATCTTGGTGTGCGCCTGGGGGATCTTGTCCCACGGAAACACCTCGCTCATGCACGGGTCGATGCGCTGGTCCAGAACGAACTGGTTGGCGGCCGAGGCCTGCTTCAGGTGAGCGAAGTGCGAACCCTGAATGCGCTTCTGGCGCATCCAGACGTAGCGGGCGTCGAAGGTGATGTTGAAGCCGGTGGTGCCGGCGCAGAACACGACCATGCCGCCGCGCTTCACCACCAGCGCCGAGACCGGGAAGGTCGCCTCGCCGGGATGCTCGAAGACGATGTCGACGTCGTTGCCCTTGCCGGTGATGTCCCAGATCGCCTTGCCGAACTTACGGGCTTCCTTGGTCCAGGCGTGGAATTCCGGCGAGTTCACCTTCGGCAGCTGCCCCCAGCAATCGAAGTCCTTGCGGTTGATGACGCCCTTGGCACCGAGGCTCATCACGTAGTCGCGCTTCGACTCGTCCGAGATCACCGCGATGGCGTTCGCACCAGACGCCGCGCAGAGCTGGACGCCGAACACGCCCAGACCGCCCGAGGCGCCCCAGATCAGCACGTTCTGCCCCGGCTTCACCGTGTGGGGTGCATGGCCGAACAGCATGCGATACGCCGTGGCGAGGGTCAGCGTGTAGCAGGCACCTTCCTCCCAGGTGAGGTGCTGCGGCCGCTTCATCAGCTGGCGCGACTGCACCCGGCAGAACTGCGCGAACGAGCCGTCCGGGGTCTCGTATCCCCAGATCCGCTGCGAGGGCGAGAACATCGGGTCGCCGCCGTTGCACTCCTCGTCGTCGCCGTCGTCGCGGTTACAATGAACGATGACCTCGTCGCCGACCTTCCAGCGCTTCACCTTGGCGCCCACGGCCCAGACGATGCCCGAGGCATCCGAACCGGCGATATGGTAGTCGGCCTTGTGCACGTCGAAGGGGGAGATTGGCTCGCCGAGCCCGGCCCACACGCCGTTGTAGTTGATGCCGGCGGCCATGACGTAGACCAGCACTTCGTCGTCGCCGATCTCCCAGGTCGGCACCACCTCGACCTGCATCGATTCCTCCGGCGGTCCGTGACGCTCGCGCCGGATCGCCCAGGCATACATCTTCGCCGGAACATGGCCGAGGGGCGGGATCTCGCCCAACTCGTAGAGGTCCTTGCCCTCGCTCGTATTCAAGGCCGCACTCGCCGACATCTTGGCTCTCCCGGTTATTCTTCTGAGCGACCCTATATCGACGAACCTGAACTGCTCCAAGGCCCCCTAAATGGCCATGACCCGTCACCACGCTTCCGCACCGGAGACGCCGGCCCGGTCGATTTGTGTATTCAAAATATTGTTGCTTTAACGGACTGGCAAATTCGGCATATTCTGCATCGAAATCAATATTTTACAGCAGCCTTGCGTCTACCGTGTCGTGCGGCGTCTTTTAATTCGCTTGACCCTGGCGTCTAGAATTTTTCGAAACATTCTGAGCCAAGAGCCGAGAAGTCGGACCATAGGCCAGATGACGGACGCCCGAGGCTTGGATAGGGTGCCGCACAATAAGCGCGAGATGGCGCGGCCGTTGGAATCGAGTGGAGTCAGTGGAATGAGCGCGAGTGCGACCGTCGCCGAGGTCAAGCGCGACAAGCCCTGGATCATCAGGACCTATGCCGGCCATTCCAACGCCAAGGAATCGAACGCCCTCTACCGGGGCAACCTCGCCAAGGGTCAGACCGGCCTATCGGTGGCCTTCGATCTGCCGACCCAGACCGGCTACGATCCCGACCACGAACTGGCGCGCGGCGAGGTCGGCAAGGTCGGCGTGTCGATCGCGCATCTCGGCGACATGCGGGCGTTGTTCGACCAGATCCCGCTCTCGCAGATGAACACCTCGATGACGATCAACGCCACGGCACCGTGGCTGCTGTCGCTCTATCTCGCGGTGGCCGAGGAGCAGGGCGTGCCCTTCGCCGGCCTCCAGGGCACCACGCAGAACGATATCATCAAAGAGTATCTCTCGCGCGGCACCTATGTGTTCCCGCCCGCGCCGTCGCTTCGCCTGACCAAGGACGTGATCCTGTTCACGACCAAGGAAGTGCCGAAGTGGAACCCGATGAACGTGTGTTCCTACCACCTGCAGGAGGCCGGAGCGACGCCGGTGCAGGAGCTCTCCTACGCGCTGGCCATCGCCATCGCGGTGCTCGACACGGTGCGCGACGACCCCGATTTCGACGAGGCGAGCTTCGCGGACGTATTCAGCCGCATCTCGTTCTTCGTGAATGCCGGCATGCGGTTCGTCACCGAGATCTGCAAGATGCGGGCGTTCTCGGAACTCTGGGACGAGATCGCCCAGGAGCGCTACGGCATCACCGACCCGAAGAAGCGCATTTTTCGCTATGGCGTCCAGGTCAACAGCCTCGGACTGACGGAACAGCAACCTGAAAACAACGTCCACCGCATCCTCATCGAGATGCTGGCCGTCACCCTGTCGAAACGCGCCCGCGCCCGTGCCGTGCAGTTGCCGGCCTGGAACGAGGCTCTGGGCCTGCCGCGCCCCTGGGACCAGCAATGGTCCATGCGCATGCAGCAGATCCTCGCCTTCGAGACCGACCTCCTCGAATACGACGACATCTTCGACGGCTCGAAGGTCATCGACGCCAAGGTCGAATCCCTCAAGGAGGAGACCCGCGCGGCACTCAAGGAGATCGGCGGCATCGGCGGCGCGGTGGCGGCGGTCGAGACCGGGGCGTTGAAGCGCGCCCTCGTGGAATCCAACGCCAAGCGCATCTCGGCCATCGAGGCGGGCGATCAGGTCGTCGTCGGCGTCAACAAGTTCCAGGCCGGCGAGCCCTCGCCGCTCACGGCCGGGGAGGGCGCCATCTTCACGGTCTCCGAGACGGTGGAGATGGAAGCCGAGCAGCGCATCCGCGACTGGCGAGCCAAGCGCGACGGCAAGGCCGTGGAGAAAGCCCTCGACGAACTCGAAGCCGCCGCGCGCTCGGGCGCCAACATCATGCCGGTCTCGATCGCGGCGGCAAAAGCCGGCGTCACCACCGGCGAATGGGGCACGCGCCTGCGCCAGGTCTTCGGCGAATACCGCGCCCCCACCGGCGTCAGCCTCGAGACGATCTCCTCGGGTGCGGCCGAGGACGCCAAGCTCCTCATCGCCGATCTCGGCGAGCGCCTGGGCGAGACCCCGAAGCTCGTCGTCGGCAAGCCCGGTCTCGACGGCCATTCGAACGGCGCCGAGCAGATCGCGCTCCGTGCCCGCGACGTCGGGTTCGACGTGACCTATGACGGCATCCGCCAGACCCCGGCCGAGATCGTGGCGAAAGCCAAGGAGACCGGCGCCCACGTGGTCGGCCTGTCGATCCTGTCCGGCAGCCACGTCCCCCTGGTGCGCGACGTGAAGGCGAAGATGCGGGAGGCGGGCCTCGACCACGTCCCCCTCGTGGTCGGCGGCATCATCTCGCCGGAGGACGAACTCGTGCTCAAGAACATGGGCGTCACGGCAGTCTACACGCCGAAGGACTACATCCTGGACACGATCATGATCGGTATCGCCAAGGTGGTGGGCCGCGCCCTCGACAAGCGCGCCGCCGAGAAGGCGGATGCCGCCGCCGGAATCGGCGGCTCCTCCGTCAGGGGGGGTGAGACGGTATTCTAGCGCCGCATATCCCTCTCCGATTCGGGGGAGGGCGCCTGCGAAGCGGGTGGGGGAGAGGTGCCGGTCCTGAGCACAGGGCACTTCTCTCCCGATGTGAGGCGAAGTACGGCGTCCGCACGACCCGTCGAGACCAGCGGAACCTCACACGACAATGCCCATCGCGCCGCTCGTCGCCGTACCGCTGGCCGCCGGCCTCAGCGCGGTCCTGATCGTTCTTCTGAAACCACTCCTACAGCGATACGCCCTCGCGCGGCCGATCGCTCGGTCGAGCCATAGCGTTCCGACGCCCCAGGGTGCGGGCATCGCCATCGTTCTCGCGATCCTTGCCGCCTGCGGGCTCCTTGCGTCGCTGACACCACCAATGCCGGACGCGATGGAAGCGCTGGTCCTGGCTCACGCGACCCTGATCCTCGCCGTGGTCGGCGCCGTGGACGACATCCGGCCGCTGCCGGCCTCCCTCCGGCTCGGTCTCCAGACGCTCGTCGTGGCAGCTCTCGTCCTATCCGTGGATGGCCCGCTGCTTCCGGATGTCCCACTCGCCGCCGAACGGGCTTTCGCGGTCCTGGCCGGCGTGTGGTTCGTAAATCTCACGAACTTCATGGACGGGCTCGACTGGATGACGGTCTCGGCCATGGTGCCGGTCACCGGCGCGCTCATGCTCCTCGGGCTCGTCGGCGCTCTGCCGCCGCTGCCGACCCTCGTGGCCGCATCCCTCCTCGGTGCGCTGATCGGATTCGCGCCGTTCAATCGCCCGGTGGCCCGCCTGTTCCTGGGCGATGTCGGCTCCCTTCCCATCGGCCTCCTCGTCGCGTGGCTTCTGTATCGGTTGAGCCTGCAGGGCGGGCTGGCGGCCGCCATCCTGCTTCCGCTCTACTACCTGGCCGATGCCACGCTGACGCTGCTGCGCCGTGCCGCCGAGGGCGAGCCCGTCTGGCAAGCGCATCGCAGCCATTTCTACCAGCGCGCCACCACGAACGGCTTCTCGGTGATGGAGGTCGTCACCCGGGTCTTCCTGCTGGACCTCGCCCTGGCGGCCCTCGCGGGGGCGACCTTGCTTTGGCCGTCCCCGCCCGTCACGCTCATTGCGATGGGCGCGGGCACGGCCCTCGTCGCCCTCGTACTGCGGCAGTTCTCGACGATGCGAAGAGGAAATGCCCCTTGAGCGGAAACGTCATCGCGCTCACCGGTGCCACCGGCTTCATCGGCCGCCACCTGCTGCGCTCGCTGTCCGACCAGGGCTACCGGGTCCGGGTACTGCTGCGACGACCGGTCGAGTTGCCGCCCGGTGCCAGCGGGGCCGTGGTGGGCGATTTGAGCCGCCCCATGAACATGGCGGCGGCGTTGTCCGGCGTCGACGCCATCGTTCATTCCGCCGGCCTCGCCCATGCCATGTCCGGCACGCCGGAGGACGATTACCGCTCCTCGAACATCGAGGCGACGCGACGTCTCGCCGAAGCCGCGGCCAAGGCGCGGGTGGGGCGCTTCGTGTTTCTCTCCTCGATCAGGGCACAGACCGGAATCAGCGCGGCGGGCACCATCACTGAACATGATCGGCCCCATCCCACGGATGCCTATGGCCGCTCGAAACTCGCCGCCGAGGAAGCCTTGGCCGAGATCGGGATCGACTGGGTCGCTCTGCGTCCGGTCCTCGTCTACGGCGCGGGGGTGAAGGGCAACATGGCAGCACTCATGCGGCTCGCACGCACGCCCTATCCGCTGCCGTTCGCGAACCTGACTGGGCGCCGCTCGCTGATTTCGGTGGAGAACCTGTCGGCCGCCATCGTCACGGTTTTGCGCCACCAAGGGCCACTCGGCCGTCCCCTGGTGGCCGCCGAACCCGATGCGCTCAGATTGCCCGAAATGATCGCAGCGTTGAGGGCGGGCCTGGGCCGGCGAGCCGGCCTCATTCCCTGTCCGTTGAGCCTATTCGGCCTTGCCTGCCGGGCGACGGGTCGCCGGGAGGTGTTCGAGCGCCTGTCGGGCGATCTCGTGGCACGTTCCGAGGGGCTTTCGGCGCTGGGTTGGTCACCGGCGCTGACATCCTCCGAAGGGCTCGCGGCCCTATCCCGCAGCGATACGGGGGCTTAGGCCGGCACGGTCAGCGAGGCCGGCTTCGGCTCGGGGACGCATTTCGGCCGGTTGCGATAATCCGGAATGGCGGCCTCGAACACGAGGTCGGCGGCGGCCCTGTCATGGGTCTCCACCGCCCGCTTCAGTGCCGCGATCCAGCCTTCCAACACGGACCTGTCGGCGAAGACGGGTTTGGCCGCCATGACGCCGTCGATCCCGTCGAGGGCGACACGCGGCTCCTCGCGGGCGAACAGGATCTCGTTCAGGCGCTCTCCCGGCCGCGATCCGGTGAAGACCACCTCAATATCCTCGCCGGGCTCGAACCCGGCGAGCCGGATCATGCGCTCGGCGAGATCGAGAATGCGCACGGGCTGGCCCATCTTCAGCACGTAGACCGCCGCGCGCTGGTCGGATCCGTAGGGGATCAGGGAGAGGCAGCGTCCCTCGCGGTCCCCATGGGAGGCGGCGGTGAGAACGAGGTCGGCGGCCTCGCGCACGGTCATGAAGTAGCGCACCATCTCCGCATCGGTGACGGTGACCGGCCCCCCCCGCGCGATCTGCGCCTTGAACACCGGGACCACCGACCCCACGGAACCCAGCACGTTGCCGAACCGCACCGCGATCAAACGAGTCGGCTTCTCCTGCGGCGCGGCGGCCTGCTCGGCATCGAGAGCCTGAGCCACCATCTCCGCCAGACGCTTGGTGACGCCGAGCTGGGAGACTGGCTCGATGGCCTTGTCGGTGGAGATCATCACCATGGCGCGGGCGCGGGCGGCGACCGTCGCATCCGCCACGTTGATGGAACCCAGGACGTTGGTCTTGATGCCCTCGGGCCAGTCCCGCTCCAGATACGGCACCTGCTTGAGGGCAGCGGCGTGGAACACGTAATCCGGCCGGAAGTGGGCGAAGACGCCGTGCAGACGCTCCCGGTCGCGGATGTCGCACAGGGCGCCGGTCACGTCCGCCGCCGCGATGGCGGGCTGGCTCAGGATGCCGTGGAGGGCCGGCTCGGAATTTTCCACGACCAGGACCGACGCCGCGCCGAAAGCGACGGCCCGGGCGACAATCTCCGAACCGATCGAGCCGCCGCCGCCGGTGACGATGACGCGCGTTCCCTTGAGGAAGCGCTCCAGGCGCGGCCGGTCGATGGACACGGTGGGCCGAAGGAGCAGGTCCTCGATCTCCAGGGGCGCCAGTTCGGCATCGCGCATCCCCTCGCCGAGACTGGTGACCCGCGAGAGCGGGACGCCGAGACGCCGGGCGCGGGCGATCAGGTCGTCGGGGCCGGCCTCGGGCGTCAGGGCGTTGGGCACGGCGACGAGGCGGCGCACGGGAGTTCCCTCGGCCGCGAGGTTCGCGACCACGCGTTCGAGGTCCGAAAATCCACCCAGCACGGGAACGCCGCGCATGTTCTGCCCGGTCTCGTTGATGCGCGGCGACAGGATACCCTTGGGGGAGAGGTGTCGGACCGACCCCGCTTCGATGGCCCGCAGGAGAAGCTCGATATCCCTGCCGCGTCCCAGCAGCAGCGTCGGGGTCGTGGCGCTGCGAGCCTGGCTCTGCCGCGAGCGAGAATATTTCAGGTAGCGGAAGGCGAGCCGGGTGCCGCCCAGCAGGAATATCTGCAGCACCCAATACAGGGCGATGGCGATCTTCCCGAAGAAGTAGAACCCGTACATGCTCGCGGAAACGAGCACATAATCGACCACGAGAAGGGTCAGGGCAAGCACGCTCGCCGCCCGTACGATCCCGGCAAGATCGGGGAGCGAAGCGAAGCGCCACTTTGTTCGGTAGAGCTTGAACCAACCGTAGATCAACGCCGCATAGATGACGAAGGGCGGCAGGAGTATCGTGAGCGCATGCAGGCGCTCGGCAAGCAACTCACCGTTGAAACGAAAGACGAAGGTGAGTGTCACGGCCAGGACGGTCGCCACGCAATCGTGGACCACCATCACTGCCGTTTTGTAGATACGCTGCTGCATGGGCTCCGGGCCGGGCGCGGTATCGGCGACGGGATGCCCCTCTGTCAACGCATCCGCGAACCGCGAGGCAGCCCATCACGTGAGTGACTGCACCGCACGCCTGACCGCATCGTCGGTTTCGTCGAGGTCCGGCGCGTCGATATGCCGGTACCTTGCCTGGATGAGGCCGAACACGCCGAAAGCGAGATGCCCCGCCGCAACGATGCCCAGGAGGGCCGCACCATAGGGTTGAGACCGCAATGCGGAGAAGGCGCCTGCGAGGCCCTTCACCTCCGAGGAGGCTTGGTACCAAGCAGCGACGATGACGAAGCCGCCGATGATGAGGAACGCGATCCCGCGAGCGCCATAACCGAACTGGCCGAGCGGCTTGACCCATCGGCAATGGGCTTCGTCGAGGGCGAGCCGATCCGTGACCTCGCCCTTCCAAGCCTTCGCCAGAAAGGCTATCCCGCCGCCGATGATTCCGAGGCCGATCACGCCGACGAGCCAGGGACCGAACGGCTTGGCCAGGAGCCAGGCGGTCCAGTCCTGCAATCCGTCGCCGCCACCCGCGCTTCGGCCCAGGCCGAGGGCGAGGCTCGCCGCTGTGATGCCGAGGCCGGCCGCGACGATGCCACTGCCGAAATGGGCCAGTCGAACGACGATCCCCTTCGCCGAAGTCCCGTGGCGGTCGGCGTCGGTGACGGATTCGACGAAGCGCCAGGTCGCAAAGCCGAACAGACCCAAAGCGATGAGGCCGACGAGGATCACCCCGAACGGGCCGAGGAAGACCCAGCGGATTGCGCTCTCGCTGTCGCCCGCGCGACCGCCTCGGCCCAGTGCTGCGAGGAGCGCCAGTCCGCCGACGATGCAGTAGACGATGCCTCGCGCACCGAACCCCATGCGCGCGAAACGCTCGATGGTATTGCGGCCCAGTCGCTTCACAAGGTGACCTTCACGATGGTGTGCGTCGGAGACGGCCGGATGTGCCGTGTCCTCCCCAACGCCGATCGGGCTCGGACCGCTCCGGCATGGTCCTCACTTCTTTGCCGGCGCGAGACCCGCTCTTCCTACTCGTTCGACCGCGTCGTCTTGCCGGCGAGGGCCACATAGAATCCGAGGCCGTCTCCGGCCGGAAGGGTCTGGAGCCTGTCGACGATCCCCTTGCGCTTCGCGTCGAGCAACAGCCGCCCAACGGGCTGGAACAGGGTCTCTCCCCCACCTTCCGGCGGAGGATCGAAGCGGATCGCCACAGTCTTGCCTTTGCCGAAGCGACTGCGCTCCAGCATGTCATTCAAGGATGCTTCGGCCGTCGGACGGTTCGTCCCGCGCAGGTCGAGAACGGATTCCGCGTCGGTGACTCCCAGAGAACCGCGCAGCTTGTCGGCGTAGAAATCTTCAAAATGGGGCAAGGGCGGGACCTGACGCGGCGAGGGCGATGGGAGGCTCAGAGGGGCAGTCCGGTATAGAGGGCGCCGACTGGCACGGCGCCACCGAGCTCGGGAAGGTCGAGGCTGTCGTCACGGTACAGGGCCTGGACCGTCCAGCTCCCCGCCTCGGTCCGGCGCCAGGCCTCGACCCTGACCTCGTCCTGCGAAACGATGAGGAAGGTCCGCAGGCTCGGCACAGAGCGGTAGAAATCGGTCTTGCGACCGCGATCGAGACTCATCGTGCTCGGGGACAGGACCTCGGCCACTAGCAAAGGGTCGCTGGTATAACCGTCCTGACCCAGTGGGCCGCAGGTGACGACGATATCGGGAATCGGCGCGAAATCGTCCATCGCCGCGCTGAGCACGCCGAGGCCGGGAAGTGCGTTGCAGCCCCGGCGTTCGGCGAGCTCGTCGAGGCGTCTACCGAGATTCATCACGATCCGCTGGTGGCGCGCGGTGGGCGGCGACATCAGCAGGGGTATGCCGTCGATCAGTTCCCAGCGTTCCTCGTCGGGCCGGGGCTCGGCCCAGGGGCGGAACTCGGCGACGGTCATACGGGTATCGCGGCGCGCGGCGACGGCCATGGCGGGGGCTCCCGATCGGATACGGGATGGTAGCATCCCGCCGGAACCCTGCAACATCCGTGCAGAGCAAGCCGCTATGCGATCGTGCTCGGGCGGGATCCCGGGCTCCACGGCGTGGCCCGGGGAAAGACGTGGCCTAGGTCCTCGCCCATCATGGCCTGACCCTTGGCGCCAGGCAGAGGGCACGGAGCGCGGGGAGTACGGTCCCGCGCTCCGTTCGTCCGTTCAGCTCTGAACGAGGACGTTCCGGAACTGCCACGGGTCGCTCTCGTCGATATTCTCGGGGAACAGGCCCGGACGGCCGGTGAGCGGCGTCCAGTCCGTGTACACGCCGACGACGGGGCCGAGATACGGCATCTGCACTTCGAGGCAGCGGCGGAAATCCATCTCGTCGGCCTCGACGATGCCGGCTTCCGGGTTCTCCAGAGCCCAGACCATGCCCGCGAGCACGGCCGAGGTCACCTGAAGGCCGGTGGCGTTCTGATAGGGCGCGATGCGGCGGGTCTCCTCGATGGAGAGCTGCGAGCCGAACCAATAGGCGTTCTTCTCGTGGCCGTAGAGGAGCACGCCAAGTTCGTCGATCCCGTCGACGATCTCGTTCTCGTCGAGGATGTGGTGCTTCTCCTGCACTTCGGCTGCCTTGCCGAACATCTCGTGGAGCGAGAGCACGGCGTCGTTGCAGGGGTGGTAGGCGTAGTGACAGGTCGGGCGGTAGGCGGCGCGCTCGCCCTCCAGCACCGTGTAGTAGTCGGAGATCGACACGGCCTCGTTATGCGTCACCAGGAAGCCGAACTGGCTCTGGGCCGTCGGCGTCCAGGACCGCACGCGGGTGTCGGCGCCGGGCTGGAGCAGGTAGATGGCGCAGCGCGAGCCCTTTTCCTGGTCGCGGGCATTGTCCGGACGCCAGGTCTCGTGGGTGCCCCAGCCGAGCTCGGCCGGCTGGTTGCCCTCGGAGACGAAGCCTTCCACCGACCAGGTGTTGACGAACACGCCCATGGGCTTCGGGCCCTTGGCGCGCTGGGTGTCGCGCTCGGCGATATGGATACCCTTGACGCCGACCTCGCGCATGAGCGCAGCCCACTCGTCGCGGGTCTTCGGCTCGGGCGTGGTCAGGCCGAGATCGGACGCGACGTTGAGGAGACCCTGCTTCACGAACCACGAGACCATGCCGGGATTAGCGCCGCAGCACGAGACGGCGGTGGTGCCACCGGGATTGGCGGCGCGCGCATCGAGGATGTCCTGACGCAGGGCGTAGTTGGTGCGGTCGCCCTGGCTCTTGGACTTGTCGAAGTAGAAACCGGGCCAGGGCTCGGCCACGGTGTCGATGTAGAAGGCGCCGAGCTCGCGGCACAATTCCATGATCGCGCGGGAATAGGTGTCCACGGACACGTTGACGCAGAAGCCCTGGCCGCCGCCCTCGGTGAGGAGGGGCGTGAGGATCTCGCGGTAATTGTCCTTGGTCAGCGCCACCTGCTCGAAGCGGAGGCCATGCTGGTCGGCCAGGGCCTTATGGGCGTCCGAGGGCTCGACCACGGTGAAGCGCGCCTTGTCGTATTCGAAATGACGCTCGATGAGCGGCAGGGTCCCGCGACCGATCGAGCCGAAGCCGATCATCACGATGGGACCGCTGATGCGGCCGTGGACGGGCCAGGAGGTGGCGGCTTCGGTCATGCGGGCATTCCTTCTTCTCGGCCCCGCTCGAACTCAACGAGCGAGGCACGTCCTTAGTCGGCGGAAATGACGGTCAGGCGACGGGCTAGTGGCCGGTTGAGGGCACGCGGTCAACCACGTCCCGGCCTCCCACCTCATGGACCACGAGTGGCCCCCCCCCGAAGAGCATTAACAAGGAGTTGCGCCGACGCATGAAACAGACGCAGGTCGCCTTCCCGTTGGACGCCGTTGCGAACGGTCGGCGCCGAACTGATATTGCGATGCAACAAACACGGCATAGACACACCTAAGGGACGGGAAACGCCAGAACGCCATATGACGGAGTTCCGATGTTATCCTTGTTTATCGCTAACACCCCCGCGCCGGCCGAAGAGCCGATCGATCGCGATCCGGGCGTCATCACCCTCGCTGCGGCCCTGATCCGCGCCGTGCGCCGCCAGCACGATGCAGCCTTCCGCCGCCGCTGCGACCAGGCGACGACGACGACCGCCATCTAGCGCTCACGCCGCCTGTCGTCGTGCATCCAATCTCCCCGGACAGGCAGCCTCTTCGAGGGTGCCTGAAGCGGAGAGAATGCCGGTCGCGCCGTCGAGGGCGCCCTTGCGGAGATTGAGCCCGAGGAACCGTGCCCGTTCGAACGGGCCGGGCATGGACAGACCGGTCATCAGATCACCGGAAAAACCGAAACGTGCGTAATACGGCGCATCGCCCATGAGGACGATGGCGCCGTGACCGAGCGCGCGCGCCCTGCCGATGGAGGCCCACATCAGGGTGCTGCCGAGGCCATGGCCCTGAAGCGAGGGATCGACGGCGAGCGGCCCCAACAGCAGGGCAGGCCGCCCGAGCCCTGCCTCCACGTGCCACAGACGAACGGTGCCGACGACACGGCCGCTCAGTTCCGCGGTCAGTGACAGACCGTTGGCGGGCATGCGTCCCTCGCGCAGACGCTCGGACGTCTTGAGGAATCGCACCGGGCCGAAGCAGGTATCGAGCAGCCGCTCCCGAGCCGATAGATCGGTCGGCCGTTCGTCGCGAATTTCGATCAAGGCCGTGCCCTTTCCCAGGTCCTGCCGGGTAACTCAACTGACGTGACAGCGTGAGGTTCTGCGCCGGAGATGGGCGCCAGAACGGTTCGCGTCCGCTGCCGAATGACCGTGAAGCCGTTCGGCCGACGATTATATCGCGGTCAGATGACGTATTGCTGAAGGGGCGGGAACCCGTTGAACGCCACCGCCGCATAGGTGGTGGTGTAGGCCCCGGCTCCTTCGATGAGCACCTTGTCGCCGATGGAAAGCGAGATGGGGAGCGGGTAGGGCACCTTCTCGTAGAGCACATCGGCGGAATCGCAGGTCGGCCCGGCGAGCACACAGGGAGACATGCGGTCCTCGTCGTGCTCGGTGCGGATCGCGTAGCGGATCGACTCGTCCATGGTCTCGGCGAGCCCGCCGAACTTGCCGATGTCGAGATAGACCCAGCGGATCTCGTCCTCGGCATCGGACTTCTTCGAAACCAGGATCACCTCGGCCTCGATCATGCCGGCATTGCCCACCATGCCGCGGCCCGGCTCGATGATCGTCTCGGGCAGCTGGTTGCCGAAATGCTTGGTGAGTGCGCGGAAGATCGCGTCTCCGTAGGATTCAACCCCCGGCACGGCTTTGAGATACTTGGTCGGGAAACCGCCGCCGAGATTGACCATGGACAGGGCGATGCCCCGATCGGCGCAGTCGCGGAAGATCGTGGAGGCGGAGGCGAGCGCCCCGTCCCAGGCTTCGGTGTTGCCCTGCTGCGAGCCCACATGGAACGACACGCCATAGGCGTGCAGGCCCTGGCGGCAGGCATGCTCCAACACGTCAACGGCCATCTCCGGCACGCAGCCGAACTTGCGCGAGAGCGGCCATTCGGCGCCTGCGCCGTCGCACAGGATGCGGCAGAACACCTGGATCTCGCCGGCTTCGATGCCGACCGCATCGGCGGCGCGGGAAATCTTCTCGACCTCGGCTTCGCAATCGACGGCGAACAGGCGCACGCCGAGTTTGAGCGCGCGACCGATGCAGCGCTCCTTCTTGATGGTGTTGCCGAAGGAGATCCGGTCGGCCGTGGCGCCGGAGGCAAGCGCCATCTCCACCTCGACCACGGAGGCCGTGTCGAAGCAGGAGCCCATCTCGGCGAGCAGACGCAGCACTTCCGGAGCCGGGTTCGCCTTGACCGCGTAGAAGACGCGGGTATCGGGCAGCGCGCGGGCGAAGGCGGTGAAGTTGTCGCGCACGACATCGAGGTCGAGCACCATCACCGGGCCTTCGTCCTGGCCCATGTCACGGCGAGCGCGCAGAAAATCGCGGATACGATCGGTCATGGTCGTTCCAACCCACAGGTTCGCGAGCGCCCGTTCGTTGGGCGCGCTGTCGAAATCGGGACGGCGATCAGCCGTCCGGCGTCGGGGGGCGACGCGACGCGATGGGCGGCGTGCTTTGGAGACACGTCGTCGACCGCGGGCGCATCAGCACCCGGAAGCTGCCGTGGATTGGAAGGGAGATCCCCACCGCACGCCGGGCAAAGAGAAACAAGCCTCTTCGGTGCCGGCCTTTGGAGGGCCGACGAGACCAAAAAAGCCCGTTCGTCGTTGCTTTAAGCTGCGTCCCCCGTGGAGAGCGGGGTTCGCCGGTTTCGCCTCCGGCTGCCGGTTGTTGTCGGGGTCCGGTGTTGCCACCTGGATGCCGGCCGGAGGGAATCCACCCTGTCGACCATCGATCCTTTAAGACCCCTGGCGGCTGTCCGGCAGTTGGCCGGATGCCCACCAACCGACACGCGGCCACAGGCACGTGCGAAATTGGGCAAGGCGCATATACGTCTCATGCGCCTCCGCAACAAGGAAAAACGGTCCTGAGCCCGCGAAAACACAGCCGTTTCCCGGCAATGTGACCGCGAAGGCTCACTCCATCGCGGGAGCCCTTTTCAAGGAGGCGCGAACGGGTCATTGAGCAAGCGGTTTTCATGCTGATCGAACCATTCCAATCCACTTCCTCATCCTGAAGTGCCGGAGCGTTGCGGAGGCCTCTAAGGAGGGATCCAGCATGCAGGCGGCCTCTGGAGGGCTCCTTCGAGACCCGCCGAGGCGGGCACCTCAGGATGAGGCGGCTGGATGGGACCGTGCGGGGAAGCCCGATCGTCCCTCACCACCGACCAGAGCCGCAGGATCATGACCGAGCCCACCCGCCGCGCGCTTCTCACCGGGATCGCCGCCCTGTCCGTCGCCGGCACCCCGTCGATGGCGCAGGAGGGGCGCGCACCCAAACCCTTCGATTTCGAGGAGGTGGAGCGGCGCGCAGAGGAACTCGTCAAGGTCGCCTACGATGCGCGGGTGCCGCCCCTTCCAGCCCCCATCGCCAAGCTCGATTACGACGCTTGGCGTGACATCCGTTTCAAGCCCGACAAAGCCTTTCTCGGCGGAGAGAACAGCCCGTTCCGGCTGCAGCTCTTCCATGTCGGCTTTCTCTATAACCGGCCCGTCACGGTGAACCTCGTGCGGCGTGGCATCGCGACACCGATCGCCTATCAGTCGAGCCTGTTCGACATGGGACGGACGAAGCTCGACAAGCCGCTGCCGGTCGATCTGGGCTTTGCCGGCCTCCGCTTCCACAGCTATCTCAACAAGCCGAACCTGCTCGACGAACTCATCGTCTTCCTCGGCGCCAGCTATTACCGCTTCCTCGGGCGCGATCAGCTCTACGGCCTCTCGGCGCGGGGCCTCGCCCTCAATGTGGAGGGGGAGGGCGCTCCGGAGGAATTCCCGGTCTTCCGCGAATTCTGGGTGACGATGCCGGAGACGAACGCCGACGCTCTGCTCGTCCATGCCCTGATGGACAGCCCCTCGGTAACCGGTGCCTTCGCCTTCACCGTAAAGCCGGGCGACGAGACCACCGTCGCCGTTCGCTCGACGCTCTTCCCGCGGGTCGCTCTCCCATCGGTGGGCGTCGCGCCGCTGACCTCCATGTTCTTCATCGGCGAGAACGACCGGCACCATTCCGACGATTACCGGCCCGAACTCCACGATTCCGATGGTCTCCAGATCGCGGCCGGATCGGGCGAATGGCTCTGGCGCCCCCTGGACAACCCGAAGGCGCGACGCATCTCGTCCTTCGTCGATCGCGATCCGAAGGGGTTCGGACTGATGCAGCGCGACCGCGCCTTCGAATCCTATCAGGATCTCGAAGCTTCCTATGGACGGAGGCCGAGCTACTTCGTCGAACCCGAAGGCGGCTGGGGCGAGGGCGCCGTGACCCTGATGGAACTGCCCACCGACACCGAGGTCAACGATAACATCGTCGCCTTTTGGCGCCCGAAGCAGCCTTATCCGGCGGGCGAACCGGTCCGCATGTCGTACCG
This sequence comes from Methylobacterium bullatum, assembly GCA_902712845.1. Lineage (NCBI taxonomy): Bacteria > Pseudomonadati > Pseudomonadota > Alphaproteobacteria > Hyphomicrobiales > Methylobacteriaceae > Methylobacterium > Methylobacterium bullatum. Next base: position 2,632,967 of record LR743504.1, read on the forward strand.
GGTGCGCGCCAGGAGTTCGGACACCAGACTGCATCCGGGCGGATATGTGGCGAATACCTTCCTGGCCGCCACCAGCGCCAGCGGTGCCGCCAAGGGGGAGGAGGCGAAAGGGACGCTGAGCCGCCGCTTCCTCATCGATTTCGCCGGGGGCGAGTTGCCCTATTATCTCCCCGACCCGAGCAAGGTCGAGGTGGTGGCCGACGCCTCGCGGGGACGGATCACCGCCACTTCGCTCACTCCGAACCCTCATATCGGCGGATTGCGGGCGGCGATCGACATCACCCTCGACGCGGCGGATCAATCCACCGATCTCCGCGCCTTCCTTCGCGCCGGGGGTCGAGCGTTGTCGGAAACCTGGGTCTATCCCTGGACCGCAGCGTGAGCGCCCAAGCCCATAAACGGCAGACGGTCGCTTCGGTCACCATCCGTCCGGCGACGTTGGGCGACCTCGATGCCCTGGTCGCCCTGGAACACGCCGCGTTTTCGGGAGACCGGGCGGAACGGCGGGCGATCCGCCATGCCATCGGTTCTCCATCGATGTCGCTGCTGGTGGCGCTGGACGCCGATGACAAATCCATTCTGGTGGCGGCGGCGACCCTGGAGCGACGGAAAGGAAGCCGCAGTTGCAGGCTTTCCTCCATCGCGGTGTCCCCCGGACGCGCAGGTCAGGGGCTCGGCGGCATCATGCTGGACGCAGCGGAGGCCGATGCAAAAGCGCATGGCTGCATGATGTTGCGGCTGGAGGTGAGGGCCGATAATGGCGCCGGCATTCGCCTCTATGAGCGCCATGGCTACGCCCGGTTCGCCATCCTCGAAGACTATTATGAGGACGGCATGGAAGCGTGGCGCTACGAGAAGGCCTTGTAGTTAGCCGTCGCGGGCATCGACCTCATGCCTACCCTTACCGTCATCCCGGGCCGCATGGCAGGACCCGGAACGACGGACAGGGGTTCGCTGTCACATCCGGAACAGCGAATAGTCTCGTGGCGGCTCAGTCGCAGGATTCGCGGGTCACCGTCTTGCGGTCACCCTCTTCGTTCTCGCGGGTCACCGATTTGACCCGACAGCCGTCTCGGGTCTCACGGGTCTCGACGGTACGGGTCTCGGATTCCGGCCGCTCGACGATGACGCGCTCGGGTACCTCACGCTCGATGATGGTGGTCTGGGCCTGGACCGCAGAGGCGCCGAAGAGGGTCAGCAACGCGGCCGTGGTGAGGATTGATTGACGCATGGACATCTCCTTCGAAACCATGCGCCCCAACGACGGGGCGAGCTAGACCGTTCCCGTCTTCGATTCTGAATCGCCGAAATCTCCCGCTTGCACCTCGCGACGGGCTAGCCTTCAATCTTCGAGAAGTCGGCGACTTCGCGGGTGGCCGCCCGCAGGGCATTGAGCAGAGCGAGGCGGTTCTCGCGCAAGGCCGGATCGTCCGCATTGACGATGACCTTCTCGAAGAAGGCATCCACCGGCGCGCGCAGGATCGAGAGCGCCCGCATGGCCCCCGAAAAATCTTCCGCCGCCACGGCCGCGGAGGCGGAGTCACGCGCGGCCACAAGCGCCTCGGACAGGGCCTGTTCCTCCGGCTCGCCGGAAGCCGCGATAGCGGCGCGGTCAGGCTCGGCTTCGTAGGAGCGCCCGTCCTTCTTCTCCTCGATCCGCAGGATGTTGGCCGCCCGCTTGTAGCCGGCGAGCAGGTTCCTGCCGTCGTCGGTCTCGAGGAACTGGCCCAGGGCCTCGACGCGGCGGACGACCATGAGGAGATCGTCCTGGCCGGGCAGGGCGAAGACGGCGTCGATCAGGTCGTGGCGGGCGCCCTGGTCGCGAAGATAGACCTTTAGGCGGTCAGCGAAGAAAGCCAAAGCGTCTTGTGTATCCCTCTCGATGGATGAAACACTTAAAGGAACTTCACGAGCAGCTTTAGCAAAAATTTCTTTAGCAAACGTCATTTTAGGATCAATATCAAAATCATTGAACCACCTTAACTCTAAAGTGTACGAAAAACGGCGACTTTCTACCAATTTAGATATAATATTTCCAATTGTTTCTGAAAAATATTTATGCAGAGAAAGCTTAATATGGTTCTCTATTAAAATTCTAACGATACCCAAAGTAGCCCTGCGCAATGCGTACGGGTCCTTACTACCCGTTGGCTTCTCGTCGATTGCCCAAAAGCCTGCGAGAATATCAAGCTTATCAGCCAAAGCCACAGCGGCGGAGACCGGATCGGACGGCACGCGATCACTCGGCCCGACCGGCTTGTAATGCTCCTCGACCGCCGCGGCGACGCTCGGATGCTCGCCCTGGAGCGCCGCATACTTCCGACCAATCAATCCCTGTAATTCCGGGAACTCGCCGACCATTTCGGTGACGAGATCGGCCTTTGCGAGGCGGGCGGCACGCTCGGCGAGGTCCGGGTCGGCACCGACCAACGGCGCCAGTTCGCGCGCCAGCGACGCGATGCGCTTCACCCGCTCGCCCTGGGTACCGAGCTTCTCGTGGAAGACGATGCTGTCGAGTTTCGCCAGCCGGTCTTCGAGCCTGATGGCCTTGTCGGTCTCCCAGAAGAACTTCGCGTCCGAGAGGCGGGCGCGGACCACGCGTTCGTTGCCGCCCGTGATCGCGATGCCGCCGTCGCTGGCCACGAGGTTCGAGACCAAGATAAAGGCGGGGGCCAGGGTGTCGGAGCCGGACTCGCGGAGTACGAAGCACTTCTGGTTGGCCCGGATGGTGGCGCGGATCGCCTCGGCCGGGATGTCGAGGAAGCTCTGATCGAAGGTCCCGAGGAGCACCACCGGCCATTCCACGAGGCCGGCGACCTCGTCGAGCAGGCCCTCGTCTTCCACAAGTTCGAGACCGCGCGCGAAAGCGAGGTCGCGGGCATCGTGCAGGATGATGTCCTTGCGCCGCTCCGGGTCGAGGACGACCTTGGCGCGCTCGAGGGCCTGGATGTAATCGTCGAACCGTCGCACCTCGATGGCGTCCGGAGCCAGGAAGCGGTGTCCGTAGGTGGTGGTGCCGGCCGCGATCCCGTCCACGGAGAAAGGCACGATCTCGGGTGTCTCGGTCTCGGGGCCGAAGGTCGCCACGATGGATTGCAGCGGGCGCACCCAGCGTAAGGAGCCCGGCTGGGCCGAGGCCGCGCCCCAGCGCATGGATTTCGGCCAGGGGAAGCTCTTGATGATCGCCGGCAGGATCTCGGCCAGCACGTCGATCGTGTCCCGGCCGGGACGCTCGATCACGGCCACGTAGAACTCGCCCTTCTTCGGGTCGGTGACGGTGGTCGCCTGATCGAGGCTCGTCAGGCCCGCGCTCTTCAAAAATCCCTGGATCGCTCCGTCCGGCGCGCCGACGCGAGGCCCCTTGCGCTCCTCGCGCACGTCCTTCCCGCGCGGTGGTAACCCGGCCACATGCAAGGCCAAGCGACGCGGGGTGGAGAAGGCCTTGGCGCCCTCGTAGAGAAAGCCGCGCTCCACCAGGGCATCGGTGACGAGCTTCCGCAGGTCTTCAGCGGCGCGCCGCTGCATGCGGGCGGGAATCTCTTCGGAGCGCAGTTCGAGGAGGAGATCAGGCATGGGGTCAGGTCGCGTCCGAAATGATAGTCAGGATGTCGTTGGCGCGACTGTGGCAGCCATCGATTTTCATGTGAGGATACAAAAGTCAGCGATCATTTTATAAGCAGTGACCGATGAAAGTAGATTTCCTATCCTTTCACGCCACGCCGCCACCCGCCGTCTTCAGCCACGCCGCGCCGCAGGCCTTGGCCAATTCCCGCACCCGCAGGATGTAGCTCTGGCGCTCGGTCACCGAGATAACGCCGCGGGCATCGAGCAAATTGAAGACGTGGCTCGCCTTGATGCACTGGTCGTAGGCCGGCTGCGCCATCCTGTGCCGCCCCGCGTCATCCCCCGGCGCGCCGGCATCGAGGTAGGTGCGGCAGGCCTTCTCCGCGTCCGTGAACTGGCGGAACAGCATCGCGGTGTCCGCCGCCTCGAAATTGTGGCGCGAATATTCCTGCTCGGCCTGGAGGAAGACGTCGCCATAGGTGACCTTGTCGTCGCCCGTGCCACCGTTGAAGTTCAGGTCGTAGACGTTCTCGACGCCCTGAACGTACATGGCGAGGCGCTCGAGACCGTAGGTGAGTTCACCGGCGACGGGCGCGCACTCGATCCCGGCGACCTGCTGGAAATAGGTGAACTGGCTCACCTCCATGCCGTCGCACCAGCATTCCCAGCCGAGCCCCCACGCGCCCAATGTCGGGCTCTCCCAATCGTCCTCGACGAAGCGGATGTCGTGGAGCTTGAGGTCGACGCCGATGGCGTCGAGGGAAGCGAGGTAGAGTTCCTGCAGGTTCGGCGGGTTCGGCTTCAGGATGACCTGGAACTGGTAGTAGTGCTGCAGCCGATTGGGGTTCTCGCCGTAGCGGCCGTCCTTCGGGCGTCGCGAGGGCTGGACATAAGCCGCCTTCCAGGGCTTGGGGCCGAGTGCCCGCAGGGTGGTGGCGGGATGGAACGTGCCCGCTCCCACTTCCATGTCGTAGGGCTGGAGGATCACGCAGCCCTGGGCCGCCCAGAAATTCTGCAGCGTCAGGATCAGACCCTGGAACGAGGTCCTGGGTGCGAGATCGACAGCGCTCGGCAGGGCTTGTGCGCTCGACATGGGGAAGCTTCCGGTCAGCGGGAAAGGGCGGCAGCGTTTAAGAGGCGGGCTTGCGGAGTCAAGCCGAGGCCTTCCGCGAATGCGGGTGCGCGGCGGCACACATTTTCGCCACGATCGGGTTTATCGCCGGAACTGTCCCGCTTGTCGCTGGTTCTTAGCACAAATCAAGGGATCAGCCGGCTCACAAAGAGCGGCGAGCATTGCGGAAGTCGGACCATGCGCAAGTCGATCACTGTATTCGCCGCCCTCTTTGCAGCATCTTTGGCCGCTACGCCCTTCGTCGTCGGAGCCTCGAACGCGCTGGCGACCACCGACAAGACCGACATCGTCGCCATGCCGGCGCCCGTGACGGCCATCGAGGTTTCCTCCGTGCCGGCCCCCACTGCGACCGAGACCTGCACCCGCAAGGTCCGGGTGGTCTATTCGGGCTACGGTGCACCGTCTTCGGCCTGCACGGTCGCGCTCCGCTGAATGCTCATAGTCCGTAGCGCGCCCAGGCGGCGCGCTCCTCGATCACGGCGAGGGCGTCGGCGGCAAGACCATCGCCGGTGAGGCCACTCATGGTCGAGCCCGGCACGGCGCGGCGCAGAAGCCGGCCGATGAACGAGCCCTGCTTCTCGGCGACCAGCTTCAGAACGACATCGTCTCCGAACCTGGCCCTCAGCGTGGTTCGCACGTCTCCCAACGAATCGACCAACCCCAGGGGCAAGGCTTGGCGCCCCGTCCAGACGGCACCGGTGAAAAGGTTCTCGCCACCCGCCCTCACGGCGGGTCTCCGCTCGTTGACGAGCGAGGTGAACAGATCCTGCACGTCGGCCTGGATCGCCTTGAGGCGCAGGATGTCCTCGGGATTCTCAGGGCGGAACGGATCGAGCATGGCCTTGGCCTCGCCCTGGGTATGGACACGGCGCTCGATGCCGATCCGTTCGATGAGCTTGTCGAAGCCGAAACCGGCCGAGACCACCCCGATCGACCCGATCAGCGACGTCGGATCGGCGACGATCTCGTCAGCCGCGCAGGCGATCATGTACCCGCCGGAGGCGGCCACATCCTCGACGAAGGCATAGACCGGCAGCTTCTTCTCCGCGGCCAGCGCGCGGATGCGCCGGTGGATGAGGTGGGATTGCGCCGGCGATCCTCCCGGAGAGTTGATGACGAGCGCCACGGCGGACACGCCCGTCATTCCGAATCCGCTTTCCAGGCTGGACGCCACCGTCGCCATGGAGAGGCCGGACCGCAGGGGCGACACGGCGCCGATGACACCGCTCAGGCGGATCACCGCCACGGTGGGCTTGCGGCCGCGCCATGCCTTCGGAACGAGCGGGTGAAGGAAGCGCGGCAGGGCCAGGGGCATCGGTTTCGTCTCGGTTGAAGGGTGAGGTCAACGGCGCGGAAGCGTGGGACGGCCCTCGCTTCCGGTCCAGACATCACGAGATGGAAACGATCGAACCATTTTACAGGCTTCGCTGTTTCACTCTGCCGGTATCGCAGCACTCGGCCGCAGGCCAGCGGCCACCGAGATGCGAACCGTCGAAACAGGGAGACTGACCATCATGCGTATCGTGACGTGGATGATCGTTCTGGTCGGGGTGCTGGGAGGGGCCTACGGGTCTCTGTCCCAGGCACGCGCGGCGCCGCTACCCGTCGCTGCCGTCGCGGGAACCGCCGGAACGGAACTCGTGGAGAAGGCGCATTGGCGTCGGCACCACTGGCGCCGCCGGCATCACTGGCATCGGCGCCATTACTGGCACCGTCCGCATTACGGCTACCGCCGGCATTACTGGCGGCCGCGCTACTACCGCCCGATCTACGGCTACCACCGTCCGGCCTATGGATGGCGCCGGCCTCATTGGCACCGGCGTCATCACTGGCATCGCCATCACTGGCACCGCCGCCATCATCACTGGCGCCGGTTCTACTGAGGGGGCCAACCGAGATCGACTCCGGTTCGCGGCGAGGAAGCTTTTCCTCGCCGCGAAAACCGTCAAGGTGGCCAGGGCAGCCCGCGATGGAGCGCATCCGCCTCCGGCGTCATTGCGCCGTCGGCCTCCTGCAGGATGAGGGGGGGCGCCAGAGTGAAGGGCGCTCGGCTGCCTTTGATGCCCGTCACCAATACCCGGATCGCGGGGCGCTCGATTCGAGCCTGGACCGGCCTCACGACGATCCCACCAAAGCGCCGCTGCAGGGCGGCGAGGCAATCCGGAAGGGCATCGGCGCGATGTACGAGGCCGAGCGTCCCGCCCGGCTTCAGAAGGTCGAGACAGGCTTTGAGCCAGGATTCGAGATCGCCGCCGGAAAACGTATGGGCCGAAGCCTTTCCCGGGATCGGCGAGGGCCTGTGCCGCCGCGATTCGAAGAAGGGCGGATTGGTGAGGACGAGATCCGCCATGTTCGACGATAGCCCGGCCGCCCTCCGGATCTCGACCGAAAGAATGTCGGCGGCTTTCACCCCGACCCGGCCATCGAGGCCATTCCCTTGGATATTCCTCCTTGCGAGGGCGGCGAGGTCCGGGTCACGCTCTACCAGGATGACCTTTGCCGTCGCCTCGTAGGTGGCCACCGCCAGCCCCACCGCCCCGGTGGCCGCGCCGACATCGATGATGACCGCCCCCGGTGGCGGCCGCACGGCTCGGCTCAGGAGCACCGCGTCCGTGCCGGCGCGATGGTCCCCGCGCGGCGGCTGATACAGGCGAAGACGACCGCCGAGCCACAGATCGGCGGTCGCAGCCTCGGGAACCGTCTCCTCGGCGTTCGGATCACGCATCGCGCAATTCGTGCGCCAGACCCGCATCCTCCAGCAGACGTCGCGCATCGGTCGCATGGTCGTCGGGTACGAGCAGCCGGCGGGCGAAAGCGCCGATCGAGCCTTCGAGCAGGCTCATATGTGTGTCGGCGATCAGGACCGGGATATCCGCCCCCTGCAGTAGCGACTCGGCAAAGCCCATGAGGACGATGTCGTTGCTCCGGATCAACTCTCTCATGCGTCCACCCGCCCCATCGGCGGCTCCCTGCCGCCGCCCTTTGTATACAGGGAGAAACGCGGGATGTTGCAGCGCCTCGGCGCGCATGCGAAGGGGTGCCCGCGTGGATGTTGGTCACGGGAGATTGCCCGGTCGAGCGGATCGGCCCGAGCGGCGGGTACGCCGCCGGAATCTGCCCGGTGTGAAAAGCTCGGGAGGCATCGCGTTTGGGTGTCGTCGTTTCCTTCGATGAGGGCCGCTCCGATCCGGAGTCGAGCCTGAACGATCTTGTGGCCCTGGTCGCCAAGGGCATGGAGCGCGTGAACGCGACCATCCTGTCGCGGACCGGGTCCGACGTCGCGATGATTCCGGAGGTGGCCAACCACCTCATCGCCTCCGGGGGCAAGCGCCTGCGCCCCATACTCACCCTCGCCACCGCCGATCTCTGCGGATACGGGGCCGGGGATGGCGCGGTGAAGCTGGCCGCCAGCGTCGAGTTCATGCACACGGCGACCCTTCTGCATGACGACGTGGTCGACGAGAGCGACATGCGGCGCGGCCGCGTTGCGGCGCGGATCAAGTGGGGCAACGAGGCGAGCGTACTCGTCGGCGATTTCCTGCTCGGCCAGGCCTTCCGCATGATGGTGGAAGTCGGCTCGCTTCGCGCCCTCGACATCCTCTCGGTCGCGGCCACCGTCATCGCCGAGGGCGAGGTGATGCAGCTCACCGCCGCCAAGAACACCGAGACCTCGGAGGATGAGTATCTCGCCGTCATCCGCGCGAAGACGGCAGAATTGTTCGCCGCCGCCTGCGAGGTCGGCCCGGTGATCGCCGAACGCCCAAGGGCGGAGCAGGCGGCCTGCCGCTCCTACGGCATGAATCTCGGGATCGCCTTCCAGTTGATCGACGACGTGCTGGATTACGGCGGTACCAGCGCCTCCATGGGCAAGAATGTCGGCGACGATTTTCGCGAGGGCAAGATCACCCTGCCGATCGTCCTGGCCTTCCGGCGGGGCAGCGAGGAGGAGCGGACCTTCTGGCGTCGCACGCTCCAGGACGGTCAGGTCGAAGAGTCCGATCTCGACACGGCCCTCGCCATCCTGCGGAAGCACCGGGCTCTCGAAGACACGATCGACCGGGCACGGCATTACGGCGCCATCGCCCGCGACGCCCTGGCGCTGTTCCCCAACGGACCGATGAAGTCGGCCCTGCTTCAGGTGGTGGATTTCTGCATCGCCCGGGCTCATTGAGCCGATCCCGGCTCGTCATGCGAGCCGGGCGGGGAGGGCCGTCACCGCAGCAAGGCGGCCCGGACCCACCAGGATGGCTGCATCGCGCGGATGGCGGCAGCCGCCCGAACAGCATCGGACCGGGTCGCGAACAGGCCGAACACCGTTGCACCCGAGCCGGACATGCGGGCGAGCCGGCACGCCGGCTGGTCGCGCAGGGCCGAGAGCGTGTCTGCAATGACGGACGCCACCGTGAGCGCCGGCGCTTCCAGATCGTTGCGAGCCGGCGTCAAGGCCGCCAGGATCTCGTCGAAGCCGAGTCCCCGCGCGAGGATTGGATGGGCTCCACCGGCATGGCGCTGCCCCACCGTCAGCCCCAGGGCCTTGAAGACCGGCGCGGTGGCGACCGGCACGCCAGGATTGATCAGCACGGCCGGCAAAGGCGCGAAACCCAGCGCCGGCCCGACATCCTCTCCGGCACCGCGCATCATCCGGCCGCGCGGATCGAGGCAGACGGGAACGTCCGCCCCGGTGGCGCGGGCGGCCTCGACGACAGCGGGGTGATCGAGGGGAAGGTCGTTGAGGCGCGCCAGCAGCCGCAGGGCGGCGGCCGCATCCGATGAACCGCCGCCGATCCCGGCTGCCACTGGAAGACGCTTGACCAGGTGAAAGCGGCCGAGACGTAGACCGGGGATCGCCTTGGCCAACCCTCGGGCGGCGCGGATCACGAGGTTGTCGTCCAGCGGTCCGGCGGGACCGGCGGTGGGCCCGGACACGTCGAGGGTCAGCTCGCCGCCGGGCTCCAGGCTCAGCGTATCCCCCGAACCGGTGAAGGCCACGAGACTTTCGAGCTCGTGATAGCCATCCCCCTCACGACGGCCGAGGACGTGAAGTGTCAGATTGATCTTCGCCGGAGCGCGGGTGACGAGGATGGGCAAGGCTTGCTCTGTCGGAGAGGGGCGGGTCTGTCGACCGCGGGAATGCGCGGCCGGTCTGGCCCCGCGATCCCCCGCCCGTCAAGCCGGGTCTCATACCAGACCTCGATGAGTCTTACTCATCGAGGTCTGCCCGCGCGACGGCGCGGCGGCGGTCGTCCGCCAGACCTCACTGACCCTGACCTATGGGGCAGGGCCAGTGAGACTTGGTCTCAGCCTCCGGTCTTCTTGTCGGCCGCGCCGGGGGGCTCGCTCGGAGCCGGAGCCCCCTTCGGCAGATCCGGATTCACCTTCTCCACCTCGGGAGGATTCTCGGCGGTGGCAGCGGGCTTCTCGAGTTCCGGCAGGCCATCCTTGAGCTTGGCGTTGATCTTGACGAGATCGTCGGGCTCGGGATTCAGGTCCTTGGCGTGCTGCCACTGGAACTTGCCTTCGAGCCTCCGGCCCGAGCGCCAGTAGGCATCGCCCAGATGGTCGTTAATCGTGGGGTCGCCGGGCTTGAGTTCGATGGCCTTCTCCAGCTCGCGCACGGCATCGTCGTAACGCCCGAGGCGGAAATAGGCCCAGCCGAGGCTGTCGATGATCATGCCGTCGCGCGGGCTCGCATCGACGGCCTGCTTCAGCATGGTGAAGGCCTCGTCGATATTCATGTTCTGGTCGACCCAGGAATAGGCGAGGTAGTTGAGCACCTGCGCCCTCGCCGCCGGTTGGTTCGGCGGAACCAGTTCCAGCGCCTTCTTGAGGTCGGCCTCGGCCTTGGGCCATTGCTTAGCCCGCTCGTAGGCGGTGCCGCGGAAGTAGAAGGTCGTCCAGTAATTGGAGGCCGGCTGCTTGCCGATGAGCTCGATGGCGCGGCTGTAGGTGGCCGCCGCCTCCTCGTATTTCTTGCGCGAGCGCTGGACGTTGCCGAGGGCGGTCACGACATCGATGCTGTCGGGATGCTCCTTCATGGCGGCGTCGAGGAGCTGAGTCGCCTCCTCGCCCTTGCCCATCTGCTCCAGATTGAGGCCGATCTGGATATCGGCGTTGAGCTTCAGCGGCGAAGATGCCGGCATCTGCGCATAAGCATCGTTGGCGCGCTCGGTCTGCTTCATCCGGTCGAGTGTGTCGGCGAGGGTCAGGCGGGCTAGGGCGTGTTCGGGGGCGAGATAGAGGGCAAGGCGCAGATAGACCACGGCGGGCAACTCGTCGCCCTGGGTGGATCCGGCCGAGCCGAGCCCGTAGAGCACCTCGCCGGCGCCTTCCTGCGCCGTGTTGACGAGGCGGGTCAGGGGCTTGCCGGCCTTGAGCTTGTCGAGGGCATCACGCACGATCGGGTGGCGCGGCAGCAGCTGATCGAAGGTGGTGTAGGCCTGGATCGCGAGGTCCGTCCGGCCGGCCTGCGCCTCGAACCGGGCATAGGCATCGACGATGCGCAGGGTATTTTGGTCCGCGTCGTAGGCGGCCTTGAGCCGACGCTCCGCCTCCGCCTGGTCGCCGACGAGGTTGGCGATCAGCCCGGCATGGAAGTCGCGGAAGGTGTTGTAGGAGCGCTCGCCCTTCAGCTTGTTCACCACTTCGAGAGCGCGCTTGCCGTCGTTCGCGCCGGCATAGGCCCAGGCGGTCAGGAGGGTACTGGTGAGATCGGCTGCAGCACCCCGTCCGCTGCGGGCGAAGTTCTGGCGGGCCTGCGCGAACTGGCCGGCTTTGATCTGACGCACGCCGAGACTGAGCTGCGCGAGGCCGTTCGATCCGTCGCGGGCGGTGAGGCGCTCGGCCGCGCGGAACGCGTCGGGGAGAGCGCCGTCGGCCAACAGCGACACGAAGGCGCGCTCGAGCAGTTCGGCATTGCGCGGATCGGCCTTCACGGCCTCGCGGTAGAAGCTCGCGGCGGCGGAGGTGTCCTTGGAGGCGCCGGCGATATAGGCGGACAGGAAGTTGCCTTCCAGCGACTCGGCCGGCTCGTATTCCGTCACCGGGGCGGATTCCCGAGGCTGGGCGGCCAGGGCCGTGACCGACGTCGCCACGGAGGCGGCGAGGCACAGAGCGAGGGCCGAGAGGGTCCGGCGGGTCGCGGCGTTTCCGTTCATGGGCACCAGTCGCGTTTGTAGCGCATCGTCCGTCAGGGACCGATGCCGATCGGGCGGGGACACTGAACTCTTCCCGCCATCCTCGCAAGGCGAAAGGATGGCGGGCACTTAGGGTCCGGTGCGTCCTCACATGTTGGGGTAGTTCGGCCCGCCCGGTCCCTCCGGCGTCACCCAGTTGATGTTCTGGTTGGGGTCCTTGATATCGCAGGTCTTGCAGTGGACGCAGTTCTGCGCATTGATCTGGTAGCGGACGCCATTTCCCTCCTGCACCCATTCGTAGACGCCCGCCGGGCAGTACCGTGCGGATGGGCCGCCATAGACGTCGTGCTCCGAGGACTTCTGGAGTGCCGCATCCTTGACGTTCAGATGCGGCGGCTGGTCTTCCTCGTGGTTGGTGTTCGAGAGATAGACCGAGGACAGCCGGTCGAAGGTCAATTTGCCGTCGGGTTTCGGATAGACGATCGGCGTCACCTCCGAGATCGGCTTCGTGGCGGCATGATCCGGCTTGCCATGTTTGAGCGTGCCGAAGGGCGAGGCGTCGAGGATCGTTTGCGACCACATGTCGAGGCCGCCCAGACCCACGCCGACGAGCGTGCCGTATTTCGACCAGAGCGGCTTGACGTTGCGCACGCGCTTGAGGTCGCGACCGATGTCGCTGTCACGCCAGCCCGTCTCGTAATCGGTGAGCTCGTCGCCCTGCCGGCCGGCGGTGAGGGCGGTGGCGATGGCCTCGGCTGCCTGCATGCCGGAGAGCACGGCGTTGTGCGACCCCTTGATGCGCGGCACGTTGACGAAGCCGGCCGAGCAGCCGACGAGACAGCCGCCGGGGAAGACGAGCTTCGGCACCGATTGCCAGCCGCCCTCCATGATGGCGCGGGCGCCGTAGCCGATGCGCTTGGCGCCCTCGAACACGTCGCGGATCATCGGGTGGGTCTTGAAACGCTGGAACTCCTCGAACGGCGACAGGGTCGGGTTCTCGTAGTTCAGGTGCGTGACGAAGCCGACCGAGAGCAGGTGGTCGTCGAAATGATAGAGCCAGGAACCGCCGCCGGTCTTGTTCGAGAGCGGCCAGCCCATGGTGTGACGCACGAGCCCCGGCTCGAACGTCTCGGGCTTGAGCTGCCAGAGCTCCTTGACGCCCAGCCCGTATTTCTGGTGATCGCTGTCTCGGTTGAGCTGGAAGCGGTCGATCAGCGTCTTGGTGAGCGAGCCGCGCGCTCCCTCGCCAAAGATCGTGTACTTGCCGCGCAACTCCATGCCGCGGGTATAATCGTCGCGCGGTTCACCGGATTTTCCGATGCCGAGATCGCCGGTGGCCACGCCGATGACCGTGCCGGCATCGTCGTAGAGCACTTCCGAGGCCGGAAAGCCGGGATAGATCTCGACGCCGAGCTCCTCGGCCTTGGCGCCGAGATACTTCGTCACGTTGGAGAGCGAGCCGACGAAATTGCCGTGGTTCGACATGAATTTCGGGAAGGCGAAGTTCGGCAGCGAGATGCCGCTGTTCTTGGTGAGGAACAGGAACTCGTCACGCTCGACCTCGGTCTTGAGGGGCCGGGCTTCGTCCTGGCGCCACTCGGGAAGCAGGCGATCGAGCCCGAGCGGGTCAATCACCGCGCCGGAGAGGATGTGCGCACCGACTTCGGACCCCTTCTCGACCACCACGACGGCGAGATCGGCGGCGATCTGCTTGAGGCGGATCGCAGCGGCGAGGCCGGCGGGCCCCGCGCCGACGATCACCACGTCGAAATCCATACCTTCGCGTTCCGGCAACGCCATCCTGTGAACTCCTCCTGCCGCGCCAGCCCGGACCGATCGTGATCGGTCAGCGCGTGCGCGATGTTATGATTCCGAACACTCTCAACCGATTCCAAGCTGGGAACGCAAGCCTGCCAATGGTCTCAGCATGCTCTGAGCCATCTCGCCGCCGTACCAATGGCCGCGTAACGTGTCCGGCGAAGTGTTGTCCACAGGCTCGTCAGGGGCCACATCGAGAACCATGAGCCAAGGCCCCGACCATCAGCGCGACGTGATCGCCGAACTGGACTTTCACGTGGAAGCCGGCGTCGATCTCTGCCTCGACGAACGGCCGCACGACCGCTTCTCCGAAATCGAGGAGGCGTCACCCTGGCGCCCGGCACCGGCGCGGCACGGCTCGCCGACGCACGACCTGTCCCCCCGTGATCGTCCCTCACAAATCTCCGCCCCTGAGGAGCGGACGCAGGCGGATCCCGCGCCCCCCCGTCGCGAATTGCCGCCACGCGGCGAGGCGCCCGCCACATCGCCGACACGAACCTACGGGCAATCCGCGGCGTCCAAGCCCGGCGAGGCCGCGGGCGATGCGAGGGCGAGGGCGAGGGATGTCGCCACCCTCGAAGAGCTGGAAGCGCTGCTCGCCAATTTCGACGGATGCCCCCTGAAGTTCACAGCCAAGAACCTCGTCTTCGCCGACGGCAACCCGGCGTCGAAACTCATGTTCATCGGCGAGGCCCCTGGCGCCGACGAGGACCGCGTCGGCAAGCCGTTCATGGGCCGCTCGGGCCAGCTTCTCGACCGGATGATGGCGGCGATCGGCCTCGACCGGACGAAAGCCTACGTGACCAACATCGTGCCGTGGCGGCCGCCAGGAAACCGCAACCCGACCCCGCAGGAGGTGTCGATCTGCAAACCGTTCATCGAACGCCAGATCGAACTCGCCGACCCGGACGTCATCGTCTGCCTCGGCAGCCCGGCGACGCAGGCGATCACCGGTACGAAGGACGGCATTCTGAAGGCGCGCGGACGGTTCTATCCCTATCGAGTGGGCGACCGGGAGGTAAAGGCGCTGGCCACCCTGCACCCGGCCTATCTCTTGCGCCAGCCTCTGCAGAAGCGTTTGGCCTGGCGCGATTTCCGCCTGTTGCGGGCGACACTGGACGGCAAGGCGTAGGGCGAAAGGCGGGTGGAAGCGGAACCGTATCTTTCACCGCCGTATTAGTTCGGGCAAACGGGGCTCAGGACAGAGATGCGTTGGGCGGCCGGGTGCGGCTTGAGTCCACGCCACGAAGGGTGACGAGATCATGCGCTGGGAAGATTTCCGCTCTTCGGACAATGTCGAGGACCGCCGGGGCGAGGGTGGTGGAGGCGGCGGCTTTCCCGGTGGCGGCGCCGGCGGGCTCGGCATCGGCACCATCGTCATCCTCTGCATCATCGGCTGGGTCACCGGCATCAACCCCGCCATCCTGATCGGCGGCGCCGAGCAGATGAGCGGCGGCGGACAGCCGCGCCAGGAGCGGGTTGACCCGCAGACGCAGGCCCAGCGCAAGAACAAGCCCACGGACGAAGACGGGCGCTTCGCTACCGCCATCCTCGGAAACACGGAAGATGTTTGGAAGGTGATCCTGCCCAACCAGACCGGCAAGCAATACCATCCTGCCGGCATGGTACTGTACACCGGTGGCACGCGCAGCGGCTGCGGCTCGGCGCAGGCTGCCATGGGGCCGTTTTATTGCCCGCTCGACAAGAAAATCTACCTCGACACGTCGTTCTTCAAGGAGATGCAGCAGAAGTTCGGTGTGACGGGCGAGTTCGCCTACGCCTACGTCATCGCTCACGAGGTCGGCCACCACGTCCAGGACGAACTCGGCATCCTGGGCAGGGTCCAAAGTCGCCAGCAGGCCGCATCCAACAAGGTCGAGTCGAACCAGCTCTCCGTCCGCGTCGAATTGATGGCCGATTGCCTTGCGGGGGTATGGGCCAAGAACTCGGACGACAAGTACAAATTCATGGACCCCGGAGACATTGAGAAAGCGATGCAGGCGGCCAGCGCCATCGGCGACGACAAGCTTCAGAAGCAGTCTCAGGGCTACGCCGTGCCGGATTCCTTCACGCATGGTTCGTCCGACCAGCGGATGCGGTGGTTCATGACCGGCTACAAGAGCGGCCAGACCAAATCCTGCGACACCTTCCGCGCGGCCCGGAACTGAACCGAGACCTGTTAAGTGGAGCGGACGCGGCATCGCGTTCGTTCCGAGTGCCCCGCGGAAGGGGGCAACTGCATGTGCGTCGGACCGGCCGATTCCCCAGGCGTGACGGGATCGACCTGCCGCCCCATTCGCGGCTAGAACCAGTCGGTATCGCCGAGCCGAGAGCCGTCAGTCATGGTCGCCGCAGACAAGACCCGTAGCTTCATCCCGCTCTCCATCGCGGTGCTGACCGTCTCCGACACCCGTGTCGCCGAGGACGATCGCTCCGGCGACACGCTGTGCGAACGGCTCGTCGCGGCCGGGCACAGCCTCGCCGGCCGGGCCATCGTCCCCGACGAAATCGCCGCGATTCGCGCTCATGTGGAATCCTGGACGCGGGACCCGGCTGTCGACGTGGTGATCACCACGGGCGGCACGGGCTTCACCGGACGCGACGTGACGCCCGAAGCGATCGAGCCGCTGTTCGAGAAGCGGATGGACGGATTCGCGGCGGTCTTCCACCGCATCTCCTACGACAAGATCGGCACGTCCACCCTGCAGTCACGGGCCACGGCGGGGCTCGCGAACGCGACCTTCGTCTTCGTCCTGCCCGGTTCGCCGGGTGCCTGCCGCGACGCGTGGGACGGCATCCTCGCGGCCCAGCTCGACTATCGGCACCGGCCCTGCAACTTCGTCGAGATCATGCCGCGCCTGGACGAACACCTGCGACGCGGCGCCTCGATTCCGGTCTGATCACCCTCGGTTGAGCCGCACGTTCACCCGCCGGGGATGCAGGCGGGTCGAGAAGACGGCGCTCGCGATGAGGCGGTCCCGGCGTACGAGGTCTCCGGCGCGCGGCCTACGCACGCCGATGACGGACTCGCCCTGTGCCGCAAGGCGCGACGGCAACCCCGCATGGGGTCGGCGCAGGCGCCCGAGGACCATCTCCGGCCGGGCCGTGCCGATGAACCGATCGATGGTGCGGATCCAGCCCTCGGCCGGCACGTCGCCGGCCTCGAGGCACAGCACCCATTCCCGCCGCGCGGCCCTAGCCCCTTCCGACCAGGGCGGCGTACCGCCCGAGCGGACGACGAAGGTCGCGCCGGTGGCCTCGGCCACGGCATCGATCGCCGCATCATGGGCGGGGGCGATGATGACCGCGTCACCGACGAGCCCGGCCGCAACGCCCTCGACGAGAGCCCCCAGAGTATCGGCGAGTCGGTCGACCGCATCGGGGCCGACCGGCATCGCTACATGGATCAGAGCCGAAATCATGCGCGCGCATACCGTATTTTCGGCCCGGGGAAAGCCGAATGGCGCCGAAACAGCGACGAGAACCCGCGCCTCGACGGCATAACCCGTCGATTGCTTTAAAAAAGGGCAGGGACACCTTTCGTGTTCCTGATATGTTCGCAACGCGAATGGAAGGGCATGGCGCGACGCGCCGGACGTCCCTGTGTCAAGGCGCCGAACGGAGGGGAAGCAAGGCATGCGGCGGGATCGCAAGATCGATGACCTCGAGATGCCGGGCGGCGACATCGACCGGGTGAGAGCCTTCGACGGGATCGGTTTCGGCTGGAGCTTCGTCGCTTACGGCCCGCGCTATGCCGCCTTCGATGGGGGACTCGATGGTGGGTTCGATGCCGACGCGGCGAAGGCGGTGCCCTTGCCCGTACCCTACGCGCAAGATCTCGAAGCGATGCTGGCTGTGTGGTCCGAGCGGTGAAGGCCGCCGGGGACAGGGATGACGAGGCGTTCGGCGCGCCCGACCGGCGGCTTGGAGGGAGCACCCTGTCGGCGGATGCGAGAAAGGGGCGGGGGGCCACGGCCAATCCCTGCGGTCGCTACGAACCGGCATGGCGCGAGGCCTTCGACGACGGTTGGGTTTCGGATGATGCCGTCCAGCGCCTGCGTACCGAAGACCGGCCCGAGCACGCACGCACCATCCTGACGCGGAATACGTCACCGGACCTTCCGTTCGATCGCTCGATCAATCCCTATCGCGGCTGCGAGCACGGATGCGTCTATTGTTTCGCCCGGCCCAACCATGCCTATGTCGGCTTGTCGCCCGGCCTCGATTTCGAGACGAAGCTGTTCCACAAAGCCAACGCGGCCGAGCTGCTGGAGCGCGAGCTCTCCGCGAAGGGCTACGTGCCGCAGACGATCGCCCTCGGGACTGCCACGGACCCGTATCAGCCGATCGAGCGAGACCATGGCATCACCCGCGCCGTGCTCGGCGTATTGGCGCGCTTCCGCCATCCCGTGGGGATCGTCACCAAGTCGAACCTCGTCGCCCGGGACATCGACATCCTGGCGCCGATGGCGGAGCTAGGCCTCGTGAAGGTGGCGATGTCGGTGACGACCCTCGACCCTGTCCTGGCCCGACGCATGGAGCCGCGCGCACCCCATCCCGACCGGCGGCTGGAGGCAATCCGTCAGCTCAGCCGCGCGGGCATCCCGGTCATGGTGATGATGGCCCCGGTCATTCCATCGCTGAACGACCACGAAATCGAAGCGGTGCTGGAACGGGCGCGGGAATGCGGTGCCGTCGAGGCGCGCCATGTCCTGCTGCGGCTGCCGCTCGAACTCGACGACCTCGTGAACGACTGGTTCACCGAGCATTATCCGGGCCGCCGGCGGCATGTAATGTCGCTCGTGCGCGAGGCCCGCGGTGGCAAGGCCTACGATGCGACCTTCGGCCGGCGGATGACCGGCAGCGGCGCCTACGCCGACCTCATCGCCCAGCGCATGCGTCTGGCAAAGCAACGCCTCCGCTATGCCGATGAGCGCATCTCCCTGCGCACGGATCTCTTCGATCCTACAGCGGCGTCCGGGTCACAGCTCAGCCTGCTGTGACGACAGAGGGCGAGGAAGCGAATCGCTTGGTGAAGCTCACCCGGTGATGCGCCGAGCGGCCGAGGCTCGCCAAACCGGCGAGATGAGCCGCGGTGCCGTAGCCGACATTGCGATCCCAGGCATAGGCCGGATGACGGCCGGCCAGAACCCGCATGAGATCGTCCCGCAGGGTCTTGGCGACGATGGAGGCCGCCGCGATCTGCGGCACCAGCCGATCGCCGCCGATCACCGCCCGGCACGGCAGGGACAGGCCGGGGATGGCATCGCGCCCATCCACGGCCACGGGCGCTTCGAGGCCGAGTTTCTCCACCGCTCGCCGCATCGCGTCGAGGGTCGCCGCGCGGACGTTGATGCGGTCCACGAGTTGCCGGGACCCGGCCGCCACGGCCACCTCGGCATGTTCGCGAATCAGAGGCGTCAGACGCTCGCGCGTCGCCCGGTCGAGCTTCTTGCTGTCGTCGAGGCAGGCCAGCACGGAGGCCGGGAACACGGCGGGATCGAACCAGACCGCCGCCACGACCACGGGGCCGCACAGCGCACCGCGCCCGACCTCGTCGCAGCCGATGAGAGCGGGGAGGGTGCTGGCGACGGGGTCGGCGAACGGTCTGGTCATTTGACCGATGGATTATACCTCACCCAAAGGCCGGTCACCGGGCTTGGCGCGAGAAACGTGTGGGAGCGTGGCCGAACTCTCTGGGCGAGGAGGCCGGAAGATCACCGCCACGGCCCCGGGCTACACCGCGGGTGCCGCCCGGAACGCCCGGCGCCGGGGCGTAGGAAGGCCGGTGCCGTGAGCCAGCGAAATGTTGGTGAAGAACTGGCGCGCGCTCTCGCCCCAGGTGTAGCGCAGGGCCTCTGCGCGGCAGCGCTCGCGGGGGATCGACAGGGCGGCGAGCGCCGCCTCGCGCAGGTCGGGTCCGAGGATTCCGGCGCCGGTCCCGCCGATGACGTCGAGAGGGCCGGTCACCGGATAGGCCGCCACGGGAACGCCGCAGGCGAGGGCTTCGAGCAGGACGATGCCGAACGTGTCGGTAAGACTGGGGAAGACGAACACGTCCGCCGCCGCGTAGATGCGGGCGAGCGCCGCGCCGGTCAGGGTTCCGAGGAAGCGGGCCTTCGGATACAGGCCGGCCAGGCGTGCCCGGTCAGGGCCGTCTCCGACCACGATCTTGGTGCCCGGCAGGTCGAGATCGAGGAAGGCCGAAACGTTCTTCTCCACCGCCAGCCGGCCGACGAAGAGAAAGAACGGTCCGGACAATCCGACCAGGCCATCGGGCGGGACGTCATCCGGCCCGGCGGGGCGAAAGAGGTCCGTATCGACCCCCCGCGTCCAGCGCATCAGGTTGCCGAAACCGCGTGAGGCGAGGTCACGTTCGAGGGAAGGGGTCGAGACCATCGTCCCGCTCGCCGCGCCGTGAAAGCGCCGCAGCCAGGCATAGCTCCAGCTTTCGGGAACGGGAGCACGGGCGGCGAGGTACTCGGGAAAGCGCGTGTGATAGCTCGTGGTGAAAGGGCGGCCATGGGCGAGACAATAGCGCCGGGTCGCGTAGCCGACGGTCCCCTCGGTGGCCACATGGACATGGGTCGGGGCGAGATCCGACCATAGGCGCGCGACCTTGCCCTTGGTGGCATAAGACAGCCGAATCTCCGGGTATCCCGGGAGCGGCACCGAGGCGAAGTCCTGATGGGTCAGGAACACGGTCTCGAAGCCGAGTTCCTGGCCCGCCGCCGCCATGTTCTCGAGAGAGCGGACGACCCCGTTGACCTGTGGGTGCCACGCATCGGTGGCGATCAACAGCCTCACGCGACAGCCCGCGCCGGACCGACGGTGACCGCGCTGCGCTCCGCTTCTTCCGCGGCGGCCCGCGCCCGCAACACGCTCGGGTAATGCAGCACCTCCATGGTGCCGTCGTAATGCTCGACGATGGCGGTGCAGGATTCCACCCAATCCCCGGTGTTGAGGTAAGTCAGCCCGGCGATCTGCCGGTGGGCGGCATGGTGGATGTGTCCGCAGATGACGCCGTCGGCACCCACGCGCTTGGCCTCCGCGCTGAGCAACTCCTCGAACTTTCCGATGAAGTTGACAGCGTTCTTCACTTTGAGCTTGGCCCAGGCCGAGAGCGACCAATAGGCAAGCCCGAGTCGGCGCCTGAGGGTGTTCAAGTGGGTATTGACGAAGAGTGCGAAGGTGTAGGCCCCGTCGCCCAGGAAGGCGATCCATTTGGCATGCCGCACGACCATGTCGAACTGGTCGCCGTGAATGACGAGATAGCGCTTGCCGTCCGCTGCGACGTGGATCCGGTCGTCCACCACCTCGATCCCGCCGAAGGTCATGCCGAGATAATCGCGCAGGAACTCGTCGTGGTTGCCGGGGATGTAAATCAGCGTCGAGCCCTTGCGCACCTTGCGCAGCAGCTTCTGCACCACGTCGTTGTGGCTCTGCGGCCAGAACCAGCCCGATTTGAGCTGCCAGCCGTCGACGATGTCGCCGACGAGGTAGATCTCGTCGGCGTCGTAATCCCGTAGGAATTCCAGCAGCAATCCCGCCTGACAGCCCTTCGTGCCCAGATGCATATCGGACAGGAAGAGCGTCCTCACGCGGATCGTCTTCTCTGTATCTTCGCCCACGACCCACTCCGAACGGCTTCGGTGCGTTGAGCCAAACCGGATTCCCGTATCAGTTTGATGACGCGCAGCCGGCCTGCCCCGTGGCCCCCTCTTGGCGTGACTACTTCAAGCGCATCGCCGAGATGCTGCACTGCGCGACAAATTTTTTGAGTGGCCGGGAAGTTTTTTGCGTTTTCCTTCGGTGGCGAACCCCGGCATAGTCCCGATCAAGGTGACCCACCGGATCGCGCTGGAAAGCGCGTGTCCGGAGCCCATGCGAGGCGAAATCAAGGTTGCCGACGAGGTGAGAAACGACGTCCAAGGCCCTGGGAGTGTGCGGCATTCGCGCGCCCCGGCCAACGGAGAGAGGCTTGATCCAGTCGAAGGCAGTCGCGTCGAGCGCTCCGGAGCTCGCAGCCATCGGTGATGGCACGAGGCGGGCCTCGCGCCTTCCGTCGACGATCGTGGACCGTGCCTTCTCCTCCAGACGGACGCGCGGCAGCCGGTGCTCCCGGCAGCGCCGCCGTTTCTTTCCCAAAGCTTAGGAACCGTCCCGGCTGCCCATCAGGCCGGATCGCGACCTCGGACCACCGTATTCGATCCCAGCGTCGCACGATGCGTGCGCGCGAACCGAAGAAGAACCGGAGACACAACATGGCGGCAACGAGACGGCCGGGTCGGAATCATCTGTTCGTTCCGGGCCCGACGAACATCCCCGACCGCGTCCAGCGGGCGATGATCGTTCCCTCCGAGGATCACCGTTCGGTGGATTTCCCGGCGCTGACCAAGCCCCTGTTCGAAGAGACCAAGGCCGTGTTCGGCTCGACCCAGGGCACGATCTTCCTGTTCCCGGCCTCGGGTACCGGCATCTGGGAATCGGCGCTGACCAACACCCTGCATCGCGGCGACACGGTGCTGACCTCGCGCTTCGGCCAGTTCAGCCACCTCTGGATCGACATGGCCCAGCGCCTCGGCCTGAACGTGATCGTTCAGGAAGAGGAATGGGGCACGGGTGCGAACCCCCAGCGGATCGAGGAGGCGCTGCGCGCCGACACGAACCACGAGATCAAGGCCGTCATGACGGTCCATAACGAAACCGCCACCGGCGTCACCAGCGACATCGGTGCCGTGCGCAAGGCGATCGACGCCGCCGGCCACCCGGCCCTGCTCTTCGTGGACGGCGTGTCCTCGATCGGCTCCCTGCCGTTCTACGCCGACGAGTGGAAGGTCGATTGCGCCATCGCCGGCTCGCAGAAGGGCCTGATGCTCCCCGCCGGCCTCGGCGTGATCTGCGTCAGCCAGAAGGCGCTCAAGGCCGCCGAGTCCTCGTCGGGCCCGAACGACCGTCTCGCGCATGTCTACTTCGACTGGGCCGACCACCAGAAGCAGAACGGCGCCGGCTACTTCCCCTACACGCCCGCCCTTCCGCTTCTTTACGGCCTGCGCGAGGCGCTCGCCTGCCTGCGGGAAGAAGGTCTTGAGAACGTCTACCACCGCCATGCCGTGCTCGGCGAGGCGACCCGCCAGGCCGTCGCGGCCTGGGGTCTCAAGACCTGCGCCAAGGAAGCCAAGTGGAACTCGGACACGGTGACCGCCATCCTCGTCCCCGAGGGTGTCGACGCCGCCGCGATCATCAAGCATGCCTTCGTGCGCTACAACCTCGCCCTCGGTGCGGGTCTGAGCCAGGTGGCCGGCAAGGTGTTCCGCATCGGCCACGTGGGTGACCTGAACGAGCTCTCGCTTCTCGGCGCCATCGCCGGCGCGGAAATGGCCATGCTCGACAACGGCGTGAAGGTGCAGCCGGGCTCCGGCGTCGCCGCCGCCTCCAGCTACCTGCGCGAAAATCCCCTCGCGAAGTCCTGATCGAAGCTGTTTCCCGGGGCCGGCATCTCGCCGGCCCCGGGGCATCGTCTATAGAAGCGTGTATCGCGTAACGTCGCGCTCGGCGCGGAACGTCGCTTGAGGGTTCCAATGGCGCACAAAATCGTCTTCCTCGATCGTGAATCCCTCGACGCCAAGGTGCGTGAGTTCAATTTCCCGCACGAATATACCGAGTACGAATCGACCTGGACGCCGGAGGAGATCGTCGAGCGCCTGAAGGGGGCCGAGATCGCGCTGATCAACAAGGTGCCCATGCGCGCCGAGACGTTGAAGCAGCTCCCCGACCTCAAGCTCATCGCCGTGGCCGCCACAGGCACCGACGTCGTCGACAAGGCCGCCGCCAAGGAACTCGGCATCACCGTCGTCAACATCCGGAACTATGCCTTCAACACCGTGCCCGAGCACGTGATCGGCCTGATGTTCGCCCTGCGGCGCGCCATCGTGCCCTACGCGAATTCCGTGCGCCGGGGCGATTGGGCGAAATCCACGCAGTTCTGCTATTTCGACTACCCGATTCACGACATCGCCGGCTCGACGCTGGGCATCGTTGGCTATGGAGCGCTGGGCAAGTCCATCGCCAAGAGGGCCGAAGCCCTCGGCATGAAGGTCATCGCCTACGACGTGTTCCCGCAGGAAGGCCTCGTGGATTTCGAGACGATCCTCACCGAATCCGACGTCATCACCCTGCATGCGCCGCTGACGCCGGAGACCCGGAACATGATCGGCGCCGAGCAGCTTGCGAAGATGAAGAAGCACGCCATCCTCATCAACACTGCCCGTGGCGGCCTGGTCGACGAGGAAGCCCTTGCTGAGGCGCTGAAGGCCGGCACGATCGGTGGCGCCGGCTTCGATGTCGTGGTCACCGAGCCGCCCAAGAACGGCAATATCCTGTGCGAGCTCGACCTGCCCAACCTCATCGTCACGCCGCATGTGGCCTGGGCGAGCAAGGAAGCCATGCAGATCCTGGCCGACCAGCTCGTGGACAACGTCGAGGCCTATGTTGCGGGCAAGCCGCAGAACGTGGTGTGAGGATCGGGCTTCATACCTGAAGAACCGGCTGAGAGACGCCGACGTCCTTACGGGTCCATGGAGCGGAGGCCGGGATCCAAATCGTTAGGCGCAGATCGAGGCTGTGCTGACGAGGTGTTCGGATGACGAGCTCGCCGACACTCCGGAGTGTCGGAGCACACCATCGCGCGGCTCGATGCAGTCTCGCCAATCATACGACAACCGCGCAGCGACGCGGGCAGAGGAAACGACATGACGAAGAAGCTGCTGTTCCAATTCGATACCGATACCGTTCCGAGCGTGTTCGATGTGGTCGTCGGTTATGACGGCGGGGCCGATCGCATCACCGGCTACGGCAACGTGACGCCCGACAATGTCGGCGCCCTGGTGGACGGCACGATTTACACCCGCGGCGGTTCCGAGAAAAAGTCCACGGCGATCTTCGTGGGCGGCGGCAGCATGGCGGCCGGCGAGGCGGTGTTCGAGGCCGTGAAGAAGCGCTTCTTCGGCCCCTTCCGCGTGTCGATCATGCTCGATTCGAACGGCTCGAACACCACCGC
Organism: Methylobacterium bullatum; assembly: GCA_902712845.1. Taxonomy (NCBI): domain Bacteria; kingdom Pseudomonadati; phylum Pseudomonadota; class Alphaproteobacteria; order Hyphomicrobiales; family Methylobacteriaceae; genus Methylobacterium; species Methylobacterium bullatum. The sequence continues at coordinate 2,657,673 of LR743504.1, forward strand.
CGCCGCCGGCGTCGCGCTGGTTCAGAAGGCCGCCGGATCGCTCCAGGGCAAGAAGGCCGTCGTGCTCGCCGGCACTGGCCCGGTGGGTATGCGCTCGGCCGCGCTCCTCGCGCAGGAGGGTGCCACCGTCGTCCTTTGCGGTCGTTCGCTGGACAAGGCCCAGGCCGCCGCCGATTCCATCAACAAGCGCTTCAACGTCCAGATCAGCGCCGCCGCCACGCCGGATGCCGCCTCGCGCGCCGCCATCGTCAAGGGCCAGAACCTGGTCTTCTCGGCTGGCGCCATCGGCCTCGAGCTTCTCGCCGAAGCCGACTGGAAGGACGAGGCCAGCATCGAGTTCATCGCCGATTACAATGCCCAGCCGCCCCTCGGCTTCGGCGGCATCGACGCCATGGACAAGGGCAAGGAGCGCCACGGCAAGAAGGTGTTCGGCGCTCTTGGCATCGGCGGCCTGAAGCTGAAGCTGCACCGCGCCTGCGTCGGCCAGCTCTTCGACAGTGCCGAGAAGGTGTTCGACGCCGAGGAGATCTATGCCCTCGCCAAGACGATGGCTTGACCCATGAGCGAGAAGACGTCACCTGCCCACGAAACCATCCAGAGCTTCCTCGACGGGCTCGCGAGTTCGGCACCGACCCCCGGAGGCGGCGGAGCCGCTGCCATTTCCGGTGCCATGGGCGCCGCGCTCCTCAGCATGGTGTGCAACCTCACCATCGGAAAGAAGAAGTACGTCGAGGTCGAGGGCGAGCTCAAGGAGATCCTCGGCAAGTCCGAAACGCTCCGGGCCGAACTCACCGGCATGATCGCGGACGATGTCGAGGCATTCGACGCGGTGATGGGAGCGTACGGCCTGCCGAAGGGCACCGACGAGGAGAAGGCGGCCCGTGCCGCCAGGATCCAAGAGGCCCTCAAGGTCGCCACCGACGTGCCGCTCGCCTGCTGCCGTGCCTGCCGCGAGGTCATCGACCTCGCCGAGGCCGTGGCCGACAAGGGCAATCTCAACGTCATCTCCGATGCGGGGGTCGCGGTTCTCTCCGCTCATGCCGGACTGCGCAGCGCCGCGCTCAACGTCTATGTCAACGCCAAGGGCCTGGACGATCGCGGATTTGCCGAAGAGCGCCTCAAACAACTCGAAGAGTTGCTCGGGCCGGCGGGACCATTGAACGAGACGATCTACGAGGTCGTGAAGGCCAAGGTGAACTAAGACCAATGACAGGCCGGCGAGAACAAACTCAGCCGGCCTTTTCGTCTAAAAAATACATTCCAGCCGCTGTTAAAGGCGGAGTGAAAGAGAATGTAAAAAAATATTACAACAGAAGCTCTTTCCGTGAAGTGAAATTTACGAGAGTGTCTGTCCCAGGGAAAAACGCCGAGGAGAACGCACATGGACGTGCATGAGTATCAAGCCAAGGAGCTGCTCGCCGGATTCGGCGTCGCGGTTCCCAAGGGCGCGGTGGCCTTCAGCCCCGACCAGGCAGTCTATGCCGCCACCGAGCTCGGTGGTTCGTTCTGGGCGGTGAAGGCCCAGATCCATGCCGGTGCGCGCGGCAAAGCCGGCGGCATCAAGCTGTGCCGGACCTACAACGAGGTTCGCGACGCCGCCAAGGATCTCCTCGGCAAGCGTCTCGTCACTCTGCAGACCGGCCCCGAAGGCAAGCCGGTCCAGCGTGTCTACATCGAGACCGCCGACCCGTTCGAGCGTGAACTCTATCTCGGCTACGTCCTCGACCGTAAGGCCGAGCGCGTCCGCGTCATCGCTTCGCAGCGCGGCGGCATGGACATCGAGGAGATCGCGGCCAACGAGCCCGAGGCCCTGATCCAGGTCGTGGTCGAGCCGGCCGTCGGTCTGCAGCAGTTCCAGGCCCGCGAGATCGCGTTCCAGCTCGGCCTGAACATCAAGCAGGTCTCGGCGGCCGTGAAGACGATCATGAACGCCTACCGGGCGTTCCGTGATTGCGACGGTACCATGCTGGAGATCAACCCTCTCGTCGTCACCAAGGACGACCGCGTCCTGGCGCTCGACGCCAAGATGTCCTTCGACGACAACGCCATGTTCCGCCGGCGCAACATCGCCGACATGCACGATCCCTCGCAGGGCGACCCGCGCGAGGCCCAGGCCGCCGAGCACAATCTCAGCTATATCGGCCTGGACGGCGAGATCGGCTGCATCGTCAACGGCGCAGGGTTGGCCATGGCCACAATGGACATGATCAAGCACGCGGGCGGCGAGCCGGCGAACTTCCTCGATGTCGGCGGCGGCGCCAGCCCCGACCGCGTGGCGACGGCCTTCCGGCTCGTCCTCTCGGACCGCAACGTCAAGGCGATCCTCGTCAACATCTTCGCCGGCATCAACCGCTGCGACTGGGTCGCCCAGGGCGTGATCCAGGCGGCGAAGGAAGTGAAGATCGACGTGCCGCTCATCGTCCGGCTCGCAGGAACGAATGTCGAGGCGGGCAAGAAGATTTTGGCCGAGAGCGGCCTCGACCTCATCACCGCCGACAGCCTGTCGGATGCCGCCACCAAGGCCGTCGCGGCCTGCGACGCCGCCAAGCGCAACCACTGAGACGAGGGGAGGATACGTCATGAGCATTCTGATCGACGAGAAGACCCCGATCATCGTCCAGGGCATCACCGGCGATAAGGGTACGTTCCACGCCAAGGAGATGATCGAGTACGGCTCGAACATCGTCGGCGGCGTCACACCGGGCAAGGGCGGCAAGACCCATCTCGGCGTGCCGGTGTTCAACACCGTCAAGGAGGCCGTGGAGGCCACCGGAGCCACCACCTCGATCACCTTCGTCGCCCCGCCCTTCGCGGCCGACGCGATCATGGAAGGGGCCGATGCCGGCCTCGCGCTGATCTGCTCGATCACCGACGGCATCCCGGCCCAGGACATGATGCGGGTGAAGCGGTATCTGCGCCGCTACCCCAAGGACAAGCGCACCATGGTGGTGGGACCGAACTGCGCCGGCATCATCTCGCCCGGCAAGTCGATGCTCGGTATCATGCCCGGCCACATCTACCTCAAGGGCAATGTCGGCGTGATCTCGCGCTCTGGCACCCTCGGCTACGAGGCGGCGGCGCAGATGAAGGAGAAGGGCATCGGAATCACCACGTCGGTGGGCATCGGCGGCGACCCGATCAACGGGTCGTCCTTCCTCGACCATCTCGCCCTGTTCGAGCAGGATCCCGACACCAAGGCCGTGCTGATGATCGGCGAGATCGGTGGTCCGCAGGAGGCCGAGGCTTCGGCCTGGATCAAGGAGAACATGTCGAAGCCCGTCATCGGCTTCGTCGCCGGTCTCACTGCTCCGAAGGGCCGCCGCATGGGCCATGCGGGCGCCATCATCTCCGCCACCGGCGATAGTGCCGCCGAGAAGGCCGAGATCATGCGCTCCTATGGACTGACCGTAGCCCCCAGCCCCGGCGATTTCGGCTCCACGGTCGAACAGGTGATGCGCAAACTCGCCGCCTGAACGCGCAAACCCTCTCCCCTCGGCGGGGGAGGGTGGTCGCGGAGGGACCGGGAGAGGGGCAGCGCCGCCCGGCCGCCGACGGACCTAGCCGCAGAAACCACCACTTGATCGCCCCGACGCTGCGTTCCATGCTGCCGGGGCGGCCGCTTCATCACCGTTGCCCGCGCGTCCCCGGCGGCCATCGGCTCAACTCTGTTCGAGGTGGCCATCCGATGACCGATACCCTCCACGCCCCGGTCGGAACCCTCGACCATCCCTTCGCGCCGCCGGTCATCACCGGTACGTCGTCGAAGGAGGCGCTCGACATCCTGTTCCACGCCCTGCTCGAAGTCGCCCGCAGGCACGAGCCGGAACTGGAGGCCGTCCTTCTGGGCCAAGCCAATATCTCGGAATTCTCGCCCGAGCTCCTCGCCCGTGCCCTCCAGGTGCAGGGCATCTGGTTCCAGCTGCTCTCCATCGCCGAGCAGAACGCCGCCATGCGCCGGCGCCGGCACCTGGAGCGCACGAAGGGACGGGCGGAGCTCGGCGGCAGCTTCAGCGCGGTTCTGGCGGAGGCGGTGAAGAATGGCATCAAAGCGCCCGAGATCCACGCACTGCTGAAGGATCTGCGCATCCGCCCGACGATCACGGCGCATCCCACCGAGGGCAAGCGCGTGACGGTGCTGGAGAAGTTCCGCCGCATCTACCTCGTCCTGCGCGAGCTCGAATTGCCGCGCTGGACCGAGCGTGAGCGCAACGGCCTGATGAACGAGCTGCGCGACCAGATCGAGCTCGTCTGGATGACCGGCGAACTCCATCTGGAAAAGGCCACCGTGGAGCGCGAGGTCGCCTGGGGCCTGCACTTCTTCGATGAGACCCTGTTCGAGATGCTCCCCGAGGTGCTCTACTCGCTCGAGGAGTCGCTCGCCGAATACTACCCGGACGAGAAGTTCGAGGTGCCGGCTTTCTTCCAGTTCGGCTCCTGGATCGGCGGCGACCGGGACGGCAATCCCTACGTCACCTCGTCGGTGACCCGTGCCACGCTCCAGCGCAACGCGCTGGCCTCCCTGCGGCGCTACCGCGACGGGGTGACGGCGCTTGGCCGCACGCTCTCCCTCACCGAGCGCTCGCTGCCTGTGCCGGCGACGTTCAAATCTGAACTCGCGCAGCTTCTCGCGGAGAGCGGCGACGGGCGCGCCATCGCCAACCGCAATCCGGGCGAGGCCTATCGCCAGTTCCTCACCTGCATCCTGCGCAAGCTCGAAGCCACCATCGCGCGCAACAAGGGGCAGCGCACCAGCGGCCCCGACTATCCGAGCGCCGACGGCCTCATCAATGACCTGCGCCACCTCGAAGCCGGCCTCACCGACGCGAATTGCCCGTCGCTGGCCATCGACCTCGTCCGGCCGGTGCGCCGAATGGTCGAGATCTTCCGCTTCTCCACCGTGCGCCTCGACCTGCGCGAGAACACCACGCGCACCACGAAGACGCTCCACGCCCTGTGGCAGCAGAGCCACGGCCAGAACAAAACGCCGCCCGCCCTCGAATCGCCCGAGTGGAAGAACTGGCTGCTCTCCGAACTGGCGAAGCCGATGCACGGGGAGCGCTCGTTCGAGGGCCTGCCCGACGATGCCCGCGAAACGCTCGAGACGTTCGCCCTCGTCGGCGAGATGCGCGAGCAGCTCGACCGCGAGGCTTTCGGCTCGTTCATCCTGTCGATGACGCGTTCGGTCCCCGACATTCTCGGCGCCTATCTTCTCGCCAAGGAAGCCGGCAACTTCCTCGATGCCGCCGGCACCGAGATCTGTTGCCTGCCGATCGTGCCCCTGTTCGAGACCATCGACGACCTGCGCGCCGCGCCCGCCATCATGAAGGAGCTGTTCTCGATTCCCGTCGTGCGCCGCTCCACCCGCTGGCAAGGCGGGATGCAGGAGGTGATGATCGGCTACTCGGATTCGAATAAGGATGGCGGTTTCGTCGCCTCGAACTGGGAATTGTACAAGGCGCAGGACAAGCTGACCCAGCTAGGCAAGTCGTCGGGCGTGCCGATCGCCTTCTTCCACGGTCGCGGCGGTTCGGTGAGCCGTGGCGGGGCGCCCACCGCCCGGGCCATCGCCGCCCAGCCGCCGGGATCGATCAACGGCCGCTTCCGCACCACCGAACAGGGAGAGGTCGTCTCCTTCAAATACGCCAACCGCGGCACTGCGGCCTATCAGATGGAGCTCCTGGCCTCGTCGGTGTTCGACCACGCATTGAAATCGGAGCGCGAGGCGGCCAACATCCCGCGCAACGAATTCGACGACACGCTGGAAGCGCTGTCGGGCGCCTCGCGCGCGGCCTACGTCAACCTGATCCAGCACCCCGATCTCGTGACCTATTTCCAGGCCGCGAGCCCGTTGGACGAGATCGCGCTCCTCAACATCGGCTCGCGTCCGGCGCGGCGCTTCGGCGCCCGCTCGCTGGCGGACCTGCGCGCCATTCCCTGGGTCTTCGCCTGGTCGCAGAACCGCCACGTCATCACCGGCTGGTACGGCGTCGGCTCCGGCCTGAAGAGTTTCCTCGACGTGCGCGGGGCGCAGGGCGAGGCGCAGCTGAAGCGGCTCTTTGCCGAATCGAAGCCGTTCCGCCTCATCCTCGACGAGGTCGAGAAGACACTTCTGATGGTCGATCTCGCCATCGCGAAGGACTATGCCGGTCTCGTGCCCGACGAGGCCGCCCGCAACAACATCTTCCCGCTGATCGAGGCCGAGTACGAGCTGACCCGCGAGATGGCCCTGCGTGTCAGCGGCGACCGCGAACTGGCCGAACGCTACCCGCAATTCCGGGACCGCCTCAACGGCCGGCTGCCAACGATCAACCAGGTCAGCCGCGAACAGGTGGAGTTGCTCCGCCGCTTCCGGGGCGAGGAAGACGAGGACAAGCGCGAGGCTGTGAAATCCGCCTTGCTACTGTCGATCAACTGCATCGCCGTCGGCTTCGGCGCGACGGGCTGAGGCATTTGTAAGGATACCGAGGGTCGGACACGGCCCTGGGGCTGGCGCGCAAGCGCCTCACGACCGGTATGGTGGACCGTGTTTTGCGGCCTCACCACCCACAACGAAACCAAACAAGGAAGGATTCCCCGATGAGCTTTACCCTGATCCAGCAGGCGACCCCGCGCCTCCATCGCTCGGAACTCGCTGTTCCCGGCTCCAACCCGACCTTCATGGAGAAGTCCGCTTCCTCGAAGGCCGACGTGATCTTCCTCGACCTCGAAGATGCCGTCGCTCCCGATGACAAGGAGCAGGCCCGCAAGAACATCATCCAGGCGCTCAACGACCTGGATTGGGGCACCAAGACCATGATGATCCGCATCAACGGTCTCGACACCCACTACATGTACCGCGACGTGGTCGACATCGTCGAAGCCTGTCCGCGTCTCGACATGATCCTGATCCCCAAGGTCGGCGTGCCGGCCGACGTCTACGCCATCGACGTGCTGACGACCCAGATCGAGCAGGCCAAGAAGCGCGAGAAGAAGATCGGCTTCGAGGTGCTGATCGAAACCGCTCTGGGTATGGCCAACGTGGAGGCGATCGCCACCTCGTCGAAGCGACTGGAAGCCATGTCCTTCGGTGTGGCCGACTACGCCGCCTCGACCCGCGCCCGTTCCACCGTCATCGGCGGCGTGAACAAGGACTTCTCGGTGCTCACCGACAAGGACGAGGCCGGCAACCGCGAGACCCATTGGCAGGATCCCTGGCTGTTCGCCCAGAACCGCATGCTGATCGCCTGCCGCGCCTACGGCCTGCGTCCGATCGACGGCCCGTTCGGCGACTTCTCCGATCCGGACGGCTACACCTCCGCCGCCCGCCGCTGCGCCGCTCTCGGCTTCGAAGGCAAGTGGGCGATCCACCCCTCGCAGATCGATCTCGCCAACGAGGTGTTCACCCCGTCGGAAGCCGAAGTCACCAAGGCCCGCCGCATCCTCGAAGCCATGGAAGAGGCCGCCAAGGCCGGCAAGGGCGCCGTCTCGCTGGACGGCCGCCTCATCGACATCGCCTCGATCCGCATGGCCGAGGCGCTGATCGAGAAGGCCAACGCGATGTCGGCGAGCTGATCCGCTCGCTTCGTAGACCTCGCTAGGCAGGACGGCCGCTTCCGAAAGGGGCGGCCGTCCTCGCTTTAGGCCCGAAATGTCCTATCGTTCACGGTGTGTCGCCGTGAGAACAGGCGCCGGGGCCACTCGCTTCCGCTACGCGAAGACGGCCACACGGCTCCGATCTCGTCGACCGACAAGGGAGAAACCATCATGCATGTGACCATCGAAGACGCCCACAAGGCCATCGAGGCCGCCCGCGCCAAGGCGGTGGAGCTCGACACCCAGATGTGTATCGCCGTCGTCGATTCCGGCGGCAACCTCAAAGCGTTCTACCGCATGGACGGGGCCTGGGTCGGTTCCATCGACATCGCCCAGAAGAAGGCCAAGACCTCCGTGTTCTTCGGCATGATGACGGGGCAGATCGGCCAGCTGTCGCAGCCGGGCGGCCCGCTCTTCGGCATCGAGCATTCCAACGAGGGCCTCATCACCTTCCCCGGCGGCATCCCGATCGTCGACAAGGACGGCGAGATGTCCGGCGCCATCGGCGTCAGCGGCTCCAGCGTCGAGAACGACCACGCCGTGGCTCTCGCCGGGGCCAGCACGGTCGGCGCCACCGAACTGCCCGCGCATCCCTGGCGGACGTAAGACCGCATGACGGACACGGTTCATTGGGTGCGCCGCACCCGATGAACACCGTCGGTTAAGCATGCGGGTCCTATCACGGTCCCACCACCCCGAGCCGTGACAGGAGCGCCGATGACCCGGGACCAACTCGCCGCCGAACTGAAGCGCATGGCCACAGCGCAGGTCGCCGACATCGAGCGTGCGGTCAAGGACGGCCACCGGACCATCGCCCTCAACGAGCTGGCGGATCTGAACCGCCAGCTCAAGGCGCTGGCCGCAGCCGTGAAGGCCCGGCCCGTCGTACGGGCCTGATACTTTAAAGCCCGATGCGACTGCCTCAGTAGCGCGGGCCGCGTCCGCGCTCTTCCAACGGCGGCTCGTCGGACAGGCGCTCGTCGCCGGCGAGCCCGTCCGCCGGGCGCTCTTCCAGGCGATCTTCCCCGTGATCGGCTCCCCGCCCGGGGCGAGTTTCATCCGCGAAAGGAATGTCGCGAGGCGGCAGCGGGGGCCGGCGCAATGGCCTCACCTCGCCGTATCCGCCGTCCCGCTCCAACGGCAAGCGGTCCGAACGCTCCTCACAGATCGTCACCCGCTTCACGATCTCTTCCCCATCGGGCGAGATCCGGCGCCGGACCACGACCCGGCACGGCTCGATGAGCCGCGCCGCCCCACGCTCGGGGCCGAACTCCTCGACCGAGGGCGGGAGCCGCCGCTCGGCGGGGAAATCGCGCGGCGGTCCATAAGGTTCTGGGAAATCGGCGGCGAGAGCGGGTACGCCGCCGAGGCCGAGGACTACGAATCCGGAAAGGATCGACGGCATACGAAGCCTAGCGAGGAATGACAGCGGTTTCACGGGCACGGAACGTCTCCGGAGAGAGGACCGCTCCCGTCATGGGGTTGCGGCACGGGATCATCGTGCCATCGAGCCGCTGAACCGGAGCGTACGCGACCGGTCGGGCAGTATTCATCTCCGTGCGCGCGGTCTCGGTGCCGGCGGTCCCCACCCCAATACGGTCATGCCTTGCCGGCGGCGGCCTTCAATTGCGCCACGAGGTCGGCGATCTCGACCCGGGCTCGGGCCACCGCATCCGAATCCTTGCCGCGCACCACGATCCGATTGGCGAAACCCTGCTGCGTCATCGAAGGATAGGAGCCGATGGAGACGCCGGGATGGGCCTTCGCGATCTCACCCAGGCCCGATGCATAAGTGCCTTCGGGCAGGTTTCCGGCTTCGATCGTCTCCGACAGGACGCGCGCTCCCGTTGCGAGGGTGGGGCCGATCTCATCCAGCATGGCCTGCATGATCGCCGGCACCCCGGCCATGACGAAGACGTTGCCGATGCGAAAGCCAGGCGCCTTCGAAATCGGGTTGGCGATGAGATCGGCACCGGCCGGAATACGCGCCATGCGGAGCCGGGCCTCATTGAGGTCTTCCGGCTTGTGCCGCTCGAGCAGCATGGCCTTGGCTCGTGGATCGACATCGATAGTCACGCCGAAGGCAGCCGCCACGCAATCGGCGGTGATGTCGTCATGGGTGGGACCGATGCCCCCGGTGGTGAAGAGGTAGGTATAGCGGGTCCGCAGCGCGTTCACCGCATCGACGATCTCCGAGGCTTCGTCGGGGACGATGCGGACCTGCCGCAGGTCGATGCCGATGGCCGTGCAGTAATCGGCGATGGTGCCGATATTCTTGTCCTTGGTCCGCCCGGACAGAATCTCGTCGCCGATGACGAGGATCGCGGCGGTGATGGGGGAAGGAGCGGGGTCTGTCATCGGAATCCGTGGCGGTCGCGAGGTGATGGACCACGACGTAGCGCGACGATGCCCACCTGACCATGGCGGCACCCTGGTCCGGCCGGCAGGCTGCTGATAGGTGCGGGACAGCTGCTCGGATGTGGAGTTTCACCAAATGAAGTTCGCGGCGCCGCTGATCGAGGGCCGGCTCGTCCGGCGCTACAAGCGGTTCCTCGCCGATATCGAGTTGGCGGATGGCAACCTCGTCACCGCGCATTGCGTCAATCCGGGCGCCATGCTCGGCCTCGTCACGCCCGGATCGCGCGTCCTGCTCTCCGCCTCCACAAACCCTGCGCGTAAGCTCGGCTTTTCGTGGGAACTGGTGGAGGCGGACCTCCCCGGCGGTCCGCAATGGGTCGGCATCAACACCCTACGGCCCAATGCCCTCGTGGCCGAGGCCTTCGCCGAGGGGCGTCTCGCGCCGTTGGCCGGATATGGTTCGCTGCGTCCGGAAGTGCGCTACGGTCGTGCGAGCCGTGTCGATTTCCTGGCAACGGGCGAGGGGCTGCCGCCCTGCCACGTGGAGGTGAAGAATTGTCACCTCTTGCGCCAGCCGGGCCTCGCCGAGTTTCCCGATTGCGTTGCCGCCCGCAGCGCGCGGCACATGGACGAGCTGACGGAGGTCGTCGCCCAGGGCGGCCGGGCGATGCTGATCATCGTGGTGCAGATGCAGGCCGAGCGGTTCGACGTGGCGCGGGACCTCGATCCGGCCTTCGACCGGGCCTTTGCCAGGGCGGCGGCGGGCGGGGTCGAGATCCATGCGCATCGCTGCCGCATCGATCCGACCGGGATCACCATCGCCGACGCGATCCCGGTCGTGTCACCCAGTCGGACAGGTCCGTGAACCGCCATCGGCGCCAACGCGCGATTTCATGGCGCTTGGCGCCGAATCCGTGGCATGCTCGTGTCCCGACGATGCAAGGAGACGAACATGGCGACTGAGAAACCACGCGGTGGCCGCGAAGCGAAGAAGCCGAAGAAGCCCGTCGTCAAGACGATCGCGGCGGCCCCCTCGACCAAGGGCACCGTGAGCATCGGCGCCAAGAAGTAGCGCTCCGTCAGGCGGGCGGCGCTGCCGCGACTGACGTCGGCGGCGCCACGCTCCCGAGTTCGAGAAGGACGATTTCCGGCGGCACCCCGATCCTTATCGGGACACGGCTGACGCCGAAGCCGCCGGAGACGATCATGTGCCGTCCGCCGAGGACGACATGGCCATAGGTCAGATCTTTGCCGCGCGCGAACGGGCTCAGCGGCGACATGCCGAACAGCCGGACCTGGCCACCATGCGTATGCCCGGACAGGGTCAGCGAGACGCGCCGCGGAACGACCGGGAAGATGTAGGGCTCGTGCGCCATGAGGAGGATCGGAGCCTCGTCGGTCACCTGCGCCAGGGTGCCGGGCAGATCGTCGCGGCCGCGCCGGTCGCCCCGCGGCAGGAACGGCTCCTGATCTCCGAGCCCGGCAATCCAGAACGGACGACCGCCCTTCTCCAGCCTAAGAACCGTGTTCTCCATAACCGGAATGCCGCGCGCCTCCAGCACGCGCTGAGACTCGACCGGCCCACGCCGCGTCGCCTGCGCCAAATGGTCGTCCCACCAATCATGGTTGCCGAGGACGGCATGGACACCGAGCGGAGCCCTCAATCCCTCGATCACCTGCGCGAAATCGACGAGCGGCACCTTGCGCGTGGTCACGCTGGGGCCGGACGGATAGTCTCCAAGCAGCAGGATGAGATCGGGTTCGAGCCCGTTCGTCGCATCGACGATCTCGGCGATCCGGTCGAGCGGCATGGTCGGCTCGCCCACGTGGAAATCCGCGAGGACGGCGACCCGTAGCCTCAACCCCTCGGTCCAGCCAGGGAGGGAGGGAGCGTAGCGCGTCACCACGAGTCGATGGCGTGGCTCGATCACGAAGCCATAAGCGCCCGTGGCGGCCACGAGGCTCGTAGTCGCACCGATTCCGGTCAGGAACTGCCGTCTCGTCGGCAGGATCAGCATGTCATCGTTCTCGACCGTAGAAGGCGATACGGAGTCATCGCCTTGGGGCGGTCACGAACCCGGCGACGCCGAATTTCGAGGGTTTAGCGTCGAAGACCAAGCCCAAGGAGGCTTGGTCGCCATGTTTCGCCAAAACGCATTCGTTCAAGGATGGACCGCCCTTAGACGAGGGGCGCATCCTCGTGCTGGAAGCGGGAGAGTTGCCGGCGGGCGGCAATCTTCCGGGCCGCCTCTTTCGCAGCGGATGCCGAGACGTGGACCGCTGCGGCAAGGGCGGGAAGTGCCACGGGGCGGAAACCTTCGCGACCGGTTACCAAGCCGGACGCTTGATGCGTCGACGAAATGGCTGCGCGCTGGTTCGGTTCGGGGCGGGACATGGGAACGGGTCCTGTTTCACGGTGTCGGAACGCCACCAGATCCTCGTTTGTCTGGTTGGCGATCACGCCAGTCTCTCGGGCACCCGCTAGAGGTTCGACCCGGACCGGCGCTGTGCGGCACGAGATCCATATGCGGCGAAGGATCATGAACGGGAGCTTAAGGATAGACGAGACTTCGCCAGGGTAGAGTTTCATCTCGCCGCGATGCGTGTCTTGTGACACACACAAGCAATATTGGAAAAATAAAAAATACCATTCCGCAACGCACTCTGATCTTAAGTGCGACGCGGAAGATCTGGACTTTTCTGTGGCAGCGCAGCTTTAAAGCGCTGCGTTCAGACCTTCCGACGCGATCCAGGCCTCGGTCCGGTCGAGAGCACGAGAAAGGCGGTCGAACAGTGTGTCGATCTCGTCGTGCGAGATGACCAGGGGAGGGCAGACCGCGACCCGGTCACCGGCGAGGAACCGGACGATCAGACCCTCGGCCTGCGCGAAGGCGACGCAGCGGGCCGCCACACCGGCCTTCGGCTCGTACTGACGCTTGGATCTCTTGTCGGCGACGATCTCCAGGCCGCCGATGAGACCGAGTCCGCGCGCCTCGCCGACGATGGGGTGCTCGGCCAGAGCCGAGAGTCTGGCCTGGAAATGAGGAGCCTTCTCCGCGACACCTTCGACGATGCGGTCGCGCTTGTAGATCTCGATGGTCTTCAGTGCGACGGCGCAGGCGACGGGATGACCGGAATAGGTGGTGCCGTGGCCGAACGTGCCGAGCTTGGCGCTCTGCGTCACCAGCGCCTTGTAAAGCGGCTCGTCGATGCTGATGCCACCCAGCGGCATGTAGCCCGATGTCACGGCCTTGGCGAAGGACAGGCTGTCGGGCCGCATTCCCAGGGCTTCCGAGCCGAACCAAGTGCCGAGGCGTCCGAAGCCGCAGATCACCTCGTCGGCGATGAAGCGCACGTCGTAGCGGTCGAGCACGGCCTGGATCTTTGCGAAGTAGCCGGCCGGCGGGGCGATGGCGCCGCCCGCACCCATGACCGGCTCCGCCACGAAGGCGGCGACGGTCTCCGGCCCCTCGCGCAGGATCAGGGCCTCGAGTTCGTCGGCGAGGCGCTGCGAGAAGGCCTCCTCCGTCTCACCGGCCTCGGCGAAGCGGTAATGATGCGGGCAGCCCACATGCAGGAAGCCCGGCAGCGGCAGGTCCCAATCGGCATGGTTGGCCGTGAGGCCGGTCATCGAGGCTGTGGCGACGGTGACGCCGTGATAGCCCTTGATCCGCGAGATGATCTTCTTCTTCGCCGGGCGGCCGAGAGCGTTGTTGAGATACCAGGTCAGCTTCACCTGGGTGTCGTTGGCCTCAGAGCCCGACGAGGTGAAGAAGATCTTCGATGTCGGGATCGGCATCAGCTCCTTGAGGGTCTCGGCGAGCTCGATCGCCGGATCGTGGCTGCGGCCCGAGAACAGGTGAGTGAAGGGCAGGCGCGACATCTGCTCGCTCGCCGCCTCCACCAGTTCCTCGTTGGAGTAGCCCAAAGCCGTGCACCATAGGCCGGCCATGCCTTCGAGATAGGGCCGGCCGTCGCTGTCATAGACCCAGACCCCGTGGCCGCGCTCCAGCACCAGGGGGCCGGTCTCGCGGAAGGTGGAGAGGTTGGTGTAGGGATGGATCAGCGTTTCGACGTCGCGGGTCGCGAGGTTCGAGAGCATGGGCCTGCCGTTACCTGTGGAAGCGGGCCGGTTCGGCCCCGTGTTCATGCGATGCCACATTAGCAACCCGGCGCGCCTTCACAAACCCATCCCGTCACCGCAGCGCCTTGCACGGAACGTCAGGACCATGCTCGATCCCGCAACTTTCGTGGCCCATCCGGCGCCCGGCCGCTCCTGCGGAACCTGCACCCTGTGCTGCAAGGTCTACGACGTCCCGGCGGTGGAGAGCGTCGCCGGTCAATGGTGCCGGCACACCAGGCAGGGCAGGGGCTGCGCCATCCACCCGACACGGCCGGACCATTGCCGCGCCTTCCACTGCCTCTGGATGACGGAAGCCTGGCTCGGGGCCGAGTGGAAGCCTGAGAAGGCCAAGATGGTGCTCGCCCTCGACCCGGTGACGAAGAACATGAATGTCCAGGTCGACCCCGGCCAGCCTAACGCCTGGCGGCGCGAGCCGTATTACGCACAATTGCGGCGCTGGGCCGCCGCATCTCTGGCGCAGGACCGTCTCGTCCTCGTCCATCTCAACAAATCCACCACTGTCATCCTGCCGGATCGTGACGTGGCCTTGGGCGTGTTCGAGCCCGGCGACAGGATCGTCCGGCGCGAGGGGGCCGGCGCCTTCGATGTCGTCAAGGTCAGGGTCGGCGCGTGAGCCCGATGCACCCTCGCCACCTTGTCGGCATCCTGTTCGATAAGGACGGCACGCTCATCGATTTCGATCGGACCTGGGGGCCGGCAGCGTATGCGGTCATGGATGACCTTGCCGGGGGCGACCGCGTCCGATTGGAAGACTTGATGGCGGTGAGCCATTACATCGAGGAGGAGCGCCGCTTCCTGCCGACGTCGCCCCTCATCGCGGGCTCTTCGGCCGCTTATGGCCCGATCTGGGCGAAGGCGCTCGGCCGCCCGGCGGGACCGGATCTCTACGGGGAGATGGACCGGCTGTTTCGCCGCGAAGGTCTGGCGCATCTATGCCCGATCGGTGATCCGGCCGGAATGGCACGCCATCTCGTCGGTGCCGGTTACGCGCTAGGCATCGCCACCAACGATGCAGAAGCCTCGGCGCGGGCGCAGGCTGATGCCCTCGGCCTGACGCCCCATCTCTCCTACGTCGCGGGTTACGATTCAGGGCATGGGTCCAAGCCGGAACCCGGCATGGTCAGCGCCTTCGCCGCGCAACTCGGCGTCGCCTCGACACACATCGCCATGATCGGCGATTCACCTTACGACCTCGTCGCCGGGCGCGCGGCCGGCGCCATGACTATCGCCGTTCTGAGCGGACCCATGGGTGAGGGAGCCCGCGAGATCATGACGCCGCTCGCCGACCATGTGGTCGCCTCGATCGGCGATCTCGCCGACTTGCTCGCCGGGATCGCCAATCAGGCACGAGTGAGTGCAGACGGGTCGCAACCAGGACGGTAAGTGAGGCCTTCACCGATCCGGCCGCCCCTGATGGAAGGGGAATATTTACCCGGAAACGTCACATCTGCCCGTGTCGCTTCCCGACGACAGGCCCGGCCTATCCGGCCAGTTCGGCGATGGCGGCAGGACGCTGTCGTGTAGGCATGCCTCGCCCGCGCGTCCTCCCCGATCATCGCCTTGACTGCGTGAGTTTCCGACGATGCCTCCCCACGACCGCGCCGGCCTCGATAGCGGCAGGCCGAACGCTCCGACGAAGCGGGACATTCTCCGTGGCGCCGTCGGCACGGCCTTTACCGCCGCGTTACCGATCATCGCCGCGCCCGCCCTCGCGCAGACGGGGAACGCCCCCAAACACGTGCTCGTCCTCGGCGCCGGCATGTCCGGGCTGACGGCGGCGCTGGCACTCCTGCGCCGTGGCCACCGGGTCACGGTCATCGAGTATCAGGACCGCATCGGCGGCAGGCTCCTCTCCCTTCCGCTGAAGAACGGACAGTTCACGGAGGCCGGCGGCGGGCATTTCCGGTCCAACATGCCCTATGTGCTGAGCTACATCCGGCGCTTCAACCTGCCGCTCCTCAGCCTCAACGACGGTCTTCCGCGCTACATGGTCGGCGGGCAGACCGGCACGGGCGCCGACCTCGCCAACTGGCCCTGGGCCGTCTCGCGGGAGGAGCGCAACGTCAGCGTCGCGACGAGCCTCAACCGCTATCTCTACAGGGCGGGGCTCGACACCGATTCGGTGCTCGATTCCCGCTGGCCCGACCCGGATTCCCTGGCGCGCTACGACAACGTGACCGTGGGCGACCTCGTGAAGGGCGTTGGCGCATCGGATGCCTTCTGCCAGCTCCTCGACGCCCATGGCGGCACCTTCACCAGCCGGTCGCAGGCCCTGGGTGCCATTCCCGACCTCGCCTATCATTTCGGCGACCAGAACGTGTTCCGCATCGAAGGCGGCAACAACCGCCTGCCTATGGCCCTGGCGGGGGCCATCGGCCCGGCGAACATCGTCCTGAAGGCGGAGGTGGTCAGCATCGAGCAGACCAACAGCGGCGTCCGCGTCGGCACCCGCGACGGCCGCGACTTCACCGGCGACGCCATCGTGTCCACGATCCCCTTCAGCGTCCTCGGCGGTATCGACGTGAAACCCGGCTGGTCGGAGGGCAAGCGGCGCATGTTCGCCGAGATGGAATGGGACAAGACCGTGAAGGTCATTGTCCAGACCAAGACGCCCTCATGGCTCTCGAAGAACGTCCATGGCTGGCCCATGGCCGGCGGCGACAGGCCGTGGGAGCGGGTCATCGACATCACCGGCAACGAGACCGGCTCGCACGGGAACGTCTTCTTCTACCTCAACGGCGCGAATGCGGAGGCGATCCTGGCCCGCCCCCGTGAGACGCGCGCTCAGGTGACCGTCGATCAGTTCCGCGCCGACATGCCCGATCTGTTCGACGAGGTGATCACGGTCAAGGACTTCGCCTGGACCGAGCAGCCCTGGATCAAGGGCTCGTTCGGCTCGCCGCCGCTCGGCGGCGGGTGGATGATCCGCGAATGGACCATGCCCGAGGGCCGCATCCATTTCGCCGGCGACTTCACCAGCCTGAAGACAGGCTGGGTCGAGGGAGCGATCGAGGCGGGTCTGCGCGCGGCCCGGCAGATCGACCCGCGGGTGGAGGCCGAGGGCCGGCCGGTGATCCGTCAGTCGCTCTGAACATTCGGGGATTGGCGCCCATACCAGGCGGTACAGTTCCAGGGCTTCACATTCGGATTGCCGGGGTTGTCGGCACAACTATGAGCAACCCAAGCCGTCATTCCGGGGCCGCATCGCGGAACCCGGAATCCAGAGCCGCCACCTAAGCTCGACATGCCACGTTCGGTGGTTCTGGATTCCGGGCTCGCCGGTGGCGACCCGGAATGACGGTGTGGGTATCAGAACCGGTGTGAACCCTCCCGAAGATCAGATGATTCTAACCCGAGTTCGAAGTCCTTGGCACTAGTTCCGGACAACGGTCGGGATCAGAAGCTTCGGCTAACGCCTACCGCGCGACCGCGCGGGCTGACGACAATGAGGTCTCCGAATCGGCGCGGGCCACGTCGCGCCACTTCAGGACGAGCTGCTCGAAGGCCGCGATGTCGTCCCGGGGCAGGGTGCCGAGGGTGCGGGCGACATAGGCCTTCTGCGCGGCGATGCCGCGGGCCGCGATCTCGGTCCCGGCTGGAGTGAGGCGGAGAGCGTGCGAGCGCCGGTCGCCGGGGATGGCGTGGCGCTCGACGAAGCCGGCCTGCACGAGGCGGTCGATCAGCCCCGAAACGTTGCCCTTGGTGACGTAGAGGCGCGCGGCGAGATCCTGCTGCGTCAGCCCCTCGCGTTCGGTGAGCGTCGAGAGCACGTCGAATTGCGGAATCGACAGTCCGAGTCCGCGCAGTTCGGCCGCCATCGCGGCAGTCACCCTCCGGTTCAGGCGGATGAAGCGGAACCAGACCCGCAGCGGGTCTTCCGACGGTGCATCGGTCACGAGATTTCCGGGCGCTGCGGTCAGAGTCATGTCGATGCCGCTATACCAGAAGCGGGCGGCATCGAAAGCGCGGCCAACTCGCGGGTGGCGTCGGAAAGCGAGGCCCGGTAAAGCTTTGGGCTCAGGCGCGCGGGCACCACCTCCCGATGGCGCGGCGATCTCCCGGACAGCGATTTCACCCGTATCATGCGTCGTTCGCTTATCGAGGAGCCCATCACCCGCGCCGGTCCGCTCTCGCGCGGGACCGCGATCCTGTCGGTCTTCGTCACCCTGTTCGCCCTCGTTCTGGTGCGCGACCCGAGGGCGGAGGAGGGGCCCGCACTGGTGACGCTGGCATCCGGCCTCGTCCTGGCGGTAGTGGCGATCGCCTTTGCCATCTTCGCCTTCGTCCGGGTGTGGCGCGAGGGGGCGCGCGGATTGGGCGGCGCAATCGTGGGCCTGTTCCTGGCGGCGATCGTCCTCGGCTATCCGGCCTTCGTCGGGCTGCGCGGCCTGCGCCTTCCCGCCATCACCGACGTCACCACCGATACCGACAACCCGCCCGCCTTCTCGCGCTCGCATGCCGCCTTCACGGCGCGCGAAGGACATTATCCCCCCGATCCCGGCCCCGAGGCACGGATCGCCCAGCGCGCCTCCTATCTGCAGGTCGCCCCGCTCACCCTGGACCTCGACGCCAACGCCGCGTTCGAACTCGCCCGTAAGGCCGCGGTGAATCGCAAATGGCAGATCGTGGAGGCGATCCGCCCCGGCGGCCGCGTCGGCAACGGCCGGATCGAGGCGGTAACGCGCGGACTCATCCTGAACCTCGCCAGCGACATCACGGTCCGTGTGCGACCAAGGGCGGACGGAGCCCGAATCGACGTGCGCTCCGCCTCCCGTATCGGCGACCGAGACTTCGGCGCCAATGCCGACACCATCCGGGGCTATCTCGACGAGGTCGCCAACCTCGCCATCGCCGTCAAATGAGCGGTCGAGCCGAGTCTGTCGGCTCGGTCAGGTTCGACTGCAGGGGAAGCGCGCACTTCCACCTCCAGAAGGCTGCAACATTCACCCCCGCTCTTTCCGGCAGAGCGCGTCCCACTTCCCCTTGCGGGGAGAGGTCAGGAGTGGGGGTGGCTCCGCTTGCCTCCGCAACCTGAGGGTCGCCCAACCACCCCCACCTCCAACTCCTCCCCACAAGGGGAGGAGAGCCGCGCCTCCTGCGAAACGGATAGATCCAATAGCCGGAAGGCGAGGGGGCCTGAGGCGACCGCTCGATCCGCGGCCGTCATACGATGCCGGTTTCAGGCCGGCCTGTAGACACTGTCGAGGCGCGGCGGGCCATCGGTGACGACGAGCCCGCGCTCCACCAGATCCTCCAGATGGGCGAAGACCGATAGCGCCGCCGCACCCTGAAGGGGCGCGCTCAAGCCCTGATAGATCACCCCGACGATGGAGCGGATGTCGCGGTCCCCGGCCTCGATCCGCGTGCGGATCGCGCTCTCGCGCTGGCGCCGGTGGGCTGCGAGGCCCCGGACGAAGCGGCGCGGATCGCGCACCGGGCCACCATGGCCCGGCCAGTAGATCGTCTCGTCGCGCCCGCGCAACGCTTCGAGCGACGCCATGTAGGCCCGCATCGAACCGTCGGGCGGCGCCACGATGGTGGTGGACCACGCCATCACGTGGTCGCCCGAGAACAGGGCCTGTTCCTCCGGCAGGGCGAAGGCGAGGTGGTTCATGGTGTGACCCGGCGTTTCCACCGCGCGCAGGGTCCAGCCCGGCCCCTCCAGCGTGTCGCCCTCGCTCATCTGGCGGTCGGGCCGGTGGTCCCGGTCGGCGCTGGCGTCGAGATGCGGGAACTCGCCCTCCGCCAGGTTTCTGGCGGCGCGATGCGGGCCGCAGCCGACGATGGGCACGCCCGTCTCCGCCTGCAGCAGGCGGGCGCCCGGCGAGTGGTCGCGATGGGTATGGGTGACGACGATGGCGGTGAGCCGCTCGCCGGCAATGGCCGCGATCAGCGCCGCCACGTGAGCGGGATCGGCGGGACCGGGATCGATGATCGCCACCTCGCCCTGTCCGACGATGTAGCTGCAGGTGCCGCTCGACGTGAACGGACTCGCATTGGGAGAGATCCGCCGGCGCACCAGCGGCGACAGGCTCACCGTCTCGCCGTTGGCCGGGGCCGCCCCGTCGAAGTTCGGATCCGCCGCGGTGTCGCCGTCGTCGCTGGTCTTGGTCATGCGGTACCTGGAACGATCACACTCGTGTCCGCCCCTAAGCCATCGTGGGGCAAGCCACAACGGAGGCCTCAGCAGGTTCAGCGGAAGTGGTCACCGGTTCCGCGTCCTGAAACTTGCGACGCTTCAAAGGGCTAAGCAGGTGACGTCAGCGTGTGAAGGGCGAGGACACCACGACTCGGACGACCGCGAAACCCGCATCGACGTCCTGGCTGCGCTGGACGCTGCCGAAGCCTCCGGTGCCATCGCCGGAGTTCATCTGCGCAACACGAATCCGCGAAACCCGGTCGACCGCTCGGCCGGCCTGACGGATATCCTGCTCGGCGGCACGCGCGTCGGCTTCGCGACGGACGACGTCGATCTTGCGGTCGATGCTGCGGCGCTCGCGCCGGGAAAGGATGCCGGCCTCGCGGAAATCCACCACCGTGAAACCGCCGGGCCGGGTGGAGACCACCACACGGGCGCTCGATGGGGTGGCGACCACGTCGCCCACCCGAGCGGTCGGGTCGCGCTCGATCGGCAGAGGCACCGCCGCCACGCCTTCGGGCTGGCAGGAGCACTGCTCGACACGCTTGGTGCGGTACAGGTTCGCGACTTGAAGGGCCCGGTAGGGACGCCCGTCGAGACCGACGGCCCGGTCGAGATCGTTCTGCCTCGCACCCAGCGTGTAGAGGCTGGTGGCGGCGTTGGGGCAAGAAGCGGCACAGGCCGCCTCGTGCAGGGGAATGTCGGCGCGGGACGCCAGGCGCCCGAGGGGGAACAGGTAGCCGTCACAGGCCCGGACGCAGACCGTGCGGGCTCCGAGCGCCGAGGCGGTCAGCGCGGCGGAGGCGGCGCGGCTCGCACGGGCGGGGGAGGGGCGCGTGAGACGAGCGACGCGTGGCGTCTGGCGCGGCGCCTGGACCGCCGTGATGCGGCTCGTGGTGGGAAGGGAGGCGTAGCGGGGCCGGGCAGGACGCGGCATCGAAGCGGGCGCGGGCTGCGGCTTCACCGCCGGACCGCGAAAAATCTCCTCGAAGAAACTGAAGATACCTCCCTGCTCGGAGGCCTGGACCAGGCTCGATCCGGCAACGACACCGCCGAGTCCAAGGACCAGCCCGGCCATGACCGGGGCGACAACGCGCGTCTGCGCCGCGAAACTCGTCCGTCTCCTGCCGGGGTTCGTCGACCGCATCGTTCTCTTAACCCTTCGGCAACCATCCGCCAGGACGCCCGTCCTGCCTAAGGCCCAGGCGAACGCCTTCGCAACGGGGGTAGACCACCGAGTTTTGCCCATCGGCGAAGGGCCGATCCCACCCTGTGTCGGTCCGCGCATCCCGCCGGAGGCCCGACAGGGGGAACTGGGGAGCGGACCTGCCCGCCCTCGCCAGCGGGCGTTTCATGCCCGCGCCACAACGCTCGCGGGACGGAGACGACGCTCGCCGCCGGCCCCTATCTTAGCCTTTGTTTTCCATTATAGCCGATGCTATATGCCGTCCTGGGTGCAGTGCGGTACCCACGACTCAGCTCGACGGAAGACGCGGCATGGACAGGCTCGACGAAGACCGGGGGTGGCGCTTCAGCCGCGAAACGAACGAACAGCCGAGTCTCGGTCGCATGAATGCCAGCGTCCCCGTGCTGTCTCACGGATCCTGGCTGCGGCGGCTGCTGGCTTTCATCGGGCCGGGCTACATGATCTCCGTCGGCTACATGGACCCGGGCAACTGGGCCACCGACATCGCGGGCGGCTCGCAATTCGGCTACACGCTGCTCGCCGTCATCCTGCTCTCGAACCTCATGGCGATCGTGCTGCAGGCCCTCTCGGCCCGGCTCGGCATCGCCACCGGCCGCGACCTCGCCCAGGCTTGCCGCGATCATTATCCCCGGCCCGTCAGCTTCGTCCTGTGGATCGCCTGCGAGGCGGCGATCATCGCCTGCGACCTCGCCGAGGTCATCGGCACCGCCATCGCCCTCAAGCTGCTCTTCGGCATCCCCCTCGTCATCGGGGCGATCATCACCGCCCTCGACGTGTTCCTGATCCTGCTGCTGATGCGGCGCGGCTTCCGGGCACTCGAAGCCTTCGTCATCGCGCTGCTGCTGGTGATCTTCGTGTGCTTCGGCATCCAGATCGCGCTCGCCGCGCCTCCAATCCAGGCGGTGCTCGCGGGCTTCATCCCCTCGTCGCAGATCGTCACCAACCCGGCCACCCTCTACATCGCCATCGGCATCATCGGCGCCACCGTGATGCCGCATAACCTCTACCTGCACTCCTCCATCGTTCAGACGCGGGCCTATCCCCGCACCGAGGAAGGACGCCGGGGCGCCCTGCGCTTCGCGGTGACGGATTCGACGATCGCCCTGATGCTGGCGCTCTTCGTCAATGCCGCGATCCTGATCATGGCCGCATCGGTGTTCCATTCCACCGGGCGCACCGACGTGCAGGAGATCGAGCAGGCTTACGAGCTGCTGTCGCCGCTCCTGGGAGCCGGCATCGCCTCCACCTTGTTCGCCGTGGCGCTCCTGGCCTCGGGGCTCAACTCCACCGTCACAGCGACGCTGGCCGGCCAGATCATCATGGAAGGCTTCCTGCGCCTGCGCATTCCCGACTGGGCGCGGCGCCTCATCACGCGCGGCATCGCCATCGTCCCCGTCGTCGTCGTGACCGGACTCTACGGGGAAGAGGGCACGGCGCGCCTGCTGGTGCTCAGCCAGGTCGTCCTGTCCATGCAATTGCCCTTCGCGGTGATCCCGCTCGTGCGCTTCGTGTCGGACAAGCGGAAGATGGGCGCCCTGGTGATTCCGGCCTGGCTGAAGCTCCTCGCCTGGGTCATCGCCGGCATCATCGTCGTCCTGAACGTCAAGCTCCTGGTGGATACCGTCACGGGCGCCTGACGCATAGGGTCCGACGCCCGCTGCCCCGACGGGCAGCGGGCGGACGCCACACAACCCCCACCGGGCCGCGCCGCGGCACCGGGCGGTGAAGCTTTGCCCAGCTATATAGCATAGGCTATACTATCGAGATGAGGCGTCGATGATCAGCATGAGGATGATCGCCCGGCGGCCGATGGCGCCGGCACGGATCGTCTCCGCCGTTTTCGCCCTCCTCTCTGCCGATCCCGCATGGTCGGAACCCGGCCAGACGGGCGCCGTGGACGATCGTCCGGCGCAATCGGCTCCGCTGGAGCCCGATCGTCCCCCCTCCATCCAGACGTCGCTCGGTGCATTCGGGGATCCGGGCGGCTTCCGCAGCATGCTGGCGGCGCGGGGCATCGACTACAACCTGCTCTATACGAACGAGATCCTCGGCAACGTGTCCGGCGGGGTGAGGCAGGGCGCGATCCATGCCGGCAAATTCGAGACCGCCGTCACGGTCGATTTCGACCGTCTCGCCGGGTGGACCGGATGGAGCGGCTTCGCCAACGTGTTCCAGATCCACGATACCGGCGGCCTGCGCGACCGGAGTTTCCAGCGGCTCATCACGGTCAGCAACATCGAGGCCTATCCATCGACACGCCTCTCGGAACTCTGGCTGGAGCGAACCTCCGAGGACCGCAACCTGAGCCTGCGCTTCGGGCAACTGGTGGCGGATGGGGAGTTCTTCTCGTCCGAGACCGGCAAGATCTTCCTGAGCAACGACTGGCCGACCATCACTGGGGCAAATCTTCCGAGCGGCGGCCCCGCCTATCCGATCTCGACCCCCGGCATGAGGCTGCGCTGGACGCCCGATGCTTCGGTGAGCGGGCTCGTCGCCATCTTCAACGGCGATCCCGGCGATCAGGCCAGCGTCAACCGGACAGGATTGAATTTTCGACTGAACGATGCGCCCCTGGTCATGGGGGAGGTCCAGTTTCGCGCGGTGCCCGGCCCCGATGGGCTCGGGCGGAGTCTGAAGCTCGGCGGGTACCGGCATTTCGGACGTTTCGACGATTACCGCTATGACCGGACGGGTCTCCCCCTGGCAAACCCGCGCAGCGGCGGCTCGGCCCGCCGCCACGCCGGCACCAGCGGCGCCTATGCGGTCGTCGACGCGCAGCTGTATCGGCCCGCGGGCGGTATCGAGACCGATGGGATTTCCGCCTATGCCCGTCTTTCGACGAGCCCTTCGGACCGAAACCTCATTGATCTCTGGGCGGATGGGGGAATCGTGGTCACGGGCATGACACCCGACCGCCCGAAAGACGCCTTCGGACTGAGCTTCATCTATGCGCGGATCGGCGAGAACGCCCGGCGCTACGACCTGGACCGGCTCTCATTCGACACAGAGTTCCACGTTCCGCGCAGCTTTGAGGCCACGATCGAAGCGACCTACCTTTTCGCTCTAGCGCCCGGTTGGACGATCCAACCGGACATCCAGTACGTCTTCAACCCCGGCGGCGGCGCCAGCGATCCGATCCGCCCGGGCCAGCGCTTAAAGGGCGGCGCCGTGTTCGGCCTCCGCTCGACGCTCACCTACTGATCAGCGCCGACGGGCGCCACGCACGCGAACCGGCACCATCTGGGGAGTGGGTGAAGTGCCCTCGACGACCTGTACGAATCCGCGAGCGGCAGCGGCGACCGCATCGAGGAAACGTCGTGCGATTGATGCGGCCAGCGACTCTCTCATCAGATTGCATCCGTGTTCGGGAACAGGTGACGAACGCCACATGGGACACCGGGTTCCACTCTGACGTCAACCGCTATGTGGGTCTGTCCTCCGGGCGCCGACAAGAGACCCGTCGATATGACGCATGTCCGTGATGCGCGGGTCGCCGGACGGACGTCACGTCCGCCCCGAACAGACGTATGGTGGGCGTGAGTCCGAATGGGAAAACCCGGAGTCTCGACAGCCGCGATCACAACGAAGGCAAGCCAAGAACCAATCGTGACCGCTTTGTGTCAAAGTCAGGAACCGGCCGGAGAACTTGGCGTTATTGCTGTCATGAGGTCGCGGCACAGGTCGCGCCAGCTTCAAAAGGATCCGGACCATGCTTGGTTGGGCTGTAACATTCCTCGTCGTCGCTCTCGTGGCCGCTCTGCTTGGCTTTGGTGGTATTGCCGGCACCGCCATGGAAGCCGCGAAGCTCGTTTTCTTCGTCGCCATCGTCCTGTTCGCCATCTCGGCCGTGATCGGCCTGATGCGCGGTCGTTCGCCCACGCTCTGACGGGAGGACGGGTCGGCGCCAAGGCGCCGACAGGGACGGACACGAGAAAGCCGCCGGGTACTCCGGCGGCTTTTCTTCAATCGTCGGCCGTTCCGACACCCGCCATCGTGCCGATGCACACGTCAGGCGAAGTATCCGTGTCGTAGCCTAAACGTCGTCGAGGGTTTGAACCGAGGATTCGTCCATTCGGGCGATCAAGTCGCGAAAGCGATCCGGGACCGGCTGCTGAACGATGGTGTCGTACATGGCTCGCAGATGCATGCCGATCCGCTTCTGAGTGAGGTCACTCAGGCGGCGAGAATCGGGGCCTTCTGGTTTCGGCTCATGTACCTGCTCCGTTCGCGTCTCCGGCACGGAGATGCGGCCCGTCTCGTCATCGTCCATTCGGTTATCCCCTTGATGCCACGCGGTGGCATCGCCGCGATTGTTTTGCGGCTTGACATAAGTCATGGCTGCACCTGCAACGCAGCGCCATACAATCGGTTCCGGGGTTAGCGGAACACAGCTCATCGATCCGCGTTGTGGCGGTGGCGACCATAAAGAACGGCAGAGCCTAAGGGGATCTAATGTCGACAGCTCAACTCGTCGTGCAACATCTGCCGTACCTGCGCCGCTACGCGCGGGCGCTCACAGGCAGCCAGGTCGCCGGCGATGCCTATGTGGCCGCCACCCTGGAAACGCTCGTGAACGAGCCCGACACGTTGGGGCGCAGCACCAACGTCAAAGCCGATCTGTTCCGCGTCTACACGCGCATCTGGAACTCTCTCTCGGTGAACGGCCAGAGCGATCACGTTCAGCATGATCTGCCGGCCGAAGTGCGCCTCGGCCAGATCACGCCGTTGCCGCGTCAGGCGTTCCTTCTGTCATGCCTCGAAGGCTTCTCCGAGGAAGATGCCGCCGTGATCCTCGAGGTCGACGTCAGCCAGGTGCGCGACCTCGTCGATGAAGCGGGTCGGGAACTGGCGGCCGACATGGCGACGGAGATCCTCATTATCGAGGACGAGCCGCTGATCGCCATGGACCTCGAAGCCCTGGTGGAGGGCCTCGGCCACAACGTGATCGGCGTGGCGCGCACACGGTCCGAGGCGATCAAGATCGCGTCGGAGGGCTCGCGCCCCGGTCTGATCCTGGCGGACATCCAGCTCGCGGACGGCTCGTCGGGCCTCGATGCCGTGAACGACCTGTTGAAGACCTTCGAGGTCCCGGTGATCTTCATCACCGCCTATCCCGAGCGGTTCCTCACCGGAGAACGGCCGGAGCCGGCCTTCCTCATCGCCAAACCGTTCCAGCCCGCCAATGTGTCGGCGGTGATCAGCCAGGCACTGTTCTTCCAGCAGAGCGCCCGCCGGCGCGAGAAGACGGCCTGACCGAAGCGCCGCCCAATCCGCGGCGAGCTTCGAACGACGCAAGCAGCCCCGGTCTCGCACCGGGGCTTTTCTTTTGGCGACCGAACACCTCTTTTGGCGACCGAACACTTCGGCCATGAAAAAACGGGCCGGACTGAGTCCGACCCGTGAAAAAGTTTCCGGCCAATGCACAAGGGGAATGCGGGGGAGGACCAGGCGGCCGGGTGATCTGATAACGAACCGGATGCCACACGGTTCCGAAAAATGCTCCGACGGCCATTTTGTGGATTGACGTGATTTTTGTGCAACGGAGGCCGGCGGAGGATTTCTCATTGGCCTAAAATTTTTAGCAACAAAGAGCGGCTTGTTCACTAGTCATAAAGTTTTTAGACCAGTCGAGGAACCCGCGACGCGTCCATTCGGTTATCAAGCATCCTGTCAAGCTCCGTTTGGAGATTACGACAATGCTTCGGTCCGGTTTCATCCTGAGTGTCGGCGGACCTGCAGCACTCCTGACGATGCTCGTGCATCCCATCCTTCAGCGCGAGGCCGATCTCCGATCGCCCCCCGGTACTGCCGTCACGCGGCAGGCGCCCGCGAGCGTCACTCCGGCGGTCATTCTCGCCCCAATCGGGGCCACGAAAGCCGAGGGTACGACACTTCACTTCAGGACGGCGCTTTCCATCGAGCGCCGCGCCCCGATCACCTCGCCCGATCAGAATTCGGCGATGACGGACAAGCCGGTTCTGAAGCCTCGCCGGACCATGCGGGACGGCTGTGAAGGGGCGATCAGTTCGCTGGCGGGCCCCGAAGCACGCCGCATGATCCCGGGACGCTGCATCGCCTGACCCCTCACCTCGATACATCGAGCCACAGCAAAAAGCCCTTCGCGAAGAACGAAGGGCTTTTTGCTGTTCACAATCGTCTCGGGAAAGCGCGTCGCCACAACGATGCCTGGGCGAACGAGAAAGGCGCGCGCCGGAAACCAGCACGCGCCTCATCTCAACATCGATCCGGGATTTAGTCTTCGCCGTGGCGCCCGGGCGTTGTCGACTGGCCACCTTTGCGACCGGCCGACGAGGCGAGTTCGCGGTCCTGGGAAAATGAACGCTTTTCCGCCGGAACGCTCCGTCCACCCTTGCTCGCGATCTCGCGTTGCCGCTCCAGATCCATCGATGCAAAACCTCGCTTTGAGGTAGAATTTCCTGATGCCATCAGCGCCTCCTCAGCATGTGGTTCTCGAACAGAACAACCTTCGCCAATATCGATGGTTCCTCGGCCAACTTTGCCGAAGACAAATGGCCGCCTCGGTCCGGTCGAGCACGGTCCATCACTGTCGTCATCGGCCTCCGCACGGGCAAAAATCCGCTCCGGAATGCGGCCGATCGGTCCCACGGATCGGCGGCGGCGCACTGCCTCGGCGATCCCCGCGAGGGTGAGGCATGCGCGAGGATGGGGCAGGGCTGGACAATGGATGGGCAAACCGCATGGATGCGCGGGACGTAAAGGCGCCCGGCCGTGGGCGCCTGCGAGCGGAGCGCTCAGAATGGTCCACGCATCATGACCCTCGACACGGAGGTATCCTCGCTGCGACAGGTGCCGTTGTTTCGCGGTGTGGAGCCGTCGCGCCTGAAGCTGCTCGCCTTCACGAGCGAGCGCGTTCATTTCGAGGCCGGCCAGCAGCTTTTCGCCCGTGGCGACGTGGCGGACGCCGCCTACCTTCTTCTGGAAGGCTCGGCGGCTGTGACCATCGATGGAGCGTTCGGCCCGTTCCGGCTGGCCCTTCTCGGGCCGAATGCCCTCGTCGGCGAGATGGGCATCCTGGCCGACCAGCCGCGCTCGGCCACCGTCCAGGCGGAGACCCCCATCACGGCCCTCCGCATCGATCGGACCGTCTTCCTCGAACTCCTGGCTCAGTTCCCGCAGATCAGCATCGCCGTCATGCGGGAACTCGCCCTGCGGCTCGAGCACACGAACCAGCAGCTGGCGGAACGCCGCGCCTGAGGTGGAACCGTCACTCCGTCGGGTAGGTGATGAATTCCATCAACGACCCGTCCGGATCGCGGAAATAGACGCTGATCCCCGCGCCGGCAGCCCCGTTGCGGTCGACCGGGCCGAGTTCGATCGGGATGCCCTTCGCCGTCAGATGCGCCACCGCGTCCTCGATCGAACCCGACCAGCGAAAGCACAGGTCGCTGCCGCCGGGCATCACCGGCCGTTCGGCAAGGGGCGTCGGCGACAGGCCCGGACCATGAACGTTCAATTGAACGCCGCCGAACCGGTACGCGACCCCCTTCCCACGGGGGATCACCTCGGCCCCGAGTACGTCGCGATAGAAAGCGGTGGACCGCTCCCAATCCGAGACATGGATTACGCAATGGTCGAGGTGGATCGCCGGACCGAGTTCGGCGAGGGGCTCCTCGATCTCCGCGACCGTGAGCGTCTCAGTGTCGGCCATCGCGCCTGCGCCTCTGGTTCCGGCGGCCTTGCCGCGTCGAGGGGAGCATGCCTCGTGCGGACCGGCGGGGCAACGCAGGTCGCGCAGCCGCACAGGCCATGTAAACCTGAGAGTTATCTATAAATCTCAGGTTGCATCATCCTTCGGCTTTTCCACATGATCGTCGTGCCGCGAATCGCTCGCGGCTCAAGAGGGGGCGGCGATCATGGCGTTCGCGATCAGTGCCAATCAATTGCGCCGCGATGGCAAACCCGTCACCTCCATACCATCGCCCTATACTGGTGGAGCACTTCCCTCACCGACGCGGTTTTTGGTGATGCATTTCACCTATGGCGCCAGCGCCCTGTCGAGCGCCGAGTGGTTCCGGAGCAAGGCGAACGAGGGTTCGTCGGCCCATCTCGTCATCGACCGCGATGGATCGGTCATCCAGTGCGTACGGTTCGACAAGGTGGCGTGGCATGCCGGTCAATCGACATGGCGCGGCCTGTCCGGCCTCAACCAGTATTCCATCGGCATCGAGCTCGCCAATTGGGGATACCTCAATCCGGTCGGGACAGAATGGAAGACCCATACGGGCGTCACCATCGCCCATCCGCACATGGCCGCCCACCGGAACGGCAATCCCAACGGCGTGAAGGGGCCGATCGGATGGGAGGCCTATCCCCCGGTTCAGTTCCAGACGGCTGCCGAGATCGCGAGGCTCCTCGCGGAGAGCTATGGCGTCGAGGAGATCGTCGGCCATGACGGCATCAGTCCTGACCGGAAATGGGACCCCGGCCCCGCCTTCGACATAGCGCATTTCCGCAGCCTCGTCTTCGGCGGCCGGGCCGATAACTCGGGAATCAGCCTCCGGGTCGATGTCGCCGAGGGCCTCAACCTCAGGTCAGGGCCCGGAACGACGTTTCCGGTGGTCCGGCTGCTTCCCGCCGGGACGCTGGTGGAGCCGATCGAGCGCGATGGCAGATGGCTCAGCGTCAGCGTGATGAATGCGCAAGGTCAGCCGAGCCAGACGGGCTGGGTCCACGACCACTACCTCTCGTAAATCCGGCAGGACGGGCATGTTCCCACCTGCTGCGACGTGAAAGACACAACATCAGAGGCCACCGGACGGTAGTCATGAGGGCAATGATCCGCCCGACGACCACTTTCGTGGAGCCCTCCATGCATATCCGCCGCGTCCTTCTTGGCCTGCTCGTCATCGCTCCATTGGCCGCGTGCAATTCCCGTGGCCCGATGACGGTGGCGCAGGATGACGAGGCCGCCTGGTATACGGGTTCGATGCCGGACAAGCCCTACGACGTTCCGCTGGTGGACACGTCGCGGCTCGATCCGAAATACCGCCGGCAGGTCGTCCGCTACACCGGCGCGGAGAAGCCGGGCACCATCGTCGTCGACATCGACAACCGACAACTCGCCCTGGTGCAGGAGGACGGCACGGCCCGTCAGTACGGCATCGGCGTCGGCAAGCTCGGCTTTTCCTGGAAAGGCGAGGCGAAGGTCGGCCGCAAGGGCGTGTGGCCGGATTGGAGCCCCACCACCACGATGGTCTCCCTCAACCCCGACCTGCCGCGGACCCGCAAGGGGGGCGTCGACAACCCGCTGGGCGCACGCGCGCTCTACCTCTACCAGAACAACCGGGACATCCTGTTCCGCATCCACGGCACCAACGAGCCATGGAGCATCGGCGAGCAGATGTCGTCCGGCTGCGTCCGCATGCTGAACGAAGACATCGTCGACCTGTTCGAGCGCGTTCCCGTCGGCACGCGGGTGCTGGTGCGGCGCAACGGCAAATATCGAGTCTGAGGACGTATCGGGCCTCGACACGGGGCCGCGACAGCGGCATCCGTGAGTGACGGCCCCGCTAACGTCGCCCCTCGATCCCCGGGCGAGGTCCGCCAGGACCGATGATTGCCCACACCCCGGCGGACCCGTCGGGGTGACGCGCTCGGAGTGATGCATATTTGTCGCATCGCCGTATGACAAACTTCGTCTCTCGTTACACGCAACGGTCCCCGAACGGCCGTTCATCTTGCGTTGCAGCATGCAATGGTCCAACGCGGCATCTAGGGGTATGCTATCCCGAAGTGTTGCAGGCGGATCAAAGACGATGGCGAAGTGGGTCTACTCGTTCGGCGACGGCAAGGCGGAGGGCCAATCCTCCATGCGCAACCTCCTCGGAGGTAAGGGCGCGAACCTTGCCGAGATGTCCAATCTCGGACTCCCCGTTCCACCGGGCTTCACCATCACCACCGAAGTCTGCACCTGGTACTACGACAACGGCCGCCAATACCCGGCCGAGCTGAAGGCCGAGGTCCAGGCCGCCCTCGATGCGGTGGGTGCGCTCACCGGGCGCGGCTTCGGCGATCCCAAGAACCCGCTCCTCGTCTCCGTCCGCTCCGGTGCCCGCGCCTCCATGCCGGGCATGATGGACACGGTGCTCAACCTCGGCCTCAACGACATCACCGTCGAGGCCCTGGCCGAGGGCGCCGGCGATCCGCGCTTCGCCTACGATTCCTATCGCCGCTTCATCACCATGTACTCGAACGTGGTCCTCGACGTGGAGCACCACGCCTTCGAGGAGGCGCTGGAGCATTACAAGGAGACCAAGGGCTTCAACCTCGACACCGAACTCGGTGCCGAGGACTGGAAGCTCATGATCGGTCTCTACAAGAAGATCGTCCGCGATGAGCACGGCTCGGACTTCCCGCAGGACGCGGAAGACCAGCTCTGGGGCGCCATCGGCGCGGTGTTCAGTTCCTGGATGATTCCGCGCGCCAAGAAGTACCGCGAGCTCAACGGCATCCCCGAGAGCTGGGGCACGGCGGTCAACGTCCAGGCCATGGTGTTCGGCAATATGGGCGACACCTCGGCCACGGGCGTCGCTTTCACCCGCAACCCCTCCACCGGCGAGCGGGCGCTCTACGGCGAGTTCCTCATCAACGCCCAGGGCGAAGACGTGGTGGCGGGTATCCGCACGCCGCAGGACATCACCGAGAAGGCGCGGATCGAGGCCAAGTCCGACAAGCCGTCGATGGAGCGGGCGATGCCCGAATCCTATGCCGAACTGGTGCGGATCTACGGGCTGCTCGAGACCCATTACCGCGACATGCAGGACATGGAGTTCACCATCGAGAGCGGAAAGCTCTGGATGCTCCAGACCCGCAACGGCAAGCGCACCGCCAAGGCGGCCTTGCGCATCGCCGTGGATCTCGCCGCCGAAGGCCTGATCACCGAGGAGGAGGCGATCGGCCGGGTCGAGCCCGCCGCCCTCGACCAGTTGCTCCACCCCACCATCGATCCGAAAGCCGAGCGCAAGATCATCGCCTCCGGCCTACCGGCCTCGCCTGGTGCCGCCACCGGCGAGATCGTGTTCAATTCCGAGGATGCCGAGGCCGCCCGCAAGGCCGAGCGCAAGTGTATTCTCGTGCGGATCGAAACGAGCCCCGAGGACATCCACGGGATGCACGCCTCCGAGGGCATCCTTACCACGCGCGGCGGCATGACCTCGCACGCGGCCGTGGTCGCCCGCGGCATGGGCAAGCCCTGCGTCTCGGGCGTCGGCACGATCCGGGTCGATTACAAGGCTGGCACCCTCACGGTGGCGGGGACGACGCTGAAGGCCGGCGACAAGATCACCATCGACGGCTCCACCGGCCAGGTCCTCCTCGGCGAAGTGAAGATGCTGGAGCCTTCGCTCTCCGGTGAATTCGCGACCCTGATGGGCTGGGCCGACAAGGTGCGCACCATGAAGGTGCGCACCAATGCCGACACGCCCACCGATGCCCGCGCCGCCCGCAACTTCGGCGCGGAAGGCATCGGCCTCTGCCGCACCGAGCACATGTTCTTCGAAGGGGACCGGATCGTCGCCGTCCGCGAGATGATCCTCGCCGACGACGTCGAGGGCCGCCGCTCGGCCCTGGCCAAGATCCTGCCCTATCAGCGCCAGGACTTCGTCGAGCTGTTCACGATCATGTCCGGCCTGCCGGTGACGATCCGCCTGCTCGATCCGCCGCTGCACGAGTTCCTGCCGCATACCGATGCGGAAGTTCAGGATGTGGCCAAGAGCACCGGCGTGTCCGAGGAGAAGCTCCGCCGCCGGATGACCGAGCTGCACGAGTTCAACCCGATGCTCGGCTTCCGCGGCTGCCGTCTCGCCATCGCCTTCCCGGAGATCGCCGAGATGCAGGCCCGCGCCATCTTCGAGGCCGCCGTCCAGGCCGCCAAGGAGACGGATGCCCCCGTCACCGCCGAGATCATGGTTCCGCTGGTCTTCACCCAGATGGAGTTCGACATCGTCAAGGCGCGCATCGACGCCATGGCGAAGGCCGTCACCGAGGAGACCGGCGCGGCGCTGTCCTACCAGGTCGGCACCATGATCGAGTTGCCGCGCGCGGCCCTTCGCGCCGGAGACATCGCCAAGACCGCCGAGTTCTTCTCCTTCGGCACCAACGACCTGACGCAGACCGCGCTCGGCATTTCGCGCGACGACGCCGCGACGTTCCTCGGGGCCTATACCCAGAAGGGCATCCTGTCCGCCGATCCGTTCATCTCGATCGATCAGGAGGGCGTGGGTGAACTGGTCCGCATCGGCGTCGAGCGGGGCAGGGCGGTCCGACCCGACATCAAGCTCGGCATCTGCGGCGAGCATGGCGGCGATCCGGCCTCGATCCATTTCTGCCAGGACGTCGGCCTCGATTACGTGTCGTGCTCGCCCTACCGCGTGCCGATCGCGCGTCTCGCCGCCGCCCAGGCCGCCCTGGCGATGCGGGACAAGACCGGCGGCTGAGTGCCGGTCCTTAAGCACAGGATGACTAAAAAAGGGCGGCCGATGGCCGCCCTTTTTTGTGGCGCCGCGCCATTGGAAATGTCGTTGAATAAATCTCCGAATACCCCTTGAACCGATGTCGCTTCGGCACGTTGAGTGCTAGTGCCAAACTAAAGCGCGACAACGCTCCCGGCTGGGTGGGATGGCATCGAACGCGCGGGAACGCCGACCATGAGCGACTCGAGCCAACCCCCTGTATTCCTCTCCGAATCCTCGCATGCCGTGCCCGTGCCACGGGTCGTTCAGCAGGCCTATATCTGGGTCGTCTCGGCGCTCGGCGGTCTCGCGACCATCGCTCTTCTCGTCTTCGCGGTCGCGACGCAGAGCAATGCCGATGCGGAGCGCATCGCCGAGACCAAGGGACGCTCGAGCATCAATGCTCTCGTGGGCGCCCTGGCGGTGACACACGGTCGCCCCGGAAACCTCTGATCGCTCTCTCATACGTCAGAACGACTTCGCGAGGACCGATCGATGTCTTCGCGAGACGCGATCACGTGCATCGTCTTAAGACACTCGCAACCATAACGCCCGATAGTTTGGATCGTCCCTTCCGGTCACCCATGCGCGTGACCGGCGAGGCCAGGTCCCTAACCGGGTTGTTTGGTCGTGAGTACGAAACGCGTTCGCCGCCCCTGCCAACGGCCCTGGTTTCGCGCCTCCATGGTGCCTTGGACCCTTGCCCTCGGCTTCGTCGTCTCCTTCACGGCAAGTGCCGGAACCGATCCTTCCGCATCCGGCCTCACGGGACAGGGCGGAGCGAGGATCGCCTTGCGGCTGCCCCACGATACGCCTGGGGTTCGTCGCCGCGTCGATGCGAAGGCGACGGAACGGCTCTATCCGAACCATGAGGCAGGTGCCGGCCAGGAGATGAAAGCGCCCGTCGTCAGGGTCGGCCTGTCGAGCGCCGATACCGGCCTTCTGGTCCCCGGTTCCGCGATCTGGTCGCCCGACCTCGAACCGGCTTCGGGCTTCACGCCCCCGCACGAGATGGCGGCCGAGGAGGAGACCGATGAGCCGTCGGACGGCGCCACACCGGCCATTCCGCGCGCCATCGCCTTGTCGTCCACGACACCGGCCCCGGCGGATGCCACGCCGATCGAAGTCGCGGCGGCCAGCCTGATGATTCCCGGCTTCTCTCCGCGAAAGGATCTCGGCGCCGGCATCACCGAGACCGCCCCCGAGGACGCGCGACACCGCTATGCCGACCTGATCGTTCCCGATTCCATCGACAGCGAGCAACGCTGCCTCGCCGAGGCGGTCTATTTCGAAGCCCGCAGCGAGCCCGAGGACGGCCAGGCGGCCGTCGCCCAAGTCGTGCTCAACCGCGTGAAAAGCGGTCTCTACCCGTCGAATGTCTGCGGCGTCGTCTACCAGAACCGCCATCGCTACATGGGCTGCCAGTTCTCCTTCGCCTGCGAGGGCAAGTCCTTGCGCATCACCGACGGCCCCTCCTGGCAGAGCGCCACCCGCATCGCCAGCGCGGTGATCGAAGGCCGCACCTATCTCAGCGAGGTCGGAGGCGCCACGCATTACCACGCCGATTACGTGAAGCCGGGCTGGTCGAGGCGCCTGAAGAAGATGGACGTGATCGGACGTCACATCTTCTACCAGCTGAAGCGCGGCCAGACCTGAGACCGGTTTAACGGGCGATGAATCGAACGGAAGCGCCTTACTTAAGCAGGATGAAGATTGCGTAGTGTTAAGCCAAGGTTAATTTTACCCTGATCTGCGATAGAGCTTGCTCCGAAGGCAACTTGACCGCCTCTAATGCGTCGAAGGCTACGCACCAACGCTGGGTGCGCGCCGATCACACCGCATTTCAGTGTCGAGGATTCGAGCATGACCGCGCCGGTCACCCATTTCACATTGTCCGCCTTCGCCCTTGCCGGCGCCCTGCTCGGTGCATCGATGCTTGCGACACCGGCTCAGGCCGGGGGCTGCGGCGGTGCCGAATGCTACCGGCATGTCACGACCCCTCCCGTCTACGACACCGTATCCGAGCAGGTTCTCGTCCGCCCCGCCCGCACCGTCTATCGCTCGATTCCTCCAGCCTACGAGACCGTCTCCGAACAGGTTCAGGTTGCGCCCGGCGGCCGCGTCTGGCAGACGCGGCGTGATGCCTATGGCGAGACGATCGGCTGCTGGGTCGAGATTCCGCCGCGCTTCGCCGTCCGCCACCGCCGGATCCTGGCCCAGCCCGGCCAGACCATCCCGGAGACGATTCCCGCCGAATACGCCAGCGTCCAGCGCTCCGTCCTGGTCTCGCGCGGCCGGTCCGGCTGGGTGCCGGCTCATGCAGGCACCGGTTTTGCAGGCCCCGGTTATGCCGGCTCCTACCGCGCTCCGCTCATCGGCTCGATCCCCGACGCCTTCGGCATCACTGGCGCCAGTTCGGCCGATATCGGGGTCGGCCTCGGCTTCTCCACCGGCAGCATCTACGACGGCTACTGATCGGCCGCGAGGCGAGGCCTCCCCGGCCTCGGGCGCATCCACGCTCGGGGCCGGCTTGATTCACGCCCGCCCCGCCACAGGTCATGACCGAGGCGTGAGGAGACCGACGGACATGGCGACGTTCAAGGCATGGGTGGTCGAGAAGGGCGAGGCGGGCCAGAGCCTTCGCTTCACCGATTTCGACGAAGCGAACCTGATGGACGGCGACGTCACCGTCCGGGTCACGCACTCGACCCTCAATTACAAGGACGGACTGGCGATGACCGGGCGCTCGCCCGTAGTGCGCCGCTTCCCCATGATCCCCGGCATCGACTTCTCCGGCGTGGTCGAAAGCTCCAAGCATCCGGACTACAAGCCCGGCGATGCGGTGGTGCTCACCGGCTGGGGCGTGGGTGAGAGCCATCTCGGCGCCTATGCCGAGCGCGCGCGAGTAAAGGGCGATTGGCTCGTTCCGCTGCCGGACGGGCTCAAACCCGAAGAGGCGATGGCGGTCGGCACCGCCGGCTACACCGCCATGCTCTGTGTTATGGCGCTCGATGCCCATGGACTCAAACCCTCCGATGGACCCGCCATCGTCACGGGCGCCTCCGGCGGCGTCGGATCGGTGGCGGTGGCGCTTCTGGCAAGAGCCGGGTGGCACGTCATCGCCGTCACCGGCCGCGCCGGCGAAGCGGATTACCTCACATCCCTCGGCGCATCCGAGATCCTGGACCGGGCCGAACTCTCCAATCCCGGCAAGCCCCTGGCGAAGGAGCGGTGGGCGGCCGGGATCGACGCGGTGGGTTCGACGACCCTCGCCAATCTCCTCGCCGCCACCAAGGCCGACGGGGCCATCGCGGCCTGCGGCCTCGCCGGCGGTATGGACCTGCCGACCTCCGTGGCACCCTTCATCCTGCGCGGCGTCAGCCTGTTCGGCATCAACAGCGTCACCACGCCCCTGCCCAAGCGCCGGGACGCCTGGGCGAGGATCGCGAGGGAGCTCGACCGGGACCTCCTCGCCAGGATGACGAGCACCGTGCCTCTTGCGCAGGTCGGGGCGCTTGCCGAAGACATCCTCGCGGGACGGATTCGTGGCCGCACCGTCGTCACCATCGGCTGAGGGCAAGCGGAACCGTTTCGATCCCGGAGCATTGCCGTTTCCATGAGCAGTGCATTCGTCAAAGAGCGTGAGGGCGGCGAGGCCTTCGAGGATCTTCCCGATCGTCCGATCTCGCCCCACCCCAACTTCGTCACCCCCCAGGGGCTCGCCCAGATGGAGGCAGAGGTGGCGCGGCTGCAGTCGGAGTTTTCCGCGCTGACGCCTGGGGCCAAGGCCGACGAGGCCCGCGTCACCCGCGACCTCGCCTATTGGACGGCGCGGCTCGGTTCGGCCGAACTGGTGGAGCCCATGAGCGGCGACACCGTGCATTTCGGCTCCACCGTCACCATCGTCAAAGAGGACGACACCAAGCAGACGTTCCGCATCGTCGGCGAGGACGAAGCCGATCCGGCGAAAGGATCGATCTCCTACGTCTCGCCCATGGCCAAGGCGCTCACCGGCAAGAGCGTGGGCGACAGTGTCGAAGTGAACGGGCACGAGGTCGAGATCGAGTCGATCGCCTGATCGACGCGCGGCCGGCTCTATCCTGGCCGCCCGGTCCATAAAAGCCGGGCGCAATGCCGGCTGACTCCGGTGCGGCCTCAGCCACGCATAGTCCTAATCTTCGAACGCGCCGTTACGCATCGTAAGAAGCGTACGCCTGCCCTTCGAGAATAGGCACTTCCAGCCGCGCTGCACGAACCGATATATGCCCCCGCACAAGACTGCCTTGCGGCATTCATGATGGAGTGAGCACGATGGCGAAGGTTCTGGTTCTCTACTACTCGTCCTGGGGACATGTTGAGCAGATGGCTAACGCCGTCGCGGAGGGTGCCCGAGAGGCCGGGGCCGAGGTCAGCGTCAAGCGCGTGCCGGAACTCGTCCCCGACGACGTCGCCAAACAGTTTCACTACAAGCTCGACCAGCAGGCGCCCATCGCCACCGTGGACGAGCTGGCCGATTACGACGCGATCATCTTCGGTACGCCCACACGCTACGGCAACATGGCCGCCCAGATGAAGCAGTTCATCGACCAGACCGGCGGCCTCTGGGCGCAGGGCAAGCTGATCGGTAAGGTCGGTTCGGTCTTCACCTCCACCGCCTCGCAGCATGGCGGTCAAGAGACGACGCTGACGAGCTTCCACACCGTGCTCTTCCATCACGGCATGGTCGTCGTCGGGTTGCCCTACGCCTTCGCCGGGCAGAACGGTGTCGAGCAGGTGAAGGGCGGTACGCCCTATGGCGCATCCACCATCGCCGATGGCGACGGGAGCCGCCAGCCGGCCGTCATCGAACTCGATGGCGCCCGCTACCAGGGCAGGCACGTGGCCGGCATCGCCGCCAAGCTCGCCGGCTGAATTAGGTTCGGCCCATAGCACGCCTCGCGCATCGCGCGGGGCTTTTGACGTGTGGGAGCGACAACCAAGAAAAAAGGCTCGGATAAATCCGAGCCTTGAAAGGGAGAAGGCCATTGGGGGCTGAACCGACCTTCGTGACTATGAAACGTGCTCGTCGTGGATGAGTTCCACGGTTTCTATAAAAAATTTCAGCGGGGTGCCGCGGCTCGGCGCAGCCTATCGTTGATCGCTTCTCCGAGCCCCGTCCGAGGGATCGGGGCGACGGCGATGCTACCGGTTCCAGCCTCGTCGAGACGGCGCAACGCCGAAAACAGGGCGGCGGCGGCCTCCCGCAGGTCTCCCGCCGCGCTCAGGTTCAGGCGCGCCGTCGCCGCTTCCGTTCCAGGCGGGTCCACGGGGCCGAAGAGCAGGACCGCCTCGTGCGGTTCGACCCGCGATGCGTCCAGGCGCACGGCGGCCCTCGGCGCGTAATGGGAGGCGAGGAGACCGGGACCGATCGGCGCCTCACCGGACTCGTGAGCAGCGTCGAGGGCAAATCCCAGGATCGCCTCGATCGCCTCGCGCGTCGCGCCGCCGGGACGCAACAGGCGCGCGCGACCGTCGAGACAGGCGACGACCGTGGATTCCAAACCGACCGGGGTGCTGCCGCCATCGAGAATTGCGGCGATGCGACCGTCGAGATCGGCAAGGACGTGCTCGGCACGGGTCGGGCTCACACGGCCCGAGCGATTGGCGGAGGGCGCCGCCACCGGCCGTCCGACTTTTTCGAGGAGGGACAGGGCGACGGGATTGGCCGGGACGCGAAGGGCCACGCTGGGGAGACCGGCGCGGGCTAGGTCGCTCACGGTTCCGCCGGGCGCCGCCGGGACGACGAGCGTCAGCGGACCGGGCCAGAACGCCGCTGCGAGGCGCAGGGCAATACCGTCGAACACGCCCTCGCGCCGGGCGGCATCGAGACCGGGCACATGGGCGATCAGCGGGTTGAAGCTCGGCCGCTCCTTGGCCGCATAGATCCGCGCGACGGCCTGGGCGTCGGAGGCATCGGCGCCGAGGCCGTAGACCGTCTCCGTGGGAAACGCGACGAGCCCGCCGTTCCGCAGCAGTTGCGCGGAGCGCTCGATCCCGGCCTCGTCGATGTCCAGCCTCAGCGTTTCGCCGGGGATTGACCCGATATCGTTCATATCTAAACTATTACCTGCCTGAAAGGCGTCGGGCTCGGTGCAGCATCATCGACGGGGACTGCCTATCCCCGTGAACCCGTCTTGCCTATGCCTGGGAGCACATGGCGCGACGGGCCGTATCGCCGGGTCGGCTCGCGCGTCAAACTCAGGTGAAGCGTCGCTCGAGACGACGCGGGAGAAACGTCTATGACCTATCGCACGCCAGTCGCCGAAATCAGCTTCGCCCTGCGCCACGTGGCGGGGCTCGATGCCGCCATCGCCTCGGGAGCCCATGGCGACCTGACGATGGAGGACGCGGACGCGATCCTCCAAGAGGCGGGCCGGGTGGCGGATGCGGTGATCGCTCCGCTCAACCCGGTGGGGGACCGCCAGGGTGCCCGTCTCGCCGACGGCGCCGTGGCCACGTCGCCGGGCTGGCGCGAGGCCTATCGAACATGGATCGAGGGCGGCTGGAACGGGCTCAGCGCCGAGGCCGATCACGGCGGCCAGGGCCTGCCCCTCCTGCTGAACGCGGCCTGCAGCGAGATGTGGAATGCCGGCAGCATCAGCTTCGCCCTGTGTCCGCTCCTCACCGCCGGCGGGATCGAGGCCCTGGCCAAGCACGGCTCCGACGATCTCAAGGAGCGCTATCTCGAAAAACTCGTCTCCGGCGAGTGGACCGCCACGATGAACCTCACCGAGCCGCAGGCGGGGTCGGATCTATCGCTGCTGCGCAGCCGGGCGGAGCCCGCGGGCGACGGCACCTACCGGATCGTCGGCTCGAAGATCTACATCACCTATGGCGAGCACGACCTGACCGACAACATCGTCCACCTCGTCCTCGCCCGGCTGAAGGATGCGCCGGCGGGCACGCGTGGCATCTCCCTGTTCCTGGTGCCGAAGATCCTTCCCGACGGCAGCCGCAACGACCTGCGCTGCTCGGGGCTGGAGCACAAGCTCGGCATCCACGGCTCTCCCACCTGCTCCATGGCCTTCGGCGACCAGGGGGGCGCCACGGGCTGGCTCATCGGCGAGGAGAACCGGGGCCTCGCCTGCATGTTCACGATGATGAACTCGGCCCGGCTCAATGTCGGGCTGCAGGGCGTCGGGGTGGCGGAGCGCGCCTACCAGCAGGCGCTGGCCTATGCCCGCGACCGGCGCCAGGGCAAGGCGGCCGGCTCGCCCGATCCCGTCAGCCCCATCGTCGCGCATGCCGACGTGCAGCGCATGCTGCTGACCATGAAGGCCTATACGGCGGCCGCGCGCGGCATCTGCTACCTCACGGCGCAAGCTCTCGACGCGGCGCGCGGGGCCGAGGGCAAGGCCGGGCTCGACCGGGCGTCGCTGATGACCCCCGTGGCCAAGGCCTTCTCCACCGACATCGCCAACGAGGTGACGTCCTTGGGCGTCCAGGTCCATGGCGGCATGGGCTTCGTGGAGGAGGCGGGCGCCGCGCAGCACATGCGCGACGCGCGCATCCTCGCCATCTACGAGGGCACCAACGGCATCCAGGCCATCGACCTCGTGGCGCGCAAGCTGCCGCTGAATGGCGGAGCCACCGTGCGGGCGCAGCTGGCCTCCATGCGTCGCGTGGCGGAGGCGGTGCAGAAGGATGCGATTCCTGCTTTCGGCCATCTCGGGCCGCGCCTGCGCGCCGGCATCGAGAGCCTCGACCGGGCGACGAGCTTCCTCCTCAAGGCGCTGGCCTCGAACCGGCCGGAGGAAGCACAGGCCGGCGCGACGCCGTATCTGCGCCTGTTCGGCCTCGCGCAGGGGGCGACCTGTCTCGCCCGCGCGGCCTTGGCCTCGAACGCCGCCCTGAGGGCCGGCGAGACCGATCCCGCCCACGGCGCCCGCATCGTGCTGGCGCGGTTCTTCGCCGAGAATCTGCTCACGGCAGCGGCCGGGCTGGAACAGAGCGTCGTCGACGGTGGCGGTTTCACGCAGGACGGTATGTTGGCCTTGGCGGGGTGAGCACGAAGACCCGCCCCGCAAAGGATCAAGGGCTTGCCCATGATCAGCATCCCGGTTGCTCATCCAGAAAGGCCCGGCTTGGGGCCAGGGAGAGCGATTACTGTTGGAGGGGGAGGGTATTCGAAGCGGAGCGACGGGTACGCATCCCCTCGCCCCGCTTGCGGGGAGAGGGCCGCGACGACCTCGTCGTCGACGCGGCGAGGCGGCAGCCGACGGTGAGGGGGCGGACCCGAAGGAGTCTCATCCGGAATCGCCCCCTCACCCTCGCTTCGGCTTCGCCTCTCGCTCATCGCGGACACCGCAGGGTGCCCGCGATACTCTCCCCGCGCGCGGGGAGAGGGGGGCTCTCGACTCCGTTCGACGAAGAGGCCCCATGCGATAGCTCTGCCGCAAAGGAGAGAGGGATCGCCGGAAAGCGAGGACACACATGACCGAACACATCGCGACCCACGACAGACCGGACGGTGTGCGACTCATCCGTCTCGACCGGCCGGAGAAGAAGAACGCACTCACCGGCGCCATGTACGATTCCATGCGCGACGCGCTCGCGCAGGCGGATTCATCTGAGAGCATCGGCGCCATCGTCTTCGCCGGGGCGCCGGGCGCGTTCAGCGCCGGCAACGACCTCGCCGATTTCGTCGCCGGCGCGCGAAAGCCCTTCACCGAGGCGCCGGCCCTTCACTTCATCCGCCAGCTCGCCCGGACGACGACACCGATGGTGGCGGCGGTGGACGGGATCGCGGTGGGAATCGGCACGACGCTGACGCTGCATTGCGACCTCGTCTATGCGAGTCCGGCGGCGCG
Source organism: Methylobacterium bullatum (assembly GCA_902712845.1). Classification (NCBI taxonomy): domain Bacteria; kingdom Pseudomonadati; phylum Pseudomonadota; class Alphaproteobacteria; order Hyphomicrobiales; family Methylobacteriaceae; genus Methylobacterium; species Methylobacterium bullatum. Next base: position 2,700,433 of record LR743504.1, read on the forward strand.
GTTCCGGATGCCGTTCGTGGAACTTGGCCTCGTGCCGGAAGCGGCCTCGTCCTACCTCCTGCCGCGCCGGGTCGGGATCCTGAAGGCCACCGAACTCCTCCTTCTGTCGCAACCGTTCGACGCGGAGGAAGCCCTGCGCCTCGGCCTCGTCAACGCCATCGCGCCGAGCGACCTCCTGCTCGATCACGCCTTGGCGCAGGCGGCGCGCCTCGCCGCGCTTCCGCCCGGTGCCGTCGCCGCGACGCGCAGGCTCATTCGCGGCAATCAAGCCGAGGTCGAGGCGGCGCTCGAAGCGGAGGCCGTGGCCTTCGAGGCGCGGCTGCGGGCGCCCGAGGCGCAGGACGCGTTCGCGCGCTTCCTCGGCAAGTCGAAAGCCTCATGAGCGGGCGCGCCTCCGTCCCAGATCTGAGCCGGACGATCTGCCTCGTCGCGGGCGCATCACGGGGAGTCGGCCGGGGCATCGCCCGTGGGCTGGGGGAGGCCGGGGCCACGGTGATCGTCACGGCCCGCTCGAGCGAGACGGGGCCGCGCACCGAGGGCAGGCCAGAGACCATCGAGGATACGGCGCGCGAGGTCGATGCCGCCGGGGGCGAGGGCCACCACTACCTCTGCGACCACACCAGCGAACGGGCGGTGGACGGCCTCGTCCACTGGATACTGCGTCGCTTCGGCCGGATCGACGTGGCGGTCTCGAGCGTCTGGGGCGGCAACGAAGGCTTCGACGGCGAGCGCTACGCCGACGGGGTCGAATGGGGCACGCCGTTCTGGCGCCGCTCCGCCGAATCCTTCTCGCAGGTCTTCGAGACAGGACCCTATCCGGCACTGCTCCTCGCCCGAGCCGTCGCGCCGGCGATGGTCTCGGCGAAACGCGGCCTCATCGCCTTCGTCTCGTTCGACACCGAGACCGGCTATCTCGGCGACGTGTTCTACGATCTCGCCAAGGCCAACACCAACCGGCTCGCCTTCGCCTGCGCCCAAGAGCTCGCCCCGCACGGCGTCACCGCGCTCGGCCTCTCACCCGGCTTCGTCCTCACGGAGCGCGCACGGGACAACGGCCATGCCGACCGGGCGACGGAGAGCCCGCTCTATGCGGGACGGGCGCTGGCGGCTCTCGCCGCCGATCCCGATGTCCAGGCCCGCGCCGGGCGCATCCTGCACGCGGGCGACCTCGCCGCCGAATACGGTTTCACTGACGCCGACGGTACGACGCCGCCGCGTTTTCAACTCGGATCGTGAGAAGACGGCCATGACGGATTCGACGTCCCTGAAGGGCAAGACCCTCTTCATCACCGGCGCCTCGCGCGGCATCGGCCTCGCCATCGGCCTGCGCGCCGCCCGCGACGGGGCCAACGTCGCCATCGCCGCCAAGACCGACACGCCGCACCCGAAGCTCGACGGCACGATCCACACGGCGGCGTCCGCCATCGAGGCGGCGGGCGGTCGCGCCCTGCCGCTCCTCGTCGACGTGCGCGACGAGGAGGCCGTCGCCGCGTCCATCGCGCGGACCGCAGAGACCTTCGGCGGCATCGACATCGTGGTGAACAATGCGAGCGCGATCTCGCTCACCCGCACGCCGCAGACGGAGATGAAGCGCTTCGACCTGATGCACCAGATCAACACGCGCGGAACCTACATGGTCTCGAAACACGCGATCCCCTATCTCGAGAAGGCGCCAAACCCGCATATCCTCATGCTGTCGCCGCCCCTCGACATGGCGGAGAAGTGGTTTGCGCCGCATCTCGCCTACACCATGGCCAAGTTCGGCATGTCCCTCTGCGTGCTCGGCCTCGCCGGCGAACTGCGTCGCCAGGGCATCGCCGTCAACGCCCTGTGGCCGCGCACCACCATCGCCACGGCGGCAGTACGCAACCTCCTCGGCGGCGAGGCGCTGATCCAGGCGAGCCGGACACCGGAGATCGTCGCCGATGCGGCCCATGCCCTGTTTCTGAAACCGTCCCGCGAGGTCACCGGCCGCTTCCTCATCGACGACAGCTTCCTCGCCGAGCAAGGTGTCACGGACTTCACACAATACCGCGTCACACCCGGCATACCCCTTGCGCCGGACTTCTTCGTGCCGGATGCGAACACACCGCCTTCCGGGGCCCTCGCCTGAGACGTAAAGCGTGATTTTCATCCATCAGCCGATCGCCGGCCCCGGGCACATCCTGCTCGACCGCCGTCCCCTCGAACTGCAGGACCCCATTCCCGACGAGACCGTCTGGCTCGACATGATCCGCCCGACGCGGGAGGAAGACCTCAAGGTCGAGGCCTTCATGGGCATCTCGGTGCCGACCCGCGAGGAGATGAAGGACATCGAGCCCTCCGAGCTCCTCTACGTGGAGGACGGGGCGCGCTACATGACAGGCCGGGTGCTGAGCAAGGTCAGCGACGCCGACGAGCCGGGGCTGGCCGGCATTACCTTCATCCTGCGCGGCAACCGCCTCGTGACGGTGCGCTACGAGGAGCCCCAGGCCTTCCGCATGTACACCCAGCGGGCCGGACGCTCGACGGGGAACGGACCCTCGGCCGCGCCCTCCGGGGAGACGATCCTCGCCGGGCTGATCGAGACCGTGATCGACCGGGCGGCGGACGTGCTTCAGCTCCAGGGCGAGCGGATCGACCGGCTCTCGGGCAAGATCTTCGAGGAGAAGGCGGACCCATCGGCCCGCAACACCGCCCTGCAGGACACGCTGCGAGCGCTCGGACGCCTGGGCGACCTGATCTCGAAGCAGCGCGAGAGCCTGGTCTCCATGGAGCGCATCCTGCTCTCGCTCTCGGCGACTTACCGCACCACCAAGGCGCCGCGAGAGTTGCGCGAGGACGTACGCTCGACCCTGCGCGATCTGCAATCGCTGGAAGAGCACGCGACCTTCCTATCCTCAAAAATCCAGTTCCTCCTCGACGCGACGCTGGGCCTCGTCAACCTCGAGCAGAACAACATCATCAAGCTGTTTTCGGTGATGGCGGTGGTGTTCATGCCGCCGACCCTCATCGCCTCGATCTACGGCATGAACTTCAAGGCGATGCCCGAGCTCGACTGGAACTTCGGCTATCCCATGGCCGTGGTGATGATGGTGGTGGCCGCCGTACTGCCTTACGTTTTCTTCCGTTGGAAGAAATGGTTGTAGGCTAGGATGGACCTCGCGCGCCCCCGGCCCCTCGGCACCGCTCATCGGGCTCGTCCTGCAATGGCCCGCCGGCGAAAGTAACGACATGTGCGGTCGTTTTCTCATCCAGCAGGATCCGAACGTCTTCCGGTCGTTCTACGGTTATCCCGAGCAGCCGAATTTCCCGGCGCGCTACAACGTGGCGCCGACGCAGCCGGTACCGATCGTGCTGGCGGAGCGCGGGGAGCGGAATTTCCGGCTCATGCGCTGGGGCTTCCTGCCGGGCTGGCTGAAGGATCCGAAGGGCTTTCCGCTCATCATCAACGCACGCGTCGAGACGGTGCAGGAGAAGGCGACGTTCCGGGGGGCCATCCGCCACCGCCGCTGTGTCTTCCTCGCCGACGGCTTCTACGAATGGCGCCGGGAGGGAACCGGCAAGGCCATGACACGCACGCCCTACATGATCCGTCGGGCGGACGGGGCGCCGATGGCTCTCGCGGGTGTGTGGGAGAACTGGCTCGGGGCCGACGGGTCCGAGATCGATACCGCCGCCATCGTCACCACGGGCGCCAACGGCACCATGGCGGCGATCCACGACCGGATGCCGGCCATCCTCCCGCCCGAGGCCATCGCGCCCTGGCTCGACCATCTCGGCACGGAGCCGCGCGATGCGGTCTCGCTATGCCGGCCATGCCCCGACGAATGGCTGACCCTCGACGTGGTGAGCGCGCGGGTCAACGATGCGCGCAACGAAGGCGCGGACCTCGCCGTCCCGGTCGGCCGGGCCAGACCGGAGACGGTCTCGGACATTCCGCCGGAGGAGCGCCCGTTATCCAGCGACGAGGACGCTCAAGGGACGCTGTTCTGAACGAAGGGCGAAGGCGCTCAGGGTTGGGGGCGGGACGAGGCACGCTCGTCGGCTCCGCGACGAAAATCGGCGTAGACGTCGAGGAGCGCCCAGCCGGCGGTCAGCAGGGAGAAGCCGGCGACGGCCGTGACGATGGCTGCGGAAACCAGCAGCTTGGCGGTGAAGACGTCCACGACGAAGAATCCTGAATGGGGGTGCGACTTGGCTCCTCCCAACATGGCGATGGCGATCCACGCCGGCCATGGGATGTCGAGCGCGGCTGCCATGACATCGCAGAGCCCTGCCGCGTGCCGCAGCGCACCGCGCCCTAAAGACGAGGCGGGCCAGGAGGCTGGCACCTACCTCAGCGAAGGCCTGCGCTTGGCCACGTCCTTCCGGAACACGCCCACCATTTCGAGATGGCTCGAATACTTGAACTGATCGACGGGGACGACCCGTTCGAGGCGGTAGCCGCCCTCGATCAGGATCGCCGCATCGCGCGCGAACGAACCGATGTCGCAGGCGACGCCGACGACCAGAGGCACTTTCGATTCCGCGATGCGCTTGGCCTGGGCCTGGGCTCCGGCGCGCGGCGGATCGAACACAACGGCGTCGAAGGTCTCGAGTTCGATGGGCAAGAGCGGCCGGCGGAAGAGGTCGCGGGTCTCGCTCGTGATCCGGCGCAGGCCGCGCGTGGCACGAAACGCCCGGTCGAGGCTGGCAATCGCCGCCGCCTCGCCCTCCACCGCATGGACATCGCGCGTGCGGGCCATGGCGAGGGTGAACGGGCCGGCCCCGGAGAACAGGTCGACCACGCGCTTCACGCGCTTGTCGAGGGCGGAGACCACGAGTTCGGCGAGCATAGCCTCGCCCGCTTCCGTCGCCTGCAGGAAGCCCCCCGGCGGCGGCACGAGACGGGTTTCGCCGGTGGTGATCGCGGGCGCGCGGCGCTCCACCACGATGTCGCCGTGCAGGGACAGGCGCGCGAGGTCGAGTTCGCCCGCGAGCCGCACCAGCGTGGCGCGCAATCCCTCGCTCACTGGGCCGTGCCCGCGCAGGTCCACGTCGAGACCGGCTTCGGTGGCGGTGAAGGCGACGTCGAGGGGCTTGCGGCCATGGCCGAGGGGAGCGCTGAGCGCCCGCGCGACGGCCGGCGCCCGGTGGAGCTGCTCGACGGTGATGGGGCAATGGTCGATGGCCACGAGGGCGTGGCTGCGCGCCTCCATCAACCCGGCGACGCCCTTGCCTTCGATCTCGCGCACGTGGAGCGTCAGCCGGCGGCGGCCCGACCCATGGGCATCGCGCGCGGGCTCGCACGGCACGTCGATTCCGGCCTGGGCCAGTCCCTGCGCGAGGTTGCCCCGCTTCCAGGCGGCGTAGGGCTCGGGCGCGAGATGCTGGATCGCGCAGCCTCCGCAGGTTCCGAAATAGCCGCAGAACGGGTCGATCCGATCCGGCGAGGGCGTTTCCACCGCGACGAGGGACACGCGCGGGCCGTCCTTGCGGATCGAGACGCGCTCGCCGGGCAGGGCGTAGGGGACGATGGTGCCGTCCGTCGCCATGCCGTCGCCGCGCTGCCCGAGGCGCGCGATCTCGACGGTGCGAAGGGTCTGTTGTTCGGTCATGGTCGTGTCCGTCATGGGCGCACCGTCGAGCGTGCCCCGATGAGGAACTCGCGATTGCCGTCGCCACCGGCGACAGGGGAGGGGATGAGGCCGAGGACCGACAGGCCGAGATCGGCGACGAGGTTCGTCACCTCCTCGCAGACCGCCTGGTGGACGGCCTCGTCGCGCACGATGCCGCCGCGCCCGACCCGGTCGCGCCCCGCCTCGAACTGAGGCTTGATCAAGGCCGCCAGGGCCGCATCGGGGGCCATGAGCGGTACGATTGCGGGCAGGACAAGGCGAAGGGCGATGAAGCTGACATCGATCGCCACCAGGGACGGCGCGCGGGGGATCGCCGCCGCATCGAGGCCACGTACGTCCCGGCCTTCGAGGCTGGTCACGCGGGGATCGCCGCGCAGGGAGGCATGCAGCTGGTCGCGGCCGACATCGACGGCATAGACGTGCCCAGCACCGGCTCTCAGCAGCACGTCGGTGAAGCCGCCGGTGGACGCGCCGACATCGAGGCAGACGAGCCCGGCCGGGTCGAAGCCGAACGCGTCCAGCGCGGCCTGCAGCTTCAGCCCGCCGCGTGAGACGAAGGGGTGGGGCGCGCTCGCCACGATCCGCGCCCGAGGGTCGAGCCTGTCGGAGGCGCGGGTCACGGGGCGGTCGTCGGCGGTGACGAGGCCCGCCTCGATCGCCGCCTGGGCCCTCGCCCGGCTCTCGAAATGGCCTCCCTCGACCAGGAGCCGATCGGCCCTCACCCGGTCCACCGTCATCGAACCCTTAACATCCCCTGCCTATGGTCCCGTGCCCCAGATCGGGGCCCGGCCGGCCAGGCCACCCCGTCCCAGCTACGGGAATTCTCGGGTTTGTCCATCCGGGCAACGACATGGCCCGCTTGCGCGCCCGTCGAAGCCCATGGATGATCCACATCCGGTCCTCGGGCGTTGGCGCCCGTCATACCGGATCATAGAACAGGACGATCGATGGGTACCCCGAGGGAAGTCGAGCTGAAGCTGGATTGCGGCGCCGCGGAACTGGCGGAGCTGGCGCGCCACCCGCTGCTTGCCGTCGAGCAGCCGACGGAGGCCGAATTCCTGTCCGCCACCTATTACGATACGGCCGACCGGGCGCTTCACCGCAAGGGGATGACCTTGCGGGTTCGCCGGCATGGGGAGCGCCACGTCCAGACGGTGAAGGCCGCCTCCTCGGCGGCCGGCCTGTTCGACCGCTCGGAATGGGAATGGGCCGTGGACGGCCCGACCCCGGACCTGTCGCTCCTCGAGGATACGCCGGTCCCGGACGTGCTCGGCAGCGCATCCTCGCCGAACCTCGCCGCTGTCGTCACCACCATCATCGAGCGCACCACCCGGGCCGTCGCCCATGGACACTCGCGCATTTCGGCGACCCTCGACCAGGGGCGGGTGGAGACGCCCGTGGGCGACGCGCCCATCTGGGAACTCGAACTCGAACTGATCGAGGGCGATCCGGCGGACCTGTTCTCCCTGGCGCAGAGCCTCGCGGAGAGCGTGCCGCTGCGTCTCGGCGTCCTGTCGAAGAGCGAGCGCGGTTTCAGGATCCTCGGCGAGACCCTGCGGCGCCCGAGCAAGGCCGGAGCGGTCAAGCTCGACCGGGACGCTTCGGCGGCCACGGCCTTTCGCACCATCGCCGTCGCCTGCCTGACCCATCTTCGGCTCAACGAGGATGTCTTCCTCAAGACGCGCGACCCGGAAGGGCTGCACCAGATCCGCGTCGCCCTGCGGCGGCTGCGCTCGGCCTTCACCCTGTTCAAGCCGATTCTCGTGAGCGATCCCGGCGCCACGACCCTGCGCGAGGAGATCAAGCGCGTCACCGAGCCGTTCGGGCACGCCCGCAACCTCGATGTCTTCCTCAGCGAGACCCTGGCCGACGAGATGGCGCGGAGACCGGAGGAGGCGGGGCTCGACGATCTGCGAATCCGCCTCGAAGCCGAGCGGGATCGCGCCTACGGGACCGTCTTTACGATCCTGGAATCGCAAGCCTGGCGCAGCCTGATCCTCGATCTGTCCGCCTGGATCGAGACCGGGCCGTGGCGCGGCAATGCGAGGCGAGAGGCGGTCTCCGCCCGCGACCATGCCGAAGCCATGCTCGACAAGGCCCGCCGGCGCATCCGCAAGCGCGGCCGCCATCTCCAGCGCCTCGATGCAGAGGCCCGCCACGAGGTGCGCATCGAAGCCAAGAAGTTGCGCTACGGCGCGGAATTCTTCGCCTCGCTCTATACGGAGAAGAAGGCGCAGAAGCGCCACAAGGCGTTCGTCTCGGCCCTCTCGGACCTGCAGGATCATCTCGGCGCGCTCAACGACCTCGCCACCGCCCATTCGGTCCTTGCGAGCCTGGCCTCCACCGGCACGGGCGAGACCGCCGATGGCGACGGGCGGGCGCTGTTCGCCGCCGGCCTCACCGCCGCCGACGGAGAAGCCCGCACCAACGATCTGCTCAAGGCGGCGGAGAAGGCACACGAGGAACTGCTTGACGTGAAACCGTTCTGGCGCTGAAACGCGGCGTCAGACCAGACGGTGATGCGTGAACCTCGTCACCGTCTGCCCGCGCGCCTCCGCGGCGGCGGGAATCCGCCGATCGCGCCGAGGAGGACCATCGGTCGGGATCAGCGTCGCTCGGTCTCAATCACCGCGCACGCTCAGGGCATAGAGGGTGATCGCGGCGGCGTTCGAGACGTTGATGCTGCGGATCTCGCCGCTGAACGGAATGCGGGCGAGGACGTCGCAATTGTCCCGCGTGCGCTGGCGCAGGCCCTTGCCCTCGGCACCGAGCACGATCACCGCGGGCCGCTTCGGCCCGACGGAATCGAGGGTGGCCTCTCCCTCCGAATCGAGACCGATGCGGGTGAAGCCGCGCTTGCCCAGATCGATGAGCGCATCCGACAGGTTGCGTACGATCACGAGGGGAACGTGTTCGAGCCCGCCCGATGCGGATTTGGCGAGCACGCCCGTGGCCGTGGGCGAATGCCGCGCCGTGGTGATGATCCCCGCGACGCCGAAAGCCGCGGCGGTGCGGACGATGGCACCGACATTGTGCGGGTCGGTGATCTGGTCGAGCGCCAGCAGCAGCGCATCGTCCGGCAGGTCGTCGAGATCCGGGCCGGGGAGGGGATCGGCTTCGAGATAGAGGCCCTGATGCACGGCATCCGCCCCGAGCAGGGCGTTGATCGCGTTGGGGCGCACCAGTTCGGCGTCGATCCGGAGTTGGCCGAGTTCCTCGGTCAGGCGCGCCAGGGCGTTCTCGGTGGCGAGCAGCCGATGCAGGCCGCGCCCCTCGTTCGCCAGCGCCTGCGACACCGGGTGCCAGCCGTAGAGCACGACGTGATCGCCGCTTGACCCGCGTGGCCCGGAGGAGGGCGGACCATGACGAAACCGGTCGCGTTGGCCACCGGGGCGGCCGGTGCGGGGTCCGCCCGGCCCGTCGCGTCGCGTATTCATGGTGTGATCCACTGTCTGACGGCACGATCGAAACGCCGCACCGATGCTGAGCAGCGACAAAGCGACCGCCATGCCGTTCGTCAAGCGTGAAACACCGCGAAACACCGGTTGCCCTGCCGGGAGAAGCCGCCTATAGAACCCTCGCTCTCGAGCAAGCGCCCTTCGTCTATCGGTTAGGACGTCAGCCTTTCACGCTGAAAAGGCGGGTTCGACTCCCGCAGGGCGCGCCAACACCTTCAAATGCTCGGGCATTTCGAAGTCTGTTGGCGCAGCGGCGGTCTGGCTTTCACGCTCTCATCGATGCCAACCGACGATGACGAGCCGATCGGCCGCAACTCTCGATGGCTGCGCGAGCGCTCCTTCAGGGCTGTCAATTCAGGTTAACGGCAAAGACCTGCTCGTTACTGCGCCTGAAATTTTTTATCCCCTCTGCGTCATTCCGGGTCGCCGACGCTGTCAGGTTGGAAACGCATGGCGGTTCTGGATTCCCGGCTCCGCTGTGCGGACCCGGAATGACCGAGATGTGTCCGTGACTGTCTCGCCCGACCGTATTGACCTGAGTTCGGTGCCCTGATCACTCCTTCGGATGTCCCACACGCGCTTGATGCGTCCGATATCGACGCCGGACGGCTGGTCCGCAATCTCACATCAGTTCGAGCTCGCGGGAGACGTCGGTCAGATAGAAGGCGATCCGGCGAGCCGCGTCCGGTTCGTGGCAGGCGACGGTGAAGCCGACGCTGAGCACGTTCCCTTTGTAAAAGGCGATCAGGGACTCGGCCTTCAACGCCACCTCGCGCTCCGTGGCCGCGACGAGGATCCGGGTTCCATCGGGGGCGAAGATATCGACACGATACGGGGCTGTTGTCATCGGCGTTCCTTCGACCGATTTCATGAAACGGCGAATGGAACAGAACGCCGACCCTGCCAAAAGGTATCCATCGACATCGGCGACGATGTCCAGGGTGAAGTGCCGATTACCGAAATTGCCTCGGGGTCCAGACCGCTCCATCCTTCTGCGCGGTATCTACCCCGGGGCGACCTATCGATCGGCGTCCCACCCCATCGACGTCAGGCGCCGAGGCCGACCTGCAGGGCGGCCGGTTCGAGACTGTCGGCGGCGATCCGGCCCAGGGGCGCCTTCGGATGCACCTCCATCCCAAGGGATCCGACCAGTGACGAGCGCGCGCGGCTGACACGGCTCTTCATCGTACCGACCTGACAGCCGATGAGTTCCGCGGCTGCCTCGTAGGTCATGCCCTGCGCCGCGACGAGAATCAGGGCCTCCCGCTGAGACGGCGGCAGCTTGCCGAGATGCTGCCAGACCCGCTTGAGGTCACTGCTCGCCTCCTGGGATGCCGGCGCGGCCACCTGCGCCGCCATGGCGCCATCCGCGTCCTCGACCTCCCGTTTCCGCTTGCGACACTCCGTATAGAAGTGGTTTCGCAGAATGGTGCAGAGCCAGGCCATCAGATTGCTGCCAGGCTCGAACCGATGCCGGTTCTGCCAGGCTCTCAAGAGCGTCTCCTGCACGAGATCGTCCGCCATCGCCGGGTTGATGGCGAGCGACAGGGCGAAGGCCCTCAATCCCGGCAGAGCCGTGAGCAGATCGGCGCTGAAGGCGGCATACGCGGCCTCGCCGCGACCGGCGGATGCATGCGTGAGCCGGGCAATCAGATCCAACAAGGCGGGCGGCTGATCTTCCGCGACGATGCCAGCGTAGAACGCCCTCAGTTCAGCCCCAAGATGCACGCGCACCGCCTCCGGTATTCTTCCCTTGGCGGGGCGCTCCAACGACTGAACTTCAGCGTCGGACGCTTGCGTCGAAGGCGCCATTCCCGGATTGCGAACGTCCATCCATCCCCCCTCGATATCCGACACTCCGTACGCGCCGGGTCTATCTGGCAATGCCATCGGGAGCTTTTGGCAAACGAATACTGAACGTAGGCTAAAGGAGTTCTAAACTGAGGGCAAAATCGTATCGCCCGATGTCGAGCGACGTCGTGACGAGGCCGACTGCCAAGCTTTGCTGTGTTCATCGCGGATGCGGAGTGACGAATGCGCTGCTTCTCTCTTCGGAAGGCCGGCAAGGCGGCGCAACGATCAGGCGCCGCGCTCCCGGTGCGAGGCGTCGCAGGATATGCCCTACGGCGAAACCCGCTCACTCTGGATCGGGGCGGCCGGCTCCCGCTGTTCCGTCACACGACGCTCGAAATGGCACCGGGCGGGTGTGCCAGCAGGGTCGCCAGAAGGCCGAGGCCGTATCGCAGGGCCTCGCTGTCGGGCGCGGCACCGAGGGAGACGCGGATCGCATCGGGGGCCGGGCCGACGGCGAAGGCATCGCTCTGGATCACCGACACTCCGAGTTGGCGCGCATGCGCCCCGAACTCGCCCCGCCCCCACGGCGCCGGGAGCGGGAGCCAGAGATGGTGCCCACAGGGATGAGCATGGACTTCGAGGCCGACGAGCGCCTCCCGCGCCACGACCTGACGGCGGCCATTCTCGCGCCTGATGGACCCGACGATCGCGTCGAGGTCTCCGTGGGTGATCCAGTGGGAGGCGAGGGCGGCGGCCAGCGGTGAGGCCATCATACTGATGGCGCGCAGCTCGGCCGCGACACGGACCGCTTCGTTCGTGCCCGGCACGACGACATAGGCGATGCGCAAGCCCGGAGTGACGCATTTGGACAGGGTCGCCACATGCCAGGTGATGTCGCCGGCCAAAGCCCCGAACGGAGCCGGAGCGTCGGGCGGCAGGGCGCCGTAGGCGTCGTCCTCAATGATCGCGACCCCGTGGGACCTGGCGATCTCGGCGATCCGCTCGCGACGGGGCAGCGGGATCGTCGCCGTCGTCGGGTTGTCGAGGGTCGGCACCAGGTATAGGGCGCGCGGCCGCTCGGCCCGGCAGCGATCGAGGAAGGAATCGGGGTCGATGCCGTCGCCATCGGTCGCGACGGGAAACAACCGGGCTCCGCGCCGCTCGGCCGCCATACGCAGGCCAGGATAGGTCAGGGCGGGAACGCAGAGCGCGTCGCCGGGCCTGAGCAGCACGGCGAGAATGGCCGAGAGGGCGGCCTGCGCCCCGCCGGCGACGATGACCCGCTGGACCGGCACGGGACCCAGCCGGCGAGCGAGCCAAGTCGCCCCAGCCGCGCGATCCGCCAGATTACCGGCGCTGTCCTGATACTGCATGCGGTCGAGGAAGCCCGGCGAGGCGGAAAGCCGCGCCAGCCCCGCCTCCATGCGCTCGGCGAGCCGCGCCTCCTCCGGCTGGGGCGGCATGTTCATGCTGAAATCGACGCTCGCCGATGGGTCCGGCGTCCGGACCTTCGCCAGCGGCGATGCGGCAGCGCGAACGAAGCTGCCTCGTCCGGCCGAGGCATCGATCAGCCCGGCCCTCCGCGCTTCGTTGAACGCCCGCGTGACGGTGGTGAGATCGACGTTGAGATGCTTGGCCAGACTGCGCTGCGGCGGCAGCCGCATGCCGGGGGCGAGCCGCCCGGAGCGAATGTCGTCCGCCAGGACCCGGACGATGGCCAGATATTTCGGCCCGGCCTCGTCCAGGATTGTAGGGCTCCATGATTCCATCATTGACCCTACATCACACAAAGTTGTATGCATACATCGAACAGAAACATACATGTTTGCCTCGCTCGAACGGACAACGGCGGCCAACGACGCGAGGCAATGTATGGATTTCTATACCATACAACCTTGAGCCCGCAAACCTGAGCCACTGGCGCTCGAGTGCGGGACGTGAGCCAAAAGCGAGGACCCTCGACCATGGACGGAACGACGGATCGATCCCTGTTGTCGGTCGGCTTGCGCTGCCGATGCCCGCGCTGCGGCGAGGGGCGGTTGTTCGATGGCTTCATCACCTTGAAGCCGGCATGTGAGGCCTGCGGCCTCGATTACGGTTTCGCCGATCCGGCGGACGGCCCCGCGTTTTTCATCATGATGTCGATGGCGTTTCCCGTCACCGCCTTCGGGATCTGGCTGGAACTGTCCTACGATCCGCCGCTCTGGATCCATGCGGTGGTCACGCTCCCGCTGCTTCTCCTGGCCTGCGTGCCGATCATCCGCCCGCTCAAGGGGCTCTTCATCGCGAGCCAGTACATCAACAAGGCCGAGGAAGGCCGCTTCGCGGTCCGGGCCGTGCCGAAGGCCGAACCGGGGGCGGGGCGTTGAGCGCGACGACGCGATGGGGCAGGGTTCGTTGCGAAGACCGAACTGCCGAGTCGTTTTCCTGCCCGTTCCCAACGACCATTCAGGTTGATCGACATGCTGTCGGACGTTGACGCCCTCCTGCTGGCGAGAATCCAATTCGGGTTCACGGTGGCATTCCACATCGTGTTCCCGGCGTTTTCCATCGGGCTCGCCAGCTTTCTGGCGGTGCTGGAGGGACTCTGGCTGGCGACGGGCCGTCAGGTCTTCCTCGATCTGTTCAAATACTGGATCAAGATTTTCGCCATCGCCTTCGCCATGGGCGTCGTGTCCGGGCTGGTCATGTCCTACCAGTTCGGCACGAACTGGTCGGTCTTCTCCGACAAGACCGGGCCGGTGCTTGGCCCGCTGATGGCCTACGAGGTGCTCTCGGCCTTCTTCCTCGAAGCCGGCTTCCTCGGCGTGATGCTGTTCGGCATGTCCAGGGTCGGGCCGAAGCTGCATTTCTTCGCCACCCTCATGGTGGCGATCGGCACCTTCTTCTCGGCCTTCTGGATCCTGTCAGTGAATTCCTGGATGCAGACGCCGCAGGGCTACGGCATCAATGCCGCCGGCCAGTTCATCCCAGAGGATTGGTGGGCGATCGTCTTCAACCCCTCCTTCCCATACCGTCTCGTCCACATGGTGCTGGCCGCCTACCTCACCACATCCCTCGTGGTCGGGGCTGTGGGTGCTTGGCACCTGCTGCGCGACCGCTACAATCTCGGGGCGCGGACGATGTTCTCGATGGCCATGTGGATGGCCGCCATCGTCGCGCCGCTGCAGATCCTGGCCGGCGACGCCCATGGGCTGAACACCCTCGAGCATCAGCCCGCCAAGGTCATGGCGATGGAGGGGCATTTCGAGAGCCATCCGGACGGGGCGCCGCTGATCCTGTTCGGCCTGCCGAACCAGGCGGAAGGCCGGGTCGATTACCAGATCTCCATCCCGAAACTGTCCTCGCTGATCCTCAAACACGGGTGGAACGAGCCGCTGAAGGGGCTCGATACGGTGGACCGCAAGAACTGGCCGCCGGTTCCGATCGTGTTCTGGTCCTTCCGCGTGATGATCGGCCTCGGCATGCTGATGCTGCTGCTCGGCGTCTCCAGCCTGTATGCGCGCTACAGGAAGGCGCTCTACGAATGGACGCTTCTGCACCGCTTCGCCATCGCCATGGGGCCGGCCGGCTTCGTCGCCGTGGTGGCGGGCTGGATCACCACGGAGGTGGGGCGGCAGCCCTTCACGGTCTACGGCCTGCTGCGCACGGCGGAATCCGCGTCTCCCCTGTCCGCGCCGGCCGTCGGCTCCTCTCTCGTCGCCTTCGTGGTGATCTATTTCGCGGTGTTCGGCATGGGCATCCTCTACATCCTGCGCCTGATGGCGAAATCCCCGCATCTCGGTGAGCACGGGATCGAGCCCGGCATTCCGATCCGCACCGCCGGCATCACGCCCGCATCCTCGGTCGATCCCGGCCGCTCCCTCCATCCGGCCGAGTGAGGATTCCGCCATGCTCGCGAGCATCGACCTGACCGTCGTCTGGGCCTTCATCATCGCCTTCGCGGTCTTCGCCTATATCGTGATGGACGGGTTCGATCTGGGTCTCGGAATCCTGTTCCCGGCGTTCCGGCCGGGGCAGGAGCGGGACACCGCCATGAACTCCGTGGCCCCCGTCTGGGACGGCAACGAGACCTGGCTGGTCCTGGGCGGGGGAGGCCTGTTCGCCGCCTTTCCGCTCGCCTACGCGGTGATCATGCCGGCCCTCTATGCGCCGATCATCGCCATGCTGCTGGGCCTGATCTTCCGCGGCGTCGCCTTCGAGTTCCGGTGGCGCGATCCCGACCACCGGGCCCTGTGGGACATCGCCTTCACCGGCGGATCGTTGGTGGCCACCTTCGCACAGGGTGTCGCCCTCGGAGCCCTGCTGCAGGGCATCAAGGTCGAAGGCCGCGCCTATGCCGGCGGCTGGTGGGACTGGCTGTCTCCCTTCAGCGTGCTCGTCGGCATCGGCCTCGTCTGCGGCTACGCGCTCCTGGGGGCGACCTGGCTCGTCATGCGAACGGAAGGGTCGCTGCAGGCTCGCGCCCGCACCCTGTCCCTCTGGCTCGGTGCGGCGACGATCACCGCCGTGGCGGCGGTCAGCGCGGCGACGCCGTTCCTGAAAGGACAATATTGGGAGCGCTGGTTCTCGATGCCGAACGTGCTGCTCACGGCGCAGGTGCCGATCCTGGTCGCAGTCGCCTCGTTCCTGTTCTTCCACCTACTACGGAAAGGGGCCGAGACGGCTCCGTTCCTCCTGGCCCTCGGCCTGTTCCTGCTGTCCTTCGCCGGGCTCGGGATCAGCATCTTCCCGGACATCGTGCCCGGCCGCATCACCATCTGGGAAGCTGCCTCGCCGCATTCGAGCCAGGTCTTCCTCCTCGCCGGCGCGTCCGTGCTGATCCCCATCATCCTGGCTTATACCGCCTACTCGTACTGGGTCTTTCGCGGAAAGGTCGACGAGGCGGGATACCATTGATGGAGCCCGCCACGTCTCCCCGGAGACAAGGTCCGTTGTGGCACCGTCTGCTCTGGTTCGTGGCGATCTGGGCGGCGAGCATCCTTGCCCTCGGGCTCGTCTCGTTCGGCCTGCGTGCCTGGCTCAAGGCCGGTTAGCGTCGGGCGGCCGAACCCATCGCGCCATGCGAAGCGGCTGCCTCGATCACGACGAACGGTTCGTGTGCGTCATGAAGAACCGCACCATCTCGCGGCTCGCATCGGGGCCGCGCGGATCGGTGTAGGTTCCGTCGCTGCTTCCGCCGGACCAGGCATGTCCGGCGCCGTGAAGCGCCCAATATTCGAGCATGGCGCGCCCGGACGCATCCGTCCGGACCGTGCGGGTGAAGCCCATCCCACCCTCGGTCGTCCCTTGGGTCGCCGTGCGCGCGAGCGAGACGCCCGGCATCGCGAGGGCGATGACCTGTTCGCCGTTGACCGGCTTCACCGTCTTGTCGGCATCCCCGTGGAAGACGATGGTCGGCACGCCTGGACCGTTCTGCGGGGCCTTGAAACTGCCGCCGCCATTCATCGCGGCGAAAGCGGAGGGCATGTCGCTGGCCGCCCCGCACGGCAGCCCGGAATGGACGCCCACCGCCGCGAAGACATCCGGATACGTCGCCGCCATGATCGCCGCCGCCGCCCCGCCGGCCGACAGGCCCGCCGCATAGACCCGGCTCGGATCGGCGGAGAACTCCGTCACCACCTCCAGGGCGATGCCGGCGATCAGGGAAGGTTCGCCGCGGCCCCGCTGTTGGTCGGCGGCGCTGAACCAGTTCCAGCACTTCTGCATGTTGGCCGATTGCGGCTGGTCGGGATAGGCCACGAGGAACGTCTGCTCCTCGGCGAGGTCGTTCATTCGGGTTCCGGCGGCGAAATCGTCCGGGTTCTGGGTGCAGCCATGCAGCATGACGACGACGGGAAGCGCCTGGCCCCGGTAGCCGCTGGGGACATAGACCTTGTAGGCCCGGCTGCCCGCCTCGTTACTGAAACTGCGCTCCTCGAACCGCGCCCCTTCCGGGACGGCGATCGTGACGCCTCGCGCCGATCCGATGCCCTGCCCGAGGTCGGGCATCGCGCCCATCTTCGGGAAACGCTCGCGCAGGGTCTGGATCGTCTCCGCGAGGCCCGGTCGTGCGAAGGCGGTTTTCGCCGTGCTCGCCGCCCCGTCGGCGGCGGTGCGATCGATGCCGGGCGCGGTCCAGGCCCCGCCGGACATCGTAGGCGCCACCATGTCGATGGTCCCGGCGGCAGCCCGGTCGTCAGCCGGCGCCGCCGAGGACGGGACGGACCTTCCCTGGAGCAGGGCCATCGCCTCGCTCAGCTGGCCAGCACGGGTGAGACGGGTCACCTCACCCATGTCGATGGTCGAGAAAGCGGTCATGGTCACGATCCTGAATGGGGTGGCGGCGCGGAACGGCGTTCCGCACGGGTGCTGGCGAAGGGTCAGGCGATGCGGTCGGCCAAGGCCGCCTTCACCTCGGGACTGGCCTGGAAAGCCCCGAGGACGTGCACCGAGGCGATGGCCTGTCGGGCCAGTTCCGGCGTCACGTCGAACGCGATGCTGGCAAGGCCGAGCACCTGGATATGCAGCGGCGTCCGCGCATCCCGTGCGGCTTCGAGATCGCGGACGGTGTAGTGGGACAGCCCGAGGCTGAGCTGTTTGCGGGCGACCGATTGCTTCACCGCGTCGCCCTGACGGTCGAGCTGATTGCGCACGGCCGTGCGGATGAAGTCGGCACGGTTGGCATAGAACCCGTCCCGAACCAGGAGGTCGATCTGGCCGAGATCGACGAAGCCGAGGTTGAGGGTCAGCTTCTCGCTGTCGGGCGTTTTGGGTCGAAGCTCACGAACCGTGTCGGGCATTGCAAACCATCCCCATACCATCTCGTTGGATGGTCTAAAGATGGTGCATCGCATACAGAGCGCAAGAGCAGGCGGCGACGGGCGGCACGCGAAGGAGGGGTTCTCGGCGTTCGACCTCGACCTGCGCGATCCGGCGACGGGGACCGAGCCTGCCGGTCGCGGTGACGTGACCCACCGGATCGCGAGCATCGGGCGTGATGCGTTGCATTCGAAAAGCGCGCGATGCTTCGTGACTTGCAGGCAGACGACAGGGGGGCGTCGTCGGCCGCCGTCTGGAACGCCAAATGCCTCTTTGCCGGCGCGGCCCCCATCGAAGTCGCCGCCCACCGGTCCGGATCACCCATGATGCTCACGTTCTGGCTCGACCAGCCGATCTGGCTGATCTTCGGGTACCTTGCGCTTCTCGTTGCGGCCTGGTGCCTGATCCTGATCGCGCTTACGAACACGAAGCGAACACGCCCCGTCGTCATGGCGGTGGCGACCGGGATCGCCCCCGCCTTCGTGGGTGTCCTGTCGGTGCTGCTCTCGCTCCTGATGGGCTTCGTCGCCAACGATGCGTGGGAGCGCCAGAGGCAAGCCTCCCGCGTCGTCCAGACGGAGAGCGCTCAGGCGAGGGCCGTGTTCAACCTGAGCCGGTCCGTGTCCAAGGATCTGCCGGACATCCGCTTCCTGCTCGCGGAGTACGTCGAGGCCATCGTCGTCGAGGAATGGCCGGCGATGGCGAATGGCGGACACTCGTCGTCGAAAGCGGACTTGGCCTTCGGCCGGCTGCTCCAGGCCGTGGTCGCGCCGAACTTCGACATCGTCGTGGGCCGAGCCAACCACTCCGCCCTCCTGGCCGCCACCCTCGCCCTGCAGACCGCCCGGAGCGAACGGCTGGCCCTGAGCGAAGTGGAGGGGGACGACAGCAAGTGGGCGACCCTGCTCGCGCTCCTGGCCCTGACCCTGCTGGTCATCGCCGCGATCCACACCGAACGACCCTCGTCGCAGGCCGTGACGCTGGCCGTCTTCGGTCTGGCGATGGTGATCACGCTGGGCGTCGTGGCGATGCACGAACGCCCCTTCGACGGACCGCTGGCGCTCCGTCCGTCTTTGCTGGAACAGGTCCGCACGGTCATCGACCCGGG
Source organism: Methylobacterium bullatum (assembly GCA_902712845.1). Lineage (NCBI taxonomy): Bacteria > Pseudomonadati > Pseudomonadota > Alphaproteobacteria > Hyphomicrobiales > Methylobacteriaceae > Methylobacterium > Methylobacterium bullatum. Next base: position 2,719,194 of record LR743504.1, read on the forward strand.
CAGCTGAGAACCTCGCTGCCCACGATGGGCGCGGACCTACCGCAGGGTCGGGGACTCGCCGGCATGAAGGGCGCGTCCCTCATCGGGACCGCTGACGGCGTTCAGGCGCGCGAGATGCTCGAAGACGTGCTCGAAGGCGCGGGTGACGGCCTGTTCGAACGATCCGTCGCCCTTGCCCTGGGCGGCCTTCAATGCGGCCAGGAGGGCCTGGTGTTTCTCGGTGTCGCTCGACATGGCCGTCTCCTCGGCCGGGCGGAACGCCGGCTCGTGAAGGCAAGCGCGGGGGCCGGGGTCGGGTTCCCATGCGGCCGGCGGTCCCCGTTCCTCTGTGCAAGGCCAACCGACATCGAGCGGCGCCAAGTCGAGAGTGGCGCCAAGTCGAGAGTGGCAGAACGAACCGGCAGGATCGCGTCCTGTTTATGCCGCCTTCGTCAGGGGTCTGGCACGGTCTATCCGCGCCCGCTCGTCGGGTGAGTTCATGACCCCCCAGAGATCGCTGCGACGCTGCGTGTTCAGCCAGAAGTCAGGGCTGTTGCCGAACACACGCGCGAGAATGAGCGCAGTCGCAGCCGTGACGTTGCGTCGATCGTTGCAGAGTTCGTTCACATGCTTGCGCTGGACGCCCATCGCGTCGGCCAGTACCGCCTGTGTCAGGCCAAGCGGCCGCATGAACTCTTCCGTCAGGATTTCGCCCACCGTGGCCGGCTTGCGTGTGGTCATCAACATCGCATCACCTCACCGATAGCTATGGTCGTCGAGATAGAGTTCCGACGCTTCGCCGCGACTGCCGTCCCATCGAAAGATCAGCCGCCATTGCTTGTTGACGCGGATCGAGTGCAGACCGTCGAGCGTGCCGCGCAGCTTCTCGAAATGATGACTAGGCGGCACGCGCAAGTCCTGATCAGTCATAGCATCGTCGATCATCTGGAGTTTCCGGAACAACCGCGCCTCAAGATCGGGCGGAATGTTGCGGGAATGAATGTCTTCCATGAAGAAGGCCCGCGGCCATTCGTCTCGGAAGCCGACAATCATTTCACGACTCTAGTCTCTGGACTATGGACCACTCAATGGGTCACCCGGCAACGGATTCTCGTGGTCGCCTTCCGTCGTTGGACCTTGAGAATTCGCGTTTCCCATCCGTAAACAGGGCTCGCAACATCCACGAGGCATCGCCGGATGCCATTCGCGAACACATCGTATGTCGATCTCCAGTGATACGATGATCCTGACCTGACGAGGATGAAGCCAGGACAAAGCGCACGACAGAATCTTTTCTCGAGGGAGACGGCTGCGACCGTGAAGAGCCGACTTCCTCACCACGGAGAAGGCCCCCCCCCGGTGCACCGACCGAAAAACCCGGTCGCGGCGAGGGGACCGTGGCCGAAGGCGGTCAGAGATCGGGTCTGGGATCGGTCTTGCCACCGGCTCCCGCGATGGGGCCACCGAGCGTCGCCTTGAACCAGGCGACGACCCGATCGATCACGGGCTGCTGGAACCAGGGCAGGTCGCCGTGGCCCGCTCCCTCGACCAGCACATACTCCGCCTTGCTGCCCTTCGCCCGCAGGGCTTCGAACAACTGCTTGCTCTGCACCGGTGAGACGAGCGTGTCGGCGGTGCCGTGCATGATCAGGAAGGGCGGCTCGTTGCCGCCGAGATGACCCATGGGACTTGCCGCCAGCGCCTTTGCGGGATCGGCCGAGATCGAAGCACCGGCGAAGTCGCGAAAGGCCGGTCCGTTGACCAGAAGCGCCTCGGTCACCGCGGGCGATTGGTGCATGAGTTGAACCGCCGGCGAAAATCCCTCGCCGATATTGAGGAGGTTCGAGATACCGTAAAGGGTCACCGCCGCCTGCACATCGGAGGGCTGATCGAGATGATCGCCCGTGTCGAACGTCGTCTCTCCGTTGGTGACGCCGACCATCTGCGAAAGGTAGCCCCCGGCCGAATCGCCGAGCACGCCGATCCGGGCCGGGTCGATGCCATATTCAGCCGCATGAGCCCGCAGGTAGCGCACGGCCGCCTTGCCGTCCTGCACCAGAGCCGGGAACCTGTCGGGGACGACGCGATACTCGGCGGCGGCGACGACGAAGCCAGCCGCAGCCAACTCCGAGCGCATTTCGAAGTATTTCTCATGGTCGGCAGAGGTGAATCCGCCACCCGGGAAATAGACGATCGCAGGCTTCTTGTCCTTGGTGCGCGGCACGAGCAGCGACATGCGCAATTGTCTGACCGCACGCATCGAACGGATCTGGGAATAGATCACACCACTGATCTGGTCGACCTGGTTTCGGTTTCCATCGACGCGAACGACCTGAGCCCCCTCGGAATAACCGGGCAGTTGCGCGTCACCCGCCGATGCCTGCTGGATAAGCCCACTCATAGCGATGACGCCTCCCAAGCAGAGAGCCCGGATCAGTCTCATAGGATGCCCCTTTGTCGGTCGAGATGACATGACCCTACACCAACAAAGGTGATGACATGTGTCAGCCGCGCGGCGTGGCTCCCTGGCCGTTCGTGCGGGCCACATGATGACCGTCCGGTGGTCGGCACCACAACCGTCGCGGACGGCGACATCGGCAAATATGCCAACAGCGCCGGGCTGAACACGAAGATCCCACCCGCGACCGACGCGCTCGGGCTTCCGGTGCGTCGCCTAAGCTCGACTTCGGCCATTTGCGTGGTGACGATTGGGCTGAGGTGACGAGGCGGATTTGACGAATAGGTCGGCGCTGTTTCCTGCAAGAGACACCGCCATGCCACCCCTGCCCACCCGCTTCGCCGGGATCATCCTGGCGTTCGCGCCGCTGTTCGTCCTTCGCTCGTGGCGCCATGCTCAGCTTCCGCTGACAGCCAAGATCCTGACGCCAGGCCGCAGCGCGGTGACGAGCGTCCTGTGCATCCTGGGTCCTGCGCAGGACCGACGGTTCGTGAACGTCCATCGCATCCTCAACCGCGCGGCATGGTGCCCGCGCTGCGGCAGCCGTGTCCTTCTCGGGTCGCTCATCTCAGCCTTCGCACCGCGCGGTCCGGTCGTCCTGGCGCTCGACGACACGATCGAGCGCCGTCGCGGCAAGCGGATTGCAGCCAACGGTACCCACCGCGATCCTGTCCGCTCGTCCGACAGCCACTTCGTCAAGGCGAGCGGGCTGCGCTGGATGAGACCGATGCTGCTCGCCCCCGTCCCGTGGACCGGGCGGGTCTGGGCCCTGCCGTTCCTCATCGCATTGGTGCCGTCCGGACGCGCCTGCCGTGAGCGGCGCCGTCACCATAAGCTCTTGCCCGACGTCGGACGCCGGTTCGCCCTGCAGGCACGTCGCCGGCTGACAAGCCGCGACTTGGTGCTGGTTGGTGACAGCGGCTTCTCAGCTCTGCTGTTCCTCGATACTATGCGTCGCGGCGGCATAGCGCGGTTTTCGGCAGCAAAAACAGCTACTTAGCAAAGCCAAATGGCGGAGACGGAGGGATTCGAACCCTCGATACCCCTTTCGGGGTATGCTCATTTAGCAAACGAGTGCCTTCAGCCGCTCGGCCACGTCTCCGTAGGGGTGGCTCTAGAATTTCGCGTCGGACGGGTCAACCCGCTTCGCCGGTTCAATAGGCGGCAACGGGGTGGAAATCAGCGCTCTGCGCCGCTCGTAGTGCTTGGCGACCCGGAGATGGCGGGAGATCGCGTAGTTCGCGGCTGTGAGGAAGCCGTAGACGCCCCTCACGAAATGGCGCCGGCCGAGATAGGCCTTCAGGAAATTCAGCGGCAGCTCGACGAAGATCCGCCAGGTGGGAATCGTGACGCCGCGGGCTTCGAGGTCCCGGGCCTGCTGGTCGGAGTAGCGGTTGAGCTTGTCGAGCTGATCGCCGAGCGAGCGCACGGAAAAGTGGTGGATGACCCCCTTCAAGCGTCCGACGCTGGCGCCGGGATCGAGCTCCACCCGGTCATGGACGGGGGAGGGCGAGTAGCGGCCCCTGTCCTTGCGGTAGAGGCGCACGGGATGCAGGGCATAGGCCCAGGGATGGGGCCTCGCCTCGCCGGGAAAGATCTCCGCGATGGCGACGCGATAGGCCGGGTGGGCGGGTTCGCCTGCGGCGAAGAGGTCCCGGATGGCCCGGGACAGGTCCGGCGGCACGACTTCGTCCGCGTCGAGATTCAGGAGCCAGTCGTGCCGACACGCGGTCTCGGCGAAGCGCTTCTGCGGACCGTAGCCCGACCAGGCGTTGTGGATCACCCGCGCACCGAGGGAGGCCGCCAGGGCCTGGGTTCCATCGGTGGAGCCGGAATCGACCACCACGAGGTCGTCGGTCAGGTCGCGGACCGCGCGGATGGTCGCGCCGATCCGGTCTGCTTCGTTGAAGGCGATGAGGAAGATCGAGAGCGGCGGCGCGGACATGGTGAGGGCTCTACGATATCGGTCCGGCCGGCCGATACACCTTTCTCGCCACGGGCGTCATGGGACGAAGACCCTGAACTCGGGATCGGCACGGCTGGCCCGGCGGCCTCGACCTCATGCCGCGACCGGCGGGTCGGCGAGCCGCTTGCGCTGGACCTTGCCATTGGCGGTGCGGGGCAGGGCATCGAGGAACCGGACCTCGCGCGGGCATTTGTAGGCGGCCAGTCTCTCGCCGCACCAGGCCAGGATCGAGGGTCCATCCGCCTCTTCACCGGGCTTCAGCACCACGAAGGCGGCGATGACCTTCAGGTCGGCCCGGACGGCGAGTTCGGTGACGCCGACTTCGGCCACGGCGGGATGCAAGCCGACCACGCCCTCGACCTCGTTGGGCGAGACCCGGTAGCCCAGGGCGTTCATCAGGTCGTCGTTGCGCCCGTGGAACCAGAGGTAGCCGTCCTCGTCGAGGCTCGCGAGATCGCCGCCCGCGAACCATTCGCCGCGTAGGACGGTGGCCTCCTCCTCGGGCCGGTTCCAGTAGCCGAGCATCAGGCCCGGCTCCGTGCGGTGGATCGCCAGAAGCCCCGTCTCGCCCTCCGGCAGCGGCTCGTCCGGCCCGTCCACCGGCAGGATCGCCACGCGGCGCCCGGGCTGGGGCTTGCCGGGAGAGCCGGGCTTCACCGGGATGGTGGGGCCGCTGGAGACATAGGTGGAGATCTCGCTCATGCCGAGCGCCTCGTAGAGGGGCTTGCCGGTCCGCCGCGTCCAGGCCTCCAGCAGTTCGGCAGGCAGGGCCTCGCCGGCGGTGCAGCCATGGCGCAGGCGGGACAGGTCGTGCGCGGACAGATCGGCGTATTTCAGAATCTGGCGGTAGAGGCTCGGCACGGCGGCAAACAGCGTCGCGCCGTGCAGGGCGATGAGGACGGGCCAGACGGCGGGATCGCGGGGACCGTCGTAGAGGACGCTCGTGGCGCCGCAGGCCCACGGATCGGTGATGCCGACGCCGAGCGTATAGGTCCAGTTCATGGTGCCGGCATGCAGCATGACGTCGGTCTCCGTCAGCCCGAGCCAATGCGCATGCATGGGGCGGCGCCCCCAGATCGCGCGATGGGCATGGAGCACGCCCTTCGGCCGGCTGGTGGTGCCGGAGGTGTAGACCAGGGTCGCCGGATCGTCCGCCGCGGTGTCGGCGTAATCCGCGACCGGCTCGGCACGCTTCATCGCGGCGATCTCGGAGGGGCCGAGGACGATGCGGCCCTCGGCCTCGGCCGCGTCGGGACGGTGGCCCGCCCCGGTCACCACGACGGCCGCACCGGAATTCTCCATGAGGAACGCGGCTTCCGCCGGCGTCAGCTGGGGCGACGAGGGGAGGGCCACGAGCCCGGCGGCGAGGGCGCCGAAATACACGAGGACGTAATCCGCCTCGTTGCCCATCCGGATCATCACGCGGTCGCCGCGACGCAGGCCGAGGGCGAGGAGACCGGCGGCGATGCCGCGCACGGCACGGTCGGCCTCGGCGAAGGTCAGGTGAAACGCCCCGTCCTCCGCGCCCGCCATGATCAGCGCAGTCTTGTCCGGCCGCAGACGCGCATTCTCAGCAAGGCAGTAGCGGGCGGCATTGAAACGGGCCGGTGGAGGAGCGTCCGGTCGGATCATGGAAACGGTTCGGGTTCTCGCGTGGCGACGCGTTCAAGCCATGACGAAACCCGCGGCCGGCAACAAGGGCCGACCGCGGGACTTCGCAACGTTCGAGCGCACGCTCAGCGGGCTTGCGATGGGCGACGATCACGCCGTCTTGACGGCGAGCAACTCCTTAGCGGCGGCGAGCATCGCCTTCATGGCGGAGGACGCGGCCTGATAGGCCGGCGTGCCCACGTCCCAATTGTTCGCGGCGACGGCATCGGTCATCGTCTTGGCTTCTTCGAGAGCGGTCTTCTCGGCGGCGGCGAGACGGGCCAGTGCCGGATGATCGCGCAGCGGGCCGTTTTGCAGGTCGGTGCAGACGCTGTGGTTCGCGATGCCCAGCATCGTCGGATCGGAGGACGCGGCCGGGGCGAGGCCGACGAGGATGCGGGCGAGCTTGCGCTTCCACATGCCGACATCCGCCGGCAGGCAGACCAGGCCATGGGCCTTGACCCGTCCGCTCTCCGCCGCGAGGGCGGTCCGGCCGAAATCCTCGGCCTTCACCAGACGCGTCGTGATCTTGTCGATCTCCTCATGGGTCTTAGCGGCCTTGCCGGCGATGTTCTGCACGCTGGTGGAGATTTCGGCGGTGGCCGAACGCTGCTGGGAGAGCATCTGCGAGATCGCCTGGTTCAGGTCGCTCGCCTGGGAGATCCGCTCGTTGGTCTGCTCGACCCGCGTTTCGAGCTGCTCGACGATGGCCCGGCCGGACGTGACCGCGTTCCGGCTCTCGCCGACGGCGGTGGAGATGGCCGACATCTCGGACGTCAGAGTGCTGAGAAGCCCCCGGATCTCGCCCGTGGACTTGGCGGTCTGGGCGGAAAGCGACTTCACTTCGGCCGCGACCACGGAGAAGCCGCGACCGGCCTCGCCGGCCCGCGCGGCCTCGATGGTCGCGTTCAGGGCGAGCAGGTTGGTCTGGGCGGAGATCGACGCGATGGCGGTGGCCATGACCTCGATCTGGGCGATGGCCCGCTCCAGCACCACGACCCGCTCCGAGATGAGCGAGGTGCGGACGTCGATCTCCTGCATGGCGGACTTGGCCTCGCGCCCGTCGCCGATGCAGGCGCTCATGGCGGTGAGGGCGTCCTGGGCGACGGTGACGACCGTGTCGGACGTCTGGGAGACCTCGGCGATGGATGCCGCCATCTCTTCCGTGGCGCCGGCGATCGTCTGCGTGGCGCGGGCGACTTCGCCGACATCGTAGGTCATCCAGCCGATGTTGATGGCCGCCTCGGACGCCTCCTTCGCCATGGCGGCGATGGAGGAGAGGTTGCGCTGATTGTCGTCCTCGCCACGGCCGTTGAGGCGCTCGATCGCGGATTTGAGCTTTCCGTCGGGCAGGTCAATGGCCGACAGCCCCTGGCTCGACATCAGCGCTTCCACCGCAGCGCCGAGACGAAGGTCGTCGGCCTCGGTCTGCTGGGAAGCGGTAGGCACCGCAACCGTGTCGTTGGCCGGACGCTTGCGGGAGAAGCCGATCATAAAACTACAACCTTGAGATATCGATAAGGCAAAGTCATAAACGCTATTGTTTAATGGCGCCTTAGCAGTCCAACACTTAGCGCCGGCCGGAACGAAGGGTTCGTCGATCTCGCGGATGCCGCCGCCAGCAACCAGTGGTAACCTTGCGCCACGTTTCCGATGATTTCTTCTCCATGCCAGTATAGAACAGCAGATCCCCAAGGCAGAAGAGCCGATCGGTCTCCCGATCCGGGCTTAGTGTGACGCGTAGACAAAAATCGTCGATTTCGCAATTTGATCAATCACACCCTTGGGCCATAAGAATCAAACGCGAGCCAATGACAAGACACCCGCATACTTGTAGTTGAATTACAGTTCGCGGGACGCCGCAACCCCGAAAGTAAATTTGTTGCGAACTTCGCGCGGATGCCGTGGGAGACAACTCCGCGCGCGCGAACGAGGCACGACAGGGCATCGACGTCCCGACAATGTTCGGCCGAGCGCACATCATGACTTGTTCGGCTTGCTGAAAAGATCAGGCCGAATGGGGGAGAAGCGTCGCGGGTCGCAGGGGAACGAGGCCGGCCTTGCGCTCGAGCAGGGTCGGCGGAGGTACGGGCGCTTCGATCGAGCAGACCACCCCGCTGGCCGCGAACATGAGCTGGACCTCGCCGTCGAGTTCGCGGGCGAGGCTGCGCTCGATGAGGCGCGAGCCGAACCCGGTGCGGGTCGGCGGCGTCACCGGCGGCCCGCCACTCTCGCTCCAGCGCAGGAGGAGGCGGGTCTCCTCTTCCTTCACCACGGTCCAGGTGATCGTCACGGTGCCACCCTCTTGCGAGAGCGAGCCGTATTTCACCGCATTGGTGCCGAGTTCGTGCAGCGCCATGGCGATGGAGAGCGCGAGCCGGGGCGGCAGGCGCAGATGCGGTCCCGACACGATGAAGCGGGATCGACCCGCTTCGGTGGAATCGAGGGGAGCGGTGGCATCGGCCACCACGTTGCCGAGTTCCGCTCCCTCCCAGCTTTCGCGGGTGAGCACGTCATGGACGCGGGCGAGTGCCAGGAGCCTCGCTTCGAACGCGGCCTTGGCCGCCGCCGCCTCCGGCGTGTCGAGGCCGCGGAGGGACTGGATGGCGATGGACTGGACGGTGGCGAGGGTGTTCTTCACGCGATGGTTGAGTTCATGGATGAGCAAGAGCAGATGCTCTTCCGCGCGCTTGGCATCGGTGATGTCGACGTTGCAGCCGGTATAGCCGAGGAAGGTTCCGGTATCGTCGAGGCGCGGCACGCCTTCGCATCGCAGCCAGCGCACCACCCCGTCGCGATCCACGACCCGAACCTCCGCCCTCACGGGAACGCGGCCGGCGAAGGCGTCCGAGAACTTGGCGGAGAAGGCCGGCAGGTCGTCCGGATGGACGATCGTCTGCCACCCGCCGGCCGCCAGCGCGCTGGCCGGCTTTCCGAACAGGTGGTCGAAATGCAGGTTCGCGAAGCTGATCTCCCCGGCTTCGTCCGTCATCCAGATGAGTGCGGGTGCCGAATCCGCCATGTGCCGGAACCGCGCCTCGCTCTCGCGCAGGGCCGAGAGGCCGCGTTCGGTCTCGGCGAGCGCCGAGTCGCGTTCCTCGCCCCGGGTGCGCAGGCGCAGGGAGGCGTCCGCCAGCACGTCGCCGAGGCGGCGGATCTCGTGGATCGGCGAGGTGATGCGCGGGATCGCCTCGCCGCGCGCCAAAGCCGGCCCCGTCGCCACGAGGCGGCGCAGCGGCTGCGAGACCTTCGACCAGAGATTGATGGCCAGGATCGACGAGGTCGCGAGGACGAGGAGCCCGAAGCCGGTGAAGGCCCAGATCCACCCGCGCAGCCGCGCATCCACCAGGGCCTTCGGGATCACCGCGCTCACCGTCCAGCCGGTGAGGCGCGATCGGGCCTCCACGACCGTGACGGGGCGCATGTTGAAATCCTTGCCTTCCCAGACCCCCGGCGTCTCGGTCTGGCGCTGGCGAAGGGTCGCGAGGCGCGGGCGCCCGACGATCGATGCCGGATCGGGGATGCGGGCGAGAGCGATGCCATCCCGGTCCGAGACACCCGTCATCCAGCCCTGGACGTATTCCCGGCCGAGGATGCCCTGCAGCCGGCTCACCGGCGCGAGGAAGCTGAGGACATAGGCGACCTCGCCCTCGTTCTGGACCGGCACGGCGATGGCATAGGTCGCGCGGTCGGGCATGCTGCCCGACAGGATGCCGGAGATCATCGCCCGCTGCGTGCCCGATGCGATCTCGCGGTCGAAGGGCAGGGCGGTCTTCGGCAGCGGCGCTCCGCGCGGGACCGAGGTGTTCACCAGTTGCTGGCCGTCCGGCCGGCGCAGCAGGATGTCGAGCCCGACCGTTTCCCGGACGAGCCGTGCCTGCGCGTCGAAATTCTCGAATTCCGCGTCCTTCAGGCGGGGCGACGTCGCCAGGGTCTGCAGCACGGAGACGAGCCCCGCCGTGTCGCGGTCGATGGACAGGGCGATCCCGCGAACGTTCTCGCGCGCATCCTGCTCGAAGCGCGCCCGCTCGGTCCCGGCATAGCGAAACAGGAGGATCGCCGTGAACAGCAATCCCGGCCCGATCAACGCCACCACGAGGGCGACCAGGTAAACCTGCGTCGAGAACCCGCGCTGGCGGATGCGCGCGAACAGCCGGCCCAGGGCCGTGCCCTGCCACCCACCGCTCTTCGCCCGCTCGGAAGCGGGGTCGATGTGGTTCTCGGGCTCGGCGTCGTGATGGGTCTCGGCGGTCATGGCCTGTCGATGTGACCGAGGTCGCGGGACGGCGCCAGCCGATCGCGGACACGCTGCTTCAAGGTCTTCACGTCGGGAAATCCCCCGTCCCGCGTCCGGTCCCAGATCGTCTCCGATCCACAGACGATCAGGAAGATTCCGCCCTTCCCCGGGATCAGGGCGACCTCGCCGATCTCGTCGCGGAAGGTGGAGAGCAGCTCCTGCGCCATCCAGCCGGCGCGCAGGAGCCACTGACACTGCGTGCAGTAGGTGATGGAAACCCTGGGTTTCTCGACCTGTGGGGCAGGTGGCGTTTCATCCATGGCCGGCACAGCGACCCATGCACGGGGCCTTGTCAACCTGCCACCGTGACAGTCGGCCCGTCGCTTGAACGGTTCGGCCGCCGGATAGACAGGGCGTTTGACGGCAACAGCGCACCCACCCGGCCTTTCACCCGCGGCATCGCGCCCTATCTCCAAGAGCGTAGCCGGGCGGCAGGGACGTGGACTCGTCATGCCACGCCCGATGCCGCGCCCGTCCGCGAGGAGCCACCCATGTCGTCCGTTCTGCGTCCCGCCACCGCGCCCTTCGCGCGCTCGCCCCGCCCATCGCTGCTCCGCCGGATGCGGTCTGCGCTCGTCGCCGTCGCCCTGGCCACGACGCTTTCGGGCTGCGGCGCGATCAACCGGGTGCCCACCCTGGAGGAGAGCGCGAAATCCTCGTGGAGCGAGGTTCAGAACCAGTACCAGCGCCGCGCCGACCTGATCCCGAATCTCGTGGAGACGGTGAAGGGCTACGCGCAGCAGGAGAAGGACGTCCTCGTCGGCGTCACGGAAGCACGCGCGAAGGCGTCGAGCGTGAAGGTCGACGCCTCCACCGTCTCCGATCCCCAGAAGTTCAAGGAATTCCAGGACGCCCAGAACCAGCTCTCCGGCGCCCTGGGCCGTCTCCTCGTCACCGTCGAGCGTTATCCCGACCTCAAGTCGAACCAGAACTTCCTGGCGCTGCAATCCCAACTCGAGGGTACCGAGAACCGGATCGCGGTGGCGCGCCGCGACTATATCGGTGCCGTCCAGGCCTACAACACCGAGGTCCGCACCATCCCGGGCCGCTGGATCGCCGCGTGGTTCTATCCCGACTCGAAGCCGATGGAGACGTTCACGGCGACGCCCAATTCGGACAAGCCGCCGACCGTGAAGTTCTAGGGCGGTGAAGAGGGCCACGGTTCTTCGGGGCGCACGCGCGTCGTTCGCGGCGCTCGTCCTCGTCGTCCTGGCGGGGATGCTGCTGGCGCGCGGCGAGGCCCTGGCGGCGGAGCCGACCTTCCCGGCCCTCAGCGGCCGGGTCGTGGATGCCGCCGGCATCCTCAAGCCGGACGAAACGGCCGCGCTCGAAGCGCAGCTGAAGGCCTACGAGGAGAAGACCTCCGATCAGGTCGTGGTGGCGACGGTGCCCAATCTCCAGGGACTGACCATCGAGGATTACGGCAACCGGCTGTTCCGCTCCTGGGCCATCGGGCAGGCCAAGACCAACAACGGCGCGCTCCTCCTCGTGGCGCCCAACGACCGCAAGGTCAGGATCGAGGTCGGCTACGGCCTCGAAGGGGCGCTCACCGACGCCCTCTCGAAGGTCATCATCACCACGTCCATCGCGCCCCGCTTCAAGACGGGCGATTACGGCGGCGGCATCAAGGCTGGCATCGACGCCATGCTGTCGATCCTGAGCGGCGACGCCGAGGAATGGCAGCGCAAGGGGAAAGTGCGAAGCGACGAGGCCGAGCCGTCCCACGTCGTCGGCTTCATCGTCCTCTTCCTGGTGATTCTGTTCGTCGTGTACCGAATGAACCGGGGGCGTCGTGGCGGCGGGTTCATCATCCTGCCCGGCCCATCCTCCGGGGGATGGAGCGGCGGCGTCTCCGGCGGCTTCGGGGTGGCGGGGATTTTCGGGCGGCGGTGGCTCATCGGGAGGCGGCGGCGCCTCCGGGGATTGGTAGGATGCTGAGCGACACCGACAGGACGCGCATCGCCGAAGCGATCGCCACGGCGGAATCGACAACGTCGGCGGAGATCGTCGTTCTCGTGGCCGCCCGCGCCGGCCTCTACCGGTCCGCCGCGCTGGTGCCGGCTTTGGCCCTCGGGCTCGCGGCGCCCTGGCCGCTGATCCTGCTCACCCCGTGGAGCGCCGCCTCGATCGCCCTGGCGCAGGCCGCCATCGTCCTCGCGGCCCTCGCCGCCGCCGCCCATCCGCGAGCCCGCCTCCTCCTCGTTCCACGCTCGATCCGCCGGGCGAGGGCGCACGAGGCGGCCTCGCGGGAGTTCTCCGCCCGCGGATTGGCCCGGACGCGCGGGCGCACGGGCATCCTGATCTACCTCGCCGTCGCCGAAGGCCATGCGGAGATCGTCGCCGATTCGGGGATCGCCTCCCGCATTTCCCCGGCGGCTTGGTCCTCGGCCATCGACGCGCTCCTGTCCTCACTTCGACGGGGCGCGGCGGCGGACGGTCTCGTCTCGGCCGTGGAGGGAATCGGCGCGATCCTCGCGCAGCACTTGCCGCGTCGGGCGGGGGATATCGACGAGTTGCCGAACCGGGTGATCGTCACCGACTGACATCGCCCGCGACTTTGTATTTTTCTCTCTGGCCCCGAAAGAATTTTTGAGCGAGAAGAACCGTGACGATCCGCCATCAAGGACGGGTCGCGGGAGCGAGACGTCGATGAGTGCGATACAGAAGCATGGGCCTTGGGCCCTTGTCGGTGCGTTGGGCGCGGCGGCCCTGGCGATCGTCGCCACGAGCCGCGGCGAATCGATCAACGCACTGTGGATCGTCGTGGCCGCGGTCTGCGTCTATCTCATCGCCTATCGCTATTACTCGCTCTACATCTCCGACAAGGTGATGCAGCTCGACCCGAGCCGCAAGACCCCGGCCCACCGTCACAACGACGGACTCGACTACGTCCCGACCAACAAGACCGTCCTGTTCGGCCACCATTTCGCGGCGATCGCGGGCGCGGGTCCCCTCGTCGGCCCGGTCCTTGCCGCGCAGATGGGCTACCTGCCTGGCATGCTCTGGATCCTGGCGGGCGTCGTGCTCGCGGGCGCGGTGCAGGACTTCATGATCCTGTTCATCTCCATGCGCCGCGACGGTCGCTCCCTCGGCGAGTTGATCCGGGCCGAGCTCGGCGTGATCCCCGGCGTGATCGCGCTGTTCGGCACCTTCATGATCATGGTGATCCTGCTCGCCGTGCTGGCGATGATCGTGGTCAAGGCGCTGGCCGAGAGCCCCTGGGGCACCTTCACGGTGGCGGCCACGATCCCGATCGCGATCCTGATGGGCCTCTACGCGCGCTTCATCCGGCCGGGCAAGATCGGCGAAGTCTCGATCCTCGGCTTCGTCCTGCTCATGGCCGCCATCGTGGGCGGCGGCCAGATCAACGAACACCCGGTCTGGGGTCCGGCCTTCACCTTCACCGGCACCCAGCTCACCTGGATGCTGATCGGCTACGGCTTCTTCGCCTCGATCATGCCGGTCTGGCTCCTGCTCGCCCCGCGCGACTACCTCTCGACCTTCCTCAAGATCGGCACCATCATTGGCCTGGCGCTGGGCATCGTCGTCGTCGCCCCGCATCTGCAGATGCCGGCCATGACGAAGTTCGTCGACGGCACCGGCCCGGTCTGGGCGGGCTCCCTGTTCCCGTTCCTCTTCATCACCATCGCCTGCGGCGCGGTCTCGGGCTTCCACGCCCTGATCTCGTCGGGAACGACGCCGAAGCTCCTCGACAACGAAGCCGACACCCGCTTCATCGGTTATGGCGGCATGCTGATGGAGAGCTTCGTCGCGATCATGGCGCTGGTCGCCGCGAGCGTGATCGATCCGGGCATCTACTTCACCATGAACTCGCCGGGCGCCCTGCTCGGCACCTCCGCCGAGAGCGCGGCCACCGCCGTGACCAATCTCGGCTTCCCGATCTCCGCCGATCTGATCACCCAGACCGCCAAGGATGTCGGCGAGCACTCGATCATCTCGCGCACCGGCGGCGCACCGACCCTCGCCGTCGGCATGGCCCACATCATCTCGTCGGCCATCGGCGGCAAGACGATGATGGCCTTCTGGTACCATTTCGCGATCCTGTTCGAGGCGCTCTTCATCCTCACCGCCGTCGATGCCGGCACGCGGGCGGGACGCTTCATGCTGCAGGATCTGCTCGGCCTGATCTCGCCGACCTTCAAGGACACCACGGCCTGGGCGCCCAGCATCCTGGCCACGGCCCTCTGCGTCTCGGCCTGGGGCTACTTCCTCTACCAGGGCGTCACCGACCCGCTCGGCGGCATCTACACCCTGTGGCCGCTCTTCGGCATCTCGAACCAGATGCTGGCGGCCGTGGCGCTGACGCTGGCCACCGTGGTGATCTTCAAGATGAAGCGCGAGCGCTACGCCTTCGTCACCATCATCCCCACCGTCTGGCTGTTGATCTGCACGCTCACGGCGGGCTGGCAGAAGATCTTCTCGGCCGATCCCAAGATCGGCTTCCTGTCCCATGCCGACCGGTTCTCGGCGGCGATCGCCGAGGGCAAGGTGCTGGGTCCGGCCAAGAACATGGCCGACATGCACAAGATCGTCTTCAACGACCGGATCGACGCCGCGCTCGCCGTCATGTTCGTCGGCCTCGTGGTGGCCATCGCCGTCTTCGGCGTCCAGGCCTGCCTGAAGGCCTACAGGGCGGACCGCTGGACGGCGCTCGAGAGCGGCGGCCCGTCCCCCGTCCCGGCGGAGTAAGCATCATGGCGCTGTCGTCGACGGAGTTGCGGGATCGGCTCAAGACCTTCTCGAAATGTGTCTGCGACGGCGCCCGCCTCATGGTCGGGCAGGGCGATTACGAGGCCTATGCCGCCCATATCCGCCGGACCCATGCCGATCAGGAACCGATGACCGAGCGGGAATTCTACCGTAATCGGGAGAATGCCCGGTTCGGCGTCGGCAACCGGAACGGATTCCGCTGCTGCTGATCGCGCCCGTCGTCTTCGATCAACTTTCAGTCCGGAAAATGATCGTCTTTTTACCTGCGATCATGCCGGCCAGAACTTCCAGATCCTGGGGTTCGGACAGAGTCTGATAGTCAAGATCATGGCTTGGTGAGGAAACCGGCGCTGCCATACTTCATCGGAACGAAAGAGGGCCGATCTCACGTCGCGCCGGCCGGTGGCCTCGTCTGAAACAATAGGCTTATATGTCGCCTCCCGCGAGAGGAGGTATCATGTCGGCGCCGCTTGCAGACCCTGCGCGAACCGGAACGGACCGCTCCGGCGCGATCACCTTCGATAGGGAACTGAAGGGGCTCACCGGCGTCGCCATCCGTGGCTTCCTCCTGTCCCTCGTCACCTTCGGCATCTACCGGTTCTGGTACGTCACCGAGCTACGGCGCTACTTCTGGAACCGGACCGTCGTCGACGGCAGCCCGGCCGAATACACCGGGACCGGCAAGGAACTGTTCCTCGGCTTCCTCGTCGCCATCGCCATCCTGATCCCCGTCTACGTCTTGATCTTCGTCGCGACGATCTCGGTGCCCTGGCTCGCGGCCTTCGGCAGCCTCCTGTCCTTCCTCATCCTCTTCGTCCTCGGCCAGTTCGCGGTCTATCGCGGCCGGCGCTACCGGGCCTCACGCACCCTGTGGCGCGGCATCCGCCTCGGGCAGGACGGGTCGGCGATCACCTATGCGCTGATGGCCATCGGCTGGTCGCTGCTGACGCTCCTCACCCTCGGCCTCGCCTTCCCCTTCATGCGGGCGAGCCTGGAGCGGTACCGGATCAATCACACTCTCATCGGGTCGAGCCGGATGGAATCCACCGCGCGCGGGCGCTCGCTCCTGCTGCCCTGGCTGACATTCTACGTGGCGGTGCTCCTGCCCATCGCCGCCGCGCTGATCGCCTTCCTCGTGGCCGCCGATTTCACCATCCCCGACGACCTGTTCATCCCCAAGGAGGGGGGCAAACCCGGCGAGACGGAGTTCAACAGCGATTACGACGGTACGCCCATCGCCACCTTCGGGACGCTCCTGCTCAGCACGCTCGGCATCACGTTTCCCCTCGGGCTCCTCCTCATCCCATTCTACCGGGCACGGGAAACACGCCTCTTCATGAACGCGGCCAGCCTCGGGCCCGTGCGGCTGAATTCCACCTTGAAGGCCCGCCAGTTCTACTGGCCCTACCTCGTCTACCTTCTTTCCGTGATCGGATTCGTCCTGATCCTCGGCCTCGTCATCGGCGGCGGCGGCCTGCTCCTCCAGGCGCAGGGCATGGAAAGCGGATTCCATTGGGCACTCCTGTTCGGCATGGTGTTCGGCTATCTCGGCGGCGCGCTGTTCTTCGCGGTGCTCTATGTCCGGGTCATCACGGCGCGGCTCTGGGCGGCGGTCGCGACTACGACGGTGGTGGAGAATGCCGGCGGCCTCGATGCCGTGCTCGCGTCGAGCCGCCGCCTGGGCAGCGGCCTCAACGAGGGTCTCGCCGACGCGCTGGATGTCGGCGGCGCCCTCGAAGTGGGGTTCTAGTGCCGGCACCAGCGGTCCACGGCACGTACTACGATGGCCTGAGCGCCAGGGCTCATCCGGTGACCCTGGTCCTCGAGGACCGGCTGGAAATCGCCGGGCGGGACCTACGCCTCGCCTGGACTCTCGCCGACCTCGCGGCCGGCGACACGGCGAGCCCGTTCATGCGGGTCGGCCCGGCGGGACGTTCAGAGCGGGTCGAGTTCACCGACGAGACTCTGGCCGCCGCCCTGAAGGATCGCTGTCCGGACCTGTACCGAACCGACCCCTCCGCCCCGGGCGGTCGCCTGCGCCTCGTCCTCTGGTCGATCGCGGCCGGGATCTCGGTGATCGGTCTGGCGATCTACGGTGTCCCGGCCATCGCGGTCCGCTTGGCGCCCGTCATCCCGGCGGCGATCGAAGCGCGGCTCGGCGGGGCGGTGGACGGGCAGATCGGCAAGATCCTCGGCGACCCGCCGGTCTGCGACGATGCCCCGGCGCGTACCGTCCTCGACCGCCTGATCGAGCGGATGACGGCGAATGGCGGCCTGCCGGTCGATCCGGCGATCAGCGTCCGCCGGCACGCCATCGCCAATGCCCTCACTCTTCCCGGCGGAAGGGTCGTCGTGCTGTCGGACCTCATCGACCAGTCCCGCACGCCCGACGAATTCGCCGGCGTACTGGCCCACGAATTCGGCCATGTCGCCGCGCGCGATCCCATGCGCGCGCTGCTGGCGGCGAGCGGAAGCTCGTTCCTCCTCAGTCTCGTGCTGGGCGACCTCACCGGCTCCACGATCCTCGTCGCGGTGGGACAGGCCGCCATCTCGGCCGGCTATTCCCGAGAGGCCGAGAACGCGGCGGATTCCTATTCGGTGGAGGTCATGCGCCGGTCGGGCGGGGATGCCACGGCGCTGGCGACGATCCTCGAACGCATCGCCAAGGACGACGAGAAGGGCCAATTCGCGAGCCTGCTGCGCAGCCATCCCTTCACGAAGGAGCGCGCCAACCGCATCCGCGCGATGGCGGGCTCGGAGACGGTCGGCCGCCGCATTCTCGATGAGGCGGACTGGACGACTCTCAAGGGCATCTGCCGCAACGTGCCGGCCAAACCCGCGAAATAGGCGCGTGACCGCACCGGGCCTGTCCGCGCGCGCGTTACATCCGGAAACAAAATTCCCGGTCCGGTGCGCCGATTGCGTCGCGGCGTCACGGCTACAGATCACCTCGTGGCATGCGACGAACGTGGTACACCAGCCCGAACAGGTTTGCGCGGATACCGTATGGGCCTCGTCCAGTATGCTCTGAAGTTTCGCATCACGATCTACGTGCTGGCCGTGCTGATGATGCTCGGGGGCGCGGCCTCGGTGATCGTGGCGCCCAAGGACGTCCTGCCCACCGTGGACATCCCGGTGGTCGTGGTGGTGTGGACCTATACCGGCCTTTCGACCTCCGAAATGGAGCGTCGCATCACGACCTATGCCGAGTTCTCGCTCTCCAACAACGTCAACAACATCGCCCGGATGGAATCGACGACGCTGCAGGGCACGGCGATCCAGAAAGTCTATTTCGACCAGTCGGTGAGCATCGACCTCGCCATCGCCCAGACCGTCTCGGCGATGAACTCGATCCGCTCGACCATGCCGCCGGGCGTGCAGCCGCCCATCGTCCTGCGGTTCTCGGCCTCCTCCGTCCCGGTGATCCAGCTTTCGCTCTCCTCCACCCGCGAGAGCCTGACCAAGGTCTACGATTACGCCCAGTACCGCATCCGCCAGCGCCTGACCCAGGTGCCGGGCTCGACGCTGCCCTCGCCCTTCGGCGGCACCCCGCGCCAGATCATGGTCGATCTCGACCTCCAGGCCCTGCGGGCGCTGGGCCTGACGGCGCTGGACGTCACCAACGCCATGACGGCGCAGAATCTCACCGTGCCCTCCGGCCTCGCCAAGATCGGCGAGCAGCAATACCCGATCCAGCTCAACGCCACGCCGGACGCCATCGAGGCACTCAACCAAGTGCCGATCCGGGTGGTCGGCGGACAGCCAGTTCTAGTTCGGGACGTGGCCAACGTTCGCGACGGCGGCCCGCCACAGGTCAACATCGTGCGGGCCGATGGCCTGAACTCGGTGCTGATGCGCATCTTCAAGAACGGCACCGCCTCGACACTCGACGTCGTCAACAACGTGAAGAAGGCCTTGCCGGACATCCGCGCCGCCGCCCCGGAGGGCATGGCCCTGCGCGAATTGTTCGATCAATCGGTTTTCGTCTCCGCCGCCATCGAGGGCGTCATCCACGAGGCCGTCATCGCCGCCGCGCTCACCGGCCTGACGATCCTGCTGTTCCTCGGCTCATGGCGCTCCACCATCGTGGTGCTCGTCTCGATCCCGCTCTCGATCCTGACTTCGCTGTCGATCCTCACGGCGCTCGGCGAGACCATCAACGTCATGACGCTGGGCGGACTCGCCCTGGCGGTGGGCATCCTCGTGGACGACGCAACCGTCGCCATCGAGAACACCTACCGCCTGTTCGAGGAGGGCGAGCCGTTCCGCAAATCCGTGGTGGAGGGCGCGGCGGGCATCGCCAAACCCGCGCTGATCTCGACCCTCTCGATCTGCGCCGCCTTCGTCTCGGTCTTTGCCCTCACGGACACGCCGAAATACCTGTTCACCCCCCAGGCGCTCGCCGTCGTCTTCGCGATGCTGACCTCCTACGTCCTGTCGCGGACCCTGGTGCCGGTGCTGATCGACGTGCTGGTGGCGCGGGAATACGAGGAACATCACGGCAAAGGCGGGCAGGCTCCGCGACGGGGCCGCGTCGCCCGTGCACTGGGATGGCTGTTCGGGCCGATCTTTCGCCTCGCCGGCTGGTTCCGCCAGGGATTCGAAGCCCGGTTCGCCCGCTTCCACCGCAGCTATCTCGGCCTGCTCCACGTGGTCCTGCGCCGCCGCGTCGTCACCCTCGCCACCGTGGCGGTGATCTTCGCGGGCACGGCGGGCCTGTTCGGCTTCGTCGGCCAGGATTACTTCCCGCAGGTCGAATCGAGCCAGATGACGCTGCATCTGCGCACCCGGCCGGGTATGCGCATCGAGACGGCGGTGCAGACCTTCGCCGAAGTCCAGGCCGTCGTCCGGGAGGTCATCCCCGACGGTGAGATCGACCAGGTCCTCGACAATCTCGGCCTGCCCGCGAACAACTACAATTTCGCCTTCTCGGACGGGTCGTTCGTCGCCAACAACGACGGGCAGATGCTCATCAACCTGAAGGAAGGCCACGGCTCGGTCGCGGGCTACACCAAGCGCCTGCGCGAGGTGCTGCGTGAGCGCTTCCCCGACCTGATCGTCTATTTCCAGCCCTCCGACATCATCACGCAGATCCTGAACTTCGGAACGCTGGCGCAGATCGACATCCAGGTCTCGGGCCGCAACACCGCCAAGGACCTCGCCGCCGCTCAGAACATCGTCCGCCGCCTCATGGAGACGCGCGGGGCGGTGGACGTCCATCTCCACCAGATCGTCGGCACGCCGCAATTCTTCGTGGATGTCGACCGGCGCCTCGCCTCCGAGCTCGGCCTCACCGAGCAGCAGATCGCGCAGGGCCTCAACGTCTCCCTGTCGGGCTCCTTCCAGGTGACGCCGAACTTCTGGACCGATCCGAAGACCGGCATCCCCTACCAGCTTTGGGTGCAGACGCCCGAATACCGCAACGACAGCCTCACGGCGATCCAGAACACGCCGCTCCTCGTCAGCGGCAATTCCGATGCGCCGGGCGTGCTGACGCTGCTCTCCAGCGTCTCGACCATGCGCCGCGAGGGGTCGCAGACGGTGATCAACCACGTGAACACCCAGCCGACGTTCAACATCTACGCGGCGGTGCAGGATTCCGATCTCGGCTCAGTGGCGAAAGACATCCGCCGGATCGTCGAGGAGGAACAGAAGGCCCTGCCGGCCCCGGACAAGATCACCGTGCGCGGGCAGATCGAGAACATGCAATCGGCCTTCTTCCGCATGGGAATCGGCCTCTCCATCGCCCTGGTGGCGGTCTATCTCCTCATGGCCGTGAACTTCCAGAGTTGGGGCGACCCGCTCGTGGTGCTGGCGGCGCTCCCGCTCGCCTTCTGCGGGATCGTGGCGAGCTTGTTCATCACCGGCACGACCTTCTCCATCCCGTCGCTGTTCGGGGCGATCATGTCGGTGGGCATCGCGTCCGCCAATTCCATCCTCCTCGTCACCTTCGCCAAAGAGCATCGGGAGGCCACCGGCTGCAGCGCCACCGAGGCCGCGCTCCTGGCGGGCGAAACGAGGCTGCGGCCGGTGCTCATGACGGCGGGCGCGATGTTCCTCGGGTTGATCCCGATGGCCCTGGGGACGGGGGAGGGCGGCGAACAGAACGCGGCCCTGGCGCGCGCCGTGATGGGCGGTATCGCCATCGGTACGCCATCGACCTTGCTCTTCGTGCCCTTCCTCTACACCCTCCTCAGGCGGGGCGAGGTCAAGCCGCTTCAGGATTACGCATGAGCGGGAACAGCCCTGGTGACGCGATCGATGGCGAGACCGGCACGGTGACGGCTCATGGTTCGAGCCATGGTTCGGGGCGAGGCCCGGCGGAGATCCCGCCGCCGCCGGGGAAGGGGCCGTTCCTCGTCGCCGGGCTCATTGCCGTCGGCCTGCTCGGCTGGGGCGGGTACGGCCATTGGCAGAAGGCCGCCGCCGCTGAGGAGACGCAGCGCAAGGCGAGGGAGTTCGTGCCGAAGCTGCGGACCATCGCGGTGGAGCAGGCCGACCAGCCCATCGACATCACCCTGCCCGGACAGACCGACGCCTTCGCCAGGGCGTCCCTCTTCGCCCGTGCCACGGGCTACATCGCCGAGCGCCGGGTCGATATCGGCACGCGGGTCAAGCAGGGCGACGTCCTCATCCGCATCGCCGCCCCCGATCTCGACCAGCAGCTGGCGCAGGCCCAGGCGCAGGTGGGCCAACTCGAAGCCCAACTGCTCCAGGCCAGGGCCATGGTCGATCAGGCGAAGGCCAACGTGAATCTCGCCACCGCCACCAACAGCCGCACCTCCACCCTCGCCGTGCAGGGCTGGGCCTCGAAGCAGAACGCGGACAATTCCCAGGCCAGCGTCCTGAGCCAGGGCGCGAGCCTCGCTTCGGCCGAGGCGGGGGTGAAGGTGGCCGAGGCCAACATCAAGGCGCAGCGCGCCACCGTGGACCGCCTGAAGGCGCTGACCGGCTTCAAGGATGTGATCGCCCCCTTCGACGGCGTCGTGACCGCCCGCAGCGTCGATGTCGGCGACCTCGTCCAGGCGGACGGCACCGGCACCGCCCTGCTGTCCATGGACCGGGACGACGTCCTGCGCGTGGTGGTCAACGTGCCCCAGAATCTCGCCGTCGGGGTGAGTCTTGGCGTCGCCGCGACGATCAAGGTGCCGCAGATCCCGGACCGGACCTTCTCCGGTAAGGTCGAGCGCAGCTCTGTCGCCCTGTTGACCTCGTCCCGCACCCTGACCACGCAGGTGGACGTTCCCAATCGCGACGGCAGCCTGCGGCCCGGCCTCTACGTCTACGTGACGCTGAAGGTACCGCGGACGGCGAAGAACACGGTCATCCCGGCCGAGGGCCTCGTCTTCAACCAGCGCGGCACCCAGGTCGCGATCTCCCGCGACGACGGCACGGTGGAATGGCGCGGCGTCCATATCCAGCGCGATCTCGGCACCACCATCGAGATCGACCAGGGATTGGACGGAGGCGAGCAGATCGTGCTGAGCCCGCCCGTCGACCTGCGCGATGGACAGCGGATGGAGCGCCAGGCACCGAAGCAGGATGGGAAGCCGCTGAAATCGGCGGCGCGGTAGCACCGGCTGGACGGAGGCGCAGCCCAGCCCAGCCGTCCGGCAGGTTCCGTCGAAGGCGGATGATGGCGTAGAGCCTCACCGTCCATGCGCCCTCTCGCGCCTACCCCGGAACGCCCCTGGATCATGCTCGACCGCCCCGCCTCGGACACTCTCGATCGCGCGCAAGTGGCGGCGATGAGCGCCGCGATCACCTGCGTGGCGGTGGTCGGCATCGGCCTCAGCCTGTCGATCCCGCTCCTCTCCCTCGAGATGGAGCGCATGGGCGTGTCGAGCACGGTCATCGGCATCAATACGGCCCTGGCGGGTCTCGCGAGCATCGTCACCGTGCCCTTCGTGCCGCGTCTCGCCGCCCGGATCGGCGTCGTGCGCTTCCTCATCCTGGCGATCTGCACCGGCGCCGCCTCCCTCATCGGGTTCAAGCTGCTCCACGATATCCGCTGGTGGTTCCCCCTCCGCTTCGTCTTCTCGGCGACGCTGGGCGTGCTCTTCGTCCTGTCCGAGTTCTGGATCAACGAGGTGGCGCCCCCGGCGCGGCGCGGCCTCGTCATGGGCATCTACGCGACGGTGCTGGCCCTGGGCTTCGCGGTGGGACCGACCCTCCTCGTCGTCATCGGCACCCAAGGCTATGCGCCGTATTGCGCCGGTGCGGCTCTCTTCCTCCTCGGCACCGTGCCCATCGCCCTGGCGCGCGGCCTGGCCCCGGTGATCGAGGGCAGGAGCAGCCGCGGCTTCCTCGGCTATGTCCGGCTGGCCCCCGCCGCCATCTTCGCGGCCCTGGTCTACGGCGCCGTCGAGACGGGCGGATTCGCCATCCTGCCGCTCTACGGCCTGCGGATCGGGTTCGATGCGGAGAGTGCGGCCGGTCTCGTCAGCATGCTCGCTCTCGGCCACGTCCTGTTCCAGATCCCGTTCGGCCTTCTCGCCGACCGGTTCGACCGCCGCCACCTCCTCCTCGCCTCGGCCCTGGGGGGCGCGATCGGCGCGGCTTTGATCCCGGCGGCGTCGGCATCCGCTTTCTGGCTCGCCGTCCTCCTGCTGATCTGGGGCGGCCTGACCGGCACGCTCTACACGGTCGGCCTGGCACATCTGGGGGCCAGCGTGCGCGGGGCCGAACTCGCCGGTGCGAATGCCGCTTTCCTGATCTTCTACAATGTCGGCCTGATGGTCGGGCCTCCGATCATCGGCGGCGGCATGGACCTGATGCCCCCCCAGGGCTTCGCCCATGCCATGTGCGGCGTGCTGGTGGCCTATGCCGGCCTCGTCCTGTGGCGGCTTCGGAAAACCGCCTCGGCCTTGACGAAGTGAGCCCGATGAGGCAATGACCGCGCGGAATTCAGCCGGTCCGTGCCGGCCATTTTGCGTTTCGCTCAAGCGGAATGCCGCCACCTTCAGGAGCACCGCGCCATGGCCAAGGCCGTCACCGTCAAGATCAAGCTCATCTCGACCGCCGATACGGGCTACTTCTACGTCACGAAGAAGAACTCCCGGACGCAGACCGAGAAGCTGTCCATGAAGAAGTACGACCCCGTCGTGCGCAAGCATGTCGACTTCAAGGAAACCAAGATCAAGTAAGCCGCGTCTCCTCGGCGAGACGGCACAAAAAAGCCGCCCTTTCGGGCGGCTTTTTCCGTTTGGGATCAGTGCCGAGATTACAGCGGCGCGGTGGGGTAGGAGCGCACGCCCGGGCGGGCGCCAAGAACCGTGGTGGCATCGGAAGGCGTCGTGGTCGGCGCGGTCCAGCCATCGGCCTTCCAGCCTTCGGCACGCTCGGTTACGTTCACCGAACCGTGCTCTTCCAGCACGTCCATTACCTGCGATGCGCGGAGATCGTCGGCCTTGACGGTCACGAGGGTACCGCCCCGGCGCACGCCCTCGCTGTAGGTGTGGGCATCGGCTTCGCTCAAGCCCGCGCCGGTCAGGCCGCCGACGAGGCCGCCCGCCGCGGCACCGATGCCGGCACCGGCCAGGGTGGTGACGAGCCAGCCGGCGGCCACGACGGGGCCGACGCCCGGGATGGCGAGAAGGCCGAGCCCGGTCAGGAGGCCGGCCGCGCCGCCGAGCAACGTACCGACGCCAGCGCCCGTCCCGGCACCCGTCGATGCCGTCTCGGCGGTGTCGGTGCGGGTATGATCGGCGGTGGTCACGCGACCGGCATGCCGGTCGTTCTCGTTGCTGCTGACGATGCTGATGTCGCTGTGGCTGATGCCCGACGCCTCGAGCTTGGCGACGGCCCTGCTGGCGTCGTCATACGAATCGTAAAGTGCGGTAATGGTCTGGTTTGCCATGGGATCGTTCCTCTCATTGTATCGACAGGCCGGCCGCTTCAGGGACGCGGCTAGTTGGCCGCGACGTTGCCCTTGAAGTCGACGCCGACGGTGACCGGCTTGCCGTTGAGCGTCGCCGCCCCGCGCCAGATGCCCTTGTCGTCCTTCTTGAGTTCCTTGACGTCCTTGTAGCCCGCCTGCTCCAGCCGGCTGCGGGTCTGGCCCTCGGTGAAGCTATTGGCGCCTTCCTCAAGCTTGGCGTTGGCCGCTGTCGCCTGTGTGGTGGCGGGGCGGTTCGCATCGGGCTTGTCGGTGTTGGGCCGCGTCACGGATTCCTGACCGCCGGACTTGGCGCTGGTCTCGGCGTCGGTGGCGGGCTTGCCGGTCACGGTGGTCTGCGCGTAGGCCGCGCTTGAACCCAGAATCGCCACAAAGGCGAGTGTAGCCAGCTGATGTCGCATGATAATCTCCCTCATCGGACCCATTCAATTCCGAGGGAAGGCAAAGCGTTCCGTAGATATTGCCCGACACACGGCTCCTCAGCGTAGCTTGGTTCGGTTCCATCTTGAAAAATATTTAGCTTTGCCATTGCGGTCATGCTTCAGGCCGCCGGCCATGGCTCAGATGCCTGTCGATATCGCCGGCACCCTGCCCGCAATCTTACAGAAGCGCTCACCTGAGAGGAGGCTTCGGTCCGGTCCGGCACGTCGCGGTTGTGTGAATGTACAATGATCTTGGGCCCGGATACCGAACGCCCAGGCGATGATCCGGCCATAGGCACCGTCAGGATCTGACATCGCCGCTCGAACACGGGTGGAAACGATGGCGACGTATAGCGTCTACGACAAGGTCGATTTTCGAACGCTGGATATCTGGCACCTCGATAAGACGGGCGGACTTTATTACGATCTCGCCCCGACCGGATACGAGCTCGATTTCAACGATCGCACGGCCATCCTGGTCCAAGGCCACGATCTGACTTACGCGAGGAACGGAGACCCGACATCCGGGACGACGACGGCACTCGATTACGACGACGGCGCGGGCCTCTACAGCACGTTGCGCGGCATCGACGTGACGGTCGCCCACGAGCAGAAATACTTCGATCACAACGACACGCAATACGTGCTGAAGGACATCTTCGCCGGGAACGACACGATCAACGGATCGCGTTATTCCGACTACATCGATGGATATACCGGTGCCGATACGTTGAAGGGCGGCGATGGTGACGACGTCTACATCGTCGACAATTCCGGCGATCGCGTCATCGAGCGGAGCTTGAATGGTGTCGACCTCGTCAAGGCCTCCGTGTCCTTTTCCATCGGCGGCCAGTTCATCGAGAACCTGACGCTTACTGGAACGTCGGCCATCAACGGCACCGGCAACACCGGGGACAACGTTCTCACCGGTAACGCCGCCGCGAATACGCTGAAGGGCGGCGCGGGGGACGATACGCTGATCGGCGGACGCGGCCGCGACGTTCTCCTCGGCGGGGCCGGCGACGACACCTTCCAGTTCACGTCCATCAGGGACAGCGCGGTGGGCGCCGAGCACCGGGACCAGATCTCGGACTTCACCATCGGTGCCGACCATATCGACCTGCACCTGATCCAAGCCGTGACGGGTGCGACGGGCGATCAGCCTTTCAGCTTCATCGGCGACGCCGC
This sequence comes from Methylobacterium bullatum, assembly GCA_902712845.1. Classification (NCBI taxonomy): domain Bacteria; kingdom Pseudomonadati; phylum Pseudomonadota; class Alphaproteobacteria; order Hyphomicrobiales; family Methylobacteriaceae; genus Methylobacterium; species Methylobacterium bullatum. Next base: position 2,745,783 of record LR743504.1, read on the forward strand.
CTTCAGCAAGCAGGCGGGCCAACTCCACGCCGTTGTCTCAGGCAGTGCGACGATCGTGGAGGGCGACGTGACCGGCGACGGCAAGGCCGACTTCCAGATCTCCCTGAAGAACGTGGTGGAGACCCTGCACGCCAGTGACTTTCTCCTGTAGCCGGTACGTCGATTAGACGTCGAACCCCGGGCTGGGCAGCGATGCCAGCCCGGCGGCCCCCTCTGCGACGATGGATTCCCGGCGTTCGGCGATGACGGGCATCGTGTTCCTGCGATAGAGCGGACGGAACCAGCCCCGCGTTCCGCCAGGATCGCCGAACCCGCATCCGTCACTGTGAGGAATCTGCCATGACCGACGAGTTCGATGTCGATCTGTTCGTCATCGGTGGTGGCTCGGGGGGCGTGCGGGCGGCACGCATCGCGGCCGGCTACGGCGCCAGGGTGAGTCTCGCCGAAGAGTACCGGATCGGCGGCACCTGCGTGATCCGCGGCTGCGTGCCGAAGAAGCTGATGGTCTATGCGGGGCGCTTTGCCGACGATTTCGAGGACGCGGCTGGATTCGGCTGGTCGGTGGGCGAGCCGCGCTTCGATTGGAGCGTCCTGAAAACCCGCCGGGACGCCGAGGTCTCGCGCCTCGAATCGATCTACGACACCAACCTCGAACGGGTGGGCGTCACCGTCATTCCCGAGCGGGCCGTCATCGAGGACGCGCATACGGTCCACCTCACCGGCTCGGGCCGCCGGGTTCGGGCGAAGTACATCCTCGTGGCGGTGGGTGCGTATCCGGTGAAGGTGCCGGTCATTCCGGGCGGCGATCTCGGCATCACCTCGAACGAGATCTTCGAGCTGGAGACCCTGCCGGAGCGCATCCTTATTATCGGGGGCGGCTACATCGCGGTGGAGTTTGCCAGCGTCTTCGCGCATCTCGGGTCGCGCACGACCCTGCTGCACCGGGGCGAGCGCCTGCTGCGCGGGTTCGACGATGAGGTTCGCGACGCCCTCGGCCTCGCCTTCGACAAACGCCTGGATCTCCGGCTCAACCAGACGGTGGAGCGCCTCGAACGTCGGGACAGCGGCATCGCCGCCACTCTGGGCGACGGCAGCGTCATCGAGGTCGACCAGGTCCTCGTCGCCACCGGGCGCAGGCCCGCGGTGAGCGGCCTCGGCCTGGAGAATGTCGGCATCGAGACCGACGAGAGCGGCGCGATCCCGGTGGACGCCTTCTCGCAGACGAGCGTGCCCTCGATCTACGCGGTGGGCGACGTCACCAACCGCGCCGCTCTGACGCCCATCGCCATCCGCGAGGGCCACGCCTTCGCCGACACCGTCTTCGGCGGCAAACCCTGGGCGGTGAATCACGAGCTCATCGCCACGGCCGTGTTCTCGACGCCCGAGATCGGCACGATCGGCCTCACCGAGGAGCAGGCGCGCGAGCGGTTCGAGAAGATCGACATCTACAAGTCGAGCTTCCGCTCGATGAAGGCGACACTGTCCAACAGCGCCGAACGTGTCCTCATGAAGATCATCGTGGATTGCGCCAGCGACAAAGTGCTCGGCGTCCACATCGTCGGCCACGATGCCGGCGAGATCATCCAGGCGGTGGCCATCGCCGTGACGATGGGAGCGACGAAGGCCGACTTCGACAGGACCATCGCGGTGCATCCCACGGCCGGCGAGGAACTCGTCACCATGCGGGTTCCCGCCGTGACCAAGCGACCGGAGGGAGTGGGTTAGGGCCGCACCCTGGAACACGCACTCGGCGCTGCCGTTGGGCTCTGAACCGACTGATCGGCAAAGGCCCAGCGAATGACCGACAAAATGGCGGAGCCGAAGATCGAGGCCTATGACGGTCCGGCCGGCGGTTGGGGCTCGGCGCAATCCCTCACCGAAATCCTCCTGCGGGAAGAGATCCCGGTTTCCGGCGCGGCGCTGCTGATGAAGCAGAACAAGCCGGATGGCTTCATGTGCGTGTCCTGCGCCTGGGCCAAGCCTGCAAAGCCGCTGACGTTCGAGTATTGCGAGAACGGCGCGAAGGCGACGGCCTGGGAGCAGACCGCCAAGCGCTGCGGACCCGACTTCTTCGCCAGGCACACGGTGACCGAACTCCGTGGCTGGACGGATTACGCCCTGGAGGAGCAGGGCAGGCTCACTCATCCGATGCGCTACGACGCAGGCAGCGATCGTTACGTGCCGGTCTCCTGGGACGAGGCGACGGCGGCGATCGGTCGGGAATTGCGCGCCCTCGATCCGAAATCGGCGGTGTTCTACGCGTCGGGCCGGGCGTCGCTGGAGACGTCCTACATGTACGGGCTCCTCGCCCGCATGTACGGCAACAATAACCTGCCCGATTCGTCCAACATGTGCCACGAGCCGACCTCGGTCGGGCTGAAGTCGTCGATCGGCGTCCCCGTCGGGACGGTGGTGCTGGACGATTTCGAGACGACCGACCTCATCCTGTTTTTCGGCCAGAATGTCGGCTCGAACGCTCCTCGGATGCTGCACCAGCTGCAGGAGGCGCGCAAACGCCGGGTTCCGATCGTCACCTTCAACCCCTTGCGCGAACGCGGTCTGGAGCGTTTCACCAACCCGCAATCGGTGGTGGAGATGGCGACCCGCCACGCCACCGAGATCTCGACCCAGTACCATCAGGTCAAGGCGGGCGGGGATCTCGCGGCGATCACCGGGATGTGCAAGGCGCTCATCGCCGCCGACCGGGAGGCGCTCAGCGTCGGGCGTCCCGGCATCCTCGACCGGAGCTTCATCGACGAACACACTCATGGGTTCGACGCCTTCGCGGCCTATTGCGAGAAGGAGAGTTGGGCGGCCCTCGAAGGCCGGTCGGGCCTCACCCGCGCCGCCATCGAGGCGGCGGCCACCGTCTATGCCCGCGCGCGCGCCGTCATCGGCGTCTACGGCATGGGATTGACCCAGCACCGCAAGGGCACGGAATCCGTGCAGATGCTGGTGAACCTCCTGCTCCTGCGCGGGAACATCGGGCGCAAGGGCGCCGGCCCCTGTCCGGTTCGCGGCCATTCCAACGTCCAGGGTCAGCGCACGGTGGGGATCACCGAGAAGCCGGAACTCGCTCCCCTCGATGTCCTGAAGGAGCAATACGGTTTCGAGCCGCCGCGCGAGAAGGGCCTCAACACGGTGGAAGCCTGCGAGGGCATCGTGTCCGGGGAGGTGAAGGCCTTCATCAGCCTCGGCGGCAACTTCGTCCGCGCCATCCCCGAGACGGTGCGGATGGAAGAGGCGTGGCGGACCATGCGCCTCACCGTGCAGATCTCGACCAAGCTCAACCGTTCCCACCTCATCAACGGCAAGGTCGCCTATATCCTGCCCTGCCTCGGCCGGATCGAGATCGACACCCAGGCGAGCGGCCCGCAGGCCGTCTCCATGGAGAGCTCGACCTCGTGCTTCCACGGTTCGCGCGGCAAGACCAATCCGGTGAGCGATCAGGTTCGCTCCGAGCCCTGGATCGTCGCCGAGATCGCCAAGGCGACGCTCGAGCCGAATCCGAACGTCCCCTGGGACGCGTGGGTCAGTGACTATTCCCGCATTCGCGGGGCCATGGAGGCGACCTACCCCGCGGTGTTCCAGAATCTCGAAGGCCGGATGTTCGAGCCGGGCGGCATCCACAAACCCCTGGCCGCCCGCGAACGCCGATGGGAGACGGAGAGCGGCAAGGCCAATTTCACGGTGCCGGAAGGGATCGAGGCCGATCCCGACATGCCGCTGCGGAGCACCGACGCGCTCGACCTCATCACATTGCGCTCGAACGACCAGTTCAACACCACCGTCTACGGCTACGACGACCGTTTCCGTGGCGTGAAGGGTACCCGGATGGTGCTGTTCATAAATGCCGCCGATATCGCCCGCCTCGGCCTCGCCGATGCCGAGATCGTCGATGTGACGACGGTCGCCGACGATAGGGTCCGTTCGGTGAAGGGGCTTCGCATCGTCGCCTACAACATCCCGCCGGGGAATTGCGCGGGCTACTACCCGGAGCTCAATCCGCTCATCCCGCTCTGGCACCATGACGAGCAATCGAAGACGCCGGCCGCCAAGGCGATCCCGGTTACCATCGCGCGCTCGGCCTCGACCCTTAGGGGTTGAGGCCGCCGCGTCCTCCGGCGCCCGGAGGCCGGCGATGCGAGGCTCACTTGTTTCGGGCGGCTTTCGCGCTCCATAACGGGGCATGGCACAGAACGACGACGCGCATGACCGGCGCCAGGCGATCATCGACCGAATGCTGGAACAGGCGCTGTTTCCGGATAGCGATCGACGCCTGCCGAGCCACGACGCCCTGCCGGAGGACATGCGTGAAACGGTGGATCGCCTGCTCGCCAAGGCCGAAGCGCAGCGGGCACGCCGCCTGACCTACGAGGATCTGGAAGAAGCCCTGCCGCCGCGCGACGTGACGGCCGAGGATCTCGAAGCGATCTTCTGGATCCTTTCTGAACACGGCATCGCCGTGGAGGACGGGGAGGGCGAGTAGCGACTCCCGCTTCAGACATCCCTCGGATCGCCCGGCGCCTTGAGTCGACGACGGCCAATCTCCATCTCCGGTCTCGACCTTGGCCTTATCGGGCGGGACCGTCTCGCAACCGGTGGAACCGGCCGGCGCGTATCCCTCGCTTCTCTTCGAGAACCGCTCTATAAGCCCCGCTCTTCGCGAGGGATTCCCCTTGTCGCGAAGCCGGCCGAGAGGTGGACGGGAGATCATCATGGGCGAGCGTTGGACATCGAAGACCGGTTGGACGCCGACATCCTGGCGTAACCTGCCGATCCAGCAGGTACCGGCCTATCCGGATGCCGCTGCGCTCCAGACGGTCGAGACCCAGCTCGCCAGCTTTCCGCCCCTCGTTTTTGCAGGTGAGGCGCGCAAGCTGAAATCCGTGCTCGCCCGCGTCTCCACCGGGGAAGCCTTCCTGTTGCAGGGCGGCGATTGCGCCGAGAGCTTCGACGAGCATTCGGCCGACAACATCCGCGATTTCTTCCGCGTCTTCCTGCAGATGGCGCTGGTGCTCACCTTCGCCGGTGGGTCACCGGTGGTGAAGGTCGGGCGCATCGCCGGGCAGTTCGCCAAGCCGCGCTCCTCGCCCACCGAGACGATGGATGGCGTGAGCCTGCCGAGCTACCGGGGCGACATCGTCAACGGCATCACCTTCACCGAGGAAGCGCGCATCCCCGATCCGCGCCGGCAGCTGGAGGCTTACCGCCAGTCGGCGGCGACGCTCAACCTGCTGCGCGCCTTCGCGACCGGCGGCTATGCCAATCTCGAGAACGCGCATCGCTGGATGCTCGGCTTCGTCAAGGACAGCCCGCAATCCTCGCGCTACCAGGACGTGGCGGAGCGGATGAGCGACGCCCTCGACTTCATGCGCGCCATCGGCATCAACCCCGAGACGCACCAGGAAGTCCGCACCACGGATTTCTTCACGAGCCACGAGGCGCTGCTGCTGGGCTACGAGGAGGCGCTGACCCGCGTCGATTCCACGAGCGGCGACTGGTACGCCACGTCGGGCCACATGCTCTGGGTCGGCGATCGCACCCGTCAGGCAGATCACGCGCATATCGAGTATGCGCGCGGGATCAAGAACCCGATCGGGCTGAAATGCGGGCCGTCGATGACCTCCGAGGGGCTGATCAAGCTGATCGACCAGCTCAACCCGGAGAACGAGGCGGGCCGCCTGACCCTGATCTGCCGCTTCGGCGCGGACAAGGTTGGCGAGCATCTGCCCGGTCTGATCCGCACGGTGGAGCGTGAGGGCCGCAAGGTCGTGTGGGTCTGCGATCCGATGCACGGCAACACCATCGCGGCCGGCCGCTACAAGACGCGTCCGTTCGAGCGGGTGATGACGGAGATCGAAGGCTTCTTCGGCGTCCACCGGGCGGAGCAGACCATCGCCGGGGGCATTCATCTGGAGATGACCGGCAAGAACGTGACGGAATGCACCGGCGGCGCCCGCGCGCTGACGGCCGACGACCTGCAGGATCGCTACCACACCTATTGCGATCCCCGCCTCAATGCGGAGCAGGCGCTGGAAGTCGCGTTCCTCACGGCCGAACTGGTCAAGCGCGAGCGCGCCGAGATCGTCCGCCCACGCCTCGACGCCGCCGAGTAACACCGGACCCAAGCAGGTTTAGCAAAAGTAGTCACCGGTTTTGCGCTCCAAAACCTGCGACATGTCAAAGACCTGAGCGAGGTGAAGCGTTGGCTCGCCAATGCCAACCTGCTTAGGCCGGCACAAGAAAAAAGCCCTCTCTCCCGGTAAGGGAAAGAGGGCTTTTCCGTTTCATATCCGCCGCAACGGCATCGCGCCGGCGCTCGTTCTCGTCCCAATGCGGCTCAGTGCAGCCAGGACGTGAAGAAGTAGATCAGCAGAATGATCGGCAATGGGATGCCGATCAACCACAGCAAACCGCCCTTCATCATGGTCGTACTCCAACTCTATCCTCGTTTGTTCAACGGAACGTGAGCGGGTCCGGTTCCTGGATCGTCTACAGAACCTCACGAACGTTTCTGCCGTTGCGCTCGTAGAAGAACGGGATCGGCAGGTAAGGCGCGAACCCGCCGGCGATCTGCAACTCCAGCTCGTCGAGGACCACACGGGTGATTCGCGGCAGGTCGAGTTCCCGCGCCTCGGCGAAGCTCACCCAGGCGAGTTCCACGAGTTCGGATGTCGGCGTGACGATCCCCGGCTGTTCGGCGGCCACGGCCTTGCGGTCGATGGTGAAGAAGCGCGTGTCGAACCGGCGCGGCCGGCCCGGCGGCGTGATCGCCCGCGCCACGAGGTGGAGCGCTTCGAGGTCGGGCATCACGCCGAACTGCTTGAACGCCTGCCAGCTTCCCTCCGGCACGGTCTCGGGCGGGCCGTATTCGGTGGTGCCGAGGAAGAGGCCGGTTTCCTCTTGGGTCTCGCGGATCGCCGCCAGGGCGAGCGCCCGACCGAGGGAGTGCGAGGCGCGGGGCACGCGTTTCACCAGGGCATCCTCGGCCCGGGACGACAGGGCACCGGCCACGCTCATGCGCCGGTCGCCGGGCTCGATCCGCCCACCGGGGAAGACGAACTTTCCGGGCATGAAGGCGAGGCCCTCATGCCGCTTGCCCATCAGGAATTTGGGATGGCGCGCCGTGCGGTCGATGATGATGAGGGTGGCCGCGTTGCGGGGCCGCAGAGTGGCGGCGCGCCTGGGGGATTCAGGCGCGGCCGAGGCCGGGGGTAGGATTGTCGCTTGGTCCAAGCTGAACCTCCTCGGAGCGGGCAATTGCCACGCTTGGGCCAGTCGGTAGCGTGGCAAAGCCCCCCATGCCAAGGGCGTACTGCAATCCGACCACCGCGCCCTTCACCGGCTGCAGCAGGGCAAGCGCCGATCCGAGGGTGACGATCGGCCAGAACGAGAGCTGAAACCACAACGGCACGTCGTAATTCGTCTCGAGCTCGAGGATGAAATACCCGACGATGTGGCCGATGATGAAGATCACCACATAAGGCGGCAAGTCGTCGGCCCGGTGGTGATGGAATTCGAGCCCGCACGCGTCGCAGGACGGGCGGACCTTCAGGAACTTGCCGAAGAGCTTGCCCTCGCCGCAATGCGGGCAGCGGCACACGAAACCGCGAGCCATGGATTTCATGAGGCCGATCCGGTCGCCGGGCAGTGACTCGACGCTCGTGGTCATGGAATGACGATCCTGCACTTCAAGTTTCCGATTCACTGGCCTCATCCTGAGGTGCCCGCGTAGCGGGCCTCGAAGGAGCCCTCCAGCGATCGCTGAGCCGGCTGGAACCCTCCTTCGAGGCCGCTGACGCGGCACCTCAGGATGAGGTCGGTAGTTGGGACCGAGAAACGTTTTTTCGCGGCACCACCCTACACGAGCCGCCCTAGCGGCGCGACCCGCGATGCCGCGACCCGGAGTTGCGGATACCGGCGGGCCGGCCGGGCGGGCCGGCCTTGTGGAAGCTCGGCGAGCGCGGGGATCTCGCCCCGCCCACCTGCGGCCTGGTCTGGCCTTCGGAGAGCAGTTCGAAGCGTAGCGCTCCGGCCACGGCCGCCGCTTCCACCAGCCTCACCTCCACCCGGTCGCCGAGTCGATGGGTCTCGCCGCTGCGCGAGCCCACCAGGGCATGCCGCGCCTCGTCGTGGTGGTAGAAATCGTTGCCGATGGTGGAGATCGGCACGAAGCCGTCGGCGCCGGTCTCGTCGAGCTTGATGAACAGCCCGGCGCGGGTGACGCCCGAGATCTGGCCAGTGAAATTGGCCCCGACCCGGTCGGCGAGATGGTGCGCGATGAGCCGGTCGATGGTCTCGCGCTCGGCCGCCATGGCGCGACGTTCGGCGGCCGAGATCTGCTCCCCGATCTGGTCGAGGGCGCCCACCGTCACGTCGGAGGACAGGCCGTCCGACCCCAGTCGGCAGGCGGCGATCAGCGCCCGGTGGACGATGAGATCGGCATAGCGCCGGATCGGCGAGGTGAAATGGGCGTAGCGCCTGAGATTCAGGCCGAAATGCCCGAGATTCTGCGCGGCATAGACGGCTTGCGCCTGCGAGCGCAGAACCACCTCGTTGATGAAGATCGCGTGCTCGGTCTCGGCCACCGCCCCGAGGATGCGGTTGAACAGAGCGGGGCGCAGGGCGCCTTCCTTGGGGATCTTGATGCCGATGGAGGCGAGAACCTCGCCGAGCGCGCGCATCTTCTCCAGGGCCGGCTCGTCATGGACGCGGTAGATCAGCGGCTGCTTGGCCTGTTCCAGGGTCTCGGCGGCGGCCACGTTGGCCTGGATCATGAACTCCTCGATGAGCCGGTGCGCATCGAGGCGGGCCGGCACCACCACCCGGTCCACGGCCCCGTCCGGCGTCAGCAGCACCTTCCGCTCGGGCAGGTCGAGGGCGAGGGGGCCGCGTGCCTCACGCGCCGCCGTCAGGGCCGCGTAGGCGGCCCAGAGCGGGCGCAGGATCGGTTCCAGCAGCGGTGCGGTCGTCTCGTCGGTGAAGCCGTCGATGGCCGCCTGCGCCTGGGCGTAGGACAGCTTGGCGCGCGAGCGCATCATGACCCGGTGGAAGCTGTGGCGCTTCTTCACCCCGTCGGCGCCGATCACCATGCGCACGGCGATGGCCGGCCGATCCTCCTTTTCCCTCAGCGAGCAGAGGTCGTTGGAAATGCGCTCCGGCAGCATCGGCACGACGCGGTCGGGGAAATAGACCGAATTGCCGCGCAGCAACGCCTCGCGGTCGAGGGCCGAGCCTGGGCGGACATAGGCGGCCACATCGGCGATGGCGACGGTGACGACGAAGCCGCCCTGATTGGCCTCGTCCGGGTCCGGCACCGCCATGACGGCGTCGTCATGGTCCTTGGCGTCGGGGGGGTCGATGGTCAGGAGAGGCTCGGCGCGCCAATCCTCACGGTCCTTCATCCCCACCGGCTCCACCGCGTCGGCCTCGGCCAATGTGTCGGCGGCGAAGACATGGGGGATGTGGTGGAGATGCAGCGCGATGAGGCTCACGGCGCGCTCCGAGCCGAGGGACCCGAGGCGCTCTGTCACGCGCCCACGCGGCAGGCCGAACCGGCTCTCGCTGACGAGGCTGACGCTGACGAGGTCGCCGTCCCGCGCCTCGCCTTCCTCACCGGCCGGGATCGCGATCTCGCGGCCCTGCGCCCGCTTCTCCACGGGCACGATGCGACCGCCATCGGGACCGGAGCGGTAGACGCCGATCACCTCCGCCTTGTTCTTGCCGATGACCTTGATGACACGGCCGGAATAGCGCCCGCTCTCGCCGGGAATCGGTTCGACGCGCAGAAGGGCTCGGTCGCCGATACCGGGGGCGGCGCGGCCCGGCTTCTTGCCGCTGCGCGGCGAGGAGACCAGGATCTTCGGAGGCGGGCCCTTCGCATGGTCCCATTCCACGGGAACGGCAAAGAAATCGCCATCGCGATCGCGCGACTTGATATCGGCCAGCGTCACCGGCGGCAGCCGGCCGGCCTGAGCCAGTCCGCCACGGCCGCGCTCGATCTCGCCGTCCACCTCGATCTCCTTGAGGATACGCTTCAAGCCGATGCGGTCGGCGCCCTTGATGTCGAAGGCCGCGGCGATCTCGCGCTTGCCGACCTTCTCGGTCGCCTGCGCGATGAAAGCGAGGATCTGCTCGCGGGAGGGAAGGGCGCTCTGCCCGGGGTTGGGATTGATGCGTCTGGCCAAATGTCTCTGGGCTCGAACTCGTCTAACGCGCCGCTCATGTCTTGGCGGCGAGAGGTCGAAAGGCCTCAGGCTCGGGCCTTTCCACATCCGACAACATGGGACCGCGCGAGGCCGGGGGCAATGTTCTTCCGATGTTCATCAACCGGTGGACGCGGAACCCACGATCCGCTCCACCCCGGCATCGATGTCGAGACCTGGGTCGAGCAGGTCGGCGAGGGTAAACGGGGAAGAAGCCGGCAGGCCGAACGACACCCGGCCCTCCGAAGCCTGGAATTCGGGCGACTCGGCCTCGCCCACGGCTAGGGTCCAGATTCCATCGATCTTGAGGGACTTCGCCGCCTCGGCGTCAGAGAGCAAGGCGGCATGGGCGCGCCGCGCCTCCTCGCGCCAGCGCAGGCTTTCCGCATCGTCCGAGATCAGGGCCGCCTTCACGAGGCTGGCGAGAAGGGTCTGAAGAGTCGTCGTCATCTTTGCTGCGGCCTCCGGCATCCTTGAGGTCAACGCGCAAGACCCGCGCTGGGCCTCGCATCGGCGGGTTTCCGGCGCAGAGCACCACCCTCAAAGCTTGTTTGATTTGGTTTTCCAAAGTCTTACCTCATCCTGAGGCCCCGCGCAGCGGCCTCGAAGGAGGGTTTCAGAAACCACGTCGCGAGCTAGAGGGCTCCTTCGAGGCCCGCTGACGCGGGCACCTCAGCGACTGTGTTGAGGGTCAAGCGGTTTGCCATGGTTTTTGGTCCCTGAGCATGGCGTTGAGGATGGTGAGGAGCTTTCGGGCGACGGCGATGGCGGCGACCATTTTCGGCTTTCCGGCGGCGATGAGCCGTGCGCGGAAGATCTTGAGCACGGGGTTGTGCCGGCCGGCGACGAGGGCGGCCAGGAACAGGGCGGACCGGACGGTCTTGCGGCCGCCGCCGATCATCGCCTTGCCGACCCATCGACCCGATTGCCGGGTGTAGGGGGCCAGACCAGCCAGGCTGGCGATGCGCTTGGCGTCGAGGGTGCCGAGTTCCGGCATCTCGGCGATCAGGGTCCGGGCGGTGTTCACCCCGACGCCCGGCACGGAGACGAGGAGATCCTCCTTGGCGCACCAGGCCGGAGAGCCGCGCACGCCGGTGTCGATCTCGGCATCGATCTCGGCGAGTTCCTTCTCGAGCGCCTTGATCAGCCGGACGAGGCTCTTGGCGATCCGCGGCACGGTGGTGCGGCGCTGCCGGTTCTTCTCCGACACGATCATCTCGATGATCTGGCGCCGCCGGGCCACGAGATCGGAGAGCACCTGCGTGGCCGCGTCCGGCAGCGGGCGCAACTCCGGCCGCGTCGCCTCGACGAAGCGGGCGATCATCGCCGCGTCGATGGGATCGGTCTTGGCCCGCCGGCCGAGGGCCTGGGCGAAGTGGCGCACCTGGGCCGGGTTCACGATGACCAGGGGCAGGCCCGCCCCGGCCAGGGTGGCCGCCACCACCGTCTCGAAGCCGCCGGTGGCCTCGACCGCCACCCGATGCGGCGACAGCGGCCCCAGCCGTGCCACCAGATCGGCCAGACCCGCCCCATCGCGATCCACCGCGAACGTCAGTCCGTCCGGCAGGACATGCACGTCCAGCCGGTCCTTGGAGACATCGATGCCCACCGTCACCATGCCCATCCCCCCTCGTCCTTGCGCAACCGGGCTCTTGCGGCCCAAGCGACTGTCCGAGGTCGAAGGATGGACGGAGGGGCGATCGCGCTGAGGTCCGGGCTTCAAAGCCCTTGGATGAGCCGATGTCCCCTCCGGCCCCGCATCGTCGACAATACCAGACGATGCGGCCGGTAAGTTACAAGGATGAGGCGATCTGCTGGGACGATCGACCCTGGCATGAGCATCCGCTGAGAACTGCGATCGAACAGACCACAGTCAGTAGGGCGTGCCCTTCGCGCGCTGCGCCTTCAGCGCCTCCGCATGCCAGACGAGCTCGTCGAGGAACCGCTTGGCGGCTTTCGAGAGCCATTCCTCCTGCGGCACGCCCTCCTCATCGAGCGCCTTGTGGATGCGGGGGATCGGCAGCAGCGACGCGATGCTCGGTGCGCCGAGCTCGGCCATCATCGCCCTGAGCTGCATCGCCGCCCGCACGCCGCCATATTGGCCGGCCGAGTAACAGACGATGGCCGAAGGCCGCCAGAAATACTCTTCGAGGAAGTGATCGAGCGTGTTCGAGAGGGCCGGCGGGATCGAGTGATTGTACTCGGCCGAGACGACCACAAACGCATCCGACCGGCGGTAGAGCGTGGCAAGCTCCTCGAGCACCGTCGGCGCCTCGCCCTTGGGATATTCCTTATACATCTTGTCGAGGAGCGGCAGCTTCAACTCGGCCGGGTCCACTAGCGGAGCCTCGATGCCGCGCTCCCGCAGGCGCGCCACGAGGAAGCGCGCCGCGCGCAATCCCTGGCGTTCGCTGCGGACGGAACCGAGGATGACGGGGATCACGAGGGACATGGCAGAACCTTGCAGATGATGGACGATCCGGAGGTGCGAGAGCGGCGCGCGCAGGATTGAACGTCTGTCCAACGCAAAAGTCGACGCGTTGGATCAATGCAGGGTCTGACCCCACAGACAGAAGAGATCGGGATGTCATCCTGGACGCAACCGGAGTGAAAACCTCAGCGAATTTGAATGCACGACAAGCGTCGCCGAGGCCTACGGAGCCCGAAATCCATTGGGTTCCGTAGGAAAGATGCTCGATGACACAGGATTAGGTCATCGCACGCGATAGTTAGACAATGAAGAAATCGTCAGCTGTCAGCTTCAAGTTGTTGCTGATCGTTGCGAACTGGACCGCGGCACCGGCACCATTCCCGTCCGCATCGTAGAGGATCGCACCGATCTTGTTGTTGTAAATGATCCGGTCGTCCGCATCGTGAGCCTTCGTGCCGATGAAGAAAGCTTTGTCGGCCAGGACGGCCTCCGCCAAGCCGCGGAAAACCGCGTTGTCGAGGGTGATCTGGTCATCGATAGGGGAGAAATCGATGATCTTGGTGGTGTTCGCCGTCGCGCTCAGCTGAGTGTCGAAGACGAACGTGTCGTACCCCGTTCCTCCGCTGAGAACGTCGCGCCCGATGCCACCGTTGAGGGTGTCGTTGCCCTCGCCACCTTCCAGGCGATCATTGCCGGCGAGGCCCCGCAACGTGTCATTGCCGCCACGGCCGTAGAGCAGGTTGTTGGTCAACGAACCTGTGAGAAGATCTCGGACTTCGGTACCGACGACGTTCTCAATCGAGATCAACGTGTCCCTGTTGCTGAATGTGTCGATTCCATACGTCTTGTCCAAGGATACGGTCACGCCTCTGAGCGTCATTTCGAGCGAATAGTCGACGGTGTCCGATCCGAGACCACCCTCGAGACGATCGGCTCCGCCGAGCCCGGCCAACACATTGGCTTGGTCCGACCCGACGATCGTATCCGCGGAGCTCGTTCCAACCACATCTTGGATGTCGATCAACTTATCGATATCCGTCCCATCGGAATAATAATAGTACGATATCTTTCCAAAACCAGATCCGTCACTGTTCCCCTTGAGATTAACGTTGACGCCATAGCCATACGAATAGGAATTGTCATACCGGACAGTATTGTGCGTGCCACCGCCACCATTGATGATATCAGCGCCGCCGCCGCCGGTGAAAGCTTCGTAGGTTGCCGTGCTCGACCCTAGAAACGTATCCGCCCGTTCGGTACCGATAATGTGCTCGATATTGGCGACCGTATCGACGAACCCGTAAGTATCGATGATCGTACCTTTGGCGAGATTAACTTTGATCGCACCGCCCCCATTCTCCAGGGCGTAGTTCGCGACGTCCAAACCGCCGACGCCGCCATCAAAGACGTCTCTCCCGGACCCGCCTACGAAAGTATCTGATCCGAATCCGCCATAGAACTTATCGGCCTTCTGACCACCTACGAACTCGTCGTCGTGCGATGCGCCATAGACCGTAAGGGGGATGATTTTGAACATGCTGAGGAGAGCGGAATTATTGTAGTAATTCGGGCCATTCAGTGTTGCGCGAAATTCGTTGGCGTTGAAGTCTAGTCCGGTCATTGTCCATTGAAGAGAACCGTCTTCATTCAGGACATTGATTGACTTGATGGTTCCCGCCGTCAAATTTCCGTAAGTGTCGTAAAGAAAATTTTTTCCCGTCAACTCCAGGCCGAGACTGGAACCGCTATTCGAGCTCATCGAATAGCGCGTGTTGGTGTACTCTTTGTAGGCTCCAGCTGACCAAGCAGTATAAATTGTATCTAAATCGAAGCGCCCATCGATCGCACGAGCGGTGGCCATGGCTGATTCCCCCATTTGGAGGGGGAGCCATCACATGTCCGCGATGGAAATCCAACTTGTAGTTTATACGGAACGCGGGATTGAACCGTCCTGTTGCTTTGGTGCTGCAGTGACATCCGCTATGCCGCGTTGAGGCAGCACTTCTTGTATTTCTTCCCGCTTCCGCACGGGCAGGGATCGTTGCGGCCGATCTTCACCGGATTGCGGATGGGAAGGCCCGCCCCCTCGGCGGTCCAGGCCAAGGCGCCGATGGGATCGTCGAGCGTGCCGTAATTCTGTCCGTCGAACCGCTGCAGGTCGTTCGGCTTCGCGGTCGCCCGGCGCAGGGTGGTGTGAAACCACCCTGCATCGCTGAACTCGTCGCTCAGGCGGCCATCGGCGCGGGCGGCCGTGCTCCGCAGGGCGAGGTCGGCGTAGCCGAGGAGGGCGATGGTCTCCTCCCAGCCGACCCAGGCCACGTCGCCCTCCACAGCGGCGCGCTTGTCGTCGAAGCGAACGAGGAGATCGTGGGTCTGCTGTCGGTCGATCCGTCCGGTCTGCGTCAGGTAGGCGAGGGCGGCGAAGACCTCGTTGCGGGCAAAGCCATCCACGGTCGAATCGAGCAGCAGCGCGTGCATCGGTGCGACGTCGCCATCGAAGAGGCTGGTGAGCATCTTCGCCATGGTGATGGTGAGGGCGTCGCCGAGGAGGGCATCGAGGCCGTCGGAATCCTCGCGCCGCAGGATGGTGAGGAGCGGGGCGAAGGCCCGCGTCTCGCCGGCCGCCGCCAGGACGTGTACCCCCCAGAACAGCAGGTTGCCCTGCGCCTCGTCGAGTTCCTTGCCCTCCGCCGCCAAAGCGAGAACGGCGAGGACCGGCTCGGCGATGTCGGTGGGGCTCGCCAGGGCCTCAAGCATCGCCGCCTTCGGCAGATGCTTGGCGGCCGATAAGATCTCGATCACGTCCTGGTGCGCCATGTGGTCGGCTTCCTTGTCTGGAGTTCCGAGAGCCGTTTCAAAGCGTGTCCGATCGGATTTCTCGGTGGCTGCTCATGCTCGAGTCGATCATCCAAGCAGACAACCTCACCCGGAGGAGCCCTTCGTTTCAGCGAAGGGGCTCGAAGGAGGCCTCCAGAAGCCAGTTATCTGGAGCCCTCCTTCGAGGCCGCTACGCGGCACCTCAGGATGAGGTAAGACCTTGGACAAACACCTCAAACAAGCTCTCACCCCCTCAAAGTCGCGCCGGTCTTGCGGGCGACCTCGGCGACGATCTTGGCCGTCACGGCCTCGATCTCCGCATCGGTGAGGGTGCGCTCCACCGGCTGCAGCGTCACGGCGATGGCGACGGATTTTGCGCCCTCGGGAATGCCCGTCCCCTCGTAGATGTCGAAGACGTCGATTCCCGCGATGAGCTTGCGTTCGGCCCCTTGCGCCGCCTTCACCACGTCGCCCGCCGCCACGTCACGCCCCACCACGAAGGCGAAGTCGCGCGAGATCGGCTGAAAGTCGGACAAAGCCAGGGCGGGCTTCACCTTGGTGGGGCGGTATTTCGGCAGGGGAACCGCATCCAATGTGATCTCGAAGGCCACGAGCGTGCCCTTCAGGTCCAGAGTCTTCATCACACGGGGATGGATCTCGCCAAAATAGCCGATTGGGTTCTTCGGTCCGAACTGCATCGTGCCGGAGCGTCCGGGATGAAGCCAGGCGGGACCACCCGCCACGATCTGGAGTCCGCCGGTCGGCACGCCCAGCGCCGTGAGGAGGGCCAGCGCGTCGGCCTTGGCCTCGAACGCATCGACGGTGGCGGCGGCCCCCGCCCAATGGCGGCCGGCGCCGTCGTGGCGTGCCGTTCCCCGGCGGATGGCCGTGGCGCGGATCGACTGGCCCTCGGGCTGGTCGGTCTCGAAGCACTGGCCGACCTCGAACAGGGCGACATCGCCATAGCCGCGGTCGGCATTGCGCTGGGCCGCCCGGAGCAGGCCCGGAACGAGGCTCGGGCGCATGTCCGAAAGGTCGGCCGCGATGGGATTGGCCAACGCGAGATCCGCCTTGCCGCCGCCGAACAGGACGGCGTCGTCATGCGGAATGAACGACCACGTCACCGCTTCCACGAGACCGCGCGTGGCCAACGCCCGCTTGGCGATACGCGTGCGCTTCTGCAGGGGCGTCAGCGTCGCCTTGGCGATGGCGGCATCGCCGCGTGTTAGCGGCTTCGGCTCGATCCGGTCGAGCCCGGCGATGCGGATGATCTCCTCCACGAGATCGGCCTTGCCTTCCACATCCGGGCGCCAGGACGGGGTAAGAACCTTCACCCGGTCACCCGAGCCGGCCACGTGGAAGCCGAGGGTCTCCAGCGTCACCTTCATCTCGGCGCGGGACAGCTCGATCCCGGCGAGCCGTCGGGTCTCGGTCCAGGGAAAATCGATGACCCGCTCCGTCTCGGGCAAGTCGCCGGCGATCACCGCCTCGCTCGGCGTGCCGCCGCAGATCTCGACGACCATGCGGGTGGCGAGGTCGAGACCCGGCAGGGCGAAGACGGGATCGACGCCGCGCTCGAACCGGTAGCGCGCATCGGTGATGACGCCGAGGCGCCGGCCGCTCTGGGCGATGTTCACCGGGTCCCACAGGGCGGATTCGATGATGACGTCCACGGTGCCGTCGTCGCAGCCGGAGGCCTCGCCCCCGATGATGCCGCCGATGGATTCGGGGCCGTTCTCGTCGGCAATGACGACGATGCCGTCATCGAGCGCATAGGTCTTGCCGTCGAGCGCCTTCAGGCTCTCGCCGTCGCGGGCGCGACGCACGGTCAGGCCGCCGCGCACCTTGGCCGCGTCGAAGACGTGGAGCGGGCGTCCGCGATCGAAGGTGAGGTAATTGGTGATGTCCACGAGCGCGTTGATCGGGCGAAGGCCGATGGCGCGCAGGCGGGCCTGCATCCAATCGGGGGAGGGGCCGTTCTTCACGCCGCGCACGAGGCGCAGGGCGAAATACGGGCACAAGCCCTTGTCCGCCGGTTCGAAATCGAGGGAGACCGGCACGGGGCACTCGCCCTCGCCACGCACAGGCGGCATCGGCTCGCGCTTCAACACGCCGATGCCGGCAGCCGAGAGATCGCGGGCGATGCCGTGGATCGAGGTACAGTCCGGGCGGTTCGGAGTGAGGTTGATCTCGATGACCGGATCGTCGAGCCCGGCATAGAGCGCGTAGGCTTGGCCAGTCGGGGCGTCCGCCGGCAGGTAGAGGATGCCGCTGGACTCCTCGCCGAGGCCGAGTTCGGCGCCCGAGCACAGCATGCCGAGGCTTTCGACACCCCGGATGTTGCCGACCGCCAAGGTCTTGTCGAGACCGGGCACGTAGGTGCCAGGGGGCGCGAACACCGTCTTCATCCCGGCCCGCGCATTCGGCGCACCGCAGACGACCTGCACGGGCTTGCCATCGCCGGCATCCACGGTGCAGACGCGCAAACGGTCGGCATTGGGGTGCTGTTCGGCCGTGAGCACATGGGCGACCACGAAGGCCTTCAGGCTCGCGGCCTTGTCCTCAATGCCTTCGACCTCGAGGCCGATCCGCGTCAGCGTCTCGGAGATGGTCTCCAGGGACGAGTCGGTGTCGAGGTGCTCCTTGAGCCAGGAGAGGGTGAATTTCATGAGTTCGTCTCTTCGGCTCAGAGGGGCCGGGTTCTGGCGATCAGGAGAACCGCAAGCTTCTTGCGGTCGAGCGTCGTGAGAGATTCGATCAACGTCACGGTCTGTTCCGCAAGCTCGATGTAGCGCAACGTCTCGTCATGACGAACCTTCAGAGTAGGCGGCGAATAGTCGGCGGCGTTTCGAGCTTCCTGCAAACTCAGGAAGTTATTACCGATATCGGTAACGGTCGGTCCGATCAGGTTCGCATCCCGGCTGTTGAGACGCTTCTTTGCCGTTCCATGATCGAGCAGGCGGTAGATCGGTTCGACGATGTCGTTCTCCTGGGTCCACCCGATCAATTCGCTCGCGCAAATGAAGCAAAGAGCGTGAAAGACAGAATAGTAGGCCCCGCTGACCGCCCGGCGCATCGCCGCTTTGCGAAGGTTCACCCGGCCGCGCGTGTCCGCGAGCGCGCGGGAGGTTTCCAGAAGATCGTAGACGAGCGGATTCCCGAGCCTCGGCATCAGTGCCGGTCCGGCATTGGTTCCGATGGGTCGTCGCCGAGCACTTCGTCATCCGGATAATCGTAGCGAATGTAGGGAAATCGCTCCTCGCCCTTATCGAGCAGCCGCTTCCGTAGAGCCGACAGGGCCCTGGTCGAAGCGTCTCCGCTGGTCACCCCTGCCTTCGGCCTGAAATGCGCCGTCACATGAAGCGAGGGCTCACCGTCGAAGTCGGGCGCCGGGCGGACATCGGCGCTCTCGAACCCGTGCGGTCCGAGCGTTTCCCGCAGCACCTCGTTGGCGACCTGTCGGATCTCCTGCTCGGTCATGCGCGATCCCTCCCTCGGCATCCTAACTCGTCAGCCCGGCCACCAGGCTCGGGATATCGAGCGGGCGGAAGCCGTAATGCTCCAGCCAGCGCACATCCGCCTCGAAGAACGGGCGCAGGTCGGGCGTTCCGTATTTCAGCATGGCGATCCGGTCGATGCCCATGCCGAAGGCGAAACCCTGGACGAAATCCGGGTCGTAGCCGCAATTCCTGAGTACGTTCGGGTGGACCATGCCGCAGCCGAGGATTTCGAGCCAGTCGGTGCCCTCGCCGAAGCGGATCTCACCGCCTTTACGCGAACACTGGATGTCGACCTCCGCCGACGGTTCGGTGAAGGGGAAGAACGACGGCCGGAACCGCATCTTCACCGCATCGACCTCGAAGAAGGTGCGGCAGAACTCCTCCAGCACCCATTTCAGGTTGGCGATGGTGGCGCTCTTGTCGATCACGAGCCCCTCCACCTGATGGAACATCGGCGTGTGGGTCTGGTCGGAATCGTGACGGTAGGTGCGGCCCGGGCAGATGACGCGGATCGGCGGCTCCTGGGACCGCATGGTGCGGATCTGGACCGGCGACGTATGAGTGCGCAGCACCTTGCGCTGGCCGTTACGGTCGGGCGCCAGGAAGAACGTGTCGTGCATCTCGCGCGCCGGATGGCCGGGCGGGAAGTTGAGGGCGGTGAAGTTGTAATCGTCGGTCTCGATGTCGGGGCCTTCCGCCACCGAGAAGCCCATATCGGCGAAGATCACCGTGATCTCGTCCATGACCTGGCTGATCGGATGGATGCGCCCACGCGCCTCGGGCGCCTCACGCACCGGCAGGGTGACGTCGATCCGCTCCGCCGCGAGACGGGCTTCGAGGGCGGCCTCCGCGAGCGCCTCGCGCCGCGTGGCGATGGCGCCCTGCACCCTATCGCGCAGGCCGTTGATGAGCGGACCGCGCTCCTTGCGCTCGTCCGGAGTCATGCTGCCGAGGGTCTTCAGCAGGTCGGAGATCGAGCCCTTCTTGCCGAGCGCCGCGACGCGCACGGCATCGAGGGAGGCCTCGTCGGATGCGCTCCCGACCTGCCCGAGCAGATCGCCTTCGAGGGTTTCGAGATCGGTCATCGGTTCAAACCACCGGTTGGCATGCGGCCTTCGGATCGTGTGCTGACCCCGCGAGCGGTTTTGCGGGTAAGCGCCGCCAATGCAAGCACCCCTGCCGACGATCCTTTGCAAAAGACGAAGGCGCGGTACCTTTCGGACCGCGCCTTTCGCATCGACGAATGTGAGGGCGCGTGAACGCGCCTCAGGCGGCCTTCGAATTAGGCAGCCTTGGCGAGGTCCGGAAGAGCAGCCTTGGCCTTCTCCACCACCACCGCGAAGCTGGCCGGCTCGTGAATGGCGAGCTCGGACAGGGCCTTGCGATCCACCTCGATGCCGGACTTCGCGAGACCGTTGATGAAGCGCGAATAGGTCAGGCCGTGCTCGCGGACAGCGGCGTTGAGGCGCTGGATCCAGAGAGCGCGGAACGTGCGCTTCTTGTTCTTACGATCGCGGTAGGCATACTGCATGCCCTTCTCGACCGCCTGCTTGGCGATCCGGATCGTGTTCTTGCGCCGGCCGTAATAGCCACGGGCGGCCTTGAGGATTTTCTTGTGCTTTGCGTGACTGGTCACGCCGCGCTTGACGCGGGCCATGGGTTCTCTCCTGGATTACGAAAACAGTATCGGCTGCGGCGAAGGATTACCGGCTGTTGGGCAGGAAATACTTCTTCACGTTGGCAGCATCGCCCTCGAACAGGGTGGTGGTGCCGCGCAGGTTGCGGATCTGCTTCGTCGTCCGCTTGATCATTCCGTGGCGCTTGCCGGCCTGGGCATACATGACCTTGCCGGTGCCGGTGATCTTGAAGCGCTTCTTCGCGCCCGACTTGGTTTTCAGCTTGGGCATTTGGCTCTCCTGAACGCGCATGCCCTCCGACCCTGGGACAGGTCGAAGGCGTGCGCTCGGTTGATGCTTCTGATGGAGCAGCACGAACCGCCACGGCAGCCCTATCGGCCGGGCGGTTCAACGCGAGGGGGCATATGACAGAAAAGAGACGTGGTTTCAATGGCGCCTGCGCTCGTCGAGCCGTCGCCTCTACCGCGCGATCGCGTCTCGAAACGACGGCGACCGGATTTTCCATGGAAATGCGGCGTCCGGTTGCTTGACAGGCCGGGGTGCGGAAACTAGACCCCCGACACCGCCGGAAACGGGGCGGGACGCCGTGCGGGCGTAGCTCAGTTGGTTAGAGTGCCGGCCTGTCACGCCGGAGGTCGCGGGTTCGAGTCCCGTCGCCCGCGCCACGTCCATCATCGACCTGCATCATGTGGGACGATCCGAATGCCAAGCTACCCAGATACGCGGGCGTAGCTCAGTTGGTTAGAGTGCCGGCCTGTCACGCCGGAGGTCGCGGGTTCGAGTCCCGTCGCCCGCGCCATTCACACAACCCGAATCGCCGAACGGGCAGCTTCGATACGGGTCACGCCGAGGGATCCCCTCGACACGGGACGTTCGCGCCCTAGCCTTCTTCCGAGCGCGACTCGCGAAATGGGCTGTCCGAACCATGGCAGGCTTCTTCTTCCTGTATTTCACCGCCTGCATGGCGAATGCGCCGGACACCTGCGAATCGAAGCGGCTCCCGCTCGATGTCGCCGATGCGAGGGGCTGCATCCGCGTGGCACAGCCGCAATTGGCGCGATGGATCGACACCCATCCCGATTACCGCATCACCGCATGGCGCTGCGGGTCGCCGCCCCGGGATCTCGGCACGAGGATCTAAGGGGGCAGCGTCGGGGTCGAGCTCCGCCCGAGCCCATCCGCGTAAACACGATGCGTGGCAGATCGGACACATCCGCCCGTCCTGCGACCCGGTTCGACCCGCCGCCGCGATTTCGCCCCATCGGACCGGGATGGCGAAGCCGACGACACGACAGCGCAGTGAACCGGCACCGAGCGATGATCCCCTTCCCCATGTCCCCCATCCTGTCGCGCCTGGGCGCCGGCGTCCTTGTGGGGAGCCTGCTGACGCTCGGTGGCTGCGGCGGGCCGACGCTCCTGCCCGAGTCCGACAACCTCACGAGTCCGGTGATCCTCGACGAGGGTGCCGCCGCCGCGGCGATCTCCCGCTACAGGGCGTCGCACGGCCTCGGCCCGGTGGTGCTGGATTCGAGCCTGATCCGGGCGGCCTCCTACCAAGCGGAATCCAATGCCAGGGCCGGCAGGCTCAGCCACGAGATCGGCGGCACCTTCGATTCGCGCATGGCGCGGGCGGGATTCGGCCGCTCCTTCGCGGCCGAGAACCTCAGCGCCGGCTCCAACACCTTCGACGAGGTGCTCGCTCGCTGGAAAAACTCGTCCGAGCACAACAAGAACATGCTGATGCCTCAGCTGAAGCGCATCGGCATCGCCCGCGTCGATGCGCCGGGCACGCGCTACAAGCGCTTCTGGGCCCTGGTCCTCGCCGGTAACTAAAGTGCAGACGTCCTCGCAGCGCGGCTCAATCCGTGAGCTGATCCGCCTCGGTCAACCCGTCCTGGATGCTGCGGATGATCGTGCGCATTTCGGGGATCATCGCGATGGCCCTGGCGATCCGCAAAGCCTCCTCGCGGGTCATGAGCCCGGTCGCCTCCCGCTTCTCCGCTTCGTCGGAAAAGTAGGTCCAGGCGACGGCCGCCCCGTCCGCATCTTCGATGCAGAAACTCTCGACCTTCTCGACGACGAGCCAGGGTGTGGGGAAGCCGCGCGCGGTCATCGCTGGTCTCTGTAGCCGGGAGGGGGAGGGCGTGGTGGGCGGTGACGGGCTCGAACCGCCGACCCTCTCCGTGTAAAGGAGACGCTCTACCAACTGAGCTAACCGCCCGATGCGCGCCGCATCGTTAATCCAAGCATCGTCGGGATGGCAACCCTCAGCGGTCACAAAGAAAAGGCCCCGGAGCGTGCTCCGGGGCCTTTCCATGTTCACATCACCCTCTCGCTCAATGGGCGATTACGGTGGCGGGCTCGTCCTCGCCGACCACGGGACGGCGCGGCGAGGGGAGGGGCTCCTCCCACTCGATCGGCACCGGCTGCCGCACGAGAGCGTGCTTCAGCACCTGGTCCATCCGCGCCACCGGGATGATCTCCATCCCGTTCTTCACGCTGTCGGGCACCTCGGCGATGTCCTTGGCGTTCTCCTCGGGGATGAGGACGGTCTTGATCCCGCCACGCAGAGCCGCGAGCAGCTTCTCCTTGAGGCCGCCGATGGGCAGGATGCGGCCACGCAGAGTGACCTCTCCGGTCATCGCCACATCCTTCCTCACCGGGATCCCGGTGAGGGTGGAGATGATGGCGGTGGCCATGCCGATACCGGCCGACGGACCGTCCTTCGGGGTCGCCCCTTCGGGAACGTGAACGTGGATGTCGCGACGCTCGAACAGCGGGGGCTCGATGCCGAAGTCGACGGCCCGGGAGCGGACATAGCTCGCCGCCGCCGAGATCGACTCCTTCATCACGTCGCGCAGGTTGCCCGTGACCGTCATCTTGCCCTTGCCGGGCATCATGACGCCTTCGATCGTCAGCAACTCGCCGCCGACCTCGGTCCAGGCAAGCCCCGTCACCACGCCGACCTGATCCTCCTCGTCGATCTCGCCGTAGCGGAACTTCGGCGCACCGAGGAAGACTGGCAGGTTCTCCTCGGTGACGGCGACGGTCTTCACCTTGGTGATGAGGATCTCCTTCACCGCCTTACGGATCAGGTTCGAGATCTCGCGCTCCAGGTTACGCACGCCCGCTTCCCGCGTGTAACGGCGGATGAGCATGAGGACGCCGGAATCGTCGATCTCCCATTCCTTGGCCGTGAGGCCGTGCTTCTTCACGGCCCCGGGGATCAGGTGCTTGCGCGCGATCTGAAGCTTCTCTTCCTCGGTGTAGCCGGCGATACGGATCACCTCCATGCGATCCATCAGGGGCGCGGGGATGTTGAGCGTGTTCGCCGTGGTCACGAACATCACGTCTGAGAGGTCGTAATCCACCTCCAGGTAGTGATCGTTGAACGTGCCGTTCTGCTCGGGGTCCAGCACCTCGAGGAGCGCCGCGGACGGATCGCCGCGGAAATCCTGGCCCATCTTATCGATCTCGTCGAGGAGGATGAGCGGGTTCGAGGTCTTGGCCTTGCGCATGGACTGCACGATCTTGCCGGGCATCGAGCCGATATAGGTCCGACGGTGGCCGCGGATCTCGGCCTCGTCACGCACGCCGCCCAGCGACATGCGCACGAATTCGCGGCCGGTCGCCTTGGCGATGGACTTGCCGAGCGAGGTCTTGCCGACGCCCGGAGGTCCGACGAGGCAGAGGATCGGGCCGGTGAGCTTGTTGGCGCGCTGCTGCACGGCGAGATACTCGACGATGCGTTCCTTGACCTTCTCCAGACCGAAATGGTCGTGATCGAGCATGACCTGCGCACCGAGCAGATCCTTCTTGATCCGCGACCGCTTCGACCACGGGATGCCGAGCATCCAGTCGAGATAGTTGCGCACGACGGTGGCCTCGGCGGACATCGGCGACATCTGGCGAAGCTTCTTCAGCTCGGCCATCGCCTTCTCGCGAGCCTCCTTCGAGAACTTGGTCTTCTCGATCTTCTCCTCGATCTCGGCGAGCTCGTCCTTGCCGTCCTCGGAATCGCCCAGCTCCTTCTGGATCGCCTTCATCTGCTCGTTGAGGTAGTACTCGCGCTGGGTCTTCTCCATCTGCCGCTTGACGCGGGTCCGGATGCGCTTTTCCACCTGGAGCACGGAGATTTCGCTCTCCATCAGCGACAGGACGCGCTCGAGGCGCTCGGCCACCGTGGGGATTTCGAGGATCGCCTGCTTGTCGGCGATCTTGACCGCGAGATGCGAGCCGACGGTATCGGCGAGCTTCGAGGGCTCGTCGATCTGGGTGACGGCGGAGACGACCTCGGGCGAGATCTTCTTGTTGAGCTTCACGTAGTTCTCGAACTCGGAGATGACCGAGCGGGCGAGCGCCTCGGCCTCGACAGGGTCCCCGAGCTCGTCGGTGAGCGTCTCGACCTCGGCCTCGTAGAACGAATCCGACTTGTTGAAGTTCGTGATCTTGGCCCGGCCCGCGCCTTCGACGAGCACCTTCACGGTGCCGTCGGGCAGCTTCAGCAGCTGCAGCACACTGGCCAGCGTGCCGATCTTGTAGATCGCATCGGTGGACGGATCGTCGTCGCTGGCATTGATCTGGGTGGCCAGCAGGATGTGGCGGTCGGTGCGGACGGCCTCTTCGAGGGCGCGGATCGACTTCTCGCGGCCGACGAAGAGCGGCACGATCATGTGCGGGAAGACGACGATGTCGCGTAAGGGCAGAACGGCGTAGGAGCCCGTCGAACCCGGAACGACCGGCTGGCGAGATTTCGATTGGGACATGTCGGACTTCCTCTTGATGGACTCCGGGCTCTAGCTCCTCGAAATGAGCAAGCATCCTGCCACGGGCCGACCGGGCCGCATCGCGGGGTCGGGGACATCGTTGAACTGTGAGGCTGGAGGCGGACACCGCACCTCAGAAGGTGAGCGTGCGGCCGTCGCGTCTGACAATTCAGATGGAAGCCGGGGAGGACTTTTTCAAGAATTCTCCCCGGACCGTTTCGGCGGCTAACCTCGGCCGCCGAGTCGCACCCTCAGGCGCTGACGCTCGCCGGAACGTCCTTGTTGCGGTCGCCGTGGATGTAGAGGGGGCGCGACTTGCCCTCCACCACTTCCGGACCGATCACCACCTGCTCCACGGATTCGAGGCCGGGCAGGTCGTACATCGTCTCGAGCAGGATGGTCTCGAGGATCGAGCGCAGACCACGGGCGCCGGTCTTCCGCTCGATGGCCTTGCGGGCCACCATGGAGAGCGCCTCGTCCTGGAAGGTGAGGTCGACGTTCTCCATCTCGAACAGGCGCTGGTACTGCTTGACCAGGGCGTTCTTGGGCTCCTGCAGGATGCGCTTGAGGGCGGTCTCGTCGAGGTCCTCCAGCGTCGCCAGCACGGGCAGACGGCCGACGAATTCCGGGATCAGGCCGAACTTCAGCAGGTCCTCGGGCTCGACATTGCGGAAGATCTCGCCAGTGCGACGGTCGTCAGGCGCCTGGACGGTGGCGCCGAAGCCGATCGAGGTGCCCTTGCCGCGCGCCGAGATGATCCGCTCCAGGCCGGCGAAGGCGCCGCCGCAGATGAAGAGGATGTTGGTGGTGTCGACCTGCAGGAATTCCTGCTGCGGGTGCTTGCGGCCGCCCTGCGGAGGCACGGAGGCGACGGTGCCTTCCATGATCTTCAGGAGGGCCTGCTGCACGCCTTCGCCCGACACGTCGCGGGTGATCGACGGATTGTCGGACTTGCGCGAGATCTTGTCGATCTCGTCGATGTAGACGATGCCGCGCTGCGCCCGCTCGACGTTGTAGTCGGAGGCCTGGAGCAGCTTGAGGATGATGTTCTCGACGTCCTCGCCGACATAGCCGGCCTCGGTCAGCGTCGTCGCATCCGCCATGGTGAAGGGCACGTCGAGGATGCGGGCCAGGGTCTGCGCGAGCAGGGTCTTGCCCGAACCGGTCGGCCCGATCAGCATGATGTTGGACTTCGCCAGCTCGACGTCGTTGTGCTTCGAGGCGTGGGCGAGGCGCTTGTAATGGTTGTGGACCGCGACGGAGAGAACCTTCTTCGCGAAATCCTGGCCGATGACGTAATCGTCCAGAACGCGGCGGATCTCCTTCGGCGTGGGCACGCCGTCGCGCGATTTCACCAGGGAGGACTTCGATTCCTCGCGGATGATGTCCATGCACAGTTCGACACACTCGTCGCAGATGAACACCGTCGGGCCCGCGATCAGCTTGCGGACCTCGTGCTGGCTCTTGCCGCAAAACGAGCAGTACAGCGTGCTCTTCGAGTCGTTGCCGCCAGTCTTGCTCATGTCGGTCTCCGTTCGCGGGTGCGACGCCAGCCCCGGGGCGCACGCGCATCTTTTAAGATCTAAGGGCGCCCGCCTAAAGAAACAGTCACCTGCGCGCTTTCTGCCGGTAGGTCAGACTCGCGATGCAAGCATGCTGCCGCGACGGGATCAAGGCATAGCCGCACGCGCGGCCCGCCTCTAAAGGACGCGCCGTGGTCGCCAGGCGGCCACGGCGCGGTCGAAATCAGGCGGCGGCCGGCTCGGGACGCTTCTGGATCACTTCGTCGATCAGACCGAATTCCTTGGCCGCGTCGGCGGTCATGAAATTGTCGCGCTCGAGCGCCTGGACGATGGTGTCGTAGTCGCGCCCGGTATGCTTCACGTAGATCTCGTTGAGGCGCTTCTTCAGCGCTTCGATCTCGCGGGCATGGATCAGGATGTCCGTCGCCTGGCCCTGGAACCCGCCGGACGGCTGGTGGACCATGATGCGGGCGTTCGGCAGGGCGAAGCGATGGCCGGGCTCGCCGGCGGTGAGCAGCAGCGACCCCATCGAAGCAGCCTGGCCGACGCAGAGGGTCGTCACCGGGCAGCGGATGAACTGCATCGTGTCGTAGATCGACAGGCCCGAGGTCACCACGCCACCGGGCGAGTTGATGTAGAAGGAGATTTCCTTCTTCGGGTTCTCGGCTTCGAGGAACAGAAGCTGCGCCACGATCAGCGAGGCGCCGTAATCCTCGACCGGGCCGGTGAGGAAGATGATCCGCTCACGCAGCAGGCGGGAATAGATGTCGAACGCGCGCTCGCCGCGGCTCGACTGCTCGACCACCATGGGAACGAGTGCGCTGTTATAATAGTCGACCGGATCTCTCATCATTCTCGTGCCCCAGGCTTCAAGGGGTCCGGCCGCGCGAATGGCGCGCGGGCCGGACATGTCAGCGAACTACGGCGGCGGTGAACGCCGCCTCTACATCCAAGCCCGCCGCCCTTTTGGGAGCATCGAGCTCAATCGGCCTTGGCGACAGCCGGCAGATCGTCGCCCGAAGGAGCCTGGGATTCGTCCGCCTTCGACTCCGTCGATTCGGCGCTGGCCGCATCGGCATCCTCGTCGGCGAACAAAGCATCCTTCGAGACGGGCTCTTCGACAAGCTTCACCTGGGCGAGAACATGGTCGACGACCTTCTCCTCGAACAGGGGTGCGCGAAGCTCGGCCAGGGCCTGTGCGTTCTTCCGGTAGAAGTCCCAGACCTGCTGCTCCTGCCCGGGATACTGCCGGACACGGGCGATCAGGGCCTGGTTCACCTCGTCGTCGCTGACCTTGATATCGGCGGTCTCGCCCACCTGCGCAAGCACCAAGCCGAGACGGACGCGCCGCTCGGCGATCTTGCGGTACTCGGCCGTGGCCTTTTCCTCGGTGGTTCCCTCGTCCTCGAAGGTCTTGCCGCGGGTCTTCAGATCCTGCTCCACCTGGGCCCACACGGCGGCGAATTCCTGGTGGACGAGGCTCGGGGGCAGGTCGAAAGCGTACTTGCCGTCGAGGGCGTCGAGGAGATCCTTCTTGAGCTTGCGGCGCGACTGGGCCTCGAAATCACCGCCGAGGGCGCCGGCGACGGCCTCCTTCAGCTTCTCCAGCGATTCCATGCCGAAGCCCTTGGCGAGTTCGTCGTCGATCTTGGTCTCGCCCGGAGCCTGGATCGCCGTGACGGTCACGTCGAACTCGGCGTCCTTGCCGGCCAGGTACTCGGCACCGTAGGCCTCGGGGAAGGTGGACTTCACCACCCGTGCGTCGCCGACCTTGGCGCCGACCAGCTGGTCCTCGAAGCCGGGGATGAACGAGCCGGAACCGAGCTCCAGATCGACACCCTCGCCCTTGCCGCCGTCGAACTCGACGCCGTCGATCTTGCCGACGAAGTCGATGGTGACGCGGTCGCCGGTGGCGGCCTCGGCGCCCTCGTCCTTCGGGGTGAAGGCACGGTTGGAGGAGGCCATGCGGGTGATCGCCTCGTCGACTTCCTCGTCGCTGGGCTTGGCCACCTGCTTCGTCAGGGTGACGTCGGACAGGTCGGCGAGCTCGAAGCTCGGCAGCACTTCGAGGGCGACGTTGAAGGAGACGTCGTCCTTGGCGGCGAGCGCCCGGTCGACGATGGAGGCCTCGCCGGGGAATTCGATCTTCGGCTCGAGGGCGAGCTTGAGGTTGTTGTCGGTGACGATCTTCTGGTTGGCCTCGTTGACCGCGTTCTGCAGCACGTCGGCCATCACCGAGCGGCCGTAGAGCTTGCGCAGATGGGCCACCGGCACCTTGCCGGGGCGGAAACCCTTGATCTGGGCCTTGTCCTTGAGGGTGGACAGCTCGGTCGTCAGGCGCTCTTCGAGCTCCTTGGCGGCCAGAAGCACCTGGAACTCGCGCTTCAGACCCTGGGAGAGTGTCTCGGTCACCTGCATCGTCGTCTTCCCGCTGTCGTCCGTGTGATCGGTCAAAAATTCTCGCGTGGCACCGCCGTCAGGGCGTGACACCACAGGCGGCGTTTGACGAAGCGCGCCCGACCGGAGGCCGACTCCGAGCGGCAGAGCGGGCCGGCCATCGCTGTGAGCCAATCCGTTCCCGACGGCGGAGGCTGGTGCGGGCGGAGGGGCTCGAACCCCCACGTCTTGCGACACTGGAACCTAAATCCAGCGCGTCTACCAGTTCCGCCACGCCCGCAAGCGCCAACGCCCGGCGCGCCTTTTCAGCCGCCAGAGCGCGGTCCTATAGCATGCGCGCGCAAGTCCGCAGCAAAAAAATAAGACGTCGTCCATCGGGCGCGCGGCGGCGGTTGGCGCCGCGCAGGAGCGCCGTCTACAAGCATGCCGGCGGGGCGGATCCGACCGCCCGTCCGTCGATTGCCGTCCGAGGTGACATGCCGAGTTCCGACCCGAAGAATGGCCGTTCCCCCTCGGAGACCGGCGGCCTGTCCCGCCGGTCCCTGATCGGCCGGGCGGCGGCCCTCGGCCTTGCCGGACCGGCTTTCATCACGGTCGCGGAGGCGCAGACGGGGCCGGGGAAAGCCGCCCCCAAGCCGGCGCCAGCACCGGCCAAGCCGGCGGAACCGTTGCCGGAGCCGCGCCCGATCGTCGCCGGGCCGGGGACGAACCGCCTGAAGCCCGAGCCCGCCGCCGAGACGCCGGTCTGGACCTTCGACGGCAAGGCGAGCCTCCCCGTCATCCGGGCCAAGCTCGGCGAGACCGTCCGCCTGCGCGTCGAGAACAAGACGGACAAGCCGCTCTCCCTCCACTGGCACGGGGTGCGCAACCAGAACGCCATGGACGGCGTCGGCGGCGTGACCCAGCCGCCGATCGCTCCGGGGGCGGACTTCACCTATTCCTTCGTCCCGCCGGATGCGGGCACGTTCCTGATCCGCCCTCTCGTCGTGGGCGGTTCGAGCGAACCGTCGGGGCGCGGGCTCGCCGGCGCGCTGATCGTCGAGGAGACCGCGCCCCCCTCGCTCGACCAGGACCTCGCGCTCCTGATGCAGGATTGGAGGCTGGAGGAGAACGGCACGCTGATGCCGTTCGGGCAGGCCGCCTTCGCCGCGGCCTCCGGGCGCCTCGGCAATCTTGTCACGATCAACGGCAGGCCGGTCCCCGAGGCGATCGAGGTCCGTCCGGGATCGCGCATCCGCCTGCGGCTCGGCAATGTCTGCAACGCGCGCGGAACCCGCATCCGGTTCGAGGGCGCCAAGGTCTATGTGGTGGCCGTGGACGGCCAGCCCACCGACACGTTCGAGCCCTTGCGGGCGACGCTGCCCTTCCCCCCCGGCACCCGCTACGACCTGATGCTCGACATGCCGGCGGAGGCCGGGGCCAGCGTCACCGTCAATGCCCTGGTCGGCAACGGCCTCGTCCTGGCGACGCTCACCGCCAAGGGCCAGCCGGTGACGGAGAAGCGGCCGCCGATCGCGCCGGTGGGCGAGAACAAGCTCCTGCCCGCAGAGGTCAAGCTGCAGAATGCCGTCCGCCGCGACATCGCGATCACCGGCGGCGCCAAGCTCGACAAGGACAAGCCCGGTGCCGAACCGGCCTATTCGGGTGACCCAAACCGGGTCTGGGCCATCAACGGCATCACGGGCGCCTCCGGCGTGGCTCCCTCCTTCACGGTGAAGCGCGGCCAGGTGGTGGTCCTCGCGATCCGGAACGACACCGCCTTCCCGCAGGCCCTGCACCTTCACGGCCACGCCTTCCGGCTGCTTCATCCCCTCGACGACGGCTGGGAGCCCTATTGGCTCGACACGTTCCAGCTGCTCGAGGGACGCACGGCCCGGATCGCCTTCAAGGCGGACAATCCGGGACGCTGGGTCATCGGCTCCACGGTGCTGGAGCGGTTCGACACCGGTCTGTGGACGAGCTTCGAGGTGACGTGAGGGAAGGGCGCCGCTCACCGGGACCGCCGCCGATTTGCTCAGAGCCGCTCGAGTTGTTTCCTCAAGGCTTTACCTCATCCTGAGGCGCCGCGTAGCTGCCTCGAAGGAGGGCTCCAGATATCGCAGTGGCTTCTGGAGGGCTCCCTCAAAGCCCTTCGCCGAGGCGAAGGATACCTCAGCGACTGTGTTGAGGGTCAAGCGGTTTGCCATGGTTTTTGGTCCCTGAGCATGGCGTTGAGGATGGTGAGGAGCTTTCGGGCGACGGCGATGGCGGCGACCATTTTCGGCTTTCCGGCGGCGATGAGCCGTGCGCGGAAGATCTTGAGCACGGGGTTGTGCCGGCCGGCGACGAGGGCGGCCAGGAACAGGGCGGACCGGACGGTCTTGCGGCCGCCGCCGATCATCGCCTTGCCGACCCATCGACCCGATTGCCGGGTGTAGGGGGCCAGACCAGCCAGGCTGGCGATGCGCTTGGCGTCGAGGGTGCCGAGTTCCGGCATCTCGGCGATCAGGGGCCGGGCGGTGTTCACCCCGACGCCCGGCACGGAGACGAGGAGATCCTCCTTGGCGCACCAGGCCGGAGAGCCGCGCACGCCGGTGTCGATCTCGGCATCGATCTCGGCGAGTTCCTTCTCGAGCGCCTTGATCAGCCGGACGAGGCTCTTGGCGATCCGCGGCACGGTGGTGCGGCGCTGCCGGTTCTTCTCCGACACGATCATCTCGATGATCTGGCGCCGCCGGGCCACGAGATCGGAGAGCACCTGCGTGGCCGCGTCCGGCAGCGGGCGCAACTCCGGCCGCGTCGCCTCGACGAAGCGGGCGATCATCGCCGCGTCGATGGGATCGGTCTTGGCCCGCCGGCCGAGGGCCTGGGCGAAGTGGCGCACCTGGGCCGGGTTCACGATGACCAGGGGCAGGCCCGCCCCGGCCAGGGTGGCCGCCACCACCGTCTCGAAGCCGCCGGTGGCCTCGACCGCCACCCGATGCGGCGACAGCGGCCCCAGCCGTGCCACCAGATCGGCCAGACCCGCCCCATCGCGATCCACCGCGAACGTCAGTCCGTCCGGCAGGACATGCACGTCCAGCCGGTCCTTGGAGACATCGATGCCCACCGTCACCATGCCCATCCCCCCTCGTCCTTGCGCAACCGGGCTCTTGCGGCCCAAGCGACTGTCCGAGGTCGAAGGATGGACGGAGGGGCGATCGCGCTGAGGTCCGGGCTTCAAAGCCCTTGGATGAGCCGATGTCCCCTCCGGCCCCGCATCGTCCACAATACCAGACGATGCGGCCGGTAAGTTACAAGGATGAGGTGGTCGGCTTGGATGATCGACTGCGCGCCGAGACATCCGATCCGCAGCTCTTCAGACGCCGAACAGGAACAGCTCATTTTGAACGTTACGGACATCGTCGACGTTCATGTCGCGCAGGATGATCTTGTTGCCGCCTTCCATGCCGTCGAACGTCACCAGGGTGTGGCGGCCGTTGTTCAATGAGCGGAGCACGATATCGCCGACACCGGCGACGTCGATGAAGATGTGATCGGCGTTCAAGTCCAGGCCGTAGATGTTATCGCGGCCGAAGCCGGCCTCGAACCGAAAGCTGTCGGCACCCGTGCCTGCGAAGAGCTTGTCGCTGCCTATGCCACCGTCGATCGTGGCCCCGCCCGTGCCTGCGAAGAGCCTATCGCTGCCTATGCCGCCGTCGATCGTGTCCCCGCCCTGGCCTGCCCTGATCGTGTCATCGCCTATGCCGCCATCGATCGTATCCCCGCCCTTGCCGCCCTTGATCGTATCGTGGCCCGACGTGCCGACGATCTCGGCGGCGTGGCCCGAGGTCGATTGCGAGACGATCTTGCTCCCGGCCAGCACGTTGGTCATGTGGAGATGGGTGTCGTTGCGGACATAGATGGCCTCGATGCCGTCGAAGTTCATGAAGGAGAGGCTGACGGTGCCGCCGCCCATCACGATGAGGACATCCTTGCCCCCGTCACCACCGATGGAGCCGGGCGTCGAGGACACGACGATCCGGTCGTCACCGTCCCGGCCGGCGATGTCGTCCAGCCCGCCATTGCCGCGAAGGGTGTTGTTGTTGTCGTCACCGATCAGGGAATCGTCGAAGGCGCTTCCCGCCAGGTTCTCGATGCCGAAGAGCTCGTCGTCCTGAGCCTCGCCACCGTAACCGAGCATCGAGTCGAGCCTCACGTAAACACCGCCGCCAGCATGCTCGTAGCTCGCCGTGTCGTTACCCAGGCCACCCTCTATCGTATCGGCGTCCGCGCCGCCTTCCAGTACGTCGTTTCCGCTTCCGCCCTTCAGGGTATCGGCGCCGAAGCCTGCCCGCAGGATATCACCGAAATCACCGCCCTCGAGATAGACCGAGGCCGTGTTGTCCGACATATCGGCCGAGACCGAGTATTCAGTTCCAGTGATGTCGTATCCGGGATTTCCGCTCTCGTCCCTGTTCGCGTCTGAGAAGAACATTCCTCCCTGGCTGAGGTTTGAACTGTTATTGAAGATGAACCAACCGCCTCCCAGAGGCCCGAAGGCGTGTAGGTTGTTCGTTCCGCTCGAAATTAAAGACCCGTCCTGGCTCAATGTGACTGTGTCGAGGGGGTCGTAATCGCTATTGTAGGTGAAAGAAAACGTCGGCATGCGGTATTTCCGAAATCACAGGCTGCGGTCTCGACCCTTTTAGTACGGGTTCATTGATAGACCATTCGAATTTCCGACAGTTTCGTCCGCAGCGGGACTGCGCGGCTCATCGATCCGGACGAGCCGGATCGTGCTCCCCCCCGTGCCGAGGCCTACCT
Source organism: Methylobacterium bullatum (assembly GCA_902712845.1). Taxonomy (NCBI): domain Bacteria; kingdom Pseudomonadati; phylum Pseudomonadota; class Alphaproteobacteria; order Hyphomicrobiales; family Methylobacteriaceae; genus Methylobacterium; species Methylobacterium bullatum. Next base: position 2,779,847 of record LR743504.1, read on the forward strand.
CCGTCACCGCAGGCCGGCGAGAACCTTCGGCATCATCTCCGGCAGGTCCTCGGCGATGAGCCCCGGCCCGTGTCGCAAACCGGCATCGCCATGGAGCCAGACCGCCGCGCAGGCGGCCTCGAAGGGCGGCATGCCCTGCGCCAGCAGGCCGGCGACGAGGCCGGCGAGGACGTCGCCGGACCCGGCGGTGCCGAGATAGGGCGTGGCGTGGTCGTTGATGGCGGCGCGTCCGTCGGGCGCGGCGACGATGGTATCGGCGCCCTTGAGCACCACCACCGCCCCGGCGATAGACGCCGCCCTGAGCGCCCGGTCGAGCTTGCTCGCCTGCGGGTCGACGGCGTCCGTGCCGGCGAAGAGGCGCCCGAACTCTCCCGCATGCGGGGTCAGCACCGCCTGCCCCCCGCCATCCGCGATCAGGCTCGCCAATTGGTCGACCTGACCTTTGAAGCTCGTGAGCGCATCGGCGTCGAGGATGAGGCTCCGCCCGACGCCGGCCGCCACGGCGACCCGCTCGCGGGTCGCCTCGCCGCTCCCCATGCCGGGGCCGGCGAGAATGACGTTGAGGCGCTCGTCCACGAGGAGATCGTCGAGGTCGTCGGCCGTCTCGCAGGGCGTCAGCATGATCGCGGTGAGATGCGCCGCGTTCTCGGGCATCGCGGCGGCAGGGGAGGCGATGGTGACGAGGCCGGCGCCGACCCGCAATGCCGCCCGCGCGGCGAGGCGGATCGCCCCGGTCTTGAAGGCGGGGCCGGACAAGGCCAGGACATGCCCCCTGGTGTACTTGTGGCTGATCGCGTCGAGCCTCGGGAAGGCGTCGCCCCAGAGCTCCGGCCCGTTGCGCCAGACCATCGGCGTGCCGTCCAGCCCTTGTTCGAGGGCGGCGTCGCCGATGCCGATATCGGCAACGTGGAGATAACCGCAATGGTCGCGGCCCGGCTGCAGCAGATGGCCGGGCTTGAGCGCGACGAAGGTCACCGTCTCGCGCGCCCTGAGCGCCACCCCGCGTAGAGCGCCCGTATCACCATCGATCCCGCTCGGAATGTCGACGGCGAGGACCGGGACGTCCGTCGCGGCAACCCGCTCGACCATGGCTCTCGCCGCGCCATCGAGGTCGCGGGACAGGCCCGCCCCGAACAGGGCGTCGATGACGAGGGCAGCGCCGGCCGGATCGGCCTCGGTGAGCACCGCCCCCTGCCAGTCCGCCGCCGCCAGGGCGGCATCACCCGTCAGGCTCTCCACCGGCACGGTGCAGACGAGGTCGATTGGATAGCCGTCCCGTTCGAGGAGGCGGGCGGCGACGAAACCGTCCCCACCGTTGTTGCCGGGTCCACAGAGGACGAGGATCCGCGAGGGCACGGCGACCATCGCGGCGGCCCTGGCGGCCACGGCGGCGCCCGCCCGGCGCATCAGCGCGATTCCTGGAACGCCTGCCGCTATGGCGGCGGCGTCCATTCTCCGCATCGCGTCGACGGAGATGAGACGGTGTGACGGCATTGCGAACTTTCGCCTTGTCTCGTGTGACCATGCCTGCGCACCGCTCATGCCGCGCCGCTATTTCAGGCGCAAAGCGGTGGTGGCTGAAACGATTTGCATTCAATGCCTACCGAATGGGCAATTTAACACCCGTCTCCGGGAAAACGGCGTGGCGAAGGCCGAGCCGCGATGGTAGGAAAAGGACCCGGAGCAGCATTCAGGTCAGGCCCGTTCGGCATGAAGAAGATCGAAGCGATCATCAAGCCATTCAAGCTGGACGAGGTGAAGGAGGCCCTTCAAGAGGTCGGCCTTCAGGGCATCACCGTGATCGAAGCCAAGGGGTTCGGCCGGCAGAAGGGCCATACCGAGCTCTATCGCGGCGCCGAATACGTGGTCGACTTCCTGCCCAAGGTGAAGCTCGAAATCGTGCTCTCCGACGCCCTGGTCGAAGGGGCCGTGGAAGCCATCCGCAAGTCGGCCCAGACCGGACGCATCGGCGACGGCAAGATCTTCGTCTCGACCATCGAGGAAGCCATCCGCATCCGCACCGGCGAGACCGGTACCGACGCCATCTGACGCGTCGTCCCGGCAAGGCATCGGCGGGCCGGCGGCGATGGTCGAGCCGCACGACGGGGTGCGAAGGCGTCGACCTGTCACGATAGGGTGGCGCACGGCTCTAGCCTCGCGCCGCACCAGAAGCTAAGTCCCTTCGCGCACGCCCCTTCCCAATCCGCGGCACGCCACCGCGTGGTGCGGCAAAACCACGGCCGAAACAGGCCGAGCCTCGAAGGAGACACAGGGATGGCAAAGACCGCCGATCAGGTCCTCAAGGAAATCAAGGACAACGACGTCAAGTACGTCGATTTCCGCTTCACCGATCCTCGGGGCAAGTGGCAGCACGTCACGTTCGACGTGTCCCTCGTCGATGAGGAAATCTTTGCCGAAGGCACGATGTTCGACGGCTCGTCGATCGCCGGCTGGAAGGCGATCAACGAATCCGACATGCTGCTGATGCCCGACCCGGCGACCGCCTGCATGGACCCGTTCTTCTCGGCCTCCACCATGTCGATCGTCTGCGACGTGCTCGAGCCCTCGTCCGGCCTGCCGTATTCGCGCGATCCGCGCAGCACCGCCAAGCTCGCCGAGGCGTTCCTCAAGTCCACCGGTATCGGCGACACGATCTATGTCGGCCCCGAGGCCGAGTTCTTCGTGTTCGACGACGTGAAGTTCGGCTCCGACCCGTACCATACCGGCTTCCAGCTCGATTCGGTGGAACTGCCCACCAACGGCTTCACCGATTACGAGGGCGGCAACCTCGGCCACCGCGTGGCCACCAAGGGCGGCTACTTCCCGGTGCCGCCGCAGGATTCGGCGCAGGACATGCGCGGCGAGATGCTGGCCGCCATGCAGTCCATGGGCGTGAAGGTCGAGAAGCACCACCACGAGGTGGCGAGCGCCCAGCACGAGCTCGGCATGAAGTTCGACACGCTGACCCTGCTCGCCGACCACATGCAGATCTACAAATACGCGATCCACAACGTGGCCCAGAGCTACGGCAAGACCGCGACCTTCATGCCCAAGCCCGTCTACGGCGACAACGGCTCGGGCATGCACGTGCACCAGTCGATCTGGAAGGACGGCAAGCCGATCTTCGCCGGCGACAAGTATGCCGATCTCAGCCAGGAATGCCTCTGGTACATCGGCGGCATCATCAAGCACGCCAAGGCGCTGAACGCCTTCACCAACCCGTCCACCAACTCCTACAAGCGCCTGGTGCCGGGCTACGAGGCCCCCGTGCTGCTGGCCTACTCGGCCCGCAACCGTTCGGCCTCCTGTCGCATCCCGTGGACGACGAACCCGAAGGCCAAGCGCGTCGAGGTCCGTTTCCCCGACCCGATGGCCAACCCCTACCTCGCCTTCTCGGCCCTGCTGATGGCCGGCCTCGACGGCATCATCAACAAGATCGATCCGGGCCCGGCCATGGACAAGGATCTCTACGACCTGCCCCCGCGCGAGTTGAAGAAGATCCCCACCGTCTGCGGCAGCCTGCGTGAGGCGCTGACCAACCTCGACCGCGACCGCGCCTTCCTCAAGGCCGGCGGCGTGTTCTCGGACGACCAGATCGACTCGTTCATCGAACTGAAGATGACGGAAGTGATGCGCTACGAGATGACCCCGCATCCGGTCGAGTTCACGATGTACTACTCGCTCTGAGAGCGGGGGCCGGGCTCGCCCGGCCATTCGGACAGTGCACGACGCCGGGGCCTCGAAAGGGGCTCCGGCGTTTCGCGTTCTGGTCGCTGAAAGTCTGTTTCTTCGGCTTTCTCAGAGGATTCTCTTGCTCGGCGGATTTTTGCGGCAGAGCCGATCATCCAAACAGACCTCCTCGTCCTGAGGCGCCGGAGCGTAGCGGAGGCCTCGAAGGAACCCTCCAGTCATCGCGCGATCCCTGGAACGCTCCTTCGAGGCCGCTCAGCGGCACCTCAGGATGAGGTAAAGCCTTGGAAAACACCTCAGGTCCTTGGAAATGAACTCCGGACATCAAACCGGAAGGAGTGCCATCTCCATCAAAAACTCCGCGTCGGCCGGTCGAGGACGCTGCGTCCCATCAGGCTGGCGGCGAGGTCCGTCATCAGGATCGCGGTGCGGCCGCGCTCGTCGAGGAAGGGGTTGAGCTCGACGAGGTCGAGGCTGCGGACGAGGCCGCTGTCGTGCAGCATCTCCATGGCGAGATGCGCCTCGCGGAAGGTCGCGCCGCCCGGAACCGTGGTGCCGACGCCGGGCGCGATGCCGGGGTCGAGGAAATCGACGTCGAGGCTCACATGCAGCCATCCGCCGGCGGCGGCCACGCGGTCGAGGAAGGCCTTCAGCAGGATGCCGATGCCGAACTCGTCGATGGCCCGCATGTCGTGCACGGTGATCCCGGCCTCGCGGATCGTCCGCCGCTCCGCCGGATCGACGCTGCGCAGGCCGATCATGCAGACGTTCTGCGGTTTCACCGGCGCCACGGGCGGCGGCAGGTAGGGGCCGAACCCGTTGAGGCCGATTGCATAGGCCATGGGCACGCCGTGGAGGTTGCCGCTCGTCGTCGTCTCCAGGGTGTGGAGGTCGGGATGCGCGTCGAGCCAGAGCACGTGCAGCTCGCGGCCGTCCTCGGCCGCCCGCCGGCTCATGCCCGAGATCGTCCCCGCCGAGAGGCTGTGATCGCCGCCGAGGAAGATCGGCAGGCCCTCGCCCCCGGCCAGATAGGCGGCCTCACTGAGCGCGGACGTCCAGCGCGCGAAGTCGGAGAGGTTGGTCACGCTCGGATTGGAATGGGCGACGGCCTCGCCGGGGGCCGGGGCGATGTTCCCGCGATCCTCCACCACGAGGCCGAGGGCGGTGAGGGCGCCGCCCAAACCGGCGGCCCGGTAGGCGCTCGGGCCCATGTCGCAGCCGAGGCGCCTCGTGCCCTCCTGGACCGGCACGCCAATGAGGATGCAGCGTTTCTCGTCCATGGGTCCATTCTCCGATCCGCCGACACGATAGGGGCCGCGCACGACACCCGTGTGAGGAGGGGTCACGGCCGCGTGGCAGGATCGGGACCAGTCTCGGCATCCGTTCGATCACGCCCTCGGCGCCGCGCGAGGCGGCATGGCGCTTGCTGCCGGAATGAGAGCAACATGATCGGCACCTCTCGTCCCGGTCGCCGTGGGGTCGCGTCGTGATGGGGTCGTCGGTCGGATCGGACGAACGGCGCAGCGACTGGCGCCATTCGGCACTGCGGCGGAAACCCGTGTCGCCCTCGACACAGGGTGCCGATGCCGGAGCCCGGCCCCTCGAACGCTCCATCGGCCTGTTCCGCCTCGTCATGCTTGGGGTCGGCGCCACGGTGGGCACCGGCATCTTCGTGATCCTGAGCGCGGCGGTGCCGGAGGTCGGCCCCGCCATCCTGGTCTCGTTCCTGCTGGCCGCCGTCACGGCGGGCCTCACGGCGCTCTGCTACGCGGAGCTGGCTTCGGCGCTTCCGCTCTCGGGCTCGTCCTATTCCTATGCTTACGCCACCCTCGGCGAACTGGCGGCCTTCCTCGTCGGGGCCTGCCTCCTCCTCGAATACGCGGTCTCCGCCTCGGCCATCGCCGTCGGATGGGGCCAGTATCTCAACGAGGTCTTCGGTGCGCTCATCGGCTGGACCATGCCGGATGCCATCAGCCAGCCCCCCGGCAGGGGCGGCTACGTCAACCTGCCGGCCATCGTCCTCATCGGCCTATGCACCCTGCTGCTCCTGCGCGGTGCGGCCGAATCCACCGCGATCAACGCGGTCCTCGTGGTCCTGAAGCTCGCCGTGCTGGTGTTCTTCGCCGTCGTCGCCCTCGCGGCGTTCGATCCGGCGAACCTCACGCCCTTCGCTCCGCTCGGCTGGGCCGGGATCGGCACCGCCGCCTCGACGATCTTCTTCTCCTATATCGGCCTCGATACGATCTCGACGGCGAGCGAGGAGGTGCGCGACCCGGCGCGCACGCTGCCCCTGGGCATCGTCATCTCGCTCATCATCGTCACCGCGATCTACCTCCTCGTCGCCCTCGCGGGGATCGGCGCGCAGCCCTGGACGCACTTTGCCGGGCAGGATGCGGGGCTGGCGGTGATCCTTAGAAACGTCACCGGGACGCCCTGGCCGGCCCTCGTCCTGTCGATCGGGGCCGTCATCTCCATCTTCTCCGTGACCCTGGTGACGATGTATGGCCAGACCCGCATCCTCTTCGCCATGAGCCGGGACGGTCTGCTGCCGGCGCTGTTCCAGCGGGTGGACCGGCGCAGCTGCAGCCCGAACGCCAACACGCTGGCGGTGGGATTCTTCGTGGCCTCGCTGGCGGCGCTCGTCCCCCTCGACGTGCTCGCCAACCTCACCAGCATGGGCACCCTCGTCGCCTTCACGGCGGTCTCCCTCGGCGTGATCATCCTGCGCCGGACGCGGCCCGACCTGCCGCGGGGATTTCGCGTGCCGTTCTACCCGCTGGTCCCCCTCGCGAGCCTCGCCTGCTGCCTGATGCTCATCGCGGCGCTGCCACGAGACACCTACCTTCTCTTCGCGATCTGGATCGGCGCCGCCCTGGTGATCTATGCCGCCTATTCGCAGCGTCATTCGCGATTGGCTCGGGGCTGAGAGCCGGCCTGATGAGGTTTCTCTGCGTATCGAATTGCCAGGATCGATCATCCAAGCCGACCACCTCATCCTTGTAACTTACCGGCCGCATCGTCTGGTATTGTCGACGATGCGGGGCCGGAGGGGACATCGGCTCATCCAAGGGCTTTGAAGCCCGGACCTCAGCGCGATCGCCCCTCCGTCCATCCTTCGACCTCGGACAGTCGCTTGGGCCGCAAGAGCCCGGTTGCGCAAGGACGAGGGGGGATGGGCATGGTGACGGTGGGCATCGATGTCTCCAAGGACCGGCTGGACGTGCATGTCCTGCCGGACGGACTGACGTTCGCGGTGGATCGCGATGGGGCGGGTCTGGCCGATCTGGTGGCACGGCTGGGGCCGCTGTCGCCGCATCGGGTGGCGGTCGAGGCCACCGGCGGCTTCGAGACGGTGGTGGCGGCCACCCTGGCCGGGGCGGGCCTGCCCCTGGTCATCGTGAACCCGGCCCAGGTGCGCCACTTCGCCCAGGCCCTCGGCCGGCGGGCCAAGACCGATCCCATCGACGCGGCGATGATCGCCCGCTTCGTCGAGGCGACGCGGCCGGAGTTGCGCCCGCTGCCGGACGCGGCCACGCAGGTGCTCTCCGATCTCGTGGCCCGGCGGCGCCAGATCATCGAGATGATCGTGTCGGAGAAGAACCGGCAGCGCCGCACCACCGTGCCGCGGATCGCCAAGAGCCTCGTCCGGCTGATCAAGGCGCTCGAGAAGGAACTCGCCGAGATCGATGCCGAGATCGACACCGGCGTGCGCGGCTCTCCGGCCTGGTGCGCCAAGGAGGATCTCCTCGTCTCCGTGCCGGGCGTCGGGGTGAACACCGCCCGGACCCTGATCGCCGAGATGCCGGAACTCGGCACCCTCGACGCCAAGCGCATCGCCAGCCTGGCTGGTCTGGCCCCCTACACCCGGCAATCGGGTCGATGGGTCGGCAAGGCGATGATCGGCGGCGGCCGCAAGACCGTCCGGTCCGCCCTGTTCCTGGCCGCCCTCGTCGCCGGCCGGCACAACCCCGTGCTCAAGATCTTCCGCGCACGGCTCATCGCCGCCGGAAAGCCGAAAATGGTCGCCGCCATCGCCGTCGCCCGAAAGCTCCTCACCATCCTCAACGCCATGCTCAGGGACCAAAAACCATGGCAAACCGCTTGACCCTCAACACAGTCGCTGAGGTGCCCGCGTCAGCGGGCCTCGAAGGAGCCCTCCAGGGATCACGCGAGCACTGGAGGCCTCCTTCGAGGCCGCTTCGCGGCACCTCAGGATGAGGTGAAGCCCTGGAAAGACAACTTAAAACGGCGCTCTCGGACCAGACGGTGACGAGCACGCCTCATGGCCGTCTGACCATGCGACGACGCGGCGGAAGATCGGTTTCGCCCTATAGGATAGGCCGCTGGGCCTTGCGCTCCCGCTCGGCGGCTTCCAGCTGATGTCGGCTGTTCCTCGAGCGGATCGAACGCGACGATGCCCCGATTCTTCTTCCACACCCATATCGGCGGGCAAGTCATCGCCGATCCCACCGGCACCGAATTGCGGGATGCCGACCATGCCTGGGAGGTCGCCCGCGATACGATCCAGGCGACGATGGCCGAATCGGAGGCCCAGGCCCGCCTGATGGGAGCCATCCTGGTGGTCACCGACGAATCCGGCGAAATCATCCTCGAATTTCCGTTCTCCGAAGTCGTCACCCTTGCGCCGGAAGAGCCGGCTCCGACCGTGCATTGAGGGCCGGTTGGATCGGATGTCTCACCGGATGCTGATGCAGGAGTCGATCTTCTGCCGGAGCCGATCATCCCAGCAGACCACCTCATCCTGAGGTGCCCGCGTCGGCGGGCCTCGAAGGAGCCCTCCAGCAATCGCGCGATCCCTGGAAGCCTCCTTCGAGGCCGCTACGCGGCACCTCAGGATGAGGTGAAGCCCTGGAACAAACGACGGAAACAGGCTGTGAAGCGCCCCCGCGTCTCACCGGCTCTTCGCGGACTCGCCCTCCGCCACCACTGCCTGCCGGATCGCCGCCAGGAGGGCGCCTTCGAACAGCAAGGCGGAGCCATAATGGAACTCGAGGTCGAAGGGGCGCCGCGAGTTCATGGAGAGCGAGGCGCTCTGCATCGCCACGAGGCGGCCCGACAGGTCGAACAGGCCGGAGCCCGAGCCGCCGAACCCGTCGTTGCAATTGTGCCGGGCGCGGCGGATGTCGTCCTCCGTCGGCGGATCGATCTGGTGGATCGCGCAGGTCTCAGTGCTGCTCGGCCCGCGATAATTCTCGTGCCCGCCGGGTGAGACCATCACCACGGGAATCTCCGCGATGCCCGTGGCCAGAGTCGGCGCGTCGGGGACCGGCTGCGGCGGCGCACCGACCACCGCCTCGGTGAGGTCGAGCAAGGCCCAATCGTCGGTGATGTGCAGGGCCTTGGCGTCGGGCGCCGCACCGAGGCGCAGGCTCGCCGGCACGAAGCCGTAATTCCGCCCGCCGATCTGGAAGAAGCAATCCTCCACCTCCCGCGTCACCTCCATGCGGCGGTTGCGGAAATTGTGCGCGTTCATCACCACGAGACGTGGCGACCCCACGAGCCAGGCGGCCGCCGCCTTCTGCGGGATACCGTCCGGCCGGCGATGGCAGAACAGGACGCCCGCGCCGGGATAGCGGGTGATGTCGGCCCCCGTCAGGTCGCGGCGCCCGTCATGCGGATACAGCGCGGCCATGCGCCCGTCCTCCGCCGCCGCCATCCCCGACACCAGGGTCGCGAGGCCGGCCAGAACCGGTCTCCACATCCTGCGGGACCGGGCACGGTGCCTCCGGCGGATCGAGCTGTCGGCTGCGACATGGGTCATCTGCGATGTGAACCGATGCTGGTGCTGCGCCATCGCCGCTCGATCCGGGGGAGGAGGGCGGTTCGAAATCCGTCGGTCGCGGAGAGGCCGCCTATTCCGGCGGGTCCTTCTTCACGGACACGCACATCTTCACAGCCGATTCCAGCTTGATCTCGCCCGGATTACCGATGTTCGCGGTCTCTTCCAGGCAGCGGATGAAGTAGTTCTTGTCGAGCTCGGCGTTGAGGCTGGAAAAGGCCTTGCCCATGCGGGTGGCGAAATCGATCTTCTCGTCCGTGGAGGCCCGGGGCCAGCGAGACACCTTGTCATCCATGGTCAACCGTGCCGCATTGGCAATGGACGGCAGGACAATCAGGCAAATCACGAGCGCAGTTGTTCTTCTGATCATCGGCATGTCTCGTTTTTGTTTCCTACCCAGCCTTAGTTTAGCGCCGGTCCACACTGAGTAAAGCGTAGGATCGGGGGAACAGGACGCTTTTCCTGACGCGGAGCGGTGCCGAACTCTTGCGCATCGCGACCGGCCCGAATCCACACCCGCGCCATCCGCGCCGCCGGGCGCGGGATCGCCCCGTCCTGCGCATCGCGACCGACGAGCCGGCTAAGCCATTCGGCCCGCAGGGAAAGACCCGCCCGTTCGGGATGCCGCGCATCGACGGACGTCTTCCGGTTCGACCCAGAATGGCTGCACAAAGGTATGGCCAAAGTTGCCAAATCGTCCTGTAAAAAAAGGTTGAAGTGGCTAAAGACATCAGGCAAAGCAAATGATTATATAGCTAGCCGATGGATCAGTAATAAGTCTTTTATAAGAGCGGCCAGCGTCAGGTTATTCTTATAAATACGTTCATAATATCGATCGACCGACTGTTTGCTGAACCGGCGAAAGCAATGGCTGCGGCCGCCCCCCTGGGGTCGAGCACGCGGCAGAAGGGCAGGAGACGCAGAATGAACAGGTTACTGAATTCAGTCTCGGTGCTGGCCGTCCTGGCCCTGGCACCGATCGGACTGTCAGGGATCGCTCACGCCAACGACAAGCTCATCGATCTGTCGAACAGCGATGAAAACTGGGTGATGCCGGGCAAGAACTACGACTCGGACAACTACAGCAAACTCAAGCAGATCAACACGACGAACGTGAAGGACCTCAAGGTCTCCTGGACGTTCTCGACCGGCCTGCTCAACGGCCACGAGGGCGCGCCCGTCGTCGTCGACAACAAGATGTACATCCACACCTCCTTCCCGAACAACACGTTCGCTCTCGCCCTCGACGATCCGGGCAAGATCCTGTGGCAGGACAAGCCCAAGCAGAACCCGGCCGCCCGCGCCGTCGCCTGCTGCGATCTCGTGAACCGCGGTCTGGCCTACTGGCCCGGCGACGGAAAGACCCCGGCGCTGATCCTCAAGACCCTGCTCGACGGCAACGTCATGGCGCTCAACGCCGAGACCGGCGAGACGGTGTGGAAGGTCGAGAATTCCGACATCAAGGTCGGCTCCACCCTGACCATCGCCCCCTACGTGGTGAAGGACAAGGTCATCATCGGCTCCTCGGGCGCCGAGCTCGGCGTGCGCGGCTACCTCACCGCCTACGACGTGAAGACCGGTTCCCAGGTCTGGCGCGCCTATGCGACCGGCCCGGACAAGGACCTGCTGCTCGCCTCGGACTTCAACATCAAGAACCCCCATTACGGGCAGAAGAACCTCGGCACCTCCACCTGGGAAGGCGATGCCTGGAAGATCGGCGGCGGCACCAACTGGGGCTGGTACGCCTACGATCCCGGCACCAACCTGATCTACTTCGGCACCGGCAACCCGGCGCCGTGGAACGAGACCATGCGTCCCGGCGACAACAAGTGGACGATGACCATCTTCGGCCGCGACGCCGATACGGGTGAAGCCAAGTTCGGCTACCAGAAGACCCCGCATGACGAGTGGGATTACGCCGGCGTCAACGTGATGATGCTGTCGAACCAGAAGGACAAGGACGGCAAGGACCGCAAGCTCCTGACCCATCCGGACCGGAACGGCATCGTCTACACCCTCGACCGGACGGACGGCTCGCTCGTCTCGGCCAACAAGATCGACGACACGGTCAACGTGTTCAAGTCGGTCGACCTGAAGACGGGCCAGCCGGTGCGCGATCCCGAATACGGCACCCGCATGGACCACCTCGCCAAGGACATCTGTCCCTCGGCGATGGGCTACCACAACCAGGGCCACGATTCCTACGATCCCGAGCGCAAGCTCTTCTTCATGGGCATCAACCACATCTGCATGGATTGGGAGCCCTTCATGCTTCCCTACCGTGCCGGTCAGTTCTTCGTCGGCGCCACTCTGAACATGTATCCCGGCCCGAAGGGCGATCGCCAGAACTACGAAGGTCTGGGCCAGATCAAGGGCTACAACGCCATCACCGGCGAGTTCAAATGGGAGAAGATGGAGCGCTTCGCCGTGTGGGGCGGGACGACCGCGACCGCCGGCGGTCTCGTGTTCTACGGAACGCTGGACGGCTACATCAAGGCGCGCAACTCGGACAACGGAGACCTTCTCTGGAAGTTCAAGATGCCGTCGGGCGCCATCGGCTACCCGATCACCTACAGCCACAAGGGTGATCAGTACGTCGCCATCTACTACGGCGTCGGCGGCTGGCCGGGTGTCGGCCTCGTGTTCGACCTTCAGGACCCGACTGCCGGCCTCGGCGCGGTGGGCGCGTTCAAGAAGCTCGCCAACTACACCCAGATGGGCGGCGGCGTGATGGTGTTCTCGCTGAACGGCAAGGGTCCGTACGACGATCCGAGCGTCGGCGAGTACCAGACCGCGGCTGCGAAGTAGGCCAAGCGCCCCCTTCTTACTCGCGAACCCGTCCGGTTGACCCAACTTGGGCGGGGCTGACCTTCATCCGAACCATCGTGATGAAGGTCAGCTGCGGGTGAGCTGAAGGCACCAGAGGACTCTCTCTCCTGAAAGGAGAGGGTTGGGGTGAGGTGAGGTCCATCTCCGGACAGGTCTCACACCTCACCCTGTCCCTCTCCTTCCAGGAGAGGGGACCCGAGCATCCTCGGAAGAATCCGACCCATAAAAAACAACGGAAACGCTCTCATGTCCTTCGCCAAAGGATGCCTGTCCGTCGCCGCTGTCCTCGCCTTCGGCGGTGCCGCGCTCGCGCAGGCCGACACGAAATCCGCGCCCGACGACAGCGTCCTCCGGGTCTGCGCGGCCAACCAGCCGCCGCTCTCGATGAAGGACGGCTCCGGGCTTGAGAACCGCATCGTCTCCACCGTCGCCGAGGCCATGGGGCGCAAAGCGCAGTTCGTCTGGTCCGACAAGGCCGCGATCTATCTTGTGCGCGACAGCCTCGACAAGAAGCTGTGCGACGTGGTGGTCGGCCTCGACAGCGACGACCCGCGCGTGCTGACCACGAAACCCTATTACCGCAGCGGCTACGTCTTCATCACCCGCGCCGACCGGGACCTCGACATCAAGTCCTGGACCGATCCGCGCCTCAAGACCATCGACCACATGGTCGTCGGATTCGGCACGCCGGGAGAGGCGATGCTGAAGGATATCGGCCGCTACGAGGAGGACATGGCCTACCTCTACTCGCTGGTGAACTTCCGCGCGGCCCGCAACACCTACACGCAGATCGACCCGGCCCGGATGGTCAGCGAAGTCGTCGCCAACAAGGCCGACGTGGCCGTGGCCTTCGCGCCGGACGTCGCCCGCTACGTCAAGGATTCGAGCCAGCCCCTGCGCATGAATCCGGTGCCGGACGATACGGTGCGCAGCGACGGCCAGAAGGTGCCGCAGAGCTTCGACCAGTCCATGGGCGTCCGCCGCGACGACCAGGCTCTCAAGACGGCCCTCGACGCCGCGATCGCCAAGGCTCGCCCGCAGATTGAGGCGATCCTCCGCCAGGACGGCGTGCCCGTCACCCCCGTCTCCAACTGATCCCCTCAACCCTGTCCCGCGTCGCCGGTGCGCTGAGCACCGGTACGCCCACCTCGGCCGCAAGTCCGGGGATAAACAGAGCAAATTGATGCGTCACACGAACCGTGTCCTCGCCGCCTTTCTCGGGCTCGGCCTCGCCTCCGCCGGTCTGGCGGCCCTGGCCCAGCCCTCCGCGGGCCCCTCGACGGGGATCACCTTCCGCAACACCGTAACCGGCGAAGAATTGAACATCTCGGAAGGCAAGGAAGGCGGGCGCGACACTCCCGCCGTCAAGGAGTTCTTCCAGACCGGCAAGAACATCTACATCGACGACAAATCCTGCCTGCGTAACGGCGAGTCGCTGTTCGCGACCTCGTGCTCCGGCTGTCACGGGCACCTCGCCGAAGGCAAGCTCGGCCCCGGCCTCAACGACAATTACTGGACCTATCCCTCCAACACCGAGGATACCGGCCTGTTCGCCACCATCTTCGGCGGCGCCAACGGCATGATGGGTCCGCACAACGAGAACCTGACGCCCGACGAGATGCTGCAGACGATCGCCTGGATCCGGCACCTCTATACCGGTCCGGTCAAGGACGCCGTCTGGCTCAACGACGAGCAGAAGAAGAAATACACGCCCTACAAGCAGGGCGAGACCTTCCCCAAGGACGCTCCGGGCCAGTGCCCACCGCTGGAGTAGCGGTCTTGGGAAGTCACGTCGCGCGAGGATGCCTCGCGCGGTGAGCGAGAAGCGGCGAACGCCGTAACAATCAAACCAGAGGAAACGACCATGCGGACACTCATCACGGCTCTCGCAATCGGTGCGGGCGCGCTGCTCGCCGTTCCCGCGCTCGCCTATGACGGCACCAAGTGCAAGGCCGCCGGCGATTGCTGGCAGCCCAAGCCCGGCTTCCCCGAGAAGATCGCCGGCACGAAATACGATCCGAAGCACGATCCGAAGGAGCTGAACAAGCAGGCCGATTCGATCAAGCAGATGGAAGAGCGCAACAAGAAGCGCATCGAAGCCGCCAAGAAGACCGGCAAGTTCGAATACGACGTCACCAAGATCTCCTCCAACTGACGTCGTCGCCGCCCATCGCTTTGGGCGGCCATCACGGTGACCGCGATCCCCTCAGGCGCCTGGACCGCTCCGTCCGGGGATCGCGGCCGCTGTCCTCAAAGGCAAACCCCATGAACGACATCCGCTCCGGCGACGCGATGCTCACCGATTGGCGCGAGGCGGCCGGCCGTTTCGAACGCGCGGTTCGCGGCGCCGTGGTGGGCCAGGACCGGGCGATCCGGCTTCTCACCATCGCCCTCTTCGCCCGGGGCCACGTTCTGCTGGAAGGCGATGTCGGCGTCGGCAAGACCACCCTACTGCGCGCCGTGGCGCGGGCGCTCGGGGGCGCCTACGAGCGCATCGAGGGCACGGTGGACATGATGCCGTCCGACCTCATCTATCACACCTACCTCGCCGATGACGGCCGCCCGCGCGTGGAGCCGGGGCCTGTGCTGCGGCAATCCGAAGACCTCTCGATCTTCTTCTTCAACGAGATCAACCGCGCCCGTCCGCAGGTCCATTCGCTCCTGCTCCGCCTCATGGCCGAGCGGAGTCTCACCGCGTTCAACCGCGAATACCGTTTCCCCAACCTCCAGGTCTTCGCCGACCGCAACCGCGTCGAGCGCGAGGAGACCTTCGAACTCCCGGCCGCCGCCCGCGACCGTTTCCTGATGGAGATCGGCCTCGAAGCCCCGCGCGATGCCGAGGCGCGCCGCGCCCTCGTCTTCGATCCGCGCTTCCACGACACCGACGCCCTCATCGCCGGCATCGACGGCGGCGTCCTCGATCACGCCGCCATGGCGGGGATCGGCGCGGCGATCCAGCACGGCATCCAGGCGAGCCCGGCCATCGAGGCCTACGTGGTCGGCCTGTGGGAGGCCCTGGTCCGCCCGCACGAGGCCGGCATCCGCCTGCCCGGCATCGACATGTCGGCCCTGATCCAGGGCGGGGCCTCGCCGCGCGGCGTCGCCTTCCTCGTCCGCGCCGCCCGCGTCCGCGCCTGGCTGGAGGGCCGCGACTGGCTCGTGCCCGAGGATATCCGCGCGATCTTTCCCGAAGTGATGGCCCACCGCGTCTTCCTCGAGCCGATCTACGAGATGCGCCGCAGCACCATCGTGCCGGAGCTCTGCCGCGCCGTGTTCGACACCGTGCCCGCCCCGTGACGGCGCCCGAGAGAACGCCCCAGGAGCAGACGCCGGACATCGTCTACCGCCCGCGCGGCCGCGTGCCCGGCACGATGGCGGGTGCCCATCGCGGCCGTGATGCCGGCGGTCTCGGCACCTTCCGCGATCAGGTGCCGTTCCTGCGCATGCCGGATGCCCGCCGCATCGACGTCCGCGCCACCCTCCGCGACCCGTTCGAGGGCACCTATGTCCGGCGGTTCGAGAGCCGCACGGCGCTAGAAGTCTGGGCGCTGGTCGATCTCTCCGCCTCCATGCGCTTCACCGGCGAGGCGGACAGGATGGGGCTCGTCTCGTCCTTCTGCGGCTGCCTCGCCGCCTCGGCCACGCGCATCGGCGACGCTTTCGGCCTGATCGGCTGCGATGCCGCCCTGCGGGAGGACGTGTTCCTGCCCGCGAGCCGTCGCCGCAGCATGGCCGGCGACGTGGTCTCCCGGCTGACCGACGCCGCCTGTACCGGCGACCGCGCGGATGGGATGGGGCAAGCGGCCCGCCGCCTCGTCGGCCGTCCCAAGATCGTGTTCCTGGTCTCCGACTTCCGCTGGCCAGAGGCACTCATCGCCGAGACCTTCGCGAGTCTGTCGCGTCACGACCTCGTGCCCGTCGTCCTGGCCGATTCCGCCGAGGACGACGATCTGCCCGAATGGGGCCTGATGGAGCTCGACGATCTCGAAGGCGCCGGCCGCCGCGTGGTCTTCATGCGCCCCGGCCTGCGCCGCCGCTGGATCGCGCGCGAAGCCGAGCGGGCCGAGACCCTGCGCCGGATCGCCTCCACCTACGGTCGTTCGCCCTTCCGCCTCGCGGGCCGCTTCGACCCCGACGCGATCAGCCGCCACCTCCTGGCGAGTTGAGGCATCCCATGCGCCGCCTCGCCCCGCTCCTGTTCCTGCTCTGCTCGTCGCTCACCGCCCAGTCCCAGGTGCGGACCGTCGAGGTGCGCACGCCGCGCCCGTTCGGCTACTTCCTCGGCGATCTCGTCCGCGCTCAGGTCGATATCGTGGTCGAGCCGGGCTTTGCCCTGCAGGCCGCCTCGCTGCCCCAGCCCGGCGCGATCACCTATTGGCTCGACCTTCGCACCGTCGCGGTCACGCAAGCATCCGCGGGCGGCAGCAGCCGGGTGCGCCTCGATCTCACCTATCAGAACTTCTACGCCGCCCTCGATGCGCGCGCCCTCGAGATCCCCGGCTTCGTCGTCACCTTCGTGAGCGATACGGACAAGGGCGCGACCACGGCCAAGGCCCAGGTCCCGCCCTGGTCGTTCAACATCTCGCCCCTGCGCGAGGTCCAGCCGCCGGCCCGCGAAGACCCGAAGACCTACCTGCGTCCGGACGGGCGGGTCGCCTCTCTCGACACGCAACCCCTCGTCGTCGGAAGTGCCGGCTTCATGGCCATGGCCCTGCTGGCCTTCGCGGGTCTCGCCTGGGACCGGACATGGTGGCCCTTCGCCAAACGCGGAGGAAGGGCCTTCGCGGCGTGCCTGCGCCGCCTGCGCGCCCTCGCCGGACGGAGAGACGACGAGGCGGCCTACGAGACCGCCCTTCTCGCGCTTCACCGGGCGCTGGACGAAACCGACGGGCGCAGGGTCCTGGCCGACGACCTGCCGGCCTTCCTCACCCGCCACCCCGCCTATACGCGGGAACGGGCCGGCCTCGCCGCCTTCCTCGACGCCTCGCGCCACAGCTTCTTCGGACCCGGTCCGGCCGCCGCCATGCGGCGCCTGCCGCTGGCCGACATCGTGGCCCTGACCCGGAAACTCACCGCCATCGAGCGGGAATCATGAACGAGCCGAAAACCCGTCCGATGGCGGTCGAATCATGGGTCTGATGGCGGTGGTGTCATGCGCCTGATGGCGGATTTTCCCTGGGTGCTCTGGCTGCTGCCGTTGGCGCTGCTGCCGCTCGCCGCGTCGAGCCAGCGGGTCACCCCGCTGTCCAGCATCGCGGCCAGCCCCGTCGACGGCCTGTCGCGCCTCATCGGCTGGGGCCTGCGCCTCGCCGGCATCCTCGCCATCGCCGGCCTCGTCGTCGCCCTGTCCGGCCCTTATCGCCAGGGCGAGACCATCACCCGGACGGGCATCGGCGCCCAGGTCTCGATCCTGGTCGATCGCTCTGGCAGCATGAACGAGACCTTCGCCGGATTGCAGCCCTCCGGTGCCGAGGAATCGAAGGCGGCGGCCTCGCGCCGGCTGCTCGGCGAGTTCGTCGGCAGCCGCGCCCATGACCAGTTCGCCGTCTCGGCCTTCTCCACCGCCCCCATGCTGGTATTGCCGATGACCGACAGGCACGAGGCGGTCCGCGCGGCCATCGCCGCCATCGACCGGCCGGGCCTCGACTACACCAACGTGGCGCGCGGCCTCGGCATGGCACTCTCACAGTTCGGCGCCAGTACCGCCAACGTCTCGCGCGCCCTGCTCATCGTCTCCGACGGCGCGGCGGTGATCGATCCCCGCGTGCAGGGGACGTTGCGCGCCGAATTCGCGCGACTTCGCCCGAACCTCTACTGGCTGTTCCTGCGGACGAAAGGCTCGCCCTCCATCTCCGACAGGCCGTCGGGCGAGGACACCCCTCAGGCCGCGCCCGAACGGCATCTCGACCTGTTCTTCAAGAGCCTTGGGACACCCTACCGCGCCTTCGAGGCCGAGGGCGCCGAGGCGGTGGCCGATGCCATCGGGCAGATCGAGCGCCTGGAGCGCGACCCGATCCCCTATATCGAGCGGCGGCCACGCCGGGATCTCGCAGGATGGGCCTATGGAATCAGCGTATTGGGCTTGATCCTACTCGTCGCGGCCAAGCTCGCCGAGGCGGATCTACGCTTGCGCCGGCCGGCGGTTTCCGCCTCCGCCGCGCCGGCTCCCCAGCCGCAGAGGCTCGCCGCATGAAGGCGTTCTTAAAACCAATATCGCCGCAGCGCGCCAACCCTCCCCCCTCTGCGGGGGAGGGTGGTCGCGGAGCGACCGGGAGAGGGGGCGACCTCTCCGGACAGCGCGCTCCCCTCTCCCGACCCTCGCTCACGCGAGGGCCACCCTCTCCCGCAAAGGGGAGAGGGGGAACCGGTGCCGGACTGGGCAATGCCCTGCGCCGCGCCCGCCCGCACCTCCTCCTCGCCCTGCCGATCCTGCTGCTTCTCGTGGCCCTCGGCTTCGGCGCAGCGGCTTGGCGGGCTGCACGCGACAACGCCGCGATCGCGGCTCTCGCCGCCGGCAAGGACGTCCCGGTCTCCCTCGACGCCCCGGCTCCGCTCCTGCTGGCGCGGGTGCAGCATCTCGCCCGCCGGGGCGTGACCGAGGAGATCGAGCCGCTGATCGAATCCCTCGACCGCCGGGGCGAGACCGACCTCTCCGCGCGCGCCCGCTATGCCTTGGGCAATGCCCGCCTGCGCCAAGCCTTCGACCATCTGGAACGGAGCAACCTCGATCCGGCCGGACCGCTCATCACCTTGGCCCGTCAGGATTATCGGCGCGCGCTCCAGGGACGGCCGGACCTGTGGGACGCCAAGTTCAACCTCGACGTGGCCTCGCGCCTGCTCCGCGACTTTCCCGAATTCGACCGCAAGACCGGAGACGAGTTGAAGGCCGAGCCGAAGAAGATCTGGACCGAAATCCCCGGCCAGCCGCGGGGCGAACCGTGAGTGCGCCCGGCCTCGTCCGGCGAAACCTGCGCGACCGGCGGTTCCAGCTCCTGGCCGCTGCACTGGCCCTCGTGGCGCTCACCTTTGTGGCTCGCCCCCTGCCGCTGACCCGCAACGGCGTCGAGATTCTCGCAATCCTCGACATCACCGGCAGCATGAATGTGCGCGATTACGTCGGGGCGGACGGCAAACCCGAAAGCCGCCTGGAGACGGCCAAGGCGGCCCTGCGCGAACTCGTCACCTCGCTGCCCTGCGGGTCGCGGGTGGCACTGGGCCTGTTCACCGAGCGCCGGCCGTTCCTCCTGTTCACCCCCATCGAAGTCTGCGCCGATTTCGCCCCCCTCGACGGGGCGCTGAGCGCCCTGGATTGGCGTATGGCCTGGGAAGGCGACAGCCGCATCTCGGCCGGCCTGTTTCGCTCTGTGGAGATGGCGGCCGGTCTCGGCACCGACCTCGTCTTCATCACCGATGGTCAGGAAGCGCCGCCCCTGCCCAGCACCGGCGGCCCCACCTTCGACGGAAAGCCGGGCGCCGTGCGCGGGCTCATCGTCGGCGCGGGGGCCTACGCCCTGTCGCCGATCCCGCGCTACAACGATCGCGGCCGTGAGACCGGCTTCTACGGATCGGGCGACGTCCAGCAGGAGAACCGGTTCGGGCCGCCCCCCGCCGATGCCGAGAGCCGCGAGGGCTACAACCCGCGCAATGCCCCCTTCGGCGCCGCGGCGGCCTCGGGCACCGAGCACCTCTCCTCCGTGCGCGAGCCCTACCTCAAGACCCTCGCTCAGGCGACGGGCCTGACCTACGCCCATCTCGACGGCCCTGCCGGGCTCGGCCCCGCGCTGGTCCGCGCGGCGACCCCGCGCCCGCTCCCGGGCAGCCTCGACCTGCGCCCCGTCTTCGGCGGGATCGCCCTCGCGCTGATCCTCGCCGTCTTCGCCGGCCCTCTGTTCGGGGCCGGCCGTTTTGTCCTGCTGAAAAAGGTCTGATCGATGCGTTTTGCCCTGCCGTCTGCGTTCCTCGCTCCCCTGGCAGCCACCGCCTTCCTCGCGACCACGGCCCTCGCGCACGGCCCGACGCCGCAGAAGGTGGATCAGTCCATCACCGTCGCGGCGAAGCCCGATGCCGTCTGGGCCGTGGTCGGCGACTTCGCCGGCGTCTCGAACTGGCATCCGGACGTGGCGAAAAGCGCCGGCACCGGCGGCAACGCCTCGGGCGGTCGTCGCACGCTGACCCTGAAGAACGGCGGCACCCTCGACGAAGGCCTCGACGAGTGGGACGCGGCCAAGCGCAGCTATTCCTACCGTCTCGGCGATGCCGACCTGAAGGCGCTGCCGGTCTCGTCCTACTCGGCGACGCTCACCGTCACGCCGGAGGGCGAGGGCTCGAAGGTCGAGTGGCTCGGCCGCTTCTATCGCGGCGACACCGGCAACGAGCCGCCGGAGGAGCTCAGCGATGCCGCCGGCAAGGATGCGATGAACCTCTATTTCAGCAACGGGCTCAAGGGTCTGAAAGCGCGCCTGGAGGGCAAGGGGGCGCGATGAATCCTCTGCGCCCGATGCTCCTTGCCGGTCTCGTCCTGACGCTCTCCAACCCTCGGGTGGAGGCCGGACCCGTCTATGTGGCGAGCCAGGGAGCCGGCACGCTGAGCCGGATCGAGGCCGGGGCCACCAAAGTCGCGGCCACCATCGCGGTGGGGCAGGGGATCGCGCAGGTGTCCGCCGGACCGAACGGCCGCCTCTATCTGAGCCAACCGGACCACGCGGGGATCGACGTGGTCGACGGGCGAACCGGTGTCGTCCTGCGGCGGCTGCCGTTCTCGGGCCAGGCCTTCGGCATCGCCGCCTCGGCGGATGGGGCGAGCCTCTTCGTCGGCGACTGGGCCGGGGGGCGGGTGGTACGTCTCTCCGCCGAGACCGGCGCCATCGAAAGAACCTGCGCCGTGGGCAAGGACCCGGCCGGCCTCGTCCTGGATCGGCGGGGCCGGCTCTACGTGGCCGACCGCGAGAGCCGGCAGGTGAGTGTCATCGATACCGCGCGTATGGAGCGGGTGGCGATGGTGCCGGTGGGCGAGGGGCCGTTCGCCCTCGGGCTGAGCCCGGGCGAAGACAGGCTCTACGTGGGCAATGTCCGCAGCGGCGACGTCAGCGTCGTCGACACGGGCAGCTTGACGGTGACGACCACGGTGAGGATCGGCGGCATGCCCTACGGCGTCGCGACCAGCGAGGATGGCAGCCTCGTCCTCGTCACCAACCAGCAGGCGGGCACCGTGGCGGTGCTCGACTCGGGCAGCCTCGGCCTCAAGGCGACGATCCCTGTCGGGCGCTACCCCGAAGGGATCGCCGTCGATGGGGCCTTCGCCTATGTGGCGAACTGGTTCTCGGATTCGGTCTCGGTCATCGACCTGAAGTCGCTGACGGAAACCGCCCGCATCCCCGTGGCGGAGGGGCCACGCAGCCTCGCCGTCGGCGCGAACCCGGAGGCGGTGCGATGAAACGGATCAGCCACGCGATCCTGTGCCTCCCCCTCGCCCTGGCAGCCTGCGACAAGGGTGACGAGGCCGGCAACGAGGCCGCGAGCACCGGGGATCAGGCCCTCGTCGCCACGAAATCCGATGCCGACGTTCCGACCTGGCTCTCGCATACGGACCCGACCGAGCCGGCGCGGTGGCTCGCGAGCCGCGAGATCGGCAGGCCCGCCGCGGAGGTGGGCTCGCAGACCGAGCATCTCCGCCACAGCCTCGCCCGCGCCAAGGCGGTCTTCATCGAGGATCCGCGCATGATGGCCAACCGCATCGTCCAGCTCGGCGAGATGCTGGCCGAGGCGGGAAAGCCCGAACCCTATGCCGATCTTCTCGACGGGCTGGAGGAGGTCGCCGCCGCCACCCACCGCAAGCAGCTCTTCGGCGAGATGTGCCAGCACTATTACAACACGCGCCAGCAGGGAGCCGACCGGGCGACCGCCCTCACGCGGCTGAAGGAGCGCTACTCGCTCCAGGGCGAGGGACGCGTATCGCCGTGACCGCCGTTCTCGTGGTGGACGATCATCCCGTGGTCCTGCGCGGCTTCCGGCGCCTCATGGAGGATGCCGGTGTCGAGACCATCCACGAAGCCACCGACATCATGTCCGCCTACCGGATCTTCCACCGCCTGCGCCCGCCGATGGTGGTGGCCGACCTCCGCCTGCAGGGGGAGGGGCTGTCCGGCCTGTCGCTGATCCGGCGCATCCACACCCTCGCGCGGGAGACGCGCATCCTCGCCTTCAGCATGCACAACGACCCGGTCATCGTTTCGCGCGCCCTGGAGAGCGGCGCCATCGGCTACGTCTTCAAGGATGTTCGGACAGCGGAATTCCTCAAGGCCTTCGAAGCGGTACGCGCCGGGCGAAGCTACCTCGATCACGACCTCGCGGTAGAGATCGCGGTGCTGCAGGCCGGAGCCCGCCGCTCGCCCCTGGCGGACCTGAGCAACCGAGAGCGTGAGATCCTTTCCCTCCTCAGCCGTGGGACCTCGTATCAGGGCATCGCCGACACATTGTCGATCAAGTACCGCACCGTCCTCAACACCTGTTCCGCCATGCGTCAGAAACTCGGGTTGAGGACCTTGGCCGATCTCATTCGCGTTGCCGTGGACCAGGAGAAACGGGTGCGCTGAATCGCGTTCTCGACGCCCGGCGTATCGCCGATCCTTCGCCGTTCGCGAAGGATCGGTAGGCGACATCCGAATTGCGAACCACTCCAATTCGAGATCAATGTCCGCGCCGTGAGACGGGACACCCATTCTGCCCGGCTCCAGCGGAGCATTTCCCCGCAGATGCAGGCGGCGTCCATCCTTGCAGACGAACAGACGGTTGTCGTGACCGCGATTCTGCTCGTCGTTTGCATGGGCCTGTGGGCATCCGGCATCGTTGCCGAGGTGGTCACGGCGATGCTGTTCTTTGCCGCCGCGATGCTTCTGAAGCTCGCGCCTGCGTCGACTGTCTTTTCCGGCTTCTCCTCGTCGGCCTTCTGGCTCGTGCTGAGCGGGATGGTGGTCGGCCTCGCGATCACCCGGACCGGCCTCGGCACCCGCCTGGCGCGCAGCCTCGCCGGCCGACTATCGGGCTCCTACACAGGCTTCATCGCCGCGGTCGTCACCCTGTCCTTTGCCCTTGCCTTCGTGATGCCCTCGAACCTCGGGCGCATTGCGCTAATGATCCCGGTGGTGCTGGCGCTCTGCGATGCATTCGGCCTGGGGGCCGGCCGGCCCGGCCGGACCGGGGCGGTTCTCGCGGTGGCTCTGGCGACGCCGCTGCTGTCCGCCGCGATCCTGCCTGCCAACGTGCCCAACCTCGTCATGGCTGGCACCGCAGAGACGCAATACGGCCTGCACCTCGCCTATCTGCCCTATCTTCTGCTCCACGCCCCCGTTCTCGCCGGCGTGAAGGGCATGATCCTGGTGGTAGCCATCGTGCGCTTGTTCCCAGACCTGATGAGCGCCGCCGCCGTGGATACGGACGAGCCGGCGCCGGCATTCTCGCCGGAGGAGCGGCGACTTTCGATCATTCTTGGCCTGACCTTGGCCTTCTGGGTAACGGACAGCCTCCACCATATCGCCCCGGCCTGGGTCGGGTTGACGGCGGCGGTGATCTGCCTCCTTCCCCGCATCGGCGTATTGCCTGCAGAAGCCTTCGGCGCGGTGAACCTACGGACCTGCTTTTACGTGGCCGCGCTGCTGGGGCTGGTGGCGGTGGTCAACGAGACGGGCCTGGGCTCCAGGCTCGGCCATGCTCTGCTCGCGGTCGCGCCCCTGGAACCCGGAGCGTCGGCCCAGAATTTCGGCGTGCTGACGGCCATCGCGTCGCTCTTCGCGATCGTCGTCACTGCCAACGGCGCTCCGGCGCTCTACACGGCCTTGGCCGGCGAGATGTCGCGCGCGAGCGGACTGGACCTCGCCAACGTGGTGATGATCCAGGTCGTGGGATACTCAACTCTGTTCCTGCCCTACCAAGCCCCACCCATCGTGATGGCAATGGATCTGGGGCGGGTACCGCTCCGGTCGGCGACGATCCTGACCCTCGTAGTCGGTCTCGCATCACTCTTCGTCATCGCGCCGCTGGACTACCTCTGGTGGCACATCCTGGGTCGGTTTCCATAAGTGTGAGCCGAATGACGATCGGTTGAGTGTGTCACACCGCAATGCACATCGATACGGCTTGCGCATTGGCGCGTGGGCCGTACCCCTTTAGAGACGATCCAATCTGAGCAGCACCCCTGCTGGAATTGGCTCCACAGCGCCGAGGACTTTCGCAGAATGGCACCTACTGTCAGACCCACGGTCGCTCAGCCGCTCTCGCCTCATCTCCAGATCTACCGCTGGACCTGGACCATGGCGATGTCGGTGTTCCACCGCGTCACCGGCACCGCGCTGTACGGCGGCACCGCTCTGGTGGCGATCTGGCTCGTGGCGCTCGCCTCCGGTCCGGCGGCCTATGGCTGGGTTGCGTGGTTCTTCGGCTCGATCATCGGGAAGCTGGTCCTGTTCGTCTACACTTGGATCCTGATGCACCACATGCTGGGTGGCCTGCGCCATTTCATCTGGGATTTCGGCTACGGCTTCGACCGCGAGCAGCGCATGGGCCTCGCCCGCGCCACTCTGATCGGCTCCGTGATCCTGACCGTCCTGATCTGGGCCCTCGCCCTCACCTTACGCTGAGGAGCGACCCCCATGGCAGACAACCGTCAGAACACGAACGTGACGATGCGGACACCGCGCGCCCGGGTGAAGGGCCTCGGCGCCTCCGGCCACGGGGCCGGGCATTTCTGGCAGCAGCGCCTCACCGCCGCCGCCAACGCCCCGCTTATGCTCGCCTTCGTGGTGATCGTCGCGATGATGGCCAACCGATCCTACCCGGAGGCGGTCGCGCTGATGTCGCACCCGCTCGTCGCGCTCGTCCTGATCCTCGCCGTGATCTCGGTCACGCTCCACATGAGGATCGGCATGCAGGTCGTCATTGAGGATTACGTCCACGACAAAGGACTGAAATTCGTGAGCCTATTCGCCAACAACGCCTACGCGGTCGTCGTCGCCGTTGCCTGCCTCTACGCGATCCTGCGCGTGAGCCTCGGCAAGCTCGTCTGACCCGCCCCCGAACCCGAAGGATCTGCCCATGGCCACCAACGGAACCAACGGCAACGGCGCGCCGGCCTATTCCATCATCGACCATACGTTCGACGTTGTGATCGTCGGTGCCGGCGGCGCTGGTCTGCGCGCTACCGTGGGCTGCTCGCAGGCCGGCCTGCGTACGGCCTGCATCTCGAAGGTGTTCCCGACGCGCTCACACACCGTGGCGGCGCAGGGCGGCATCTCGGCTTCCCTCGGCAATATGGGCCCCGACGATTGGCGCTGGCACATGTACGACACCGTGAAGGGGTCGGACTGGCTCGGCGATCAGGACGCTATCGAGTATCTCGTGCGCAACGCACCCGCAGCGGTGTACGAGCTCGAACACTGGGGCGTACCGTTCTCGCGCACCGAGGAAGGCAAAATCTACCAGCGCCCGTTCGGCGGCATGACCACCGATTACGGCAAGGGCACCGCCCAGCGCACCTGCGCGGCGGCTGACCGCACCGGCCACGCCATGCTCCACACGCTCTATGGCCAGGCGGTGAAGAACCACACCAACTTCTTCATCGAATACTTCGCTCTCGACCTCATCATGGACGAGGAGGGCCGCTGTCTGGGCGTCATCGCCATCGATCAGGCCTCGGGTGAGATCCACCGCTTCCGCGCTCAGATGACGATCCTGGCCACCGGTGGCTACGGCCGCTCTTACTTCTCGGCGACCTCTGCCCATACGTGTACGGGCGACGGAAACGCCATGGTGCTGCGCGCCGGTCTGCCGCTGCAGGACATGGAATTCGTGCAGTTCCATCCCACCGGCATCTACGGCGCCGGCTGCCTCATCACCGAAGGCGCACGCGGTGAGGGTGGATACCTGACGAATTCCGAGGGGGAGCGCTTCATGGAGCGCTACGCTCCCAGCGCCAAGGATCTGGCCTCGCGCGACGTGGTCTCGCGCTCGATGACCATGGAGATTCGTGCCGGCCGCGGCGTTGGGAAGACGAGCGACCACATCTACCTGCACCTCGACCACCTCGATCCGGCGATCCTGCACCAGCGCCTGCCGGGCATCTCGGAATCCGCCAAGATCTTCGCGGGCGTCGACGTGACCAAGGAGCCGATCCCGGTCCTGCCGACCGTGCATTACAACATGGGCGGCATCCCCACGAACTATCATGGTGAGGTGCTGACCCTGAAGAACGGCAATCCAGATACGGTGGTGCCGGGTCTGATGGCTTTGGGCGAAGCGGCTTGCGTCTCCGTGCACGGCGCCAACCGTCTCGGGTCGAATTCGCTCATCGACCTCGTGGTGTTCGGCCGGGCCGCCGGCCTGCGCTGCGCCGAGATCGTCGAGCCCGGCGCCCGCCAGATGGACCTGCCGAAGGACTCCGCCGACAAGGCGCTCGCCCGCCTCGACCGCTTCCGCTACGCGAATGGCGGCACGCCGACGGCGGAGCTGCGCGCCGAGATGCAGAAGACCATGCAGAACAACTGCGCTGTCTTCCGCACCGGCGAAGTGCTGGAAGAAGGCAAGGCTTTGATTCACAAGGTCTGGCAGGGCGAGGCCGATATCAAGATCACCGACCGCTCTCTGATCTGGAACACCGACCTGCTCGAGACCCTGGAATTCGACAACCTGATCGGTCAGGCCGTCGTCACCATGGAATCGGCGGCCAACCGCAAGGAAAGCCGCGGGGCGCATGCCCGCGAGGACTTCCCCGATCGCGACGACAAGGAGTGGATGAAGCACACCCTGTCCTGGCTCGACGACAAGTCCCAGCAGGTGAATATCGATTACCGGCCGGTCCACACCTACACGATGTCAAACGAGATCCAGTACATCGAGCCGAAGGCTCGCGTTTACTAGGGAAAAGACTGAAACTTCTCCCAACGATGGTACTCACGAGACGGATTTAGGCACGCCGAACCATGGCTCAATTCAACCTTCCCAAAAACTCCCAGATCACCGAGGGCAAGTCTTGGCCTCGGCCGACGGGGGGCAACAACCTCCAGGAGTTCCGGATCTATCGCTGGAACCCTGATGACGGCGCCAACCCGCGCGTTGACGTCTATCAGGTCGACCGCGACGATTGCGGACCGATGGTCCTCGATGCACTCCTCTGGATCAAGGCCAAGGTCGATTCGACCCTGGTGTTCCGCCGCTCCTGCCGCGAGGGCATCTGCGGCTCCTGCGCCATGAACATCGAGGGCCAGAACGCCCTCGCCTGCACCATGGGCATCGACGAGTGCCAGGAGCACGCCAAGGGCAAGAAGACCGGCGCGGTGCGGATCTACCCACTGCCGCACATGCCGGTGCTGAAGGATCTCGTCCCCGACCTCACAAACTTCTTCGCCCAGCACGCCTCGATCGAGCCCTGGCTCCAGACCGAGACACCGGCGCCGGAAGGAGAGTGGAAACAGACTCCGGAGGATCGCGCCCAGCTCGACGGCCTCTACGAGTGCATCCTGTGCGCCTGCTGCACGACGTCCTGTCCGAGCTATTGGTGGAACGGCGATCGCTTCCTCGGCCCCGCGGCCCTGTTACAGGCCTACCGCTGGCTTATCGACAGCCGCGATGAGAATACCGGCGAACGCCTCGATGCCCTTCACGATCCGTTCCGGCTCTATCGCTGCCATACGATCATGAACTGCGCCAATGCCTGCCCGAAAAGCCTGAACCCGGCAAAGGCGATCGCCGAGATCAAGAAGATGATGGTGTCGCGCGAGGTCTGAAGTGCGATGGCGGACCGGTGTGGAAGCCGAGACGTACTGCATCTCGGCTCCGGCGTTTTCGCCGTTATGGCCGGCTACTTCGTAATCTTGACCGAGACTGGATCGCTGGAAGGGAATGTTTCTTCCAGCGCTTCGTCCAGGCGCTCGCTCATTTCGTCCTGATGATTTTCCGGATTTGCCTTGTCGCCGGTGGGCGCTCGCTCCGTGCCGCGTTTCTCGTCGGTATCCGACGTGGATATTGGCTTGGGGTCCGACATGGTTGTCTCCTCTGGCTCATCTTACCGCCACCAGGGGCGGCACATTCACCTTGACCAACGCGAGGAGACGATGCCCGATCCCTTCGGTCGGCGCTGGCATGACGGTTTGCCGCTCGGCCGGCGGCGTTTACCGTACGTGAGGCGATAACCCGTAGCGTCCCTGTCGCGGCAGGGCAGGACGGGGCCTGAGGCCGGCCGAGGTTCCGGGCAGGCCATGCATATCGTGATCCTCGCAGAGTTCGCCGTGGCGAGCGGCGGTGCCGAGAAGGTCGCGGTGGAATCCGCGCACGGCCTCGCCAGAGCGGGACTGGACGTCACCTTCATCCAGGCGATCGAGGGACGAGCGGATCCGCTCCTCGATCACCCCAACATTCGGCGGGTCTGCCTCGGCAATGCCGACATCTGGAACCGCACCGCCTTGGAAGCGGCACTGTCCGGCATCTGGAGCCGGGATGCCGCCGCCCGTCTGCGCGCCGTGCTCAGCGCCCTCCCGCAACCGGCGGATATCGTCCACCTGCATCAATGGACCCGGAGCTTATCGCCGAGCGTGTTCCCGGTTTTGCTCGGCAGTGGCATTCCTCTGGTAGTGACCCTGCACGATTACTTCCTGGCCTGTCCCAACGGCGTCTATTACCGCTTCGATCAGGATCGCCCTTGCGTGCTGACGCCGCTCTCCGCCTCCTGCGTCGCGGCTTCTTGCGACCCGAAAAGCCGATTCCACAAGGTGATCCGGGTCGGGCGGAGCATTGCCCAGAACCGTGCCTTGCGTGGCCACCATCTCCACGTGATTCATGTCTGCGACGCCAGTATCCGCCGCATGGGTGGGCTTCTCGGCTCCCTGGCCGTCACCCATCATCGTATCGACAATCCCGTGCGTGTGGAGAAGGGTGTGCGGGCCGATCCGGCGGCAGGGAAAGCCATCGCCTATGTGGGCCGCTTGACCCGCGAGAAAGGCGCAGATCTCGTCGCCGAGGCGGCGCGGGATGCCGGCATGCCGGCGCTCTTCATCGGCACTGGCCCGCTGGAGGCAGAATTGCGGGCGCAGCCACATGTGGAAATGCTCGGATGGCGATCACCGAACGAGGTATCCGCCATCCTCGTTCAGCGGGCGAGGGCGCTGGCTGCGCCGTCGCGGTGGTTCGAGACCGGCCCTCTGACCGTCTATGAGGCCCTGGCTGTCGGGCTGCCGGTCGTCGCGTCGGATAGGTCCGGGGCCGCGGAGAAAGTGATCGACGGCGTCACCGGCTATGTGGTCGCGCCGGAGAGGGCAGCCCTCGCGACGGCGTTCCAAAATCTCGACGTGATCAAGGCGGAAACGCTCGGGCGCGCCGCTCACGCCCATTACTGGGATGCTCCCATGTCCATCGACGCCCATGCAGATGCGCTCGGCCACCTCTATCGAAGGATCGCGCGAAACGTATCGCCTACACCGACCGGCGTCTTCGGAACGCCAGGATAGCTGTCGTCGCACAAGCCCCGCGCGGTGGTGCTTCGCCGCCCGAATCCATGGCGCGGAATCATCCTGCCCGCATACATAACACAGTCGCTGACGTGTCATTACTACGTGCCTTTGGTTTGACATCCCTCGATTTGCTTGACGAGACTGCACGCTCAAACCCTGTCGCCCTCTCGTTGATTGCGAACGAGAGCCCGGATTGCACAGCTTCAGACGGCCACTTGCTCCAAACCCGTCTTGACTCTCATATTGCGTCGCAACATATCGATGGTGCGGCGCGCCATTCCGTGTCGCTCCCATTAATTCAGTGAGGACCGACATGAACGCGCCGACCTATGAGATTCCGGCCGAATTGCGCGACTTCGCGGAAAAGAGCGTCGATCAGGCTCGCACCGCTGTCACCAGCCTGCTGGGCACGGTGGTGAAATCCGCCGAACAGTTCCAAACCTCATCGACGACGGTGCATGGGGCGATCCAATCCGTGATCGCCAAGAGCCTCGATCAGGTTCAGACCAACGCGAGCACGACCTTCGACTTCGCCCAGAAGCTGGTGCGCACCCGCGATCTGAAAGAGGCTTTCGAGCTACAGAGCGAGTTCCTGCGCAGCCAGATCTCAACGCTTCAAGCCCAGGTCAAGGATCTCGGCACTCTGGCTCAGTCCGCCACCAAAGGCGTCTGATCCTAGCCCCTCCGCGCGGACCAGCCCCGTGCCGGTTCGCGCGGAGGGCATGGACGCGGTAACATGACTCGGAACACGGGCGCACGCCGGGGCCGGGCCCTGCACGGCCGATTGTGCACGAAGGGGACGCGAATCATGGCCACACGCCGACAAGGACGCTCGATCGGTCGCGAGGGAAGCAAAGCCGGACAATCGGCGCAACTTTCCGACGCAGAGACGGCTGCGACGACCGCTGACGACTCGGTGCCGGTTTTGCAGACCCCGGCCGTGGATGATGGGCCGGTCTCAGTATCCACGCCCGACGTCGCTGCCTCCGAGTCTGACGCCTTGCCCGTGCCTGAGACCTTGCCCGTGACCGAGACCTTGCCCGTGACTGAGACCTTGCCCGTGACTGAGACCTTGATGGAGACCGTGTCTCCGGATGCGCTGTTGACCGGACAGGATGTGGCGGAAGTCCCTCACGCCGTTCCGGAAACCGCCCCCTCGAGTCACGCCCCGTCTCAGGACAATCCACCTGCCAACGATGTCGTGACCGCAGCCGATGAGGATGAGGCGACGAGCCAAGCTCCTCCCGGCAACAGCCGGCAAGACGAGAGCGAGGCGGCTGAGGATTCCCTTCTGCCTGCCGAGATCGAAAGCGCCATTGCCTCGGCCCAGAACCTCGCCTCGCCGCCGACGAACACCGTCACCGTCACCGCCTCGGCGTTGACCGAGATCACGGCCGCCAACGACACGCTGACGACCTATGTCCGCAACGAGAGCATCGCCACGTTCGCGCATTGGCGCGCCCTGTCGATGGCGAAGAATCCGGCCGATGTCCTGCGCCTCCAAGTTACCGAGATGCAGCGGGCAGCCGATGCCTCTTTGAGCTGCATCGCGAGTCTCGCACGCCGGGCAGGGCGCATCGCCGCAACGCTCCGCCGTCCGTGACACCCCTCGCGCTGACGCCCCGGCGCGTCTAGATATCCCGGATTCTGCAGCGGCTCTGCCGCCTGCCACCCGGGAGATCGCGATGTTTCATCGGCCGCTGCTCGCCTGCCTCGTCACGGCGACCATCGTCGTCTCGCCCAGCGCCCAGGCGCAGATGATGAAGACACCGGAGGCGCATGCACCGGCCAAGGCCGTGCCGAGTTCGAAGGGCGAGGTCGATCTCTCCTTCGCGCCGGTGGTGAAGCGGGCGGCGCCCTCGGTGGTGAACGTCTACGCCTCACATGTGGAGCAGCGCGGCACATCGCGCAGCGCCATGGACGAATTCATGCGTCGGTTCTTCGGCGAGCAGGGTTCAGGCCGCGGCCAGGGCATGCCGGGCGAGCGGGCGCAGAAGTCGCTCGGCTCCGGCGTCATCGTCGATGAGTCCGGCCTCGTCATCACCAACAACCACGTCATCGACAACATGAACGAAGTTCGTGTCTCGCTCTCCGATCGACGGGAGTTCGAGGCGAGCATCGTCCTGCGCGATCCGCGCACCGATCTCGCCGTAATCAAGATCAAGAGCCCCGTCGGCGGGCTCGTACCGATGCCCATGGGCGATTCGGAAGCTCTCGAGGTCGGCGACTTCGTCATGGCGATCGGCAACCCGTTCGGGGTCGGCCAGACGGTGACGCAAGGCATCGTCTCGGCACTGGCGCGCACCCAGGTCGGTTCCTCCGACTATCAGTTCTTCATCCAGACCGATGCCGCGATCAATCCGGGAAATTCCGGCGGTGCACTCGTCGATCTCAAGGGTCGGCTCGTCGGCATCAACACGGCGATCTATTCGCAATCGGGGGGAAGTCACGGCATCGGCTTCGCCATTCCCACCAGCATGGTCCGCGCCGTGGTCGAGACGGCCAAGGGTGGCGCCACCACCGTGCGTCGCCCCTGGCTCGGGGCACGGGTGCAGAACGTCACGCCCGACATCGCCGAGAGCATGGGCCTCGACCATCCGACCGGCGTCCTGGTTGCGAGCCTGCAGCCGAAGAGCCCGGCCGAAGAAGCCGGTCTGAAACGCGGCGACCTGATCCTCACGGTGGACGACAAGGTCGTCGACGATCCGGAAGCCTTCGGCTACCGCTTCGCCCTCAAAGGCATCAGCGGAACCGCAAAGTTCGGCATCCTACGCGGCACCACCCGCTCCACCATTTCGGTCAAGCTCGCCTCGGCCCCCGAGACGCGGCCGCGCGACGCGGTGAAGGTGCGCACGCGCTCGCCCTTCTTCGGGGCCACCCTGGTCAATACCTCGCCGGCCGTGGCCGAGGAGTTGCAGAAGGACTTCGCCAGCGAAGGCGTCGCGGTGTCGTCCATCGACGAAGGGTCCATGGCAGCCCGCGCCGGCCTCCAGATCGGCGACGTAATCGTCGCCATCAATGGCGCCCCGGTGACCACAACCAAAGACATCGAGCGCCTGACCCGGTCAAGCTCGGGCATGTGGGAGATTGCGATCAATCGGGGCGGCGCCGTGCTGACCTCGGTGTTTGGTGGGTAGGGTCTGACATCGGTTCACGCGGCCGGCATCCGGGGCCATCCGTCCGGATGCGTTCGCGGGAGAGCCAGGCGGATAAGGTCCCGGCCTGGCTCATGCCGAACTCATGGCGGACGGAGACGACAATAATGCCGTCGCATGGCCGCGCCTGACCATCGACCAAACCCTGTTCATCCTGTTCTCATGGTGAGCCAAAAGGCCGCCCAGATGCATCATCCACCGGGCGGACGGGACACTCCTCGCACACGACAAGGAGCATCAACTGCACCGGGGCAGATCCGGCGAAACGCGGGGACGGAGCCATTTGCGGATTGCGGGATGACGCAGGCCACGTCTTCTATGCGTCGATGTCCGATCTCTTCGCTTCCGCCGGCCTGCAGAACGACGCGCCGCGCCCGCTGGCCGACCGACTGCGCCCTCGCTCCCTCGCCGAGGTGGTGGGACAGGAGCACCTGACCGGGCCGGACGGCTCCCTGACCCGGCTTCTCAGCGGGAAATCCTTCGGCTCGCTCGTGTTCTGGGGGCCGCCGGGCACCGGCAAGACCACGGTAGCGCGTCTCCTGGCCCACGAGACCGATCTCAAGTTCGAGCAGATCTCAGCGATCTTCTCCGGTATCGCCGACCTGAAGAAGGTCTTCGAAGCGGCGCGCCAGCGCAGGACGATGGGGCAGGGGACGCTGCTCTTCGTGGATGAGATCCACCGCTTCAACCGGGCGCAGCTCGACGCTTTCCTTCCCGTCATGGAGGACGGGACCGTGACGCTCGTCGGCGCCACCACCGAAAACCCGTCCTTCGAGCTCAACGCCGCGCTGCTCTCGCGCGCCCGCGTCCTGCTGTTCCGCTCCCTCGACGATGCAGCCATCGCCAAGCTCTTGGTTCGCGCCGAGGCGTTGACCGGACGGCCGCTGCCGCTGGACGAAGAAGCGCGCGGCGTCCTCGTCCGCATGGCCGATGGCGATGGGCGCGCCTGCCTGACCCTGGCGGAAGAGGTCTGGCGCTCGGCCAAGCGCGACGAGATCTTCGATGCCGCGACCCTGCAGGACATCGTCCAGCGCCGGGCGCCGATCTACGACAAGAGCCAGGAAGGTCACTACAACCTCATCAGTGCCCTGCATAAGACGGTGCGCGGTTCCGACCCCGATGCGGCGCTCTACTATCTCTGCCGCATGCTCGACGGTGGGGAGGACAGGCTGTTCATCGCAAGGCGTCTCGTGCGCATGGCGGTGGAGGATATCGGGCTCGCCGACCCGCAGGCCCTGGTCGTTGCCACCGCCGCCAAGGATGCGTTCGACTTCCTCGGCTCGCCGGAGGGTGAACTCGCCCTGGCACAGGTCACCGTCTATCTCGCCTGCGCGCCGAAATCGAACGCGGTCTACAATGCCTACAAGGCGGCAACGCGGGTGGCCAAGGAGCACGGCTCGTTGCCGCCACCCCGGACCATCCTCAACGGCTCGACCAAGCTCATGCGCAAGATCGGCTACGGCGAGGGCTACCGCTACGATCACGACGAGCCGGATGCGTTCTCGGGCCAGGATTACTGGCCCGAAGCGCTCGGCCGGCAGCGTTTCTACGAGCCCACCGACCGGGGCATGGAAACCCGCTACGGCGACCGCCTCGACCATTGGGAAGCCTTGAGGGAGCAGCGCCGTGACGAGGAGCGCTGATCTCATCGTCCGCTCCTTGATCCCATGATAGGGCGGCGCTCAGTCATGCAGAAGGCCAGCCACGACCATGCACGCCTATCGTAGCCTCGCCACCCGCTTTGCCCGCATCGGCGCCGTTGAGGACGCCGCAGGCATCCTCGGTTGGGACGCCCAGACGCTGATGCCCAATGGCGCGGCGGAAGGGCGGGCCGAGCAGCTCGCCCAGCTTCGGGTCATTGCCCACGAGATCCTCACCGCCGCCGAGACCGGTGACCTGATCGCACAGGCCTCGGACGACGAGGCCCGCCTTGGTGCCTGGGAACGGGCCAACCTGCGTGAGATGCGCCGCGCCTACCTTCATGCCTCGGCCGTGCCCGGCGATCTCGTCGCCGCGAGTTCCAAGGCGTCGTCCCGTTCCGAAATGGTCTGGCGGGAAGCGAGGGCGGCATCCGACTTCGCGATGCTGGCGCCTCATCTCGCCGAGACCCTGCGCCTGCAACGGGAGGTCGGGGAGGCGAAGGGCGCCGCTCTGGGCCTCGCGCCCTACGACGCGCTCCTCGACGGCTACGATCCCGGCATGCGCCGGGCGGTGATCGACCCGCTCTTCTCGGAGCTTCGCGCGACCCTGCCGGGCCTGATCGGGACGATCCGTGACCGACAGGCGAAGATGCCGGCGCCGATGCCCCTGCCGGGACCGTTCCCGGTCGAGGCGCAGAAGGCCCTGGGGTTGGCGCTGATGCGCGCTGCCGGGTTCGATTTCGAGCGCGGACGGCTCGATATCAGCCTGCACCCGTTCTGCGGCGGGGCCACCGACGATGTGCGCATCACCACGCGCTACGACGAGGCCGACGCCACCCGCGCTCTCATGGGCGTGCTGCATGAGACCGGTCACGCCCTCTACGAGCAGAGCCGGCCGCCTGCGTGGCTGCACCAGCCCGTGGGGAATGCCCGAGGGATGAGCCTGCACGAGAGCCAGTCGCTTCTGATCGAGATGCAAGCCTGCCGCTCCGCCGAGTTCTGTACCTATCTCGCGCCTCGTCTGCGTGATGTTTTCGGAGGCGAGGGGAGCGCCTGGGACGCCGATAACCTGCACCGCCTCTACACGCGGGTGGAGCCGGGCCTGATTCGGGTCGATGCCGACGAGGTGACGTATCCGGCGCACATCCTCCTGCGCTACGACCTCGAAACGGCGATGATCGCCGGCGACCTCGCCATCACCGATCTGCCGGGCGCGTTCGACGAAGGCATGCGCGATTTGCTCGGTATCGTCGTGCCGAGCGACCGGCTCGGCTGCCTTCAGGATATCCACTGGCCCGGCGGCAGCTTCGGCTATTTCCCGACCTACACCCTCGGCGCTATGGCGGCGGCGCAGCTGTTCCGCGCCGCCCGCGAAAGTCTGCCCGGCATCCCCGCCGATCTGGCGCGAGGCGATTTCACCGCCTTGCGCGGGTGGCTGCGCGAGAACGTCCACCAGCGCGGCAGTTTCCTGGAGACGGACGAACTCTTCGTGGCCACCACCGGCAAGCCCCTGGGTGCCGAGGATTACATGCGCCACCTGCGCCACCGCTATCTCGGGGAAGGCTGAACGCTCGCATCGGCTGGTTGCGAATCGGTTGCGGCGTGGCGATCCTTCGCGGGGTCGGACGTCCCTCGGGGTTTGCCGCTGCAGCCAGGGCGCTATGCTCACGGCCGATTCAACCATCCGACCGGCCCGGCTCCGGGGAAAGGCGCGTTTACATGGTCGTCATCGTCGCAGTGATCGGGATCGTGGGTGCCGTCCTGTTCTGGATCATCCGCGCACATGGCACCGCGACGGCGCTGAGGGAGGTCAATCGCGACACGAAGGGACTTCAGCGCCGGGCAAAGTCGACCCTGGAGGAGATCATCGGCACGCCGCTGAAGCGAGTGCGGGACGTCAGGCTCGCTGCGGTGATCCTCATGATCCAGATGGTGCGCACGGGCAGCCCCGTCACCGCCGCCGAGAAGACCAAGATTCTGGAATTCATGGATTCTCCGCTTCAGATCGATTCGATCTCAGCCATGTTCGAGCGAGCCTGGACCTATACCGAGGCTCGGCGGCCGTTCTCGCTGGTGGCCGACGAATTGCTGCCCCTGCTGCGGGACAACCTGACCGAGGCCGAGCGCCTGCACTTCATCGACATGCTCTCGCAAGTCGCCAGCGCCCATTCCGCCGCGAGCGAGCTGCAGCGCGAAGCGATCGTGCGGCTCAAGCGCCGGCTCACCGGTGGGAGCCCTGCGTTGAAGGCGAGCCGGGCCGGCGATTTCGGTCGTTGAGACCGGTGGACCCGGCGGAGCGCAGCCTGTAGGTCGGCGGCCCCCCTTTCCAGCGGACAGACCGTCCGGAGATCCTACATGGCGGCCTGCGGCCTCGATTTCGGCACGTCCAACACCACGCTCGGCCTCGTCACCGAGCGAGGGCCGGCCCTGCTGCGGCTGGAGGGCGACCACGTCACGATTCCCAGCGCGATCTTTTTCCCGCCGGGTGGGACGCCCCTCGTCGGCCGCGCAGCCATGGCGGAGTATGTCGAGGGCACGCCGGGCCGGCTGATGCGCAGCCTCAAATCGGTGCTCGGTTCCTCCCTGCTCGAGGAGACGACGCCGGTGGGGCGTGAGCGCATCCGCTTCCGCGACGTCATCGCCCGCTATCTTTCCGCCGTGAAGACGCGGGCAGAAGCGCAGGCCGGAACGGCCATCGACACAGTGGTCCACGGCCGCCCGGTTCATTTCGTCGACGGCGACCCGGAGGGCGACGCCCGCGCCGAGGATGCCCTGCGCGAGATCGCCCGGAGCATCGGCTTCCGCCACGTCTCGTTCCAGTACGAGCCCATCGCAGCGGCGCTCGATTACGAGCAGCAGGTGACGGGGGAGGAGATCGCGCTCATCGCCGATATCGGCGGCGGCACCTCGGACTTCTCCATCGTGCGGCTCTCCCCCGAGCGCCATGCCAAGGTCGACCGGTCCGGCGACATCCTCGCCAATGACGGCGTGCGCATCGGCGGCACCGACTTCGACCGGCGCCTCAGCCTCGGCACGGTGATGCCGCTCTTCGGTCTCGGCAGCCCGATGAACCGGGGCGATCTCGACGTGCCGAGCGGCTATTTCCACGATCTCGCCACCTGGTCGAGCATCAATCGGCTCTACAACGCCAAGACTTTGCGCGAGATCGAGGAGGTCCGCCGCGACGCGCGCCGGCCGGACCTGATCGCTCGGCTCTACACCGTCGTGGAGGCCGAGCGCGGGCATTCCCTGGCGATGGAGGTGGAGGGCGCCAAGATCGCAGCCTCGGATGCGGGCCAGGGCGGCGTGGCCCTCGGCTGGGTAGAGCCGGGCCTCGCCGCCACTCTCGACCATGCCGGCCTCGTGGCTCAGACGGAGGAGCTCTCACGGCGCATCGCCGAGAGGATCGGGCGTTGCCTGAATCAGGCGGGATTGCCGGCGGCGGGCATCGACGCCCTGTTCCTCACCGGCGGGTCGACCGGTTTGCCGCATGTCCGCGCCGCTTTGGTGGCGGGGGTGCCGAACGCCCGCGTCGTCGACGGCGACACGTTCGGCTCCGTCGGGACGGGCCTCACCATTGAGGCGGGTCGCCGCGCGGCCTGACCTCCGGTTCACGCGGCGCCCCGTTCTCGAAGCGCTTTGCCCAGAGGGGCGAGGGTGTTACGAGCACCCGATGACCACCAGACCACCATCACGCGGCAATGCCGGACGCAAAGGTTCCGGCGCCGGCAAGGGCCGGCCGCCCGGCAGCGGCGGCAAGCCCTACCGTCCCGGCAAGCCCGGTGCGTTCCGCAGGCCCGACCGCGAAGGCACCGGCCCGCGCACGAGCGCCCTCGACGCCGCCCATCGCGCGGCGCAGTTGCGCGGCGACGCCGACAAGCGCGCGCCCTGGCGCCCCGGCGATGCCCCGGAGACGCCGGCCGACGACGAAGCCTCGGTTCCCCGTGCTCCTCGGACGCGGTCCCCCCGCGACGAGGTCGCTGCGAAAGCCTTCGACGCGCCGCGCCCGCGCCGTACCGGCGCCAAGCCCCCGGAACCGGCGGTCGAGGGCCCGACCCGGCGCGAGCAGCGCGCGGCCGCCTCCGCGACCCTCGCCTCCGGCGTGCAGACGCTGATCGTCGAGGAGGACGAGGCCGAGATGCGGATCGACCGCTTCCTGACCACGCGCTTCCCGCAGCTGCCCTTCACCCGTGTCCAGAGCATCGTCCGCAAGGGCGAGCTGCGGGTGGACGGCAAGCGCGCCAAGCCGAACGACCGCCTCCTGCCGGGCATGAGCGTGCGCGTGCCGCCGCTCAAGCTCGACCCCGTGGCGGAGCGGCCGCGCAGTGTCGCGCGGGACGCCACCGACGCGGACTTCCTGCGCTCGCTCATCCTCTACGAGGATGCGGACATGATGGTGCTGAACAAGCCCTTCGGCCTCGCGGTCCAGGGCGGCTCCGGCACCGTGCGCCACGTGGATGGGCTGCTTGAGGCCCTGACCGGACCGGACGGGCAGAAGCCGCGCCTCGTCCACCGCCTCGACAAGGACACCGCCGGTTGCCTCATCGTCGCCAAGACACGCCTCGCGGCGGCGACCCTCGCCAAGAGCTTCCGATCGCGGTCCGCCCGCAAGGTCTACTGGGCGCTCACCGCCGGTGTCCCGCGCGTGCCTCAGGGCCGGATCTCGACCTACCTCGCCAAGGAGGAAGCCCCCGACGGCGACGCCCGGATGCGGGTGGCCCAGCACGGCGACGACGGCGCCGCCCACGCGCTCACTTATTACGCCATGGTGGACAATGCGGCGCAGAAGCTGTCCTGGCTTTCGCTGAAACCCGTGACCGGGCGCACGCATCAGCTCCGCGCCCATGCCGCGCATATCGGCCATCCCATCGTCGGAGATCCGAAATACTTCAGCGTGGAGAACTGGGCCTTGCCGGGAGGTATCCAGAACCGCTTGCACCTCCTGGCACGCCGCATCGTCATCCCGCATCCGCGCACGCTGAAGCCGGTGGACGTTACGGCGCCCCTGCCACCGCATATGGCGCAGAGCTGGAACCTGCTGGGCTTCGACGCCTCGCGCTACGATCCCATCGTCGAGGCGCCGGAGGCGTAACCCGCTTTGGCCGCATCCGTGGGGAGCATCCGCGGATGCGCCTTGGCAATCGGGCGCCATGCCTTATCCTTGTGGTCGCCCTCACCCGTCGTTGCAGCGAGAACCCATGCCGATGACGTTCGCGACCATGGCCAGTACCGCCCTGATCGGCCTGTTCGTGTGCTTCGGATCAGCTTCGCTGACGTCCGAGGCTGTGGCGCAGGCGACGGGTCCACAGCAGAATCCGCCGAGTCCTGCGGCAAAAGCGGCTCCCGTTCCGGCGGCGCAGAATCCGGCGTCACCGCCTCCCGCCGTAGGCCGCCATGGATCGCAGGTGCGGGCGGGCGACCGCAGGCGACGGTCCTATGCCAGCTGTAATCGGTTGTCTCATGCGCGCGGCCTGCGCGGCGGCGTGCGACGTCGCTTCCTGATTCGCTGCAAGCTCGGCTACGAGCGTCAGAAGCCCGGTCAGGTTCCGGCCCAGCAATCGCCGCAGGGACGTCAGCCGTGATTCTGTCATGCGGGACGCTCCCGTGAAGCTCGTCGTCTTCGACGTCGACGGGACGCTCGTCGACAGCCAGCATCTCATCGTCGCCGCGCAAGGCATGGCCTTCGCCGAGCACGGCATCGAAGCGCCCGCCCGTGCGGTGGCCCTCTCTGTCGTCGGGCTCTCGCTGCCGCAGGCCTTCCGGCGCCTCGTTGGCGAGGATGGGCCCGTGGAGGGCTTGTCCGAGAGCTACAAGCGCGCCTTCAACACCCTTCGCCTGGACGCCGCCTATGAGGAACCGCTGTTTCCGGGCATGGCCGACTTGATCGAACGCCTGCGTGCCCGCGACGACCTCCGGCTCGGGCTCGCCACGGGAAAATCCCGACGCGGGGTCGACCGGCTGATCGAAAGTCATCGATGGGGCGACGTTTTTGCGACCATCCAGACCGCGGACGACGCACCGTCGAAGCCCGACCCGGCAATGCTGCACCAGGCGATGGCCGAGGTGGGCGCGCTGCCGGAGACCACGGTGATGATCGGAGACACCACCTACGACATGGACATGGCGGTGAGTGCCGGCGCGGCCGCCATCGGTGTCGCGTGGGGCTACCACCCGCCGGGGGCCTTGCTCGGAGCCGGGGCGGTGACTGTGGTCGAAACCGCCTCCGCGCTGGCGGATATGTTCTCGGGACGTTTGCGCGAGGCCGGCGCGGACACCAGCATCCGCGACCTCCCGCCCGAATAGAGGCGGTGCCGGAACAGAGATCTGATCCGGCTCAGCGCTCGCGGGCCGATGCGTGATGCGCTAGAACCTCGCCTCATGAGCAACGACGATCCCGCCGGCTGGCTCGGCGCCTCCGATGCCCCTCCCGTTCACGACCCACACCGGGCCGTGCGCGCGCAGACGCGTGCCGCCCTAC
The DNA here is from genome assembly GCA_902712845.1 of Methylobacterium bullatum. NCBI lineage: Bacteria > Pseudomonadati > Pseudomonadota > Alphaproteobacteria > Hyphomicrobiales > Methylobacteriaceae > Methylobacterium > Methylobacterium bullatum. Next base: position 2,820,931 of record LR743504.1, read on the forward strand.
CGAAGCGGTTCTACGCGGAGGCTGGTCTCACAGATGACGAAGGCGGGTTTCGCCTGACCCTCGATGGACGGTCCGCCAACACGCCGGCGCGCAACCCGCTGCGCCTGCCGACGCGGGCGCTGGCCGAGGCCGTGGCCGCCGAATGGGCGGCGCAGGTCGAGTTCATCGACCCGTCGACCATGCCGCTGACGCGCCTCGCCAACACCGCCATCGACGGCGTCGCCCCCCGCCGCGAGGCGGTGATCGAGGACCTCTCGGCCTATGCCGGAACGGATCTCGTCGCCTACCGCGCCGCCGACCCGGAACGCCTCGTGGCGGATCAAGCTCGCGCCTGGGACCCGGTGATCGAATGGGCACACGAGACCTTTGATGCGCGCCTCATCCTCAGCGAGGGGGTGATGCACGTCACCCAGCCCGAAACGTCGGTGACCGCCTTGCGCGGCGCGATCGAAGCGGTCGAAGGACCGTTCCAGCTGGCGGCTCTCCACACGATGACCACGCTCACGGGCTCGCTCCTCATCGCGCTGGCTACCCTGCACGGACGCCTGACCCCACAGGAATCCTGGGCGGCCGCACATGTGGACGAGGCCTATCAGGCCAGTGTCTGGGGAAGCGACGCCGAGGCGGAAGCGCGCCATGTCCTGCGCAGGGCCGAATTCGAGTCCGCGGCGGAGCTGGCAAAGCTTGCCCGTTAAATCCATTTTCGCTGCCTGCCCTCCGTGCTAAGGCGCTTTTGACTCTGAACCGCCAAGCCGTGCCCAGACATGCGGTATGGCGCCAATTCCTCGCACCCATCTCAAGGCTCACCGCGCATGAAGGATATTCTCGAGAAGCTCGAAGAGCGGCGCGCTCAGGCTCGCCTCGGCGGCGGCGAAAACCGCGTCGTGGCCCAGCACAAGCGTGGCAAGCTGACGGCGCGCGAGCGCATCGAGCTCCTCCTCGACCATGGGTCGTTCGAGGAATTCGACATGTTCGTGCAGCACCGCTCCACCGATTTCGGGATGGAGAAGCAAAAAATCCCCGGTGACGGCGTGGTCACCGGCTGGGGCACCATCAACGGCCGCACCGTCTTCCTGTTCTCGAAGGACTTTACGGTCTTCGGCGGCTCGCTTTCCGAGACGCATGCCGCGAAGATCGTCAAGGTCCAGGACATGGCGCTGAAGATGCGTGCGCCGATCATCGGCATCTTCGATGCCGGTGGCGCCCGCATCCAAGAAGGCGTTGCGGCGCTCGGCGGCTACGGCGAGGTGTTCCGCCGCAACGTCGCCGCCTCCGGAGTCATTCCGCAGATCTCCGTCATCATGGGCCCCTGCGCGGGCGGCGACGTCTACTCGCCAGCCATGACCGACTTCATCTTCATGGTCCGTGACACGAGCTACATGTTCGTCACCGGCCCCGACGTGGTGAAGACTGTGACCAACGAGGTGGTGACGGCCGAGGAACTCGGCGGCGCCAAGGTCCACACCACCAAGTCGTCCATCGCCGACGGATCGTTCGAGAACGACGTGGAGGCGCTCCTCCAGGTCCGCCGCCTTGTCGACTTCCTGCCCGCCAACAACATCGACGGCGTGCCGGAGATCGAGAGCTTCGACGACCCGCTACGCCTCGACAAGTCCCTCGACACCCTGATTCCGGACAACCCGAACAAGCCCTACGACATGGGCGAGTTGATCCGGCGCGTGGCCGACGAGGGCGATTTCTTCGAGATCCAGGCGACCTATGCCCGCAACATCATGACGGGCTTCGGCCGCATCGAGGGCCGCACCGTCGGTTTCGTCGCCAACCAGCCGATGGTGCTGGCCGGCGTGCTCGATTCGGACGCCTCCCGTAAGGCGGCCCGCTTCGTGCGCTTCTGCGACGCGTTTTCGATCCCGATCGTGACCTTCGTCGACGTGCCGGGCTTCCTGCCGGGCACCGCCCAGGAATACGGCGGCCTCATCAAGCACGGCGCCAAGCTGCTCTTCGCTTACAGCCAAGCCACCGTACCGCTGGTGACGATCATCACCCGCAAGGCCTTCGGCGGCGCCTACGACGTGATGGCCTCCAAGCATGTGGGTGCCGACATCAACTACGCCTGGCCGACCGCACAGATCGCGGTGATGGGCGCCAAGGGCGCGGTCGAGATCATTTTCCGAAGTGAGATCGGCGATACCGACAAGATCGCGGCACGGACCAGCGAATACGAGGACCGTTTCCTCTCGCCCTTCGTCGCGGCCGAGCGCGGCTATATCGACGAGGTGATCATGCCCCACTCGACGCGTAAACGCATCGCCCGGGCGCTCGGCATGCTCCGCACCAAGGAGATGGAGCAGCCCTGGAAGAAGCACGACAACATCCCGCTCTAAGCGGTGACAGGCTTCCCACCGGGGAAGCCTGTTCCCGGTGGCCCACCGCGAAGCGGACGGTGGGCCGGGACGGATGGGGAGCGGGAGCGGCGATGACGTCTTCGGCCATCCCAATCTCGACCTCATCGTCAGGTGCTGCGGCACCTGACGATGAAAAAGGCTCCAGCCGGACCTGAGCGAACCGGAGAGCTCTTCGATGCCCATCCACGCGGGCACCTTCGGATCATGTTGGTTCGATGGGACGGGCGGGCGTACTCAGCGGGCCGCCCGCTCGAAGATCAGGTTGAGCCGGGTGCGGGCGATCTGCCGATATCCTCGGGCCTCGAGCAGACCGACGAGGTCGATCTGCCATTGCGCCGTGCCATCCTCGATGACGAGCAGACGAGGGTGCAGGGAGACCGGGGCCTCGCGGAAGAACGGCTCCAAGATCAGATCCTCGGCGCCCTCCACATCGAGCTTGATCGCGTCGATGCAGGTAATGCCCTCGCCCTGGGCGAGCCCAAGCAGGGTGACCGCCGGCACACGGATTTGTGCGCCCTCGTTGGTGCCGACGATCTTCAGGCTCGATTCGCCACGGTTGCGCGGGTCCACGAACAGCGTCAGTTCGCCGGCTTTGTCGGCCACCGCGCAGGCCACAGCCTTCACAGTGCCGAACGGGTTCTGGGCGATGTTGTAGGTCAACCGGTCGAACACGTCGGGCTGCGGCTCGACGGCGAGGATGCGAGCACCCGGACCGGCGAAAGCAGCGACGAACAGGGCGTAGGCGCCGATATTCGCGCCGATATCGAGGAAAGTGCAGCCCGGCTTCAGGCGTGAGGCCAGCAGCGCCCGCTCTTCGGGGTCGAAGAATTGCGGGGTAAACAGCACCTTCTTCTCGCAATTGTTATTGTAGGGGTGCAGCCGCATGCGCGCGCCGAACCGCTCCACGTCGAGGGGCCGTCCATGCAGCATCGTGATGGCCAGCCGGCGCAGAAAGAAGCCGATGCGCCGCCCCGCCCAACTCTTGCCGGAGAGCGTCACCGTGCGGTCGGTGATACGCGCCACCAGCCCCCTGGGCGCGTAGGTGCCGAAAGGCTGGATGGCGGAAGATTGCGTGTCAGTCATTGTGGTGGGTCATGCCAGCCCGACAGGCGCACGGCAAGCATCGCATGTCGTTCGACACTGTCGGTTGGACCTGCACAAATCGGCGCCATGCCCACAAACAACGCAGCTTCGAGATTATCCCCTGCGCAAGCGATCATCAGAGAGGCATCGGCCGCGCAGCTGGAAACCTCCTGAATCAGGGCAGGGAGTAGTACCTTCCCCTACGAAGATGCGCGGTGGCGGAGCGGCACCTCGGAATCGTTCGACTTGGCACGCGCCGTGCAGACGCCCTGACGTGGGCAACGGCGCCCGCGAGAGACGCCATCGAAGTCGGGCGGCTCGTGCTCACTGTGGCGTGAGCGACCAATCTCTCCCCACCCCGCCATGGGGGCCACTCGCACCGAGTGCCGGGAGACATCAGATCGCCTGGAGCCTCTCCGCATGCAGTCTCAAAAAGCCACCCGAATCGATCTGTTCAGTCTGGCCACGCCGCAGATGCGCGCGTTCCACATCACATGGCTCGCCTTTTTCGTCTGCTTCTTCGCCTGGTTCGCGGTCGCGCCGCTGATGCCGGTGATCAAGGGCGAGTTCCAGCTCACCAACGATCAGGTCTACAACATCAACATCGCCGCGGTCGGCATCACCATCCTGGTGCGCCTGCTGATCGGGCCGATGTGCGATCGGTTCGGCCCCCGCCTGACCTATACCGGCCTTCTGATCCTCGGAGCGGTCCCGGTGATCGGCATCGCCTTCGCCAACTCCTATGAGAGCTTCCTGTTCTTCCGCCTCGCCATCGGTGCCATCGGGGCGAGCTTCGTCATCACCCAATTCCACACCTCGGTGATGTTCGCGCCCAACGTGGTGGGCACCGCCAATGCCACCGTGGGCGGCTGGGGCAATGCCGGCGGCGGCGTGACCCAGAGCGTTATGCCCCTGATCCTCGCGGCCCTCCTCAGCATCGGCGTCGAGAAGACGATGGGCTGGCGTCTGTCGATGATCGTGCCGGGCGTGATGATGCTCGTCGTCGCCTTCCTCTACTACCGGTTCACGCAGGACACGCCCGAGGGCAACATCATGGAGTTGCGCGCCCGCGGCGTCGCGGTGGATTCCGGCAAGAAGGGCGGCTGGGCGGTCTTCAAGCAAGCGATGACGAATTACCGGGTGTGGATGCTTGCCATCACCTACGGCGCCTGCTTCGGCGTCGAGATCTTCATCCATGCGGTGGCGGCGACCTACTATGTCGAGCGCTTCAGCCTCGATCTGACTCAGGCCGGCATGGCCGCGGGCAGTTTCGGCTTGTTGGCCCTGTTCGCCCGCGCGCTGGGCGGCATCGCTTCGGACCGGGTCGCGCGCTCGAAGGGCCTCGACGGCCGCACCCTGCTCCTGTTCGCCCTGATGGTCGGCGAAGGAATCGGCCTCCTCGCCTTCGCCTATGCCGGTTCCGTGGTACTGGCCGTCGTCGCCATGCTCGCCTTCGGCCTGTTCACCCACATGGCCTGCGGCGCCACCTACGCCCTCGTTCCGTTCATCGACCGCAAGGCGCTCGGCGGCGTTGCCGGTATCATTGGCGCAGGCGGCAATGTCGGCGCCGTGGCGGCGGGCTTCCTGCTCAAGGGGGTCGGTAACCTTCCCGGTGCTCTGTTCATCCTCGGCATCGCCGTGCTGATCTCGTCGCTCTGTGCAATCTCGGTGCGCTTCTCGCTCACTCACAAGGAGACTGAGCAGAAGCTCTACGACGAAGCCGTTGCCCAGCGCGCCGTCACCAGCGGTCAGCCCGCCTTCGCCTGAACGACGATCACCCCGGGGGCCGCGGCGCAGGCTGTGGTCCCTTTGTCGTTTGATTCGGCAGGGGAGGTGACGGCTCCCTTCCCGGGTACCTGAGCGTCAGCGGAAGGTGATCCCGATTCCAGCGAAGGCCGCAGCGCGGCTTTCGGTGATCGATCAAAATAGGGTTCTGCTGCGCTTCACCCCTTCGAAGGTGGGTGCGCGGAGGTAACTGGCCGTCGATCCATCTGAAATCCGTCACGCCAAAGCGGCCTGGAGTTTCGAAAAACAGCTCCGCCAATCCTCGCGATAGGCATTCCGGACATCTGCGCTGACGATGCGGCGATGGGTGAGCGTGATCTCCGTAGCCCGGTCGCCGACGGAGAGCAGATCGACATGGATGATGGTTTCGCCGATGCACAGGAGCGGGTTCGGCCCCTCATAGGTCCAGGTCTGGTGCAGGGAATGCCCCCGCCTGATTTCCTCGTATTGCCCGGTCACGGAATGGGACGCTCCGTCCGGATCGCGCCGCCGGAACAGAAACGCGCCGCCGACCCGCAGGTCGGTCTCCGCGAGTTCCATGACGGAGGCGCCGGGCGCGAGCCAGCGCATGATGAGCAGAGGATCGGTCCAGGCACGGAACACGTCCGAATGCGGGGCGCGCACGACGTGTTTGAGGACGACAACGGGTACGATCTGAACCATGGGCCGTCCGTATCCTCGCAAATCGATCGAGACGGCTCGACCGGAGCGATGCGGCTGTGACGATCACACCGTTCATCGCGCCGGAGAAGGCGAGCAGCAAGGGGAGTTGAGCCGGCCAAACCCGCGCGAAACGAGGAAAAAGGATTCCTGTCACCCCTTCGGATACTCGCACCTTGCCTCCGTTCCGTTCAGGGGCAAGTTTGGCGGGACATGGAGGCCGTCCATCGACCGATGGAGCCTTCTATGAAAGGTATAGACAAGCCCGATGCAGACCTTCGATTCCGACGGGACCACCATCGCCTATATCGACGTGCCGGCGAAGGGCGGCAGCGGCGATCCGATCGTGCTGATCCACGGCTTCGCCTCGAACCATTCCGTGAATTGGGTCAACACGCTCTGGGTGAAAACCCTGTCCGAGGCGGGGCGCCGGGTCGTCGCCCTCGACAATCGCGGGCATGGCGAGAGCGAAAAGCTCTACGATCCAGAGGCTTACGGCTCCGACATCATGGCGCAGGACGCGCGGCGGCTGCTGGACCATCTCGGAATCGCCCGCGCCGACATCATGGGGTATTCCATGGGCGCGCGGATAGCGGCCTACCTCGCCCTCGATGAGCCGGCGCGGGTACGTTCGGTGCTTCTCGGCGGTCTCGGATTGCATCTGGTGGAGGGCAAAGGACTGCCGAACGGGATCGCCGAGGCCCTGGAAGCCCCCCCCGGCGAGAAGGCGCCCAATCTCACCGCCGCCGCTTTCCGCACCTTCGCCGAGCAGACGAAGAGCGATCTCAAAGCGCTGGCCGCCTGCATGCGCGGCTCGCGCAAGACATTGTCGCGGGAAGAGGTCTCGCAGATCGAGGCGCCGACCCTTGTCACGGTGGGCACGCTCGACACGGTTGCCGGCTCGGCCCCGGCGCTGGCTGCCCTCATGCCCAATGCCAGGAGCCTGGAACTTCCCAACCGCGATCACAGCACGGCGGTGGGCGACAAGCAGCACCGGCAGGGCGTCCTGGCCTTCCTCGACGGGCGACCCTGAGGAGGATCAGCTCTTCAGCCGATAGCCGGTGCGAAAGATCCACGTCACGCTGCCGAGGCAGAGGGCGAGGAAGACCAGGGTCATCGCGATGCTGATCTCGACACTCACGTCGGAGGTCCCGAAGAAGCTCCAGCGGAAACCGCTGATGAGGTAGACGACCGGGTTCACGAGGCTCACCGCCCGCCAGAACGGTGGCAGCATCTCGATGGAATAGAAGCTGCCGCCGAGGAAGGTGAGGGGCGTCACCACCAGGAGCGGCACGAGTTGGAGCTTCTCGAATCCGTCGGCCCAGAGGCCGATGAGGAAGCCGAACAGGCTGAACGTCACCGCCGTGAGGAGCAGGAACGCCACCATCCAGAGCGGATGCTCGATTCGCAAGGGGACGAACAGGGCAGCGGTGGCGAGGATGATCAGCCCGATCAGGATGGACTTCGAGGCGGCCGCGCCGACATAGCCGAGCACGATCTCGAAGGGAGAGACCGGCGCCGACAGGATCTCGTAGATCGTGCCGGCAAAGCGCGGGAAGTAGATGCCGAACGAGGCGTTGGCGATGCTCTGAGTCAGGAGCGAGAGCATGATCAGCCCCGGCACGATGAAGGCGCCGTAAGCGACGCCATCCACCGAGGCCATACGCGACCCGATCGCCGCGCCGAAGACCACGAAGTAGAGCGATGTGGCGATGACCGGCGCGACGATGCTCTGCAGCCCCGTGCGCCAGAACCGGGCCATCTCGAAGCGGTAGATCGCACCGACGGCCGGCCAGTTCATCGACAACGGATTCATGCCTGCTCTCTCACGAGATCCACGAAGATGTCCTCGAGCGAACTCTGGCTGGTGGAGAGATCGCGGAAGGGGATGCCGGCGGCGGCGAGGTCGGTGAGGAGCGTGGTGATTCCGGTGCGCTCGCTCTTGGTGTCGTAGGTGTAGACGAGCTCCTGCCCATCCGCCGACAGGGCCAGGCCGTGCGGAGCCAACTCGTCCGGCAGGGCGCGGAGGGGGCTCTGCAATTGCAGCGTCAGTTGCTTCTTGCCGAGCTTGCGCATCAGTTCGGCCTTCTCCTCCACCAGGATGATCTCGCCCTTCCGGATCACACCGACACGGTCGGCCATTTCCTCGGCCTCGTCGATGTAATGCGTGGTGAGGATGATCGTGACGCCCTGATCGCGGAGCTTGCGTACCAGCCGCCACATGTCCTGGCGCAGTTCCACGTCGACACCGGCCGTCGGCTCGTCGAGGAACAGGATGCGAGGTTCGTGACTGAGCGCCTTGGCGATGAGCACGCGCCGCTTCATGCCCCCGGACAGGGTCATGATCCGGCTGTCCTTCTTGTCCCACAGGGACAGGTCGCGCAGCACCCGTTCGATATGGGCGGGGTTGGGTCTCATGCCGAACAGGCCACGACTGAAGCACGTCGTGTCCCAAACGGTCTCGAATGCGTCGGTGGTGAGCTCCTGCGGCACGAGGCCGATGGCCCTGCGCGCCTCGCGGTAATCCGCTCCGATGTCGTGGCCATCCACCGTGACGGTACCGGAGCTTGCACGGACGAGGCCGCAGACGACGCTGATCAGCGTCGTCTTACCGGCGCCGTTAGGACCGAGCAGGGCGAAGATCTCACCCTGTTCGATGTCGAGGTGGATATTCTTGAGGGCATGGAGGCCAGAGGCGTAGACCTTCGACAGGCCCGAGATGGAGATGATCGGCGGCATCTGATCTCCATGGATTATTTTTGTGGGGAGGGACGTGTGGGCCGCCATACCACGACAGGGGGTGCGACCCGCGAGTGTGATGCGGCACGTCGGGCAACAAAAAAGCCGCCCCGTGGGCGGCTTTCATGAAACGATCGTTCTGAAAACGTCAGGCCCGGAGACGGCCCTTGACCTCATCGAGACTGGAGCGGACCAGCGATAGGGCGGCGTCGCCCTGCATGCGCTCGCGGAGCACCACCTCGGACACCTTCACGGCCGCATCGGCAGCGGCGGCGCGGACCTGGGCGGTGGCCTGGACCTCGGCCTGGGCAATCTTGGTCTCGGCCGACTTGGTGCGACGGGCGATGAACTCGTTCAGACGGGCGTGGCCCTCGTCGGCGATGCGCTGGGCCTCTTCGCGAGCTCCGGCGACAATAGCTTCGGCTTCGGACTCAGCCTGGCTGCGGCGCTTCTTGTAGTCGGCCAGCACCGTGGCGGCCTCCTCGCGCAGGCGGCGCGCCTCATCGAGTTCGGAGCGAACGCGGCGGCCGCGGGTGTCGAGGGCCTTGGTAATCTGAGCGAAGCCGCCGACCTTCCACACGACGCCCATGAACAGGACGAAGGCGACGGCGACCCAGAACTCGGCATCCAACAACATTCTCGTCGTCCTATTTCGTTGGCCTCCGGCCGGGCGGGGCCGGACCGGTCACGTCTGCTGCAGGCGCACTCAGTGCGGGATGGCGACGCGGTTCAGTGCGGTATCGAGGCTGGCTTGGTCGGGAGCCGTCCCGGTGAGGCGCTCGACGATGGCGGAGGCCGTTTCGCCGGCGATGGAACGAACGCTGCCCATGGCTTCGGCGGTGCGGGTGCGGATCGTGGCTTCGGAGGCGGCGATCCTGTCGTTGAGCTCGGCCTCGAGCGTCTTGCGACGGGCTTCAGCCTCGGAGCTCAGGGCAGCGCGGGTCTCGGCGGCAATGGTGCGGGCCTTGGCCTGGGCGTCGGCCAGGGACTTCTCGTAGGCGGCGCCGGCTGCCTCGGCCTCGGACTTCATGCGCTGGGCCTCGTCGAGATCGGACGAGAGGCGCGTGGCGCGGTCATGCAGGATCGCCTGAATGCGGGGCAGGGCCACCTTGTCCATCAGGTAGTAGAGCAGGCCGAAGGCCAGCGCGAGCCAGATCAGCTGCGAGAGAAAGGTATGGCTCTCGAAGGGCGGAAAGCCACCGCCATGTTCGGACGCGGGCGATGCCATGATGCCTTCATGGGTTGCGGTCGGATGGGCCGGCTGAGCCATGACGTCTTTCGCTCACAGTAAGTTCGTGAATGAGGACCGGGCGCGCGTCCAGGTGAATGGGGCGCCCGGTCCGGGTCTGCTGTCGGGACGACGAACGTCGCCTGTCTTAGACGGCGAACAGGAGGAGCAGCGCGACGAGCAGCGAGAAGATGCCGAGCGCTTCCGTCAGCGCGAAGCCGAGGAGCAGGTTGCCGCGCTGGCCGTCAGCGGCCGACGGGTTGCGAAGGGCACCGGCGTAGAACTGGCCGAAGAGATTGCCGAGGCCGATGGCGGCGCCCGCCATTCCGAGGCAGGCGAGGCCGGCACCGATGTACTTAGCGGCTAAGGGATCCATCAAATTGCTCCTGGTGTCGGTTCGTTCGTTGCGTGGAGAGAAATCCGGCCGCAACCGCGGACCGGGGACGGAAGGGGATACCGCCGGGGCCTAGTGGCCGGGGTGGAGGGCGTCGCTGAGGTAGATCGAGGCGAGCGTCGCGAAGACGTAGGCCTGCAGACCGGCGACGAGGAACTCGAGGGCCGTCACAGCGACGCTGAGAGCCAGCGGCAGCGGCGAGATCGCACCCCAGGCGCCTGCGGCGAGGAGCGCCGGAACGAAGCCCGCGAAGATCTTGAGGGCGATGTGGCCGGCGAGCACGTTGGCGAAGAGACGCACCGCGAGGCTGATCGGCCGCGAGACGAAGGAGACGATCTCGATGGCGACGATCATCGGCATCAGCCAGCCCGGCACACCCGAGGGCACGAACACCTTCAGGAACTTCGTGCCGTGGGCCATGAAGCCGTAGACGATGACGGTGGTGATCACGAGGAGCGCCAGCGCGAAAGTCACGATGATGTGGCTTGTCACGGCGAACGCATAGGGGATCATGCCGAACATGTTCAGGACGAGGACGAACATGAACAGCGAGAAGATCAGCGGCATGAACCGCTCGGACCCGTGCCCGGCCGATTGACGGAGGGTCGATCCGATGAACTCGTAGAACACCTCGGCCATGGACTGCATGCGGCCCGGCACCACCGAGCGTTGCGCCGTCGCCACGATCGTGATCAGCGCGATGATCCCGACAGCGGCAAACATGTACAGCGCCGACTGGGTGAACGCGATTTCCTGATTGCCGATATGACCGAAGGATACGAGCGGCTTGAGCTCGAACTGGTGGATCGGATCCATCTTTACGGCCATTGCCGCTACCGTCCTTCTGTCCACGAGCGGGCGAGATGCCCGCTTTGCCTCAGGACCGCTCGAAAGCGGCAAAATTCGCCTGTCAGGACCGTTCCCGGTCCCGGTTCTTGTCGACCGCGACTTTCGCGGCCGGCCTCGAGAGCGAGCCCGAGACACGCATGACGTTATAGACGCCGGTTGCGAAGCCCAGCATGAGCAGAACGATCAGACCCCAGGGCTTCGTCCCCAGAAACTGATCGCACAACCAGCCGAGAATGCCTCCAGCGAGGACACCGGCGATGAACTCCGTGGAGAGTCGCATCGCCAGACCCAAGGATGACGCCCCGTTGGAGGCACCAGCACCCGACGAGGGGCGGGAAGGAGCGGCGGGCCGCTTCTCCTCGATCCGCTTCTCGAGATGCTTCAGTCTCGCCGAGAGATCCTCGTCCGGTTTCTGCCGTCCATCTCCATTCCCATCCCCTGCGTCGTTACCGCTCACGGCGAAAACTCACATTGGCGAGAGTGGAGGGAACCGGCCTGAAACCCCGTCAAGCGCGGCGCACCATAGTTTCGCCCATCTTGAGTGTCAAGGCGCGCCGAACAGGCTTTAAGTTACTGTAAAATAACGATAAACCGGCCCTTGCGGCGATCTTGGACGATGCGCCCTGTGCATGAAGGGCAATCGGCGGCCAAGCTTGCGCCTCAGGCGCCCAGAATCGGCTTGATGACCTTTTCCATGCCGTCGATCGTCATCTCGCCCTTGAAGCGCTCACCGTTGATGAAGAAGGTGGGCGTCGAGTCGACCTTGAAGGTGTCGAGCCCCTTCTGCTTCACCGCGTTCACGGCGGCGTAGAGCTTCTGATCCTTGAGACAGGTCTCGAATTTCTCCTTGGAGAATCCGGCCTGCCGCAACATCTGCTCCAGGGCATCCACCGGCGATTGCGGCTTCTGCACGTAGGCCCAGCCCTGCTGCTGGTCGAACAGCAGATCGGTGATGGGATAGTATTTCGCGTCGCCATCGCAGCGGGCCAGCATGAAGGCTGCGGTCGCCAGCGGATCGAGGGGGAATTCCCGCAAGGTAAAGCGCACCTTGCCGGTGTCGATGTAGCGCTCCTTCAACGCCGGCCACGTGTTCTTGTGGAACGCGGCGCAGTGGGAGCAGGTCATCGAAGCATATTCGATGATCGTCACCTTGGCGTCCTTCGGCCCCAGCCAGACGTCGCCGAGGGGGCCCGGCTCCATCAGGGAAGCGAGGTTCGCATCCTGGGCGAAGGCGTCGAGGGTCAGCCGGGGCAGGAGCGCGGCCGCGCCGATCGCCATGCCGGTGAGTTTCAAGGTGTCGCGACGGGTGATCATGATGTCGACGGGCTCCGCTCGCAGATCCGATCCATGCGGCTTGCGGTAGAGACCCGCGGACAATCTGACAAGACGCGACAGGCGGCTCCGCTTCCATGCGCCGCGACATGCGACGGGCCGAAGGCGGGATTCAGCCGGATCGCGGCGGTGCAGAGGCGACGATCGCCACGCCGAGCCTGTCGAGCGCATCGCGCAGCGCATCGTCGTCGATGGAGGAGACCGCCAACGCGACTTCGCCCCGCTTCACCGGATCGAGGGGCGGCACGACCCGCTTGCGAACGGCTTGATGAACGCGCCCCTGCTTGAGGACGAGCTTGCCGATGCAGGCCCAGCCATAATGGGCGTTGATGCGCTGGATCACCACGGGAGCCAGATGCTGCAATTCCAGGGCGAAGACGCCCTCCACCCGCACCACGAGCGTGCCCGGATCCGGCCGACCCTGCTCCTCGCGGCGGGCGCGGCGGGGCCATTCGAGCTTAGAAGGCTGGCAGTAACGGGCGAGGCGCTCACCGACGATATCGGGCCAGGCCGCGAGGATATCGGTGGAGGCGAACCCCTGCGCGGCGAAAGCCGGTCCGATGCAGGTCTCGATCAGCTCGGCGAGGGGTTTGATGCGGGCCATGAGCTCCGAGAGATTCCGATGCGGGCGGACGCCGCATGATAGCGTGAACGGCGCCGGCTTTCGAATGCTTTGATCGTTCGCGGCCACCCTGTATGGACGGGCGCCCAACACGCCGGATCTCATGTCGCGGGATTTCATGTCACCGGACTTTACGGCAGCGACGGGGGCATCCGCCCGAGGCCCGCGCGCCACCGACCTCCTCGCCTGGTACGACAGGCATCGCCGCGTGCTGCCGTGGCGTGCTTTGCCGGGTGAGACGCCCGACCCCTATCGGGTCTGGTTGTCCGAGGTGATGCTGCAACAGACCACGATCGCAGCGGTCAAACCCTACTTCCTGCGCTTTCTCGAACGCTTCCCCTCTGTGGAGGCCCTCGCGGCGGCGCTGGAGGAAAGCGTCATGTCGGCTTGGGCCGGCCTCGGCTATTACTCCCGCGCCCGCAACCTCCATGCCTGCGCCAAGGCGGTCGCGGAAGCCGGCGCCTTCCCCGACACGCTCGACGGCTTGCGCAAGCTGCCCGGCATCGGCGCCTATACGGCCGGCGCCATCGCGGCCATCGCCTTCGACAGGCAGGAAGCGGCAGTGGACGGCAATGTCGAGCGGGTGGTGACCCGGCTCTTCGCCATCGAGACGCCGATCCCCGCCGTGCGCCCCGAGATCCGACGGCTGACGAAGAGCCTCGTGCCGGTGGAACGGCCAGGCGACTTCGCTCAGGCGCTGATGGATCTCGGCTCGACCATCTGCACGCCGAAGCGACCGGCCTGCGCCCTCTGCCCCTGGATGGCACCCTGTGAAGCCCGCACCCTAGGGCTGCAGGAAACGTTTCCACGCAAGGTCAAGAAGACGAAGGGCGTCGAGCGCTATGGCGCCGCCTTCGTAGCGATCCGGAGCGGCGACGAGGCCGTATTGCTGCGGACCCGCCCCCCCGAGGGGCTGCTCGGTGCCATGGCGGAGCCTCCGACCAGCGCATGGGAGAGCGGTTACGACGTCGCCCAGGCCCTGCTCGACGCTCCGTTGGACGCGCGATGGAAGCGGCTGCCGGGCGTGGTGCGTCACGTCTTCACGCATTTCCCCCTGGAACTGACCGTCTTCGTCGCCCGCGTCGGCCTCGCTACGAAGGCACCGGCCGGCATGCGCTTCACGCCCAGGCGCGACCTCGAGGAGGAACCGTTGCCCGGCGTCATGAAGAAGGTGCTGGCCCATGCGTTCGATCCGAAGCCCGAGGCCGTGAAGCGTGGACGGCCGAAGGCCATGCGGGCGGTCCAGGACACGCCACTCTTCGCAGAAGTCGAGGCTCCGCCGCCCGAGCCGGCCCCGAGCTTTCGCCCAGTACCCAAGCCGGTGCCGCGCGCGGTGGCAAAACCGCCGATCGAGGACGGGGAGGGGTTTTTCGGGGAGCCGGAGGAAGCGCCCCCGCCTATGGCGCCGCGCAAGCGCGGCAGGCCGAAAACGCGTCCTCGATAGGACGAGCGCGAACCCTCCCCCTGCGGGAGAAGTCGGCTCGCGTCCGATCTTCCCACCTTTGAAAGACCTAGGCGGCCGACCCCATCGCGGCCCGCATCCGGCCCCGGAACACGTCGATCAGGACGCGCTTGCCGTCGCGCTCGGCGTGCCAGAAATCCCAGCCGTTGCAGGAGGGGAAGCCCTGGACGAGGGCGCCGATCTTGTGGATCGAACCCATGGCCGGCCCGACCATCAGCGTCCCGTCGGGACGCACCACGGCTTCGTGGCGACCGCGCGCATCGGTGAGGATCTCGCCCGCGCGGATATGGCCGGCCTCGATCACACTGAGGAAGGCGACACGGGGCTCGGCGCGCTTGGTCGGTGCGACGAGAAGGGCAGCCTTGGACAGAGGCTCCACGGCGTCGATCCGGGCGCGGGCCGCCTCGGCATAGACCGTCTCGCGCTCGATGCCGATGAAGCGCCGGCCGAGCCGCTTGGCGACGGCCCCGGTGGTACCCGTGCCGAAGAACGGGTCGAGCACCACATCGCCAGCATTCGTCGCCGAGAGCAGGGTCCGGGCGAGCAGGGCTTCGGGCTTCTGGGTCGGGTGGACCTTCTGGCCGTCGGCGCCCTTGAGGCGCTCGTCGCCGGTGCAGAGTGGAATGAACCAGTCCGAACGCATCTGGACGTCGTCGTTGCCGCCCTTCAGCGCCTCGTAATGGAAGGTGTAGCTCTTCGCCTCCGCCGAGCGGGAGGCCCAGATCAGGGTTTCGTGGGCATTGGTGAAGCGCTTGCCGCGGAAGTTCGGCATCGGGTTGGCTTTCCGCCAGACGATGTCGTTGAGGATCCAGAACCCGAGGTCCTGAAGCACCGAGCCGACGCGAAAAATGTTGTGGTAGGAGCCGATGACCCAGAGGGTGGCGTTCGGCTTCATCACCCGGCGGGCCGCGGTGAGCCAGGCACGGGTGAACTCGTCATAGGCAGCGAAGCTCGAGAACTGGTCCCAGGCGTCGTCGACGGCGTCGACCCGGCTCTGGTCGGGCCGCAACAGCGAGCCGTCACCGAGTTGGAGATTGTAGGGCGGGTCGGCAAAGACGCAGTCGACGCTTGCCGCCGGAAGGGCGTTCATGGCGGCGATGCAATCCCCGACGAGGATTTCGTCGAGAGGAAGACGCTGGGCGGCGGGTACGAGACCCATCCGCGGCGCCGACACGAGTCGCCCGGTACGCGAGACACTTTTCCGGGCGACGGTGTCGGCAACCGCGGTACGCAGGGAAGCCATGGCAAACACCGGTTACGCGACTGACCGGCAGACCATGGGGCCGTTAACGTAAAGGGCAGGTTGCCGGGGTGCAGACAATGCGTCTCAATTTGGGGCTGCAGATTTTGCCTACCCGCTCCAATACTGATGAATTTCCACTTCTTGCTTGATCGGTTTAACTATCCGTTCACCCTGAAATCACAGTCGAACGTATTTGAAGCAGCCGATCTCGCGTTCGACTTGGAGGCTCGTCCGAGCTCGTCGCGGATGCCTTCAGCCCATACGCAACCCATCGGCAATCATTGCGGAACCGTCAGGGTCACGGGCGACGCGCGTCTCCCATGCGCCGCACGCCGGGTTGCGGCGATGTCTCGCCATCGATGTGGCGGGGCTGTGGAGGCGTCGGAGAACGGGACCAAACCTGTCAACGACCGCCTCCATCCGCTCTCAATATAGAATTTCAGCACGCGACCGATTTGCAATATCTTTAGATTTTATTCACACATCCTGAGCCTGCAGAAGGCTAATGAAGGCAGGTCCTGCCACATTCTACTGATCTCATTTCAGCCTTCATTGGCTCTATGTTCCGCGGCCTCTGCAACAACAAAGGGAATGCGGATGAATATGAAGCCTGTTCGTTGGACCGCTGCCGCTATTGGAACCGCCATGTCTCTCGCCGCCCTCAGTGCACCGGCCGCCGCCCAATCCGGCGCGGCCTCCTGGTACGGCAGCGGCCGTAAGACGGCGAATGGCGAACGCTTCAATCCGAATGGGATGACCGCCGCCCATCGCAGCCTGCCGTTCGGCACCCGTGTCCGGGTCGAGAACAAGCGCAACGGCCGCTCGGTGGTGGTGCGCATCAACGATCGCGGGCCTTTCGTGCATGGCCGGATCATCGATCTCGCCAAGGGCTCTGCCCGGGCGCTCGGCATGGGCGGCACGACCTACGTCTCGCTCAAGGTCGTGAACTGATGCGGAACTCGTGACATCATCGGCATGCCGGAGGATGGCCGTGCCGGGGCGCGACGACGGCCGGCATGCCTCATCTTCCTGATGTCGCATGGTGATTCCGCGCGAGGCGGGTTTTACTGCCGCGCTTGATCGACTAAGGGGCCGGTCGCCGTTGCATGGATGGCGATCGGCCCCATCTTGACGGCTGGATGCGTGTTTGAGGATAGTTCCCCCCATGGCAAAGCCCCTGATCGTCGAGATTCCCCACGAAATCGGCCCCGTCGAGGCGAAACGGCGGATCTCGAATGGGCTGGACAAGGCCAAGGCGGCCTGCGCCAAGGCCGGGATCAATGTCGAGCACATGACCTGGACAGACGACCGTCTGAACTTCGCCATGTCCGCCATGGGTCAGAAGGTGGACGGCGAGGTCGACGTCCTTCCCGAGACGGTCCGTATCGAGGTGCGCCTGCCGATGCTGCTGGCCCTGTTCGCCGAGCGGATGAAGAAGATCATCGGCAAGGAAGGCAACCAGCTTCTGATCAAGAAGGGCTGAGGAGCGCGCTTAGGGGAACGGCAACGGGCACTAGCCCGTTTCCAGCCTTCTCCCGAAACCTCGCGAGCAGGTGGCGTCGTCCATGTCGAATCCAGGCCCCATAGATCCCGCGCCCATCCCGGAAGCTCCGGTTCCCGATACGCCCTACGAGGCCCCCCAGACGCCGCCGCCGGCTCCCGGGCCGGATATCCCCGCGTCGACGCCGGCCGAGGCGCCCACAGAGAGCCCGACGGAAATCCCCGTGATCGATCCGAGCCCCGCTCCGGTCTCGCCCGATCCGTCGCCGACCGGCCCGGCCAACCCGACGATGTAGCCTCACGGGCAAAACCGCATTTGTTCGGGAGCGGCTACGCTGCCATAAGCCCGCATCATGGCCGCTCCCCCGCTTCTCACCCTCCAGAACGTCGCACTCACCTTCGGCGGCACTCCGCTGATCGAACAGGCGGATCTCGCGATCTCTCCCGGCGAACGGACCTGCCTCGTCGGCCGCAACGGTTCGGGCAAGTCGACGCTCATGAAGATCGCCTGCGGTCTCATCGAGCCCGACAAGGGCGTGCGCTTCGTCCAGCCCGGCACCACCATCCGCTACCTCGCACAGGAACCGGATTTCTCGGGGTTCAACACCACGCTCGATTTCGTCGAACACGGCCTCACCCATGGCGACGACGCCTACCGCGCCCGTTACCTGCTGGAGAGCCTGGGCCTGACCGGCGCCGAGAACCCGGCGAGCCTGTCGGGCGGGGAGGGACGGCGCGTGGCCCTGGCTCAGGCACTGGCACCCGAGCCCGACATCCTGCTGCTCGACGAGCCCACCAACCATCTCGACCTGCCGGCCATCGAATGGTTGGAGGCGGAATTGAAGTCCGTGCGCGGCGCGCTCGTTCTCATCAGCCACGACAGGCGCTTCCTATCGGCCCTCTCGAAGACCACCGTCTGGCTCGATCGCGGTATCACGAGGCGGATCGAGCAGGGCTTTTCCACCTTCGAGGCCTGGCGCGACGCGTTCTTCGAGGAGGAGGAGCGCGATCGGCACAAGCTCGATCGCAAGATCGCCGACGAGGAGCATTGGCTGCGCTACGGCGTCACCGCGCGCCGCAAGCGCAACGTCCGGCGGCTCGGCAACCTCCACGCCCTGCGCAAGGACCGCCGGGAGGACCGCCGCCCCGTCGGCACCGCGACGATGACCTCCACCGAAGCGGAGAGTTCGGGCGCCCTGGTGATCGAGGCCAAGAATGCCGCCAAGGCCTATGGTGAGCGCCGCATCGTCGACGATCTCTCGATCCGGGTGATGCGTGGCGACCGGCTCGGCATCGTCGGCGCCAACGGCGCCGGCAAGACCACCCTCATCAACCTGCTCACGGGACAATCGGCACCGGATTCCGGCACCGTCGCCCTGGGCACGAACCTCAAGATGATGCTCCTCGACCAGGCCCGCGCGGTGCTGGAGCCGTCGATGACGGTCACCGAGGTGCTCACCGGCGGCAGCGGCGACAGCGTGGTCGTCGGTGGCGTGAGCCGCCACGTCATCGGCTATCTCAAGGACTTCCTGTTCGCCCCGGAACAGGCCCGGACCCCGGTGAGGGTGCTGTCCGGCGGCGAGCGCAACCGCCTTCTCATCGCCCGGGCCCTGGCCCAGCCCGCGAACCTCCTCGTCCTCGACGAGCCCACCAACGACCTCGATCTCGAGACCCTCGACCTCCTGCAGGAGATGCTGTCCGATTATTCCGGTACGCTGATCCTGGTGAGCCACGACCGTGACTTCCTCGACCGCGTGGTCGGCAGCGTCCTCGTCAGCGAAGGGGAGGGGCGCTGGGTCGAATATGCCGGCGGCTATACCGACATGGTCACCCAGCGCGGCCAGGGCGTCGAGGCGCGCAAGAGCGCCACGGCGCCTCGCCCCGACGGCAAGGTCAAGCCGGGGCGCCTCGCGAGCACGTCCGCGCCCCCGGCGCCCAAGACGAAGATGGGGTTCAAGGACCAGCACGAGCTGAAGACCCTGCCGGAGCGGATCGCGAAGCTGCAGACCGAGATTGCCAAGATCCGCACCGTCCTCGCCGACCCGCAACTCTACAGCCGCAATCCGGCCCTGTTCCAGAAGGCCTCGGCGACCCTCGCGACGGCGGAAGCCGACCTCTCGGCGGCCGAGGACCGCTGGCTGGAGCTGGAGATGCAAAAGGAAGGGTGAGGCGGGTCGCCCTCCTCACCGGACGCCCGGCAGAGCGTGTCGGCTCGGGTTTCGCAGAAGTGACCCCTGGTTCTGCGATCAAAACCTGCGACACATCAGAGAGCTAAGCAGGGTGAAGCGTTGGTCGACCAACGCGAACTTGCTTGGAATCTCGGTTCCTCCGCCGGGGTCATGGCACCTCAAGGAGGGGCGAGAACGCTCCTGCCGAGACAGAGGGCACGGAGCGTTCACGAGACCTTCGCCCCCGATGGGACGTCAGAGATCGCCGAGGCTTTCCGATAGCGGTCCCATGGCCGACACCGTTCTCCCCGACATGAAACTTCTTGACAAAATTCCTATTCCATGCCTATATCCCCACACCTACTGCCCAGCGAAGGGGGCCTGTCCGGTGACCGACCGGGTGGGCCGAAAGGGGCGGCGGGGCGGTGCCTGCGTCGGTGGTGTCGGTCACCATCGCCCCGGGCGGCGGCTCGATAGTCTGGGGGCTCGGATGGGGGCGCGGTAGGTCGGGAGTTAAATGCCCCGGCACTGACCCCGTTCTGGGCTGCCATGATGAGGTTTGCGGCCCCTCCAATACGAGAGGGCGTGCGGGGCAAAGTCCGTTCGAACAGCCGGGCTGGGATGCAACACGACCACCTCAGGCGCGACGCAACGCGAGGACCGCTGGAGACACCGCGACGCAAAAACAGGCCTCGGCGGGAACGCCGTGGTCTGTCGGGACGCCGGGGGACCGGCAAACAATTCTAGCGCTCAATGGGTTCCGCGGCGTCCCGCGTCCCCTGTTCGGGGCTTCGTTTGGGCCATGCCCCCGGCGCTGTGGCGCGCGGGGGTGAAGGTGTGTGGACCAGGAAGGCGGCGGCGATCGATGGGAATCGGCCTGCTGCGTCTTCAAGATGCCGCGAAGCGGGTGTCTGGTGGCCGCCGATCCCCGAGGTTCGCATTGCCCCCCCTCCCGTCCCCCCCCTTGCTCCAGAAATTCGGCTGGGCCGTCGGCCTGCCCGGACTGGCGCTCATCGTCGGCGTCGCAACGCCGTTCCTCGCCAGCCGCGCGGAGCGGCGGCTCGACGAGACCGCCGGCCCGGTCGTGCGTGCGACGGCCGAAACGGGGTTGGAGCCCTGGCTGCGCCTGACGGTGCGAGGCCGTGACCTCATCGCGACCGGAGAGGCGCCGGACGAGGCCGGGCGCGTCGCGGCCCTCGACAGGCTCAAGCGCCTACCCGGCCTGCGCCACGTGGTCGGGCGTATCGGTATCGTCGAGGATGCCTCGCCCTTCGTCTGGACGGCGACACGCACGAGCCCGGAACGGATCGAGCTCTCCGGCAACCGGCCTGTCGAGATCGGCCCGCAGGCGCTTGCCGCGAAGCTCGCCCCGGAACTTCCCTCCGAGACCAGGATCGTCGATCAGGCGAAAGCCGCGCGCGGGGCACCGCCGGACTTTTCCGCCGCCTCTGCCTTCGCGCTCGAACAGCTGAAGCCGCTGGCTCCTGGCGCCAGCGCCACCATCGCCGACACCACCGTGTCGCTCAGCGGCGAGGCATCGACGGTGGCCGATTACGAGGCCGTCAGGGAGGCATTGGCCCATCCTCCGACCGGCTTCACCATGGGCAAGGTCGACATCCGACCGGCTGCGACCCCTGATTTCCGGTTTGCGGTGACCCGCGAGCGCGGTGGCAACCTCGTCCTCTCGGGCAATGTCGTCTCGGAGACGGCCCGCGAGGCGATCCGCGCCATGGCCGACGACGCCGCCGATGGCGCCACGGTGGACGACCGGATGCAGACCGCCCGTGGTCTTGCGGATGGGATCGATCCGACCACGCTCGGCCGCTTCGCCTTCCAGCTTTCGTCCCTGTTGCAGGATGGCCGCGTCACCTATGCCGATTCGCGCCTGTCGGTCTCGGGGACCGCCCTCGACGGGCAGGCCATCGGCGAGATCGACGCGCTGCTGCGCGACGGGCGACCATCCGGCACCAGAGCCGGGCCGGTCGATCTCGCCGCCATGCCGCTCTCGCCCTATCGCTTCATGGTCCGGCGTGAGAGCGATGCGGTGACGCTGACCGGACACCTTCCCGACGGCGCTACGCGCGACCGTATCCTGGCGACGCTGCGACCGCGCTTCTTTCGCGAACGCATCGTCGACAAGAGCCGGATCGCCGAGGGCGCACCGCCCAACCTCGCCGGCGCCGTCGAGGCCGGCATCACCAGCCTCGCCATGCTCGCCACCGGCGACATCCGCCTCTCGGACAGGAGCCTCGCGCTGACCGGCGACAGCCTCTATCGCGAGAGTGCCGGCCGGTTCGAGGCCGATCTCGCCCGGCGGATGCCGGCCGGCTGGCAGGCTCAGGCCGAGGTGAAGCCGCCACCCGGCACGACCTTGGACGACCCGGCGGCCTGCCGAAACTCGTTCGACCGCGCGATCAACGGGAGCCGCCTCGTTTTCGCCCCCGGCGGCGTCACCCTGAGGGCGGAGTTCTATCCGACCCTCGACGCAGTGGCCTCGGCGGCGAAAGCCTGCCCCGGCCTGCGCATCGAGGTGACGGGTCATGCCGACCCGGCCGGTGCCGCAAGCGCACCGAAACCCGCCCTCGACGCAGGCGTGGAGAACACCTCTTCGGCAGAATCGGGGAAGCCCCGGGACGCCGACAAGGCCTCGAAGCCGGTGGTCGCGAAGGCCGACAAGCCTCACGTGAAACCCGCCGATCCCAAACCGGCATCGGCGAAGGACGGCAAGGACAAGGCGGCCGGGGACAAGGCGGCGAAGGAAAAGGACGCCAAGACGGAGGCCCCGAAAGAGGCAAAACCGGCGGAGCCGGAACCCGACATCGCTCGACAGCGAGCGCTTGTGATCGTCGAGTATCTGCTCCAAGCCGGCATCCCGGCGGACAGAATCGTTGCCGCGCCCGCCGGTCGCGCCAATGCCTCCGGGCAGGGCGTCGGCCTTGCCCTGCGCTCCTGAGAGATCGTCCCGATGCTTCTGCTGTTGACGATTCTCTGGCCCGCGCTGGCCACCAGCCTCGCGCTGGGCACCGCCATCGGATGGCTCTTCGGACCGCCACGCGACCGGGTTTCGACCGTCATCGGGCTTGGACTCGGATTCGGGGCCGTTGCGCTCGCCGGGCTCGCCTTCAGCGGGCTCGTACCGGGCCGCCCGGGCTTCTGGGTGGAGAGCGCGGCGCTGAACCTGGCGACCTACCTCGTCGGCGCCGGAACCGGATCACTGGCGAGACTGACCCGTCCATTGCCGCCGAGGGCATCGGGCCTCGACGGCGTCAGCGGCTCTCCTGACCGCCTCGCTTCATCACCTCGACCTGCTGCCGCTGCGGAGCGGAGGCTTCGAGGGAAAACTTCGGAATGAGACGAGCGGGGAGAAAAATCTCTCCGCTCACCGCGCCCCGCGCTGAAGGTCGCCCTCGATCAGCAGCGCGCTCTTGCCTTCCAGCCGGCTGCGATAGACCTGCAGGTTCTCCATCACGCGCTGGACGTAGTTGCGGGTCTCGGTGAAGGGGATGCGCTCGACCCAGTCGATGGGATCGACCCCGGTCCGGCGCGGATCGCCGTAGGCGTCGATCCACTTCTTCACGTTGCCGCCGCCGGCATTGTAGGAGGCGAAGGCGAGGATGTAGGAGCCGCGCCAATCTTCCATCAGCTCGCCGAGATGGGCCTGGCCGAGGCGGGCATTGTAGGCGGGATCGCTGGTGAGGCGGTCCTGGTCGTAGGAGGCGCTGACCCGCCGTGCCGTGCGCTGGGCGGTGGCCGGCATCATCTGCATCAGCCCGCGGGCGCCGACGCTGGATTGGGCGCGCGGATCGAACTGGCTTTCCTGGCGGGCGATGGCGAAGACCATGGCCTTTTCCACCAGGGGAACGGCGGCGGAGGCCTCGTAATCGGGAATGCCGATGGTCGGGTAGGCATGGGCGTCGAGGGGCAGTCCGCGCTGGACCGCGAGCTTGCCGATGGCCACAAGGGCGCGGGAATTTCTCACATCGACGGCGAGGTTGCCGAGCGCGCTGATTTCGGCCGGGTTGGTGAGGCGGTTCGCCGTGTCGATGTAGAGCGGCAGCGCCAGATCCTTGAGCGAAGCCGCCTCGAGCATGCGCAGGGCCCGCGTGGTCAGGCGGTTCTCGAACGCCGTCGCGGCGGCGGGCTCGAGTTCCGAGACGACGCGGAGCGGCAGGCTCGCCTGGCCGAGCTTCGCCCGGGCGAGTTGCCCGTAATAGGCGATCGGCTGAAGCGCCGCGCGCTCGTAGAACGTCTTGGCGAGGCCCGCATCACCCGCCGCCTCGGCGGCGCGGCCCTGCCAATAGGCGACACGGGCGAGCGAGATCGGTGTCTCGGCGATGGTCGCGGCCTTGGCGAAATGGCTGGAGGCCTTGGCCGGATCGTCGAGGAAGCGCAGGGCGATCCAGCCTGCATGGAACTCGGCCTCGATCCGCTTCTCCACCGTGCGGCCGCTATGGCCGGCGGCGACCTCGTAGGCGAGGCCCGGATTGCCGAGATCGATGAGCTTGCGGGCGACGATCCGGCGCTCGACCCACCATTCGTCGCCATCCACCAGGACGTCGCCGTTAGTGGGTGCGGTGGCGAGGATCGCGGCGGCCTCCACCGGCTTGTCAGCCCGGCGGAGATATTGCGCCCGCGACAAGATGTAGGACGGGTCGCTGCGGAGCGACGGCGGCACGGCGTTGAGCGCGGAAGCCGCCGAGGAACTCTTGTCCTCCACGGCGCGGCGAGCCCGCACCAGACTGGCGTAGCCGCCGCCGGCATAGGCAGCGGCCCGGCCGGCCGACTCGTAATCCTCCTTCAGGAGGGCGCGCTCCATGCGGAAGCGGTGATCGACGCGGGTGAGGACACCCGGAAAGGCGTCCATCACCTTGGTCTCGAGGGCGCGCCCGAAGGTCTCGGAGCGCCACAGTTCGCGGACCAGGGAGGCGGCGTCCTCGTCGAGGGCGTCCGCCCGGAAGGCGAGGGCGAGGGCGAACTTGCCGGGAGCACTCGCGGGGCGCCCCCCGGCGAAGAAGGCGCGCACGGTCGCCGGGTTCTTGCGCTCGGTGAGAAGCGCCTCCTCGGCGCGGCGGCGCAGGAGCGGACCCGCCGGCCAGTCCGGGTTCGCCCGGGTGAAGGAGACGGTGCGCTCGAAGCCGATGCCGGAGCCGGCGCGGATCGCCACCCATTCGAGCAGCGCAAGGGCCGCGGGATCGGTGAAGCCGTCGCGCAGGCGGTCGCCCTCGGACACCTTGCCGCGCCGATAGGCGTCGATGGCCTGGCGCAAAGCGGGGAGATCGACATCGGGCGCCACCTGGGCCGCGCGGGCGGGGTCGGGCACCTCCGGCACGGGGGCGGCCGGAGTCATCGCCGCATCGGGAAGCGGGAAGGCGATCGGCGCTTCCGGATCGGCGGAGGCATAGGCCTTGGCGGCGGCGGGCAGGGCCTTGCTCGGCACGGTCTCGGCGCTGCGATCGTCGAGCTTCAAGGCATCGGCCGCGACCGCGTCGGTGGCGGCGGCCTTACTGTCCGGCACCAGGACGGAGGGGGCGACGGCGTCGCTCGACGGCCGAGTGACGATATCGTCCCCCTGGCCGGCCGCCACGGGGAAAACCGAGGCCGGGCCGATCCACATCGTCGTCCCCGCCAAGGCGACGGCGAGGGACACGGGGAGGGCGGCACGATATGAGCGCGTCCAGAACGCCATGGTTCTTCCAGTCCCGTCGGATGCGGACATGCTTAAGCTGTCCCAGAGGGCATTAAGAAGTCATTAACTGCGCCGACGGACCGTTTGCGCGCGTGCAAGCGAGGCCCTATGTCTGCCCATCCGCGAGAGCGGTGACGCGGCCGGCACACCGGCCCACTGAAAGATCGACGGCCGGGAACGCCAGGATGACCGACACCACGACCCAACGCCTCAAGGGCGCCATGACCGCCCTCGCCACGCCGTTTCGCGGCGGCGCCTTCGACGAGGACGCCTTCCGCAAATTCGTGGTCTGGCAGATCGAGCAGGGCATCCATGGCCTCGTGCCCGTGGGCACCACCGGCGAGACGCCGACCCTGAGCCATGACGAGCACGACCGTGTCGTGGCCGCCTGCATCGCCGAGACAGCCGGCCGCGTACCGGTGATCGCGGGGGCGGGCTCCAATTCCACGGCCGAGGCCGTGGAGCGCGCCGTCAATGCGGAGAAGGCCGGCGCGGACGCCGTGCTCGTGGTGACGCCCTACTACAACAAGCCGACGCAGGCGGGGCTCTACGCGCATTTCAAGGCCGTCAACGACGCCATCGGCATCCCGATCATCATCTACAATATTCCCCCGCGTTCGGTGATCGACATGAGCGTGGAGACCATGGCGCGGCTGTATGAGCTCAAGAATATCGCCGGGGTGAAGGATGCTACGGCCAAGCTCGACCGTGTCAGCCTGCAGCGCCAAGCCATGGGTGAAGACTTCATCCAGCTTTCAGGCGAAGATGCGACGGCGATTGGATTCAATGCCCAGGGCGGCGTCGGCTGCATCTCGGTGGTCTCGAACGTCGCACCGCGCCTCTGCGCCAAGTTGCAGGAAGCGACGCTGTCGGGCGATTACGCCACGGCTCTGCGGTTTCAGGACCAGTTGCTGCCGCTGCATGTGGGATTGTTCGCGGAATCGAACCCGTCGCCGGTGAAATATGCCCTGTCGCGGCTCGGCCACATGAGCGACGAGGTGCGCCTGCCGCTCCTCACGGTCAGCGATGCCACCAAGGGCATCGTCGATTCCGCCTTGCGCCATGCCGGACTGATCGACGGCTGATCACCCCTCGCAGGCGAAACGCCGGCGACCCATATAAATGTCGATCGGCCGCATCGCGCGGCCGATGACGGCACCAGCTTCCTTCCAGACAGGGGGCATCGGCACGGACAGGCCGATGCTCCAGAACCGACGATGTGATGGCTCCCAAACCGCAAGACACCCGCCGCGTCGTCGCCGACAACCGCGCCGCCCGCTTCCACTACGAGATCTCGGACGTCCTTGAGGCGGGCATCGCTCTGACCGGAACTGAGGTCAAATCCCTGCGCAAGGGCAAGGCGGCCATCGGCGAGGCCTATGCCGGCCCGTCGGGCGACGAGCTGTTCCTGTTCAACGCCTACATCCCGGAATATCTCGAAGCCAACCGCTTCAACCACGAGACCAAGCGCCCGCGCCGCCTGCTGCTCCACCGCAAGCAGATCAACAAGCTCATCGGCGCGACGAAGCGCGAGGGCTACACGGTGGTGCCGCTGAAGATCTACTTCAACGAGCAGGGCCGCGCGAAGATCGAACTCGGTCTGGGCCGGGGAAAGAAGCTCCACGACAAGCGTGAGAGCGCCAAGGAGCGCGACTGGGAGCGCGACCGCGCCCGGATCATGCGCGACAAGGGCTGACCCGCGAACGCTCCATTGACGGGCGATGCCAGGCCGGCCAAGACGCCGCTCATGACGACGAGCCCGATCCTCTCCGGATTGTATTACGCGCCGCTCCCTTAGCGGCGAGGTGCTCTGTCACGTCTCAACCGCCCCGGTCGTCGGCGGTTGACCCTCTTTCCAAGACCGCTGGCCCCTCGGCTTCATCGAGGTCAGTTCCGTGTCTTCTACCATCTCCGCTTCATCGAGTATCTCCGTCGGGATCATCGGCTTCGGCGCGTTCGGCCGGCTGATCGCCGAGCATCTCGGGCAGCATTTCCCCCTGCACGCCTACGATTCCGCCTTGCCGCAAGGCGATGTTCAGACGTCTCGCGGGATGCGCGGATCCCCTCTCCTGGAAGAAGAGGGACAGGGAGATGTAAGCGACTCCTCCGGAGATGGACCCCACCTCACCCCAACCCTCGCCTTCCAGGAGAGGGAGACCGTTGCGCCTCGAGTCGAACCCACTTGGGAAGCGAGAGCTGCCGGCGAGCAGATGTGCGAATCCAGTACCCTGAAAGGGGCGAGGAAAGCCGGAGTGCGGATCGGTACGCTCGCCGAGGCGGCCGCCTGTCCCATCGTCGTCCTGGCCACTCCGGTCTCCAAACTCGCCGAGGTGGTCTCCGGCATCGGCTCTCACCTCCGGCCGGGCGCCCTCGTCCTCGATGTCGGTTCGGTGAAGATGGTCGCCGCGCGGATCATGGCGGAAGGGTTGCCCGATCACGTCGAGATCGTGGCGACGCATCCGCTCTTCGACCCGCAAAGCGCACGTTCGGGCGTAAAGGGGCTGAAGATCGCCGTATGTCCGATCAGGGGGAGGGGAGGTCGGCGCGCCGCGGCTTTCCTGCGCAAGCATCTCGGTCTCGACGTCATCCTCACGGACCCGGAGGCCCATGACAGGGCCGCCGCCTCGGTCCAGGGGCTGACCCATCTCATCGCCAAGGTCTTCGTCGAGATGGAGCCGCTACCGACCCGAATGACGACGAAGAGCTTCGACCTGCTGATGCAGGCGGTCGGCATGGTCAGGCACGATGCGCCGGAAGTCTTCGATGCGATCGAGCGCGCGAACCCCTACGCGGAGGATGTCCGCCGCCGGTTCTTCGCTCACGCCTCGCGGTTGGAAGCGGAGCTGTCGGCACAGGGCGCGGACGCCACGGGCTGAGAGCGATGCTCCGGATCGGTGCCGAGCACGCGGCCTGCCGCGCTTCCTCGGTGACAGTGTCGTTACTGTTCGGTCGCGTCGTCGCCCTGGCGGATACCGTAGCGGGTTTCCAGACCGGGATTGGGACGCGCCGCCGGCCGTTCGGCCACCTCTCGCGGCAGGTCTCGCGGCAGGTCTCGCGGACCGCGCGCCGGACTGTCGCCCTGGCTCCGGACGCCACGCTCGCCGGGGTCGCGACCGACCCGGGGAATCAGATGGACGAGGTCAACGAACTCGTCGGCCTGTCGACGAAGGTCGTCGGCGATCATGGCCGGCTGGGTCTGAATCGTCGACACGACGGTGACCCGGACACCGCGCCGCTGCATCGCTTCCACTAAGGAGCGGAAATCGCCATCGCCGGAGAACAGCACCATGTGGTCGATGCGGGGCGCGAGTTCGAGGGCATCGATGGCCAGCTCGATGTCCATGTTGCCCTTGATCTTGCGACGGCCGGCGGAATCGGTGAATTCCTTGGCCGGTTTCGTCACGACCCGGTAACCGTTATAGTCGAGCCAGTCGATCAGCGGACGGATCGATGAATATTCTTGATCTTCCACCATCGCGGTGTAGTAGAAAGCCCGTATCAAATTATCTCGAGCCTGAAATTCCTTGAGCAGCCGGCGATAGTCGATATCGAAACCGAGCGCCTTCGTCGCCGCATAAAGATTTGCCCCATCTATGAATAGGGCGCTGCGCTGTTGTGCGCTCATTGGACGATCCATTTTCTCATCGGATTTTTCATATGCTAAGGCAGGGAAGTCTCAAAGCTCAACGCTCGACAGCAAGACTCGCTAACCCAAAAACTTGACGACCCAAAATCATCAGATCGTGAAAATACAATTGCTAATAAAATTTAAGAATTAGCAGACCGCTCGATCTAACCGACAATCATATCCTTTGCTATTGTCCAAGCGATGCACTTGTCAACCATGCGGGCCATGCGATCGCCAGAAAAATCGGATGAAAGCTGTATCTGCCTAGAATATTGCATTCCGCACAACTGATATGCCTAATTGCATATCAGACGAACGACCACCTTGAGTTATCTATTCTGCTTGAGATGAGCCGTGATTCTTAATTCGGCTACCCGGCTTGACGGCGGGCAGCGCGGCGAGTTCCGGCGGCAACGCGTCCGCAGGATAGACCGGAATGTCGAGGGTGACCAGGGAGACCAGGGGAAGGCCGATCTCGCCGCGCCCGCCCGAGCGGTCGATGAGGCAAGCCGCGCCGATGATCTCCCCGGCTTCGGCCTGGAGGGAGGCGAGGCATTCGCGGGCGGAGAGGCCCGTGGTCACGATATCCTCCACGATCACCGCGCGCTGGCCGGCTGAGATGCTGAAGCCGCGACGAAGGGAGAATGGCCCTCCGGGATCGCGTTCGACGAAGATGGCGCGCGCCCCGAGATGGCGCGCCGTCTCATAGCCGGGCACGATGCCACCGATGGCGGGAGACACGACGATGTCGACGGGGCCGAAGCGGGCGACGATGGCCTCCGCCAGGGCCTTGCACAGGCGCTCCGTCCGGACCGGGTCGGAGAAGATCGCCATCTTCTGCAGGAAGACACCGGAATGGAGCCCGGAACTGAGGACAAAATGACCTTCGAGCAGGGCACCCGCCTCGCGGAATTCCGCGAGCACCGCGTCTGGCGTCATGAGAGAAGTGCTCCTGGAATGAGACGGTCCGGCGGCGTTTGTGGCAGCGTGGACCACGAGGCGCAAGGCGCCCCGACGCAGAGAGGGACGTCACGCGCCGCTGCGTGGTGAACAGAGCGT
This sequence comes from Methylobacterium bullatum, assembly GCA_902712845.1. Taxonomy (NCBI): domain Bacteria; kingdom Pseudomonadati; phylum Pseudomonadota; class Alphaproteobacteria; order Hyphomicrobiales; family Methylobacteriaceae; genus Methylobacterium; species Methylobacterium bullatum. The sequence continues at coordinate 2,850,735 of LR743504.1, forward strand.
TACGCGGCGGCGCTGCCCGGTGCCCCGGCAAGAGCCGACGACGCGCTCCGCGGGAGCGCGACCGTTCAGCCGTTGACCCGGTCGACTTTGCTTACTGTGCGTTTGCCACGCAGCTCGGCGACGATGGCGTTGAGGTGCTTCAAATCCCAGACGGAGAGATCGATGACGATCTCGGTGAAATCCTGGGTCCGCCGCTTCATCGAGACGTTGTCGATATTGCCGTCGTGATCGGCGATGACCTGCGCGATCTGGGCGAGGACGCCCGGCTCGTTGATCGATTGCAGGGCGAGGCGCGCGGGAAACCGCTCGCTCCCTCCCGCCTCGACGTCCCAGCGCACGTCGAGCCAGCGCGCCGGCTCGTTGTCGAAATCGGCGAGCGCCGCGGACTGGATCGGATAGATCGTTACCCCGACGCCGGGGGTGAGGATGCCGACGATGCGGTCTCCCGGCACCGCGCCGCCATTCGGCGCGAAGCTCACAGGCAGGTCGTTGTCGAGGCCGCGAATGGGGATAGCGTCGGCCCGGCCCATATCGGCGGCGCCTTCCGGGAAGGTCAGGCGCATGGCCTGCCCCTTGGCGAGACTGAGACGCCCCGCCCCTCCATCCATGGGCTGCTGCAGCGCCGCCGGTCCCGTGCGGCGCTCCTCCTTGTGGTCGGGATAGACCGCACGCACCACGTCGCCCGAGAACATCTCGCCCCGGCCCACCGCCGCGAACACGTCCTCCGTGCTCTGGCGCGCCAGACGGGGAAGCGCGCCCCGCAGCTTGTCCTCGGAGAAGCTCTTGGCCGCGCGCTCGAAAGCACGGTCGAGGATCTGGCGGCCGAGGCCGGCATATTGGCGGCGCACGGCCGAGCGGGTCGCCCGCCGGATCGCGGCGCGGGCCTTGCCAGTGACCACGAGGGATTCCCAGGCCGCCGGAGGCGATTGCCCGTCGGCCCGCGCGATCTCGACCTCGTCGCCGTTGACGAGCTCGATCAGCAGCGGCGCCATGCGGCCGTTGATCTTGGCCCCCACCGCCGTGTTGCCCACGTCGGTGTGGACCGCATAGGCGAAATCTATGGGCGTCGCGCCGCGCGGTAGGGCGATGAGGCGCCCCTTCGGCGTGAAGCAGAACACCTGGTCCTGGAACAGTTCGAGCTTGGTATGCTCTAGGAACTCTTCCGGGCTGTCGCCCTCGGCCAGGAGTTCGATGGTCCGCCGCAACCATTGATAGGCGCCGCTTTCCGTGGCGAGACGCGGATGCACGCCGCCGATCTCGTCCTTGCCGCCGCTCTCCTTGTAATGGGCGTGCGCGGCGATGCCGTATTCGGCGATCTCGTCCATGGCCGCGGTGCGGATCTGCAGCTCGACGCGCTGGCTCTTAGGCCCGATCACCGTGGTGTGGATCGAGCGGTAATCGTTTTGCTTCGGGGTCGAGATGTAGTCCTTGTAGCGGCCCGGGACCATCGGCCAGGTGGTGTGGACGACCCCCAGGGCACCGTAACATTCGGACAGCGATTCCACGATGATGCGGAACCCGAAGATATCCGAGAGCTGCTCGAAGGCGACGGATTTGCGCTCCATCTTGGCGGAGATGGAATAGGGCCGCTTCTGCCGCCCGGTGACCACCGCGTTGATGCCCTGCGCGGCGAGCTTGGCGGTGAGATCCCGCTCGATGCTCTCCACCAGCCGCTCCGACTTCACCGCGAGATCGGCCAGCCGCTGGGCGATCGTCGCGTAGATCTCGGGCTTGAGGTTGCGCAGCGCGAGGTCTTCGAGTTCCTCGCGCAGTTCCTGCATGCCCATGCGGCCGGCCAGCGGAGCGTAGATGTCCAGCGTCTCCTGGGCGATCCGCTCGCGCTTCTCCGGTTTCATGTGGTGGAGTGTGCGCATGTTGTGCAGGCGATCGGCGAGCTTCACCAGAAGCACGCGCACATCCGCCGCCACGGCGAGCAGGAGCTTACGGAAGTTCTCGCCCTGGACCGCGCGTTTCGACACGAGGTCCAGGCGCTTGAGCTTCGTCAGCCCGTCCACCAGGGCACCGATCTCGGGGCTGAAGAGTTCGCGGATCTCGTCGAGGGTGGCGGCGGTGTCCTCCACAGTGTCGTGCAGGACGGCCGCGACGATGGTGGCGTCGTCGAGCCGGAGATCGGTGAGGATCGCGGCGACTTCCAGGGGATGGGCGAAGAACGGATCGCCCGAGGCCCGCTTCTGCGTTCCATGGGCCCGCATCGCATAGACATAGGCGCGGTTGAGAAGGGCCTCGTTCGTGGCGGGGTTGTAACGCCTCACCCGCTCCACGAGCTCGTACTGGCGCATCATCCGCCGCAACACCCTTCACACATCGTGACTGCCCGCCTCTGTCTTACGTTGTCCCGCATCGCGACCGGGCACGCCAGACCCATGGCGCCGCATGACACCGGTTTCTCGCGCCGAAAAACGAAAAACCCGGCGCAGGGCCGGGTTTTCTCAAGATTGTCAGTCGAAAACGGGTCGTCCGATCACTCGGCCTCTTCGTCCGTCTCGGTGGGCGGAGCGAGGTTCTCCAGGCCGCGCAACAGATCCTCTTCGCTCATCCGGTCGAACTGCACGGCGCCGTCGTCGCTGGAGGATTGCGGCGCCACAGCGGCGGCGGCCGGCGAGCTCGACAGCAGCGGCACCGTCTCGGCCTCGGGCTCGTCCACCTCGACGTATTTCTGCATCGAATGGATCAGCTGTTCCTTGAGGTCGTCGGCGGTGATGGTCTCGTCGCCGATTTCGCGGAGCGCGCAGACCGGGTTCTTGTCGCGGTCGCGGTCGATGGTCAGCGGCGCCCCGGCGGCGAGCAGGCGCGCGCGATGGCTCGCGAGCAGCACGAGCTCGAAGCGGTTCTCGACCTTGTCGATGCAGTCTTCAACGGTGACGCGAGCCATGCGGGAGGGCTCCTTCCATAGACCGGGAATTTAGAGATTGAACCGGCTCCATACACCGCCTCACGCGCCGCAACAAGCCGATCCATGGAACGCTCACGGTTTGGCCCTCGGGCTGCTGCTCGCGCCACGAACGAGACGCCCGATCCATCCGCCCCGTCGGCGTAGCCGATCGCCCCGGAGACAACCGGTTCCCCCGCCGCTAACCATGCCTCACGGGTCCGCGCGATTCGGCGTGGGATTACGGAGGTTCCCTTACTCATGACGACCAGCTTCAGCCGCCGTAACCTGTTCGACTGCGCCTGCCGGCTCGGCGCGGCGGCCTTCGCCGCCACCGCCCTGCCGAATTTGGGGCTCGCCGCCGGCCCATCGACGAAGAAGACCGATCTCAGCGCCGACCAAGCCCTGGACCTGCTGAAGGAAGGCAACCGCCTCTACAAGACCGACAGCCCGGTCCGTTCGGTGCAGGGCCGCGACCGCCGGATCGAGATCGCCCTCGGCCAGACGCCGTTCTGCGTGCTGGTGAGCTGTTCGGATTCCCGCGTCTCCCCGGAGATCCTGTTCGGACGCGGTCTCGGCGAGCTCTTCATCGTCCGCAATGCCGGCAACACCGCCGACACCGCCGCCCTCGGATCGGTGGAATACGCCGTCTCCCAGCTCGGCGTGCCGCTCATCCTGGTCATGGGGCATAGCCGTTGCGGTGCCGTGCTGGCGGCGGCCGACGTGGTGGAGAACAACACCGTCTATCCCGGCTCCATCGGCCGGATGATCGAGCCGATCGTCCCGGCGGTGCTGTCCGCCCGCGGGAAGCCCGGCGACTTCATCGAGAATTGCGTGCGCGCCAATGTCGACCGGGTCGTCAACCGCATGCGCACGGCCTCCGAACCCGCCCTGCTCGATCCGCTGAAGGCGGGCAAGCTGCGCATCGTCGGCGCCTCCTACAGCCTCGATACCGGGGTGGTGGACTTCTTCAACGAGGCCTGACTTCCTCGGCAGGTTTCGCGAAAGTTGTGACCGGCTTTGCTTATCGAAACCTGCGGCACTCCAGGGACCTGGGCGAGGCAAAACGTTGGCTTGCCAATGCGAACCCGCTTAGAACCACGCTTGGCTCCGGCCCGCGATGGCGGCGCCTTGTGTTGACACTTGTGTTGACACCTGGGGCGGGCGGTGCGACTGCGCCGCCCTTTCCGTGCGAGAACACGACCATGGCGCGCGCATTCATCTTTCCAGGCCAGGGCAGCCAGGCCGTGGGCATGGGCCAGGCCCTGTCGGAGGCCTTCCCTCAGGCGAAGGCGGTCTTCGACGAAGTCGACGAGGCGCTCGGCCAGTCGCTCTCGACGCTGATGTTCGAGGGCCCGGTGGAGGAACTGACCCTCACCGCCAACGCCCAGCCGGCCCTGATGGCGGCGAGCATCGCCACCCTGCGCGTACTCCAGGCGACACGGGGCCTCGATCTCGTCCGCGACGTGGCCGCGGTGGCCGGCCATTCCCTCGGCGAATACACGGCGCTCGCCGCCGCCGGGACTTTCACCCTGGCCGATACCGCCCGCCTTCTGCGCATCCGCGGCGAGGCGATGCAGGGCGCGGTGGCGCCGGGCGCCGGCGCCATGGCCGCCCTCATCGGCGCCGATTCCGAACTGGCCGGCTCCATCGCCGCGGAAGCCGCCGAGGGCGAGGTCTGCGACGTCGCCAACGACAACGGCGCGGGGCAGGTGGTGCTCTCCGGTGCGAAAGCTGCCGTGGAGCGCGCGGTGGCGATCGCACAGGGGCGCGGGATCAAGCGCGCGGTGATGCTCAACGTCTCGGCGCCCTTCCACTGCTCGCTGATGGTGCCGGCGGCCGAGGCGATGCAGGACGCCCTGACCCGGGTGGCGATGAAGCCCCCCCTGGTGCCGGTCTATTCCAATGTCCTGGCCGCGCCGGTGCTGGAGCCGGCGGCCATCCGCCAAGCCCTCGTCGCACAGGTGACGGGCACCGTGCGCTGGCGCGAATGCATCGCCGCCATGGCCGCCTCCGGCATCGATCAGTTCCACGAGATCGGCACCGGGAAGGTCCTCTCCGGCCTCGTCAAGCGGATCGCCCCCGGCGCCACCGCCACCCCCGTCGGCACGCCCGACGACGTGGCCGCCTTCCCGACGCTCAGCTGACAACAGGATTGCCCATGTTCGACCTGACCGGCCGCAAGGCCCTCGTCACCGGCGCGACCGGCGGCCTCGGCGGCGCCATCGCCCGGGCGCTCCACGCCCAGGGCGCCACCGTCGCCGTCTCCGGGACCCGCGCCGAAGCACTCGATGCACTCTCGGCCGAACTCGGCGGCGAGCGCGTCCATGCCCTGACCTGCAACCTCTCCGATAAGGACGCCGTCGAGACCCTGGTGCCGGCGGCGGAAGCCGCCCTCGGCGGCCTCGACATCCTCGTCAACAATGCCGGCATCACCCGCGACAACCTGCTCCTGCGGATGAAGGACGACGAGTGGGACGCGGTGATCGCCGTGAACCTCACGGCCGCGTTCCGCCTCTCGCGGGCGGCGGTGAAGGGCATGATGAAGCGGCGCCACGGCCGCATCGTCAATATCGGCTCCGTGGTCGGCGCCACCGGCAATCCGGGGCAGGTGAATTATGCCGCCGCCAAGGCCGGCCTCGTCGGCATGACCAAGGCCATGGCGGCGGAGGTCGCCACCCGCAACCTCACCGTCAACTGCATCGCGCCAGGCTTCATCAGCTCGCCGATGACCGACGCCCTCAACGAGAAGCAGCGCGAGGGCATCCTCACCCGCGTGCCGATGAACCGCCTCGGCACCGGCGAGGAGATCGCGGCCGCGGCCGTCTACCTCGCCTCGAACGAAGCCGCCTACGTCACCGGCCAGACCCTGCATGTGAACGGCGGCATGGCGATGTACTGAGCGGGTTTCTCGACAGGGCAGGCGGGAAAACCCGCCGCGCAGGGAAAACCCGACGATTGTCCGGGAAAAAGCCACGGCGATGAACGGTTTGTGAACCGGCTCTCGCCAGCGCCAAAACCCTGTGCTACCACCCCGGCTGCCGTGCGAGGGGGGTTGACGGTTCAGCGTGTTGCGGGTTCTCAAGACCACGCGCGATCGGACACCGGCCGCTTCCAGAGATCCGCACCAGCGGGACGGCGGCCACGGCACCTTCACCATCACGATCGAATAACCAAGGACCAAGAACGATGAGCGATATCGCTGAGCGCGTGAAGAAGATCGTTGTCGAGCACCTCGGCGTGGAGCCGGAGAAGGTGGTCGAGGGCGCCAACTTCATCGATGACCTCGGTGCCGACAGCCTCGACACCGTCGAGCTCGTGATGGCCTTCGAGGAAGAGTTCAACGTCGAAATCCCCGACGACGCTGCCGAGACCATCCAGACGGTCGGCGATGCCGTGAAGTTCCTCGAGAAGAACTCCGCGTAAGCACGACGGGACGGGCGGCGCGATGAGCGGGGTCCACGGGACCCCGCGCGCCGAACGACAGTGACATGACGGGACTGGTTCGGGATAACGCGATGCGTCGGGTGGTGGTGACGGGCTTGGGTATGGTGACGCCGCTGGGAAGCGGGGTCGAGGCCACCTGGAGCCGGTTGATCGCGGGAGACAGCGGAGCGTCGCAGGTGACAGCCTTCGACGTGTCCGATCTCGCCTGCCGCATCGCGTGCTCGGTCCCGTTCGGAGACGGCAACGACGGCACCTTCAATCCGGACCAATGGATGGAGACGAAGGAGCAGCGCAAGGTCGATCCGTTCATCGTCTACGCCATGGCCGCCGCCGGCCAGGCGCTGGACGATGCCGACTGGCATCCCAAGAGCCACGAGGATCAATGCGCCACCGGCGTGATGATCGGTTCCGGCATCGGCGGGATCGGGGGCATCTACGACGCCTCTGTGACCCTGCACGACAAGGGGCCGCGACGGATCTCGCCGTTCTTCATCCCCGGACGAATCATCAACCTCGCCTCCGGGCAGGTCTCCATCGCCCACGGCCTCAAGGGGCCGAATCACGCGGTGGTCACCGCCTGCTCCACGGGGGCGCACGCCATCGGCGATGCCGCCCGGCTGATCCAGTTCGGCGATGCCGACGTGATGGTGGCCGGCGGCGCCGAATCCCCGGTGAACCGCCTGGCGCTCGCGGGCTTCGCCGCCTGCCGCGCCCTCTCCACCGGCTTCAACGACCAGCCCACCAAGGCTTCGCGTCCCTACGACAAGGACCGCGACGGATTCGTCATGGGCGAGGGCGCCGGCGTCGTCGTGCTCGAAGAGTACGAGCATGCCAAGGCACGCGGCGCCCGGATCTATGCCGAGGTGGTCGGCTACGGCCTCACCGGCGACGCCTATCACATCACCTCGCCGGCCCCAGACGGCGACGGCGCCTTCCGCTGCATGAGCGCCGCGGTGAAGCGCGCCGGAATACAGGCCTCCGACATCGACTACATCAATGCCCACGGCACCTCGACGCCCATGGGCGACGAGCTCGAGCTCAAGGCGGTGGAGCGCCTGCTTGGCGAGCATGCCGCCAAGGCCGCCATGTCCTCAACCAAGTCGGCCGTGGGCCACCTGCTGGGCGCGGCCGGGGCCATCGAGGCGATCTTCTCGATCCTCACCATCCGCGACGGCGTGATGCCGCCGACGCTCAACCTCGACACGCCCTCGGTGGAAACGGCCATCGACCTCGTGCCACATGAGGCCAAGCGCAAGCAGGTGGATGTCGTGCTGTCGAACTCGTTCGGGTTCGGTGGAACGAATGCCAGCCTGGTGATGCGCCGGGTCTGAAGACCCGGCCCGGTCCGACGTTTCGAATCGGATCAGCCGGGATCTCGGCGGGAACGACCATGCCGCATTACCGCTCGATCCAGGCCCTTCGCTTCGTCGCGGCCCTTCTCGTCATGGCGTTCCATCTGGCCGACGGGAACTTCATCGTCGGTGCGGTGGGCATCGACATCTTCTTCGTCATCTCGGGCTTCATCATGGGGACGATCGGCGTCGGGGAGACGCCGTCGACCTTTCTCGCGAAGCGGATCATCCGTGTCGTGCCGCTCTACTGGGCGGTGACGCTGTTCCTGAGCGCGGTGTCCGTCCTGGGCGTGTTCAGCCGGATCACCGTCGATCCGCCGAGCCTCGCGAAGTCCCTGCTGTTCATTCCCTATTTCGAAGCGGGCGGCGATCTCTGGCCCATCGTGCCCGTCGGCTGGACCCTGAACGTGGAGATGCTGTTCTACGCAATCTTCGCGGCCGGGCTCGTCCTCGGGATGCCGATCCGCTTCGCCGCCGCGTCCCTCACCCTGCTGGCGCTGGCGGGCGCGGTCTTCCAACCGTCGGACGCGATCCTTCGGCAATGGACGACGCCCCTGCTCCTGGAATTCGCCGCCGGGCTCGCTCTCGCCACTCGGGTTCAGCCCTCGGGCGCCGGCAAAGGCTTGGCGATGCTCGGTATCGGCGTGATCTGGGCCGGAGGGCTCGCAAGCCTCGGAATCTACGACCAGCAATTCCGCCTGCTCACCTGGGGTGTACCGGCCTTCCTCATCGTCTGCGGCGCGCTGGCCATCGAGCGGGCGGGAGGGTGGCCGTCCGGATTGCGTGTTCTGGAGATCGGCGGCGACGCGTCCTATTCGCTCTACCTCCTCCACGGCATCGTCATCTCGCTCATGACGAAGATCCTCGGGACCACGCTGACCGCCAAGGTGGCCACGGCCATGATCGCGATCGTGCTGGCCCTCGCCTCGCACCGCCTGTTCGAGCGCCCGGTGGGGGCCGTCCTCACACGCTTCGTGAAGGCACGCCGCAGAGCGGTGGGGAACGGCCACGCGGCGGTGACGACGGAGCGATAATACGCCTTTTTGCCACAAAACCGGTTCAATCCCGCTCGTACAACCCGCCCGCCCGGGTGTAGTCAGGTTTGACGCACGGATCCCGAAGCTTCTTGGCGAGAAGCCCATCCATGCGCCGGCACCTATTGCCTGAGTCTCTTGGCCTGAGTCTCGCGCCCCCCGGTCGGCCAGGACGACACGACGGCCGCATCGTCGGGCCGAGACAAGGTTGGCGAGAGGCGAGGCCCGAACAGGATGTCCATGTTCTTCCGCAAGCGCAAAGACCCGGAGCAGGCGGCGATAGCGGCCCCGTCCGACGAGCCGTCCATGCCGCACCGGGTGTCCCCGCGCAGCCCCAGCGAGGCGATCAAGCCCACGGCCGCGCCGCCCCCGCCAGACCGCCCGGTGCGCGAGCGTGGCGGGTTGCTGAGCACCATCAGCGGCCTGCTCACCGCCGCCGTGGTCCTCGCCATCGCCGCGATGATCGGCGTGACGCTGTTCGACCGGCAGATCCGCGAGCCCGGCCCGCTGGCCGCCGACAAGGTCGTGGTCATCCCGCCCCGTAGCGGCACCTCCGATATCGCCGACGCCCTCAGCCGCGAAGGCGTCATCGCCCATACCGCCCTGTTCGAATGGGCCTCTCGCTTCTCCGGCAAGGCCCTGAAGGCCGGCGAGTACACATTCAAGGCCCATGCCAGCATCAGCGACACGATCGAGACCCTGTCCACCGGCCGGCAGGTGCAGCACGCCATCACCTTCCCCGAGGGCCTGACCTCCGAGCAGATCGTGGTGCGCCTCAACGACAACGACATCCTCACGGGCGACATCAACGAGATCCCGCCCGAGGGCTCGCTCCTGCCCGACACCTACAAGTTCGAGCGCGGCGCTACCCGCCAGCAGATCGTCAACCTGATGCGCACCAAGCAGCGCGAGGTGCTGAACCAGATCTGGCTGCGACGCTCGGCCGAGATCCCGGTGAAGACCCCGGCCGAGATGGTGACCCTGGCCTCCATCGTCGAGAAGGAGACCGGCCGGGCCGACGAGCGGCCGCGCGTGGCCGGCGTCTTCGTCAACCGTCTCAACAAGCGGATGAAGCTGCAATCGGACCCCACCATCGTCTACGGGCTGGTGGGCGGGCGCGGCACCCTGGGGCGCGGCATCCAGCGTTCCGAGATCGACCGGGCGACCCCCTACAACACCTACGTCATCGAGGGCCTGCCGCCGGGCCCCATCGCCAATCCGGGCCGCGCGGCGCTCGAGGCCGTCGCAAACCCGTCGCGCACCAAGGACCTCTATTTCGTCGCAGACGGCACCGGCGGCCACGCCTTCGCCGACAGCCTGGAGGGCCATTCCCGCAACGTCGCCCGCTGGCGTCAGGTGGAACGCGCCCGCAAGGAGACGCCCACCGACGCCGCCCCCGTGGACAAGGCCGAACCGCCGTCCGATCCCTCGGCGGTCCCGGGCCGGGCCTCGGCCTACGCGCCGGACGGCACCAATTTCGCCGGCGGCGCCCCGGACCCGTCGACCCCGCGCCCGAAAGCCTTCGACGCGTCGGAAGGCACCAAGCTCGACCCACTGCGTAACAAGACCTTCGACCTCAACTCGGCCAAAAGCGTCCCCGCGCTGAAGCCGCAATAGGGCACTGCCGTCACTCTCCTCCCCCTTGTGGGGAGGGAGGTTCGCACGCCCGACTAAAGTTTAGACATCATGATTCTATCCAGCATGACGGGCTTTGCCCGCACCACCGGCATCACCGGCCCGGTGCAATGGGCCTGGGAGGTCCGCAGCGTGAACGGGCGCGGGCTCGACGTACGCCTGCGCGTGCCCAACGGCCTAGAGGCGGTGGGCGAGGTTGCCCGTAGCGCCCTGCAGAAGACCCTGACGCGGGGCCAGTGCCAGCTTTCGCTTAACCTCACCCGGCCCGAGACCAAGGCGCGGGTGCGGATCAACGAGACCCTGCTGGCCGAGCTCGCCGCCGCCACGGCGCGCGTTCCACGCCCCGAAGGCCTCGCCCCTGCCTCCCTCGATGGCCTGCTCGGCATCCGCGGCGTCATCGAATCCGAGGACGAGCCGGCGGCGGAATCGGACAGCCTCGCCCATGACCTCGCCGAGGGCGTGGTCCGGCTCGTGGCCGACCTCGTGGAGGCGCGCCGCGCCGAAGGTCGCCAGTTGCGCGCCATCATCGAGGGACAGCTCGTCGCCATGTCCCGCCTCCGCCACGCCGCCGAGGCCTGCCCCGGCCGCCAGCCCGAGGCGGTGAAGGCGCGCCTCGCCGCGAGCATCGCCGCCTTGATGGAGGCCGGCGGGCTCGATCCCGACCGCCTGCACCAGGAAGCCGTCCTCATCGCCGCGAAAGCCGACGTGCGCGAGGAACTCGACCGTCTGAGCGCCCATCTCGACAGTGTCGGCGAGTTGCTGGCCAATGGCGGCGCCATCGGCCGCAAGCTCGATTTCCTGGCCCAGGAGCTCGGCCGCGAGGCGAATACCCTCTGTGCGAAGGCCGGAGACATCGCGTTGTCGCGGATCGGACTCGACTTGAAGGCCGTGGTGGAGCAATTCCGCGAGCAGGTTCAGAACGTCGAGTAGGTTTTTCGGACATGCAGGCCACGACGATCGGGCGGCGCGGGTTCATCCTCATTCTGTCCTCGCCCTCGGGAGCGGGGAAGACCACGCTCACGCGCGCGGTCGCCAGCGACCCGAAATGGGGGCTCGACCTCTCGATCTCGGTGACGACGCGACAGCGCCGGCCCTCCGAGATCGACGGCAAGCACTACAACTTCATCGACCGCGAAGCGTTCGACGCCCTGCGCGGCGCGGACAACCTCCTCGAATGGGCGGAAGTCCACGGCAATTTTTACGGCACGCCGCGCCGCCCGGTGGAGAAGGTCCTCGGTGCAGGCCGGGACATGATCTTCGACATCGACTACCAGGGCACGCGCCAGGTGCGGGCGAAGCTCGCAGAGGACGTGGTGACGGTGTTCATCCTGCCACCGAGCCTCGCCGAATTGCGACACCGCCTCGAACGCCGGGCCGAGGATTCGCCCGAGACCATCGAGAAGCGCCTCGCCAATTCCCGCGTCGAGATCCAGCGCTGGAACGAGTACGACTACGTCCTCGTCAACGACGACCTGAACGACGCCTTCGCCAAGCTCCAGGGCATTCTCGTCGCCGAGCGCCTCAAACGCACCCGCAACACCGGCCTGTCGGATTTCGTCGACGGGCTTCTGGCCGAGCCCGACCGGATCGCCTGAGGAGCCGAGCCTGATGTCGACACCCGACCGGACCATCCGCTTCGACCAGACCTGTCCGATCCTGCGCATCTTCGACGAGGCGAAGGCACGCGAGTTCTATATCGACTTCCTCGGCTTCCGCCTCGATTGGGAGCACCGCTTCGGCAACGACTTTCCGCTCTACGCCCAGGTGTCGCGCTCCGGTCTCATCCTGCATCTCAGCGGCCATCACGGCGATGCGACGCCGGGCTCCACGACCTTCGTGCGGATGACCGGGATCCATGATTTCCAGCGCGAGCTGATCGCCAGGCACTACATCCATGCCAAACCGGGGGTGGAGAACCTGCCCTGGGGCCTCGTCATGACGGTGACCGACCCGTTCGGCAACGATCTCCGCTTCTGCGAGGCGCCGCGGGACTCGTAGGCTTTCGCGGGCTCAGCCGCGCGGCGGCACGATCGTGGCCCGGCGGGCCTCCAGGGTCTGCCACAGGATCAGGGAGGGCAGGCCGAGCACCACGTCCGGCACGCGCTTGGCAAGGGACAGGGCGATGGCGGTGCCGGGATCAATGCCGAACAGGCCGCCAACCAGAACGAACCCGCCTTCCTGAACCCCTAATCCGCTCGGCACCGGGAAGGCCGCCGATTTGATGGCTTGGCTCAACGCCTCGATGATGATGACTTCGGCGAGGCCCACGCCCTCCACGCCCATGCAGGTCAGCGCGATCCAGATCTCCACGGCGCCGAGCATCCAGGCGAGGAGGTGCAGGACGACGCCCTGAAACAGCAGGGGCCAGCGCTTCGGAGCCCAGACCGTATCGAGGGCGCCATGCACACCCGCGTCGGCAGGCGCCGAGCCGGGGACGGCCTCTTCCTGGTCGCGCAGGAAGCGCCGAGCGAGTTCGTCGATGCGGCGCTCGACACCCCGGATGAGCGGACTGCGCTGGAACAGAAAGAAGGCGGCGAGCACGATGGCGGTGACGCCGAGCGCACGCAGGGCCCAGGCCGCGAGGGATGCGGCGGACTCACCTTCCATCTGCATCAGCAGGGCCACGCCGATGAAGACGAACAGGGCCTGCGTGCCGACCTGGATCAGCATGTCCACCAGGATCGAGGCCGCAGCGAGCGTGCCTGGCACGCCCCAGAAGGTGAGGAGCCGCCCGCCGACGACGTCACCGCCAACGGAGGCCACCGGAAGGAGCACGTTGATCCCGTCACGCACGAAGCGGAGGATGAGGAACGCCCCCGCCTCGGCGGTGGCCGAGAGCCGGTACAGCACCCGCTCCCATGCGAAGCCGCAGAGGGACAGGACGACGACGCGCATCAGCACGATGCCGGCGAGCCCGACGATCCCGATCCGCCCGAAGGCATCCGTCACCGAGACGATATCGTGGGTCGCCACCAGCCAGATCGCGAGGCCGAGACCCAGCACCGTCCCCAGGACGGGCAGGTAGCGCAGGGCCTGTCTTCCAATGCCCGCTCGGGCGGGCGGAGGCGCCACGACGCGGCGGGTCAAAGGGCCGGACTTCTGAAATGGACGAGCGCCAAGGGAGACGATCCTCTCTATGCAGGTTTCGCAGACATGGACCGCGGTTCTGCGATGAAAAAACCGCGACACATCAAAGATGTCGACGCATCCAGCACTCCGCCTGTCACGCACGATCGAAGTCGGGCCGGTCCTATCGCGGCATTGGGGCTGAAATCGGAGACCGGCTCACTCGGACCGGCGGGCGGGCGGATAGACCGTGTCGAGGGCCTGCTCGGCATTGCCCTCCGGGTCGATCAGGACGATGCGGTTGCGCGACAGGCTGAAGGAGGTCGCCACCGCCACGAACCGCTTCGGGCAGGGGCCGAGGCAGCCAGTGGACACCACGCGGGTCATCCCGCCGAGGCCGCGCCTCTTGACCTCCCGCTTGAGCCGCCCCCGGATCTCGTCCTTCTTCAGGCCGACACGCTTGGTGCATTTCGCGCACACCAGGACAATGTCGGAATAGCCCGACTTCGCGGTGCGAACGGTCGTGTCCTTGTCGTGCTTTGCCAAATCCGGGTGCCCGTTCCACATCCGGCGCGCCTAGGTAGGGCGCCGCTGCCGCTACACCTAACCATGGGGGGACGGGGCGGCAACGAGACGTGACGCCTCGCCGGCTCCGCGCCCTTCAGCCATAGGCCGCCACGGCCCGGACGCTGCCGGGCTCGGCGACGCTGATGCCGGCATCGACATATTCGTTGAGCTTGTTGCGCAGGGTTCGGATCGAGATCCCGAGGATCTTGGCGGCATGGGTGCGGTTGCCGAGGCAATGGTCGAGCGTGTCGAGGATCAGCTCGCATTCCACCTGCGCCACCGTCCGCCCCACGAGGCCGCGGGTGGCGGCTTCGGCCACCTGGGCGGCGCGTTCCACCGGCCCGGCGGAGCGGGCGAAGGATTCGCCCTCAGGAGTCGAGATCGCGTCGGCGTCGATCTCCGCTCCCGTCGCCAGCAGGACCGCCCTGTGGAGGGTGTTTTCCAGTTCGCGCACGTTCCCGCGCCAGGGATTCTCGCGGATGATCGCTTGCGCCTCGCGGCTCAGGACGCGGACCGGCACGCCGTTCACCTCGGCATATTTCTTGGCGAAATGCGTGGCGAGTTCGAGGATGTCGGCCGGGCGCTCGCGCAGCGGCGGCAGGCGCAGGTGAACCACGTTGAGACGGTAGAACAGATCCTCGCGGAAGGTGCCCTTGCGGACCTCGTCGATGAGGTTGCGGTTGGAGGTGGCGAGCACCCGGATATCGACCTTCACGGGGGCCGTGCCGCCGACCCGGTCGATCACCCGCTCCTGCAAGGCACGCAGCAGCTTCGACTGCAGGCGGACATCCATCTCGGAGATTTCGTCGAGGAGCAGCGTGCCGCCATTGGCCTCCTCGAACCGCCCGATCCGGCGGGCGACGGCGCCGGTGAAGGCGCCCTTTTCGTGGCCGAACAGCTCGGATTCGAGGAGCGCCTCGGGGATCGCGGCGCAATTGACCGAGACGAAGGGCCGGCTCGAACGGGTGGACTTCACGTGGACGTGGCGGGCCAGCACCTCCTTGCCGGTGCCGCTCTCGCCGGTGATCAGCACCGAGGCCTCGGAACGCGCCACCTGCTCGGCGAGCTTTACTACTTTCTCCATGGAGGCGTCGCGCCAGACGAAGGCGCGCCCGTCCTCGGAGACCGCCTGCAGCACGGCGGCGATCAGTTCGGGATCGGGCGGCAGAGGGATGTATTCTCGGGCACCGGCCTGGATCGCGGCCACCGCCGCCTTGGCATCGGTGGCGACACCGCAGGCGACCACCGGGGTGCGGATGCGCTCGTCGGAAAGTGCCGTCACGAGTTCGCGGATCGGCTGGCCCACATCGATCATGACGAGGTCGGCGCCCTTGGCGCGCAGCACGGCGAGGCCCTGCGGCACCCCGTCCGCATGGGTCACGGCCGCGCCGCGGTTCATGGCGATCTTGGAGGCGGTGACGAGTTCGCCGCTCAAGCGTCCGATGATGAGGAGCCGCATGGTCTAGTGTCCTGTGTCGGTGGAGCCTCGCGCAGCAGCGCGGCGGGCGGGATCAGTGGTCGCTCTTGATGATCTCGGTCATCGTCACCCCGAGGCGATCCTCGACGAGGACGACCTCGCCGCGGGCGACGAGACGGTTGTTGACGAAGATGTCGATGGCCTCGCCGACCTTCCGGTCGAGCTCCAGCACCGCGCCCGCCTGCAGCCGCAGCAGGTCGCCGATGGGCATGCGCGACGAGCCGAGCACGGCCGAGACCACCACGGGGACGTCGAAGACCTGTTCGAGGTCGGAGGCGCTCTTGGGGGTCGTGGGCGCCTCGCGGATCGATTCGGAGCCGAGCCCGTCGAAGGACGAGTCGATGCCATTGAGCTGCGGTAGGCTGAAATTGTCGGACATCACGGGCTTTCAAAGTCGAAGGCGTTGCGGGGTCGAGCGTCGACGGATCAGGATTCGAGAGGGTGGCCGATGGCTTCGAGCACGGCGGCCTCGATACGGGCGCGGTCGCGCACGACCCCGCCATCCGCCCATTCCATCCGGGCATCGCCGGGGGCGAGGTCCGGCTCGCCGAGGACGATGAGACGTCCCTCGAAGCCGCGCTCGCGGGCGAGGCTCTTCACCAGCGCCTCGGCCTCGTCCACCAGCCTGTCGTTCACGCGCACCACCAGATGCGGCACGCCGCGCAGATGCTGCAGGGCCGCGCGGGCCGCGTCGCCGATGGCCGCGAGCGGCTGGGTGTCGAGGGCATCGCCGGCGATGCGTCGCGCCAGGGAAACGGCGAAGGCCAGGGCCTCCTCCTCGCGCGCCGCATCCCGCGCGTCCGCCTGACCGATGAGGCCGGCCGCGGCGAGGCCGACGCGGGTGAGGGCATCGGCCATGCGGGCCTGGGCCTGGGCCTCGGCCTGGGCGCGCCCTTCCTGGACTCCCCGGGCATGGGCCTGCGCCACGGCCTCGGCCAGGGCCGCCGCCTCCTTCGGCGAGGCGGTCGCGCCCTCGCGCGGCCGGAAATCGGTGTCGAAGAGGAACCGGCGGGCGTTCAATAGACCAGTTCCTCTTCGCCGCTGGACTTGGCGATCATGATCTCGCCCTTCTCGGCCAGCTCCTTGGCGAGCTCGGTCATCTTGGCTTGCGCCTCATCGACGTCCTTGAGGCGGATCGGGCCGAGCGAGCCCATCTCGTCGTTGATGTTCTTGGCCGCGCGGGTGGACATGTTCTTGAGGAAGAAGTTGCGCACCCGCTCGTCGGCGCCCTTCAGCGCGCGGCACAGGGTGTCGTTATCGACTTTCCGTAGGAGGGTCTGCACGCTGCCCGCATCGAGCTTCAGCAAATCCTCGAAGGTGAACATGAGCTGGCGGATCTTCTTGGCGGAACCGCGATTGGCCTGGTCCAGAGCCGCGAGGAAGCGGCCTTCGGTCTGGCGGTCGAAAGCGTTGAACACGTCCGCCATCAGTTCGTGGGCATCCCGCCGCGTGGTCTGCGCGATGGTGGAGACGAACTCCACGCGCAGGGTCTCCTCGATGTGGCGCAAGGCCTCCTTCTGCACCGTCTCCATGCGCAGCATGCGGTTGAGGACGTCGATGGCGAAATCCTCAGGCAGGATCGTCAGGACCTTCGCCGCATAGTCCGGACGCACCTTCGACAGCACCACCGAGACCGTCTGCGGATATTCGTTGCGCAGGAACGAGGCGAGGATCTCCGGATCGATCTGCGTCAGGCTCGCCCAGACCCGCTTGCCCGAAGCTCCCTTGATCTCCGCCATGATCGCCGAGACCTGCTCGGAGGGAAAGATCTTGAGGAGCAGCGATTCCGTCCGCTCGTAGTTGGAGGTGATGCCACCGCCCGAGGAGAGCCGCGAGACGAAGTCCACGATCAGCCTCTCGACGGTCTCCGCCTCCAGCGATCCGAGCTGGACCATGGCGTGAGAGACCATCTTGACCTCTTCCTCGTCGAGCATCTGCCAGATCGGCGCGCCCTCCGTCTCACCAAGGAGCAGGAGAAGCGCAGCCGCGCGCTGGGCGCCGGACATGGCGTTCAAGCCCGCCTTGCCGAGATCCTGATCCGGGATGACGCTCAACCCCGAGGCCATGCCTCACTCCTCTTCGCCGTTGCCGTTTCGAATGCCATCGCCGTCGCGCTCAACTGTCGTGGATCCAGTTGCGCAGGACCTCCACCGTCTCGCTCGGGCTGCCGCGGACCATGTCCACCACCCGCTGGACGGTCTCCGCCTGCACCTTGCCGTTCAACTGCGCGAAGTCGACGAGGCGGGCGGTGGGGTTGTCGCGAGCCGGCAGCATCTGATCGGCGCCGGGATCGCCACCGGCCAGTGCCGGCCCCGAGACCAGGATGGCCTGAGTCGGTTCGGCGGTGAGGACGCGGCGCACGAGGGGACGGACCACGGCGAGGAGAACGATCACCGTCAGGAGAAGGAGCACCGACAGTTCGACCATGCGCATCACGTCCTCCTTCGACGGAGCCATGAGCGACTGGATCAGCGAAGGCTCGGTGAACTCGACGGGCGTGGGCGTCTCGGCGAAACGCAGGTTGACCACCTCGACCTGATCGCCACGATCCTTGTCGAAGCCGATGGCGGTGCGAACCAGGGTGGCGATCCGCTCGATGTCGTTGGCCGGGCGCGGCTGATAGACGGGGCGGCCATCCGCTCCCGGGACGTAGGCGCCGTCGACGAGGACCGCCACCGACAGGCGCTTCAGACGTCCGCCTTCCTCGACCACCGTCTTAGTGACGCGGGAGATCTCGTAATTCGTGGTCTCCTCGTCCTTCTTCGAGGAATCCTTCGAATTGGGGTTCGGGTTCGGCTGGTTGGCGCCCGGCAATTCGTTGCCGACGGTCACGGCGCCCTCGTTGCCCCCCGTGAGCGCGCTTTCGCTGCGGGTCTGGGTCGAACGGATGACCTTGCTTTCCGGATCGAAGGTCTCCGAACGGCTCTCGATGCGGTTCCGATCGAGCTCCGCGGTGACCTGCACCCGCGAGCGGCCCGCGCCGACGATGCCGGCCACGATCTCCTCGATCTGGGACCGAAGGCGGCGCTCAAGACCGACCTGCTTCTCCTCCATGCCGGCACCGGTCTCGGCCTCCGCGCCCCGAGCCCCATCCGCCAGCAGGCGGCCGCGCTCGTCGACGATGGAGATCCGCTCCGGCTTGAGGCCCTCCACCGCGGAGGCGGCGAGATGGCGGATGGCGCGGACCTGGGAGGGGTCCATGTCACCGACGAGCTTGAGCACGATGGCAGCGCTGGGCAATTCGCGGTCGCGCTCGAACAGGCGGCGCTCCGGAATGACGAGGTGGACGCGCGCGGCCTGGACCCGTCCGATGGCCCGGATGGAGCGCGCGAGTTCGCCTTCCAGCGCGCGCAGGTGATTGACGTTCTGGACGAAGTTGGTGGAGGAGAACGCATCGCCCTTGTCGAAGATCTCGTAGCCGACGCCCGTGGCGCTGGGCAGGCCCTTGCCGGCGAGGTCCATCCGCAGGCGGGGCAGGTCGGCGCGAGGCGCCATGATGGTCTGGCCGGCATCGCCGCGCGTTTCGTACTTGATGCCGCGCGCATCGAGGTCCCGGATGACAGCGCCCGAATCCTGCATCGACAGGTCGGCGAACAGGACGCCCATATCGGGCTTCGACACGCGAAGGATCACGAAGGCGAAGAAGCCGATCAACGTCAGCGTTACGGCCGCCATGGCCGCGAGCCGCGCCGGTCCCAACTTCGTCACCACTTCGAGAACGGACTTCACGACGCGACGTACCCACCCGAACCGGAGCGGCGGAAAGGCCGCGCTCGCTCGGCAAAATTTGCCCAGGTCGTGGTTAGCGTCCGGTTAACGATTTCCTTAACGCAGGGAAAAAGGTCGGTGGGCGGTCGTCGGTCGCGAACCGACCCCGAAACGGAAAGAACCGCGCCCAGGTGAGGGCGCGGTTCTTTTTCAAGGCGATCGTTGCTCGAAGGGGACTTCCGGAACCCGGCCCGGATGCCGACCCTCCTCGATCTCAATGGCGGTAGTGCTGAATACGGGTGGTCCGCAATCCGGCCAGGCCATGCTGGTCGATGGAGAACTGCCAGCTCAGGAATTCCTCGGTGGTAAGGGTATAACGCTGGCAGGCTTCCTCAAGACTGAGAAGACCGCCGCGGACGGCTGCGACGACTTCGGCCTTGCGGCGGATGACCCATCGTCTTGTCGTGGTCGGCGGAAGATCCGCGATCGTCAGCGGGCTTCCATCTGGCCCGATGACGTATTTGACTCTCGGGCGGCTTGGTTCGGTCATGATACGCTCTACAACTCGACTGACCTGTCGAGGTTGGAAGCTACTTGCGCCCGCTTAAGATATGTTGAAGCGGATCGATTGCATCTGATTCGTTTTTTCCAGGATCATGTGGACAACCCGGTTCCGATGTTCTGCACGCTCGAAATCGGCAGCCGCGATTTGCCGATCAGCAGCACCGGTTCGCTGCCGCTGAGATCGACGCCGTCGACTTTTCCGGCGACCTGCGTGTCGACGCTAACCTGTGCACCAGTGGCGTCGAAGGCATCGATCTTGATCGTGTAGCTGCCGTTGGCGGAGGTGAAACCGGAGGTGGACCGCCCATCCCAGGCGAAGGTCTGCGCCCCGGCGGTCAGGGCCTTCGTCTGTGTGGCTACCACGTTGCCCTTGGCATCGCTGATCGTCATCGTCGCCTGTTTGGCGGCACGCGCCGGCGTCAGGGTCCAGACGGCCGAACCGTCCTTCAGGTTGGCGACACGTCCGTCCGCCGTCACGCTCTGGCCGATGAAGCCCGTGGCGGCAGCCGCGCTCGATGCCTTCGCGTTGTTGAGGATGGAATCCAGCCGGTCGTTCGACTTCAGCTGCTGTTCGACGCCGGCATATTGCACGAGCTGCTGCGTGAACTGGTTGGTGTCCAGGGGGTCCATCGGGTTCTGGTTCTTGAGCTGCGTCGTCAGCAGGGTCAGGAACTGCTGAAAATTGCCGGCGATCTCCTGAGAAGCGCCGGTGGCGGTGTTTGGGTTCGTGATGGCGGAGCTGCTCGAAGCTCCGGTGATGCCGGATGTCATGGCGGTCTCCTTAGATTCGGATGTCGATGCCGCCGAGGCCGCGCAGCATACGCAGCGGCACGGCGTCGTTGGAAAGGCGCGGGTCTTTCAGGTCGGAACCGGGCGTGCCGGAACGGCCATCCCGGCCGCTCCCGCCATCCCGCTCGGCGCCGTTGCCCCCATCAGAGCCGGTGTCGCTGCGCAGGGACAGGTTGATGGCGGCCTCACCCGCGTCGAAGCCGGCCTGCGACAGGGCCTGCTGCAGGTTGCCGACATCGCGCTGGAGCAGGGCCAGGGTCTCCGGCCGGTCGACCGTGAGATGTGCGGTGACGGTGCCGCTGTCCTTGTCGATGTCGAGATTTACGTCGATCCGCCCGAGATCCTTCGGATCGAGGCTGATCTCGAAACGGTTCGAACCGGCCAGCGACCGGAGTCCGATGGTCATCGGCACCGCGCCGAGGGGCACCGGCACCGCCTGGGCCTGGGGGAGGGCGCCTGCGGGTTCGGGCACGGGCGCGGGAAGGTGGGCTGCCGGCACAGGGCTGAACGGCGCCGTTGGGGCGGAAGCGAGCTCGTCGGGAGTCGCGGTCGAACCGGGGGCGAGCTCGTCGAGAGCCTTGGCCGATGAGGTCTCGCGCTCGGAGGCGGCCGCGCGATCGGTGCCGGATGCGGGTAGGGCGACCGGACGACCGGCGGCAGCTTGCGAGCTGCCTGCGCCGGATGAAACGATTGCGCTCGCGTTCGGAGAGCGTGCGGCACCGGCCAGAATCGCCATCGCGGGAGCGTTGGCCGGGGGCGGAGGCGCGAGGAGTTCGGGCGGGGCGAGGGCGGACATCGCCGTCGCGCTGGGGTCTGCAACCGCGCCGTCCGCTGGAACCGCCGCATCGTCGTTCCGATCCCCGGTCGTCGCGACCGACTCGGCAGCAACGGCCGCAGACGCGATCGCCTGAACCGGAGCCGGTACCGCACTCTGTCCAGCCATCGCGGGCGGCAGGGCATTCCCAGCCTGAGGCGGGGCGTCGGACAGGCCGCCATTTCCAGCGATGGGCAGCGAGGCCTGGCCGGGCAGGCTGGCCGAAACCTGCTCCTGCCGATCCTTCACGGGCGAGATGCCGCCGCTCCGAGGCATCGGGACGGGAGCCTGGGCCGTTTGTTGCACCGTCGGCCCTGACGGCGTTCCGCCGGCTTCGGCCGATCCAGGGCTCTCACGTCCTGCCTCCACGGTAAGGGCGGGCGATGGTCCGGCCCCGTCGGCCATTGTCACGAAGGCCTGACGCGCCGGTTGCTGCGAGAAACTCGGCGTCGCGGCAGTGCCTCCCAGCGGCCCCACCATCGGTTGATCTCCACCGTGTCGCGACAGGGTGGGCTGCATCTCGCTGCCCTCGGTCGCCGAAACGAAAGTCCGGCCCGGCTCTTGGGTCGACAGGGGAACTTGCGACCCGCCACCTTTCGCCGATGAAGGAAGAGACGGAGTGTCACGCTGCTCCGACAACCCCGGAAGCGGCGCGGCGTCTGTCAGGCTCGCTGAGGAATTGCGATCTCCCTCCTGATCGGATGGGACCTGCTTTTCCCGAGGGCCATCGGATCCCGGCAGGGCGGCACCAATGGCCGGTTGCTGAAGCAGCCACGGGACGCTTTCGAGACCGGCCTCGTTCGACGGAATCGTCTGATCCTCGCCTCTACTGGCTCGCGCCAGCCGTGTCTCATCGACGTCCCCGGTCGGCGCTGAAGCCTGATTCTGTTCCTGTCGTGCCGGCTCGGGCGAGACCACCCCTCCGGCATCGACCAATACCGGCCCATGATAAGCCGGCCGCTGTGCAGGCGCCGGCCACTGTGCAGGTGCCGCCGGCCCAGCGGCATCGCTTTTCGACGATGGGATCGTCGTCGTGCCCGGGCGGATGAGATCCGAAACCGGCGAAGCCAGTGAGGCCGGCATTGGGGACGACGCCGGTGAAGGCTCATCCGCGGGGATGCTGAAACGGTCGATTCCCGTCACATCGGTGGCGAGAATCGCGGCGGGACGCGCGGTGACCGCGCTCGCGAACCGCACCGCCTGGTCTCCGTTGATCGACGTGGTGGCCATTCGGCGCAATCTCCTCGCCCCCCACCGCGCAAGCTCCGCGCCACGAACGACGCCCGACAACCCACTGTTTCGACAGGCGAAATTTTCTTCGCTAATGAATCGAGCCGGTGCGACCCGGCGAAATCGTCCCTGTCCAGGCAGGATTTGCCGGGTCCGGTGCTCCGGCATGCGAGACCTGCTCCCGGCCTGCCTGGAAGTTCCACCTCGGGATCGCTATAGATTCCGCATGTGCGGGCGCTGCGGCCTGCCGGCGAACCCGTGACGTGATGAACTCCCTCGACCTTCCCAAGGCCCCGCACGAGACGCGTGTCGTGGTCGCCATGTCCGGCGGCGTGGATTCCTCCGTGGTGGCCGGGCTGCTCAGCCAACAGGGCTACGACGTCGTCGGAATCACGCTGCAGCTCTACGACCATGGCGCGGCGGTCCACCGCAAGGGCGCCTGCTGCGCCGGCCAGGACATCCACGATGCGCGTCGCGTCGCCGAAACGCTCGGCATCCCGCATTACGTCCTCGATTACGAAGACCGCTTCCGCGAATCGGTGATCGACCGTTTCGCCGAGAGCTATCTGGCCGGTGAGACGCCGATCCCCTGCGTCGAGTGCAACCGCTCGATCAAGTTCCGCGACCTTCTCGCCACCGCCCGCGACCTCGATGCGGACGTGCTGGCCACCGGCCATTACGTGGCGAGCCGGCCCATGGAGACCGGCGGCCGGGGCCTCTACCGCGCCCTCGATCCGGCCCGTGACCAGAGCTACTTCCTCTATGCCACCACGGCCGAGCAGCTCGATTTCCTGCGCTTTCCCTTGGGCGAGCTGCCGAAGGACGAGACCCGGCGCCTCGCCCGTGAGCTCGGTCTCGCCATCGCCGAGAAGGCCGACAGCCAGGACATCTGCTTCGTGCCCCAGGGCCGCTACGCCGACGTCATCGCCAAGCTGCGGCCGGATGCGGCGCGCGCCGGCGACATCGTCGATCTCGAGGGCCGCGTGCTCGGCCAGCACGAGGGCATCATCCATTACACGATCGGGCAGCGGAAGGGCCTTCGCCTCGCCGTGGGAGAACCGCTCTACGTGATCCGCCTGGAGCCGGCCACCGCCCGCGTGGTGGTCGGCCCGCGTTCCGCCCTGGCCACCAGCCGCATCCGGCTCGACGACCTGAACTGGCTCGGAATCCTGCCGTCCGGCGGGGTCGTCGACATGCCGGTGGCCGTGCGGGTGCGCTCGACCCGTGAGCCGCGCGCCGCGCATCTGACGGTTGATCGGGACGGGGCGGCCGCCGAGGTCGTTCTGGCCACACCGGAAGACGGCGTCTCTCCGGGCCAGGCCTGCGTCATTTATGCCGATGACGGCCCACGCTCGCGTGTGCTCGGCGGCGGCACCATTCGTCGCATCGACGCGTTGGCAGCCGGAGCGGCGCAAGCCGCCTGACGCCGACCCGAGCCAAAACCTTCCCCATCCGCAGGATCTAGAGACGATATGCTGAGCGAGCCGCAAGCCGGTCCGAGCACGGCCCTGATGCGCAAGGCCTATGCCCGCTGGGCACCGGTCTACGACGTCGTCTACGACAAGCTCACCGAGCCCGCCGCGCGCGATGCGGTGATGGCCGCCACCGCCTGCGGGCCGCGCATCCTGGAAGCCGGCGTCGGCACGGGATTATCCCTCGGCTATTATCCGGCGGGCAGCTTCGTCTGCGGCGTCGACCTCTCCGAGGACATGCTGAAACGTGCCCGCGCCAAGGTGCTCCGCCGCCGTCTCACCCATGTCCGCGGCCTTCAGGTGATGGATGTGTGCCGCCTCGGCTATGCCGATGCCAGCTTCGACGCGGTGGTCGCGCAGTTCCTCATCACCCTGGTGCCGGACCCCGAAGCCGCGCTGTCGGAGTTCCTCCGCGTGGTGCGGCCGGGCGGCGAGATCGTCCTCGCCAACCATTTCGGCCAGACCAAGGGCGCGGTCGCCAAGGTCGAGGAGATCGTTGCGCCGCTCTGCACCAAGATCGGCTGGTCCTCGGCGTTCAAGTCGACGCGCATCGAGGCCTGGGCGCGGCGCAACGGCGTCGAGTTCATCGGCGTCGCGCCGACCTTTCCCGGTGGTTTCTTCAAGATCCTGAGGATGCGGAAGCCCGGCTGATCCGGCCCGGCGAAGCAGGGACATGACCCGCAACTCACGCGGCGTCCTCCACCGCGCCCTGCGCTGGCTTCCGATCCTCGCCCTGGTGGCCATCTCGCTGGGCGTCCTCATCTCCGGCGCCCCGCACCTTCTCAGCCTCGACCGCCTGCTCTCCTATCGCGCAGCGCTGATGGAGGCTGTGGCCGAGGACCGGTTGCGGGCCTTCGGGATCGCCTGCCTCGTCTATATCGGCTGCGTGATCGTGTCCGTGCCGGCCTCGCTGGTGCTGACCATCCTGTCGGGTTTTCTGTTCGGGACCGCCACCGGCGCCGGACTCGCCCTCGTCTCGGCGACGACCGGGGCGGCCATCGTCTTCTCCATCGGCCGTGGACCGATGTCGGAGTTTCTCGTGACCCGCACCGGACCGCGCCTCGGACGTCTCGCCGCTGGATTTCGCGACGACGCGTTCGGCTACATCCTCTTCCTGAGGCTCCTGCCGATCTTCCCGTTCTGGATGACGAACCTCGCCCCAGCGGCCTTCGGCGTTCCCCTGCGCACCTTCGTTCTCGCGACCTTTCTCGGTCTAGCCCCCGGCGCCTTCGTCTATGCGGCGGCCGGATCGGCGATCGAGGATGTGGTCGCAGCCAACGAGGCGGCCAAGGCGGCGTGTCTGGCGAGCGGCGCCGACGCCTGCGACGAGGCCCTGTCCCTGCGGTCTCTGGTCACCGTCAAGACTCTCGTCGGCCTCGGCGGCCTCGCCGCCTTCGCGTTGCTCTCCATCGGGCTGAGGCGCCGCTTCGCCGCCAAGCGGAGCGGCACGTCGCAGATCCCTGTGGCCGGGCACTCGACGCCGCAGCGGCCGGAGCGTAACCGTGATGTAAAGTAATCGATCGAAGACGCAGAGTTGAACGCCGAGAGATCGGAATGACCGCCGCGGGAGGCACTGCGCCGGAGAGACCGGGACGAGCCAAGAAGCCCGGGATGAGGGATGATCGGAACCCCGTGATGGACGCGACGCCACGCGCCGGCATGGAACTGCCTGTCCCCGTCGAGGCGGAGGCGCGGGCGGGGATCGGCCGTCATCTCGGCCTGTCGGGCCGGCTGTTCCTCGTGACCATCGCCTTCGTCGCCCTGGTCGAGATCCTGATCTACGTGCCGACCGTGGCGAACTACCGGCGCATGTGGCTGTCGGACCGTATCGCCGCCGCCCAGATCGCCGCCCTCGTCCTCGAAGCCTCGCCGGATCAGCACGTCTCGGAAGACCTCGCGCGGCATCTCCTGAAGGGGGTCGGCGCCAGCGCCATCGCGGTGCGCGGCGACGGAACGCGCCGCCTCCTTGCCGTGGATACGATTCCCTCGGAGGTCGCCGGCCTCGTCGACCTGCGGTCCCATGACTGGATCGCCTCCATCGGGGGGGCATGGCGCACCGTCTTCACCGTGAGCAACGGCCCGGTCCGGGTCATCGGCCATGGCCGGGACGGGTTCGACCTCGTGGAGATCCTCCTTGACGAGGCGCCCCTGCGCGAGGCGCTGATCGATTTCGCCGACCGGCTGCTGCTCTCGTCGCTGGCGATCGCCGCGGCGGTGGCCGGCCTCGTCTTCCTGATGCTGCAGCGGATCATCGTGCGCCCGGTCCGGCGCCTTGCCCGCAACATCACGGAATTCGCCGACGATCCCCAGGGGACCGACCGCATCATCACGCCGTCGCGCCGGACCGACGAGATCGGTCACGCGGAGGTGGCGCTCGCCCGCATGGAGACCGCGCTGGCCGGAGAACTGCGCCAGAAACGCCGCCTCGCCGAACTCGGCCTGTCAGTGAGCAAGATCAACCACGAACTGCGCAACCTCCTGACCACGGCGCAGCTTCTCGGCGACCGGCTGGAATCGGTGTCGGACCCGGCGGTGGAGCGCATCGCCCCTCGCCTCCTCGCCACCCTCGGCCGGGCGATCCGCTTCTGCGAGGAGACGCTGGCGTATGGCCGGGCGAGCGAGGCCCTGCCGCAACGGCGGAAGGTCGAGCTCGCGCCGATCCTTGTCGAGCAATCCGACCTGTCCAGGCTCGACGGCGCGTCACGGGTGACGATTCGCGTGGCCTGCGACGAAGATATCGAGGTGGAGGTCGATCCCGACCAGTTCTCGCGGGCGCTCACCAACATCGTACGCAACGCCGTTCAGGCTATCGGTTCGGACAAGGCGCGGCTGCTCGATCCGGTGATCGAGATCGAGGCCACGCGCCATGGCCGGCCAGGGGCGGGCGGGGTGACGATCCTCATCGCGGATAACGGGCCGGGGCTTCCCGAACGGGCGAGGGCGAACCTGTTCTCGCCGTTCGAGGGGTCGATGCGCGCGGGAGGGACCGGTCTCGGGCTTCCGATCGCCGCCGAACTGATCAAGCTTCAGGGCGGCTCTCTCACGCTGGATCCGACGGGGGAGGGGGAAGGCGCCCGCTTCCGGATCGTGATCCCGGACCGCCCGACGACGTCGCCCTGAGCCTATTCCGCTGCCGCCAGGGTCAGGCCCGGCACGGTGATGCCGATGTCGCGAAGCAGTTCCGCATCGGCATCGGTCTCGTTATTGGCCGTGGTGAGGAGGCGCTCGCCGTAGAAGATCGAGTTCGCGCCGGCGAGGAAGCATAGGATCTGCGCTTCGCGGGTGAGCCCCTTGCGACCGGCGCTGAGACGCACGCGCGCCTTCGGCATCACGATGCGGGCGGTGGCGCACATCCGGACGAGATCGAGCGGGTCCACGGGCGGACGGTCCTCGAGAGGGGTCCCCTCGACGGCCACCAGGGCGTTGATCGGCACGCTCTCAGGATGGGGGGCGTGGTTGGCGAGCACCTGAAGCATCGCCGCGCGGTCCTTCACGCCCTCACCCATGCCGACGATGCCGCCGCAGCAGACGCCGATCCCGGCGTCGCGCACGTTCTGAAGGGTGTTGAGGCGATCCTCGTAGGTCCGCGTCGAGATGATGTCGCCGTAGAAATCCGGGCCGGTGTCGAGGTTGTGGTTGTAGGAGGTCAGGCCGGCCTCGGCGAGGCGGCCAGCCTGGGATGGGGTGAGCATGCCGAGCGTGACGCAGGCTTCCATTCCAAGGCCGCGGACACCGCGCACCATGGACAGGACCGCGTCGAATTCCGGGCCGTCCTTGGGCTGGCGCCAGGCGGCGCCCATGCAGAAACGATGGGCCCCTGCGGCTTTCGCGGCGGCGGCCTCCTTCAGCACCTTGTCCACCGCCATCAGGCGCTCACGCGGCAGGCCGGTGCCCTTGTGGTGCGCCGATTGCGGACAGTAGGCGCAATCCTCGGGACAGGCGCCGGTCTTGATCGACAGCAGGGCGGCGCGCTGAATATCGGCCGGGTCATTATGCGCGCGGTGGACCTGTGCCGCCCGGAACACGAGGTCGAGGAGCGGCAGGTCGTGGATCGTCTGGATCTCCGCAACGGTCCAATCGTGCCGGATCGCAGGGATCTCGGTGGCGGGGAAGGGGGCGAGGGCGGCCACGGTGTCAGTCATGGCCCCATGAGGCGAATCTTCGCCGGAAAATCAAGCCGGGCCGGCCGCATGCCCCGATGCATTTGTCTTCAGGCCGGCCAGAATCGCCCCCTCACGCCGTCTTGCCGCGCAACCCCGACAGGCCCGACCAGAGCGGCGCGATGAGGTAGCTGGTGATCGGAATGAGCGCGGCCCCGACCACGAGGCCCACGATGCCCGAGCCAATGGCGGTGACGATCCATTCGGCGATGGCCCCGACCGGCGGAACCATCTTGGCGCTGCCGGCAGCGGCTTCGTGGATCACGTGGGCGACCTGAGGCAGGCCGTAACCTTCGAGACCATGGACGAGGATGCCGCCGCCGACCCAGATCATCGCGGCTGTGCCGATGATGGCCAGAAGCTGCAGGAAGACCGGCATGCCCTTGACCAGGGCACGGCCGAAGCCGCGGATCGCGCTGCCGAACACGGACGCCGAATTGTTCTTCGCCATCGCGACCCCGGCATCGTCCGCCTTCACGATGAGCGCCACGCCGCCATAGACGAAGACCGTGATGCCGATGGCGACGACCGCGAGCACGATCGCCTTCGTCCAGATGCTGCCCTCCGGAAGGGAGGCCAGGGAGATCGCCATGATCTCCGCCGACAGGATGAAATCCGTCTTGATCGCGCTGGAGACCTTGCGCGCTTCCAGAGCCGCGCCGTCGCCGGCCTCGGCATCGAGCTTGGACTCATGCGCATGCGCCTTGTGGGGGAACAGCGCCTCGTAGACCTTCTCGGTGCCCTCGTAGCAGAGATAGGCCCCGCCGAGCATGAGCAGCGGGGTGATGGCCCAGGGGGCGAAGGCCTGCAGCAGCAGGGCCGCCGGCAGCAGGAACAGCATCTTGTTGCGCAGCGAACCGATGGCGATCTTGCCCACGATCGGCAATTCGCGCTCGGCCGCGAAGCCCACGACGTAGCGCGGCGTCACGGCGGCGTCGTCGATGACGACGCCTGCCGCCTTCGCACCGGCCTTGGCGGCTTGCCCCGCGACGTCGTCGAGGGACGCGGCCGCGACCTTGGCGAGCCCCGCGATGTCATCGAGGAGGGCGATCAGTCCGATGCTCAAGGTTAGGTCCTTCCAACTGCCATGGGCCGAGCCGTGCGACGCGGTTTATCGGCCAAGCTGCCTCTAGCAGAGGAGACGAGCGAGCGGGGATTTCGATCCCCGCCCCGATTCAATGAGTCGGCTCACCGGCCGCGACCTTCGCGGTCCAGTCGTCGAAGGCGACGATCTCCTGCCGCTGTTCGCCGAGCCCGGTAATGCCGAGTGTCACAACGTCACCGTTCTTGAGGAAGCGGGGGGGCTTCTTCGCCATCCCGACACCGGGGGGCGTACCCGTGGTGATGACGTCACCGGGCTCCAGCATCATGAAATGCGAGAGGTAGGCGACGATCTGCGCGACGCCGAAGATCATCGTCGATGTCGAGCCCGACTGCATCCGCTCCCCATTCACGTCGAGCCACAGGTCGAGCGCGGACGGGTCGGGGATCTCGTCCAAGGTCACCAGCCACGGCCCGAGGGGACCGAAGGTCGGGCAGCCCTTGCCCTTGGTCCATGTCCCGCCGCGCTCCAACTGAAACTCGCGCTCGGAGACGTCGTTGCAGAGGCACAGGCCCGCCACATAGGACAAGGCCTCGTTGGCATGGACATAGGATGCTCGCGCGCCCATGACGATGGCGAGTTCCACCTCCCAATCCGTCTTGG
The DNA here is from genome assembly GCA_902712845.1 of Methylobacterium bullatum. Classification (NCBI taxonomy): domain Bacteria; kingdom Pseudomonadati; phylum Pseudomonadota; class Alphaproteobacteria; order Hyphomicrobiales; family Methylobacteriaceae; genus Methylobacterium; species Methylobacterium bullatum. The sequence goes on from LR743504.1 coordinate 2,880,645, forward strand.
CCGATCCCTTCGGCAAGATGACACGGTCGTTGGGGCCGGAGATGCAGGAGGGCGCCTTGTTGAAGACGATAGGCTCGGACGGGATGTCGGCACCGATCTCCGCCGCGTGATCGGTATAGTTCAGCCCGATCGCGATGAAGTTGCGGGTGCCGCCGACGCAGGGGCCGAGCCGCGTCTCCGCGGGGAGGAGCGGCAGCGTCTCGGGAGCGATGGCGCGCAGGCGCTCCAATGACGTCGTGGCGAGGGCCGCGCCGGAAATATCGCGCAGGATGCCCGACAGATCGCGCAACCCGCCCTCGGCATCGATCAAGCCGGGCTTCTCGTCGCCCACATCTCCGTGACGCACAAGTTTCATCGGTTCTCGCTCCGCTTCGATCCATTGTCAGCCCGAGACATCGGTCCCTCCACCGTCCCTGGCAAGGTGTCGCGACCGGACAGGGACATGTTGCATAATTCATACATCCCTTTGAAAATCCCGCGCGATACGCATTTTTCTGCAGGATACGAGATACGTAAATCGGACAGTTTAGATGTGAACGATTCGCTGCGATGCCTTTCGGTGACACGGGCGACGATGTCGGCGAAGGCATAGCCAAAGTAAATCGCGGCTTATGAAACGATTAACACTTTACCGCACATGGATTGCATAGACCGGCCAAGAACGGCACTCTTCTGCTCAAGATGCCGGCCGGGGATCACGCCGCGGTAAATCCGAGCATCGCAAGCAAGGGTCGGGAGCAGGACATGGCCATGACGATTCGCAACACGGCTCTGGCGGGACTCTCCGCCGCCGTCCTGACCCTGACGGCAGGGGACGCCATGGCCGGCGCGTTCGGCATCCGCGAACAGAGCACCCTCGCGCAGGGTCAGGCTTTCGCGGGCGCCGCGTCCGGCTCCGGCGGCGTCTCCTCGATGTTCTGGAACCCGGCCACGATCACCATGAACCCCGGCTGGGTCAGCGAGCAGAATCTCAGCTTCATCAACCTCTCCTCCAAGATCACCCCGACCGACGGCACCTCCCCGTTATTCGCGCCGCTGGGCGGCAGCGGCGATATCGGCCAGGGCGCCGTGATCCCGGCCGGCGCCACCTCCTACCAGCTCACCGACCGGCTCTGGATCGGCATCCAGACCGGCGCTCCCTTCGGCCTCGTGACCAAGCCTCGCGACGACTGGGCCGGCGAAGTCTACGGACGGTCGAGCCGCATCTTCTCGCTTTCGTTCAACCCGACCATCGGCTTCAAGGTCAACGAGTGGCTCTCGATCGCCGCCGGGCCGAACATCGAGTATTTCCGCCTGACCCTTCGCCAGGCCTTCCCGCTCTCGTTCAGCCCGCTCATCGCCCCCAACGCGTCGCTCAAGGGAGAATCCTGGGGCGTCGGCTTCACGGCGGGCGTGCTCATCACCCCCTGGGCCGGCACGGCGTTGGGCGTCGGCTATCGCTCCTCCGTGCATCACGACATCGAAGGCGCCTTCCTTTTGCCGGGGCCGGCGGCCTTCCTGAGCCAGCAGGTCACCGCCAACCTCAATACGCCCGAGAAGTTGAGCGTCGGCCTGACTCAGGCCGTCAGCCCGGTCGCCCGTGTCAATCTCGGTTTCGAGTGGGACAATTGGTCGAGGCTCGGCGATGTCGGCATCGTCGGCCGCACCACCGGCGGCATCGCGACCACGCTGCCCCTGAACTACAAGGACGGCTACACCTATTCCGTCGGCGGCGAGTACGATTGGTCGCCGGCCCTCACCGTCCGGGCCGGTCTCGCCTACGAACAATCGCCCATCGATTTCTCGAACCGCTCGGTTCGGCTGCCCGACAGCGACCGCTTCAACGTCTCGCTCGGCGGCAGCTATCGCTGGAGCGAGAAGCTGACCCTCAACATCGCCTATTCTCACCTCTTCCTCGTGGGCGATTCGAAGCTCCTCGCCGGTCCGGGCCGCGACTACAACTTCCGCGACATTCCCTTCGCCGCCGATACGAGCGGCAGCGCGGACATCGTTTCGGTGGGCTTCCGCTACGTCTTCGGCACGCCATCGGCGCCGGTCGCTCCCGCTCCACTGGTGCGGAAGTTCTGAGGGTATTCGGCCGGAACACCGGGGTTTTGAGGAGATACTCCCCTCGTCGACCTCATCCTGAGCTGCGGCGACAGCCGCCTCGAAGGATGAGGTGAAGGGGATCCGAAAAAACGCAGCCGAACAACCTTCATCCGGCCGCAGGGACCACCGACGATCCCGTTCTCGACTTGGCCATTCGAGCCGAATGGCGTCTGACGGATCACGCCTTCATGCGGACATAGGTTCCGGGCGCCGGCCCCAGGGAGGCGAGGCCTCCTTCTCCCGGAATTCTGGCAGGCACACGGGCGGGCGCCTGCTTTTCCAGCCATTCGAACCAGTAGGGCCACCATGACCCTTTGTGCTCGGTCGCCGCCGAAATCCAATCCTCCAGGCGGCCCTTGGCGGCCCCGCCGGTCCAGAACCCGTATTTCGGCTTGGAGGGCGGGTTGACCACGCCCGCGATGTGACCGGACCCGGCCAGCACGTAATCGACCTTGCCGCCGAACTTCGACGACCCTTCGAAGACGGAGATGGCGGGGGCGATGTGATCCTCCCGGGTGGCGAGGTTGAAGATCGGCACCTTCACCTTCTTCAGGTCGAGACGGACGTTGCCGAGGATCATGCGCCCCTGGGCCAGGGTGTTATCGAGGTAGCAGTTGCGCAGGTAGAAGGAATGGTTGGCCGCCGGCATCCGAGTAGCGTCGGCGTTCCAGTAGAGCAGGTCGAAGGCCGAGGGCGTCTGCCCCTTCACGTAGTTGTTGACCACGTAGGACCAGATCAGGTCGTTCGGCCGCAGCATGTTGAAGGCGGTCGCCATGCCCGAGCCTTCGAGGTAGCCGCGCTTCTTCATCCGCGCCTCGATGCTGCGGATCTGCTCCTCGTCGGCGAAGACCTTGAGGTCGCCGGCATGGGTGAAGTCCACCTGCGTCGTCAGGAAGGTGGCGCTGTTGATGCGCTTGTTGCCCGTGGCCGCCTGCATCGCCAGGGTCACCGCCAGCAGGGTGCCGCCGACACAATATCCCGCCGCCGCCACCTCGCTCTCACCGGTGGCGACACCGATCGCGTCGATGGCCGCCTCAATGCCCTCGCGCATGTAGCTCTCGAAATCCTTGTCGGCGTGGCGCTCGTCGGGGTTCACCCACGAGATGCAGAAGACCGTGAGGCCCTGCGACACCATCCAGCCGATCAGGCTTTTCGACGGGTTGAGATCGAGGATGTAGAACTTGTTGATCCAAGGCGGCACGATCAGGAACGGGCGCTTGAGCACCGTCTCGGTGGTCGGCGAGTATTGAATGAGCTCCATCAGGTCGTTGCGGAACACCACCTCGCCGGGGGACACCGCGACGTTGACGCCGACCTCGAAGCCGGACGGATCTGTCTGGCGGACCCGCAGCTGGCCCTTCCCGGCCTCGATGTCTTCGGCGAGCATCTTCATGCCGCGCACGAGATTGGCGCCGTTCTCCTGCAGCGTGTGCCGAATCAGCTCGGGATTGGTCATCACGAAATTGGAGGGCGAGAGCGCGCCGACGATCTGGCGCAGGTAGAACTGCGCCTTGTGCCGCGTATGCTCGTCGATCCCGTCGGCCTCGTCAACGAGCTCTTCCGCCCAGCGGGAGGTGATGAGGTAGCTCTGCTTGATGAAGTCGAAGATCGGGTTGGTGGACCATTCCGCGTGTTTGAAGCGATTGTCCTTCGCCTCGGGCAACGCCACAGGCGACGCTTCCTCGCCCTGGAGGCGATGCCAGGTCGAGCCCCAGAGGGTGATGAACGCGTCGCTGAGCTTCTTCTGGGCTTCGAGGGACTTCTGCGGGTCGACCATCCAGCGCTCGACCACGGTGCCGAGGGTCTTGACGACGTCGTTGACCTCTTCCGGAGGCTTGGCCAGTTCGGGATCGAGCGGGTCCGCCTGGCTGATCGGCTTCATGTAGGCGCCGGCGGTGCGGGTGAACTCCTCGATCAGCAACGTCGCGTTGCGGGACAAGGCGTCGATATCGGGAAGCGGTGTCGTCCTGTCGGTCGTCACGCGTTGATTTCCCCTCTATTTCCGCGGGATGGCCCGGCCGAACCGTCCTCGTTCTCGACAAATTAACGCGGCACCTCGACTTTCCGCCAGGGCGCGGCTTACGTTTCAGGTCATTATGTCAGAGCCTTCATCACGGAATCACAGGCGGTGCGGCTTCGTCCCCCGTCTGGCCCTCGTCCTCGGCGGCCTTCTCGCCGCGGGAGGATGCTCCGGCGACCTCAACGCCATGCGCGGCGCCTATACGCTCGCCGGGGGCGGCCCGAAGGATGTGAAGGCGCCCGATTTCGTGGTGCAATCCCGCAAGACTGACGCCGAATACCTGCCCGTCGGCGTCGCAGCACCGGCCAGACCCATCAGCGCCCGCACCGCCGAGGGGACGAGAAGTCTCGAGAACGATCTGATGGGCGCGCGCGGGCGTAACGAGGCCAAGGGCCGCGCCGCCGAGAGCGCCGCCCGCGCCACAGCCCAGATACAGCCTGCACAATAACGGTCGGCTCCCAGCCGCCGAGATGGTAGACAGGCCGACCACGTCAGAGTGATGACAGTTTTGAACGCGCGAATCATGCGATTGGCGCATCGGATCCCGTGAAGCCCATGACCGATTTTCACCGCATCAAGCGCCTGCCCCCCTACGTGTTCGAGCAGGTCAACCGGATCAAGGCCCAGGCGCGCGCCAATGGCGCCGACATCATCGATCTCGGCATGGGCAATCCCGATCTCGACGCCCCGCGCCACGTCATCGCCAAGCTGGTGGAGACGGCGGGCCGGCCGCGCACGGACCGCTACTCGTCCTCGAAGGGCATCGCGGGTCTGCGCCGCGCCCAGGCGAACTATTACAAGCGTCGCTTCGGCGTGAGCCTGAACCCCGACACGCAGGTGGTGGCGACGCTCGGCTCGAAGGAAGGCTTCGCCAACATGGCGCAGGCGATCACCGCGCCTGGCGACGTCGTGCTGGTGCCGAATCCGAGCTACCCGATCCACGCCTTCGGCTTCCTGATGGCGGGCGGCGTCATCCGCTCCGTGCCGGCCGAGCCGACTCCGGCCTTCTTCCCGGCCGTCGAGAAGGCGATGCAGCACTCGATCCCCAAGCCCGTCGCGATCGTCGTCTGCTACCCCTCGAACCCCACGGCCTATGTGGCCAGCCTCGATTTCTACCGGGACCTCGTCGCCTTCGCCAAGCGCCACGAGATCATCATCCTGTCGGACCTGGCCTATGCGGAGGTCTATTTCGACGGCGAGCCGCCACCCTCCGTCCTGGAAGTGCCGGGCGCGATCGACTGCACGGTGGAGTTCACCTCGCTGTCGAAGACTTTCTCCATGGCCGGGTGGCGCATGGGCTTCGCCGTCGGCAACGAGCGCCTGCTCGCGGCGCTGACCCGTGTGAAATCCTACCTCGATTACGGTGCCTTCACGCCGATCCAGGTCGCGGCGACGGCCGCCCTGAACGGGCCGGAGGATTGCATCGTCGAGATGCGCGGGATCTACAAGAAGCGCCGGGACGCGCTGATCGAGTCGTTCGACAAGACCGGCTGGAAAATCCCGAGCCCGTCGGCCTCGATGTTCGCCTGGGTGCCGATTCCGGAAAAGTATCAGAGCCTCGGCAGTCTCGAATTCTCCAAGCTGCTTCTCGAGAAGTCGGACGTCGCGGTGGCGCCGGGGATCGGTTTCGGCGAGCACGGCGACAATTACGTCCGTATCGCGCTGGTCGAGAACGAACAGCGCATCCGTCAGGCGGCCCGCAACATTCGCCGTTTCTTCGAGACGTCCGACCGTACGCTGCACAACGTCGTGCCGTTGACCAAAGCGGGCTGACGCATCGAAGACGATGTTGCGGTGAGGAGACAGGTCGCGCCAAAGCGGCCGGGGCCCCTCTCACGTGCTTGTCACATGCCGTCCCGGTGAGCAGGGTCGCGCAATGTCGCCTGCCACCGAGGATCGTATGCGCGGATTGACCCTGACCGTCGCGCTGCTGCTGGCCGGATCGGCCGGTGCCTGCGCGCCGAACCCGATTGTCGCGCGTGACCCCGTTCCCGCACCGGAGCCGGGTCTCAGCTATGTCTGCGATTCGCAGCCGCTCATCCTGAACGCGGTCCGCACCAATTGCGTGCCGGTGGAACGCGAGCCCCGGGTCGTCCTGCGCGCCAAGGGCTGAGCTTCGCGACACAGCGTCCCATCCATGAAAAAGGCCGGAGCATCCTCCGGCCTTTTCCTTTTATAGGGCGATGGGCCCAGGTTTTAGCGAACGGCCGGTGCCGGGGAGACGGGCCGCGGCGCTGCGCTCGGATCGTTGGTGGTCATGCCGGGGGTGGACGGCATGGCGTTGCCCGGTGCCGTGCGGGCACCCGGCACGGTCGCGGTGCCGGTGGTGGCGGGGCCGGCCTCCATGCTGTCCCCCTTGCCGACCACACCCGACTTCGAACCAGCGGCGTTCGTGCCATGGCTCTCGGGCATTCCGGTCTGTGCGAAGGCGGCACCGGACAGGGCTACGACCAGTGCGGCGGCGGCGGTGGAGATCTTGATGGCGGTCATGGTGGGCTCCTTGCTGGATGCGCTTGTCGGTTGCGCTTGCGGGTTCAACGCGGGGAATCCAGGCTGGTTGCCGGTTTGAACGGGAGGCATCTCCCGCGTGCGAGACCGGCCGGGTTCGAAAAAGTTGCATCTTGGCGCGGCGAGGACACGGACAGGCAACCTCTCATGGGGCATGGTAAGGGCATGAGCGGCCGCGGCCGCATGTGAACACCGCGACGGAGCGACCCGTGCAGCATCTCTCGACCTTCGCCGCCGCAGGCCTGATCGGCCTCGGCCTGTCCCTCGCCACCGGCGCCGTCGCCCAGACCTCCTATACGGCCTCGCATGGCCCCTACATCCTGCCGACGGACCGGGCGACGGGCCGTCCCGTCCCCGACGATGCGCGCGCGATTCCCGTGCCGAGCGTCATGAATGGCGGCGGGTTCGGCCTCAGCGGCAACAGCTATTTCGAGGATTCGCCGACGGAAGGTCCGTTGAACGGACGCAAGCGGCCGCACGAATTCGTCCTGGCCCCGGCGCGCGTCGCGCCTCCCGCCTACGGCCGCTGACACCTATCCCCCCTTCTTGCGAAGGTTGGCCCACCGATCCACGAGGGCGGAGGCGGCGAGGCCTGCGGCATAGGCGACGAGGTTCCAGGGCGAGAAGATCCGCCCGAGCAGCAGGGCGCCGGGGAGCGTCAGTCTGAACGCGTCGAGCCACGGCGTATGGACGAGGCGGGAGAGCTCCACCACCAGGGCGATCGCACCGGCGACGAGGAGGATCGTCCGCCCATTCCGGTGTGGCAGCAACGCCGCGACCAAGGCGCAGACCATTGCCGCCCACAAGGCCGAACCGCCGTATTTGACGATTTCCCTCGGCAGACCGAGGGGCAGGAAGCGCAGGCTCAGCCCCGCGACGATGATCGCGAGACTCGCCGCGAGACAGCCCCCTCGCGACCGAATGCGGTGGGTGGGTCGGGAGGTGGTGGTTGGCGTCATGCGGGTGAACGTCCCGGACCTGAGAGAGAGGAAGACGGGCGCCGCCGTTTACACCGGGCGGGCGTCTCGGTATCACCCGCGATCACACGCTGAGCCCTGTACCTTCACCACGAGCCGAAACACCAGATGCGCGCCGAGATCGAACAACTCTCGGATGCCGCCAAGCAGTCGATCGGACTGCTGAGGAGGCATCTTTGACTGGGATACCGTCGAGAAACGACTCGCGGAGCTGAACGCAGCCTCCGAGGATCCCAACCTGTGGAACGACGCCGAAGCCGCGCAGAAGGTCATGCGCGAGCGCGGCGCCCTCGAGGACGCCGCGGGCGCGATCAAGAAGCTCAGCCAGGATCTCGATGACGCCGCGACGCTCATCGAGCTCGGCGAGATGGAAGGCGACCAAGACACCATTCTCGAAGGCGAGAACGGCATTCGCGCCGTCGAGAAGGAGGCCGCGCGCCGCCAGATCGAGACTCTCCTGTCCGGCGAGGCGGACGGGCTCGACACCTATGTCGAAGTCCATGCCGGGGCCGGCGGCACCGAAAGCCAGGACTGGGCGAACATGCTCCAGCGCATGTACGGCCGCTGGGCTGAGCGCCGGAAGTACAAGGTCGACATCGTCGAATGGTCGGACGGAGACGAGGCCGGGATCAAGGGCGCCACGCTCATGGTCAAGGGCCACAACGCCTATGGCTGGCTCAAAACGGAATCCGGCGTGCACCGCCTCGTGCGCATCTCGCCCTACGATTCGAGCGCGCGGCGCCATACCAGCTTTGCCAGCGTCCGGGTCTATCCGGTGATCGACGATCGCATCGTCATCGAGATCAAGGAATCGGATTGCCGCATCGACACCTATCGGTCGTCGGGCGCCGGTGGCCAGCACGTGAACACCACCGATTCGGCGGTACGCATCACCCACAACCCCACCGGTATCGTGGTGGCGTGCCAGCAGGAGCGGTCCCAGCACAAAAACCGAGCCACGGCCTGGAATATGCTGCGCGCCCGGATGTACGAGGCCGAGCTCAAGAAGCGCGAAGAGAAGGCCAATGCCGAGAACGCGGCCAAGACCGATATCGGCTGGGGCCACCAGATCCGGTCCTACGTCCTGCAGCCGTATCAGCTGGTGAAGGACCTGCGCACGGGCACCCAGTCCACCGATCCCGACGAAGTGCTGGACGGTGCACTCGATCCCTTCATGGAAGCGTCCCTGGCCCAGCGCGTCTATGGCGGGGCCGGCGAGGTCGAGGACATCGAGTAGTCCTGGCTTCCCTTCCGCCTTGCGCTCCTAGCGGGCAGCGAGGAACTGCGCGTCCGATCCGCTGAGGACGCGCAGGAACCGCAGGGGGTCCACGGGCTCGCCGTCGATCCTCGTCTCGTAATGCAGGTGACTTCCCGTCGAGCGTCCGGTGGAGCCGACGCGGCCGATGGCGGCTCCGGCATCGACCCATTGTCCGGCGCCCACCGCGATGGACGAGAGATGGGCGTAGCGGGTGGCGAGCCCGTTGCCGTGATCGACCTCGACCATGTTGCCGTAGCCGCCGTTGTAATCGGCGACCGTCACCCGGCCGGCCGCCGTTGCGCGTGCGCTTTCCCCGAACTCCGCCTTCATGTCGAGGCCGGTATGCAGGGCGAGCCCGCGCGTGAACGGATCGAGGCGAGGGCCGAACCCGCTCGACATGCTGTAATCCCCGGACAGGGGCCGCCGCAGGGGGAGGGCGGATGCGATCCGTCGCAGTCGCTCTTCCTCGCCCAGGGCCCGCTGGACCTGTCCCACGGCGATGCCGAACGGATCGGTGGCGAGCGGCACGAGCGGCCCGCCGAGCCCCGCTTCGCGCTGGCGCTCGAAACGCTGCGGGTCGAGGCCGACACGGATGACGATGTCACGCAGGCGCTGCGAGCCGCGGATTGCGCGCACGCCGAGCCCGTCGAGGGTTCTAATCTGGTGCGCGCCCAGACCATCGAGGCGCTGCTCCAGCCCCGCCAGAACCTGCTCGGTCTCTTGCATGGATTGACGGCCGGGCGCGCCGTCGCGTGAGCGCAACTCGAAGGCGTCGGGCGTCGGAAAGGGTTTTGGCGCAGTCTTGGCCGGAGATTTGGCGATCGGGTCGGTGATCGTGGGCGCGTAACCGAGCGCCCCGGTCTCGGCGGGATCGTCCCCCGCGTTCCGGTCGGCACGCGCGATGGGGCGCCCTGCCTCGCTCGCGAGGAGCGAAAGCTGGGCCTGACGCTTCTCCATGGCGGCTTGTCGCTGGGACAGATCGGCCACCCGCGCGGCCAATCCCTCGCGGGTGGCGAGATGCTCCATCGTCGCCCGGTCGAGCTGCAGCCGGAGGGCTCCGATCCGCTCCTCGTAGGCATATTGCAGGGCGGTCTGCTGCGATACGAAGCGGGCCAGGATCTCGTCGTGGAATACGAGGTACCATGTGGCGGCACCGGCCCAAAGCGTGGCGATGGCGAGGCCACAAACAAGGGCCGGGACGAGGCGTCGTCCCGCGTTCGGCAGGCGTATTCCACCGATCATGGGAAACGAGAAACGCATCCGGGCCAACCCCACTCCAACTCCCGGCATTGGAGGGGATCAGGGTTAACGAAGCGCAAAATCCCGCGCGCGAGACGTCAACGTCGAGGCGCGCGCGGCAGTGGTTTCAGGCCAGCGCGCGCGCCGCCGCGAGAACCTCCTCCGCATGGCCGGGCACCTTCACCTTCGACCAGATGCGCGCGATGCGCCCCTCACGGTCGATGAGCACGGTGGTGCGCTCCACCCCCATGTACTTGCGGCCGTACATGCTCTTCTCCACCCAGACGCCGTAGGCTTCGAGCATCGCCTTGCTCTCGTCGGAGGCGAGGGGGAAGGTGAGATCGTACTTCGCCCGGAACTTATCGTGGCTCTTCACCGTATCGGGGGAGACGCCCACCACCACGGCGTCCGCTTCCCCGAAGGCGGCGCCGAGGGTGTTGAAGCCTTGCGCCTCCAGGGCGCAACCGCTGGTATCGTCCTTCGGGTAGAAGTAGAGTGCGACCTTGCGACCCTTGAACGCGGCGAGGCTGATTTCCTCACCGCCCGCGCCCGGTAATGTGAAGGCGGGAGCGTGATCTCCGGTGTCGAGAGGCATGATGCCTTCCTTTCGGCCGATTGATAGTGTGCCACAAGAGACGTTGATCGAGGGGCAGATAACCCCTCGGCTGAGGACCAAAAGATTGCCGGGTCAAGGCAACCCCGAATCCCGGACACCCGCTCGATAGCGTGAGCGGCCCGTCCGATCCAGCGGCTCAAGGATCGATGAACCAGGACACCGCCACAGCTTTGCGACGGGGTAGGTCGCCTCGGCGGCGGCGGCGGCCGCTGCTATGGTGCTCGCTCGTTCTCGTGGCCACCCTGACGCTCGCCGTTTCCGGCGCGTTCTGGCGTCTGACCAACGGTCCCCTGCGCATCGACGGCATGTCCGAGCGTGTGGCCTCGGCCATCGCGGGCAGTATCGGCCCCGGTTGGCGGGTGGACCTGCGCGACAGCACCATCGAGCTCGATTCCGAGAATTCCCTGGCGCTTCAGGTCGCCGGCCTCGACATCCACAACCCGGACGGCGCCCTCGTCCTGCGCGCTCCCATGGCGGTGGTGAGCCTGGATACCTGGGGTCTGCTGCGCCTCGCCGTCCAGCCGAGGGCCATCGAGTTCCGCGACCTGCAGATGACCGCCCTCGTCCACCGCGACGGGTCCATCGCCTTTGCCGGTTCCGATCCGGCCCGTGTGGCGGCGGAACCTCACACCCTGCCCAGTGTCGACCCCGCCCGGGGCACCTCGTCGCCGATCTCGGCCGCCATCGCATCGATCTTCGGCATCGTGCTCGATCCCGCCGGCGTGGTCGGAGCCCTCGACCGGGCACGGATCACCAACGGTCGCCTCACGCTGATCGACGACGATGCGCGCCAACGCGGGGTGTTCGAGCATGTGAACGGTCTGTTCCGGCGCGACGCGGTGCGGGATTCCCGCGTGTTCGAGCTGCGCATCGACGGCCCTCACGGGGAATGGCGCTTCGGCGGTGACCTGCACGAGGGCGGCGACGGAAAGCGCAACGGCATCATCACCCTGGACGACCTGCCGGTCACCGATCTCCTCCTCCTCTCGGGGCAGTCGAAACTGCCGATCGAGACCGACCTGAAGGTCTCGGCCAAGGCGGAGGTCGGGCTCGACAACGGCCGCGTCGAGGCCCTGAAAGCGACGGTCAAGACCAGCGACGGCAATTTCCTCATCGAGGAGAAGGACTTCAACCCGGTCACCATCGAGAGCTTGACCGCCTCGGTCAGCTGGGACGAGGCCAAGCGGGTCCTGAACCTCGACAGCATCGATTATCTCGGAGCCGGCAACGCCGTGCATCTCGCTGGTGTCTGGACCGCGAGCCCGGTGGGCGGCCCCACGGCCTGGACCCTGGCCCTCGCGGGCAAGGATGCGATCCTGCGCGGCGCCGCCAGGACCGACAAACCGGTCAAGCTCGACGCGCTCTCGGCCCATGTCACGGGGCGGGATGGCGGCCTCTCCATCGATGAGTTCACCGTGACTGGGGCAGGCGGAGCCACCGGCCGGGTCACCGGTACGGTGGATACCAGCGCCGACGAGGGCGGCCTCACGCTGAAGATCAACGCTGCCCATACCGACGGGCGCATGGCCCTGCGCCTGTGGCCGGAGCATATCGCTCCGCCCGCCCGCGAGTACCTGGTGGATAACCTCCAGGGCGGCCTCGTGGACAAGGTCAACATCACCGTGGACATGAGCGGCAGCGAGCTTGCCGCCGCGACGCGTGGCGAGCCGATGCCGGACAGCGCCATCCATATCGACTTCGCCGTCTCCAACGCGACGCTGGCGGTGAGCGAGGGCGCTCCCCCCCTGAGCCGCGGGCGGGTGACGGGGACCATCACCGGTCTCACGACGAACATCCGCGGCGTCACCGCCGACATCAAGATGCCGGACGACCGGACGCTCTCCATCACGGACGGTTCGTTCGTGATCCCGAAGATCACGCCGGACACCGTCACCGCCCAGATCGGCCTCAAGCTCGGCGGCGGCGCGGACGCCCTCGTGGCCCTGCTCCAGACCAAGATGTTCAAGAACCTCACCGGGGTCGAGATCGACCCGGCCTCGGTCAAGGGCAATGCCGATCTGCGCATCGACTTCCCGCTCAACCTCAAGCGCATCCCCGACCTGCCGGACCTGCCCGTGAGCCTCACCGGAACCCTGAGCGACCTCGCCGTCGAGAAGGCTTTCGGAAAGGAGAAGCTGGAGAACGGCCGCTTCGCCGTCACCTACGAGCGGGGCGGTTTCAGCCTGAAGGGCGACGGCCGGGTGCTCGGCTCGCCGCTCACCCTCGACCTGCGCCAGCCGAAGGCGGGCGCACCGGGTGAGGTCAACGCGACACTCCTCCTCGACGAGGCCCTGCGGGCGAGGAGAGGACTGCCGGTGGCACCGCAACTCGCCGGGCCGATCCCGTTGAAGATCAACCTCGCGATCGGAAAGGGCAGCCCGGCGCGCTCACCCATCCGCATGGAAGCGGATCTGTCCCGCGCCTCCATCGACGGCCTGATTCCGGGCTTCGTCAAACCCGCCGGCAAGCCGGGGCGCGTCAGCTTCGTCATGACTGAGGCGAGCCCGGGCGGGGCGATGGATCTGCGCGACATCGTCCTCGATGCCGGCAGCGCCAGCGCGCGCGGCACGGCGGCGATCAATGGCGACGGGCAATTCGACCGGGCCGACCTTTCGAGCTTCAAGCTCTCGCCCGGCGACGACATGCGCATCCAGATCGACCGCAGCGGCAACCTCTACAAAGTGGGCGTGAAAGGGGCGGTGGCCGATGCGCGGCCCTTCATGAAATCGCTCGGAGGACCGGAGGGCAAGGCCGGCAAGGAAAGCGGCCGAGACCCGTCCAAGGAGATCGAGGCCGATATCAACTTAGGCATCATCACCGGCTTCAACGGCGAGGCCCTGACCGGCGCCAGCGCGAAGCTCTCGATGAAGGGCAAGGATTTCCGCTCGGGCCGCCTGCAGGGCCGCTTCAACGGAGCCGGGTTCTCGGCGGTGGTGTCCCGCTCGGGGCGCAGCGATCCCTCCATCAACATCGAGACCACCGACGCCGGCGCGACCCTTCGTTTCGTCGATATCTACAAGCGCATGTATGGCGGGCGGCTCGTCCTCGGCAGCACCCTCGGGGAGGGGCCGCAGACCGGCGTGGTCCAGATCCGCGACTTCATGCTGCGCAACGAGCCGGCCCTGTCGAGCATCATGGCGCAAGGTCCGGCGACCAGCGAGGTCGTCGATGCCAAGGGCCGCAAGCAGATCATCCAGAATGCCGGCAACGACGTGAGCTTCGACCGCCTGCGGGCGAATTTCACCCGCACCGGCAGCCGCGTCGACTTCACCGACGCCGCCATCTCCAACGCGGCGATGGGCTTCACCATGAGCGGCTATCTCGATACGGCCAAGGAACGCGCCGACATCAACGGCACCTTCGTCCCGCTCTACGGGCTGAACAACGTCGTCTCGCGCCTGCCCCTGTTCGGACAGCTTCTCGGCGGCGGGAACAACGAGGGGCTGTTCGCCCTGAATTTCCGGGTCTCGGGCCGCCTGTCCAAGCCGGATGTGAGTGTGAACCCGCTTTCCGCCCTGGCTCCCGGCATTCTGCGCCGGCTGTTCAGCGCCGGAGGGAATGACGGCTTTCCCGGCGCGACCTCCGCCGGAGAGACCGAACGCTGAGATCGCCGGCCACGTCCTCCCTCCGCGGGCTAGTGGATCCACACAGCTGCTCTTTAAGGCAGAGCGCGTCCCTCTCCCCCTTGTGGGGGAGGTGAGGAGTGGGGGTGGCTCCGCCGGCCTCCGCAGCGGCAGGAAGGTCACCCGACCACCCCCACCTCCAACTCTTCCCCACAAGGGTGAGGAGGGCAGGGCGGCGCATCCCGCGAACTGTGTGAATGCGGTAGCACCGCCGGCAGGAGAGGGGGGGCCCCTCCGAACAACGCACTCCCCTCACCCGACCCGCTTCGCGGGCCACCTTCCCCCGCAGAGGGGGGAAGGAGATGCGCCACACCTTCGAAACCCGTGATCGAGCCCCGATCGAGGTTCTACCCCCGTCGCCTCACTCGACCCGGAGAAGCACGTGCTTCTTGCGGCCGAAGGAGAGCTTCACCACGCCATCCTGGCCGAGGTCGGCCAGCGTCAGCACCGCCTTCTCGTCGGTGATCTGGACGTCATTGACGCGCAACCCGCCGCTCTTGATCTGGCGCCGCGCCTCGCTGGTGGAGGGGACGAGCTTGGCGTGGTCGGGGCCGAAAGCCGAGAGTACGCCGAGACCGGCTTCCAGGACTGAGCGGGTGACGGTGACGCTCGGCAGGTCCTGCGCCACGGCGCCTTCCACGAAGGTCTTGCGCGCGGTCTCGGAAGCCGCGTCGGCGGCCTCGCGTCCGTGCATGAGGGCCGTCGCCTCGGTGGCGAGCACCTTCTTGGCCTCGTTGATCTCGGCGCCCTGCAGCGCCTGGAGCCGGGCGATCTCGTCCATCGGCAGGAGGGTGAACAGCTTGAGGAACCGTGCCACGTCGGCATCCTCGGTGTTGCGCCAGAACTGCCAGTAATCGTAGGGGCTGAGCATCCCCGCATCGAGCCAGACCGCGCCCGCTGCCGTCTTGCCCATCTTGGCGCCCGAAGCGGTGGTGAGCAGCGGACAGGTCAGCCCGTAGAGCTGCGGTGTGCCCATGCGGCGGCCGAGATCGATGCCGTTGACGATGTTGCCCCACTGGTCCGATCCGCCCATCTGCAGGATGCAGCCATAGCGGCGGTTCAGCTCCACGAAATCGTAGGATTGCAGGATCATGTAGTTGAATTCCAGGAACGAGAGTTCCTGGTCGCGCTCCAGGCGCATCCGCACGCTGTCCATGGACATCATGCGGTTGACCGAGAAATGCCGGCCGATATCGCGCAGCATCTCGATGTAGTTGAGTTTTGTCAGCCACTCGGCGTTGTCGACCATGGTCGCGCCGTTGCCGCCGCTGCCGAAGGTAAGGAACCGCGAAAAGGTCTTCTGGATCCCGGCCTTGTTCTCCTCGATCTGTTCCAGGGTGAGGATTTTTCGCGATTCGTCACGACCGGACGGGTCGCCGACGCGGGTGGTGCCGCCGCCCATCAGGGTGATCGGCGTACCTCCGGTCTTCTGCAACCAGTGCAGCATCATGATCGACAGCAGATGCCCCACATGCAGCGAGGCGGCCGTGCAATCGTAGCCGACATAGGTCGTCAGGCGGCCTTCCAGGGCCGCCGCGTCGATCCCGGCGAGGTCCGATCCCTGGTGGATGTAGCCGCGCTCGGACAGAACCCGCAGGAAGTCGGATTTGGGCGCGAAGGTCTCGGCGGTGTTCGGCGTGGCGGTGGACATGCGGGGTTCCGGATTCGACTGGTCGCGGCGCGGGACAGGAGAAACGCCGGCGTGATAGCAGCAGGTCAAGTGATGCGCGGCTCTTAGCAGGGCTCACCGCGGAAGGCACGGGGCGTAAACGGCATGACCATGATGCGGGCGATCGGCCTGATGAGCGGCACCTCCCTCGACGGAGTCGATGTCGCCCTGATCGAGACCGACGGCGAGGACGTGAAGGTCGTGCGCAGCCATAACGGCTACCTCGAACCTCTCGGCCCCACCGGCTATCGCGGCTACACCGACGAGGATCGTGAGCTGCTCCGCCGGGCGCTGTCCGACTCCGAAGCCGTGGTCGCCCGCGAGGACCGGCCCGGCTGCCTCGCGGAGGCGGAGGACTTCGTCACCGCAGCCCATGCGGAGGCGGTGGAGGCCTTCCTTGCGGATAACGGCCTCAGCGCCTCGGATATCGACGTCATCGGCTTCCACGGCCAGACCGTGGTCCATCGCCCCGACCAGCGCATGAGCGTGCAGATCGGCGACGGGGCCGCGCTCAGCCGCCGTCTCGGCATCCCGGTGGTGTCGGACATGCGCCATGCCGACATCGCCGCGGGCGGGCAGGGAGCGCCGCTGGTGCCGGTCTTCCACAAGGCGCTCGCCAAGGCGGCGGGCTATGACGGAGCGCTCGGCATCCTCAATATCGGCGGGGTCGCCAATGCCACCCTCATCGCCTCCAACGGCGACGTCATCGCCTTCGATACCGGGCCGGGCAACGCGCTCATCGACGACTGGATGCGCGAGCGCACCGGCCGGCCCCTGGACGATGGCGGGCGGACGGCCGCGCGGGGACGGCCGGACGAGCCGCTGCTCGCCTGGCTCCTGACCCATCCGTTCTTCTTCCGCCGGCCGCCGAAATCGCTGGACCGCAACTGGTTCTCGCACAAGCTCGCCGGCCAGCTCTCCACCGAGGACGGGGCGGCGACGCTCACCGCCTTCACCGCCCGCGCGGTAGCCCGCGCCCTCGACCACGCGCCGGAGATTCCCACGCGCTGGATCGTGGCGGGCGGCGGCGCCCGCAACGGCGAACTGGTGCGGCTCCTGAACTACCACCTGCGCGCCGAGATCACGACGGCCGACGCCATCGGCTGGTCCTCGGCCTATCTCGAAGCCCAGGCCTTCGCGCATCTCGCCGTGCGCTCGCTGAAGGGCCTGCCGATCACCTTCCCGTCGACCACGGGCGTCCGGGAGGCGATGACCGGTGGGGTACTGGCGCGGCCGGAGGCATGATACCAAGTCTCACTGACCCGGACCCATAGGTCAGGGTCAGTGAGGTCCGGCGGATGACCGCCGCCGCGCCGTCGCGCGGGCAGACCTCGATGAGTCAGGCTCGGCGAGGTCTGGCATGAGCCCGGCGCTTTGCTCTCGGCCACATCCCGCGCTAGAGCGTCTCCCACCATGTCGCACAACACTTTCGGCCATCTCTTCCGCGTGACCACCTTCGGCGAGAGCCACGGGGTGGCCCTCGGCTGCGTGGTGGACGGGTGCCCGCCGGGGATCGCCATCGAAGCGGCCGACATCCAGGCGGAGCTCGACCGGCGCAAGCCCGGTCAGTCCCGCTTCACCACCCAGCGCCGGGAGCCCGACCAAGTCCGCATCCTGTCGGGCGTCTTCGCCGACGACCGCACCGGCGGCGTCCAGCTGACCACCGGCACGCCGATCGCCCTGGAGATCGAGAACACCGACCAGCGCTCGAAGGATTATTCCGAGATCCGCGACAGCTATCGGCCAGGCCACGCCGACTACGCCTACGAGGCCAAATACGGCATCCGCGATTATCGGGGAGGCGGGCGCTCCTCCGCCCGCGAGACCGCCGCCCGCGTGGCGGCCGGGGCCATCGCGCGGCGGGTCCTGCCGGCCGACATCGTCATCCGGGCCGCCCTGGTGCAGATGGGACCGCATGCGGTCGACCGGTCGCGGTGGGATTGGGACGAGGTGGCACGCAACCCGTTCTTCTGCCCCGATGTCGAGACGGCCAAGTTCTACGAAGAGTATCTCGACGGTATCCGCAAGGACGGCTCATCCATCGGCGCCGTCATCGAAGTCGTCGCCGAAGGCGTGCCGCCGGGCCTCGGAGCACCGATCTACGGCAAGCTCGACGCGGATCTCGCCGCCGCGATGATGTCGATCAACGCAGTCAAGGGCGTCGAGATCGGCGACGGCTTCGCCTCGGCGGCTTTGCGCGGCGAGGAGAATGCCGACGAGATGCGCTCGGGCAATGCCGGGGCGCCGACCTTCCTCGCCAACCATGCGGGCGGCGTTCTCGGTGGCATTTCCACCGGTCAGCCGCTGATCTGCCGCTTCGCGGTCAAACCGACCTCCTCCATCCTGACGCCGCGCATGAGCGTGACGACCAACAACCGCGACGTCGATCTCGTCACCAAGGGCCGCCACGACCCCTGCGTCGGCATCCGCGCCGTGCCGGTCGCCGAGGCGATGATGGCATGCGTGCTCGCCGATCACTATCTGCGTCACCGGGGGCAGGTCGGGACGCGCGATCGGGAGTGATCGCATCATGCGCAACGGCACGCCCTCCCCCTTGTGGAGAGGGATAGGGTTGGTGCCGGATATGGTGTGATCCTTCCGCCCCCACCCTCACCTCCGGCTCCTCCCCGCAAGGGGGAGGAGAGACCCGCGATACGACGACGAAGAGACATCCCGTGCCCCATACCCACGTCACGCAGGCCATCGAGGCCTATGCCCGCGGCGAGATCGTCGTCGTCACCGATGACGACGATCGCGAGAACGAGGGCGACCTCGTCGTCGCGGCTTCCCTCTGCACGCCGGAGAAGATGGCCTTCATCGTCCGCAACACCTGCGGCATCGTCTGCGCGCCGCTCACCCGCGCCGAAGCGCGGCGTCTGCGGCTCGACCCGATGGTGGCCTCCAACGACGCGCCGCTGGGCACCGCCTTCACCGTCACCGTGGACGTGAAGCACGGGCTCACCACCGGCATCTCCGCCGAGCAGCGCTGCAACACGGTGCGCGCGCTCGCCAACGGCAATATGGGCGAATCCGACTTCGTCCGCCCCGGCCACGTCTTCCCGCTCATCGCCAAGGACGGCGGCGTCCTCATGCGCTCCGGCCACACGGAGGCGGCGGTGGACCTCTGCAAGCTCGCCGGGCTGCCGCCGGTGGGCGTCATCTGCGAACTGGCCAACGATGACGGCACGGTGATGAAGGGGCCGCAGATCACGGCCTTCTCGGAGTTGCACAACCTCAAGCGCGTGTCGGTGGCCGATCTCATCGCCTACCGGCAGGCGCGCGAGAAGCTGGTCGAGCGCGTCGGGACCTTCCCGGTGAAGTCGGAATTCGGCGAGCTCACCGGCTTCGCCTACACGACCCCGTTCGAGACGGTTCAGCAATTCGCCTTCGTCCAGGGGGATATCGGCGACGGACGCGACGTGCTGGTGCGTCTGCATCGCTCCAACGTGGTGGCCGACGTGATCGGAGGCGGCAAGTCGATCGACTGCGTCCTGCGCCGTTTCGCCAAGGAGGGACGCGGCGTCCTCGTCTATCTGCGCGACGGCACCGCCGGCGTGCCGCTCTCCTCCTATGCCGAGGAGGGGGCGGAGGCCCAGCGCGTGCGGCAATGGCGCGAGGTCGGTCTCGGCGCCCAGATCCTGCGCGATCTCGGCATCGTCTCGATCCGCAACCTCGCCACCTCGTCCCGCTCCTATGTGGGCCTTTCGGGCTTCGGCATCGACCTGCTGGGCGAGGTGCCGCTGGAGGGGTGAGGGGTCCTCATCGTCCCATCAGCGCATCCATATGGGCGGTGACGGACCGGGCGAGACCGTCCAGGCTGTAGCCGCCCTCCAGCACCGACACGATCCGGCCGCCGGCATGCTTGTCGGCGAGTTCCATGAGCTTCCGCGTGGCCCAGCCGAAATCGGCCTCGTCGAGTTCGACGCTGGCCAGCGGATCGAGGCGGTGGGCGTCGAAGCCAGCCGAGATCACGATCAGGTCGGGGGCGAAGGCGGAGAGGCGGGCGAGGACCCCCTTCTCGAACTTCTCGCGAAAAATGCCGCTGTCGTCTCCGGCCCGCAACGGCACGTTGACGATGGTGTCGTGAGTGCCCCGCTCGCCCACCGCCCCCGTGCCGGGAAACAGCGGCATCTCGTGGGTGGAAGCATACATCACCGCCGCATCGTCCCAGAAGATGTCCTGTGAGCCGTTCCCGTGGTGGACGTCCCAATCCACCAGCGCGACCCGGCTGGCCCCGTGGCGCTCGCGCGCATGGCGGACGGCGATGGCGGCGGAATTGAACAGGCAGAAGCCCATCGCCTGCATGCGCTCGGCATGGTGGCCCGGCGGCCGCATGGCGACGAACGCGTTCGAACAGGCCCCGCTCATCACCGCATCCACGGCATGGACGGCGCCGCCGACGCCGCGCAGGGCCGCGTCGAGGGTGCCCGGCGACATCAGCGTATCCGAATCGATCTGGACGTAGCCCGACCGCGGGGAGGCCGCGATGATCGCCTCCACATAGGGAACGGGATGGGCGAGGGCGACCGTCTCCGTCTCCGCGCGGGGCGCCGATTCGCGCAGCAGACCCGAGAACCGCTCCTTCTCCAGGGCGGCCTCCACGGCGCGGATCCGGTCCGATCGTTCCGGGTGCCCCTCTGGCATCTGGTGATCCAACGCGGAGGGGTGGCTTACGTACAGGGTCGTCACGCTCATCCCTCCGAACGATCCTCGTCGTTCCACCCGACCCGACTGTGCTCTACGCACAACATACGATGCAAATGCGCCACGGTTCAGGGTAGCGAGATTACGCGTCGATGAGTCTGCGAGTTAGATGGCGACATAATCCATCAACCACATTCTTCGAAGCCCTCCGGCTTCGAGATAGGCTCACTCTCACATGTCGCCCACGACCCGGTCGCCCATCCCCTCCCGTCACGGCGTCCTGCGTCGCTCGCTCGGCGCCGCGACGATCCTGTCCGCCCTCGCTCTCGGCGCCTGCAACACGCAGACGGCGACCGCCCCGCTCAGCCCGCCCACCGCGCATACGGCCTTGGCCCCGCCCCCGGCGCTGACTGGCGAGGCCCGCGACAAGGAATGGCTGAAACAGGCGCCGCAGGGCAATGTCGATCCCAAGATCGCCCGTACCACCGTCGACTACAAGACGAACGAGCCCCCCGGCACCGTCATCGTCGTGACCAAGGAGCGCCGTCTCTATTACGTGCTGCCGGACGGCAAGGCCGTGCGCTATCCCGTGGCCGTGGGCCATGCGGGCATGGCCTGGGCCGGGACCGCCAATGTCGACCGCAAGGGCGAATGGCCGGATTGGAACCCGCCGCCCGAGATGATCGCCCGCCGCCCGGAACTGCCCAAGCGCCTCGAGGGCGGCCCCACCAGCCCCATCGGAGCCCGCGCGCTCTATCTCGCCGAAGGCAAGAAGGACACGCTGTTCCGCATCCACGGTACCAACGAGCCGGAGAAGATCGGTCAGGCCGTGTCGTCCGGCTGCATACGCATGCTCAACGCGGACGTGGTCGATCTCTACGAGCGCGTGCCGATCGGCGCCAAGGTCGTGGTCCGCTGAGGCGGGAAGCGGCGCCCCGCTCCGCCGCCGACGCGGTGGAGCGGGGGCCAATGATACGATTCGGAAAGGCTCATTCGTGAGCAGGCTTTAACCTGAACGTTGATTCAGATTTGGGCGTTAACTTCTTGAACGGGTGCCTCCTGCATAGTCATCGACATGCAGAAACACAGACCGGCGCAAATAAAGCCGGGGAGCACCAACCAATGATCAACCATTCGCTTCAGCTCTTCTGTAACCGTGTCGTCGCCGCCGGCCGCATCAGCGCCGCGGACGTCGTGATCCTCGGCCGCGACATCCTCCCGGACGGCATCTCGCATGCGGACGAAGCCGACATGCTCATCGCCCTCGACCGTGCGGTCCCACGGAGCGACGCCTCCTATGCCGACCTGGTCAGCGCCGCAGTGGTGAATTTCGCCGTCTGGGGCGAGCGTCCCACCGGCTACGTCGATGTCGAGATCGCCCGCTGGCTCGTCGGCTCCCTGCGCAGCGATGCCGGCCCGACTCCGCTCGCCGCCCGCATCGCCTTCGAGATCGTGCGTGAAGCCGAGACCAGCCACGAAATCCTCGTGGCCTTCGCCATCGGCAGCGCACACCGTCGCGTCCAATCGGAAGATCCCGCCTCGGCCCCCGTCGCCGAACTCCTCGACGCGGCCTGAAATGGGACTTTCGGATCTGGTCCGCCAGGCCGACGACGCGCTCTATCGGGCCAAGGAGGAGGGGCGCAACCGCTGCGCGGCCGTGTGGTCGCCATCCCCTGTGATTTTGAATACACACGCGCCCCGGCGCAGCGCATGAACAATCCTTCATTGGCCCAGCTTTGCGAAGCCGCACAACTGCTTTAACGGGAACGAGCTTGAGCGCGACGGCGCTCGTGACCTTTCCTGCTTCACCAGAGTGCCTGGACCGATGTTCGAGAAAATCCTGATTGCGAACCGCGGCGAGATTGCGTGCCGCATCATCAAGACCGCGCGCAGGATGGGCATCAAGACGGTCGCCGTCTATTCCGATGCCGACAGGGACGCCGTGCACGTGGCGATGGCCGACGAGGCGGTCCATATCGGCCCCGCTCCGGCCGCACAGTCCTACCTGATCATCGACAAGATCATCGAGGCCTGCAAGCAGACCGGCGCCCAGGCGGTCCATCCGGGCTACGGCTTCCTGTCCGAGCGCGAGGCGTTCCCGAAAGCGCTGGAGGCCGCCGGCATCGTCTTCATCGGCCCCAATCCCGGCGCCATCGCCGCCATGGGCGATAAGATCGAATCCAAGAAGGCGGCCTCGGCTGCCAACGTCTCCACCGTGCCGGGCTTCCTCGGCGTCATCGAGAGCCCCGAACACGCCGTCACCATCGCCGACGAGATCGGCTATCCGGTGATGATCAAGGCCTCCGCCGGCGGTGGCGGCAAGGGCATGCGCATCGCCTATTCCTCCGACGAGGTCGCGGAGGGCTTCGCCCGCGCCAAGTCCGAGGCCGCCTCGTCCTTCGGCGACGACCGCGTGTTCGTGGAGAAGTTCATCACCGACCCGCGCCACATCGAGATCCAGGTGATCGGCGACAAGCACGGCAACGTCATCTATCTCGGCGAGCGCGAATGCTCGATCCAGCGCCGCAACCAGAAGGTGATCGAGGAAGCGCCGTCGCCGCTCCTCGACGAGGCGACCCGGAAGAAGATGGGCGAGCAGGCCGTGGCGCTCGCCAAAGCCGTCTCCTACGATTCCGCTGGTACCGTCGAGTTCGTCGCCGGCCAGGACAAGTCGTTCTACTTCCTCGAGATGAACACCCGTCTCCAGGTCGAACATCCGGTCACCGAGATGATCACCGGCCTCGATCTCGTGGAGATGATGATCCGCTCGGCCTATGGCGAGGCGCTGCCGCTGACGCAGGATCAGGTGAAGCTCAACGGCTGGGCCGTGGAGAGCCGCGTCTATGCCGAGGACCCGACCCGCAACTTCCTGCCCTCCATCGGCCGCCTGACCACCTACCGGCCGCCGGAAGAGGGGCCGTTCGGCTCGGCAATCGTGCGTAACGATACCGGCGTGGAGGAGGGCGGCGAAATCGCGATCCACTACGATCCGATGATCGCCAAGCTGGTGACCTGGGCGCCGACTCGCGCCGAGGCGATCGAATCGCAGGGCGAGGCGCTGGATTCCTTCGCCATCGACGGCATCCGCCACAACATTCCGTTCCTATCGGCCCTCATGGCGCATCCGCGCTGGCGCTCGGGCAACATCTCCACCGGCTTCATCGCCGAGGAATTTCCGGAGGGCTTCTCGGCGCCGGAGCCGACGGGCGAGATCGCCCAGCGCATGGCCGCCGCCGCCGCCGCGATCGACCACAAGCTCAACACCCGCAAGCGTGGCATCTCGGGCCAGATGCGCGATCCGGCCTTGCTCCATTTCGAGCGCGACCGCGTCGTGATCCTGGCCGGTCAATCCTACCCGGTGACGGTGGACGATCTCGGCGACCAGATCGTCGTCACGGCCGAGGACGGCAAGACCTGGACGGTGGAGAGCGACTGGCGTCCGGGCGAGCCTGTCTGGTCGGGTGAGATCGGCGGCACCCGCGTCGCCATCCAGGTCCGCGGCCTCCTCAACGGCGTGGCGCTCCAGCACGGCGGAGCGGCGGCCGAGGCTCGGGTCTTCACCCGGCGCGAGGCGGAGCTCGCCGCCCTGATGCCGGTCAAGGAGAATGCCGGCTCCGGCAAGCAGGTGCTCTGCCCGATGCCCGGTCTGGTGAAGGCCATCCTGGTGAAGGAAGGCCAGGAGGTGAAGAACGGCGAACCCCTCGCCATCGTCGAGGCGATGAAGATGGAGAACGTCCTGCGCGCCGAGCGGGACGGCACGATCTCCAAGATCGAAGCGAAGGAAGGCGACAGCCTCGCGGTCGACGCGGTCATCATCGAATTCGCCTGACGGCGTCTTCCTCCGGACCGGCGGGTTGGGCATCGTCTCACCCCGCCGGTCCGCGCGCTTCACCGTTCCGGGACAGGGGACCGGAGGCGGGGCGTTCGACAACACCCACCCGGTCACCCAGCCCATGCCCCTCTATTTTTCCTACGGCGCCAACATGGATGCCGCCGCGATGGCGGCGCGCTGCCCCGGCTCGACCTCCCTCGGCACGGCCCGGCTGAACCGGCATCGCTTCATCATCATGCGGGAGGGCTATGCCTCGGTGGTGCGGGCCCCTGCATCAACCGTCTGGGGCGTCCTGTGGGATCTGGCGCTGGCCGATGTACCGGCCCTCGACCGCTACGAGGGGGTCGCCGGGCGGCTCTACACCAAGGCCTACCAGCCGGTGACGACCTCGACTGGGGTGAAACGCGCCCTGATCTATCTCGGATGCAGCGCCGTTCCGGGGGCTCCGAGACCCGATTATCTTCAGCCGGTGCTGGCGGCCGCCGAAGCCGCCTCGCTCCCGCCCGCCTATATCGCGGAGATGCGCCGCTGGCTGCGGGCCTCCCGGAACTGAGGCGAGCAAAGGTTTGAAACGATGCCGCGCCGCTCGCGGCGCTTCGTACGAGGAGCGTTCCCCTGGATACGATCAGAACCATCGACGTGGTGATCCGCGGCCGGGTGCAGGGCGTCGGCTACCGGTACTGGACCTCGCGCGAAGCGGAACGTCGCGGCCTGAACGGGCATGTCCGCAATCGCGCGGATGGCGGTGTGGAAGCCAGGTTCAGCGGACCGCCCGATGTAGTGGCCGCCATGCTGGATGCCTGCCGGAGCGGGCCCGCCGATGCCGTCGTGTCCTCGGTCGAGGCGATCGACTCGGCCGATCCTCCCGATGCGGGATTTCGCATCCTGCGAGCCTGATCTCTCTCCGCCGTCATCCGCGGCAGCGGGCTACTCCGATCTTTCACCGTCAGAGATTCGTTTCCCACGGATCGGGCCGATGCCCTATGGTCCGCGCCGCAGGCGGAACGGCGCCGGACCGGTGGGACCGGGTTCCGGTCGGCCATAGGCCGGGAAGCGATCGGAGCCCATGCAGCACCCGTTCACCCTCGCGGATTTCTCGCCGCTCGACATTGCCGGCCTCCTCTACTTCGTCACCGCATGGGCCGGCTACGGCATTGCCGTGGCGCGGATGCGCGGGCGGCGCACGAGTCTGAGCCAGATCATGAACCGCCAGCGGGAGGAATGGTCGCGCCAGCTCACCGTCCGCGACAACCGGGTGGTCGACACCACGATCAACGCCTCCCTCCAGAACGGGACGGCCTTCTTCGCCTCGACCTCCCTCATCGCGCTCGGCGGCGTGCTGACCCTGTCCCGCTCCGGCGACGACGTGCTCACCCTGTTCGGCGCTCTGCCCTTCGGCGCCATCGCCACCCGCGTCACCTGGGAGATCAAGGTGGCGGGCCTCGCCATGGTCTTCGTCTACGCGTTCTTCAAATTCGCCTGGGCCTACCGCCTGTTCAATTACGGCGCGATCCTCATCGGCGCGGTGCCTCCCAAGGGCACAGGCGCCCCGAAGGCCGACATGGACCGCGCCGCTAGACGGGCCGCCGCCATGAACATCGCCGCCGGCAGCCATTTCGCGAAAGGGCAGCGTGCCTTCCTCTTCGCGCTGGCCTATCTCGGCTGGTTCGTGAACGCTTGGTTTCTCATCCTCGCCACCACGGCCGTCATCTGTGTCATGTGGCGCCGGCAATTCACCTCCGACATCCGCGCCATCCTCCTCAACGAGGACGGCGAGGCCACCCTGCAGGACACCGAGTCATGAGCAC
The DNA here is from genome assembly GCA_902712845.1 of Methylobacterium bullatum. NCBI lineage: Bacteria > Pseudomonadati > Pseudomonadota > Alphaproteobacteria > Hyphomicrobiales > Methylobacteriaceae > Methylobacterium > Methylobacterium bullatum. Next base: position 2,906,927 of record LR743504.1, read on the forward strand.
AGAGCGCAAATCCGTGAGCGAGGAGGAGATCGGCGAATCGATCCTTCGCTTCGTCGCCGAGCGGGGTGAAGGCAAGACCGTCTGCCCCTCGGAAGTGGCGCGTCATCTCGGCGGGCCACATCCGGATGGCTGGAGCCCGCTGATGCAGCCGGTTCGCCGCATGGCCGTGCGCCTCACCAAGGAGGGCCGCATCGCCATCCTGCGCAAGGGCAAGCCCGTGGCCGACCCGGACGACTTTCGCGGGATCTACCGCCTTGGAATGCCCGCCCCGGAGACCGGAGAGGGCTGAGACGCGCCGCCGCGAAAGGGTCAGTCGGACTTCGCCCGCGGCGCCGGCAGCATCGCGTCGGTATAACCGGCGAGCCGGTAGACGATCAGCCCGATCCATTCCTTGACCACGAGATCGAGGACCAGCAGCCCATCGGAGGCGAAGCTCTTCGGCTTCCACGCGTCGCTCCATCCCACCGTGCGGTAATCGACCGGATAGGCCGTCACGTCGAAACCGGCCTGGCGGAAGCAGCCGATGGCGCGCGGCATGTGCCAGGCGGAGGTGACGAGCAACCAGCGTTCACCCGCAACCGGCTTGACCAGATCGGCCGAGAAGCGCGCGTTCTCATGGGTGTTGCGCGAGCGGTCCTCCAAGATCAGCCGCGTGCGCGGCAGCCCGAGCGAATCGGCGAAGCGGCTGACGATCTCGGCTTCCGACGTTCCGTCGGTGCCGAGCAATCCGCTGCCTCCGGAGAAGAGGAGCCGCGCTTGCGGGTAGCGGCGGGCGAGATCCGCGAAGGCGATAGGCCGCTCGCCGGCATCGTTCACCGAGAGCTGGCCGCGCGCCAGCGTCGTCTGGGTCTCCACCGCGCCACCCAGCACGATCACGCCCGTGACCGGTGCGCCGTCCTCCGCGAAGCGCGGAAAGCGGTCTTCGAGGGGCAGGGCGATCCAGGCGGAGAGGGGCAGGAGACCGCCGAGGAAGAGCCCGGCGAAGCCGAGGAGGGCCAGCCCGCGCCCGAGGCGCGGCGTCCAGCCGCCGAACATCAGGACGCAGCCGAGGAGCCCGATCAGGATGAAGAAGTTCGAGGGCGTGATGACGAAATAGATCAGTTTCGAGAGCGGAAAGAACATGTCTGGACCCTGAAGCCTCGTATCTGCCGGACGATTCCGCGTGTGTAGGTCAAGCCCGGTCCGGTCTGTCCGCATCCGGCGGGTAGGGGTGCTCATGTCCCTGCGGGTCGGTGACCCGCCAGCCGGCTTCGTCGGCCCCGAGATAGGACGGTCCCACCGGCACCTTGCCGTGGCCGCCGGGAATATCGAGGACGTAGAGCGGCTGGGCGAGGCCGGACATGCGCCCGCGCAGGCGCCCCATGAGATCGCGCCCCGCCGCCAATCCGGTGCGCAGGTGGCCGGTGCCCGGCGCGAGATCGCCGTGATGGAGATAATAGGGTTTCACCCGGTTCTCGACGAAGCTCCGCATCAGGCTCGCGAGGGTCTCCGGGTCGTCGTTGATTCCGGCGAGGAGCACCGTCTGGCTCACCATCGGGATGCCGGCATCGACGAGACGGGCGATGGCGGCTGTCGCGGCCGGCGTGAATTCGCGCGGATGATTGGCGTGGAGCGCGACATAGACCGCGCCGCCGAAGCGCTTCAGGGCAGCGACGAGATCGTCGTCCACGCGGGCGGGCTCGACCACCGGCACGCGGGTATGGATGCGCAGGACCTTGACGTGCGGGATGACGGCGAGGGCCTCGGCGATCTGCCCGAGCCGGCGGACGGAGAGCGCGAACGGGTCGCCGCCGGTGAGGATCACCTCCCAGATCTCCCTCCGGTCAGCGATGTAGGCGAAAGCGGCGGCGAGTTCATCCTCGCTCAGGGTGCCGAGCCCGTCCGGCCCCACCATCTCGCGGCGGAAGCAGAAGCGGCAATAGACCGGACAGACATGGAGCGGCTTCAGCAGCACCCGGTCGGGATAGCGGTGGACGAGGCCCGGAAGCGGCGAATGCGCGGCATCGCCGATCGGGTCCGAATCCTCCTCCGGGCGCGTCACCAGTTCCTCCGCGCGGGGCAGGAACTGACGGGCGATGGGATCGGCGGGGTCGGTGGGGTCGATGAGTTCGGCCATGTCGGGCGTCAGCGAAACCGCGTATCGCGCCGCCACGGCTTCGAGCGCGGGAAGATCGGACGTAGCGACGAGCCCGGCTTCGACGAGCTGCGCGGGGGTGCGAAGGGAGCGGGGCAGGGGCCTGTTCACGCTCCCTCCCCCATTCCCACCGCTGTCTCCGCAACCGGCGTCCAGATCACGTCGTCGATGCGCGGCGCGCCCACCGCGAGCATGACCAGCCTGTCGAGGCCCAGCGCGATGCCGCTCGCCTCCGGCATGATGGCCAGTGCCGAGAGGAAATCCTCGTCGATCGGGTAGGTCTCGCCGTAGATCCGCGCCTTCTCCGCCATCTCGATCTCGAACCGCCGCCGCTGCTCGTGCGGGTCGGTGAGTTCGCCGAAGGCGTTGGCGAGCTCGACACCGCAGGCGTAGAGCTCGAACCGCTCCGCCACGCGGGGGTCGCGGGGGCTGGGACGGGCCAGTGCCGCCTCGCTCACGGGATACTCGTAGAGCAGGGTCGGCCGCCCGTCGCCGAGCTTCGGCTCGATCAGGGCGACGAGGACGCGGCTGAACAGGTCGGCCCAGGAATCGTCTTCCGCCACCCGCAGGCCGCAGGCGGACACCGCTGCGGCGAGGCCGTCCCTGTCCGTGCCCCCGCCTGGCTCGATCGTCGCCAGGAGGTCGATGCCGGCACGGCGCCAGAACGCCTCGGCGAGGGTGAGGCGCTCGAAGGCCGCGAAGGGATCGGATTCCCGGCCGCGAAAGCGGAAGGAGCGGACCTTCGCCTCGTCGGCTGCCAGCGCCAGGATCTCGGCGCAGTCGCGCATCAAGACCTCGTAGTCCTCGCCGGCCCGGTACCATTCGAGCATGGTGAATTCCGGATGGTGCAGGGGACCGCGCTCGCGGTTGCGGAACACACGCGCCAGACTGAATAGCCGCATCTCTCCCGCCGCCAGCAGCTTCTTGCAGGCGAATTCCGGCGAGGTGTGGAGATAGAGCGGGGAGGCGGCCCCGTCATGGCCGATGGCGGAGGTGGCGAAGGCCGAGAGATGGGCCTCGTTGCCGGGCGACACCTGCAGGGCGGCGGCGTCCACCTCGACGAAGTCGAGGGCCGCGAAATGCCCGCGCAGGGCCGCGACGATGCGGTTTCGCGCCAGAAGCGCCGGTCGGCGGTCGGCATGCCGGTGCGGTGCCCACCAGGGCGAGGGAGAACCGGTCACGCCCGCGCGTCCCGTAGCCGGCACGTCAAATGCGCATGCCGGCGCCGTGCTGCTGGCAACAGGCCGCCGGATAGGTTAGTGGCGGGGCACAGATGTCGCTCCCGTGGGCCGAATCCGCGCCGGGGCATCGCATGTATTGTCTCGAACAGGATCTGACCCCGTGAAGGTGATCGCCTCTACGCTCCGCAAGGGCAACGTCGTCGACAAGGACGGCAAGCTCTACGTCATCTTGACGGTGGAGAACATCCATCCCGGCAAGGGCACTCCCGTGACGCAGCTCGACATGCGCCGCATCACCGACGGGGTGAAGGTGTCCGAGCGCTACCGCACCACCGAGTCGGTGGAACGCGCCTTCGTGGAGGACCGCGAGCACACCTTCCTGTACGAGGATGGCGAGGGCTACCACTTCATGAACCCTGAGAACTACGATCAGGTGGCGGTGCCCAAGGACGTCGTCGGCAGCGCCGCGCCTTACCTTCAGGAGGGCATGAAGGTGATGCTGGCCCTGCACAACGACGTGCCGCTCACGATCGAACTGCCCCAGCGCGTCACCCTCGAGATCACCGAGACCGAGCCGGCGATGAAGGGCCAGACGGCCTCTTCCTCCTACAAGCCGGCGATCCTATCCAACGGCGTGCGCACCGCCGTGCCGCCGCATGTGGCTGTGGGCACCCGCGTGGTCATCCTGACGGAAGACGGTTCCTACGTGGAACGCGCCAAGGATTGAGGATCAGGGATCCTCGATCACCGTGGATCCCGGAGGCTCATATTTATCGAAGGCTTGGGCACCCGCTTCCTTCGTGAGGCGGGTGCCGTTCGTTCAAGGCGGCCCTACGGTGAAACAACCGGCCCATCGGCCGAGTCGTAGCAGGATTGGGACAGAGCCTGGGCCTTCGCCCGCTCCTCCACGTTGAAACTCCGCCCCTTGATCCCCCACAGATTCTCGCGCTGGAGGGCGTCGGCGACGCAGCGGGCGGCCACCCGACATGTCTGCGCATTGCCCTCGGTCGCCTCGCACTGCGTGCGGTAATCCTGCCGGAATTCGGCCATTCCAGCCTTCGGATGCGGACCGGTCACGGTCACGACGCCTGTCAGCAGGGCGAGCAGAAGCGGCTGGTGCACGAGATACACCGCGAGGCTGTGACGCCCGGCCAGCGCCAGCCCCCGCGAGGGGAGCGATCCCGGCCGCCACTGCGACAGGCCACTGCGCATGAAGGCCGGCAAGCCGAGGCGTGCCAGCGCGAGCCCCAAGAGAACCAGCCCGAACCAAGGAAACAGAGGCACGTAATCGTTGGTGCGGGGCGGCAGCATGCCGAGGCCGAGGAAACTCAGGATCGGATCGTCGAAGACGGCGAGGTGATAATCCGGGTTCGCCATGACGGCCGGCGTGGCCAGCGCGACGATGCCGACCACCAGAGCCGCCACCGGCGAAACCCGCAGGAACGGTACGGCGAGCACGCTCGATACGGCGATGCAGTGCAGGATGCCGAAGAAGATGTAGCTGTCGGGAAAGGCGTAGAGCGTCGCCGCCGTGATGAGGAGGGCGGCGATGCCAATCCGCGCGAGCCGCAGGAGGAACGCGCGGGGCCGGAGACCGTCCCGGTTCATCAGGACGAGGCCGATGCCGACGAGCACGAGGAACGTGCCGGCGATGAGATGGGCCGCGACCTTGCCCAGCGGCGCCAGGGCGTAGTTCTCCGGCGTGAGCGCCAGATATCCGAGATCCCACGTGGTGTGGTAGGCGGCCATCGCCAGCAGAGCGATGCCGCGCGCTGCGTCGATGAGATCGAACCGCCGGGTCTCGCGGAACCGAGTGGAGGACGATGGCACTTCGGAACCGGCGACGGGGCTCGCCGTCGAAGCGCTCATGCGCCCGGCCTCGGATGGCGGTGCCGTTCGGAAAGGTGCGAGGAGGGCGGGCGGGGCGAAGGCCCGAACCCGGAAGGGAAGGTCTGGATCATCCGCGTTGGCTATCGCCGGTGGTGAGCCCGACGCAAGGGCACCGGCATCGCCGGATCGCCCGTTCGCTCCGGCGCGATGAACAAATGCAGGGCTTCTCCCCAGATGATGGCGACCGATCGTGATCGGCCGGAACACGATCCGCACTTCGGCAGAAAGGATCCGCGATAGAGGCCCCCGAGAGGATTCGGCGCCGGTGCCACGTCCCGGACGGTTTGTTGCGCCCGAGCCGATATGCTGAAGAATGTATCAATCGCCGCAGTCGATGTCGGTCAAACGGGCTTCCGCCGGGTTGTGACTTTGTTAATCTATGGGGCGGATCGCGACGCGTGATTCGGTGTGGGTTGCTTACATGTCGGACGATGTCGGATCAGGCCCGCATGGGCTTCACGCCTCGGGGGAATCGGTCAACGGGCGCAGCACCGATCTCGCCGACGGAGAGGTGCTGCGCCCCCTCGACCTCGTCGAGGTTTCGGGCCGCATCAAGTGGTTCGACGTGTCGAAAGGGTTCGGTTTCATCCTGCCGGACGACGGCTCCGCCGACGTGCTGGTTCACATCACCTGCCTTCGCCGCGATGGACATCAGGCGGCGAGCGAAGGCGCACGGATCGTGGTGGAAGCCACCGAGCGGCCGCGTGGCTGGCAGGCTTTCCGGGTGATCTCCCTCGATCAGTCGACGGCGACGCATCCGTCCGAACTCCCAATGCCCCGCACCCATGTGAGCGTGACGGCGACGAGCGGGCTCGAGACGGCGGTGGTTAAGTGGTTCAACCGTCTGCGCGGATTCGGCTTCCTGAGCCGTGGCGACGGCTCTCCCGACATCTTCGTCCATATGGAAACGTTGCGTCGCTATGGAATCGCCGAACTGAAGCCCGGCGAGACCGTTCTCGTTCGGTATGGCGACGGTTCGAAGGGCAAGATGGCGGCCGAGGTTCGGCTTCTGGACGGCGCACTGCCCGCCTCCCACTGACGGAATGACCACGTGACACCGCTCAACGACGCCCGCTCGTTCGCGCCCTTGCGCGCGCTCCTGATCCTCTGCGCTATCCTGGCGGGTCTCGGCGCCGCCACCGCTCAGGAGGTCGCGGCGACGGAGCCTCTGGAAATTGCCAGCAGGGGTACGCGGCACAGCTTTTCCGTCGAGGTGATGCGCGACGACGAATCGCGCTCGCGCGGCCTGATGTTTCGCCGTTCGATGCCGTCCGAGCACGGCATGCTGTTCGACTTCCGAAAAGTCGAACGCGTCGCCATGTGGATGAAGAACACCTACCTGCCCCTCGACATGCTCTTCATCCGGCCCGACGGAAGCATCGCCCGGATTGCGTCGAATACCGAGCCCTTGTCGACCAAGGTCATCCCATCGGGTGAACCCGTGCTGGCGGTGCTGGAACTTAATGCCGGCACGACGGCGAAGCTCGGCATCAAGGCGGGCGACCGGGTCGAGCACACGATGTTCGGAGCCCGCTGATCGGAGCCGATCGGCCTCCCTCACCGTCCCGCTCCGAGCGAACGCAGCGTGAACAAGCGTCTTGACGCCCGTTCGGTTTCCCACCAATGTTCCCTCATTGTTCCATGAATGAGTGAGCCTGCGTCAGCGCGCTCCTCGAAGGCGGCAGGGGAACGCGATGATCGATCTCGAGGCTTCGAGCGAAGAGGCAGTCCTGTTCGAAAACGCCGACTGGCGCGTGATCGCGGATGGTCTGGAGCATCGCGGGACCGGATATTTCATCGCGCGCGACGGTTTGGGTCGGCGCTCCGAGACGGGTCTTTGGGAATGGCCGCTCCATCTCGCGGAGAAGAGCTGGTGCTCCCTGCGCCCCTTTCGTGAAGCCTTCCAGGCGGCCGCCGATCTGTTCGACGTGGAGCGCGACGAGGCACTGGCGCAGTCCTTCGTCACCGGCTTCGGTCTCCGGATGGGGCAGGGCGGTCAGCCCGGCAGCGAAGGCTTCACCAAGCTGGCGGAACTGGTGCGTCCGAAATCCATAGCCCGGCGGCGGCCCGCCGCGTCGGATAACCGTCCGTCCCCGCATCGCAATGGTGCCGGTCGCAAGGACGAAGTCGAGACGGTACGCGCGGCCCTGTCCTGACGTGACCTCTCCGGGGGATGCTCTAGTTGTCCGAAGACGCGTCGTACGGCGCCGGGCAGGAGAGCATCCCATGGACGATCACGGGACGGACAAGGACCAGCGGAGCAAGGGACTGGGCGGCCTCGACGGGCTCGTGGTCCCGCCCTTCTCGCGGCGGGGCTTCGTCATGACGAGCCTCATCGCCGGGTTCACCCTGGCCGAGGCGAACGCGCAGGCGCAGGTGGTCACGACGGATTCGGCCGGTCTCGTTGCCGGTGAGGTGAAGATTCCGGCGGGCGATGGGCCGATGCCGGGTTATCGGGCAATGCCCGAGGGGGCGGGTCCGTTTCCCCTGATTCTCGTGATCGAAGAGATTTTCGGGGTTCACGAATACATCAAGGACGTCTGCCGCCGTCTGGCCAAGGTCGGCTATTGCGCGGTCGCGCCCGAACTCTACGCGCGGCAAGGCGATCTCTCGACGATGACGGACGTGAAAACGATCGTCCGCGACGTCATCCTGAAGACCCCGGACGCCCAGTGGATCGCGGATCTCGACGCTGCGGCATCCTGGGCCGTCGCCGATTCGAAGGCCGATGCGGGTCGGATCGGCACGATGGGATGGTGTCGCGGAGGACGCGGAGCATGGCTCTACGCGGCGCATAGACGCGACCTGAAGGCAGCGGTGGCGTGGTACGGCCCGCTCGGCGGCGACCGCACAGAGCTTCAGCCCAAAACGGCGGGAGACGTGGCGACCGATCTCCATGCACCGCTTCTCGCGATCTATGGCGGTGCCGATACGGGTATCCCCGTGGCCAGCGTCGAGGACGCCCGCGACCGGGCGAACGCCGCGGGGCGCAGCGTCGAGCTCGTCGTCTTCCCGGAGGCGCCACACGGGTTTCACGCCGATTACCGGCCGAGCTATCGCAAGGACAGCGCCGAGCAGGGTTGGGCTCGTGCTCTGGCGTTCCTAAAAAGCCACGGGGTCGGGTAAATCGTACGGCAATGCGCCGGCGCGAAGAATGGCTCGGCGGGGCGATCCGGCATCTCCCGCGAGAGCGTTCCCTCTGCTAGAATTGAGAAACCGGCACCTTGATCATGATTTTGCGGCGCGAACCCGCCGAAATTGATGATCCGAGCGCTGGATCGACACATTGACGGGCAGGACTACATAGCGTTGCTGGGATGGCGGCCGATGCGGCCGTCAGCCCTGAAGAGCGTTCCGGACCCATGAGTGCTGTGAATCCATCGGGCGCGAAACCGGTGATCCTCGTCGTCGAGGACGAGCCCGACGAGCGATTTCTCGCGGCCGCTTTACTGGAAGAGACCGGCTTCAGCGTCATCGAGGCGGAAACCGCCGAGCGAGCCTTGGCGATCCTGAACGAGAAGGACGGTGCGGTGAGCGTCGTCTTCTCCGATGTGCGTACCCCCGGTCCCATCGGCGGCTTCGAACTCGCCCGGATCATCGGCGTCACCTGGCCCCGTGTGCGGGTCCTGCTGACATCCGGCGATGCCGGCGATCAGCCGAGCGATCTGCGGGTTTCCGCGACCTTCATCCCAAAGCCGTGGCGGGCGTCGGATATCCTGGCCTGGGTCGAAGAGGCTTCAGGCCGCACGCCCGAGCAAGGGCCGGGCATCGACAGGATCGGCGGCAACACCCCGTGACGGCCGTTCAGCAGGTAGCCAAAATTATCCTAGTTTAAAAGGAAACTTCTTCGGCTCCAGCCGTTGGTTCATCGGTCCATGATTGATGGAACCAGACTGCACGAGCTTCAAATGAGCACCGCCGCCGCTATGACCATGGCCAATATCAGTCGATCCGGCCAATCGTATACGGTCTACTCGGAGTCGAGGATGATGCAGAATGTCGGCGACAATCTGCGCACTCTTTACAGTGAGATCATCGACCATTCCGTGCCCGAGGAACTGCTTCGTCTGGCGAAGCTCATCGATGACAGATGCAATGCCGGGGCGGAGACGCGATAAGGCGATGTCTCTTTTGTCGTGATCCTGATCCTACCATTGGTGCGGCCTGAATGACGCAATCCCTCAGGACTTGGCGAGAGACCGGTATCGCCTGGCCTTCATCGCTGAAAACCTGATATTCCGGACGCGCCCCTCCGGATCGATCTGACGAGCCCGTCATGCGTTTGAAAGCCTGCCTCGTTCTCGGCGCCTCGCTCGTCGTCGCGTCGTTGTGCGAACCGGTCCTCGGCGCGACACCGCCCAATCAGCCCGCCGAAGGCCCAGGCGGGGTCGGAGACCGCTCCGTTTCCATCGTGAAACGGGCGCTCGGGCGACCCAGTGCGGCAACCTTCGTCTTCCACGCGGCCGGCGCGGCACCGGCGGAAGGGCGACCCGTCGTCGTTTTCTTTCACGCCTGGGGTGCGCCCAACCCGCAGCCTTATGGGGCATGGATCGATCACCTCGCTAGAGCCGGGTATCTCGTCGTGTTTCCCCGCTTCCAGGAGATCAACCGGACGCGGCCGGCGGATGCCACCGGCAATGCCGAGAAACTCGTGAAGGCTGCCCTCGCTGATCTTGCGACCGACCCTGATGCCAAGCCTGATCTGAAGCGCGTCGCTTTGATCGGCCACCTCGCGGGCGCACCGATCGCGGCCAACCTCGCCGCCGATGCCGGGGATTCGGGCCTGCCGGTGCCTCGCCTCGTCTTCGCGATCATGCCGGGCGGGATCGCGAGCGATGCCAAATCCCGGGGGGTCGTTTTGCGCGACCTGTCGAAGATCGATCCCGAAACCCTGGTCATCACCGTCATCGGAGACCGGGATGCCCGCGCCGCCGACCTTGCCGCCAGACGTCTCCTGCGCGAAGCGAGTGCCGTCGCGCCCGAGCGCAAGCTCTTCATCCGCGCGCTTTCCGACGATCACGGCTTCCCTTCGCTCACCGCGACATTGACCTCGCCGGGCGCCGTGGACACCGCCTATGACGGAGGTGCCATCAAGCTGCCGCCGGAGCCCCCGAAGGATCCCAAGCAGCCGCCGGCCCCGTTCAAATGGTCGGCCGACATGTCGTTGACCGGCGAACAGACGACGCTGCTGGCTCAGCTCAACAACTCCCGGGCGGACAGCCTCGACTATCTCGCCTACTGGAAGACGTTCGATCTGGCAGCGGCCGCAGCGTTCGGCGGGGATCCGGGGAGCCTCAAGGCCAATCCGCGTTTTAGCGACATGGAACGCTGGAGCGACGGCTGGCCAGTGAAACGTCTCGCCGTGGAAACGCCGCGCGCCGCGCGAGTGGCCGCGCCCGTGGCTCCGGTCCCTGCTTCCGCCACACCGCCCAAGCCGAAGCCCGCGCGCCGGCCCTGATCCCAGCCCCTTCGCGCACGATCGGCAGGTCGCAGGGGCTTGCCTTCGCGGGGGCTTTTGCCGAAAGCGGGCCGGCTCCCCCTCACGCCCACGATCCGAGCGCGGAAGGTCCCGATGAAGCTGTTCCACTCGCACTTCTCTCCCTTCGCGCGGAAGGTCATGGCCTGCGCTCATGTCCTGGGCATCGTCGACCGTATCGAGTTGCTGCCGAGCGCCGCGCATCCGGTGAAGCGCGACGGCACCATCCTGGCCCATCACCCAATGGCGCAGGTTCCGACACTCCTCGACGATGAGGGCCACGCCTTGGCCGACAGCCGGGTGATCTGCGAGTATCTCGACGCCCGCGCCGGGGGAGGGCTGTTTCCTCCGGCCGGCCCCGCCCGTTGGGCGGCGCTCAACGAGCAATCCATCGCCGACGGCATCCTCGATGCGGCTCTGCTGATCCGCTACGAACTCACGGCCCGCGACGCCTCCGAACGCTCCGTCGCCTGGATGGACGGCCAGGAGGCCAAGATACGAAGCGCACTGGAGGCCCTCGACGACCAGGCAAGAGGCTTTGCCGACCGGGTCGATATCGGGACGATCAGCATTGCCTGCGCCCTCGGATATCTCGATCTGCGCTTCGCCGAGCTCGGCTGGAAGCAGGAGCACCCGGATCTGGCGGCTTGGTTCGCGAGCTTTGCCGCCCGCCCCGCCATGGAGGCGACGAAGCCGCCGGCGGCCTGAACCGGAGATCGTTCGTCGAGAAAAGCTGGCGCGCGCCTTGCTAGTTCGGATTCCGGTTCTCCGGAGATCGCGCCATGCCCGATTTCGTCGCCGCCCTGATCACCGCTGCCGCCTTCTGCGCCGGCCTCATCCTGCTCAACGTCCTGACGCGCTGGGCGATCCAGGCACAGATCGCGCCGGTAGACCTCGCCGAGAACGGGTTGCTTCAATACGGACTCGCCATCGCCCTCGCCGGATTCACATGGCGACGGGCCCTCGCGACGCCGCCGGTTCCGGGCGGAAGAGTCCGGACCCGTGTCGCCGGGTGAAACAGCTTCCGGACGGCCCGCCTCGGACGTTGTTTTCTAGAACCAGGGCTGCGTGGTGAAGCTGTAATTCACTTTCACCCCGAACGTGTACTGGTTCTGCGATCCGAACTGGCGGCGCACCAGCGGGCTGTCGGCGGATGAACCAACGATGCGGTTATAGCCGACATATCCCGTCGCGGCCCACCGCTCGTCGAACGTGTAGGTCGCAGCACCCAAGGCGCCGACCGTGACGTAGCTGTCGGGCCGGAACGGGGTCAGCGTCCCGTTGAGCGCCGCCTCGAATGGCTGAACACCGAAATAGCGCCGGGCGAAGCTGGCATCGCCGAAGTTGAAGCGCGGCCCGACGGAGACCTGCCAGCGGTCGAAGGGCTGGATCACGTCCGCGCCAAGCGAGCCGACGAAGCCGTGATGCCCGAAGATCCCATGGCGCAACTCGGCCCGGGCGCGTAGCCATTGCGTGGGGTAATACTCGACGAAGACACCCGGCTCGATGGCGAACTGGGCATCGCGCAGACCGAACAGGTCCCGCCGGTTGTCGCCGTAATAGCGGCCGGGCACGTACTCCGCCGTCAGACCGGCATTGAAGAGCGGCGAATCGTAGAGCGAGAAGCTGATCCCGTCATCGGGCGACGAGAACCGGCGTGGCGTACCGGCCTTGGCGATGCTGATCGATGGGTAGCCGATGGCAGTATACTCGTTCGACCCCGGAAAACTCGGCGTCGCCTGCACCGTCGCCGTCACCGTCACGACCCAGAGGTTCTGGTCGAGGGCGAGGAACGTCGGTGGCCGCTCGATCTCCATGAGGTCGGCGGCCCCGGCGCCCCCCGCCGCCATGAGCGAACCCGCGAGAGCCAGGGCCGGCATGGCGGCAAGTCCCGTCCGTCGAGCAGGGCGCGAAGATGAATTGAGAAACATCGTGTCCATGAGCGATGTCATAGACACCAATCCCTAACGCATCACGACAAAGCGGGCGTGACGGCAGACCTAACTTGGCACTGTCAGAAAGACGCTTCGGCACGACAGGCGCGCCGAAGCGATCTCAAAGCTAGAAGTAGGACTTCAACGCACCGCGACGGCGCACATCGAGGGTCGCGCAGTGGAACGAGCCGCCGAACGGCCCGTAGGACAGGAACGGCGCCGGGATCGGGTCGAAGCCCCAATCCTTCAGTGCCTTGATCAAGGTCGGCTGGCTTGCATCGACGACGATCTTCTTCTCGTCGATGGCCAGCACGTTGATCGACGTCCAGGGCGAGCACATCGAGATCTTGCTCATGAAGCCCTCCACCGGGTCGGGGCGGGGCGCGATGAGCACGTCCCACTTCTTGAGCACGGCTGGCAGCTTCTCGACGTCGATATAGTCGGGGTTCACCAGCACCTTGCCCGGGGCCAGCGGCATGAAGGACGAGTCGATATGCATCGGCTGCGGGCAGCGGCTCTCGATCTCGTGGACGCGGAAGCCCGAGCCGAGGTGGCGGCGCAGCCACTCGATGCCCATGAGGTTCGTGACGTTGGAGCGGGTGACGAAGAGGTCGCGGCCGCAACGGACGAAATCGGCCGCGTCGAAGACGGGCTCGAACTCGTTGACCGTGAACTGCATCGGCTCGCCGGCCTTCAGGTTCGGCACGCGGTAATCGTAATTGTAGAGCTCGTCCGTCAATTGCGGCCGGGGCGCCGAGGTCCAGCGCGCGCCGTTGCGAAAATATTCCTTGAACAGCGAGCGGTAGGCATCGCCCTCGAAATAGCGCGAGCGCCAGCACATCGGGCTCTCGATGATCTCGTCGCCGATGACGAGGTAAGGGTCGCGCGGGCAGGCGACGCAGAAGCCGCGGGATGACCAGCGCGGTGCGTTGTACTTGCGCGAAAAGTCCACCGTATCGGGACGGCGCACCTTCACGCCCTCGCCGGCGAGGATCGTGATGAAGTTGTCGAGCTCGGCCTGGGCGAGCTTCTTCATGAACTTCGGATATCGGAAGCCCGCGGCGAAACGGTAGAACGGCTGCGCCGCCCGCGGCAGGTTGAAGATGACCGTCAGGTGGTGGGACGGAATGGTCGCGCCGTCGAGGCTGCCGACGATCACCTCTTCCAGAGGGTCCCACTCGTTCCATGCCATGACCGGCGATTTCGGGGCGGGGGTGCCGCGATAGTCGGCCGGGGCGGTCTCGTAAGCATCGATCTGCGCGTCGGCGAGCACGGCGTCCCGGGCCGTGGTGAAAGCTTCGCGGTCCATCATTCGTCCCTTGGTGGCGCCTTTGTTGCGGCTGTTTCTTCGAGGCTCAGGCCCCATCGCCGCTTTGGCCCGCACTGTGTCTATCGGGTGATAGACAACGAAATCCAAAGCTGCAACTTCCGATGATGCCAACGTTTTCCGGAAGGTCTTTCGTCCGGAGGGTCGGTGAATTTCTCAAAAAAATCGTCCGCGCCGACGGTCGAAGGGGGATCATGAAGCGTCTGACGACATTGGCCCTCATCGTCGGCCTCTGCACGGTTGCAGGTCTGTTCTTGTCCTCGGGACTGGACGATGTCGCCGCCGCCGTGGTGAGCGCTGGCTGGGGCGCCGCCATCGTCGTGGTGGTCCGCGCTGTCGCCGTGGGCTGGGCCGGACTCGGCTGGTTCGCCGTGTTCCCGCGGGCCGACCGCCCGAGCCTGTGGGACTGCGTCTCCCTGCGCTTCGTCCGCGAGGGCATCAACACACTTCTTCCCGTGGCCCAGGTCGGCGGCGACTTCGTCGGCGCGCGGCTTCTGGCACAGCGCGGCATGTCGGGCGGCCTTGCCGGCGCCAGCATGTTCGTCGACCTGATGACGCAGGCGGTCACCCAGTTCCTCTTCACGGTCGGCGGCGTCGCCCTGCTCGCCTGGCTGCATGGCGACGGCCCGGTGGTGCGCACCGTCGCCGGCGGTCTCGCCATTGCCGCCCCGGCCCTCGGCGCCTTCTTCCTGATCCAGCGCCGCAGCGGTCACCGCGTCATCCAAGCCATGCTGAACCGCTTTGCCGCCGCCCGCGAATGGCGGGCCCTGGGCGCGGTCGACGTGCTCTATGACGGCCTGCGCAGACTTTATTCCTCGCCCAAGCGGGTCATCGGCGCCATGGGCGTACACATGATCGGCTGGATCATCGGCGCGGCCGAGGTCTACGTGGCGCTGCATTTCATGGGCTATCCGGTGACCGTGGCCGAGGCCATCGTGATCGAGAGCCTGGCCCAGGCGGTCCGTGGCGCGGCGTTCGCGGTGCCGGGGGCGCTGGGCGCACAGGAGGGCGGCCTCATCGCCCTCTGCGCGATCTTCGACATCCCCGCCGAGGCCGCCCTGGCGCTCTCCCTGGTGAAGCGCCTGGCCGATCTCATGGTCGGCGTGCCCGGCCTGGTGGCCTGGCACTTCATGGAAGGCAAGACGGGCGCGCCGGACACGGAAGACCGGACGTCTCCGGACCCGGTGTCCGCGGAGCAGGGAACGGTGAAAGCCGGCGGTGACATCGCCCGGGCGGTGAGCCTGGACGCCATGCCGGTGTCGCGGGTGCCCGCCAACCTCGTGGGAAACCACACCGTATTGCGGTCGATGGAGAGCGATATGGGGGCGTTGCGGAAATGCGCGTGAGCGGCTTCGCACCGGGGCTCGTCGCCTCGACCCTCCTCGCCGTCACCCTCATGTCGGGAACGGTTGCCCGCGCCGCAGAGGATGCGGCGGTGCAGACCGTGCGCGGGCTCTATGCCAGCTTTGAGGGCGCGCTCAAGGCGCCCGAGACCGACGTGAAGAGCCGGGCGCTCGTCATCGGGCCGGTCCTGGACCAGAGCATGGACTTCGCCACCATGGCGCGGGTCGCTGTGGGTGCGAAATGGAAGGGCTTCACGCCCGAGCAGCAGGGCAGCCTGACGGAAGCCTTCAAACAGTATTTCACCGCGACCTATGCCACCCGCCTGTCCCAGGCCGCCGGCGGCAAGTTCGACATCAAGCCAGAGAGCGAGGCGCGCGGGCAGAACCGCGTGGTCCAGACCGAGGTCGCCAACGCGGAGGGCGACGCCTCGCAGATCGACTACCTCGTCGGCTCGGGCAACCGCATCCAGGACGTCTACCTCAACGGCAACGTCAGCGAGATCGCCGCCATGCGCGGCAGCTTCGCCGATCCGCTGAAGGGCGGCGGCGCGGACGGCCTGCTGAAATTCCTTCGCGACCGGACGGCGGCGATGCTCGTCGCCAAACCAAAGCCTTAGACGCAGGCCAGACGCCCCTCGCCGGGCCTGGCCCAACGATCCCACCCGTGCCGTCGTCCCGACCCTGCGGCACCCTCATCCAAACCGTGACCGAGCTTCGCCCATCATGGACCTCACCTTGACGGATCTGCCTTCGGCGAACTTGAGCTGGCTCTCGCTCGTGTTCCAGTTCATGGCCCTGGCCGGCTGCGTCTACGGGTTGACGGCCGCTTTCCTGGCGGGCCGCTACGCACGCCGCCCCGTCCCGGTCCTGGCGGCGAACGCAACGCGTCCTTCGGTGACCATCATGAAGCCGCTCTGCGGCATGGAGCCCAATCTCTACGAGAACCTCGAGACCTTCGTCCGTCAGGATTACGCCGGGCCGGTCCAGGTGGTGTTCGGCGTCCAGAACGCCACGGATCCGGCGATCGCCGTGGTGCGCCGCCTCGCGGAAACCTATCCCGACCTGAAGCTCGATCTCGTCATCGATGCACGCCAGCACGGCTCGAACCGCAAGGTCTCCAACCTCATCAACATGTCGGCCCAGATCGCCCATGACGTGATCGTGCTGGCCGACAGCGACATGGTGGCAAGGCCCGACTACCTCGAACGGATCGTCGCCGAACTCGGGCAGCCGGGCGTGAACGGCGTCACCTGCCTCTATCACGGCGTGCCCGCCCATCGCGGAATCTGGGCCCATCTCTCGGCGCTGGCCATCGACGTGCAGTTCCTGCCCAACGTCGTGATGGGCACCTCGCTCGGTCTCGCCAAGCCCTGCTTCGGCTCGACCATCGCCTTCACCACGACGGCCTTGGCCGAGATGGGCGGCTTCGAGGCCTTCCGCGACGATCTCGCCGACGACTACGCCGTGGGCGAGGCCCTGCGCGCCAGGGGCGGTCTCGTGGCGATTCCGACCTTCACCATCGGGCATACCTGCGTCGACACCGATCTGGCCGGCCTGTGGAAGCACGAGCTGCGCTGGAACCGGACCATCCGCAACGTCGACCCGGCCGGCTATGCCGGCTCCATCGTCACCCACGCCTTCCCGCTGGCCCTCATCGGCGCCCTGATCCCCGGCGCCGATACGAGCGGCCTCGTGGTGGCGGCCCTGGCGCTTGCCTGCCGCATCATCCTCTGCGTCCGCCTGGAGCGCGCCTTCGGCCTCGCTCCGCACCCCTACTGGCTGTTGCCGATTCGCGACATCCTCTCCTTCATGAACTTCTCCTGGAGCTTCGTCTCGGGGGCGGTGACATGGAAAGGTCACGATTATCGGGTGGTTGCAGATGGCACATTGATCCCCGAGCGAAGCCTCGGCCACGATGCTGGTGCATCTTCGCTCTGATCTTCGCTTTTAGCGTCCCGTCCGCCCTTTTCCCTTTCTCGCTGAGGCCTTGAACCCCATGCGCACGCTTTTCCTCCAGGCTCCCACCTTCGACGGTTTCGATGGCGGCGCGGGCTCCCGCTACCAGGCCAAGCGCGAGATCAAGTCGTTCTGGTACCCGACCTGGCTCGCCCAGCCGGCGGCCCTGGTGCCGAACTCGAAGCTGATCGACGCGCCCCCGCACAACATCAAGCTTCCCGAGATCGTGGCCCAGGCCAACGACTTCGACCTTGTGGTGCTCCACACCTCGGTGCCGTCGTTCAAATCCGACGTGAAGACCGTCGAGGCGCTCAAGGCCGCCAACCCGAAGCTCATCGCCGGGCTCATCGGCGCCAAGGTCGCGGTCGACGCGGCCGGCGCCATGGCCCAGGCCCCGTGCATCGATTTCTGTGCCCGCAACGAGTTCGACTTCACCGTCAAGGAAGTCGCCGACGGCACCCCGATGTCCGAGATCAAGGGCCTGTCCTACCGGGACGCCAACGGTGTCGTGATCCACAACGTGGACCGCGAGATCATGACCGACATGGACCAGCTTCCGTTCGTCACGAGCGTCTACAAGCGCGATCTCCAGATGGAGAAGTACTTCATCGGGTACCTCAAGCACCCCTACATCTCGTTCTATTCCGGCCGCGGCTGCAAGAGCCGCTGCACCTTCTGCCTCTGGCCCCAGACGGTGGGCGGTCACACCTACCGCACCCGCTCGGTCGCGCACGTGATCGAGGAGATCAAGTACTGCCTGAAGGAGTTCCCGCAGACGAAGGAGTTCTTCTTCGACGACGACACCTTCACCGACAACCTGCCGCGCGCCGAGGAAATCGCCCGCGAACTCGGCAAGCTCGGCGTCACCTGGTCGTGCAACGCCAAGGCGAACGTTCCGCGCGACACCCTGAAGGTGCTCAAGGAGAACGGCCTGCGCCTGCTCCTCGTCGGCTACGAATCCGGCAACCAGCAGATCCTGAACAACATCAAGAAGGGCATGCGCGTCGAGGTGGCCGAGCGGTTCACCAAGGATTGCCACGACCTCGGCATCGCCATCCACGGCACCTTCATCGTCGGCCTGCCCGGCGAGACCCGTGAGACGATCCAGGAGACGATCGCCTTCGCCAAGCGCATCAATCCGCACACGATCCAGGCCTCGCTGGCAGCCCCCTATCCGGGCACCTTCCTCTACAAGCAGGCCGTGGAGAACGGCTGGCTCGACATCGCGAATGCCGAGCTCGTCGACGAGAACGGCGTGCAGATCGCGCCGCTGCACTACCCGCACCTGTCGCATTCCGAAATCTTCGCGGCGGTGGAGGAGTTCTACCGGAAGTTCTATTTCCGCGCTCCGAAGATCGCCTCCATCGTCTCGGAAATGGTCCGTTCGCCCGACATGATGAAGCGCCGCCTGCGAGAAGGCGTGGAGTTCTACCGCTTCCTCAAGGAGCGCCAGGGCACCGCCAAGGCCGCCTGAGCACCGCTTGCAAGGACACACGACGGCCGGGCTCGCTGCCCGGCCGTTTTCGTTTCAGGCTAGCACCGGGTCGGCCGCCGAGCGGCGGGCAGAAGCCGGGAAGGCCTTTGCCGCATCGGCCCCCCCGGTGGCGATGCGGCTTACCCTGACGAGGATTGAGCGTGGCCCATAAGAAACGCCTGATCGTCACCGCCGACGATTTCGGCCTGAGCCTGGCGGTCAACGACGCGGTGGAGCAGGCCCATCGCGAGGGCATCCTCACGGCCGCCAGCCTGATGGTGGGCGCGCCCGCCGCCGCGGATGCGGTCGCTCGCGCGCGGCGCCTGCCGTCCCTGCGCGTCGGCCTACACCTCGTCATGGTGGAAGCGTGGCCGACCCTGCCCGCCGCCGACCTGCCCGACCTCGTCGGACCGGACGGTCTCATCCGCAGCGACATGGGGCGCCTCGGCCTCGACCTCGCCGTGAAGCCATCGGCGCGCCGTCAGCTCTCGGCGGAGATCACGGCACAGTTCGAGGCGTACAAGGCAACGGGCCTCCCCCTCGACCACGTCAACGCCCACAAGCATTTCCACGTGCATCCCCTCATCGCCGGGCGCGTCCTGGCGATCGGCAGCGGCTACGGCATGCGGGCGCTCCGGGTGCCGCGCGAGCCTCGCACCGTGCTGCGCGCCGCCGAGCCGGGGGCCAATCCGAAACCCGCCCTCGACATCGCCCCCTGGGCCGGCCTGCTTGCCGTCCGCGCCCGTCAGGCGGGCCTGCTGATCCCCGATCGCACGCTGGGGCTGGCATGGTCCGGCGCGATGACACCGCGGCGCGTGGCGGGGCTCCTCCGCCATCTGCCCGACGGCCTGACCGAGCTGTATACCCATCCCGCCACCGGCGGCGGCTTTCCGGGGGAGGCACCCGGCTATGCTTATGCCGCCGAGCGCGACGCCCTGATTGCGCCGGAGACGATCGCGGCCCTGGCGGAATCCGGGGCGGCGCCGGGCGGGTTCTCGGATTTCTCTTAAGTCCGGACCTCGATGAGCCTGACTCATCGACGTCTGTCCGCGCGACGGCGCGGCGGCGGTGGTCCGCGGCGCCTCACCGAGCCTGACCTATGGGTCGGGGTCGGCGAAACTTGGCATTCGAGGCCCGGCTCCGACCGCCACAGGCGCCGACGACCGGGACCTCATCAAAGAAAAGGCTGCCGTCGCTTCATGCGACGGCAGCCTTTTTTTATGGACCGATCCCTGGCCCTATTTCACGGCCACGGGCTCGGGCTTTGCCGCCCTGAACCCTGCCACGGCGTCCTCCCCCTCGGGGCGCTTCGGGTCCGGCTTCTTCGGCGGCGGGCCGAGGAAGGCCGGGACCACGAAGAACGCGGCGATGAGGGTGAAGAACAGCGACAGGGCGAGGAGCTTGCCCATGCTGGCCGTGCCGGGATGACTCGACAGAACCAGGGAGCCGAAGGCCGTGCCGGTGGTCAGGGCGGAGAAGAAGATCGCCCGCGTCAGGCTCGAGGCCAGCATGTCGGTGACGCCCGCCCGCCAGGCGATGACGTAGTAGATGTGGAAGGCCACGCCCACGGCGAGCATCAGCGGCAAGGCGATGATGTTGGCGAAGTTGAGCGGCATGCCGACCACATGCAGCGCCATCAGCGTCCAGAGGGTAGCGAGCACCAGCGGGCCGAGGGTCATCGCCACGTCCCAGGGCTTCCGCAGGGCCACCGACAGGATGATGAAGATCGCCACCAGCGCCGTCAGCGCCGCCTGCACGAAGGCGCCGAGGATGGTGTAGCTCGACGACGTCGTCGCCACCGGCGCGCCGGTGGCGTGCGGGGCGACGGTCTGCACCTCCTTGGCGAAGCGGCGCAGCACGACGTTGTCGTTGGCGTCGCCGCTCGGATGCACCTCGATCCGGGCGCGGCCGTCGGCGGCGATCCATTCGGCCTTCAGCTTCGGCGGGATGTTGGCGAGGGTGACCTTCTCGGGGGACAGCATGCCGCGCAGGCGGCTGAGCAAGGTGTTGAGATCGGTGGTGACCGCCACGTTGGCGGCCTGACGCAGCTGCGGCGTGGCCGAAGCGAGGGACTCGAGCGTGTCCGAGAGCGCACCCGCGGCCTTGGCTCCGCCCGCGTCACCGGTGGCGATGCCCTTCAGCGCAGTGGCCGCCTCCTTCAGCGCCTTCACCGTGTCGGCGTCGGTGGGCGGCGGCGGCTTCCTCGCCGGGTTGAGGATGGGTCCGAGAAGCTCGGCCGTCTCGGCGATGGTCGCGAGCTTCTGATCCTGATCCGGGGGGACGAACGTATCGATGTCGATCACCCGGGCGACCGAGGGCAGGGCCTTCAGCTTGGCCGCGAGCTCGGGCACCGCCTGCACGTTCGGCGCGATCACGTCGATGAGGTTGGGGCTCGTCTCCGGGTCCTTGATCAGGTCGAGATAGGTGGAGATCGATTCCACCTTGGTGCTGCGCAGGTGCATCGGGTTGGAATCGAAGGGCAGCTTGAACAGCAGCGGGATGCCCGCCACCGTGATCACGCCGACGACGATGAGCACGATCTTGCGGTTCTCGATGATCCAATGGTCGACGCCGGCGAGCCATGTCGTCTCCACGGCCCGCGCCTCGCCCTTCGGCTTGAACACCGCGATGAGGGCAGGGAGCAGGGTGAGCGAGAAGAGATAGGCGACGATCATGCCGACGCCGGCGATGAGACCGAGCTCGGACACGCCGCGGAACGCCGTGGGCAGGAACGCGAAGAACCCCGCCACCAGGGAGATGGCTGCGAGACTCAAGGACCAGCCGACGCCGCGCGCGGCGGCACGGATGGCGCTCGCCAGATCCGGTTGCTCGAACCGGTCGGCCCGGTAGCGCACCGCGAACTGGATCCCGAAATCGATCCCGAGCCCCACGAACAGGGCGGCGAAAGCCACGGAGATCGGGTTCAGCTCGCCCACCATCAGGAGGCCGAGGGCCGCGGTGACGATGAGGCCGGCGAAGGTGGTGATCAGGACGGCGCCGACGAGGGGGGCCGAACGCAGGGCCAGCCAGACGAACAGGATGATGGCGCCGGCCGTGACGCTGTAGTTGAGGAACGCGTCCTCGGCGAGGGTGGCGAATTCGTCGTCGGCCACGGCCACCGGGCCGGTGAGGCGCATGCGCGGGTTGTCCGCCCCGTCGAGGCCGCCGAGGGTGTTGATCTTCAAGTCGGTGGCGATGCGCCGGACCAGGGCGGAGGCCTCGGCGCCCGGCTGGAGCGCCGCGTAATCCAGCTTGGGCTGGATCATGATGAACTTGCGGAGTTCCGTACCCTGGGCCTTGCCGTTGGAGAGGAGCAGCTGCCAGGACAGGCGGGCCGGCTCTCCCGCCAGCACCTTGCGCAGCACCTCGTCGATCCGTGTCATCGGACCGTCGAGGTCCTCGAGCTTGGCGTCGCCGCTCTTGATGCCGCGGGCGCCGAGGCCGAGCACCCGCATGAGGCCGCGGAGGGATGGGTCGGCGGCGAGCGGACCGAGCAGCCCCTGCTGCTGGACGAGCTGCTCCATGGTCTTGGTGAGCTCTTCCTGCGGCATCAGCAGGAAGCCGTTCTTGTCGTAGAACGGACCGCCGTCCGGTCGGTAGACCGTCTCGATCTGATTCGGATGGTCGAGGAGAGCCTTGGCCAACGTGGCCGCGGCCTGTTCGGCGACCTCGGGTGTCTTGCCGTCGATGACGGCGACCAGGGTTCCCGTCCGTTGCGGAAACGCCTTCTCGTAGTTGATCTCGTCCTGGCGCCAGGGCACATCCGTATCGATGAGACGCTCGACGTCGGTGTTGATCCGGAAGAGATGGGCGGCGAGCGCCGCGCTTCCGACAGTGAGGAGCGCCACCAGGCCGATGACCAACCAGCGGCGTTGGACAGAAAACGCAACGAGACGTTCGATCACAAGTATCCTGCCTGACTAGCGACGCGGGCCCCACTTGAACGAGAGCGGCCGGTGTCGCGGATGCGACGGACAGGCGACGATCTCGGTGCGGAACCGGTCTTGGTCCAAGGGTCGGTTACCACCTGTCGAGGCAATCCACGAGTCCGGGCGGTATATCGAGACGTGTCATGCCTCTGCGACGGCCAGCCTCGAACGAGGGTGTCCGTACTCATCGGCAGGCGGAAATGCAACGCGGCCCCATCCTCTGGTCCCGTGGACGAAGCCATGTGCGCCCGCGCACCGCACCATTTCGACGCCTCGACGGAACGTCGTCCGAGGCCGTGGGCAGGACACCCGTCGCTGTGAGGGCGCGCAGTTCTGACATTCGCTGGCCGAATAGGAAAAAGCACCACGGTTCGGCATAAGGACAGGATATCGCCAGTATCGGAAGCGCGACGACATGCGCTTCCCCTGTGGCCGTATTGCCCCATCGCCGCTCAAACACGCATCGTGCGCTGGCCGCGCGGGCGGATCAAGATCTGTTCCAGCCTAGTGCGCTGGAATTTCGCCGCTTTTCGCGGTAATGCACCGGTTCATATCGGGGCCAAAAACAAGGAGCCGCGTCTTGGGTATTCCCCTCCGTTACGTCGCGAAGATTGGCGGCTACATTCTCAAGCAGCACCTCACCGGTCGCAAGCGCTACCCGCTCGTGATGATGATGGAGCCGCTGTTCCGCTGCAATCTCGCCTGCGCCGGCTGCGGGAAGATCGACTATCCGGACGAGATCCTGAACAAGCGTCTGCCGGTGGCCGACGCCCTGGAATCCGTGCGTGAGTGCGGCGCACCCATGGTCGTGATCGCCGGCGGCGAGCCGCTTCTGCACAAGGATCTGCCGCAGATCGTCGAAGGCATCATCGCGCAGAAGAAATTCGCGATCGTGTGCACGAACGCGCTGCTGCTCGAGAAGAAGATCAAGGACTATAAGCCCAGCCCGTACTTCACCTGGTCGATCCATCTCGATGGCGACAAGGAGATGCACGACCAATCGGTGTGCCAGCGCGGCGTCTACGACAAGGCCGTCTCCGCCATCGCGAAGGCCAAGGAGATGGGCTTCCGCGTCACCATCAACTGCACCTTCTTCAACAATTCCTCGGCGGACAAGATCGCCGATTTCTTCGACACCGTGACGAAGCTCGGGATCGACGGCATCACCGTCTCCCCCGGCTACGCCTACGAGCGCGCGCCCGACCAGCAGCACTTCCTCAACCGCAAGGCCACGAAGGACCTGTTCCGCGGCGTGTTCCGGCACGGCAAGGAGAAGGGCCGCCAGAACTGGACCTTCCAGCAGTCGGGCCTGTTCCTCGACTTCCTCGCCGGCAACCAGACCTACCATTGCACCCCGTGGGGCAACCCGACCCGCACCGTGTTCGGCTGGCAGAAGCCCTGCTACCTGCTCGGCGAGGGCTACGCGGCCACCTTCAAGGAGCTGATGGAGGAGACCGACTGGGATTCCTACGGCACCGGCAATTACGAGAAGTGCGCCGACTGCATGGTCCATTCGGGCTACGAGGCGTCCTCGGTGGTCGATTCCGTGAAGAAGCCCTGGAAGCCGCTGATCCACGCCATCCGCGGCATCAAGACCGAGGGCGAGATGGCTCCCGAGGTCAGCCTCGAGAACCAGCGCCCCGCCGAGTTCGTGTTCTCGCGCAACGTCGCGCAGAAGCTGTCCGAGATCAAAGCTTCGGGCGTCGACACCAAGCGCGAGGCGCGCAACCGCACGGCGGCCTGAACCCGTCGCACGCGATGCGTGCCTGAAACGAAAGCCCCGCGCTGCCGATGCAGCGCGGGGCTTTTTCGTGTGCGCTGAGATGAGATCCGGGAGCGTCAGACGTCCGGCAGGCCCAGGCCGGGGCCGAGACTTGCCCGACACCGGGAGAGCGCGGCGAAGGCTCGCCCCGAATCACGGGCGAGGCGGATCAGCGCCGGCAGATGCGCGGGTCGCCGGGCGAGCGCCGTGACAACGGCCCGGATGTCCGGATCGCCGTTCGGCTTCAACGCCGTAGCGACGAAGGCGGGCAGCGCGCGGTCGGCCGGGTCGCAGACCACGCGGATCGCCGCGAACGGAAGGCCGTGGCGGGCCGCAAAATCCGCCGCGACGTGGGATTCCATGTCGACCGCCGCTGCGCCGGTGCGGCCATGGAGTGCCGCTTTCGCGGCCACGCTCAGGACGGCCGCGTCGACGCCAGCGAGGTCGGCGGAGAGGGTCGTCAGATCGGCTCTCGACAGGGCGGAGTGAATCGCGTCGCGCAAGGCGGCATCGGTCTCGCGGCGCCCCGTGTCACCGACGATGCCGGTGGCGATCACCACGTCGCCGGGAACCAGCGCCGGGTCGAGTCCTCCCGCGATGCCGAAGCTGATCACCGCACGACATCCGGGCTCCCGACGTCGGTCGAGCAGGGTACGCAAGCGTTGGGGAGATCCGCCCGCTCCCACGGCCTCGACGCCGGGACCGGCGGCGAGCCGGGCCTCCTTGGAGAGGCCGGTGACAGCGAGAATGGGAAGCATGCGATGATCCGCTGCGATTCATCCCTTCCCCCTCTGCGGGGGAGGGTGGACCTCGCGTCAGCGAGGGTGGGGAGAGGAGAGCACAGATCTCTCCGAAACGGTCGATCCCCCTCCCGCCTACTCCTCAGGCAACCTCCCCCTCAGAGGGGGGAGGGTCGAGTTGTCGCTCACATCCCGTAGGCGACGGACCGCGTGTTGCTGCGCTTGAGGTTGCGGTAGCGCGCCATGGCCCAGAGCGGGAAGAACTTCGGGTAGCCGTGGTAGCGCAGGTAGAAGACCCGCGGGAATCCGGTCGCCGTGTAGCGCTCCTCGGACCAGAAGCCGTCGGCTCCCTGCGTGCGCGTGAGGTAGTTGATGCCCCGCGTCACGGCCGGATCGTCGGCCTCACCCGCCGCCATCAGCGCCAGCAGCGCCCAGGCGGTCTGAGAGGCGGTGGAGTAGCCGGGCTCGAAGGCCGGATCGATCTTGTAGGACGAGGCGTCCTCACCCCAGCCGCCATCCGGGTTCTGGATACGGATGAGCCACGCCACCGACCGGCGGATCTCCGGCGAGGCCGGGTCGACGCCGGCGGCGTTGAGGGCGCACAGCACCGACCAGGTGCCGTAGATGAAGTTCATGCCCCAGCGGCCGTACCAGGAGCCATCCTCCTCCTGATCGTCGAGGAGGTACTTCACGCCGCGATCGAGAGCCTTCGAGGTCTCGCGGGTCTCACCCAGCTGCGAGAGCATTGAGACGACGCGCGCCGTGACGTCGGCGGTAGGCGGGTCGAGCAGCGCGCCGTGATCCGAGAACGGGATGTTGTTGAGGTAATGGTGGTTGTTGTCGGCGTCGAAGGCCGCCCAGCCGCCATCGCTCGATTGCAGGCCCTCGACCCATTCGCGGGCGCGGGCGATGGAGACGGCGTAATCCGGCACGTCGGCGACGAGACCATGCTGGCGCATCGCCCGATCCATGGCCATCACCACCACGGCGGTGTCGTCGAGGTCGGGGAAGTGCGGGTTGGCGTATTGGAACGCCCAGCCGCCGGGGCGGACATTGGGACGTCCGGCCGCCCAGTCGCCCTTGATGTCGAGCACCTGGAGCGGACGCAGCCAGTCGAGCCCGCGCCGTGCCTGATGCTCGGCATCGGGTCCGCCGGCTTCCAGCAGGGCATGGCCGGCCAGAGCCGTGTCCCAGACCGGCGAGAGGCAGGGCTGGACGTAGGCCTCGTGCTCCTTGACCACGACAAGCTTCTCGACCGCCTCGCAGGCGATCCGCACCTGCGGGTGATCGGCGGGATAGCCGAGCACCTCGTACATGAGTACGGTGTTCACCATGGCCGGGAAGATGGCGCCGAGACCGTCCTCGCCGTTGAGGCGCTCGCTGGTCCAGGCCACGGCCTTGTCGATGCCGCGCTGACGCCGCTTCTTCGGGAAATAATCCTGCGTGACCTGCAGCAGCCGGTCGATGGCGCCGAAGATCGGCGTCCACGGCCAGGTCGCATGCGGGCTGCCAGGCCAGGACCGGACGTGGTCGGGCGGCGTCACGAACAATTCGGAGACGCCGAGCCCGAGGGGGTTCTTGGCCAGCGGCTTCTTGGCCTGCAGCACCAGCAGGGGCACGATCACGCAGCGTGCCCAATAGGAAATCTTGTCGAGGTGGAAGGGAAACCACTTCGGCAGATGCATGATCTCGACAGGCATCACCGGCACGGCGCGCCACGGCACCTCGCCGAACAGGGCGAGCAGGAAACGGGTGAACACGTTGGAATTGGCCGCACCGCCGCGCGACAGGATGGCCTCGCGGGCACGCCGCATATGCGGGGCCTCGATCGAGTCGCCGACGAACTTCAGCGCGTAATAGGCCTTCACGCTGGCGCTCATGTCGAATGGCCCATCGTGGACCAGCGACCAGCCGCCGTGTTTGCCCTGCGTCCGGCGCAGGTAGTTGCCGATCTTGGCCATCAGGTCGGGCGGAATGGTCGTCGCCCGGAACTGGTGGAACATGATGTATTCGGACGGGATCGTCGCATCCGCTTCGAGCTCGAAGCACAGATGCCCGTCCGCATGGACGAGATTCGTCAGGGCCTGCGTCGCCCGCATGACCCCATGCTCGACGTCGTCCAGGGATATCTCCTGGGTCTTGGGACGCTGGAGCGTCTCGACCTTCTTGAATGCCTCTCGCATCGTCCTCGCCTCAAGCGCCGCCTGACGCGGCCCCTCTCTCACGCCGCGCCGCGCGTCATAGCTTCACCGCGTCCACGCGCTCCCGTGAGAAGCGCCTGTGCGGCCGTCGTTCCCGAACGGATCGCTCCCTCGATCGTCGATGGCAGGCCGGTCGCGGTCCAGTCGCCCGCCAGGACGAGGTTGTCGTGGGCCGTCACGGCGCTCGCGCGCCGTGCGGCCTCTTCGGGCGTCGCCGCGAAGGTCGCCCGTTTCTCCTTGACGATCTGCCAGCTTGGCAGTTCCGGTGCAAGTCCGGTCAAAGTCGAGATCTCGGCCCAGATCTGCTTCGCCAAGTCTTCGCGCGACACATCCAGCAGGCGGTCGGCGCCGCTGATGGTCACCGACAGTCGGTCCGGATAGGCGAACAGCCATTCCGTCAGACCATTCACCACACCGAGCAATAATGGCGAGCCCTGTGGAGGAAGGATCGCGAAGTGAGCATTGACGATCGACCGGTAGGATTGGGGAACGGCCAGGCCCGGCAGCAGATCGGCCGCCACCCAGGGCGGCAGGGCCAGAACTACCGAATCGTCGGGGCCGAGCGTGATGGATTCGTCGCTGAACAGCAGCGTATCGACACGGCCCGCATCGGCGCCGAGCCCGCGCAGGCGACGGCCGAAACGCATCTCGGCGCCGTGCCTGGCCAGATAGGCCAAAGCGGGATCGACGAAGGCGACCGAGAGGCCGCCGACGGCGATGAGCGGCCGGCAGGCGGCGCCGCCCGCGCCCAGGGTCTCGCGCAGGATCGTGGCGGCGAGGCCGACATCGCTCTCCTGCGGGTCGGTGTTGAGGGCGGCGAGCAGCACCGGATGCCAGAGGCGCTCGTAGAGCGGTCCGGAACATTCCATGCGCTCGCCGATCGTGCCCGCACGGCCCGGCGCCTTGCCCGAAGCCGCCCGGAGGATGCTCAGGGGCGCGAGGTAATCCATGGCGCGGCTGCCGGGCACGCGGCGCGAGGCCTGCAGCACCCACCACGGCACACGGCCGGCATTCGGCCGCAGGGTCCAGCGTTCGCCGGTCTTCAGGTCGGCGAAGGGGAACTCGGCCTCGTCCGGCCCGGTCAGCGCGTCGGCGGGGGCGCCCACGAGCTTCAGGAAGTCGAGGGACGAGCGGTTGCCCGACAGCAGCAGGTGGTTGCCGTTGTCGATGGTCAGGCCGAGCGTCGAATCGAAATAGGAGCGGCAGCGCCCGCCCGCCTGCTTGGCGGCCTCGTGCACGACGACGCGGCGCCCCTGCTCGGCGAGCGACACGGCGGCAGACAGGCCCGCGAGCCCCGCGCCGACGACGTGAACCGTTCCGGTCTGATGTCCCGTCATCACAGGATCCCGTGACGAAGCGCGACGCCCAGCAGGGCGAGCTTCGAGGGTTTCACGCGCGCACGGGGCATGGCCCAGCCGCGCTTCAGAACCGCGTCGAGATAGAGCCGGTAGGCCGCCGCCATCAGACGGGGGGCCTTCGTCTCCTTGCGGGGATTGCGGTCGATGATCGTCCAGGTGTCGCGGTAATGGGCCTCCGCCTCCCTCGCCACGGCGATGCAGACCTCACCGATGCGGGGATGTGCGATGGCGGACTGGGGCGTCGGATTACTCAGGCCGATGGCGGCGAGCTTCTCGCGGGGCAGGTAGAGGCGGCCGCGTGTCGCGTCCTCGTCGATGTCGCGCAGGATGTTGGTGAGTTGAAGCGCACGGCCCTCGTGATGGGCGAGGCGGATGCCATCGGCCTCGGGCAGGCCGAAGATGCGCACGGACAGCCGCCCGACCGCGCTGGCGACCCGGTCGCAATAGAGATCGAGGGTGGCCTCGTCCGGGGCGACGATGTCCTCGAACGCGTCCATCGCCATGCCGTCGATGACCGCCTGGAAATCCTCGCGCAGCAATCCGTAGCGCCGGATGGGCACCACGAGGTCGCGCACGCGCGGAGCCGGATTTTCGGCATAGAGCGCATCGATATCGGCGCGCCAGCGGTCGAGTTCGGCCGCGCGGACGGGTGCCGGTCCACCATCGTCGGCGACGTCGTCCACCGAGCGGCAGAAGGCGTAGACCGCGTACATCGCCTCGCGGCGATCCTTCGGCAGCAGCCGCATGGCGGTGTAGAACGAGGACCCGGCGGCCGGCAGGGCGGCGTCCTGGTCCATCGCGGGTTCCTGGGCGGGTGATGCGGTGGCGCTCATGACTGCGCTCCCTGACTCGCGACGCGCGTGGACTGTCGGCGCAGGATGCGCGAGCGGAACGGACGCCGCGCCAGGGTCGAGGCGATTCCGCCCAGAGCCGTCAGGGCGAAGCCCGCCTTGCCGTGATGGACCTTCTCCGAGAGCGGGTCGCGCGTGAGCAGCCCCTTCGTGAGCACCACGGCGAGGCGGTGGATCGCCGCGATCTCGAGGCTCAGGCGCAGGTCGTCGATAAGGTCGGGCAGCACCGCGCCCTCGTCGAGGAGGACCATGGTCCGCTCGGCGAGTTCACGGATGGCCGCGCGCAGGGCAGGGGTGGCCTTGTCGGCGGCGAGAGCGTCCACGGAGACGCCGTGGCGCTCCAGCACGTCCCGCGGCAGGTAGACCCGGTCGTTGCGGCGATAATCCTTCGCGCAATCCTGCAGGTGGTTGATGATCTGGAGCGCGGCGCAGATCGCGTCCGACGGTCCCCAGACCACGGCCGGATCCTCGCCGTGGATGTCGAGGACGAAGCGGCCCACGGGCATCGCGGACAGACGGCAATAGGCGATGAGGTCGTCCCAATCCTCATACCGGTTCTTCCGCGCATCGAGGCGGAAGGCGTCGAGGAGTTCGAGAGCATGCGTCGCCGGAAGGCCGCGCGCGGCGAGTTCCCGCTTCAGCGGCTCCGCCTCGCGGTCGGAGGGCCCCTTGCCGGTCAAGGCATCGGCGAGATCGTCGAGGAGCTCGACCTTGCGCTCGGGCGACAGTTCGGCATGGTCGGCGACGTCGTCGCCCGCACGCACGAAATCGTAGAACGCCAGGATCGCGCCGCGATTCTTCGGATGGATCAGGTGGGAGGCGACGGGAAAGTTCTCGTCCTTGTGCCCCTTGCCCGAACGCGCGTCCGTCGCGCTGTCGAGGGTTGCGGTCACTTCAGATACCCCGATTGGCGGAACCAGCCGAGGGCGTCCGACAGCCCCTCGCGGTAGGGCCGCGCGGAATAGCCGAGTTCGGCCCGTGCCTTGGCATCGGTGAAGAACATGCGGTAGCGCGACATCTTGATGCCGTCGATGGTCGCGAAGGGCGTCTTCCCTGTGATCCGGGCCATCTGTTCGGAGATGAACGCGATCGGGTAGACCACGGCGCGCGGCAGGTTGATGGTCGGCGCCTTGCGGCCGACCATGCCGGCGATGTCGGCGAGCATCTGCGACAGCAGGACGTTCTCGCCGCCCAGGATGTAGCGCTCGCCGGTGCGGCCATGGCGCAGGGCCAGGAGATGGCCGTAGGCGACGTCGTCCACATGGGCGAGGTTGAGGCCGGTATCGACGAAGGCCGGCATCCGGCCGAGGGCCGCTTCCACGATGATCCGGCCCGTCGGGGTCGGCTTGACGTCGCGGGGGCCGATGGGCGTCGACGGGTTGACGATGACCACGGGCAGGCCGTTGCGGGCCGCCATCTCCTCGACCACGCGCTCGGAGACGACCTTGCTGCGCTTGTAGGCGCCGATGGCCGTGCCGGGGGTGAGGGGACGCGTCTCGTCGGCGGGCGTGCCGTCGTCATGCGGCTTGATGGTCGCGACGCTCGACGTGTAGACGATCCGCTCGATACCGGCCCGGAGGGCTTCCTCCATGAGGATGACGGCGCCGTCGCGGTTGGTGCGGACGATCTCTTCCGGGTCCGGCGCCCAGAGCCGGTAATCGGCGGCGGCATGGACGAGGTAGCGCTGGCCGGCGAGCGCGGCGGCGACCGACGCGCGGTCACGCATGTCGCCCTCGACGATCTCGACGTCGTTCCACACGAGGTTGGTGCGCGGCGACGAGGCCCGCACCATGATCCGCACGGAGAAGCCGGCCTTGCGGAACACGTCCACGAGGGCGGCACCGAGGAACCCACTCGCTCCGGTAATGAGAACCGGGCCGGCATCGTAACGGCTCTCGTCGAACCTGCCGGAGGAGGTGGCCTCTGTCATTTCTCTCGTAGGGTCAGGGGATTGGACAGGGAGACGCGCCGGGGCGAACCGGCATTATGCCCGGCCTTTTCTCATCGTTAGGCGGGGCGAACAAGCGCAGCGCGGCCACACACGGAGACTTCCGTGCGCGGCCACACGCCGGGGGCCTCAGGTCAGGCGAGACGCAGGCGTCCGGCCTTCTGCTCGGGGAGGGCGGCCTGGACGGTCCTGACGATGCCGTCGGCGTCGAGGCCGGCCTCGGCGTACATCGCCTCCGGGCTGTTGTGGTCCTGGTAGGTGTCCGGCAGCGTCAGCGTCCGCACCCGCACCCGGCCCGTGTCGAGAGCGCCCTTCTCCGACAGGAGATGCAGCACCATTGCGCCGAAGCCGCCCACCGACCCCTCTTCCAGGGTGACCAGGACCTCGTGGCTCGCCGCCAGATCGAGGATCATCGCCTCGTCGAGCGGCTTGGCGAAGCGCGCATCCGCCACGCTCACGGCGATCCCCGCCGTCTCCAGAAGGTCGGCCGCCTTCAGCGCCTCAGACAGACGTGTGCCGAGGCTCAGCAGCGCCACACGCGCATTCTCGGGGCGCTTGACGATCCGGCCCTTGCCGATGGGAAGCGGCACGCCGCGCTCGGGCAGGTCCACGCCCACCCCCTCGCCGCGCGGGTAGCGCAGGGCGATCGGGCCGCTGTCATGGGCATGCTGGGTCGCCACCATGTGGACCAGCTCGGCCTCGTCAGAGGCCGCCATCACGACCATGTTCGGCAGGCAGCAGAGATAAGCCAGATCGAACGCGCCCGCATGGGTCGCCCCGTCCGCACCCACCAGACCCGCCCGGTCGAGGCAGAACCGAACGGCTAAGTTCTGCAGCGCCACGTCGTGCACGACCTGATCGTAGGCCCGCTGCAGGAAGGTCGAGTAGATCGCCACGAACGGCTTGTAGCCCTCCGTCGCCAGGCCGCCCGCGAACGTCACCGCATGCTGCTCGGCGATGCCCACATCGAAGGTCCGGTCCGGATGCGCCTTGCCGAACAGGTCGATCCCGGTGCCGCCCGGCATCGCCGCCGTGATCGCCACCACCTTGTCGTCGGCATCCGCCGCCTTGATCAGGCTCTCGCCGAAGACGCGGGTATAGGCCGGTGCGTTCGGCTTGGCCTTGGCCTGGACGCCCGACAGCACGTCGAACTTCACCACCCCGTGGTAGCGGTCGGCGGAAGCCTCGGCCGGGGCGTAGCCCTTGCCCTTCTGGGTCACGACATGGAGCAGGATCGGCCCCTGGTCCGAATCGCGCACGTTCTTCAGGATCGGCAGGAGATGGTCGAGGTTATGGCCATCGACCGGGCCGACATAGTGGAAGCCCATCTCCTCGAACATCGTGCCGCCGCCCACCACCAGGGAGCGGGCATATTCCTCCGCCGCCGCCGCGCGCTGGTAGATCGCCTTCGGCAGGAGCTTGCCGAGCTGCTTGGCGGTCTCGCGCAGGCCGCGATAGGTCCCGCCCGAGGCGAGCCTGGCGAAATAGGCCGACATCGCTCCCACCGGCGGGGCGATCGACATGTCGTTGTCGTTCAGGATCACGATCAGGCGCGAATGCAGCGCCCCGGCATTGTTCATCGCCTCGTAGGCCATGCCCGCCGACATCGAGCCGTCGCCGATCACCGCGATCATGTTGCGGCGCCTGGGCGCGGGCGCGCCCTTGGCCTTGGCCGACGCCTCGTCGAGGTCGCGCGCCACCGCCATGCCGAGCGCCGCCGAGATCGAGGTGGAGGAATGCGCCGCCCCGAACGGGTCGTAGACGCTCTCCGACCGCTTGGTGAAGCCCGACAGCCCGCCCGGCTGGCGCAGCGTCCGGATCCGGTCGCGACGCCCCGTGAGGATCTTGTGCGGATAGGCCTGGTGCCCGACATCCCACACGATCCGGTCGTCGGGCGTCTCGAACACGTGATGCAGGGCCACCGTCAGCTCGACCACGCCCAGACCAGACCCGAGGTGACCGCCCGTCACCGACACCGCGTCGATCATCTCCTGACGCACAGCGTCCGCCACCGCCTGAAGCTGGCTCTCGGGAAGCGCGCGAAGAGCAGACGTCTCGTCAAGCCCGTCGAGGATCGAGGTTTCTATCCGTGACAATGGCTCACTCACTTCTTTGAATCTGATATCGGATCGACAGGGCGCCCCACCTGCCGCTATCGGCTTCGGGCAGGGGCCGACGATCCTGGTGATGACAACGTTCCGCGCCGCGAGGTCGTCGCGCACTATAACGCCACTATCGGTCAATACCACGCCGACGTTGCAGAGCCGCTGACCGCTTCCCAAGCTTTTGAGCGTTCGAACGGCCACGGGAGTTAAGGATTTGCGGCCGATCGATCAATGTCGAAGAATGGCTTTTCCGCCATCGACGACTTCGCTGCGAGCCGAGATGAACTGCTTTCGCCGCCTGTCCGCACTACTGTCGATGGGGCTCCTGGCCTGTGTGACGCTTTGTCCTGAACCCTTAGTGGCCTCGCCGCTCTCGATCCCGGCGCCCGTCCTCGAATTGAGGCTGCCCTGCGACAGGCTCGACGGCTGCCGGAATCCCGGCTCGTCGCCGCAACCCGACCGCCGGGTCGAGCCGTTCGGCGGCACACTCGGCCGGCCCTGCGCCTATCGCTGGCGGCCGACGCCCTCGGGCACGCGCAAGGTGCGGATCTGCCATTGAGCATTCCGGTTCGGCGGAACGGGCGGCGCTCGGCTGCGGCATGCCTCCTCCTCGTCGGGCTGGCGTGGCCGGCGAGCGAGGGCGAGGCGGGGTTTGCCTGCGCCTCGATCTTCGCGAACGGACAGGAGCCGGTCCTCGTCAACCGTAAGCTCGCCCGCGAGACGACGAGCCTTTGCTACGAAGCCTTCGCGGTGCTGCATTCGGGCGTGTCGCGCACCCCCGTCTACGCTTCCGAACTCCTGACGCGGGCGAGCGTCGCCAAAGCGCGGACCGTCGACCGGACGGATTCCTTCCACGAGGAGGACCGCCTGCCGAATTCCGTCCGCGCCCGGCTCGACGATTACGTCCGGAGCGGGTTCGACCGAGGCCACATGGCGCCGGCCGGAGATATGCCGAGCGCGGCGGCGCAGGCCGAATCATTCAGTCTCGCCAATGTCGTGCCTCAGGATCGAACCCTGAACAGGGGCCTGTGGGCGGCGATCGAGGAGAGTGTCCGCCGCCTCGCGGTCGCGCGGGGTCGCCTCTTCGTGGTCACCGGGACGATCTATGCGGGCAGCACCATCGATTCCCTCGACGGCCGCGTCCTCGTGCCGACATCCCTGTTCAAGGCGGTCTACGATCCCGGGCGGAGGGAGGCGGCGGCCTATCTCGTGGCGAACCGTGCCGATGCCGAATGGCGGTCGGTCCCCCTCGGCGAACTGACCACCCTGTCGGGCATCGACGTCTTTCCCGGCCTCGTCGCGACGGCGATGGACCTGCCCGAGCCGCGCACCTATTCCAGGGGCGACACGGCCGGCGAGCGTCCGAAAGGGCGCATGCGCGAGGAACCGGGATTCGGCGAATGGGCGCTCGCAGCGCTTCACCGCATCGCGCGGCGCCTCCTCCGCGAGGTGCTGAGGTCGATCTTCTGACGATGCGGGGAAGACGGACATGAAGAAGACTGCCGAGACGGAGGCGACTCCCTCGACCTTCACGCCCTTCGCGGACGACGCCACCGTGGAGACCATCGGGGGGCTCTCCGTGGAGAACGGGTCGGGGTCGATCGCCATTCACGGCAGCCTCGACCTGCCGCGCGACAGGATGGGACTGGATCGCGCACGCAAGCTCAAGGCGGTCGCCGACGCGATCGTGGCCGCGCTCGAAGCCAGCGACCTGCCGGACGAGGCGCCGCGCGCCGCATCGAACTCCCGGACGGTCGAGAACCCGTTCGCGTGATCCGACGACGGGGCGGGCTCGGAAAGAGCGGCCGTCGCCCGCTCCCGCACCATACCCGTTCTTGCCGCTGACCCGCCGCCCTGATACTTCCAGCCATCGTCCGACGCGATGCGGTTTCGAGGACGGCTCGCCGCCGTTCGACGCCGCCGCACGCGGGACGGCCCGGGCAGGCCGGAGCAACGCGCGCCGCTTTTCATGGCGCGCGACCTCCGCGGCAAGGCCCACCCACGCCATTTCCGGCGGCCGATCCAGCGCCCCCGCGCCAAGCCGCCCCGCAACAGTCAAGGATACCGGACGCTCATGGCGCGCGAATTCATCTACCACATGAAGGGTCTCACCAAGACCTATACCGGCGGCAAGAAGATCTTAGACAACGTCAACCTGTCGTTCTATCCGGACGCCAAGATCGGCGTGCTCGGCATCAACGGCTCGGGCAAGTCGACCCTGCTCAAGATCATGGCCGGCATCGACACCGAGTGGACCGGCGAGGGCTTCGTCGCCCAGGGCGCCCGCGTCGGCTACCTCCCGCAGGAGCCGCAGCTCGATCCGAACAAGTCGGTGCGCGAGAACGTGATGGAGGGCGTCGCCGAGAAGCAGGCGCTGCTCGACCGCTACAACGAACTCGCGATGAACTATTCCGAGGAGACGGCGGACGAGATGACCGCCCTCCAGGACCAGATCGAAGCCAAGGACCTGTGGGAGCTCGATTCCAAGGTCAATCAGGCCATGGAGGCGCTGGGCTGCCCCAGCGACGAGCAGCCCGTCGCCACCCTGTCGGGCGGCGAGCGCCGCCGCGTGGCGCTCTGCAAGCTGCTGCTCTGGGAGCCGGAACTGCTGCTCCTCGACGAGCCCACCAACCATCTCGACGCCGAGACGGTGAACTGGCTCGAAGGCCACCTGAAGCAATATCCCGGCGCGATCCTGATCGTGACCCACGATCGCTACTTCCTCGACAACGTCACTGGCTGGATCCTCGAGCTCGACCGCACCCGCGGCTACCCCTACGAGGGCAACTACTCGGCCTGGCTCATCCAGAAGCAGAAGCGCCTCGCCCAGGAAGGCCGTGAGGACATGGCCCGCCAGCGCGCCATCAACCGCGAGCAGGAATGGATCTCGGCCTCGCCCAAGGCGCGTCAATCGAAGTCGAAGGCCCGCATTACCCGCTACGAAGAACTCGTGGCGAAGTCGCAGGACAAGATCGACGCCTCGGCCCAGATCGTCATCCCCATCGACGAGCGGCTCGGCAACAACGTCATCGAGTTCGACCACCTCAACAAGGCGTTCGGCGACCGGCTGCTGATCGAAGACCTGTCGTTCAAGCTGCCGCCCGGCGGCATCGTCGGCGTCATCGGCCCGAACGGCGCCGGCAAGACGACGCTGTTCAAGATGATCACCGGCCAGGAGAAGCCCGACGGCGGCACAATCGCCGTCGGCGAGACCGTGCATCTCGGCTATGTCGACCAGTCGCGCGACGCCCTCGATCCCGGCGCCACGGTCTGGCAGGAGGTCTCGGGCGGCAACGACATCATCTATTTCAACAAGCGCGAGATCAATTCCCGCGCCTATTGCGCGGCCTTCGCCTTCAAGGGCTCCGACCAGCAGAAGAAGGTCGGCACCCTGTCGGGCGGCGAGCGCAACCGTGTGCACCTCGCCCGTACGTTGAAGGGCGGCGCCAACGTGCTGCTCCTCGACGAGCCCACCAACGACCTCGACATGGAGACCCTGCGGGCGCTCGAAGAGGCGCTGGAGGATTACGCGGGCTGCGCCGTCATCATCAGCCACGATCGCTGGTTCCTGAACCGCATCGCGACCCACATCCTCGCCTTCGAGGGCGAGAGCCACGTGGAATGGTTCGAGGGCAACTTCTCGGATTACGAGGAGGACAAGAAGCGCCGCCTCGGCGCCGATTCCCTGATGCCGAAGAAGATCAAGTACAAGAAGTTCTCGCGCTGACGACGCGGCCCGGTCCAGGACCGGGCCGTTTTCGTATGTCCGGCCCATGGCCGGGCGGGAGACCGAGGCGACGATGCCGCACCTTGTCGAGCAGGTAGCGGCATTGTTCTTGCTGGGCCCTACCAGAACTCGCGCCGACCTTCGCATTGACCGGCACGATTTCGGCAGGAGGCCCAGCGTTGAAGCAAAGATGATCGAAACGTTACCGATCTCGATGTCTTCGGCTTTTCGCCCCGCCGGACGAAATTTCTGAGGGGCGCCGCCACCGTATCGACGGAGATCGGCCGACGACGCTCGTTTCTACGTTAGGGTGTGGCTCGCGGGTCATAGGCGAGCCGTGGGGGAGGGGCTAATTTGACCTCAAGGTCAGCCCCCACGGACATCCTCATCATGATCGCGAAGCTTCTTCTCGCCGGCACCGCCTCCGTTCTTCTGGCCGGCGCCGCTTCGGCCGCGGATCTTCCGCGCCGCGTCGCCCCTCCGGTGGTGTTCTCCCCCGTCCCGGTCTTCACCTGGACCGGCTTCTATCTCGGCACCCATAGCTCCTACGCCTGGAGCGACGATCAGACGATCCGCACCACCGGCAACAACGGCCCCGGCAGCGGGTTCACCAACACCCAGCTGAACGTCGCCCAGAACCGTCGTCCCGGGACCTTCCGCTCCGAGCAGGACGGCATCGGCAATGTCGGCGGCGGCATCGGCTACAATTACCAGCTCACCCCCGGCTCGGGCTTCGTCATCGGCGTCAATGCCGACGTGACCTGGACCGACATCAGCAAGAGCTACGCTTATTTCGGCCCGGCCCTGGCCGCCAATGCCGGCATTCCCGATCCGAGCAACCTGCGCCAGCGCCTCGACTATCTCGGCACCGTCCAGGGCCGCATCGGCTACGCTTTCGACACGGTCCTCGTCTACGGCACCGGCGGCTTCGCCTACGGCAACGTCAATTACGGCGCCAACTTCTTCAACGGTGCCGGCACCCTGGCCTATGCCGGCCGCTACAACGACATGGAGACCGGCTACGCCTATGGCGGCGGCATCGAGTGGGCGATCCCCACCGACAGCTTCCTCAACCGCTTCAACTTCATCGGCAGCTTCATCGGTGCCAGCGCCATCACCCTGAAGGCCGAGTACCTCCATTACGACCTCGGCAGCCGCAGCGTCCTCGTGAACGCCACTGGCCTCACCGCCGCAACCGGTTCCTACACCTCGCGCTTCAGCACCGAGGGCAACCTGATCAAGGCCGGCTTCAACTACAAGTTCGGCGGCCTCTGAAGTCATTCCCTGCCGGAGCGGTTCTCGCTTCGGCAGCATGATGGCGGCGACGGCAATCAGACGGCCCGGTCCTCAGGATCGGGCCGTTCGCTTTTGAAGACGATCCCGCCGCGCCGGCCGGTCCGCGCGTTCAGGTCGCCGCGTTCAGGCTCAGTGCGGCGCGCAGGTCGGCGCCATCGACGAGCTTTCGGTTTCGCCTTGCGAGACCCGCCAGCAAGGCCCGGTCCGGGAACGGGCAATAGGGCAGGCTCTCGGCCACCACGCCCTCGCCGAGGGTACCGGAGGCGAGATCGTCGAGCACTTGGTCGAGGAGGATCCGCCCCCGCTCGTGCAGCAGAATCGCGGCACGGGTGGCGGTGGTACCGGACGGCAGATCCGATGCTTCCTGGGCGAGGATAGCGCCGGCATCGATGGCGGCCGTCAGGCGGTGGATCGTGACACCGAAGGCGGGATTCTCTTCCGCCAGAGCGTGGATCGTCGGAACCGGACCGCGATGGCGCGGCAGGAGGCCGGGATGGACGTTCAGCCCCCCGAGCGGCGCCAGCGACAGGGTCGCGGCCGAAAAGATCTGGTCGAAATGAAACGCGAGGATGAGATCCGGAGCATGGGCCTCGAAGGCCTGGGCCGTGTCCGGTCCGTTGACGTCGTTGATGCGCAGAGTCGGAATACCGAGCGTTCGGCACAAATCCTTGAGCGGCGTCGCCGTGGCCGCGTCTCCGGCCCCGGTCAAGCGCCTCAGCAGCCCCGACGCCGGAGCCAGCAGATCGGGCAGGCCGAAATTCACCGCGAGATAGGGCAGGAAAGCAGGGCCGGAGCGGGCGAGGTGTCGCCGGACCTGACCGGTGAGGCCGCCGGAACTCGGACGCTCGGCATTCGACAGGCCGACGAAAGCGATATCCTCGGCGTGGTCCCGCACGAACAGGCGTACGGCACGGGCATTCGGCAGTGCTTCGAGGGCGAAGAGCGCCAGGCGTGGGCGGGTCATCGCGTGTTGCGTCCGACCTTGAACCGGAAGCCGCGCATGGAGCGGCGGCGCAGGCCTTCCGGCAGCAGGGCCGATCCGCGCGCCAGGGAAGCGAGGGGTTCGGGAAAGGCGATGATGTCGAGATCGCGCTCCAGGCCGCGCGCGATGCGGGCGGCCGCCTCCTCGGCGCTCATCTCCATCGGGCGCCAGCCCTCGTAATCCCCGCCCATGGTGGTCTTCACATAGCCGGGGGTCACCACGTTCATCTTGACGCCGCGGGGGGCGAGCTTGGCGCGCAAGGCCAAGCCATGCGCGAGCAGCGCCGCTTTGGTACCGCTATAGGCCGGCGCGTCGGGCAGGGGCGCGAAGGCGGCGAGCGAGGAGACCAGGGCGATCTGGCCGCTGCCGCGCGCCAGCATCAGGGTGACGCAGGGCAGGGCGACGTTCAGGGCACCGTTGAGATTCACGTCCACGGTCTCGAACGCCATCGCCTCGGTCTCGATCTCGCCGCCGGGATGGCCGCCATTGATGCCGGCATTGACGATGACGAGATCGAGGGGCGAGGCCGCGTGGGTGTCGCGCAGCCATTCGGCCACGGC
Organism: Methylobacterium bullatum; assembly: GCA_902712845.1. Taxonomy (NCBI): domain Bacteria; kingdom Pseudomonadati; phylum Pseudomonadota; class Alphaproteobacteria; order Hyphomicrobiales; family Methylobacteriaceae; genus Methylobacterium; species Methylobacterium bullatum. The sequence continues at coordinate 2,947,101 of LR743504.1, forward strand.
CGGCCTGTCGCGTACGTCGAGGGAACGGGTCGACACGGTTGCGCCGAGATCGCGGCACACGGCGGCGACGGCGTTCAGCCTGTCGATGCCGCGCGCATTGAGGACGAGGTGTGTGCCGGGCGCGGCGTAATGCCGGGCGAGGGCCGCGCCGATACCGCTCGAGGCACCGGTGATGAGAATGACGGGCATGGGCCTGTTCTAGAGCATCATTCCGGCAAACGGGAACCCGCTCTCGGAGGAGATCATGCCGTACCGATAACGGGACGCAGGGGCCTGCCCGGAATGAACCGAGGCGCGGCGATCGCTCAGTAGACGGGAGCGAGTTCCGGGGTTCTGGTCGAGCGTTCGCGGATCGCCTGAGCCGCGGCCAGGGCCGGGGCCGGAAGCCTGGATTCAAGCCGCAGGACGCTGCCAGCCACAGCCCGGTCGATGGACGGGCGGGAGAAGAAGCCGCCATTCACCTGGGTCCGGTGAAGGACGACACGGCGGAAATCCGCCATCAGCGCCATATCCGGTGCTTCGGGCTTCGTCCAGAACGTGTCGAGGCCGCCCTGATGGGTCAGGCCGGGCAGATTGTAGATCGCCTCGCCCGCAGCGACGGTCGGACGTCCGAGTTCGAGGGACAGCATCCCGACGGTGCTGTTCACGAGCACCACGCCCCGGCTGCCGGCGATGAGCTTGGGCAGGTCGCCGCCATCGATGAAATCGAGCCGCTCGTCCACACCGTGGCGCCGGGCGGAGTTACGGGCGTGCTTGCGCCAGTTCACCAATCCGCTGTCGAGCGGGTGGAGCTTGATCAACAGTCTCGACCTATCGGACGCATGGGCGGCAAAGGAGGCGATGACGCGATCCATGAACCCTTCCACCCCGAGGAAGGGCGAGTGGACACGGATCTGATAGTCGCTGTCGAGTTGCAGCGGCAGCAGGAAGTACTCCTCCCTGCGCGCCGCATAGATCTCGTTGAGCTCCCGTGCCTGGCGCCGTGTGCGGCTCCGGCCGGCGAACTTCTTGATCCAGCCCACGTATTCGGCCGCGACATGAATTGGCCGATGGCTGCGGAAATGCGGGAAGAAGTAGGGAAACCCGATATTGGCGATGTTGTAGGCCACGTCCCACAGGCTGCGGCGGGCCATGTCGCCGCTCGCCGGCATCGCGCGACCGGGCCGCGGCAGGCGGCGGGCGATGGAGCGGATCTCGTCGGCGCAGCGGGGCAGCGAGGAATGGCCGTTGACGCCGCCGAGCTCACACGTGATCCAGTTCGGCCGCAGGTAGCCTTCCTCGAACACATGGATGCGGATGCCGAAGGGCTCGGCGGCTTCGCGAGCCGCCACATGATAAGGCCGGCAATCGCCGAACAGGACGATATCCGTCACGCCGTGCTGGACGATGTAGTCGGCGATGTAGGCGTCCCAGCCCTCGCGGGGGCCACGATAATTGTCCGAGCCGAGGCGCCAGAACAACCAGTCGCCAGAAGAGAAATTGATACGTCGCACCTGATGGCCGCGCTTGAGCAGCGCCTGGCCCAGATCGGCGAAGAACGGCGAGGCGATCCCCTGCAGAAACAGGAAGGTCGCCGGCCCCTCGCGCGTGATGTCTACGCGTGTCGGCAACATGCGGAAGTGCTTGCTCCTGCGCCCGAGACGGGCGTGTCGAATGGGCACGTACATCACCCTCATCGCACGAATGGTGCAACGCGGCAATTCCGTAGCACGGCCTCGTTAATGGAATTCCTGGGGGCGTGATGTGTCGGCAACAAGGCGCCTTGTCGGCCCCCTCGAAACCCGGCACCGATGGTCCGTCGCGAGACGAGATCGGATCGCCTGAGGGCGCGGATCGTCGTATGGGTGCACCCTCCCGAACCGGATCAGCGATCGCCATTGCCCCATCTTTCGACGCCCCCTGCCTCGGCCGCATCGATAGCGACCGGATCGCTGCTCGCCGCGAGCCGGCCCGTCCGGGCACTGCGGGCCGAGATCGAATCCGTGACGGGCCTCCGTTTCGGTCGGGTCTGGACGCCGGGAACGATCGGCGTGGTCTGGGGCCGGGGCGGCCTCGCGGCGGCGAGCCTGCGTCTGGCCGGTCGCGCGATTCTCACCGTCGAACCGGGGCCCCTGCTCAGCCCCTACGATTCGCCCGCGACGGGACTGTCCACCCTGCGTCTGACGCTCGACGGCGTTCCGTTCGGGGGAGGGGCCGGGATCCACGCATTCGACCCGTGGACGCGCAGACCGATCTCACTCGGGGAATGCCGGGACAAGGTGGCATGGCTGGAAGGCCGGTTCCGGGACAATTCCCGCCCCACCGTCCTCGTCGGCATCTCGCGTTGGAAGCGGCTGGCCCTCGATGTCTTCGTCGGCGGCCCGTCCGGCAAGCCCGTCCACGCCATGAACGCCGAAGATGCCGTGGCGAAGGCCAGGGCCGGTCGTTCCCGTATCCTCGTATGGGCGACACGGATGCCCGAACGACTGCCGGCGCTCTGTGCGGAGCAGGGTATTCCCCTCGCGCGGATCGAAGACGGGTTCCTGCGATCGGTGGGCCTCGGGGCGAGCTTGCAGCCCGGCGCCTCCATCGTGGTGGACGACAGCGGCATCTATTACGACCCGCGTACCGAGAGCCGCCTCGCCCGCATCCTCAGGACCGAAGATTTCCCGCCCGAACTCGTGGCCCGGGCATCGGCCCTGCGCCGGCTCGTGGTGGAACGGCGCCTGACCAAGTACAATGTCGGTCTTGCCGGAGACGCATCGGGTTGGCCCGAGGACCGGCGTATCGTGCTGGTGCCGGGCCAGGTCGAGGACGATGCCTCGGTGCGGCACGGCTCGCCGCATGTCCGCTCGAATCTCGAACTCCTGCGCGCGGCCCGCGCCCGCAATCCAACGGACTTCCTCCTCTACAAGCCGCATCCCGACGTGGAGGCCGGGTTCCGGCCCGGCGCGATCCCGGAGGCCGAAGTTCTGGCCCTGGCCGACCGGATCGTGGCCGGCCTCTCCATCGTCGATCTCCTCGACCGGGCGCACCATGTGGAGACGATGACCTCGCTCGCAGGGTTCGAAGCCCTGATCCGGGGCTTGAGCGTGGCGGTCCATGGCCGCCCCTTCTATGCCGGCTGGGGGCTGACCGAGGACCTCGCGCCCGGCGCCGACAAGGGGCGCCGGCTCGCCCTCGACGAACTCGTGGCAGGCGCGCTCCTCGTCTACCCGCTTTATCTCGACCCCGTGGCGATGAAGCCTTGTACGCCCGAACAGCTCCTCGACCGGTTGAGCGAGAGCCGCGAAGCGGCGGCGCCATCGAAGCTCGCCCTCAGCCGCCGGGCACAGATCGTCATGCGCCTGCGCTACGCCGTGCTGAACCCCATCGTCCGCCTGATCCGGGCGCGGCGGGGGATCGGCGGAGGCGGCGACAAGACATGACGATCCCCGCCGCTCTCGCCCTGGCACTGATCGGCTCCCTCGCCATCGAGGCGTGGGACGGGGCGGGTCGTCGGCCCATCGGCCGTCGCCCCGGCGAACTGGCCCTGCGCCTTGCCGGCTACGCGCTGCTCACGGCTTTCTGGTTCTGCTTCTCGTGGCGCCCCTGGCTCGCGGCCTTCTCCTGCCTTCTCACCGTCGCGATCCTCGTCGTCGTCAGCCGGTTGAAGCAGGCAGTGATCGGCGAGCCGCTGGTCTTCAGCGATTTCGCCCTGTTGCGGCAGGTGCCACGCCATCCGGACCTCTACTATACGCGGCCGCTCACCGACCCGCGCATGGCCATCCCCCTCGGGGCAAGCCTCGCCTTCGTCGCCCTGTGGTACTGGATCGAGCCCACCGCGCTGCCCGAAGAGCCGAGCGTCGCCCTCCTCGCCCTCATCGGCTTGCCATGCCTCCTCGTCGGGCTGGCCTCCGCCCTTGGCACCGGACGCCCGGCGCAGTGGCTCGCGGCCCGGTTTTCCCGCCCCGACCTCGACGCGGATTGCGCGCGCTACGGGCTGCCGGCCACGATCATCGCCTATGCCCTGCGCTGGAGACGCGAGCCGCCTCCGCCGGAGACGGGCGACGACATCTCGCTCGGCCAGTTGCATCCGCCGCCGGTGGTCGTCGTCGTCCAGCTCGAATCCTTCGTCGACCCGACGCGCCTCGACGGGCCGGTCCTGCCGCTCATGGAGACGATCCGGACCCGCGCCTTACGCCACGGCCGGCTGAGGGTCCCCGCCCACGGCGCCTATACGATGCGGACGGAACATGCGGTGCTGACCGGAAGAGAGTCCGACAGCCTCGGATTCGGACGCTACGATCCCTATCTCAGCAATGGCGGCGACGAGCCGGCGAGCATCGCCCGGCGGGCGTCGCAGGCGGGATACGCGACCGTCTTCGTTCATCCCTTTCACCGCGATTTCTTCCATCGCGCCGAGGTGATGCGGCGGTTCGGCTTTGCGCGCCTCGTGATGGAGGAGGATTTCGCCGGTGCCCCGCGCATCGGCCCCTATATCGGCGACGAGGCCCTGGCGGCGCGCATCCTCGCGGAGGTCGAGGTCGCGACGACACCCGTCTTCGTCTTCGCCGTGACCATGGAGAACCATGGGCCGTGGAAGCCCGGCCGGCTCGACGGCATCGACGATCCGCTGGCGCAGTATCTCCACCACGTCGCCCATACCGGCCGGGCCATGGAGACCCTGATCGCCGGCCTCGAGGGGCGCGATGCGATCCTCTGCGTCTATGGCGATCACGCCCCGTCCCTGCCCACCTGCCGGCCGGGCTTCGGCGACACGACCACGGAGTATGCCGTTTTCGGGTTCGGGACCTTCCATCACGGTCCACACCGGATCGATACCACCGCCCCCGAGCTCGGCCGTTTCCTCAGGTCGGTCATTGGGGGGCATCGGCGGAGCGACCGAGATCGGGTATCGGCTCACCATCGTGCTGACACGAACGTGACCGAGGCGGACCCGCGCATCGTTTCGACAATGCGATAGTGGAACGATCGTTAAACGATCGAAGAGATTTGGCGCTATGACGTGTGGACCGTTCGTGACGACCGGCCTCGCACCGGCCGGCACGGCTGGCGACCGAGACCGGCGCTGACGGACGGTTCGTATCCGCCGACCGACACGTGATCCGACAAGACACTCGTCGTGGGGGCGGGTCTGAGGAGAGTTCGATGTTACCCAAAGCCACGCTGGCCATCGCCATTGCCGTCACGGTGTCCGGCTGCAACGCCTTCCTGCCCGCCGCCGGTCCGTCGACCTCGGCCGTGGTGGAAGGAAGCGATCAGGCCACGAGCGAGGGGACCTTCGCCCGCTACGAGTTCATTGAGGTGAACTCCGCCGTGGTCGAGGCCCTGCGCGGACGTCCCCTCGACAGCCTGCTTTCCTCGTTCGGTGACGGACGCATGCCCTCGGAACCGGTGATCGGGATCGGTGACGCGGTCGCCGTTTCGGTGTTCGAAGCTGGCTCGGGGGGCCTCTATTCCGGTCCGCTCACGGTCAACTCCATGTCCGCGGGCTCGAAGGCGGCGCAGCTGCCCGAGCAGATCGTCTCGCGCGACGGGGCCATCTCGGTCCCCTATGCCGGCCGGATCAAAGTCGCGGGGCGACGCGCCCAGGACGTCCAGGCGCTGATCGAGACCGAACTCGCCGGCAAGGCAATCCAGCCGCAGGTCATCGTCACCGTGAGCCGGCCGGTCTCGCAATCCGTCACCGTGGGGGGTGAGGCGGTGGGCGGCGCCCGCGTCCCCCTCGGAACCCAGGGCGATCGCATCCTCGATGTCATCGCCACCGCCGGCGGCGTGAAAGCCCCGGTCAGTGAGACCTTCGTGCGCCTGTCGCGCAACGGCAGGACGGCGACGGTACCGCTGACCACCGTGGTGTCGAACCCCAAGGAAAACATCTACCTGCGCCCCAACGACAACCTCACCCTGGTGCGCGATCCCCAGACCTTCCTGGCCATCGGAGCACTGGGCACCTCCAACGAGATTCCGTTCCAGGCCGAGGGCATCACCCTGGCACAGGCGCTGGCCAAGGCGCGCGGCCAGAGCGACGCCGATGCCGACCCCACGGGCACGTTCCTGTTCCGCTTCGAGCCCGCCCCGGTGGTGCGCCGCCTGAAGCCGGGAAGCCCGCTCCTCGGCACGCCGCTCGTGCCGGTGGTCTATCGCTTCGACATGCGCGACCCGAACAGCCTGTTCCTCACCCAGGCCTTCCGCATGCGCAACCGCGACATGATCTACGTCTCGAACGCGCCGTTCACCGAGGTCAAGAAGGTCCTCTCGGTCTTCGCCGCCGCGTCCCAGCCGATCACCACCGGCGTCCGCGTGGGTGGCGCTTTCTGAAAGGCGAGGCCCATAACCGCGGGTCTGCGGATCGCTCGACCGTTACACGCGGCCGGCACGATGCGGCGGCGCCGGCTTCGGCGTCGTGCCATCCGGCCGATGATGCCGGCCTCAGGATCACACTCATCGCGGGCGGTGCAGCGCCGCCTGCCCGGCCGAGCCGGGCAGGACGATCTCAGGGCTTGCCACGCTTGGCCATGAGCTGCTCGATCAGCGAGCCGCCCTTCTCGATCTCGGCGAGTTCCTCGGCCACGGCCGCCACCGTCTCGCGGATCTGCTCGGGCGTATGCTCGGAGGTGATGAAGAAGCGCAGGCGCGACGAGCGCTCGGGCACCGCCGGGTGGATGATCGGCTGCACGTTGATGCCGCGCTTGTAGAGTCGGTCGGACAGGGTCACCGATTTCAGAGAATCCCCGACGATGACGGGAATAACGGCGAGGCCGAGACTCGTGCCGGTATCGAGCCCGTGCTTCCTGGCGCAGGACAGGAACAGGTGGCCGTTCTGGCGCAGGCGCTCGACCCGGTGCGGCTCCGCATGCATCAGGGCCAGTGAGGCTTCGGCGGCGGCGGCCAGCGGCGGGGACAGACCGACGCTGTAGATGAAGCCGCCGGCGGTGCATTTGAGATACTCGATCAGCGCGGCCGGCCCGGCGATGTAGCCGCCGCAGGAGGACAGCGTCTTCGACAGCGTGCCCATCCAAATGTCGACGAGGCGCGGATCGACGTCGCAATGCTCGGCGAGGCCGATCCCGCTCCGGCCGAGGACGCCGAGTCCATGGGCGTCGTCCACCATCAACCAGGCGTCGTAGCGCTGCTTCAGGGCGATGAGGCCGGCGAGATCGGGCGCATCGCCGTCCATGCTGTAGAGACCCTCCACCACGATCAGCGCGCGGCGGTGCTCGTGGCGGGTGGCACCGAGCAGCGTCTCCAGAGCGTCGAGATCGTTATGGGCGAAGGAGCGGCGCTGGGCGCCCGAGAGCTGCGCCCCGGTGACGATGCTGTTGTGGCTCAAGGCATCGTGGAAGATCACGTCGCCGGGTTCGAGCAGGGCGCCGATCGTCGTGACGTTGGTGGCGTGCCCACTCACCATCACCACGCAGGCTTCCGTCTCGTAATGCTCGGCCAGCGCCTGTTCGAGGCTGAGATGCCCGGGTCGCTCGCCCGCGACGATCCGGCTCGCCGAGGCCGAGGTGCCGTACGCGTCGATGGCGCGGCGCGCCGCATCGCTCACATCCGGGTGCCCGTTGAGCCCGAGGTAATCGTAGGACGAGAAATTGATGAAGCCCTTGCCGGCGATGCGCGTGGTGGCGCCGGCCTTGGTCTCGTGGACCCGGAAGAAGGGATTGCCGAGGCCGATCAGGTCGGCGGCCGAACGCTGCAGCCGCAACTCCCGGTAGCCGGGCAGGGACTCGAACTTCTGCACCGAGGCGTCCGTCGTCTTCGCCTCCGGGCGCGGGGCGGCCTGCCGGCTGGCGTTGCGGCCGAGACGATTGGTGACGAAGCCCGCGAGTGCCGCGCGGCCACCGTCGGGGCGGGGTGGGTTGGACATACGGATAGGGTCTTCCGGTTGCGGATCACGAGGGCTGGCTCGGGCCAGCCATCCTTTACGGCAGGATTTCTTTGATCTGGAGGCTGTTCTGCTCGACGAGCTCGTGGAACGGCTCGAGGGTGCGCACGTCGACGCCCTCGCTGGCATGGCGCTGGGCCAGGCTCATCACCGCCGCCGATGCGTCGTCCACGGGGGCGGCCACGGACTGGATCAGGGTCTCCGCCAGTTCGACCACGGTCAATCCCGAGGAGATGCCCGAAGGCGGCGCGTCGAGGGCGAAGCGCTCCTGCAGGCTGGCGCCCAGTTCAACGCCCATCAGCGAATCAAGGCCGATCTCGGAGAGGTGGCGCACGCGGCTGATATCATCCTTGGGCAGGCGCAGGATGCGGGCGATGTCCTCGACGATGGCATCAGAGACGGTCTTGCGCACGGCATCGAGGTCTTGGGCCTTGAGCAGGCCGCCGATATCGATGGTGGCCACCGTGCCGGCTTCCGCCTGCTGGTCCGAGCCGAGGTCGCCGTAGCTCGGGGAGCGCATGGTGGCGAGGCGCTCACGCGCCTTGCCCCAGTGCATCGAGGCGATGGCGAGGACGGCGTCGTCGGGTGACGAACCCTGTCCTTCCAGGGCCTCGGCCATGAGATCGAGGGAGCGGCGGGCGTCCATCGGCGTCACGCCGACACGGCCAGCCAGGGTCTCCATCACCGCGCGGTTGCGGGCGAGAACGCCGACATCGCCGATGGCGCCCCAGGCGATCGCGAGGGCGGGCAGACCCAGGGCGCGGCGGCGACGGGCGAGCCCCTCCATGAAGCCGTTGGCGGCGACATAGGCCCCTTGGCCGGGATTGCCGATGAAGGTCGTGGCCGACGAGAACAGGACGAAATAATCGAGCGCCCGGCCCCGCGTCGCGGCGTCGAGATGCTCGGCCCCGACGACCTTCGGGCGGATCACCGCGTCGAGGGAGGCGGCGTCGAGATTGGCGATGAGGCCGTCCTGCAGCACCATCGCCCCGTGGATCACGCCGGCGAGCTTGCGGCCGCCGCTTTCGACCTCCTCGATGAGGTCCTCCACCGCCCGGCGGCTGGTGATGTCACAGGCCATTGCGGCGACGCTGACGCCGCGGACCGCGAGATCGGCCACCACCTGCTTGGCTTCGGGGCTCGATGCGCCCTTTCGCCCGACGAGGACGAGGTGACGGGCTCCCCGGTCGGCAAGCCACCGGGCCGCCTCGATGCCGAAGCCGCCGAGCCCGCCGGTGATGACGTGCACGCCCTCCGCCGAGACCTGGAAATCGGACTTGCGCTCGACCACGATGCTGCCCGGCTTCGGCGGGGCGATGACGATCTTCCCCACATGCCCGGATTGCTGCATCAGCCGGAACGCGTCCGAGACCTCGTCGGCGGTGAAAGGCTGGAACGGCAAGGGCTTGAGACCGCCTTCCGTGAACAGGGCCATCACCTCTCGGAACAGACGCGCCCCGTCCTCGCCCTGGTGCTGAAGCACCTGATCGAGGTCGACGCCGAAATACGAGAGGTTCCGGCGGAACGGCCGCAGGCCGATATGGGTGTTGGCGACGTAGTCGCGCTTGCCCAGCTCGATGAAGCGGCCGAACGGCTTCAGGCAGTTCAGGCTGCGCTCCATCGCCTCGCCGAACAGGCTGTTCAGCACCACGCCGACGCCGTCGCCGGTGATGCGGCGGACCTCGTCGACGAAGGCCAGCGAGCGGGAATCAAGGACGTGTTCTGCACCCAGCGCCTTCACCAGCGCCCGCTTCTCGCGCGAGCCGGCGGTGGCGATGACGCGCGCGCCCTTCAGCTTGGCGATCTGCAGGGCGGCGAGCCCGACGCCGCCGGCTCCGCCATGGACCAGCACCCACTCGCCGCGCCGCAAGCGAGCGCAGCTGACGAGGCTGTAATAGGCGGTGAGGAAGGCCACCGGCACCGTGGCCGCGGCCTGGGGATCGAGCCCGGGGGGGCTCGGCGCCACCACGAGTTCGGGCACGACGATATGAGTCGAGAAGCCCGACTGGGCGAAGGCGACGACGCGATCGCCGACCTTGAACGCCGCAGCGCCCTTGCCCACCGAGACCACGCGGCCGGCGACTTCGAGGCCCAAGCGCGGTCCGGCAAAGCCGTCCTCGAGGATTTCCTCGGGTAGCATGGAGAGCGCCCAGAGCACGTCGCGGAAGTTGAGGCCGGTAGCCTCCACCGCGATCTCGACTTCTCCGCGACCTGGCACTCGCCGCTCGGCCGGCCCCCAACGCATGTCGTTGAGCCCCCCCGTGGCGCTGCGCTCCAGCTGCGAGGCCGGCGCTGCCACCGCATCGGCGGCCGGGCGGCGCGAGAGCTGGCCCGGCGAGAACCGGATCACGCGGGTGGCATCGACGTCGAGGACGATCTCCGTCTCGAGGGTGCCCGACAGGATCACGTCGCGCAGACGCTCGGAGGCGAACTTGGTCGGCATCGCCTCGGTGAGGTCGATGCGTCGGATGTCGAGATTGGCGACCTCGTTGGCGAGGGTACGAGTGAAGGCCCAGAGCCCCGCTTCCACCGCGCCCGCTCCATCGTGGCGCGTCGCGCCGGGACAGACGACCCAGAGACGGGTCTGGCGCGTCCCGAGATGCTCGACGCAGCGCTTGAGGCCGAGGCAGCGCTCGCGCAGCCGATCGGCGGCTTCACCGCCGGAACCGAAGGCCCCGGCGAGGAACACCACCGTGTCGGGGGTCTCGCGTTCGAGTTCGAGCAGGGATTGCTCCGAATCGAGGATGATCGAGACATGGACGCCGGCGGCGACGAGAAGCGTCGCCAGAGAGGAAGCGGTTTCGGCCGCGAAGGAATCCCGCGATCCGATGATGAATGTGAAGGTCTGGCCGGTGGAGGCCTTGAGCCGCACCGGTGCCTCGGCGAGGAAGAGGAGATCGTCGCCATTGGCCGAGGCGGCCCGGTCGACGGCGATGCGGACGAGGCCGGTATCGCTGAGCGAACGCTGCCAGCCGGCGATGTCGTCGAGGCGACCCAGCGGCATGCCGTCCACGCTCTCGAACCAATCCGGCATGAGGCCGAAGACGAGGTCGCGGAACAGCGACGCACCCGGCTCCACCGCCAGGAGGAATCCGCCGGTGGCGAGGGCATCGGCGACCTTGCCGAGGAGACCGCGCTCGGATCGGTGCAGGACGTTGCTCGCCAGAATCGCGTCGAAACCGCCCTCCGTCAGGTCCGTCTCGTCCTCGATCACGGTGACGCCGCGGGGCAGGGCGAGGCGGGCGCGCTCGGCGAGGCGCCGATCGGTCTCGAACACGGTGAGCTGGGCGGCGATGCCGTCGGCGATGGCGGCGGCCTGCGCGGAGAGCGGTCCGAACCCGACCTGGAGAAGGCGAAGCGAGCGGTCCTTCGGCAGGTCCGCGCGCGCTCCCTCGCAGATCGCGGCGATGACGTCGGACGATGCGCGGGCGGTGGCGCTGCGCAGGACGAAGGCGTCGAGGGCGTTCTGCGGCAGGGTCGGCGGGCTCGCGAGTTCACTGGCCACGAGGCGGGCGACGACGGCGCCGAGATCGGCCGTGAGCACCAGTTCGGCGGACAATTCGGGATGGTCGGCCGCGATCCAGCGCATGATCTCGTCGGGCGCGGGCAGGGTAACGTCCTTGCGCAGGGTCCAGCGCGTTCCGTCGAGGGTGGCGAGGCCGCTGCTCTCGAGGGCGTAGAGGGCGTTCAGCAGCCAGGGCCGCATCGCCTCCGGCACGCGCTCGTCGATGGCGACGGTGCCCGAGCGCTGCAATCCCTCGGCCATGCGGTAGGCCAGGGAGGTGGCCCAGCCTTCGAGGAGGAGATGGCCCGGCGAGAGGGCCGCATCCGCCGGGGCGAGGGCCGCCTTGATGCCGGGCCGGACGGCATCGGCGATGCGGGCACGTCGGTCGAGGGGGATCGCGGTGGGTTCGGTGGCGAGTTCGGACCGCTGCGCGATGGCATAGGCGGCGAGATCCTGACCGGACTTGGTGCGCAGGGCCTGGAAGCGGCCTTCGCGCAGGGTGGCGATCACCTCGCCCGCCTCGTCCACCAGGGTGAAGTCGGCCAGGATGCTGCGCTCGTTGCAGCGCCGGGTGCGGATCATCGCCCGCGCGATGACGGCGCCCGGCCGGATCAGCCTGATCTCGCCGAAGCGCACCGGAACGTAGGCCTTGGTCGAGCCCTCGCCCATCAGGTCGGCGAAGAGCAGGATCAGGCCGTGGAAACAGGCGTCCAGCCGCGCCGGCACGAGGCCGAACCGGAGGTCGGCCTCGGCCGGCTTCAACTGGGAGACGATGGTCGTCTCGTCCACGCGTGCACTGAGGGCGACCTGCCGGAAGCTCGGCCCGAAGTCGAGGCCGGAGGCGGCGGCGAGGCGATAGAGCCCGGCACCCTCGACGGCGTTCTCGGCCGGGATGTCGATGTCCTGCCGCGGCCGGGCGGCGAAGGTGCCGTCCACCACCTTGGCGGAGGCGTGCAGCTGCCAGCCCGCCTGGGTCAGGCGCGGCCGGCTCAGGATCTGGATCTGGTTGCCGCTGCCGGAGAGCCGAACGGCGACCTCGCGAAGGGTCTCCTCGGCGAAGACCATCGGCGACAGGATCTCGAACTCGGCCAGCACGACGTCGTCGCTGCGCATGGCTTCGCGGGCGACGCCCAACGCCATCTCGATGAAGGCCGCACCCGGCAGGATCGCCTGGCCGTCGATGCGGTGATCGTCGAGGTCGGGCACCGTGGCGATGTCTACATGGCCGAGCCATTCGAGCCCGTCCGGCGACAGCCGCGAACCGTAGAGCGGGTGATAGGTACGGGCGGTCGCCGCACCGACGCCTTCCGATGTCTCGGACAGGCGGAAGGGCCGGCGCTGCCAAGGATACGACGGCAGGGCGACGTCGCCCTTCGGGTTCTCGCCGAAGACCACCGCCTCGTCCACGGCGGCACCGTGGACGAGGGCCGAGGCCAGGGCGCGGGCGAAGGGGTCGCTACCGACGGGCTTGTTGGTGAGAACGCCTACCGTGGCGTTCTCGATGCCGAGGGGCTCGATGCAGTCGCCGATATGCGGCAGCAGCGTGGCACGCGGACCGACTTCGACGAAGATCCGGGCACCCTTGCGGGTCGCCTCCTGGACCGCATCGGAGAAGCGCACCGGCTCGCGGATGTTACGCCACCAATAGCCGGCGTCGAACTCTCCGCCGGGGAGCACGGTGCCGGTCACGGTGGACACCATTGCGATGGCGCCGGGATAGGGCTTGAGCCCGGCGAGATCGCGCAGCAGCGGCTTCTCGGTCGGGTTCATCAGCCGGCCGTGGAAGGGATAGGCGAGGTCGAGCTTGCGGCCACGGCGGCGCTTGCGCGCCAGCGCCTTCATCGCCTCGTCGATATCGGCGACGGGTCCCGCCACGGTGACGGCCTTCGGGCTGTTGTAGGCCGCGATGTCGAGGCTCGGATAATCCTTGAGGAAGATCTCGATCTCCTCGACGGGCGCCAGCAGCACCGCCATGGTGCCGAGGCCCCGCGTCGTTTCCTGATGCTGGCTGCGGTAGAAGATGACCTTCACCGCCTGTTCCAGGCTCAAAATACCGGCCCCCTCGGCGGCCGCGATCTCGCCGACGCTGTGGCCGAGGACGAAGGATGGGACGAGGCCGGCGGCCTTCAGGGCCGTGGTCGACGCACTGGAGATCGCAAAGATCAGGGGCTGCGAGACCCGGGTGAGGACCATGCGCTCGGCGAGATCCTCGGCGAACAGGGCTTCCTTCAACGACCAGCCCGAGATCTCGGCGAAGAGGACGTCGATCCGGTCGAAGGCGGATTGGAAGGCGGCGCTGCGCTCATACGCCTCGCGGCCCATCCCGACCCATTGGCTGCCGTTGCCGGAATAGACGAAGGCGACCTCCGCATTGCGGTCGACGGCGGTGCCGACACGGGCAATGTCGGTCTCCTCGGCATCGGCGACCGCGCGCAAGGTGGCGGGCAGGTCGGCGTCGAGGGGCATGGCGAGGCGGGTGGACAGGCGCTCGCGCCGATGGGCGGCGGCGGCGGCGATGCGCACGGTCTGGGCCTCATCCGCCTGCTCGAACCGCTCGGCGTAGTCGAGGGCCAGTTCGTTGAGGGCCGCGCGGCTCTGGGCCGAAAGAAGCAGCAATTCGGGCGGGCGCCCGGCATCGCTCGCGGCGGGAGCCGGCGCTCCGTCGGTGAGGACGATATGGGCGTTGGTGCCACCGAAGCCGAACGAGTTGACGCCGGCGAAACGCTCGCCGCGACCGCGTGGAAGCGTCAGCGGCGCGGTGACCACCAAGAGATTGAGCTTGGTGAAGGGGATGTCGGGATTGAGCTCGGCCGCGTGCAGCGAGGGCGGCAGCAGATCGTGCTCCAGGGCGAGGCTCGCCTTGAGCAGGCCGGCGAGGCCCGAGACCGGCTCGGTATGGCCGATATTGCTCTTGATCGAGCCGATCGGCAGGGGCTCCTTGCGGGGCCGTCCGATCTTGCCGCCGATGGCGCCGGCCTCGATCGGATCGCCCACCGCCGTGCCGGTTCCGTGCGCCTCCACGAAGGCCACCGCGTCGAAATCGATCTCCGCTTCGCGATAGACCTGTTCGAGCAGGGCACCCTGTGCGTAGCCGGAGGGCAGGGAGATGCCGGTGGTCCGGCCGTCGGAATTCACGCCGCTCGCCGCGATGACGCCGCGAACGGTATCGCCGTCGCGAGCCGCCTGACGCGCCGATTTCAGCACGAGAACGACACCGCCCTCGGACCGGACATAGCCGTCGGCATTGGCCGAGAAGGCCTGACAGAGCCCGGTGCGCGACAGCATCTGCGCGTTGGAGAAACAGATGAAGTTGAACGGGCTCGCGAGCAGGTTCACGCCCGCCACCACCGCGGTGTCGATCCGGCCGCCGGCGATCGCCGCGACGGCGGCATCGAGCGCCACCAGCGAGGAGGAACAGGCCGTATCGACGGTGAAGCTCGGCCCTTTCAGGTCGTAGATATAGGAGATCCGGTTGGACAGGATCGAGAGCGTGTTGCCGGTCGCCGCATAGGCATCGCCCGACGACGTATCGAGGACGCGCAGGTTGCCGTAATCGAGGGACGAAGCGCCCACGAACACGCCGATCTGCGATCCGGCCACGGCGGAGGGACGCAGGCCCGCATCCTCCAGGGCCTCCCAGGTCAGTTCGAGCAGAAGCCGCTGCTGCGGATCCATCTGCTCGGCCTCGCGCGGCGAGATGCCGAACACGCCGGGGTCGAACGACCAGATGTCGTCGAGAACGCCCGCCGACCACGTGTAGCTCTTGCCGCGCTCCTGAGCGCGCGGGTGACCGAACCGCTCCAGCGACCAGCGATCCTCAGGGATGCGGCCAACGGCGCATCGTCCTTCGCTCAGAAGCTGCCAGAGGCCGTCGATGCTGGCAGCGCCGGGCAACCGGCACGAACGGCCGACGATCGCTATGTCTGTACGCTTGATCACGTTCGATTCGCACACGCTCTTGATCGAGGAAACCACCGTCTCGCACTCGCAACGGACCGGCGACCCTGTGATGCATAATATGCAGCCGGAACCGTGTCCAACCCATGGCAGCTTTGCCGCAGCACAGCGGCCACGGGGATATCAAGATACGGACAGTCTCGATGGCTGATATAAATCACACACTCTTCAACAGGCGCGTTGACGACAGGAAATTCCCAATCATCGATCCGCTAATGCCCTTACAGGCCAGACCGATTATCGGCAAAAAACCGAGACATTGCATCGATTTAAGAACCAAATCGTAAAGCTAGGATAAATCCATCAAGATCGACAATTCAGGATGCCGCCGGACATACCTCAAGCAATAATTTACTTTAAATTATGTATTACAGGGAATATTAATTGTTATAAATCATTATTATTATAAGTATTCATTGGAGCATGCAAATAAAGTCGGCTGCGATTATCGTTTAATTTCTATTCAAATCATATTCCATGAAATATCTATTAGGCCCTGGCTCTGCCGTGAAAATCCGACTTGTGCCGAGCCAGCCGTCTATTCCCCTCCCTGTCGCTGCGGTGCAACATCATAGCCGCATCCCGAACTTCGCGAAGGAAGGCAGCGCCATCAGAGAAAGCGGGCTTGCGCCACCGGAACACGCTCTTTCCGGACGAAAGGCCCTTGACGCCCGTTCCAACCGAAAGCTATACGCCGCTCCTCGCTGCAGCGGAAACGCTTCAGCCGGGGCGCGTAGCTCAGCGGGAGAGCACTACCTTGACATGGTAGGGGTCACAGGTTCGATCCCTGTCGCGCCCACCATTCCTCTTTCAGGGGAATGGTCGAGAGAACAAAGGCTCCGGAAACGGGGCCTTTTCTCGTTCGGGCCTGGTCACGGGCCGGTTTCCACGCGCTCCTCACAACCTGTCCGGCATCCTTTCGAAGAGTCTGGTCCGAGACAGTCGAGCTCGATCGGCCAATGACCGTCACGCTTGCGTGAGCCGAAGGCGCGGTCACAGAACCGCCTCAGACAGATCGTGTAAGAAGACCGCTTTCATTCGGTGCCGGGCATCTCGGCCAGCGGTCCCGGATGCCGGAGATGATGATGAGCCGAAACTTGGCATTCTCGAATGCGGTCGGACGGTTCGGTCTCGGATGCGGCGCCATCGATCTACCCGCCGTGGACGATCCGCGCGGCTACGTCCGTGCCCAGCTCGACATGCCGCTGACAGTCCCCGAAGCCAAGCTGATGTCCAGCAGCGACCAGTTGCAGGCGATGATGCATCGCCGCCAGATAGCGCGGCAACGTCGCGAAGCGATGGCGGATCCGGGGTCCGGCAATGCCAAGGTGAAACAGGATGGCGCCATGGCCATGGCGCCCCGTACCGAGCCGTCGATGGCTGGCGGCATGATGGAGAACGAGCCCGAGACCACAGTCCCGCAGGCTCCGACCACGAAAAATCCCGATGAGTTGATCGCTTGGCTGAGACTGGCGGCAGCGACGAAGGCGCCCCTGCACGAGCGGCTGTTCTTGCACTGGAGCAACCACTTCACCGTCGGCGCGGGTAAGGGGAAATCCAGTCTGACGGCAGGCTCGTTCCAGCGTGAAGCCATTCGGCCATTCATTCTCGGCCGCTTTCACGACATGGCCAAGGCGGCCATCCTGCACGCCTCCATGCTCTACTATCTGGACAATGCATCGTCCATCGGGCCCGATTCCAAGGTCGGTCGCATCAAGAAATCCGGCCTCAACGAAAATCTCGGCCGCGAGGTGCTCGAACTCCACACCCTCGGCGTCGACGGCGGCTACAGCCAAGCGGACGTCACCGCCCTGGCTTCCGTCCTCACCGGCTGGACCGTGGATCTCAAGCCGCAATCCGAAACTTTCGGCGAAGTGGTGTTTCAGGAGCGCCTGCATCAGCCGGGGCCGAAGACCATCCTGGGCAAGCGCTACCCGGAGGCGGGAGCCGACGAGTTCCTCGCCGTCTTGACCGATCTTGCCCGTCACCCATCGACAGCACGCTACGTGACGCGGCGGATGGCGCGCGCCTTCGTCTCGGAGAAGGTGTCTGACTCGCTGCAAAACAGCCTCGCCAAGGTCTTCAGGGATAGCGGCGGCGATCTGAAGGCCGTGACCGCCGCCCTGATCCAGAGCGACGAGGCCTGGACCGCTGCCCCCGTGAAGCTGCGCTCGCCGCTCGAGTTCCTGGCTGCGACCGGCCGCCTCCTCGGGCAAACGCCGGTCAGACCGTCACCGAAAGCCTCGCTCCTGGCGATGGGCCAGCCCTTCCTGGCCGCCCCGTCGCCGAAAGGTTGGGCCGAGGAAGACGATGCCTGGGTGACATCGGACGGTATCAAGAGCCGGATCGACTGGGCGCAGCAATGCGCGAGGCTCAACGCGGATCAGGTGGACATCCGCAAACTCGTGGACGACCGGATCGGCAGCTATTTCTCGGACGAAACGCGGCGCGTGATCAGGCAGGGAGAAAGCCCTGAACAGGCCTTGGCCCTGCTGATGCTGAGCCCGGAATTCCAGCGGCGCTGAGCGGGCTCGGATTGGCCAGCCAATGCTTCACCTCGCTCAAGCCTTTGGAGCGTCGCAGGTTTTAAGGCGCAAAACCGATGACCACTTTTGCGAAACCTGTTTAGCCGGTCGAGAGGCGATGACCCCATGAACCCTCAGGAACACGCCCACCTGCCGACGCGCCGCAACCTGCTGCTCGGTGCCGGCGCCCTCTTCGCATGGCCTTATGTGCCCAAGGTCTGGGCCGCGTCCGGCCGCGACCCGCGCTTCCTCGTGGTGGTGCTGCGCGGCGGCCTCGACGGTCTCTCGGCGGTGATGCCAGTAGGCGATCCGCAATTCGCGGCGATCCGCTCCGACTTCAAGCTGTCCCCGACGCATACGCCGTTTCGGCTCGACCCACTGTTCTCGCTCAACCCGGCGATGCCGAACCTGGCGGACCTCTATGCCAAGCGCGAGGCCACGCTGTTCCATGCCGTCGCCACCCCCTACCGCGCCCGCTCGCATTTCGACGCGCAGGAGGTCCTCGAGAACGGGATGACGCGATCGAGTACCGGCGTCGATACCGGCTGGCTCAACCGCGCGCTCTCCCTCATTCCCAAGGCCAAGGGCATCGAGTTGCGGCCGACCAAGGCCCTCTCCGTGAGCGCAACGACGCCGCTGATCCTGCGTGGCCCGGCCCAGGTCGAGACATGGCAGCCGCAGACGATGCCCTACGCCTCGGCCGATACGCTGATGCGCCTCCAGGCCCTCTACGACGACAAAGACCAGGCCCTGGCCAATGCCCTGCGCGAGGGCGTGCAGGTCGACGACTTCATCGCCTCGGATCCCAGCATGGCGGCGATGGGCAAGCAGCCGTTGAAGGGCCCCAACAGCTTCGCCTCGGCCGCCCGCGCCGCAGCCTCGCTCATGGCCCCGGTGACCGGCCCCCGCATCGCCGTGATGAATTTCGATGGCTGGGACACCCACTCTTCGCAAGGCCCCTATGAAGGGCGCCTGGCCAAGAACCTCGCTTCCCTCGATGCCGGCATGGCGGCGATCAAGGAGGGACTCGGTGCCTCCTGGGCGCAGACATCGGTGCTGATCGTCACCGAGTTCGGCCGCACGGTCCATGTGAACGGTTCCTCCGGCACGGATCACGGCACGGCCACGGTCGCCTTCCTCGTGGGCGGAGCGGTGGCGGGGGGACGGGTGATCGCCGACTGGCCGAGTCTCAAGGAAAGCGCCCTGTTCGAAGGTCGCGATCTCGCGCCGACGACGGATCTGCGCGCCGTGATGAAAGGCCTGCTGATCGACCAGTTCGGCTTCGAGGAGAAGGTCCTCTCCGAGAAGGTCTTCCCCGGCAGCGAGAAAGCGCCCGGCATGAGGGACCTGATCCGGGCTTGACGCGATCACGGACCCCGCTTCGGTCCCGCGTCAGAAGGGCGCTGGTTTCCGTCGGCGCGAAGGAATGCCCACACCGCCCGACTCGTCGATCGCCTGCGGCTGCTCCAAGGAGGTCGCTACCGGCTGCGGCGCCGCGACCTGGACACGCGGTGGCGCCACCTTGCCGACGCGCTCGATCCTGACGCCGACATAGTCGCCACGCCTCCAGGCGACCTTCACCATGCAGACGAAGTCCCGGCCAATGATGCGGAGCAGGAACGAATCGGGCAGCTCGTGGTAGGCCGGGATGCCGAGCTTGGCGCCGGATTTCGACACGTCCTTCACGGTGCACGGGATCTCTCGGCCGTCGGGAAGCCGGACGTTGGCGATCCAGTTGCTCGGGTTCCGGTCCTCGCGCCGTAATACCGGCTCCGATGACGTTTCCGCTTCTTTGTCCGATCGCACTCAATACGCTCCGGCGCTTCACCGTTTCTCGCTCCGTCATAGGCCGAGAACGTTTACGGACCATGCTTGCTCGGGATTTCTTCACAGGCTCAGCAGCCGGCATGCGCAAGCAAGTCGTCGACCACTCACCTGTGCCGACCGCATCGCTTCCACTTCCGAATACGAACGCTCCGTCTCGGGCGGAGAAGACGGTTCCCCCCCCCCCGAGGCCGCGAAAGCCGGGGGCATAGCTCGCGAGAGATGGGCCCTCCGGACACAGACGGCCATAATCCAACCGCAGCAGCATGTTTTCGAGTTCTCGACTTCACGCTTTTCTTATAAAGGAGGCGAGTGTCGGGCCGCCGTCCCCAAACGGTATCGCAGACTACCATTCGAACTAACCTTGACAATCGAACGTGACGGCGGGGGCGGCAGTGGCTAAGGGGCGGGAATCGGCCGAGATCATTTCGGCATTGGCAAGTTGCCGAACGGCGTTCATCGGCGTCGCGGTGATGAGCGGGTTGGTGAACATTCTGTATCTGACCGGCTCGTTCTTCATGCTCGAAGTCTATGACCGCGTCATTCCGAGCCGGAGCGTTCCGACACTGGTCGGCCTCGTGATCCTCGCTCTCGTCCTCTACGGATTTCAGGGCGTCCTGGAGACGATCCGCTCGCGTATCCTCGCGCGCGTCGGCGCCTCGCTGGACGAAGCCCTCTCTGCGCGGGTGTTCGACATCGTCGTGCGGGCTCCCCTGAAGGGCGCGACCCCGGGCGACGGGCTGCTGCCCCTGCGCGACCTCGATCAGTTACGCGCCTTCCTCGGCGGCACGGGGCCCTCGGCCTTCTTCGATCTGCCGTGGATGCCGATCTATGTCTTCATCTGCTTCCTGTTCCACCCGCTCATCGGTATCGCGGCCCTCGTCGGCGCAGCGGTCCTGGCGGTCCTGGCCCTGACCACGGATCGGTCGACCCGCGCCCCGACCCAGACCGCAACCGCCCACGGCATGCGCCGCAACGGCCTCGCGGAAGCCGGGCGCCGCAACGCCGAAGTGCTGGCCGCCATGGGGATGCAGGGGCGCTTCGCCGATCGCTGGGGCGGCGCCAACCGCGATTACATGCAGTCTCAGATGGCCGTCTCGGACGTGGCGGGCGGTTTCGGAGCGGGCTCGAAAGTGTTCCGCATGGCGCTGCAATCGGGCGTGCTCGCCCTCGGCGCCTGGCTCGTCATCAACAACCTCGCCTCGGCCGGCGTCATCATCGCCTCGTCGATCCTCGTGGCCCGTGCCCTGGCTCCGGCGGAACTCGCCATCGCCAACTGGAAGGGATTCGTGCAGGCGCGCCAGAGCTGGGCGCGGCTCTCGGAGTTGTTCGCGCGCCTGCCCGCCGTCGAACAGCCCCATGCTCTGCCCGCTCCGTCGCAGAGCCTCGTCGCCGAAAACGTCACCCTCGCACCGCCCGGAACCCAGCGCATCGTCGTGCAGGATGTCAGCCTGTCCCTGCAACGGGGGCAGGGGCTCGGAATCATCGGCCCGAGCGCCTCGGGCAAGTCGAGCCTCGTCCGCGCCATCGTCGGCGTCTGGCCGCCCGTGCGCGGCAAGGTCAGGATCGACGGCGCGGCCATCGACCAATGGTCGAGCGCCGATCTCGGGCCGCATATCGGCTTCCTGCCGCAGGAGGTGGAGCTGTTTGCCGGCACCATCGCCGAGAACATCGCCCGGTTCGATCCCAATGCCCAGTCGGGTGCGGTCATCGCCGCCGCCAAGGCAGCGGGTATTCATGAGATGATCCTGCGCCTGGCGGAAGGCTACGACACCCGGATCGGCGAGGGCGGGGCGGGCCTGTCGGCGGGGCAGCGCCAGCGGGTCGGCCTGGCGAGGGCGCTCTATGGCGACCCCTTCCTCGTGGTGCTCGACGAACCCAATTCGAATCTCGATGGAGAGGGCGAGAACGCCCTGACCCAGGCCATCGTCGGAGTGCGGCAGCGCGGCGGCATCTGCATCGTCGTGGCGCACCGCCCCAGCGCTCTGGCGGCCGTGGACATGATCCTGATGATGGCCGACGGGCGCGCCCAGGCCTTCGGCCCCAAGGACGAGGTGCTCAAGCGCGTCCTCCGGTCGACTCCGGCTCCCGCCGCCGAGCCCGTCGCTGCACAACGAACCGGCGCCAACGTCGCCACCCTGCAGGAGAGCGCGTGATGGCCATCGCACTGTCGCCCACCGGACTCGCCCCCGCTCAAATCCGCCCCACCGCCAACGGGTCGATCCGCCGTCACCTCGCCGCGGCGATCGGAGTCGGCGCCGTCCTCGTCATCGGGATCGGCGGCTGGGCCACCTTCACGATGATTTCGGGGGCCGTGATCGCGCCGGGCCAGCTCATGGTCGAATCGGACGTGAAGAAGGTCCAGCACCCCACCGGCGGAGTCGTCGGCGAATTGCGGGTGAAGGAAGGCGCGCGGGTGAAGGCCGGCGACATCCTGATCCGCCTGGACGAGACCCAGACCCGCGCCAATCTCGACATCATCCTGAAGGCGCTCGATGAGTTCGCCGCCCGTCGGGCGCGTGACGAGGCCGAGCGCGACGGTGCGTCCGAGATCGCCTTCCCGCCGGATCTGCTGGCTCGCAAGGCGAAGGATCCGTCCGTCGCCCATCTGGTCGATAGCGAAACCCGCCTGTTCCAAGCCCGCGTCGCCGGCCGCGAGGGCCAGAAGGCGCAGCTGCGCGAGCGCGTCTCCCAGCTCGGCGAAGAGATCAAGGGTCTCACCGAACAGGCCGCCGCCAAGGAGCGGGAAACGGCCTTGATCGGAACCGAGCTGAAGGGCGTGCGCGAGCTCTACGGCAAGAACCTCGTGCCGCTCTCCCGCGTCACCGCCCTGGAACGGGACGGCGCCCGGCTGCAGGGCGAGCGCGGGCAGCTCATCGCCTCGACGGCGTCGGCCAAGGGCAAGATCACCGAGATCGAGCTGCAGATCTTCCAGATCGACCAGGACATGCGGACCGAGACCGGCAAGGAGCTCGCCGAGATCCGTGGCCGCTGGTCCGAATATGTGGAGAAGCGAATCGCCGCCGAGGACCAGCTCAAGCGCATCGACATGCGCTCGCCCCAGAACGGCACGGTCCACCAGCTGACGGTGCATACGATCGGCGGTCTCGTGGTTCCCAGCGAGCCGGCGATGCTCATCGTGCCCGACGCCGACAAGCTGATCGTGGAGGTCAGGATCCAGCCGCAGGACATCGACAACGTGCGTGTGGATCAGCGCGCCGTCCTGCGGTTCCCGGCCTTCAACCAACGCACCACGCCCGAGATCGACGGGATCGTGAGCCGCGTCTCGGCCGACGTCTCGCAGGACCCGAAGAGCGGCATGACCTACTACACCGCGCGCATCCGCATGACGGAGGATCAGGTGGAGCGCCTCGGCAAGGTTCAGCTCGTGCCCGGCATGCCCGTCGAGGCATACATGCAGCTCGGGGATCGCTCCGTCCTGTCATACCTGACGAAGCCCCTGACGGACCAGATCGCCAAGGCCTGGCGGGAGCGCTGAGGGCTCCGAACGGCGCCTGACGATGCCCCGACCATGTGCCGGGGCCACGCCTCGAAGAATCCGCACCTGCGGCATGTCGGTTGCACCTTGCCTTCAGGCGCTCAAGCCTGATATGGCAACCGCCTTTCCGCGATGCGTGAACTGCCATCGCCGAGGACGCCTTACCGAGGTGCCTCGTTCCCGAGACCCTATGGACAGGCGGCGGGCTCAAACCCGGCCGACGTGAGACCGATGAAGATTCGCAACTCCCTCAAGTCCCTCCGTGGCCGTCACCGCGACAACCAGCTCGTGCGCCGCAAGGGCCGCGTCTACGTCATCAACAAGACGCAGAAGCGCTTCAAGGCCCGCCAGGGCTGAGGCTGCGGGCTGCCCGGCATTCGGGGCAGCCGCGTCAAGCCAGCCTGTTGACGGCGGCGTGAAGGGCGAGGAAGCTCGCTCTCATGACGCTGTCCCGGCACTTTGGCATTCTGTTCAACGCTGCGCTCCTGAGCGCGGCGGTTTTTTCGTTTGGGGTATCGTCGGCCAAGGCTCTGCCGCCACAGAGCCAGGGCAAGGAAAACGGCAAGGATGCACCCAAGAAAGTGCAGGCGCCGAGCCTCGAGGATCTCTATGCGAGGCTGAAGGCCTCCGAGGACGATGCCGAGGCCAAGGGCATCTCCCGCCTGATCGAGCAGCGCCTCGGCCGCTCCGGCAGCGCCACCGCCGACCTTCTCACGGAACGTGCCCGTCAGGCGATGTCGGGCCGCGACTATGCCCTCGCCGTCGAGTTGATGGACCGCGCCACCACCCTCGAGCCTCAATGGGCCGAGGGCTGGAACCGGCGGGCCACGGTGTTCTGGCTTCTCACCGACCAGACCAACGCCGTCGCCGACCTGCAGCGGACGCTGGTGCTGGAACCACGGCATTACGAGGCCTGGGCCGCGCTGGGGCGGATCTATCTGTCCATGGACGACAAGCGTCGCGCCCTGGACGCTTTCCGCCGCGCCGCCGCCATCTATCCGCGCATGGAGAAGCTTCAGAGCGCCATCGACCGGCTCGTCCCTGAGATCGACGGACGGGACCTGTAACCGGACATGGTTCTCCTGCACTGGCTCGGCCTGATCGCGGGCGCGATGCTCGGGTTGATCGTCAGCGTGCTCGCCGCCGGAGCCCTCGTCACCCTGATCGTCACCTTGCGGGTCGGCGCCCGGTTTCCGCCGCAAGGGCCTTTCATCGAGGTGGACGGCGGGCGGCTCGCCACCATCCAGGCCGGCCCGAAGACGTCGTCGAAGGGAACCGTCGTGCTCCTTCACGGCGCCTCCGCCAACGCCGCCGACCCGATGGAAGGTGTCGGCCGCAGGCTCGCCCAGAACGGCTTTCGCGTCATTGCCTTCGACAGGCCCGGATACGGCTGGAGCGACCGCCTGGACTGTCGTGAGGGGGCGAGCCCGGCGGCGCAGGGCCATGCGATCGCACAGGCGATCGCGCGCATGGGAACCGGCCCGGTGATCCTGCTCGGCCATTCCTGGTCCGGCGCCTTGGCCAGCGCCATCGCCCTCGACCATCCCGACATTGTCTCGGGTCTCGTGCTCGTAGCGCCGGTGGCAATGCCGTTTCCCGCCATGGCGCCTCTGCCATGGTATTATCGCGTCGCGCTGAAGCGCCCGGTCGCGTGGCTGCTCAGCCGTACCGTCGCGACACCGCTCGGCCTCACCTATCTGGAACGCGGGGGCCGTGCGGCGTTCCGGCCGCAGGAACTTCCCGGCGACTATCTCGAGCGGAGCCGCTCAGCCCTGGTGCTGCGCCCCGCGACGATGCTCGCTAATCTCGAAGACCTGATCGGCCTGCCCGCCGCCTTGGCGTCCCAGGCTCCACGCTACGGTGAGATCGCCGTTCCGACGGTGATCGTCTCCGGCGATGCGGATGCCGCCGTTCCGGCGGCGCGCCATGCCGAACCCCTCGCCAGACTCATCCCCGGCGCCCGGCTCATTCTCCTGCCGGGCATCGGCCACATGGTGCCCTACATGGCGACGGACGCCCTCGTGGATGCGGTCGAAGGGCTCGCCACCCGGATCGGCGCGACGGGACATGAGCCCGTCGCGCCCTGAACCGATCAGGCTCTCGCGGCGTGATCGCGAGTGACGAAGGCGATCCGCACGAGGTTGGTGGCGCCCGGTGTCCCGAACGGCACGCCGGCCACCACGATGACCCGGTCACCGATCTCGGCGAAGCGCTCGCGCACGGCAAATTTCGCCGCGCGGAAGGCCATGTCGTCCACGTCGCTGGCGTCGTTAGTGACGATCGGGTGCGTGCCCCAGCACATGGCCAGGCGCCGGGCGGTCTCGCGCTTAGGCGTCAGGGCGATGATCGTGGCGTTGGGCCGCGAGCGGGCGAGACGCAGGGCCGTCGATCCCGAATGCGTCCAGGCCATGATGGCGGTGAGGCCGAGGGCGTCGACCATCTGATGGGCGGCCGCCGCGATGGCGTCCGACGCCGTGGCGTCGGGCTCCGAACGCTGCGCCGTGAGGATCGTCCAGTAGAGGGCGTCACGCTCTACCTGCTCGGCGATGCGGCTCATCATCGAGATCGCCTCGATGGGGAAGGCGCCGGACGCGCTCTCGGCCGACAGCATCACCGCGTCGGCACCCTCGTAGACGGCGGTCGCCACGTCCGAGACCTCGGCGCGCGTCGGCACCGGGGCCGTGATCATCGATTCGAGCATCTGCGTCGCGACGACGACGGGCTTGCCCAGACGCCGGGCACCGCGCGTGATCCGCTTCTGCACGCCGGGCACCTGCTCCAGCGGCATCTCCACGCCGAGGTCGCCGCGCGCCACCATGATCCCGTCGGAGATCTCGATGATCTCATCGAGGCGGGTGAGGGCCTGAGGCTTCTCGATCTTGGCCATGACCAGGGCGCGGCCGGCGGCGACCTTCTTCACCTCGGCCACGTCCTCGGGACGCTGGACGAAGGAGACCGCGATCCAGTCCGCCCCGGCATTGAGCCCGGCCTCGAGATCGCCGCGATCCTTCTCGGTCATCGCCGCCACCGGGATCACGGTGTCCGGCAGGGACACGCCCTTGCGGTTGGAAATCCTGCCGCCGATGACGACCTCGGTCACCGCGCGCCCCTCGGAGACTTCGGTCACGACCAGGCGCAGCTTTCCGTCGTCGATGATGACGACGTGGCCCGGTTCCAGCGCGGACAGAATCTCGGGATGCGGCAGGTAGACACGATGGATGTCGCCCGGCGTCGGATCCGAATCAAGCACGAAGGAGGCGCCGTTCTCGAGGATGGCGCTGCCCTCGGCGAAGGCGGCGACCCGCAATTTCGGACCCTGGAGATCCACCAGGACCGCGATGGGCCGGCGCAACTCGCGCTCGATGGTGCGGATCACCTCGATCTTCTCGGGCAATTTCTCGCGCGGAAGGTGGCTCATATTGAGCCGGAACACGTCCGCACCGGCGCGGAACAGCTTCTCGATCATCTCCGGCGTGTCGGAAGCCGGACCGAGGGTGGCGATGATCTTCGTGCGGCGCGAGCGTTTCACTCCGGTTCTCCTAGTTTTTTTGAGGATACCCGTCGGATTCGAACGACCGATTGGGGGTAGGGGGGCCAGAAGCACTGCGACGGCATACACGTCAAGCTGCCGAGACTTGTTCTCTCCGGCCTCACCGAGGGGGTAGTTGCCGCCTATGGAGTCAATGTGAGTGAAGGGTACGTTCGCCGGCTTCGCGAGCCGAGAGGCGATACGCGGGGATCATGGGCTCGACACTCGAACCTTGCCAATCCAAAATCACCTACTGCGGGAAGGTGTTCGGGTTTACAGAATTGTCCGGCATGCTGTACCTCGCACATGCAATGCCGGACGCCCAGTCGGGTTTGGGTCGAGATTAGACAGGAGTGAGTTCAATGAACGAACAACATACCCCTCCTCGTTCGGAAAAAGCCGAAATCAAGCGCCAAGCCCGCATAAAAGTGCGCAAGGACGCTCACATCGAGGCTCGGAAGGCGGAACGTAAACAGAAGCGTATTGCTAGCCGCACATCTGATGCGGAAAGATCCTGAATTTCCTCGGACAAACTTTCGATTAACAACAGGATTAGTGATCAGTGCTATTTGGCGCCCCTTCCAAACCTATTGATCGCGCACGAGAAGCAGTACGGACCTGCCGCGATGAGGCAGCGGCCAATCGCTGGGATCAGGTAATAGCCATTACTGACAACCCTGAGCTGATTACACAACAGCCGCAGCTGCTTCTTCAACGCTTGCAGGCTGCTTTCATTCTTGCCGACGACGATATCATCGGCTGCATTTTAAAGGATCTTCCCAACGCAGCGCTTCCGCTAGCGGTAAAGTTCGCGACTGTGCGGCAACTTGCTGTTAACAAGCGCGCACATCTGGCGGCCCGCCTACTCATAGACACGCCATCCCTTCACGATACGACACGTTTCCTCAAGTCGACTGGCCTCGTTTTTAAGCACCTGCGCGACGCCAAGCTCAAACGTGAGCTTCTTGATCTGGTCGCGAAAGTGAGTGGAGGCGGATCGTCGATAAAACCAACTGTATCCGAACTGACCTTTGCTCCTCAGCCTGCTCAGGAAGTATTTGGTAGCGTCAAGCTTGTTGCTTCGCCCAACACTGATGCGCTTCACCTCAAGGGTTTGAAACGTGAAGTTGCGGTATTCAATCGGCTTATTGCACGCCCCCTGAAACCCACAGTTTCTGAGTACAGGAACGTTTTTACCCATCCATCCGGGCAAATTTGGACTGAGAATAAAGCGATCGTCGTTTCGAAGGGGTTCCCCCTCGATGTCACCGACAGGACCCAGACGGAGAATATACCGCTCGCGCTTGGTCTCAATCGTGGAAGCCGCGGAATATATCATTGGCTCATTGATTATCTTCCGAGACTAGCATGGCTCAAAAGCAGTGGTTTGATTGAAAATGAGGGGTGCAAAATCCTTCTCAACGCTGCGCGGTCCGGTTTCGAGCAAGATACTCTTGAAATGCTCGATCTTGGAAATGCAGTCCAAAAGCTAGACAGATCCGTCTTCGTCGAACGCCTGTTAGTCGCGCGGGTCGGTTTCCGTGGCATGTCAGGATGGCGCCATCTAGACAGCATCTACGAAGAACTTGGTGAACGCGCGAGCACTTTGGCCGCAAGCAACACCGCTGAACTACCAGATCGCGTCTACGTGACGCGACGAGACGCCGCCCGGCGTGTGATGAAGAATGAAGCTGATGTCGAAGCCGTAGCGAGAAAGCTCGGATTCACTGTGATGGAGTTCTCAAAGATCCCTCTCTGGCACCAATTCGCTATCGCCCGGCATGCCTCGGTCATCATGTCCCCTCACGGCGCTGGACTATCTCACATCATTGTCGCGAACCCCGGCCTTCAAGTAATCGAGATCCTTCCGATCATGGAGGGGACGTACCAGCTGCGCTTCAATTACGCTCGCCTTTCAATCGTCAAGGGCCATCAATATTCCGCGTGGCTCGAACCCCAGCATCCTGGCTTCGATGCATGGACAGTCGATCTGCCGGCCTTCACGACGTTCCTCAAGAAGACTCTCAAGGCGCGGCCGGCTGGCTCGGGTCGGTGAGCTGGATCGTCCAGCTCTTCTGCTCGCCGGTATCCACTTCGTAGAAGCCGTTGCGGTCGTAGCCGCGCGCGAGACAATCCTCGACTCCGCGAATCGTGAATTCGGTGTCGCGGGTGCACATGAGCGACCGGCCGTTCCACTCGCCACCGCGGGTATAATCTACCGCGTAGACGTAATAGAACCGCGCGGCGAGAGCGCCGCGCAGCAGGGTTTCGCACCCTTTGGGCGCCACGTCCCACCAGCCTTCCGTCACCCAGCCTTGCGTGTCGCGGTATCCCAGCGAGATGCCGACCTTGCTTGCGGTCTGGTTGCACATCCGCAAATCGGCGCGGGCGGGCGAAGCGGTGAGGAACAGGGCGGCCAGCGGTGAAGCGAGCCAGAGAACCGTCCCCCTCGCCGCTCGCGGCGGGGAGGGGGACGTCCGGCGACGGCTCACGCCGTTAACCGACGAGGATGATGCGGCAATCGTTGACATTGGTGCGCGTGGGACCCGGCTGGACGAGATCGCCGATGGTGGCGAAGAACTTCGTCGAATCATTGTCCGCGAGCATCGCAGCCGGATCGAGGCCGGCGGCGCGGGCGCGCTCCAGCGTCGTCGGGTCGACGAGACCCCCGGCCGGATCGGTGGCCTCGCCGCGTCCGCCATCGGTCCCGTCGGTATCGGCGGCGATGCCGAGGATGCCGGCTTCGCCGTCGAGGCCGATCGCCAGGGCGAGGGCGTATTCCTGGTTCGGGCCGCCATGGCCCTCGCCGGCGATGGTCACGGTGAGTTCGCCGCCCGAGATGATCGCCACCTTGCGGCCGGCCGCCTTCATCTCCTTGGCGAGGGCGGCGTGTTCCGCCGCGACCTCACGCGCCTCGCCCTCGACGTCGGGGCCGAGCATCACGACCTCGTAGCCGGCGCGCTTGGCCGCGTCGGACGCCGCGTTCAAGGCGTCGATGGGACGGGCGATGATGCGGTACTCAGCTCGGGCGAAGGAGGGGTCGCCCGCCTTCGGGGTCTCGTTGGCCGGGTCGTTGAGGAGGGCCTTGGCGGTCTCGGGCAGGGGGATGTTGCGGCGCTCGCAGATCTCGCGGGCGTCGGCGAGCGTCGAGGGATCGGGCACGGTCGGACCCGAGGCGATCACCGCCGGGTCGTCGTGCGGCACGTCGGAGATGGCCAGCGTCAGGATCGAGCGGGCGTTGCGGGCCATCATGGCCAGACGTCCGCCCTTGATCCGGGAGAGGTGCTTGCGCACCGCGTTGATCTCGTTGATCGGCGCACCCGAGCGCAGAAGCGCCTTGGTCACCGCCTGCTTCTCGGTGAGGGTGAGGTCGCCGGCGGGCGCGATCCAGTTGGCCGAACCGCCGCCCGAGAGCAGCACCAGCACGTCGTCCTCCGGACCGGCATCGGCCGCGATTTTCAGGGCGTCGATGGTGGCGTCGATGCCGGCCTGGTCCGGTACCGGGTGCCCGGCCTCGACCATGCGGATCATCGGGGCCTCTTCGCCGTAGCCGTGGCGGGCCACCGCCAGGCCGACGATGCGGTTCTCGTCGACACCGTGCTGCTCCCGGTAGAACCGGCTCGCCACGGCGGCCATGCTGCCGCCGGCCTTGCCGGCACCGAGGATGATCAGCCGGCCGGGCCCCGGGGCGGGCAGGTGCGGCACCAGGCAGCGGGAGGGATGCGCGGCGGCGATCGCCTCGTCGAGGAAACCGAGAAGCAGGCCGCGAGCGGCATCGTGGGACGAAGGGGAGGAAGCGGGCGAGGCGTGTGAAGGCGCGGTCATGGCGTGTCCGTGTCTCATCAAGGTCCGATCGCGCGGGCCGGATTGCTTGTCCGCCGGATTATTGCCGTGGCGGCGCGATCGCCTATACGTGCTGTGCCCGAGCCCTGCCGCCTCGGCAAGCGCGCGATGACGCGACCGGCGGCGTGTTTCCTGCCTGCCCAGGGGGATTTTTCCCCGATCGCCTCTGAAGGACCGTGCCCACCCCATGTTTCCGCCGCATCCCGTCGAGACGATCCCAGGCGATCCCGCATCCGGCCTCCTCCTCATCTGCGAGCACGCCTCGAATCACGTACCGGAGGATCTCGCACAGCTCGGCGTTCCGGAACGGGAATTCGCGCGCCACATCGCCTACGATATCGGCGCGGCCGAAGTGACGCGGCGGCTTGCGGCGCATCTCGGCGCGCCGGCCATCCTCACGCGGTTCTCGCGGCTCATCATCGACCCCAACCGGGGGCGCGAGGACCCGACGCTCGTCATGCGTCTGTCGGATGGCGCGGTGGTACCGGGCAACGCCCGCATCGACGAGGCCGGCAAGGACGAGCGCATCCGGCGCTTCTACGTGCCCTTCGACGAGGCGGTGGATGCGGCCGTCGCGCGGGCTACGGAGGCGGGCGCGCCGCCGATCATCGTCACCATGCACAGTTTCACGGCCTCGTGGCGCGGCACCATGCGGCCCTGGCATGTCGGCATCCTGTGGGACGGGGACGATCGCATGAGCGCGCCCCTCATCGCCGGGCTGCGCGCCGACCCGGCCGGGCTGACGGTGGGCGATAACGAGCCTTATGGCGGCGGCCTGCCGGGCGACACGATCGATCGCCACGCCATCGCACGCGGCCTTCCCAACGCCCTTGTGGAGATCCGGCAGGACCTCATCGCCCTGGAGCCGGGCCAGATCGAATGGGCGGCGCGTTTCGCCAAGCTCCTTCGGCCGTTGATGCCGAAAGCCGGCTGACCTTCATTCCGTGATGAGTAGAGAGCTCATACGAAAGCGGCGGGGCTCACGCCCCGCCGCTTTCGTCATTCCGTCAGCGTCTGTTTTAGCGGGGGCCGCCCGAGGTGCGGCCGTACTGCCAGACCGGGAAGCTGTTCTGCTCGGCGTTGCCTTCCCGAGCGGAGTCGCTGTCACGCCGGGCGACGATGGAGCCCGTGGTCAGATCATCATCGACGACGGTCTGACGACCGACATAGCCGGGAGCCGCATGGGCGGAGATACCGGCAGGAGCCGTGTAGCTCTGCGCAAGAACGGGAGAAGTAACGGCGGTCGCACTCAAAACGACGGCAGCAACGGCGGAAGCAAGACGGGTATTCATGACTGAGTCCTATTAGGTTTCGCGGTCTCCGTCATAGGGCGGTGGGCCGTGAGTTCTTGTGTAGGCCTGATGTAGGACGAACACCGTCGCAATGTCGTGCGGTTTGGCACTCCATGCACGAGGCAACTGGCCAACACCCATGAGAGCCCTTGCCCTGCACTGCACGCACGCAGCGGGGAGCGGGGGCTGCCCTGGCCATCGACAGCTCACGCTTCACGCGGGTGATGAAGCCATGGTGCCGGTTCGGCGGCCAAGATCGCCCCCCCGCACGGAAACGGGACCGCAGGTGACCAATGGTGTATCCTGCGGCGGACACGGCGGCGCCCGACCGCAAGCCCCCTGGAGAGGATTCCATAATGACCGAGATCGACCCTGCCACCCGGACCGAGCTCGAAGCCGCGGTGTTCCGCCGCCTCGTGGCGCATCTGCAGATGCGCAGCGACGTCCAAAACATCGACCTCATGAACATGGCCGGCTTCTGCCGGAACTGTCTATCGAACTGGATGAAGGACGCCTCCGACGAGCGCGGCCTCGGCCTCACCAAGGACGAGACCCGCGAGCGCGTCTACGGAATGCCCTATGAGGAATGGAAGCGGCTGAACCAGGCCGAGGCCACGCCCGAGCAACAAGCGGCCTTCTCGAAGGCCCAAGCCGAGCCGCACTAAGCTTCCGGTAAGCGTGATCGCTTAACCAGCCTCCTCCGGCGCATCCGACCCGATGCGCGTCAGATCAGGAATTGAGACGCTCATGGCCGCTTCCGCCGCACCCGCCGTCGATGCCTCCTCGGTTGCCGCCGACCAGCTCAAGAGCTTCATCGAGCGCATCGAACGCCTGGAGGAGGAGAAGGCCGGCCTCGCCGGCGACATCAAGGACGTCTATGCCGAGGCCAAGGGCACCGGCTTCGACGTGAAGGCCCTGCGCAAGATCATCTCCCTGCGCAAGAAGGACCATGCCGAGCGCCAGGAGGAAGAGGCGATCCTGGAGCTCTACATGCAGGCCCTCGGCATGGTGTAGGCCGACATCGCAGCGTGCCGGCCCATCCTTTCGAGCATCGAGCAGGGCGATAGCGACGATGCCTCAGCTCCTCGACACGCCCTCACGGGACGGCACGGGTCACATCCTCCTCGTGGAGGATGACGACGGCATGCGGATGCTCGTCACCCGCCTGCTGCGGGAGAACGGCTACCGCGTCACCGGTTGCCGCCACGGCGGGGAGATGTGGCGGCTCCTGCCGGAGGGCGGCATCGATCTCGTCCTCCTCGACGTGATGCTGCCCGGCGCCTCCGGCATCGATCTCCTCCGGAGCCTGCGCGCGAAGAGCACGGTTCCGGTCATCATGGTCAGCGCCCGCAACGAGGAGGCGGACCGCGTGCTCGGCCTCGAATTCGGGGCGGACGATTACGTGGCCAAGCCGTTCGGCCGGCCCGAACTGCTCGCCCGGATCCGCGCGGTTCTCCGACGCTCCGCCATCGCCGCGACCGCGCCGGATGCCTCCCGGAGCGAGAGCGTGGCCTTCGACGGCTGGCGTCTCGACCTGCGCAGCCGCTCGCTCCGCGACCCCGAGGGCGCGGGCGTCGACCTGTCCGGGGCGGAATACGACCTGCTCCTGGTGTTCCTCGACCATCCGAACCGCGTCCTCGGCCGCGAGCAGATCCTGGAACTGTCCCGCGCCCGCCTCGGCTCGCCCTCGGACCGCAGCGTCGACACCCTGGTCAGCCGACTTCGGCGAAAGCTGGAGCCGCCGGACGGCCACACTGCGATCATCAAGACGGTCCGTGGCTCCGGCTACATCTTCAGCGCGACGGTCGAGCGGAGGTGAGGCGCCTGCTCGCCTTCGCGCGCAGCCTCGAGGCGCGCACCATGGCCGTGCTGCTCGTGGCCATCGTGGTCGTCCATGCCGGGGCATTGCTGCTCTATCGCCAATCGGCGGTGGCGGCCGCCGACGAGGCCTTCGCACAGCAGATCGCCACTCAGCTCGCTCTGGCGCGAGAAGGCCTGATCCGGCGGCCGGTGATGGAGCGCGACACGGAGGCGAGGGCATTGTCCTCACCGCATTTCGAGATCGAGTGGTCGAAGGCCCCTCCGATCCGCCCGCGGGAACATGACGATCCCGTGCTCTGGTCGCTCCGGTCGCGCATCCTCGCCCTCCAGCCGAGCCTCGGCCCCGAGCTCGCCCTCGCCATGGGGGACGGGCAGGATGCGCTGCACGCGCAGGATCTGAGCGGGACGCTCTCGCTGCCGGATGGCGGCACGCTCACCTTCCGTTCCGCCCATGCTCCGAACCTCGCCCGCCTGGGGGCCTGGGCCTTCGTCTCGACGGCGGTGGCGATCCTCGTCGGCCTCGCCGCCGTGCTGCTGGTGCATCGGATCGCCAAGCCCTTGCGCAGCCTCACCCGAGTCACGGAAGCGATCGGCAACGGCCCCGTGGTCGCCGTGCCAGAGGCCGGCCCGGACGAGACGCGCGGAATCGCCCGCGCGCTCAATGCCATGCAGCACCGCATTCACGGACTGGTCTCCGAGCGGACTCAGGCACTCGCGGCCGTCTCGCACGATCTGCGCACGCCCATCGCCCGGCTGCGCCTGCGCATCGAGCGCGTGGCCGACGCCAACGAGGCGCAGGCCATGTCCGGCGACCTCGACGAGATGCAGGCCATGATCGACTCCACGCTGGCTTATCTGCGCGGCGATTCGGACCCGGAGCCACGCCGGATCACCAACGTGGCGAGTCTCGCGATGAGCGTCGGCAATGCCGCCGCCGATGCCGACCGGCCCGTGACGTATGACGGCCCCGGCAGGGCGCTGTCGGAGGTTCGACCCGTCGCCCTGCGGCGGGCGCTGGAGAACCTCGTCGATAATGCCGTGCG
The DNA here is from genome assembly GCA_902712845.1 of Methylobacterium bullatum. Classification (NCBI taxonomy): domain Bacteria; kingdom Pseudomonadati; phylum Pseudomonadota; class Alphaproteobacteria; order Hyphomicrobiales; family Methylobacteriaceae; genus Methylobacterium; species Methylobacterium bullatum. The sequence goes on from LR743504.1 coordinate 2,981,806, forward strand.
CTACGGCCAACGAGCCACCATGATCCTGGAAATCGGCGAGGACGCGATCGTCTTGAGGATCGAGGATGACGGCCCCGGCATTGCGCCCGAGGAGGTGGAGAGCGCGTTCGCGCCGTTCACGCGCCTGGAGGCCTCGCGCAATCGCCATACCGGCGGCACCGGTCTGGGCCTCACCATCGCCCGGCGCGCGATCCTGGCAGAGGGCGGCAGTCTCACCCTGACCAACCGGGCCGAGGGCGGGTTGCGGGCCGAGCTGATCCTGCCGCGCGTGTAGGCCCGGGACTCACCTGATATCAAGTCTCACTGACCCTAACCTATGGGTCAGGGTCAGTGAGGTCCGGCGGACGACCGCCGTCGCGCCGTCGCGCGGAGAGACCTCGATGAGTCAGGCTTTTCGAGGTCCGGTATGACACACTTCGTCACGAAGGCGGCGAGCGGGCGTCAAACGGCTTTTCCATCTCCTGGATCGACGCGGCGGAGCAGCCGCGCAACCACGGAGACACCGACCATGACACGCTTCGCACGCAGCCTCGCCGCCACCGGCATCCTCTTCGGACTCGCGGTTCCGGCCCTGGCCATCGACGGGCACGGCAACGCCAGCAACCCCTCGGTCTCGGCCCCGAACACGGGGACCGTGTCGGGCGGCCCGGCCCATCGCGACGACCCGCGCGTGCGGGAATCCAAGGAGGTCGGACGTGACGGGAAGCCGCTGCATTCCGACAAGGATGGCCACGCCCACGGCCACAGCCACGACAAGAAGTGACGATTGGGCGGGAGGTGCGTGGCCGCCTCCCGCCGCTTCAACGCCGGGTGCGCACCTCGCGCAGGGTGGAACCGGGCTCGACGGCGCCGCCCTTCGAGACGGCGATGCGCTGCGACAGGTAGATGCCGTGATGGCCCGAACAGGCATAGGCGGCAAAGCACGCAACCGCCATGGCGACGCCGTGCGTTGCCCCGAACAGTTCGATTCCCATCAGTGTGCAGGCGAGCGGAGTGTTGGCGGCGCCCGCGAAGACCGCCACGAAGCCCAGCGCGGCCATCAGGTCGAGGGGCGCCCCCATCGCTCCACCAAGGGCATTGCCGAGGGCGGCGCCGATGAAGAACAGTGGCGTCACCTCGCCACCCTTGAAGCCCGAAGCCAGGGTGACGACGGTGAAGAGGATCTTCCAGGCCCAGGACCAGGGATGGACCTCAGCGCCGAAGAAGCTCGCGATGCTCAGGCCTCCCGCATCGGGCGCGGTGACGCCGAGGCCGAGATAGTCACGGGTGCCGACCGCGTAGACGAGGCCGATCACCGCCAAGCCGCCGAGGACCGGGCGCAGGGGCGCGTAGGGAATGAGGCGCTTCAACCACCCGCCGAGGATGTGGTTGGCCTCGGCGAAGACGATGGCCACGAGCCCGAAGGCGACACCCGCGACGGCGACTTTTGCCAGCAGAACCGGATCGAGGGCGATGGTGCCGGTCGCATCCGCCAGATAGGCGATGCGGAACAGAGAATGGTGGATGCCCCAGGCCTGACAGGCCCAGTCGCCGATGACGGCCGCGAGCAGGCAGGGGATCAGAGCGGTATAGTCCACCCGGCCGATGGCCAGGACTTCGAGGGCGAAGACGGCCCCGGCGATGGGTGTGCCGAACACCGCCCCGAACCCCGCCGCCACGCCCGCCATCAGCACGATGCGCGTGCCCGCCGGATCGAGCCTGGCCAGGCGCCCGATGGCGCTGGCGAGGCTGGCGCCGAGCTGCACCGCCGTGCCTTCCCGGCCGGCGGACCCGCCGAAGAGATGGGTCGCCACGGTCCCGAGGAAGATCAGCGGCGCCATGCGCAGGGGAACCCCGCCACCGGGCTCATGGATCTGATCGACCACGAGGTTGTTGCCGCCCTCCACCCCACGCCCGACGCGGTGGTAGAGCAGGCCGATGGCAAAGCCCCCCACAGGCAGCAGGAACAGCAGCCAGGGATGCGCGAAGCGGGCGTTCGTGGCGACGTCCAGGCACCACAGGAAGGCCGCGCAGAGGGAGCCCACCACCGCCGCCATCGGCACGAGGATCACCGCCCAGCGGACGAACGCGATCGCCCAGGCCACGCGGAGCATCGTGCCGCGCTTCAGATCGGCGATCCGGTTCTTGAAGGAGACAGGCATGGTTCCACCGTCTTGCTGCGTGGCAAAAGGGTAGGAATCATCAGCCCTTATGGCGGTTCGGCTTTGCGCCCGGCAGAATCCATTGCCGCAGCCTTCGTGTCGCCTGGCGGGCAACGCGTCAAGCCCGTGGCAAAAGCTCGTGTCCGACGATACCCAACCCATTGCCGCCGCCGGGGCGTTGGCCTCGACGCATGTCGGAGGCCATCACATGAGCGAGGTTCAGCGCCCGGCAGCCACCGCGCGGGTGGACGAGCCGGTGAAGCGCGCGGCAGTGAGGTCGTCGCCGGGGCTGCGTCCCGAGAAACGGCTGCGCACGCCGCTCTCCGCCTGGGCGACGAAGCCCGCCGGCGCGGCATCGGCGCGGGCGCGGGCCGGGGCGACGTGAACGGGTGAGGCGCGGCTTGCCGGCGCGGTCTCCGCGGCGGCCACCTCGAACAGGGCGCGCAGCTGCGTGCGTGCATCGGCATCGGCGGCGACGGGCCGGGCGAAACGGGTGGGCGCCGCGGTGACGGGCGGCGCGGCCATCCCGGTGGGAGAGAGACTCGCCACCTGAATGGCGGGACGCGGCGGCGGCAGAGGCATGGTGAGTGCGGCGGAGACGGCGGCGAATTCGGAGGGCCGGCGCGGCGGCAGCGGCACGTCGATCGAACTCGATTCCGCCTCGGCGGGGACCGCAGGCTTGGAGACGTCCTGAATCTTGGAGACGTCCTGGGTCAGGAGGCTCTGGGCATCGCGTCCGTCACGGCGCAGGAGAGCGCCCTTGAGGGCATCTGAGGCGGCCGGCGCGGCATAGGCAAGCGCCTCGCGGGTGCCGGACTGGTCGTCCGGATCGGCGCTGGCCACGAGAACGGTGGGCTTTGCCCGGGCGCGGGCCGGAGTTTCCGGCTGAGCGGCGGGCGCCTTCGCGCCGCCGCCGAAAAGGCTGGCGAAGAAGCCCTTGATGCTCGGGCCGTCATCCTCGTCCATCATCGCGACCTGGGTCACACCGAGCACGGTGCCGCCACGGGCGAGCACCTCCGCGCGGGCGAGTTCGTAGCCGGGCAGGGGGCGGTTGTCGGCGGGCAGATGCACGGTCTTGCCATCGGGAAACAGCCGGGCCAGCTGGTCGTGGCTCATGCGCGGCCAGGAGCGGACGGAGCCGACGTCGAGATGGACGAAGGGCGAACCGGCATGGGGATACCAGCCGACACCGCCGCGCTGCATCCGCATGCCGACGGCACGCAGCTGGTCGATGGAGACGTCCGGCAGGTAGAAATCCATCGCCTTGCCGAGCATGTGCTGGCTATACTCGGCCACCGCGCGCGACCGGCGGCGCAGCATGGCGTTGGTGCCCGGTGACCGATAGGCCGAGACCACGGTGATCGGCTCCTGCGAGCCCACCGACCGAAAGGCCTCCCACACCGTGTCGAACAGGCGGGGGTCCATCTTGGTGGGCTCATCCAAGCGCCAGTCGCGCAGCATCCAGTTGAGCTGCTCCAGCGCCGCACGGTCGTAACGCCCGTCACGCTTGAACGTGATCGTGGCGCTCTCTTTCGTGTGGGTATGGTATATCGAGAGAGTGCGGGTATCGCCGTTGGCGACCGCATCCTGCGTCCCCCGCGTGCCCGCGCCAAGCGCCAGGGCGATGCCCGACGCCGCAACGATCGAACGGCGCAGGCGGGGATGGGAGAAGGCGTCGCGGAGATAGCCCCGAAGGCGAGAGATCGGCTGGGTGGATCGGTCGGCCGGCTGGGCCTCTTCACGCAGCGGAATGCCCACGATCGTCCTCACCTCTGCCAGACCACGCGTTGTCGCGTGGATCATGGTGAACGCAAGGTTACCGAAAACCGTAAACGAAAGGTTCTCGGATCCTCAGCCATTCGCCGGTCGACACAACGGCTATGTTTGAACCGTGGCAAAATCGTGCCGGCCCGCCGCCGTGATTGGGCATCGGCAAGAGCGGCGTCGCACATTTCTCGCTACGTGGCATTCCCGCAACGACACCGGCCGCGCGTTACCACCAGCCGCGGGAGACCGGGGCAGGGGCCAGTGCCGGTCCCCAGGGATCGACAGGGGCCGCTTCGGCGGATCTGGCCGCCGGTGCCCTGACCGCCCGCACGGGAGTGGCGCCGGAAGTGGTTGAGTGCGACGCGGCGCGGCGAACCACCGGCGAAGCCCCGGCCGCGCTCGGCGCCGGTGTGGCAGGCCGCGCCGCGACCTTAGCCGGCGCTTTCACCGGCGCCTTGGCGACGAGCAGGCTGCCCGGGGCGAGACCGAGGGCGATCTTCATGCGCGCATCGTGACCGTAGAGATCCGAGAACGTGCGCAGGGATCCGCGCTCGTCCGCATCGAGGGTGAAATAGGCGAGATGTACCGGCAGCTTCTCGGGCAGGCGGATGGTGCGCTCGCCCTTGCCGATGAGCTTCTTCAACCGCTCGCTCGACCACGCTTCGGGCAGGACGGAATCGGCGAACCGGAAGGGATCGTCCACGCGCACGCAGCCATGGCTCATCGCCCGCTGGGACGCGGAGAACAGCGAGCGGTTGGGCGTGTCGTGCAGGTAGACGGCATGGTTGTTGGGGAACAGGAACTTGATGAATCCGAGCGCATTCCGCTCGCCCGGTGGCTGGCGCACCGAGATGTTGCCGTTGCGATAGACGACCTCGTAGCCGCGACGGGCCGCGTAGTTCGGGTCGCGGGCCAGGGCGGGCAGGAACTCGTTCTTGAGGATCGAGGGCGGCACGTTCCAGGACGGATTGACGACGGCGTATTCCATCATCCCCGAAAAGACCGGCGTCGGCGTCTCGGCCTTGCCGACGATGACGCGGGTCTCGTCGCGCTGCATACCGTTGCGGACCACCCGCAGGCGGAATTCGGGGATGTTGACCAGGACGTAGTCACGACCGAGATCGCTCGGCAGCCAGCGCCAGCGCTCCATGTTGACGAGGACGGTCGCCTCCTCGTCGCCGACGCGCGAGGAGGCCTCGGCCCGGCCCAGGGCGGCGACGGTCTGCGGCGTGAGCGTGCCGGTGGCCGGCAGGCCGCGGCCGCGCTGGAACTTCGCCACGGCAGCGGACACGTTCGCATCGAACGCATCCGGCTCACCGGAGGCCGCGTCGAGGGTGCCGGCGGTCCGGGTCGGCAGGCCGAAATGGCGGCGTAGCGCGGGGACGCGGGGGTCGTTCATGCCGACCTTGAGCACCGGCCCGGCGGGAATTGCGACGGGCGATGCCGCCATGGGCGCGCCGTGAAGATTGCGCAGGCTGGCGAGCCGCGCCTTCAGAGCGAGGTAGCCGGCCTGCGCCGGGTTGTAGCCCTGCAGCACGATACCGGCTTGCGGCCCGGCGCTGGCGACGCGCGTCAGGACGGCATCCGCGCCGGGAATGTCGAGGGTGGGCGTGATCAGGCGGGATATGGCGGACAGGTTGATGCGCGCCCCGCGTGCGTCCTTGGCGTAGAGCACGATGGCGGCCGAGAGTTTCAGCTCGATCTCGGCGGTCTGGGCCTCGGTCAGTCCCTGCGTGCCGATGACCGGCACCGGATAGGCCTGGACGTTGAGGCCGTCCTCGGCTGCGAGGGAAAGACGGGACGCGGCGGCCTTGGCGGCGGGGGTGAAGGCGCCATCGACCACCCAGACCGGCTTGAAGGCACCGAGCCCGTAGAAGGCCTGCATCGCCTCCCGGTCCTTGGTGCTCAGGCGTGCGAGGAGAGGGGCCGGATCGGCGAGGCGGGCAGCGAGGGCCGCACCCATCGGGTCGGTCGGCACCGGAGCGGCGGCCACAGCGCCAGCGGGTTCGGAGCCGGCCTCGGCGTTCGTAGTCTCCGCCTTGCCGGTCTCGGGCGGGCTCGCCGGCGTTTGGACGGCCTCTCCCATTGCGGCGGGCTTCGCCGGGTCGGGGGAGGGCGATACCGGCGCGGAGATCGCCCCGGTCGCCACCGTGTCGCCTTGCCCCTGCTCGGACGAGACCGACGGCGCGGCGGCGCTCTGCACCACGGATGGAGCCGGATCGAGCCTGGGTTCGGCCTTTACCGCGTAGCCGACACAACCCGCCATCAGGGCAGCCAGTGCGACGGAGGCGGAGCGCGAAGCGCCCATGATGAAACTCCCGGAACCGGCCGTAACGACCGTGTTTGAGCTCAAAACAATCGCTGCTTGCGCCACCGCTTGCAACGGCGCGCGGGCAACAGTGGAAGGCCGGCGTGCGCCGGAGGCTGGAAACGCAGTGCCGTGACGCACATCCCGATCCGAAGGATGCGAAGGGATCGCCCCCGCGTCTCAGGCCGCGGCTTCGTCGCCCTTCTCGTCGCCGTCGAGACCGAGATCCTTCAGCTTGCGATAGAGCGTCGAGCGGCCGATGCCGAGGCGCCTCGACACTTCGGACATGCGGCCCCGGTAATATTGCAGGGCGAAGCGGATGATCTCGGCCTCCAGCGCGTCCATCGGTTTCATCTCGCCGGACTCCTCGGTGACGAGGGTCATGGCATGGGGGTCGCGGACCTCCACGCGGACGATCTCGCGCACCGGCTCCGGGGTCCCGGCATGGACCATGGGCTGGACCGGGGCGGCCGGAATGCGCACGTCGAACCCTTCGACCTGGGCGGCGATCTGAGGGAACTCGGCCACGGTGAGCTCGTCGCTATCGGCGAGCACCACCGCGCGGAACAGGGCGTTCTCAAGCTGGCGGACATTGCCGGGCCAGCCGTAGCGGCTGAGCAGCGACATCGCCTCCGGCGTGATCGCGCGGACACGCTTGCCTTCCTCCGCCGCGAAGCGCGCGCAGAACGAGCGCACCAGATCCGGGATATCCTCGCGGCGCGCCCGGAGGGGGGGCAGGGTCATCGGGAAGACGTTCAGTCTGTAATACAGGTCTTCACGGAAGCGGCCCTGCTTCACGAGGTCGAGGAGCGAGCGGTTCGTGGCCGAGATGAGGCGGATGTCGATCCGGACACTGCGCTTGGCGCCAACCGGATCGACTTCCCCCTCCTGCAGGGCACGCAGGAGCTTCACCTGGGCATCGAGGGGGAGTTCGCCGATCTCGTCGAGGAACAGCGTACCGCCCGACGCCTCGACGAACTTGCCCATGTGGCGCTCGGTGGCGCCGGTGAAGGCGCCCTTCTCGTGCCCGAACAGGGTCGATTCGACGAGGTTGTCGGGAATCGCCCCGCAATTGACCGTGACGAAGGCCTTGCCGCGCCGGTCGCCCGACCCTTGGATCGCGCGCGCCAGCACCTCCTTGCCGACACCGGATTCACCCTCGATCAACACCGGGATGTTGGACTTGGCCGAACGCTCGGCCAGCCGGATCACGCGCTCCATGTCTGGGCTGCGCGAGGACAGGTCCTTGAAGGTAAGCGAGCCGGAGGCGCGCCGCCGCATGCGCCGGACCTCCTCCTCGAGCTGGTCGACCTTGAGGGCGTTCTTGATCGAGACCTGGAGCCGTTCGGCACCGGCGGGCTTCACCACGAAATCGGTGGCGCCGGCCCGCATGGCGTTGACCACCGCATCGATGGAGCCGTTGGACGTCTGGACGATGACGGGGATATCGAGACCCGACTGGCGCATCTGGGCCATGACGCCGAGACCGTCGAGGCCACCGGGCATCACGAGATCGAGGAGCACGACGTCGATCGGTTCGCCCGAACGCAGCACGGACAACCCGTCCTCGCCGCTCTCGGCGACCTTCACCTCAAAACCGAGGCGACGCACCATCGCTTCTGCGAGCCGGCGCTGGACGGGATCGTCGTCGACGATGAGGACCGTTGTCGACATGCGGAGAGCCTCGACCGTGTGCTGAGAAAGGCGATCGTCCCAGGGATATCGCCCTGCGGGTCGGCCACCGGTGTTTCGTTTCGATCCGTAGGGTGAGCGAAGAGCGTAAAGCTGCTCTTAACGACGATCCCACTTTCTTCCCTGATGGTCCACTCCCCGGCCGAGGCGGGGCGAACGAGGGCCATGCCGGAGATTCGTTGCGGCCGAATGGGCCGAATCGGTTGATCACGGAGCCTCACCGCTCGATATCAGCGGAAACGGCGGGGAAACGCCGCTTCAGGATCAAAGACATCATGTCGAGTCGTGCCGTCGTCCATGCCAGCCTCTCAAGCGCCGCCCGGATGCCGGCCGGGCAACGATCGGAAGGAACGAACGTCGCGCGGGCGGCCGCTCTCGCCCTCGACCTCGGCTCGCTTCCCGAATGGGATCTGAGCGACCTCTATTCCGGGATCGATTCGCCGGATTTCCGCGCCGACCTGATCCGGGCGGAAGGCGACTGCAGCGCCTTCTCGGAGCGCTACGGCGGCGCCATCGCCGAGATCGCCGGCGGACCCGACGCGTCCGCTCGCCTCGCCGAGGCGGTGGCGGCCTATGAGGCGATCGAGGACCGGCTCGGTCGTCTGATGTCCTTCGCCGGCCTCGTATACTCCGGCGACACCACGGACGAGCGGCGCCAGAAGTTCTACGGCGACACCCAGGAACGCCTGACCACGGCCTCTGGCCACCTGCTGTTCTTCGCCCTGGAGATCAACCGGGTCGATGACGGTGTTATGGACGCCGCCATGGCGGATGGTCCTCTCGCGCATTACCGCCCCTGGATCGAGGATCTGCGCCGCGAGAAGCCGTATCAGCTCGACGACCGCACCGAGAAGCTGTTCCTCGAGAAGTCGGTCACCGGGCGCTCCGCCTGGAACCGGCTGTTCGACGGCACGATCGCGTCCCTGCGCTTCCCGCTGCAGGGCGAGATGCTCACCCTGGAGCCGACGCTCAACAAGCTGCAGGACCCGGACGGGGCGGTCCGCAAGGAAGCGGCCGGGGCCCTGGGCGACGTGTTCCGCGCCAATCTGCGGACCTTCGCCCTCATCACCAACACCCTGGCCAAGGACAAGGAGATTTCCGACCGCTGGCGCGGCTTCAAGGACGTCGCCGACGACCGGCACCTCTCCAACCGGGTCGAGCCCGAGGTGGTGGCGGCCCTGGTGGACGCCGTCCAGGCCGCCTATCCGCGCCTGTCGCACCGCTACTACAGGCTGAAGGCCAAGTGGTTCGGGGTGGACGTCCTGCCCTATTGGGACCGCAACGCGCCGCTGCCGCGGGTCGAGCAGCGCACCATTCCCTGGGCGGAGGCGCGCGACATGGTGCTCGACGCCTACGGCGCGTTCTCTCCACGCATGGCCGACATCGCCAAGACCTTCTTCGATCGTCGCTGGATCGACGCGCCGACGCGGCCGGGCAAGGCGCCGGGCGCGTTCGCCCATCCCACGGTGCCCTCGGCGCACCCCTATGTGCTGGTGAACTACCAGGGCAAGCCGCGGGACGTGATGACCCTGGCGCACGAACTCGGCCACGGGGTGCATCAGGTACTCGCCTCACATAACGGTGCGCTGATGGCGCCGACGCCCCTGACGCTGGCCGAGACCGCGAGCGTGTTCGGCGAGATGCTCACGTTCCGGCGCCTGCTCGCCGCCACCACCGATACGGTTCAGCGCCGGGCGATGCTGGCGGCCAAGGTCGAGGACATGATCAACACGGTCGTGCGCCAGATCGCGTTCTACCTGTTCGAGCGGAAGGTCCATCTCGCTCGGGCCGAGGGCGAACTCACCGCCGAGCAGATCAACGGCCTCTGGATGTCGGTGCAGGCGGAGAGCTTCGGCCCCGCGATCTCCCTCGATGCCGGCTACGAGCCGTTCTGGGCTTATATCCCGCACTTCATCCACTCGCCGTTCTACGTCTACGCCTACGCGTTCGGCGACTGCCTCGTGAACTCGCTGTACGGCGTCTATGCCAATGCCGAAGAAGGTTTCGTGGACCGCTACTTCGCATTGCTCTCGGCCGGCGGAGCCAAGCCCTACGGCGAACTGCTCGCCCCCTTCGGCCTCGATGCCAGCGACCCCGCCTTCTGGCAGATCGGCCTCAACATGATCGAGGGGATGATCGTCGAACTGGAGGCGATGGAGGGATAAAGCTCCTTTGCGCCAACGGCCTTTCGTTGTACATAGCGTACAACGAAAGGTTCGACCGTCATGAAGCTCGAAGTCAAGAAGATCGGCAATTCCACCGGGCTCATCCTGCCGCGGGAATTACTGGGTAAGCTGAACCTCTCACAGGGTGATTGGCTTTCGGTGACGGAGAACGCGGATGGCTCGGTGCGGCTTTCGCCCCTCGATCCGACTTTCGAGAAGGGGATGGAAATCGCCGAGAAAGCGATGAAGACCTACCGCAATGCGCTCTCCGAACTCGCGAAATGACGACGGTCGTCTGGCTGACGAGCGATCTCGTCCAGGCCATCCACGCCCGTCAGCTCAAGTTGTTCGGCGGCCCGCCAGGGTTGCGGGACGAAGGGGCGCTCGAATCGGCTCTCGGCCGGCCAGTGAATCGGGCAGCCTATGGTGAGGCGGATTTGGCCGAATTGGCCGCTGCCTACGCCTTCGGCATCGCCAAGAACCATCCTTTCATCGACGGAAACAAGCGGGCGGCACTGCTGGCGCTCGTGACGTTTCTGGGCCTCAACGGGATCGATTTCCTCGCGAACGAGGCAGAGGCCGTCGTCATGATACGGAACCTCGCCGCGAGCGAGATCGACGAGAACGGCCTCACGCGCTGGATCCGCGACAACTGGCCGGCGGCGTAACCCCTACAGCGACCCAAGTTCCGCGACCCATGGGCCCATGGCCCTGGTACCCTTGAGGAAGGGGCCTATCTCGTGGTGACACCCCTTCGTCGCGCAGAATGGACCCGATGGCCGATCACGACAACGAAGCCAACCGCTTCTCGGCGCGCGCCAGCCGCTATGCCCGTGTCGGCGCCAATGTCGGGGGTGTCGCCGCGCGGATGGCCGGCGCCAAGCTGTTCGGAAAGGGAGAGACCCCCACCAACGCGGCCGCTCTGGCGCAGGCGCTCGGGGGACTGAAAGGCCCGATCATGAAGGTGGCGCAACTCCTCGCCACCGTGCCGGACCTGCTGCCGCCGGAATACGCGACCGAACTCCAGAAGCTCCAAGCCGACGCGCCGCCGATGGGTGCGGCCTTCGTCAAGCGACGGATGATGGCCGAACTCGGCTCCGACTGGCAGAAGCGGTTCGGCTCCTTCGACCTCAAGCCCGCCGCTGCCGCCTCTCTAGGCCAGGTTCATCGGGCGACCGGCCTCGACGGGACGCCCTTCGCCTGCAAGCTCCAGTATCCCGACATGCAATCGGCCGTGGAGGCCGACCTGAAGCAGCTCGAAATCGCCTTCGCCCTGCACCGTCGCCTCAGTTCCTGGCTCGACACCCGCGAGATCGCCAAGGAGATCGGCGCCCGCGTGCGCGAGGAGCTCGATTACGAGCGTGAGGCCAAGCACGCGGCCCTCTACGGGGCCGTCCTGCAGGACATCGCCGAGGTGAGGGTGCCCGCCATCCACACCGATCTCTCCACCAAGCGCCTCCTCACCCTCGGCTGGCTCGAAGGCGACCGGATCCTCGACTTCTCCGATCAGCCCCTCGACATCCGCAACCGTCTTGCCCGGGCGATGTTCAAGGCCTGGTGGCACCCGTTCAGTCGCGCGGCCGTGATCCACGGCGATCCGCATCTCGGCAACTACACGGTCTTCTCCGAGGACGGTGAGGCGCGCGGTATCAACCTGCTCGATTACGGCTGCGTCCGCATCTTCCACCCCCGCTTCGTCGGCGGTGTCGTCGATCTCTATCGCGGCCTCCTAGAGAACGACCACGCCCGAATCGTCCACGCCTACGAGGTGTGGGGGTTCAAGAACCTCAACAAGGAGCTGATCGAGATCCTCAACATCTGGGCTCGGTTCATCTACGGCCCGATCCTCGAGGATCGCACGAGGACGGTGGCGGATGGCGTCAAGCCCGGCGAATATGGCCGGCGCCAAGCCTTCGAGGTGCATCAGGCCCTCAAGCAGCGCGGACCCGTGACCGTGCCGCAGGAATTCGTCTTCATGGACCGCGCCGCCGTGGGGCTCGGCGCGGTGTTCCTACACTTGCGCTCGGAGCTGAACTACCACCGCCTGTTCGAGGCCGAAATCGAGAGATTCTCGCTGGAGACCCTGACCGAACGGCAGGGCACGGCACTGGCCGCGGCGGGACTTCCATCCCCCGAGTAATCGGCAGGATTAGCCGCCTGTTCATGACAAGCGGGGATCGACTGTCATTCTCCGGGATAAAACCGGCTTTCCATATTTTCGCGAGCCGGTATCTCGATTGCGGGTGACAGAGGCATGCGCTAAATCCGCTTGGAACCAATCAAGATGATACCCAAGGGGACGACGACAAGATGGCCGATGCGAAGACCGTGACCGGCGTACGTTACAGCCCGGCGATGGATGAGAAGACCCACGAACAGACCTACCGTGGGTTTGTCCGGTTCGTGGAAATCGGCACCTTCGTGGTGATCTGCTGGGTGCTCGCGTTGGCCGTGGGTGGCATTCGCGAGGCTTGGCTCACGGCGATCTTCGGCGTCCTGCTGTCGGGCGTGGCGGGCACGGTGGGCGCGCTGTCGCCTGTCGTCGGTTGGAAGGCTCCCGCTGCGGTCGCCGTTCTTCTGCTTCTGTACCTCTTCTTCGCGTGACGTAGCCACGGACCGCTGGTATACCAGAGGTCCGGGCTCTATATTCCTGCTAAGCTACGGCGATCGCGAACGATCGCCGAGGGGGACCTCCTGAATGCGCATCGCTGTTTTGACAGAGTCGGACCCCGCCGAGCCGCGGGTCGCGGCGGTGCCCGAGACGATCAAGAAATTCAAAGGCCTCGGGGCCGACGTGACGGTCCAGTCCGGGGCAGGCCTCAAGGCCGGCGTTCCCGATGCGGATTACGAGGCGGCGGGCGCCACCATCGCGGCCACGGCGGCGGAGGCCGCAACGGATGCCGACCTCGTCCTCAAGGTTCGCCGTCCCAACGAGGACGAACTCAAGCTTTTGAAATCCGGCGCGACCGTCGTCGCCATCATGGATCCCTACGGTAACGAGGCTGCGCTGAAGGCCATGGCCGATGCGGGGATCAGCGCCTTCTCCATGGAGCTGATGCCGCGCATCACCCGCGCGCAGGTGATGGACGTTCTCTCCTCCCAGGCCAACCTCGCCGGCTATCGCGCCGTGATCGATGGCGCCGCAGAGTATGGCCGCGCCATGCCGATGATGATGACGGCCGCTGGCACCGTGCCCGCCGCCCGCGTCTTCGTGATGGGCGTCGGCGTCGCCGGCCTTCAGGCCATCGCCACCGCCCGCCGCATGGGCGCCGTGGTGACCGCCACCGACGTGCGGCCCGCCACCAAGGAACAGGTCGAATCCCTGGGCGCCAAGTTCGTGGCAGTGGAGGACGACGAGTTCAAGCAGGCCGAGACGTCCGGCGGCTATGCCAAGGAAATGTCGGCGGAATACCAGAAGAAACAGGCCGATCTGGTGGCGACGCACATCGCCAAGCAGGACATCGTCATCACCACGGCGCTCATCCCCGGGCGCCCCGCTCCGAAGCTCGTCTCGGAGGCGATGGTCGCCTCGATGAAGCCCGGCTCGGTGCTCATCGATCTCGCCGTCGAGCGCGGCGGCAACGTCGCCGGCGCCAAGGCCGGCGAGATCGTCACCACCGATAACGGGGTCAAGATCGTCGGCCACGTCAATGTCGCCGGCCGCCTCGCAGCAACCGCGTCGAGCCTCTACGCCCGCAACCTGTTCGCCTTCGTCGAGACCCTGATCGACAAGGAGTCCAAGGCCCTCGCCGTCAAGTGGGACGACGAGTTGGTGAAGGCGACGAACCTCACGCGGGACGGACAGGTGGTCCACCCGTCCTTCCAGTCCACAGCAGCCTGATCGCGACGGAGAGACAGATGGCAACCCTTCCTCCCGAACAGGCCGCCGAACAGGCGCGCGCAGCGGCCGCGACCGCGCGTACCGCCGCCGATCAGGCACAGAGCCTCGCCGACAGCCTCGGTCAGGGCATCAGCCACGGAATCGCCGCCGCCACCCATGGCGCGGTCGATCCCACCGTCTTCCAGCTCGCGATCTTCGTGCTCGCGATCTTCGTCGGGTACTACGTGGTGTGGTCGGTGACCCCGGCACTCCACACCCCCCTGATGTCCGTCACCAACGCGATCTCCTCCGTCATCATCGTCGGCGCGCTCCTCGCCGCCGGCGTTCCGCTGATCGAGAAGGGCACCGGCTGGGCGCGCTTCTTCGGCTTCGTCGGCATCGTCCTCGCCAGCGTCAACATCTTCGGCGGCTTCCTCGTTACCCAGCGCATGCTCGGCATGTACAAGAAGAAGGCCTGAGACGATGTCCCAGAACGTCTCCGCCCTCCTCTATATCGTCTCCGGCGTCCTGTTCATCATGGCGCTGCGGGGGCTCTCGCACCCGACCACGTCGCGGCAGGGTAACCTGTACGGCATGGTCGGCATGGGCCTCGCGGTCCTGACCACCCTGGTCGGCCATCCGCCGGCCGGCTTCGGCGCCTGGATCATCGTCCTCCTCGGCCTCGCCATCGGCGGCGGCGCGGGCGCGGTGATCGCCAAGCGGGTGCCGATGACGGCCATGCCCCAGCTCGTGGCCGCCTTCCACTCCCTCGTCGGTCTCGCCGCCGTGGCGGGTGCAGCCGGCACGCTCTATGCCCCGCAGGCGGTCGGCATCCTCGAGAACGGCCATATCCATAAGGAATCGCTGTTCGAGATGGCGCTCGGCGTCGCCATCGGCGCGATCACCTTCACCGGCTCGGTCATCGCCTTCGCCAAGCTCGATGGACGCATGTCCGGCAAGCCGATCATGCTGCCGCAGCGGCACGCGATCAACATCGCCCTGGGCATCGCTCTGGTCGGCCTGATCGCGGTGTTCATCGGCACCGAGAGCAAGGCGATCTTCTGGCTGATCGTGGTACTGTCCTTCGTACTCGGCGGTCTGCTGATCATCCCGATCGGCGGCGCGGACATGCCCGTCGTCGTGTCGATGCTCAACTCCTATTCGGGTTGGGCGGCGGCCGGCATCGGCTTTACCCTGGGCAACCTCGCGCTCATCATAACCGGCGCCCTCGTCGGCTCCTCCGGTGCGATTCTGTCCTACATCATGTGCAAGGCGATGAACCGCTCGTTCATCTCCGTGATCCTCGGCGGCTTCGGCGGCGACGCCGCTGCGGCCGGTGCCGGTGGCGCTGTCGAGACGCGCCCCGTGAAGCAGGGATCGGCCGACGATGCGGCCTACATCATGAAGAACGCCGAGCGCGTCATCATCGTCCCCGGCTACGGCATGGCGGTGGCGCAGGCCCAGCACTCGCTGCGCGAGATGGTGGACATGCTCAAGAAGGAGGGCGTGGAGGTGAAGTACGCCATCCACCCCGTCGCCGGCCGCATGCCCGGGCACATGAACGTGCTGCTGGCGGAAGCCAACGTGCCCTATGACGAGGTCCACGAGCTCGAGGACATCAACGGCGACTTCCCGCAGGCGGACGTAGCCTTCGTCATCGGCGCCAACGACGTCACCAACCCGGCCGCCAAGACCGACAAGACCTCGCCGATCTACGGCATGCCGATCCTCGACGTGGAGAAGGCCAAGACGGTCCTCTTCATCAAGCGCGGCATGGGCTCCGGCTATGCCGGCGTCGAGAACGAGGTGTTCTTCCGCGACAACACGATGATGCTGTTCGGCGACGCCAAGAAGGTCGTGGACTCCATCGTCAAGAACCTCTGAGCCGCCGGGCCTTCGATCCCGGACGACTCTGATGAAGAAGGGGCCGGCGCATCACGCGCCGGCCCCTTCTTCATTCGCCCCCACCGACCACGATGCCAGCCCGGTTCGGCCGCCACGGCGTGCGTCCGAGACGGCACGGCGGGGACATGTCGTCAGTCCCGCCCCGGCAGATTCGCGGGCCTCTCGGGACCCAGCCAAGCCGGGGATCACGCTCGTGAAGCCTGCGGGGGCGAGTGGCGCTCCCGGCGACCCGGCGTCATAAAGCGGCGAGGCATCTTCGATAGGGAGTGTTCGTGCCGAGCGACACGTTCCCGGAGAGGGAGAGGGCAATGACCGAGACCGGCCGTTTCGTCTGGTACGACCTGATGACCACGGACCTTCCCGCCGCAAAGGACTTCTATGCCCATGTGATGGGCTGGAACATCGCGCATGCCGGCATGCCGGGAACCGACTATACTCTGGCCCGTCGCGAAGCGGTGCCGGTGGGCGGGATGATGACCCTGCCCGACGCGGTCCGTGCCCAGGGAGGCCGAGCCGGCTGGATGGGCTACGTCGCCGTGGCCGATGTCGATGCCGCCTCGGCCGATCTGCGCGCGGCCGGCGGCACGATCCACCGGGCACCCGAGGACATACCGGGGATCGGCCGCTTCTGCGTCGCCGCCGATCCGCAGGGCGCGGTGTTCGTCCTCTTTCGTGGCGCCGGCCCTCTGCCGCCGGCCCCTCCGCCCGGCACGCCCGGGCATTTCGGCTGGCACGAACTGCACACCCGCGACTGGGAGGCGGCCTTCGCCTTCTACGCGCCCCTCTTCGGCTGGGTGAAGACCGACGCAGTGGATATGGGTCCGATGGGAACCTACCAGCTCTTCGGCGCCCCGGGCCCCGATGCGGGCTGCGGCGGGATCCATACCGGCGGTATGATGACGAACGTCCAGGCGCCCGCCCCGTTCTGGCTGTATTATGTCAATGTCGAAGACATCGACGCCGCCGGATCGAGGATCGCCGAGGGCGGCGGGCGGGTCGTCTCCGGCCCGCATCAGGTCCCCGGCGGCGCCTGGACCGTTCAAGCCCTCGACCCGCAGGGGGCGATGTTCGCCCTCGTCGGTCCGCGGGCGAGCGCATGAGGCGGTGGCGCCGGAGGGCCGGAGGCGGGTAGACTGACGGGGTGTCAGCCACCTCAGCCCTCGCCCCATCCCGCGCCTTCCTCGGCGTCACCCGTTCCGTCATGGGGCGGCCTTGGCGGGACCGCTGCGGCGACCCCGCCGCCCAGGCCTATGCCGCGACGATGGTGCAGGCCCATGGCCTGCCCGACCTTCTCGCCCGCGTCCTCGCCTCACGCGGCGTCCGGCCCGACGAGGCGGCGGCCTATCTCGAACCGCGCCTGCGCGACCTGATGCCCGATCCGGCTCGCCTCGTGGACATGGAGGCGGCGGCCGAACGGCTCGCCCAGGCCGTCGAGGCCGGCGAGCGTGTGGCCGTGTTCGGCGATTACGATGTCGACGGCGCCGCGAGCGCGGCGCTGATGGCCGGCTACCTGCGCGCGCTCGGCCTGACGGTGGACATTCACATCCCGGACCGGATCACGGAAGGCTACGGTCCCAACGTGGCGGCGGTCACGGCACTGGCGGAGGGCGGAGCGAACCTCCTCGTCTGCGTCGATTGCGGCACGAGCGGCCACGAGCCCCTGGCGGCGGCCGCCGAACGCGGACTCGCCGTGATCGTCCTCGACCATCACGGCGCGCCGGAAATCCTGCCTCCGGTCGAGGCCCTCGTGAACCCGAACCGACTCGACGACATTTCGGGCCTCGGCCATCTCTGCGCGGCGGGTGTCGTCTTCCTCACCCTCGTAGCTCTCAACCGTCGCCTGAGGCGGGGAGGGAGGGAGGATCTGCCGGATCTCGCCGAAGCCCTCGATCTGGTGGCCCTGGCGACGGTCGCCGACGTGGTGCCGCTGACCGGCCTCAACCGCGCCTTCGTCGTCCAGGGATTGAAGGTGATGCGGGGCCGAGGCCGGATCGGTCTCGCCGCCCTGTTCGACGCGGCATCCCTGAGCGAGCCGCCGGAATCCTGGCATCTCGGCTATCTGCTCGGTCCGCGCATCAATGCCGGTGGCCGCATCGGCCATGCGGGACTCGGTGCGGCCCTTCTCACCAGCGGGGATCAGGCGGAGGCGACCCGCATCGCCACCGAACTCGACCTCCTCAACCGGGAGCGGCAGGGCATCGAGGCACAGGCGGTGCTGGAAGCCGAGGCCGAGATGGATCGCGCGCTGACACTGGCCCCCGACACGCCGATCCTGGTGACGGCCTCCGCTTCCTGGCATCCGGGAGTGGTCGGCCTCGTGGCGGCGCGGCTGAAGGAGCGTTTCGGTCGGCCGGCTTTCGCCTTCGCCCTGCGCCCGGACGGGACCGCCACGGGGTCGGGCCGCTCCGT
Source organism: Methylobacterium bullatum (assembly GCA_902712845.1). Classification (NCBI taxonomy): domain Bacteria; kingdom Pseudomonadati; phylum Pseudomonadota; class Alphaproteobacteria; order Hyphomicrobiales; family Methylobacteriaceae; genus Methylobacterium; species Methylobacterium bullatum. Next base: position 3,000,013 of record LR743504.1, read on the forward strand.
CGCGGGGGTGGATCTCGGCCATGCGGTGCGCGAGGCCGTGGATGCCGGCCTCCTCGTCAAGGGCGGCGGGCATGCCATGGCGGCCGGCGCCACGCTATCGAGCCACGATCCCACGCCTCTGCGCGACTTCCTGGCGACCGCCCTCGCCGCGGCGGTGTCGGAGGCGAGGGCGGTGGAGGCACTGCTCGTCGACGGCACCGTGAACGCGGGCGGCGCCACGGCGGAGGTGGTTCGCCTCGTCCAGCGCGCCGGGCCGTTCGGCGCGGGAGCACCGGAACCGGTCTTCGCCCTGCCGTATCACCGTCTGGTCGATGCGGGAATCGTCGGCAACGGCCACGTCCGCGCGCGCTTCAGGAGCCGGGACGGGCAAGCCATCGGCGCCATCGCCTTCCGCTCCGCCCAGGGACCGTTGGGCCAGGCGCTCCTCGGCGGGATCGGGCAAGAATTCCACGTGGCCGGAACCCTCGCCATCGATACCTGGCGCGGCGGCGAGCGGGTGCAGTTGCGCGTCGGCGATCTCGCCACACCCTGAACTTTGCGCCGGTGCCCGCGCGGGACGTGTTGACACCCGCGCAAGCCCTCACCATAAGGACCCGCGCGCTGCCGAGAGGCGGTGGTTTGGGGGAATGTCCCGAGCGGCAAAGGGGGCGGACTGTAAATCCGCTGCGTAAGCTTCGTAGGTTCGAGTCCTACTTCCCCCACCAATCCATACCGACACGCTGGCAACACGGCCGATGAAGGGATCACCTTCTCAAAACCGCGTCGCTATGCTATCGGGCGCCATATGCGGGTGTAGCTCAATGGTAGAGCAGCAGCCTTCCAAGCTGAATACCCGGGTTCGATTCCCGGTACCCGCTCCACTCCCCCCTTCCCGAAAAGACTAGCAACCTCAGCCCGATAGGGCAGGGGCGCGGTATCCAGTGGCTGTTTGCCTGGGCGGTGGATACCGCATGGATACCGCAGACGAATCGGTATCGGGCGCAAGTTTCCTTGTCGAACTCGGACCCGCTCGCACGAATGATGGTGATCGAAAGAGATCGCCATGCCCCGCTGCACCCACACCCCGGCCCGCCTCTACGACCGCCACCCTGATCCGGTTCACGACCTCATCGCCGTTGGCAGCCTTTCCCGGTTCGTGCGCTGCACGGATTGTGGTGCCAGGGGCATCGTCCGGCGCGGCCGCGTGGGATGGACGCCCCGTAGCGCCGGTGATCCGGTCCGCCCGGAGGTCGAGCGGTGGAACGCCCTGGTGGCCGAGGCTCGTGCAGCGCTCCTGCCTTGATCGAAGAACCCGGGCCCTTTCGCTTTGGGCCGCCCCGAACGTGTAAAACGATTCCACAAACGCGATTTGGGAATCGTTTTACACGTTCGGGGCGGGCCATCAGTTCAGGGTCCCGATCTCGCCGTCGTACCCATCGAGCACCCGGACCTCGCCCCCGGCCGGGTGGAGCGAGACGGCATCGCATCGCGGGCAGTGCAGGCCGCCCGCCGCCATCCGGACCTCCCCCCACCGGAACTTCGCGGAGCACGTGAGGCAGCACCAGGTCTGCTGCATGACTTCGTCAGACTCGGTCATCCCAGCCTCCGCGAATAGCTGCCATCGGGATGGAAGGTGACCTCCTCGGTGTAGGTGGTCACCTCCACGTCATGGCTGCCAGAGATGGAAACTTTCGCGACTGGCTCGCCAAGGTTCACGCCCCAGTCGTCATCGAGGTCCATCTCCTCGCCCAGGGTGAGGTGAACCCTGATGCCGCCGGCGAGCGTGAAGGTGCCTCCCTCGCGGATGGCGCGCTGCCAGTCCTCCTCGGTCGCGAAGTGCTTGCGGGTGAGGGTGATGGTCGGGTTCATCATGCGCTCGATCATGCCCTGTCTCCTTCCGGCGGCCGCCCGTGCCGAGTGGTGCCGTCCGGCCAGTCCCAGCGATGTTCGCAATCAGGTTCGAACTCGATACCGACGATGGTGGCCTTGAGGCGGTAGAGTTTGTCCCGGAGTTCGTTGACGCCGTTCCGTTCCAGACCGATGCACCCGGCCAGGTGGCCGGTGATGGCGTAGATCTGGCGCGCCGCCTCCTTCAGACGGTCGGCCTCGGACATGGTCGTCGGGTCCGGCTCGGGCGAGTGGACCTCCTCAAGCTTCGCCAGCCGGACTATCAGGGCGCTCATGGCGAACCCGACCGATCCCTCCTTGCCCGTGACCTTCCAGTGCCCGGCGGTCTCCCGACCGGCATCTTCCCCAACGCCCTCGGTATAGATCGTGATGACGTCGCCGACGGCGTGGCGGTCGAAAGGTGCCCTGATCAGGACGACGGTCCCCTGTCCGGGCATGCGGCGCCAGTCGGTTGCCTTGACCCGGTAGCTCTGCATGCCCCGACCGTTCACTGCGGCCTCCTCAGGCAATCGGGGCGCCCGTCCGGTCCCACGAGCGGCTGCATGCCAGTCTCGGCTTGGGTGTACCGGCACCCGGTCGCCGGGTCCGTCCAGACCCGGACGCCGCCTTGGTTGGACCACGCGGGATCCGCTGCCTGCGAGAGGGCCTGCAGGATCGTGAGCAGGACGGCCGCGGCGATGGCGATGCCGATGAACAGGAACCAGAGGTCGAACCCGTCGCGAGGCGAGGAGGTCCTGATCATGAGGACCTCCTCGAAACACGGCGCCGGTCATTCCTGACCTCGCGGAGGACGGCGTGCCTGATCCAGTCCGCGAACATGACCTGCACCTTGGCCTGCCGCTGGGGGGCCCCGCCGGGGTGCTCCTCTGCGATGATCCGCTCGACCCCACGAGCAGCCCCGAGGGCGATCTCGTCGATTGTGGACCGCCTCATGACTGGGCCCCCCGAAATGGAGCGGGGTTCGGGGTGCAGCCCGAGTGGTCCTCGCCGGTCAGGAAATCGAGGACCCGATACAGGTCATGGCGGATCCCGGGGACGCCGTAGAGATGATGCCCTGCGGTCGCGAGATCGAACTCCTTGATGACGGTCTTCACACGCGAGACGGCCTCGTGGAGATCTCGCCGGCGGATGAACCCGGCATACTGCAGGACCTGCAGGGCGGGCGCCGGGTCGAAGTCGGCGTCGCTGTAAGCGTTGACGGTCTGCTCGACGACGTCGGCATCGCTCATTGCCCGGAGGGCGTCACGGCGCTCCTGTGCCGCGACCGCTCGCTGCGCAATCTCCTCGGCCATCTCCAGCCGGTACTTGGCGACCCACGTTTCATGGGCCGCCACTTGCTCGGGTGTCATGCCGGCATACAGCCGGGCAAACTCTCGGATCTCGATCTCTGTGGGCATGCTGGTCCGGGTCCCTGTCTCGCGTTCGCGAGATCGCTTCAGAGACGATCGAAGCAGCTCCCGCAGATTCGCCTAGAGGGAAACCGGACGGGCCGTCCGGATGGCCCATCGAGAACGCCATCGCGGTTTACGACGCGCGACACGGCCTCATCGGGCGTAAAGAATTCTCTCGTGGAGGCCTTGCGACTACCGCAAATTGCGGTACATTTAGATCACCGGCGCAAGCCGAGGCCTCCCGGGGCGATCCGGGCCGATGATGGAGCCACCCGATGACCACCACCAAAATCGACCGTTCCGCCCTCCTGAGGAATGCTTGGCGGATCGCCCGCGAAGCCGCGGCCTCCGCCGGCACCGCCGTCCGTGCCGCGCTCGGCGCCGCGTTCCGGCAGGCTTGGGCCGAGGCCCGCATGGTCGCCCAGCCCGTCCAGCAGCAGCAGGCCCAGGCCGTCGCGCCGGCCGACCTCACCACCACCGAGGGCCTCGCCAAGGCCCTCGTCGGCAAGACCGCCTCCCTTGCGCTTGCGGGTGGTGAGGCCCTCTACACCATCGTCTCCGTCGAGCGCTGGACCTCGCCCGACGGCGCGCAGGTCCGCGACTACATCAAGATGGAGACGAGCGGCATGTGGTCTGACGACCGCAAGGGTCCAATCAAACTCTTCATCCTGCGCAAGGGAACCGGACACGGCACGTACACCGAGACGGATGCCGGCGAGGCCTTCTGGGCGTACGGCGGGTTCTGCAACAGCGGCAACAAGCGCTGCAACGCCAACGACATGGTCAAAGACATCCTGGAGAGTATCCGCTCATGACCTGGATGGTCCGACTACGCGCACACGATGGCGGCGAGCTTCTGGAGAGGGCGAGCTACGGCTCGCCCGACGCAGCCATTGACGCCTATCGCCTCCTGCTCGGGCGCGAGGACCTCATCGGGCAACCGGTCGCCGCGGTGTTCAAGCCTCCCCGGGATGCGACCGGCGACGGGAACGCCGCGACGTGGTTCTCGCGGTTCGACAAGCCTCTCGGGGCGGGCCGCATCGGTCCCGACGACCCCCGGCTTGACCCTTGGGCTAACGCATACGATGCGAAAAGCGCAGTGTACTCCCCCGCGCCGGCGTCCAAGCCCAAGGCCGCACCGGACTGGGAAAAGGACGCCCGCCCCCTGTCGGAGTGTCTAAAGGCATGGGCCAAGACACGCGGCGGGCGCGACGCCGCGGCCGACGCCCTGCAGGTCTCACGGTCTACCTTCGACGGCTGGTGCGACGGCCGTGGCGCGGCCCAGGACAGGATGATCCGCAGACTCATGACGCTCACCGACACTACTAGCCGTTGACGACGCGCTACCCTTGAAGAGTAATGATTGTCAGTATAGATAGGACAATACCAGAAGCGGCTTGCCCACAAGCTGCCCGGTACAGCAGGGAACCCCACATGTTGATTATCGACCGAATGGTGGCGATGGTGCGCGCCGGCCCCGGCCCCTCGCCGGAGGAACGGGCTGCGGCCGCTGCCCAGTACCAGGCTGAGGAGAAAGCCAGGCAGGTCCGCCAGGCCGAGGAGCGCCAGGCATTCCTCACGGCCGCCCCCCGGTATGTCCTCCCCGACGGCTCCGCGTGGCGCTCGGCACAGATGCTCGGACGCCTGAGCAACGGCGGTGAGCGCGACCGCGGCCGCCTGTACCATATCGTCTCCGAGGACGGCTGCGGCCCGATGGGCGGGGCCGGGAGCGCGCTGTGCGGTGCCACGCCGGGCCGGCGTTCCGTCGGATGGGGCGACGTCGAAGGCGTCCCTGCGACCTGCCCGCGTTGCCTGAAGCGGGTGGCGTCATGAGGGGCACCACCATCATCATCAGGGGGTACACATGGGGGCAGCGCCTTGGCATGTGGCCCGTCGCGAATGACCATCCCGGCCGGTTCTGCGTTGACGTGATCTACCTGGCCGGCCCCACCCAGGACCTTCTCCCGTGCGCATAACGCTCTACCCCGTCCCGGCTGGGACCCCCGCCGTTGGGCACGCCGTCGGGTACGTCTCGGGCTCGCCGCTCTCCAACCTCGCGGGGGCCGCCCCCCCGGCGGGGCCTTTGCTGTCCTACGATGGCCGGCAGGCCCTGATCGATGGCCAGCCGGTGGATCATGCGGAGATCTCGGAGGCCCTCCACGCCGAGATCGAGCGAGTGGCCAAAAGGGTCTTCGGACCTGATTTCGTGGGGCCCCTGAGCCTGGCCTCGGGCCTAAACGTGCGCTCCCTGGCACGCGGCCGCCTCATCTCCCATGGTCTCCCGGCGCCCCTCCTGGACATGCTCGGCCGGGCGGCCGCAACCGCACACCCGAGGGCCACCGGGTATATGCTCCAAGCAGTCGCGTACCTTTGGGACGAGCACGTCATCTCCCATGGAATGGGCGAGACCGGCCCAGGGCCGCTCTCCGCCCAGGGTCGCGAGGCCCTCGGGCAGCGCTGTGAGGAGATCCTCGACCGTGCGCTCGGGATGGTCGCCACGATGCAGGGGGAGACGGCCGCGGCCCGGGCCCGGACGGCCGCGCTCAAGGCAACGCTCCGTTAACGATTCGTGTGTATGGCTGGCACCCTGAAGCCCTGTCTCTGACAGGGCGTCTGGAGAAACCCGGCCATGACGAAGACCCCCCCTCGGGGTGCGCGCCCCCGTGCGCCTGCCAGCGATCCGTTCGCACCCAATCATCCCCCGTCCGTAGACTGGCTCGATCAGGGCCTGGATTTCCTCGACTGCGACCCGCTCGCGGATACGATCCACTGGTCGACCGGCATCCTGCTCGACCTGCCGGACCTGCCCCCCCCCGTGCGTGCCGCGCTTGAGAAGCTGTCGTCGTGCCGCGTGTCGCTCTCGTCGCTCTCGCATGCTGAGAGCGTGTGCGACGATGCCTCGGAGGACCTCAAGCTGGGGCAGAACGACCGCGACACGTATGCCGATTGGTCGACGAGGTGCGTCTATTACCAAGCTTTTTTGGGCGACCACGTCTGTGCCCTGCGGTGTGCCGTCAGGGTCTGGCAGATCGCCATGGCGGGCGGGCATACCGACCTACGACTGGGAAATCTCCTCCGAACGCATGCCGAGATGATGAGCATCGCCGCGTACTGCGATGGAGAGCAGTGGGCACCCAGGCGCGAGCCCCGGTCGGCCCGCCGCCAGGGGGACGGTTTGACCGCCTTACAGATCATTGCCCGGTCGGTCGTGAAGGTAGAGTGGCCCAACAACGTCAAGCGCGGCCCCGTCCGGGACGACACCGGCTTCGATCCCCGCGATCAAGACGAGGACGATCTGCCGGAGGCAGCGGGCGCCGGGCTCCTCGTCGTGCGCAGCGTCGAGCACCTGCCGGGGTCCGCGAAGGACGGCGCACGTAGCAGCGGCGGGACCACGCCCCGCGCGGAGTGGGCGCCTATCGCGGGGGTGACTCTCCCGCGCCGGCCGGTGCCCGATCTCGCGGCCGCGCGTCGGGATCTCGTCGATCAGTACCCGCACGCGGCATCGCTCATCGAGCGCATCCTGAACCAACTCGTCGGTAGGTCATTCGCCCGGCTTCCACCCATCCTGCTCGTCGGGCCCCCGGGCTCCGGCAAGACGCGACTGGCCACCAGCCTGGCCACCGCGCTGGGCCTCCCAAGCACGGTCTACTCGTGCTCGGGTGTGGCGGACGCCTCGTTCATCGGGACCTCCCGGCAGTGGTCATCCGGCAGGGCCTCGGTGCCGCTTCAGACGATCCGGCAAGAGAGCCTCGCGACGGTGGCGGTGGTCCTCGACGAGATCGAGAAGGCCGGCACCAGCATGACGAACGGCAATCTCCTCGACGGGCTCCTGCCCATGCTGGATCATGCCGAGGACTACAGGGACCCCTACCTGGAGTGCGCGACCGATCTCTCGGGCATCACGTTCCTGGCGACGGCTAACGGGACTAGGGGCATGCCCCGGCCCCTGCTGGACCGCTTCCGAGTTTTCCAGATGCCCGAGCCCACGCTTGCCGACCTACCTGCCCTCGCACGGGGGATCGTGGGGGACGCCCGGCGCGAGAGGGGGACGGATGCGTCGTGGCTCCCGGACCTCGACGGCGACGAGCTCGGGCTCATCGCGGAGCACTGGAGTGGGGGTAGCGTCCGACGTCTCCAGCGTCTCGTCGACACCGTCCTCGCCGGTCGCGAGACCCTCGCGGCCCGGCATTGAAGAGGGTGACGATGACCACGCACGCCCCCGTCTGGGACTACCTCCGCTCGTCCATCCGAGCCCATCGCCTCGCCGGCACGGTCGATCACCGCGTCGGGGTCGTGCTTGATGAGTACGTCGGACATATGGCCCGCTGTGTCGCGACACGCCAGGTCACCTTGTCTGAGGGCCTCGCCGCCGCCAACGCGGCCGTCGTGGCATGCGGCCGCCTCATCCCGATCCCTGAGGATCGCCTTGAAGCGCGATGACAGACGTCTACCGGAATCTGACCCGCGGCTGCTGGTCCGTCCGTGAACGCGGCCGCGTCGTCGCCCACGCCCAAACCGTAACCCTGGCCGACGCCGTGATGGTCGTCCGGCCAGGGTCGCGGGCCCGGGTTATCCCCACCGGCAATCGCGAGGTTCACGCGTGGATCAAGGGCACCCTCGTCCCGCATGCAGGCGTCCCCGCGAGGGCCGTCAGATTCTATTACCGGCCGTTCCTTGCCGGTCATTTCACTGACGAATGCGGTCGGCCCGTCGTGGCAGCCGCCTCAATTTTCTTCGACGAGGACGGCAGGGCATGGCACAGCGAAACCGGTACCCAGGCAGCCGCTTCGACCTGACTGAGCTCGGCGACCGTCCCCTGTTTCACGACTGGATCATACAGCCCGACAACCGGTCCGCGGATGGCACCGTGCTCACCGGGACGGTCTACGGGCATGACAAGTTCCCCGACGGGACGGGCCTAACGACGTCGACCGTCCAGGCTTTCGATGCGGCGGCGGGATGGGCGTACTGCTACTCGACTGGGCTGGTCCGCCTCGGCCGGTGCCAGGACCCGGAGGGATGCGCGAACGTGGACCTTATGTAGCCCAAGCGTTAACGGCCCGGCCGGGGCGGTGGTGGCAAAACGCCTGTCGGGAGGCGGGCGGGCGGCAAAACGCCTGGGCGGACGGCAAATTACCTATTCCGAGGGTCGCTGGCGGCAAAATGCCTGGGCGCCCCCGGGTCGACAGGCCGTTTGGGTCACCTTGATACAGCCCCCCCCGCGCCTCCCGGTTAACGCAAGGCCCGTATCCCGTTCGGGAATTTTTTAGGTCCGGAATGCCGTGACCTGACCGTTATTTTGGACCGAGCCGACTGAGAGGCTACTGTGGCCTGTCCTGGGATCCGTCGAGGGGGCTGGTCAAGGAATGTAATGGGCGACCTCAACAACGAGCCCATGTCTGAACCTGGTTCGCTCATCTGAATGCCCCCTTGCGTTGCAGACCACCCGCGTCCGGCCCACCCGGTAATCGGAGGCATAATGGACATGACCGTGGACCCAGACGTCCGGTCCTTGGTCCAGGATGACGTCAGTCAGGTCGGAAGCATCGCACCACCGTAGGTCCGCGTCGCTCCGTGGAAGGCTCGCCGGGTGCGGGGCGTGATGGGTCACCACCACCGTGGGACCGGGGTGGCTGACGGCCAGGGTGTTCTCGATAAAGCCACGGGTGACCCGGTGCATCGCAAGCACCTCCTCGGGCTTGATGCGATTGCGCGACCTCGGACCCGTGCGGATCCGGCGGTAATCGACCATCCCACCACGCCCCTGGGCGGTCCGGATACCGTGGTTCAGGTTGAACGACCCCAGGCGGAAGTCCGTCCATAGGGTACCGCCGGCGAACCGAACGCCGTCGATGATGACCGCGTCGTCGAGCAGGAGATGGATGCCGAGCGCGTCCGCCCGCTCACGCCCCCGGGTCAACTGGTCGTGAATCGTGTAGCGTTCCTCACCCCGGTCCCACCAAAAATCGTGATTGCCTGGCACGTAGACCACCGGCACGCCGGACAAGTGGTCGCCGAGCCAGTCCAGCGCCCGAACCAGGGGCATGTGCACGTCACCGGCCACGACGGCCACGTCGAAACCACCCGCCGGCGCATGCGCGGCAGGGTCCCAAGCATTCTCCTTCCAGTCCTGATGCAGGTCCGAGAACACCCATAGGCGAAGGCCAGGGGCAGTCATGACCCCGCTCCGTTCGTCGCCAAGCGCGCCAGGATCCGGTCCAACGTCACCGGGGCCCAGTCCCAGCAATCCACGCCGACATCGGCACGCGTCGCCGTGCCCGGGACCGAACCATGGGAATGCCCATGCAGGTGAAGGCCACCCCGGTGGGAGCGAGGGTAGCTCACATGAGGGTAATGGCTCAGCCATATGGAGCGCATCACGCCCGCCGGGTCCGGCAGGGCGATCATCGCCACGTCCCGGACGGGCTCGGCCCAGGGGAGGCGTTCACCGATCCGCTCGTGGTTGCCACGGATCAGGAGCTTGCGACCGTTAAGGCGTAGGAAAATCGCGAGCGCATAAGTCTCGGTGCACCGGTATGCGAAGTCGCCCAGGTGCCAGACCGTGTCATCCGGGTGGACGACGGCGTTCCAACGTTCGACCAGGGTCTCGTCGTGCTCGTGAAGCGAAGCGAACGGTCGCTGGGTCTGCATCCTCGGGCTGAGGATGAGAGCTTGATGGCCAACGTGGCTGTCGGCCGTAAAATGTACCTTTGGCATTTTAGCCTCTCGCAATTGCGGAGGCTTCGCGCGCGGCATCGCTCTCCGGGATTAGTCGGTCGGGGGCGGCGCCATGCGTTTCATCGTTACTATCCTTGAAGCTTCCGCGTGATCGCCTGGCCGGTCCCCGAACGCAAGGGGCGTGAGAAGCTTGTCAGGCCGCGGCGACTATCGGAATCTCGTCGAGGCGGGTCGTGTAACGGGGCGACCGCATCTTGAACTTGGTCGACCATTCGCGGTTCGGGGCGAACCCGGCGGCGCCCGGGACGACGGCGCCTCGTCCGAAGCGGCGATTGCAGGCGTCGAGCGCCTCCATCAGGGCGGCTCCCATCTCGCGGTCGAGTTGGCCCAAGCCCGGCATCGCACGCTGCGATGCGGCCAGCGGCATCAGGTCGGTGGTGACCACCCCGGCCTTGGAATAGCGGAACCCGTCCCGCCTGGTCTTCCGGACGCCGTGGGTGGCGGCCTTCACCAGGGCGAGAGTGTCGCTGGTCGCCTCGGGGAGCGTCACGACGGTCGAGACCGAGCGTTGAGGCCGGTCGCGGTCATGCTCCGAGGTGTGGAAGAAGACCGTCACGTGGTTGGTCGCCAACCCCTCGCGGCGGAGCTTCTCGCCGAGTCTGGAGGCATGGGTGGCGACGGCCTGCTCCATGGTGGCGCGATCCTCGACGCGCTCGGAGAACGACCGGGTGACGGCGCATCCCTTACGGGTGGCGGCTACCGTCTCCAGGTCTAGGCAGGCCATACCCCGCAGCTCGTGGACGAGGCGCTCGCCCACGACTGTCATGGCCTTGCGGGCGACGCGTGGGTCGAAGTCGCGGACATCGGCGGCGCTGTCGCATCCCAGGGCTTCCAGGCGCCGGGCGTTTGCCGGCCCCACACCCCAGATGTCGCCCACCGGGATGCGGATGATCCAGTGGTCGTACTGCTCCGGGTCGGTCAGGTCGCAGACCCCTTCGAGCTCGGGTACCTTCTTGGCGATGTGGTTGGCGAGCTTGGCCAACGTCTTGGTCGACCCGATGCCGACGCAGGTGGGGATGCCCGTCCAGGCCCGTACGGTCGCCCGCATGTCCCTGCATAAGGACGCCCGGTCCTGGTTGCGCACGTCGGAGATGTCGAGAAAACTCTCGTCGATGGAGTAAATCTCGATGCGGGGCGAGAAGTCCCGGTAGACCGCGTTCACCCGGGCCGACATGTCTCCATAAAGGGCGTAGTTCGAGGAGTAGACTTGGACACCCTGCTGCCGGCACATGTCCCGGATCTTGAACCAGGGCTCGCCCATCCGGATGCCGAGCGCCTTGGCCTCGTTGGTCCGGGCAATCGCGCAGCCATCGTTGTTGGACAGCACGATCACCGGCACCTTCGCCAGCCGAGCATCGAAGACCCGCTCGCACGAGCAGTAGAACGAGTTGCCGTCGGAGAGCGCGTAGGCCCGGGCGCTCATTCGCAGCGGCGCTTCGCACAGACGGACCCGGAGACGACGCCCCAGACCTCAATGACAGCGTCGGGGGAGAGTTGGAACTCGGGGAAGCGAGGGTTGGCGAAGTGCAGCGAGATGCGCGGCCCTTGGCGCTTCCAGACCTTGAAGGATCGCTCGCCGTCGATGTCGACAACGACGATGTCGCCGTTGCGCGGGGTGAGCGAGCGGTCGACGACGGCGAGGTCGCCGTCGAACAGGCGGGCTAGGATCATGCTGTCGCCGGCGACCCGGACCAGGAAGGTGGCCGGGCGGTTGACGATCAGTAGGCGCTGGAGGTCGATCTCTTCCTCGATGAAGTCGTCGGCCGGACTCGGGAAGCCGGCCTGGACAGGCTTGGCGAGAAGGGACACCGGCATGGAAAAGCCGATGTTTATGCCAGTGATCTGCATGGTGCTCCTCCAAGAGTCCAGGAACAAAAGCAGAACACGTTTGGCCGGTTCCGTATAGCGGCTACGCTTGGGTGCGAAGCCACAATTCGATGAGGTCCCGCCGATGGTGGAGTGGGGAAAACCCGTCTCCCGCGATAGAGGCGGTTCATGCACCCGCCGTCCGCGAAGGGATGCCACGGACGGTAGGGGTGGACTACGTAGGCAGGGCGCCGTTGATCGCCCGGATCACCTTCTCCGCATTGTCCAGGGTGGCCTCGATGGCGGGGGTCTTTTCGTCCAGAACGGCGGGATTGCGAATAAGCCAGTCCGCCGGCGTGAAGTGATCGAACTCTGGCGTGTCGGGAGGCAGCAGCTTGAAGGCCGCCTCCACCCGCTTGACCAGTCGCACAATACCCCCCGCCTCCTTGTCGAGCTTGGCGGTCGTCAGCACACCGCGGCCCTTCAGGCCGTAGGCTCCGTTGACAATGGCGAGGTAGACTTCCGGGTCGAAGATGTCCTCGACATCCCCCTCTGGCAGGCCGAGCACGTCGGGGTAGTTCATGATGCGGTTCTCGGGGATCGCACCTGCGGCCCGGAGTTGCTCCAGCTTGCGCTTGTCGCCCTGAGCCCTGTCGGACATCACCGCGATGTGCAGCTTCGCGCCCTTGAACAGCGAGACGAACGACTGGATCTTGTCGAGGCCGCCGGCCGGGCAGATCGTCCAGCGCGGATCGAGCGCGATACGCTTGCGGCGCTTCAACTGGGCCGAGAGCGCATTGAGGAAGACGAGGTCGCCGGGCCCCTCGACCAGCAAGGTGTGCTTGCCGATAAACAGGGCCTGGGTCACGTCGTAGCCCAGCGCCGCCTGGAGCGGGAACAGCGTGTCCGGATCGGTCGCCAGGACGTCATCGCGCACCTTGGTGCCCTTCGTCGTCGGGAAGCCGTTCGGCCGCTGTTCGATCTGGTCCTCGACGATGCGCGAGAGCGTCAGGTCGTCGGGTGGAACCATGAACGGCGAATGGGTCGAGAACACCACCTGGTGGTGGGGCACCAGCTTGTCGCCGAAGTACCTCAACAGGTCGGCCTGGGCCTTTCCGTGAAGGGTCAGCCCTGGCTCGTCGAGCAGGAGCACCAGGCTGCCGCCCTGCTTGCTGACCTGGGCGAACTTCACCAGGAACGAGAAGAACCAGATGAAACCGGCGCTCCGCTCCGAGAAGGGGACCGAGACGCGATGCAGGATGTTTTTGACGCGGGCGCGCGCGATCACGCCCTCGTCAAACGGCGCGGGGTCGTTCGGCTCCGCCTTTGTGACCCTGACCTCGATCTCCAGGAACGGGTTCTGGGTCCAGTATTCCCGCAGTTGGTCGGTGATCGCGTTCGACGCGGATTCGCATTTCGCGTTCAGCGACTCGTAGGTCTTCGACTCGCGGATCTCCTCGACCGAGGTCCCGGCGAACTCCAGGAAATCGAGGAAAACCAGCTCGGGGACTTCGAGAGGCTCGCTCGACCTATGCGGGCGGCGACCAAATCGATGGACGCCGCCATCCTCGTCCCTCTCGATGTCGTCGACGCGGATCTGGCCGGCCATGCGGTCGTAGTGCGAGAAGTACATGAAGCTTGGGCAGGCCGAGCGAACGTGGCTCGCAATAGCGTTGAGCACCGATTTGCCTGGCAAGGCTTCCAGGGCATCCAGTAGCGCCTGTTGGGCTGCGGATATTTCCTCCAGGCCCTCCAGGGCCTTCCGGACCGCTGCCGCCGAACCGGAGGCCGCAAAGGCGCGTCGCTCATCCTCGGTTAGCCCATGCCTGTCGGTGAGGAAGGCCATGCAGGCGGCCTCGTCGAGGTGCACGGTCACTCCGATCCCGCCACCGTAGCGCCGGCTGAGGGTCACCTGGGACGACGCGAGGCAGCCGGGCCCGAAAGATGCGGCGAGGTCGTTCATCTCGGCGTCGGACAAGGTCCACCGGGTCGCGATGACCATGGCGTCGTCGTCCGCGTGACGCCTCTCGTATTCGTTCAGGTAACGCCGCGGGTAGTCCCGCTCACGGTCGAACGTGATAGGCGTCGACGCATGAGGTTTCAGGCCGGCGAGCGCGTGAAGCAGTGCCGTCTTGCCTGCCTCGTTCTTGCCGACGAGGCAGGCCATGTCGCCGAGGGTGATCTCGCCGGAATCCTCGACGCTGCGAAAATTCGTGACCCTGAAACTGTCGAGCTTCATCCGAGACCTCGTTGTCCGGTCGGCCTCGGCGGAGGCCTGCATGTGAAAGGATGATGGTTAGGGCGTGCCCGGAGCCGAAGCCTGCGCGGGTGCAGGGGCGGCCGGAGATCCGTCGTTGAAATCCCCGTGGGTGGCCAGCGCCTCCGGTCGGTAGGGGCCCCTGCCGGTGCATTGCGTCACCTCGGCCAACCGGAAGCGCCGGTAGACGGTCTCATGGACAGGCGCCCCGGGCGGCACGTAGCGTGGCTTCACCGCCCAGCCCAGCCTGCCGGCCAATGGCAGGAGCCAGCCGGGGACGATGCCCGCGATGGTGTCGCGCATCCCGGCGACCTCGCAGTGCTGCATGCCGTCGAAGGCCGGGTGCAGGTGCAATCGCCCGGTACCCGTCTTGCCCGGTTCCATCCCGTCGACCAGGAGCGGATACGGAATGGTCGTGGCCTCCTCGACCATCCAGTCCAGCGCGATGTCGGAGAGCCGGCTTTCGACCTCGGGATAACTCCCGCCCACGTCGGAATGGTTGCCTGCGAACCACATCTGGATCAGCGGATCGGGCTCGTCGCCGACCCTTTGGCGAATGGCGTCCTTCTTCGCCCATTCGACACGGGGGAAGTCGGCGCGGGTCTCGTCGATTGCCAGGGCGTGCCGACCGTAGCCGACGTGGCCGCTGAGGAACCTGTCGTAGTTCCCGGACCGCCATTGCGCGAGGTTGAAGCGCGTCTTGCCGTTGACGGGGGAGTTCACGATGAACTTGATGGTGGTAGGAAGCCAGCGCCACAGGACGAAAGCCGCGCCGAGGATCGCGACGACCGCGAACGGCTTCCAGAACCCCGTATGGAATGCAAGGTCGAGCACGACCGACGGCCCGGCGGCGAGCACGGCGGCCAGCGCGAACAGCCCTGCCGCGAGGCCCCAACGCCGTACGCCGACCGATCCGAGGGATGCGACGGTGTCGAACACGCCTACGAAATGAGGAGCCACGTTCGACCTCAGGTCGTCGCCTGACCCGTATCGGTGCCGGAACCGACGCGCCAGCTCCTGGCGCTCCCGGTCGTAGTCGCCCCGAGGGGACCCGGCGCCATACTCGTAGACTCCCATCACCGCCTCGTTGGCGATGTCGCGGGTCGTCTTCCGAAACCGTGGAAGGTAACTGCCGGGGGGTAGTGCCTCGGCCGGCGGCGGGAGCGCGTGCTTCCGGCCTGGAAGCTTCTCCTTCATCCATTGGCCAACCGCCGCCCAAAGGCTTGGGGCCTTGCACTCGCCCCCGGGCGCAATCGTCGGGACGCCACACAGGAAGAGCACGTTTGCCACGCAACGGGCCGTGTAGGCTCCTCGGCTGAAGCCCACGAGGAAGATACGGTCGCCCGGCTCGTAGTGGTCGATGATGAAGGCGTAGCAGTCGGCGATGTTCTTCGTGATGCCGAGGCCCGTCACCGAGGACAGGAGCTTCTGCAGCCTTCGGTAGGCGCTCAGCAACCCGGTGGCTGAGCCGTCGGTCCCCAACCCGGGGTCGTAGAACGCCACCTGATCCTTCGGGTCGATGCCGCTGTCCGGGCCAACCCGGCAGACGCGATAGAGTTTGTAGACGTTGCTGAGGCGCTGCTCCTCGCGCAGCCCGCCCTCCTGGCCGGTCCCGTCCGAAAAGACGACAATGTTCTTCGGCATGCCCATTCCGACCCCACGGGCCGCCCCCCGAATTATATGGTTCAACCGGAAACCCGACTTCGCGTCGGCGGACCGTCCTTGGTCCGCTTCGGGCCCGTGGCCCCCTTCATCCGTCGAGCGCCGGCGGTCTTGGCGTTCCCTGTGGATGCCTTGCTCCTGGCCGCCCTGGCAGGCCTCGCTTTGGCATCCTCGGCCAGCGAGGCGCGCACCGTCCTGACCGCCCCGCGGATGCCCTGGGTCACGTCGTGAAAAGCCTCGTCCGCGGTTCGCCAGTTGCTCACCACCCGGCCGTCTCGCGGCAACACCTTTAGCGCCGAAGCGCCGGTATCCTTCCAGTCGCAATGGCGGAGCACGACGACCACCACACGCATTGCGCCCCTGGCCCGGCGGCCCATCGCACGGCGGTACTCCAGTTGGCACCAGTGGCTGTGGATGTACTCGGGGCTCATCAACGCCACGAAGACGTGGGCCTCCCGAAGCTTACGGGAGATCTTGCTGTTCAGTGCGTCACCGGCTTCCATGTCGCCATCGAACCAGGTCTCGACCTCGTCGCGCTTCAGTTGCGCCAGGTGGACCTGCAGCTTTGCCTGCTGTGCTGAGTTCGCGTGGCTGTAGGACACGAAGATCCGAACCGTTGGCTTCTTCGTCTTCGCCTTTGGTGCGCTCGGCTTTGGCGGACTGGAGGCGCACGCGACCGCCGCCCCTTTCGTCTTGGGTGGTGTAGCCTTCCTGGCCCCTGGCCCGGATTTCGTGCGCAATGAGCCCCCCAGGCGGCGGCCAAGTTCAGGAATAATGTCGTCTGAACACGTTTTGTTCCAGTCGTCCTGCGCTCATCCTGCGCTGTGGATCTCTCCCGCTCCGAGCTTGCGGGATTTGGGCCCGCGATGCGATCACCGCCGCCTCAAGAAGCGCTCACACGATGAAAATCAGGGACCGCCACCCTCGACTCTGACCCCTGGAGCGCCGCGAAAAGCGATATCGAACGCATACTCGTCGAAACCCACCAGGAGTTCGGTACCCGCCAACTCGAAGCTAACGTGGGCTACATAGACCGGGCGATTGGCATGGTCGCCGACGCATCAGATACACCTTCGTCGAAAGCCAGGCCCAACCTCGGTCCCGAAACGCGTTCCCTCCACGTTGCACTCGCGACCGGACGGAAGGGAGGGCCGTCCCATGTCCTGTACTATCGGGTGCAGGGGGACGGGCATGGGCACGCTGAGGTCGTCATCCTCCGAGTGCTGCCCGACAGAATGGAGCCGCGTCTCAGGCTGGCCGTCGATCTCGACCTGACCGATGATGAGGACGACACACCCCAACCGGGGATGTGACGGCCGGAGGCAGCGAGATCATCCGCCGATCTTGCCTTCGGATGCCATCCTGAACCGAATATCGCTGTGACGTCGAAGGGCTGTCTAACGCAACTCGCGGCCACTCGGCTTTGATCCAACACCCCACGGGCAGTGGTTCAGCGCTTGACGAACCCGATGTCGACGGCGACGGCCTTGAGGCGCTCAGGCTCTCGCTCTTTCCGTTCGGAGTAGCGGTCAACGAGATAGGAGGAGCGCTCGCGGGTCAGGAGCGTGAACCTGACCAATTCCTCGCAGACGTCGACCACCCGATCGTAGAGCGGCCCAGGCCTCATCCGGCCGGCCTCGTCAAATTCCTTATAGGCCATCGGGACCGAAGACTGGTTCGGGATGGTGATCATCCGCATCCAGCGCCCGAGCACACGCAGGCCGTTGACCGCGTTGAAGGACTGCGAGCCGCCCGAGACCTGCATCACGGCCAGGGTCCGGCCCTGCGTCGGGCGCACCGACCCTTCCGACAGGGGGAGCCAGTCGATCTGGCTCTTGATCACCCCGGTCATGGCGCCGTGGCGCTCGGGGCTGACCCAGACGTGGCCCTCGGACCAGATCGAGAGGTTCCGGAGTTCCTCGACCTTGGGGTGATCGGCCGTGGCGTCGTCGGGCAGCGGCAGGCCGTGCGCGTCGTAGATCCGCACCTCGCCTCCCATCGCCTCCAGGAGACGCGCGGCCTCGTAGGCCAGGAAGCGGCTGAAGGAACGCTCCCGGAGCGAGCCGTACAGGATCAGGAAGCGTGGGGCGTGGGTGAACGGTGCCTGCACCTGAAGGTCGGTCGCCGCCGGGACCACGAAGTGCTCCTCGCTGAGGTTGGGCAATCCATCGGCGAAAGGCTGTTGGGGCTTGTCCAAGACGCTTCGTTCCTTTACGTTTCAACGATGGTTGAGATATTGACATCATGATGGACGAACGGCAAGCCGTCGCCGCCTTCGCGGCCCTTGGGCAGGAGCATCGCCTACGCATCGTGCGCCAGCTCGTCACCGCCGGCCCTGAAGGCATGGCGGCCGGCATGCTGGCCGAGGCGGTCGGCGTCTCGGGCACCAACCTGTCATTTCACCTGAAGGAGCTCAGCCATGCCGGGCTGGTCACCTCGCGGCGCGAGGGACGCTCGATCATCTACAGCGCCGCCTACCCGGACCTGTCCGAGCTCATCCAATTTCTGATGCGCGATTGCTGCCAAGGGCGACCCGAGGTCTGCGCCCCCGCCGTCGCCGCGCTCGCCGCCTGCTGCCTGCCCACCGGAGACACCGCTCATGCCTGACCGCGTCTACAACGTCCTGTTCCTCTGCACCGGTAACTCCGCTCGCTCGATCCTGGCGGAGGCCATGCTCAACAAGGAGGGCCAGGGTCGTTTCCGGGCCTTTTCCGCCGGCAGCCAGCCGAAGGCGGACGTGAACCCGCTCGCCGTTCAGGTTCTGCGCGAGACGGAGTACCCGACCGAGGGGCTGCGCTCGAAGTCGTGGGACGCGTTCGCCGGCCCCGACGCGCCGGTCATGGATTTCGTCTTCACGGTCTGTGACAACGCCGCCGGCGAGGCTTGCCCCTACTGGCCCGGCCAGCCGGTGACGGCGCACTGGGGCATCGAGGACCCTGCAGCCGTCGAAGGCAGCGACATGCAGCGCAAGGCGGCGTTCATCACCGCCCAACGCTACCTGAAGAACCGGATCGGAGCCTTCGTCGCTCTGCCGCTCGACAGCCTTAGTGGCGTGGCGCTCTCGTCCAAGGTGCGCGAGATCGGCCAGCGGGCCGGCGCCACCTCGCCCCGCCCGGAGGTCGCGTGATGGACGTCGTCATCTACCACAACCCGGATTGCGGCACGTCCCGCAACACCCTGGCCCTGATCCGCAACGCCGGCATCGAGCCGCATGTGGTCGAGTACCTCAAGACGCCACCGAACCGGATCCTGGTGCGCCAACTCGCCGACAGGGCTGGCGTCACCGTCCGCGCTCTGCTCCGCGAGAAGGTCACGCCCTACGCCGAACTCGGGCTCTCGGACCCGAGCCTGACGGACGACCAGCTTCTCGACGCCATCGCCGAGCACCCGATCCTGCTGAACCGCCCCCTGGTGGTGAGCCCGAAGGGCGTTGCCCTGTGCCGGCCCTCCGAGGCGGTCCTCGACCTCCTCCCGGCCCAGCAGGGCGAGTTCGTGAAGGAAGACGGCGAGCGCGTCGTCGACGAGCACGGGCGCCGCGTCGCCACCGCCTGATCCGCTCCACGTACACAAGAACAAGAAACGGTCCCGATGCTCGCCCTTGCCATCTTCGTGGTCACCCTCGTCTTCGTCATCTGGCAGCCGAAGGGGCTCGGCATCGGGTGGAGCGCCCTCATCGGGGCCGCCGTGGCGCTGGCCACCGGGGTCATCAGCCCCGGCGACATCCCGGTGGTCTGGCACATCGTCTGGGACGCGACCTTCACCTTCGTGGCGCTGATCATCATCTCGCTGCTCCTCGACGAAGCCGGCTTCTTCCATTGGGCGGCGCTCCACATCGCCCGCTGGGGCGGCGGCCGGGGACGCCTGCTCTTCCCGCTGCTCATCCTCCTGGGTGCAGCCATCGCGGCGGTGTTCGCCAATGACGGGGCGGCCCTCCTGCTCACCCCCATTGTGCTCGCCATCCTGCTCCGGCTGAACTTCAAGCCGGCGGCCGCGCTGGCCTTCATTGTTGCCTGCGGGTTCGTGGCAGACTCGACGAGCCTGCCGCTGGTGATCTCGAACCTCGTCAACATCGTCTCGGCGAACTTCTTCGACATCTCCTTTAGCCGCTACGCGGCCGTGATGGTGCCGGTGAACCTGGTCTCGTTGGCAGCGACCCTGGTGGTGCTGTGGCTGTTCTACCGGCGCGACCTTCCGGCCACGTACCCGGTAGCCGAGCTCGAAGCGCCGCGCCACGCGATCAAGGACCCGCTGGTCTTCCGGGCGGCCTTCCCGCTCCTCGGTCTGCTTCTGGTCGCCTACTTTGTGACCGCACCGTTCGGCGTGCCGGTCTCGGTGGTCACCTGTGCCGGCGCACTGATCCTCCTGGCGCTGGCCAACCGCAGCCGCGTCATCCCCATTCGCAAGGTCCTGACCGGCGCCCCCTGGCAGATCGTGCTGTTCAGCCTCGGCATGTACCTCGTGGTCTACGGCCTGAAGAATGCCGGGCTGACCGGCTACCTGGCGCAGGGGCTCGTATGGCTCTCGGGCTTTGGCCCGTTCGTCGCCACCATCGGGACCGGGTTCGCCGCCGCCATCCTGTCCTCGGTCATGAACAACATGCCGAGCGTGCTGGTGGGTGCACTCTCAATCCAGCAGGCCCCAAATCTCTCACCCCTGACGCGCGAGCTCATGATCTACGCCAACGTCATCGGCTGCGACCTCGGCCCGAAATTCACCCCCATCGGGAGCCTGGCGACCCTGCTCTGGCTCCACGTCCTCGACACCAAGGGCCAGCACATCACGTGGGGCCAGTACATGCGGGTGGGTCTGGTCATCACGCCGCCGGTGCTCCTCGTCACCCTGGCGGCCCTTACAGTGTGGCTACCCGTTCTTGGGGCGCGGTAGCGAACCGATGACCCCGGCGCGCCGCTGGCCCGTGATCTCGGCCCTGGGCGTGATCCAGATCCTGACCTGGGGCTCCTCGTTTTATCTCCTGTCGGTTCTGGCCGCGCCGATGTCGAAGGATACGGGATGGCCCCTCGGCTGGGTCATCGGAGGGCTGTCCCTCGGCCTCCTCGTCGCGGGCTTGGTCTCGCCACGGGTCGGAGCGTTCATCGGGGAGCACGGCGGTAGGCCCGTTCTGGCCTTCGCGGCCGTGGTCCTTGCCTTGGGCCTCGGCGTCCTCGGCCTCGCGCCGAACCTGCCGACCTACCTGGTGGGCTGGCTCCTCGTCGGGCTCGGCATGGGCACCGGCCTGTACGATCCGGCCTTTGCCACGCTTGGTCGGCTCTACGGCGCCGAGGCAAGACCCGCCATCACGACCCTGACCCTGTGGGGCGGCTTCGCCAGCACGGTGTGCTGGCCGCTCTCGGCCTTCCTGATCGAACGGGTAGGCTGGCGCGGCACCTGCCTCGCCTATGCCGGGCTGCACCTGGCGGTCACGCTTCCCCTCGTCCTGCTCGTCATCCCGCACCCCCCTGCCCACGGGCCAGCACGTTCCGAGGGCCCGGTCTCGGCCGTCCGGCTCGATGCACGCGAGCGGCGTGCCTTCCTCCTCATGGCGGGGGTCCTGACCCTCGGCGGCACCGTAATGGCCATGGTCTCGGTGCACCTCATTACCCTTCTCCAGGCCCGTGGCGTGGCGCTGACCTCGGCCGTCGCATACGGCGCGCTGATCGGCCCGTCACAGGTGGGGGCGCGCATCGTCGAGATGGCCGGGAAGGGCCGGCATCACCCTCTATGGACCCTCACCGCGGCGATGGTCCTCGTCGCCATCGGGGTCGCGATGCTGGCGGCTGGTCTGCCCGTGGTGGGGCTGTCGCTGGTCCTCTACGGCGCCGGCAACGGGATCTATTCCATCGCCCGCGGGACGGTGCCCCTCGCGCTGTTCGGTCCCGAGCGCTACGCCCCGCTCGTTGGCCGGCTCGCCCGTCCGGGGCTGGTGGCGCAGGCGCTTGCGCCCTCCCTCGGGGCGGTCGTGCTGACGCAGGCGGGCGCCGATGCGACCTACGCCCTCTTGACCGTGCTCGCCCTCGCGAACGTCGCGCTCGCCGTATCCCTCTGGCGCGTCCGGTAGTCACCTCCCTTCCTCACCGCTCCGCGATGTGGCATCGTCCGTCCGTGACCTTCTGGCTCGCCCTTCGGCGGCTGCTTCCGCTCCTTGCGGTCCTCAGCCTCGCCCTTGCGCCGGTGACCGCATCCGCGGCCGCCGCGGGCATGCATGCGCCGATGGCCGCTCAGGGCCACGCCATGGCGATGCCCGACGAGGCCATGGACGACATGGCCGGGATGGCCATGGACGAGATGCCGTGCTGCCCCAAGGAGCGGCCGGACATGCCCGACTGCTCGAAGGGCTGCCCCCTGATGGCACTCTGCCTGGCGAAGGTCGCCACCGGCCTGCCCGGCGCCTTAGGGTTGCCGGGACGCGTCGCCGTCGTCGAGGGGACTGCGTGGGCCGTCACCGCCTCCTTCGACAGCGTCTCGCAAGGGCCACCCTCCGAGCCTCCCCGAGCCTGAACCCGATGCCGTCGGCGCCTGCGCCGGCACGGTGACGCGCGTCCGCGCGTGGCCATCCATCGCGTTCAGGAGACCCCACATCGTGACCAAGACATCGTTTTCGCGCGCCCTCACGGTTGCGCTGCTCGGCCTCGCCCTCACCGCCGCGGCCCGGGCCGACACCAAGGACTACGAGTTCCAGCTGGTGAAGGACGAAGCCAAGCAGGGCGAGGCCATCCTCGACGTCCGCCTCGTCGACAAGCGCACGTCCAAGCCCGTGCCGAACGCCGTCATCTTCGCCAAGCGCATCGATATGGCGCCCGACAGCATGGAGGAGATGACCTCCAAGATCGAGCAACTGCCCTCGCCGGAGCCGGGCCTCTACCGGTTCAAGGCGAAGCTGACGATGGCCGGCGGCTGGCGCCTCTCGCTCGGGGCCAAGGTCCAAGGCGAGACCGGCACCGTCGAGAACAAGCTGGTGTTCAAGGCCACCAAGTGAGCCGGACGGCATGGCTGGCCGGGACCCTCGCCGCGCTCGCGGCGGGGGGGCTGGGCTATGGCGCGGGGCATGAGGGCAGCCCCGTGCCGGCGCTCGTCCAGCAGGCGCGGACCGGGTTCGCCCATTGGCTGCCGGGTGCACGGCCGGCCTCCCCGATGCCCGCGCAGGCTCCGATCAAGGCGACGGGTTCGGTGGTCTACTACCGAGACCCGGACGGGAAGCCGGACTACGCCTCCGAACCCAAACAGACGGCGGACGGTCGCGACTACCGCGCCGTCCACGCCAGCGAGGACGTGCGCTTCGACGAACCCGAAGAGGCGGAAGCCATGCCTGACGCCGGCCACGGCGACATGGCCATGGCTCAGGCCAAGACGCCCGCGAGCGCCCGCAAGGTGCGCTTCTACCGCAACCCGATGGGCCTTCCGGACACTTCGCCGATTCCGAAAAAGGACTCGATGGGGATGGACTACCTCCCCGTCTACGAGGGCGAGGACACCGACGACGGCACCGTGACCCTCTCGCCCGGCAAGGTCCAGCGAACCGGCGTCCGGACGGAGGTCGCTGCACGGCGCGTCCTATCCATGCCGGTGCGGGCTCCTGGAACCATCGAGGAGGACGAGCGCCGGATCTCGGTCATCGCGATGCGCACCGACGCCTTCATTGAGAAGGTCGAGGCCGTCACCACCGGCGACCACGTCCACAAGGGCCAGCCGCTCATGCGCCTGTTCTCGCCCGAGATGAACGCGGCCGCCGCGCAGTACCTCACCGGCATCGGCTACGAGGGCGCCCGGCGCCGACTGGAGAACCTCGGCATCCCGCCCGAGGCCATCGACGAGATCGAGCGATCCCGAAAAGTGCCGGCGACCATCACGTGGTCGGCGCCACGCGACGGCGTCGTGGTCGAGCGCAACGTCTCCGACGGCATGCGCGCCAAGTCCGGCGACACCCTGTTCAAGCTCGTCGACCATACCCGGGTATGGGTGCTCGTCGACGTGACCGAACGCGACCTGGCGTCCGTGGCGGAGGGCCAAACGGCGACCGTGCGTGCCCGGACGTTTCCCGACCGGACCTTCACTGGCACGGTGACGCGGATCTATCCGCACCTCGCCATGGGGACCCGGACGGCCCGCCTGCGCATCGAGTTGCCGAACCTCAACGGCGACCTGCGGCCCGGGATGTACGGCGACGTCGAGATCGCGACCGGGAACGCCAAGCCCGTGGTCGCCGTCCCCGACGACGCCGTCATCGACACCGGAACCAGGCAGGTCGTCCTGCTCGACAAGGGCGAGGGCCGCTTCGAGCCGCGCCCGGTCAAGCTCGGTGCCCGCGGCGACGGCTACGTCGAAGTCCGGGAGGGCATCGCGGCAGGCGACCGGGTGGTGACCGCCGCCAACTTCCTCATCGACGCCGAGAGCAACCTCAAGGCGGCGCTGCAGGGTCTCTCCGAGCCGAAGGTAGAACCAGGTCCGCAGGCGGCGGCCGATGGGAGGGCGCCATGATCGCCCGGCTCATCGGCTGGTCGGCCCGGAATCTGGTTCTGGTGTTGATCGGGACGGTGTTCGCGGTGGGGGCCGGGCTCTACGCCCTGAGGACCCTGCCGCTCGACGCGATCCCGGACCTCTCGGACGTCCAGACCATCGTCTACACCGAGTACCCCGGGCAGGCGCCACAGGTCATCGAGGACCAGGTCACCTACCCGCTGACTACCGCCATGCTGACGGTGCCCCGGTCGAAGGTCGTGCGCGGCTTCTCGTTCTTCGGGGTCTCGTTCGTCTACGTCATCTTCGAGGACGGCACCGACCCATACTGGGCCCGGAGCCGGGTGCTCGAATACCTAAACACCGTGGCCAAGCGCCTGCCGGCGGGGGTGACCCCGACGCTGGGACCGGACGCGACCGGGGTCGGCTGGGTCTACCAGTACGTCGTGGTCGCCAAAGAGCGCACGCTGGCCGAGCTCCGCTCGCTCCAGGACTGGGTCGTGCGCTTCGGGGCCTCTCGTGCCGAAGGCGTGGCCGAGGTCGCAGGCGTCGGCGGCTTCGTCAAACAGTACAACGTGGTCGTCGACCCGAGCCGGTTGCGGGCGCAGGGCATCACCCTGGCGAAGCTCCGGGACGCGATCCGGGCGAGCAACGCCGACGTAGGCGGCCGCACCGTCGAGCTCTCCGAGTTCGAGTTCGTCGTCCGTGGCCGCGGGTACCTCAAGAGCATCGCCGACATCGAGAGCATCGTCCTGAAGACAGAGGCGGGCACGCCCCTGCGGGTGAAGGACGTCGCCCGGGTCGAGCTCGGTCCCGACGAGCGCCGCGGCATCACCGAGATGAACGGGGAGGGCGAGGTCGCCGGCGGCATCATCCTCCAGCGCTTCGGGGCCAACGCCCTCGACGTTATCGCGAGTGCCAAGGCGCGCCTCGCCGAGGTCGCCGCGAGCCTGCCCAAGGGCACCGAGATCCTGCCTGTCTACGACCGGTCGCACCTCATCGAGGCGGCCATCGAGACGCTCAAGGGGACCCTGATCGAGGAGAGCGCCATCGTCGCCCTCGTCTGCGTCGTGTTCCTGCTCCACGTCCGCAGTGCGCTGGTCGCGATCCTGATGCTGCCGGTCGGCATCCTAATGGCGTTCGCGGGCATGAAGGCGCTGGGCTTGGGCGCCAACATCATGAGCCTGGGCGGCATCGCCATCGCGGTCGGCGCCATGATCGACGCCGCCATCGTCATGATCGAGAACGCCCACAAGCACCTGGAGCGGGCGGACCCTGGCAAGCCCCGGGTCCAGGTCCTGATAGAGGCCGCCTCCGAGGTCGGTCCCTCGCTGTTCTTCTCGCTCCTCATCATCACGGTCAGCTTCCTGCCCATCTTCACCCTGGAAAGCCAGGAAGGGCGTCTGTTCGGGCCGCTGGCCTTCACCAAGACGTTCGCGATGGCGGCGGCGGCGGTGCTGTCGGTGACGCTGGTTCCGGCGCTGATGGTGCTGTTCGTGCGCGGCCGCATCGTGCCCGAGCACCGCAACCCGGTGAACCGGCTCCTGATCTGGTTCTACCGTCCCATCATCGCAGGGGTCCTGCGGGCGCGGGTGCTGACCATCCTGATCGCGCTGGGCGTTCTCGGCGCCTCGGTCTGGCCGGCCCTGCAACTCGGGTCCGAGTTCATGCCCGATCTCGACGAGGGCACCCTGATGTACATGCCGACCACCCTGCCGGGCATCTCGGTGACCAAGGCCGGCGAGCTTTTAGGGAGACAGGACACCATCCTGAAGAGCTTCCCGGAAGTCCTGTCCGTCTACGGCAAGGCCGGACGGGCCGCGACCGCGACGGACCCGGCGCCCTCCGAGATGTTCGAGACCATCGTCAACCTGAAGCCGAAGGCGGAGTGGCGCCCGGGCGTGACGCTGGCGAGCCTCAAAGCCGAGATGGATGCCGCGCTCCAGTTCCCCGGTGTCTCCAATGCCTGGACCCAGCCGATCCGCGCCCGCATCGACATGCTCGCCACCGGCATCCGGACCCCCGTCGGCATCAAGGTGCTCGGAACCGACCTCGCCGAGATGGAGAAGGTCGCCCGCCGGGTCGAGGCGGTGGTGAAGGCGGTGCCGGGCACGTCGAGCGCCTATGCCGAGCGCGTCCAGGGCGGGTACTTCCTCGACATCACGCCCGACCGGGAGGTTCTGGGCCGCTACGGCCTATCGGTCGGGGACGTGCAGGACGTGATCGCCATGGCGCTCGGCGGCGAGAGCGTCACCAACACGGTCGAGGGCCGCGAGCGCTACACCGTCAACGTGCGCTACCCGCGCGCCTTCCGGTCGAGCCCACAATCCATCGCGACCGAGGTGCAGGTGCCCATCGCGGGCGGAGGCACGGTCCCCTTGGGCGAAGTCGCCAAGGTGGCACTGACCCGGGGGCCGACCCAGATCCGGACCGAGAACGGGCAACTCGCGGTCTTCATCTACGTCGATGTCTCGGGACGGGACCTTGGCGGCTACGTGGCCGATGCACGGGCGGCTGTTACCGGCGAGGTGAGCCTGCCACCCGGGACCACCCTCCAGTGGAGCGGGCAGGTCGAGTACCTCGACCGCGCCACGGCCCGGCTCAAGATCGTGGTGCCCCTGACCCTCCTGACCGTGTTCCTGCTGCTCTACCTCAACTTTCGCCGGCTGACTGAAACCCTCATCGTGATGCTGTCGCTGCCCTTCGCACTGGTGGGCGGCGTCTGGCTGATGTGGTGGTTGGGCTTCAACCTATCGGTCGCCGTGGCCGTGGGCTTCATCGCGCTCGCCGGGGTCGCCGCCGAGACCGGGGTGATCATGCTGGTCTACCTCGACCATGCGCTGGCCGAGATCCGGACGGAGTGCGAGCGGGATGGGCGCGCCCTATCGCGAAATGACCTGAGGCGGGCGATCATGGTCGGCGCGGTCGAGCGGGTGCGGCCCAAGATGATGACCGTGGTCGCCATCATAGCCGGGCTGTTGCCCATCCTGTGGAGCACCGGCTCGGGCTCCGAGGTCATGCAGCGCATCGCGGTGCCGATGATCGGCGGCATGGTGTCGTCGACCGTCCTGACCCTCGTCGTGATCCCGGCGGTATACGGGCTGGTGAAGGGATGGGGACTGCCGAGATCCGACATGCAGCCGGAACCCGTCGAGGGGCACACGATGCCCTTGGCCGCGGAATGACAACGAGGACGAGACCATGCTGGTGGTCGACGACGAGCCGACGGTTAGGCATGTTGGTCTCCGACATTCTCGAAGACCTCGCCTAACCCGACATCGAGGGTCGCTCGCATCCGGTCGATGATCGAGGAGAGCCGGTAGGAGGCATGGGGCTCCGGCCAACCGATCCCGGGCTTACCTCCGAAGGGGCCCGGGGTGCTTCTCCGACGGCATCGTCTCGCGCACGTGGTGCCGGACCAAGGAGGGGCTGAACGGCTTCCCGATGAACGTCGCCCCATCGGGCAGGTCCCCGGGTTCAGGTCGCACATTGCCGGAGGCGACCACGATGGCGATGTGGGGCCACGTCACGGCCGTCCGCCGCGCCAGGTCGAAGCCGTTGTCCGGCCCGGGCATCTGCACGTCCGTGAACAGCAGCTGCACCTTGCCATGGTGCTCGTCGAGCACCCGCGTCGCCTGGGCGACGTCCATCGCCTCAAGAACCACGAAACCGGCATCCTCCAGGATGTCGGACACATCCATCAGGATGAGGGCGTCGTCGTCGACCACGAGGACATGGGGGGCATCGGCGGGGTCAGGCAGGGGCATGGATACCAAAGGCCGGCCTGGCCGGTAGGTTGCCGCATAACATAGGTTTCTTTTGCGCCATCGGAGCATGGTTGCCTAGCGCCGTTTCCGTAGGTCCCGTGGATGCGGGCCCCTAGTGGTTGAAATCTGACGCTTGGTACCCATTCGCGAGGTCAGCTTGGGGTGGGAAGCAGCTTGGCTGCTTTCAGTCGCGAGACGTTCTTAAGCGGACCTAGGATGACCCGCCGACTCCGGATGAACGGTCCAACCCATCGCATGGTCGAAGTTCGTTGAAGTCGGATGCCGACATCATCAGAGGCGATGCGACCGGCACGAAAGTGCTCTGCCTCGGGAGACAGCGTGATTCACGATTGCAAAGCCCCGGTCACGCGACATCTCGTGCTGGTCCGGCATGGCCAGAGCGTAGCCAACCGATCCGGCCTGTTCACGGGATTGCTGGACTCGCCCTTGACCGAGCAGGGCCGGATGGAAGCCGAGGCAGCCGGGCGGCGTTTGGCCGAGCGCAGCTGGCGCTTTTCCGCAGCCTTCACCTCGACGCTGACGCGGGCGATCGTGAGCGGCCGGCTTATTCTCGATGCGCTCGGGCAACCCGGATTGGTCCCCCAACGCTTCGCCGCGCTCGACGAGCGAGACTACGGCGACCTCAGCGGGCTCGACAAGATCGCCGCCGATGCGCGCTGGGGGGCGGAGCGGATCGAGACCTGGCGCCGCTCCTACGCCGAGGCGCCGCCGAACGGTGAGAGCCTGCGCGATACCGTCGCCCGCATCGTCCCATGCTACCTCCGAACCATCCAGCCGGCGGTTATGGGCGGAGACGTGCTCGTCGTCGCCCACGGCAATTGCCTGCGGGCGCTTGTCATGGCGCTTGAAGACCTGAGCCCCGCGGAGGTCGAGCACCTTGAACTCGCGACGGGCTCCGTCAGGATCTATGAGCTTGCTGCGGACACGACGATCAAGGCCCGCTGGATCGACGGGTGAATCCGCCTGTCGGCCCTCCACAATGGGTCTCCGCAAACTCTGAAGGGGTCCTGCTTTCATCTATTTCAGTGATGGCAAGCATCTAATCATTCCGTTGGAGTGAATGAACGGGCCCTGGGATCCTCCGGCATCACATCGGAGCCATCCATGTCCGCGCCCAGACTTTTCTCCCACCCTCGATCGATGCACGCCTTGGCCGGCACGAGAGCCATCCTTCCGGGACTGGGCCTCTGCGTGGCGGTCACCGCCGCAGCGGTCGGCTTCGAGGCCGTCGAGGCGCATCTGTTCGGTCGCGCTTGGCTCGAAGCCCTGGTACTGGCGATCCTGCTCGGGAGCGCGATTCGCACCGCCTGGACCCCGTCGCAGCGTTTCTTTCCCGGCATCGCCTTCGGGGCCAAGACCGTGCTGGAGATCGCGGTCGTCCTGCTCGGGGCGTCGCTCAGCCTCGCGACGATCCTCGCCGCCGGACCGGGCCTGCTCTTCGGCATTGCGGGCGTCGTCGCGGTGGCGATCCTGTCGAGTTACGGCATCGGCCGAGCGCTCGGGCTGCATCCGCGCATGGCGATCCTCGTGGCCTGCGGGAACTCGATCTGCGGCAACTCGGCGATCGCGGCCACGGCACCGGTGATCGGCGCCGACGGCGAGGACGTCGCCGCCTCCATCGCCTTCACCGCGGTGCTGGGCGTGCTGGTGGTGCTCGGCCTACCGCTGCTGGTGCCGCTGCTCGGTCTGTCGCCGATGCAGTACGGCGTGCTCGCCGGCCTCACCGTCTACGCTGTTCCGCAAGTCCTCGCCGCCACCGCGCCGGTCGCGGCGCTCAGCGTCCAGGTCGGAACCCTGGTGAAGCTCGTCCGGGTGCTGATGCTAGGCCCGGTCGTCCTGATGCTCTCGCTCGGCGCAAGCCGGCTGCGCGAGGAGACCGACGAGGCCGCCCCCGGCGTCACCGCTGGCGACCGCCCTGCTCGCGCCGGCCTCGCGATCCACCGCTTGGTGCCGTGGTTCATCCTCGCCTTCCTGGCGCTCGCGGGCCTTCGCTCGGCCGGGCTGGTTCCGCAGGTCGCGCTCGCGCCGATGTCGGAGACCGCCAATCTGCTCACCGTGGTCTCGATGGCGGCGCTCGGCCTCGGGGTCGATGTGCGCAGCGTCGCCAAGGCCGGGGCGCGGGTGACCCTGGCGGTGGTCGCCTCGCTCGTCGCACTCGGCGCCGTCAGCCTCGGTCTGATCCGCGTGCTGGGCCTCGCTTGAACCGATCGGATGCGCCCGAGGCCCGGTCAGGCCCCGGCGAGGCAGGGCGAGACGAAGAGCTCCCCGCGATAGGCCCCGCGCAACGTGCGCACGGACACGATCAGCCAGAGTAGGGTCAGCAGGCCGACGAGGCCCGCTCCGAGCCAGGCGAACCCGCTGAGTGCCGTCACTTCGCCGATCCGCAGGGTGGCCAGGGCATAGACGCCGAGCGGGAAGATGTAGCCCCACCAGCCGAGGTTGAACGGAACGCCGGCGCGTAGGTAGCGCACGGTGACGGCGAGCGAGAGCAGAAACCACCAGGCGCCGTAGCCCCAGAGGATCAGCGCGCCGATCAGGCCCGTGATCCTGAGGATCTCGGGCGCGCCGGCAAAACCGCCTGCCGCGAGGATCGGGCCACCGGCCTGCCCCAGCACGAGCAGGCCGAGCGCCCCGGTTCCGAGCGGACCGAGGGAGAGCCAGCTCGATGCGGCCATCTCACGCGGTGGCAAGTTGTGCAGCGCCATGCGCAGCACCAGGATCGCCAGGATGCTCAGCGCCAGCGGGACCGAGACGCCCCAGAGCACGAAGCTCGTGACGATGACGGCGAGTTGTTGGCTCTCGCCGCTCAAGGCTGGAGCGAGCAGGCCACCGGAGACGGCGACGACCTCGGCTGTCACCACTGGCAGCAGCCATACGGCCGTCATCTGGTCGATGCGGTGCTCCTGACGGGTGAACATCAGGTAGGGGATCGCGACAGCACAGATCAGAGCGAGCGCCACGTCGAACCACCACAGTGGCAGTGCGATTCGGACGGTCTCTGCGCCGAGATAGGGCGGACCGAATATCAGCAGCCCGTTCAGCAGCGTCGCCAGTGCCATCGGGATCGCCCCGAAGAACATCGACACCGTCGAGTGTCCGAAGATCCGTCGGGCGCCATCGAAGTAGAAGATCCAGCGCGCGCCGTAGACTAGGCAGAAGGTGGCGAAAAGCACGACGGAGGCGAGCCAGAGCCCGAGCGGCACAGGGGCCAGCAGGGCATGCGTCTCCGGCAGACGGTCGAGGGCCAAGGCGACCACGCCAGTGCCCATCACCACGGTGAACCAGTTCGGCGTGAATTGTCGGATCACGTCCCGCGGATGCTGGAGGCGCGAGAGCGGCTTTAGGCCTGTGCTGATCGCCAGCAGACTGGATTCGGACACGGGGCGCTCTTGGGCTTCGGAGGGTCAACGCACCGGCTCTAGCACGACCCCGCATCGCGCGCCGCCGCGATAAACATCAACTCGCAAGCGGCGCTTAATCATCAAAACAATCGATTAAAACTAGCTAATCAAACCATTAGTATGAATGGTTGTCGGCCGCTACCTTCTTGTCATCACGAACCGACGTGACGACCCGACCAGAAGGATATCGACCATGACCCGTACGATCGCTGCCGTCGCCCTCGCCGCCTCCGCCCTCGTCGGCATGACGGGCCTCTCGCAGGCCCAGGGCCTCCGCGCTCCGCAGGTCCGCTTCATCACCAGCCCATCCGCACCGATCTACGGCGACGCCGATGGCGCCAACGCCAAGAACCCGGCACTCCCGGCCTACGCCCGTGGCCGCGGCCAGGAGACCGGCGGCCCGGCGCGGGAACTGATCGGTCGCTGACAGCGCCCCCTTGGCCGCCGGGCATCCGTCCGGCGGCACGTGAAGCCTTCGAACACCCGAATGACAGGGAGATCCATCATGACCCGACCCACCTTCGAGACCACTGACGAGGCCCGGCAGGGCGAGACCAGCGGTCATATGCGCTGGGTCCTGTTCTGGACGGTCGCCCTGACTGTCGCCGCCGTCGGCACCGCCTGGCTGACGATCATCTGATCCGGCCGCCCGCCATTGATCGGAGATCGGAAATCTTCGGATGATCGCAATCGGAGATCGTTCAGATCTCTAACGATCATTGGGTGGAATAATCATCTCGCTGTAGCATCTCGTTCACGGAGAGGACGCCTCTTTGCCGGGATGACATGGATCGACGACCCGAGTTTCCGGCGGCGAGACCGAACCGTCCCGACCGACGCCAATGCCGTCCGCCGACGGCGACACCGAGATCCAGCGACCGGCCGACGCGGCCCAACAAACGATTCCAGGGAGACATCATGCGCCATCTGCACGAACCGTTGAACCGCCGCCTCGTCCTGGGTGGCCTAGGGGTCGGCAGCCTCGCCGCCGCCATGCCGGCCTGGGCCGCGGGCTCGGTGAAGCTTCCGCTGCCCGGCGGCCCGGACGAGCGGGCGCTGACCACCGCCTTTCCGGGCAAGGCCGAGATGATCCTTCAACGCACCCATCCGCCGCTGCTGGAGACGCCGTTCTCGGTGTTCGACGAGGGCGTGTTCACCCCTAACGACCGCTTCTACGTCCGTTGGCACTGGGCCTCGATCCCGACCGAAGTCGATGCCGGCACCTTCCGTCTTAAGGTCCACGGCCACGTCGATAAGGAACTCTCGCTCTCGCTCGACGCCATCGCCGGCCTGCCGCGCTTCGAGATCGCCGCGGTGAACCAGTGCTCGGGCAATTCACGCGGGCTGTTCGAGCCGCGGGTGCCCGGCGCGCAATGGGCCAACGGCTCGATGGGCAACGCCCGCTGGACCGGGGTACGCCTCAAGGACGTGCTCGAACGCGCTGGGGTGAAGTCCGGCGCCGTGCAGGTGCGCTTCAACGGCCTCGACGAGCCCGTGGTCGACGACGCGCCGGACTTCAAGAAGTCGCTCGATCTCGACCACGCCAACAATGGTGAGGTGATGATCGCCTACGCGATGAACGGCGAGCAGCTCCCGCTGCTCAACGGTTTCCCGCTCCGCCTCGTGGTGCCGGGCTGGTATTCGACCTACTGGGTCAAGATGCTGTCCGACATCGAGGTGCTGGACAAGCCCGACGACGGGTACTGGATGAAGACCGCCTACCGCATCCCGGACGTGCCGGGCGCCAACATCAAGCCCGGCCAGACCGGCTTCAAGACGGTGCCGATCAACAGGATGGTGCCGCGCTCCTTCGTCACCAACCTGACCGACGGCGCCAAGGTGGCGGCCGGAACGCCGGTGGCCCTTCGCGGCATCGCTTTCGGCGGCGATTGCGGGGTAAAGGCGGTCGACTTCTCCGGAGACGGCGGGGCGACGTGGTTTCCGGCGCAACTCGGCGCGGACGAGGGCCCCTACAGCTTCCGCCGCTTCGACGGCAGCCTGCCGGCGCTGGCCGCCGGCACCCATGCGGTTAAGGTCCGCTGCACCAATACCAACGGCGTCGCCCAGGGCATGGACCAGGTCTGGAACGCCAACGGCTTCATGCAGAACGGCATAGAGACCGTGTCCTTCCAGGCCGCTTGAGGAGACCAGCCATGAACCCGATCCGCCCTGCGGCCCTCATCGCCGCGCTCGCCTTGTCTCCTCTGGTGGCGCTCGCCGCCCCGGCCCCCGAGCCGATGCGCTTCACCTCGCAATCCATTGCGATGCCGACCTCCGACCGGATCTTCCCCGACGGGCCGGGGGCCGAGGCCGTCAACAACAACTGCCTTGCCTGCCACTCGGCCGGGATGGTGCTGACCCAGCCCAAGCTCACCAAGGCGCAGTGGACCGAGACCGTGAACAAGATGGTTCACGTCTACAAGGCACCGGTCGATCAGGCCGACGTGCAGACCATCATCGATTACCTCACGGCGTTGAAGCCGACGCCCTGAACCCCCGATTCCCGAGGCCGCCGCGCTTTTTTCGCCGGCCTCGGGGAATAGACCGCGCCTTCCGGCGTCTCCTCAGGGCGATGCACGGCCGGCCCGGCCTTGCACGACGGATTTCCGATTTCGAACCAGCCCTCACGGCAGGCCCCGGCCGCCGAACGAGCGCGCATGCCCGAGAGACACGCTTCATGACCCATATCCGCACCAGCCTGCGCGCCCTCGTCGCCGGAGCCGCCTTGCTCCTCGCCCAGGGCCAGCCCGGGTTCGCCGCCGGTTTCGACGGGGCGATCAAGAACAACGCGCTGGCGCTGAACGCCGCCGGTACGGTCGCCGCTGTGTCGAACAGCGAAGAGAGCGCCGTCATCGTCTACGACGTCGCCAAGGGCACGGTGCTGCGCCGCCTCGACGGCTTCGTGACCCCGCGCAACATCGTGTTCGCGCCGGACGGCGCCCGCTTCTACGTCTCCGACAGCGGCACCGGCCGGATCACGGTCTACGAGACCGCCACCGGCAAGGAAGCCGGCGTTCTCGCCGCGGGCCCCGGCGCGTTCGGCACGGTGCTCTCGGCCGACGGGACCAAGCTCTACGTCAATAACGAGGCCGCGAGCACGCTGACCGTGTTCGACACCAGGACCATGCTCGCCGAGGCTGTGATCCCCGGCTTCGCGCAGCCGCGCCAGGGCGTGAAGTTGTCGCCGGACGGCAAGACCGTGTTCGTGACGAACTTCCTCGGCGACAAGATCACGTTGGTCGATACCGCCACCAACAAGATCACCGGCGAGATCGCCGGGTTCGACAAGCTGCGCGCCATCTCGATCACCAAGGACGGTAAGACGCTGTTTGCCGCCAACAGCGGCCGCAACACGATCGGCGTGGTCGATGTCGCCGCCCGTAAGGTCACGTCCGAGGTGGCGGTGGGCAAGGACCCCTACGGCGCCGCGCTGACCCCGGACGGGCGCTTCGTCTATTCGGGCAATCTCAAGGACAACTCCTTGTCGGTGATCGACACCGGCACCCTCAAGGTCGTCGCCACGGTGACCGGCCTGAACGAGCCGCGCCAGGCGATCGCGTTCTCGGCCGACAACGCCCACGCCTACGTCCTCAACCGCGACCTTAGCGTCGCCGTGGTGGACCGGGCGAAGAACGCGGTCATCTCGACCATGAAGCCCTGAGGCGTCGCGCGCCGGGTGCCTTCTCGGCTCCCGGCGCGTTCCCGATGTCGACACGTCACGAACGCAGGACAAAGACCCCATGCTCGGCCTGTTCCAGCGCAAGGACCGCCTCATCGTCCACGGAAAGGCGCCCTACAACGCCGAGCCGCCGCTCGATCGCCTGCGCGCGGCCTTCCTGACTGATCAGGCCGACTTCTACGTCCGCAGCCACGGTGACATCCCGGACCTCGACGCCGACAGCTACCGCCTGATTATCGACGGGATGGTCGCGACGTCGCTCGACCTCTCGCTCGCCGATCTCAAGGAACGCTTCGCGCCCGTCACCGTCACGGCGGTGATGCAATGCGCCGGCAACCGCCGGGCCGACATGCTGGCGGTGGCGCCGGTCTCCGGCGACCCGTGGGCGCCCGGCGCCATCGGCAACGCGGAATGGACCGGCGTGCGCCTCGCCGAGGTGCTGCGCGCGGCCGGCCTCGACGCGGGGGGCGCACGTCACGTCGCCTTCGAGAGCCACGACCGGATCGCCCATACGGACACGCGCTTCGGCGCCTCGATCCCGCTCGCCAAGGCTCTCGCCCCCGAGACGCTGCTCGCCTTCGCGATGAACGGCGAGCTTCTCGCCCCCGAGCACGGTCACCCGCTGCGTGTTGTGGTGCCGGGCTTTGCCGGCATCCGCAGCCCGAAATGGCTCGCCCGCATCACGGTGCAGGATCACCCCTCCAACAACCCGATGCAGGCCGACGACTACAAGCTGTTTCCGCCCGACGTGACCGCCGAGACCGCGGACCCCGCCCACGGCATCACCATCGAGGCGATGCCGCTCAACAGCGCGATCTGCGAGCCCGCCCGCGGCGCGGCGTTGAAGGCCGGCCGGCACGCGATCCGCGGCTACGCCATCGCCAGTGACCGCGCGGTCGCCCGCGTCGATGTCTCGACGGATGGCGGTCGCAGCTGGGCGCAGGCCCGGATCGACCGCGACGCCGACGCACCCTACGCCTGGACGTTCTGGGAGATCGAGCGCGAGCTGACGACCGGCGAGCACGAACTCGCGGTACGGGCCTGGGATTCCGCCGGCCAGACCCAGCCTGCGGCGCCGGACGACACCTGGAACTACAAGGGCTACCTCAGCGCCGCCTGGCACCGGGTGCGGGTAACGGTGGCCTGACCGTCACGCCCAGAGCAGGGCGGTGGCAGCGAGGCCCGAGATCGCGATGAGCAGGGCCGCAACCCCGACGGTGAGGATGCGCGGCATCATCGGGATCTCGGCATGAGCGAGTCGCGCCCGGATCGCTCGGTCCCGCCATGCGGCGCCGGCGAACGAGGCGAGCGCACAGGCGATCAGCGTGAGCGACAGCACCTTCAGTGGCCAGACCGCCAGCACCTCTCGCAGGAAGCGCTGCGCGGCCAGGCCGACGCCGAGGAAGGCGAGCCCGGTGCGAAGCCACGCCACGAAGGTGCGCTCGGCTGCCAGCACCGTGCGGTCCTCGGCGAGCCTGACCCGCGGGTCGTCGGGGGGAACGGGTTTCGCGGGCTCGCTCATTCGGCATCCGCCGTTGCGATCAAATCGAGCAGCGCGTCGGCGGCCCGGCTGCGGTAGCGCTCCTTGTGGCGCAGTACCCGGAACGGCCGGCTCGGCAGGGCGAACGCCGCCCGTACCAGGGTCCCGGCTCGAAGCGCTGCGGCGACCACGGTCTCGGACAGCACGGCGGCCCCGCCCCCGGCCTCGACGGCGGCGCGGACCGCCTCGTTCGAGGGCAATTCGAGTGTGACTTGGAGTTGAGCCGCAGCGAGGCCGGCCGCACCCAGCGCCGCCTCAAAGGCCGAGCGGGTTCCCGATCCCCCCTCGCGCAGCACCCAGTCGGCCCCGGCGAGGTCCTTGGGTTCAAGGGCGGTCGCTCCGGCGAAGGGATGGCCTGGGGCGACCACGAGGACGAGCTGGTCATGAGCAATGGTGGTGCTCGCGAGCGTCGGGTCGTCCAGCGCCCCCTCGACGAAGCCGAGTTCGGCCTGCCCGGCGCGGACCGCATCGGCAGCGTCGGTGGTGTTGCCCACCGCCAGCCGGATGGCGATCTCAGGGTAGGCCCGGCGGAAGGCGACAAGGTGGCGCGGCAGCCAGTCGCTGGCGATGGTCTGGCTGGCGTAGAGGGCCAGCGTCCCGCGTCGCATGCCGCTGAGGTCGGCGAGCACCAGCTCGGCGGCCTCGGCCCGGGCGAGCACCGCGCGGGCCTCGACGAGGAACACGCGTCCCGCCTCGGTCAGCTCGATCCCGCGGCCGACCCGATGGAACAGCTTGGTCGCGTGTCGTCCCTCGATATTGGCGATCGCCGTGCTGACCGCCGACTGCACGAGGTTCAGCGCCTCGGCAGCCCGGGTTACGTGCTGCCGCTCGGCCACCGCCACGAAGATGCGGAGTTGGTCGAGGGTCATGGTTGCCGCGGCGGAACCGGCAATCCACGGACCTGCGCGTCAACCGCCTGCGCGACGGTCAAAAGCCGCGCTTCGTCGGTGCGACCGGTGACGACGTAGGACATGCCGCCATCGACCCAGGAGAAGGCGGCGACGTCGCCCTCGCGGGCGAAGCGGAACACCGTGCGGCCATCCGCATCGCCTACGCGGCTGTAGAGCGTCAGCCGGGTGCCGTGATCGTCATCGTACATCAGCATCGCGGCGGATTCGGAACCCGCCGGCAGCAGCCGGCCCCCCATCAGGCGGAAGCCGTAGGCCGTGAGGTCGGGGGTGGTCACCGCCCGGCCGAGGCGCTTCGAGAGCCACGTCACGAGGTGTGGCTTCTCATCGGCGCGCACCTCCACTGGATGCACCGCCTCGACCACGTAGGTGCGGAAGGCCGCCACCGCGTCGTCGGTCGCCGGCTCGGTTCGCGCGAGCGTGACCGTGGGTACCTGCCGCGCGGCATGGCCGAACCAGCCGGCGGCACCGCCAACCGCGAGGCAGAGCACGGCCGCAGCCGCGACCGGAAGCCAGCGCCCGGTTATCGGGCGATGTCGCGAGCGGATGTTGGCCACCCGGAGCCGCGCCGGGATCGCCTCCTCGGCGATCGGCGCGAGGCGGGCACGCAAGCGCTCGCGCAGGGCGCGATCCGCCGAGACCTCGGCCGCCCGCGCGGGGTTTCCCCTGAGCCATGCCTCGACCAGTGCCTGCCGCTCCGGTTCGAGACGACCGTCGATCAGGCCGTGCAGGTCGTCCTCGCCGACCGGGCGTGGATCCCCGCTCATTTCACCCTCCTCAACAAGCCGGTTCGGCCCGTTTCCAGAAAACTTCGCATCCGCTCCCGGGCTCGGCTTAACCGCGACATCACCGTGCCCAGCGGTACTCCGAGCACCTGCGCCGCTTCCGCATAAGACAGATCCTCGACCGCGACGAGCAGTAGCACTGAGCGCTGCTCCTCGGGCAGGGCGTCGAGTCCGGTGAGCACGTCGCGTGCCCCCATAACGGCCTCGGGGTCGGCACCCGGATCGGGCACCTGCTCCAAAGCCTCAGCGCCGACATCGATGCCGCGCCGGCCCCGGCGTCGAACAGTGCCGAGGAACAGGTTGCGCTCGATCGTGAACAGCCAGGCTCGCAGGTCGCCGTCGCGGCGACGTCCGGACCAGCCGGACAACGCCCGCTCCAACGTGTCCTGGACGAGGTCATCCGCCGCTTCGCGGTCCCGCAACAGTGCGACTGCGTAGCGCCGCAACGCTGGGATCTGCGGTTCGATGAGGGCGGCGATCTCGTCCACGAGGCTTTACCGATCAGGGCTTGGCGATGTGCCATGCACCGTTGAGGAATCCGTCGCCGGTGATGTCGCCGGGCTTCGTATCCTTGGCGAAGGTGTAGAGCGGCTTGCCCTTGTAGGCCCACTGCATCGTGCCGTCGTCCCGCGTCACCATCGTCCAGTCGCCACTAGCAGCCGAGCCGGAGGCGGCCATCAGGGCCGGCCAGTTGGCGGCGCAGGGGCCGTTGCACATCGACTTGCCGCCCATGTCCTTGTCGAAGGTGTAGAGGGTCATGCTCTTGGCATCGACGAGCGCCGGCCCCTTGGCAGTCTCGGCCGTCATCGCAGGCGCAGCGGCCTGGGCGGCGGCGGCGGAGAAGGCGAAGGCCGCAAAGGCAGCGCGGATCAGCATGGTGTGCATGAGTGAGGTCTCCCGCGGTCGACCATGACCGCATCGGGAGAGATGCCGAACGGGCGCGTCTATTCCACTGACACACGAAAAAGATTGGTGACGTCAGCGTGACCGCCGACTCGTCCTCAACCACGGCATACGGCCGTCACCCAGGAGCAGTCAGAGGAATGATGCGGCGGCGTCACCACTCTGAAAGGCGGAGATCCGAGATCATGCCCTCGCACGGCGAGATCGACTGCAACGTCTGCTTTCGAGAGATAC
Organism: Methylobacterium bullatum; assembly: GCA_902712845.1. NCBI lineage: Bacteria > Pseudomonadati > Pseudomonadota > Alphaproteobacteria > Hyphomicrobiales > Methylobacteriaceae > Methylobacterium > Methylobacterium bullatum. The sequence goes on from LR743504.1 coordinate 3,039,443, forward strand.
GTTGGCTTGCTCTTACGGCGTAGTTGGGTCGGAAGCGGACGGTATCAAGCGTCAGGTTTCGACCACTAGGCCTCGGGGTCGATATCCGACGTTTCAGGCCCTCCTCCACAGGGATCTCGGCGTGGATGCGACCATTGCGGGCAACAAAGGTGCGGGTTCTCCTTGGCTCGCCGCTCACCGCGGGGGAACGGGCGAGGATCCGAACGGGTTCTTCGGCTCTGCCGCATGAGGCGGTGAGTGTCCCGAGCCAGCAACCGTCAAGGGACCGATCCAGGAGTTCGGGCGCATGAACCAGTCCTCTCCGTCCGCCCGTGCCGGTATCATGGCGCGCCTCGGCAAGCGGGAGATCGGTCTGCCCGTGACGCTGTTTTGCGTCGCCGCCCTCATCCTCGGGTTTGGTCTCCTGGCCGACAAGGTCATGGAGGGCGGCACGATGGGGTTCGACACCCGCGTCGCCCACTTCTTCCGTCCACCCGGCGCGGCTGGTCCGATTGGACCGGATTGGCTGCACGAGATGGCCCGGGACGTGACCTCCCTGGGCAGCATGGTGGTCCTCTGCTTCCTCATCGCGGCTGTGGCAGGGTACCTGCTCCTGATCCGCAAGCAGGGGGCCGCGGTCCTGGTGGTGGGATCGATCCTGGGCGGGACGGTCATCAGCTTCGGGCTGAAACTCCTCTTCAACCGGCCCCGACCCGAGATCCCCGGCGGCATCCAGGTGTTCACCGCCAGCTTCCCTAGCAGCCACGCCATGCTCTCCGCCGTGACTTACCTGACACTCGGCGCCCTCATGACGCGCGTGGCGGCGGGCGCTCGCCTGAAGGCGTACTTCATGGGGCTGGCCGTCTTCCTCACGGTCGTCGTCGGGCTGAGCCGGGTCTATGTCGGGGTCCACTACGCGACCGACGTGCTGGCAGGCTGGTGCGTGGGGTCGGCCTGGGCGGTCCTGTGCTGGGTCGTGGCCCTCCAGCTTCAGCGACGCGGTCAAGTCGAGAAGCCCGACCATGTCGCGGGCGAGGCCGGCATCGAGGCATAGGACCCCATGCGCCGTTCTTCCTAAACGCATCCTCCGCCTGACTGAAGGGACGGACGCATCCCAGCATTCGTTCAATTAGCAGGACCGCATCGTCCATGCCTGCGGCCAGGCCGTTCGACCATTACGGGCACGACCGAAATGACGCCGTTAAGGGACCCGTAGGGCGGCCCGATCAAGCGGCGCTGGTGGTCTCGGCCCGCCCGGCTTGCCGACTGCCTCCCAAGCTATCAAGGCGGCCCCGAGGCTGATCCAGATATCGGCCATGTTGAAGGTGAACCAATGCACCTCCGCCGGGTGCAGGTCGAGGAAGTCCGTGACGCGGCCGTCCACCCATCGGTCGATGAGGTTTCCCAGTGCACCGCCGGTCATGATGGCGAAACCAACTCCTTCCGACGCTCCGGTCGCGCGGAATGCCAACCGGGCAACGTAGGCCGTCAGCATTCCCTGAAGCGCAAGAAGGACGACCAAGGACGTCGCGTCATGCGCCGGAAGCAGGCTGAAGCTGATGCCATGATTGAACGCGAGCCTGAGGTCGAGCATCGGCAGTACCGCGTGCACGGTTTCGTCGGAAAGCCTGTCGACCGCCAGCGCCTTGGTCCACAGGTCGGTGCCCGCCGCGGTCACAGCGATTACGACGAGGGCGCCGAACCCGGCCCTTTCCCGTATGAGACGCATCGGCTCAAGCCCGGAGCAGGCGAAGGGCGTTGGCCGTCACCAGGACGGTCGCCCCGGTATCCGCCAGGATGGCCGGCCATAGCCCAGTGATGCCTGCGAGCGTCGTCACCAGGAACACGGCCTTGAGCCCCAGCGAGATGGCCACGTTTTGGTGGATGTTGCCGAGCGTCGCCCGGGACAGCGCCACGAGGGCGGCCACGTCCGATACCCGGTCGTTGAGGATGGCCGCGTCAGCCGTCTCCAGTGCCGCGTCTGTGCCGCCGCCCATGGCAATGCCGACGCTGGCGGAGGCGAGCGCGGGGGCGTCGTTGATGCCGTCGCCGACCATAGCGACCGGGCCGACCTCCTTCAACGCGCCGATCTCGGCGAGCTTGTCGGCCGGCAGCAGGTCGGCCCGGACCGATAGTCCCAGGCCCTTGGCGATGGCCTCGCCGGTGCGCCGGTTGTCGCCGGTCAGCATCACGCATTCGACCCCAAGCCGGCGCAGGGCCGCGACGCCGGCGGCCGCATCCTGTCTGGGCTCGTCCCGGACCGCCACGACGCCGAGCGCCTCTCCGTCCCGAACCACGACGACGGCGGTCTTGCCGGCTTCCTCAACGGCCTGCACCGTCGCTTCCGCTTCCGGCGAGAGGCTGGCCAGCGTCGCGGCGTGGCGCGGGGATGCCACCGCGACCGTGCGACCGGCGACCGTGGCCTGGACGGCCTTGCCGGGAACCGCACGGGCATCGCGTACGGGGCGCAGGGGGATGGCGTCGGCCTCCGTACGTTCGAGGATCGCACGAGCGATGGGGTGGCTCGATCCGGCCTCCACCGTCGCCGCGAGCCCGAGCAGGGTGCGATCCGTCATGTCCGGGGCAAATGGGAGGACGTCGGTGACCCTTGGACGCCCTGCCGTGAGCGTCCCCGTCTTGTCGAACGCGACGGTACGCACCCGTCCGATGGTCTCCAGGGCGGCGCCGCCCTTCACCAGCAGTCCCCGCCGCGCTCCGGCGGCAAGACCCGAGGCGATGGCGGCCGGGGTCGAGAGCACGAGGGCGCAGGGGCAGGCGATGAGGAGCAACGCCAGTCCGCGATAGATCCAGGTGCCCCAGTCGGCGCCGAGCAGCAGCGGCGGGCCAAGCGCCGCCAGCGCGGCGACCGCGAAGGCGACCGGGGTGTAGACGGCGCTGAAGCGGTCGATGAACCGGGCGGTCGGCGACTTCGAAGCCTGCGCCTCCTCCACCATGTGCAGAATGCGGGCGACGGTGTTGTCCGACGGCATCCGGGTGACCCTGACCTGCAGGGCCCCGTCCGCATTGACGCTGCCGGCATAGACGGCGTCCCCGACCTCCTTTGGCCGGGGCACCGATTCCCCCGTGATCGGGGACTCGTCAAGGCTCGACGTGCCGTCCGTGACCTCGCCGTCCGCAGGGACGCGGTCACCCGGGCGCACCAGCACGGTTTGGCCGATCACCAGGGAGGCGGCCGGCACCTCGCGCACGACGCCGTCCTCCTCGATCAAACGCGCCGTCTTCGGCACCAGGCCCACGAGCGCCTTGATGCCGGCGCGGGATCGGCCGGCCGCGAAGCCTTCGAGCATCTCGCCGACGGTGAACAGCAGGACCACGACCGCGGCTTCCTCGGCGGCATGGATGGCCAGAGCTCCGACGGTCGCGACCGACATCAGCATCTCGATGGAGAACGGCGAGCCGTTGCGCGCGGCGGCGATGGCCCGGCGTCCGTAGAAGGCGAGCCCAAGGAGCGCGCCGGGCCAGTAGGCGTACTCACCGGCTAGGCCCGGTTGGACCTGATCGAGGAGGAAGCCGGCAGCGAACAGGCCGGCGATGGCCAGAGCCAGCAGGCCCTTGCGACTGCGCCAGACGGACGGCTCCGCCTCCTCGTCCTCAATGGCGGGGATGTCCGCTCCGGTGACGTGCGCACGGGCGAGGTCGGCGGCCGTGGGCAGGGTGGCGACGCCGTAGCCGAGACCAGTGATCCGCTCCTCCAGGTCCGCTCGGGGTGTGGCAGCCTCGTCGAGCACAAGGTCGAGGACCTGGGCCGTGTAGTTAACCCGCACGCCCCCGACGCCGGGCAGGCGCGTCACGGCCGTCTCGATCTTGGTCGCGCAGCTCGGGCAGTCCATGCCCTTAACGCGGTAGCGCAGTGCGGTACCGGCGGGGACCGCACCCATGGTTCCTGGCCCTGACATGGCAAGCTCCGTCGACCTGGGCCTCGTGCCGACGGGTCGGAGAACCTACATGCGCCCTGTAGCAACTACAGGGTCAAGGCCATGGCGCACACATCCTCCATGACCATCGGCGATTTGGCGGCGGCGACGAACACCAGCGTTGAGACAATCCGCTGGTACGAGAAGGTCAACCTTTTGCCGGCGCCGGCGCGGTCGGCGGGCAATTACCGCCTCTACGGTACCGAGCACCTGCGTCGTCTGGGCTTCATCAGACGTGGACGGGACCTTGGCTTCACGCTGGACCAGGTCAGGGAGCTTCTCGCTTTAGCCGACGACCGCAAGCGTTCCTGCACCGAAGTCGATACCATCGCCCGCGCGCACCTGGCGGAGGTCGAGCGCAAACTCTCCGACCTAACCCGGCTTGCCCACGAACTGCGCGACGTTATTGGTCAATGCGGATGCGGGTCGGTCGCCGACTGCCGCATCATCGAGGCGTTGTCCCCCCACGGGGAGCTGTCCTAAGGATGCCTGAGGTTCGTTGGGGTCAGGTGGAAATGCGGCTCCCCACCGATGTGGCAGAGGCAGTAAAGAAGGTACACGCAGGCCGGGACGCCCAGCATCACGAGCCAGAACGTATGCCGGGCCGCTTTACGGACATGCGTCCTGACGTGGCGTCTGCGACGCCCACCCTTAGCGCCCCAGTGAGCCGTGGCTCGACCTAACTTCTTACTCATCCGGCCCTCCTACTCGGCGGCCCGGAGGTGCGGTTGGACCGGCATGGGCCGATCCTTCCTTACGACGATCTTCCCTGCGAACTTGGCGTAGAGGGCCGGCAGGACGACGAGGGTCAGCAGGGTCGCCGAGATAAGGCCGCCGATGACGACGGTCGCCAGCGGACGCTGGATCTCGGCACCGGTCTCGGTCGCCAGCGCCATCGGCACGAACCCGAGGGACGCCACTAGGGCGGTCATTGCCACCGGACGAAGCCGGGTCATGGCGCCCTCCAGGATAGCCTCACGCTGCGGACGCCCATCGGCGATGAGCTGCTTGATGTAGGTCAGCATCACGAGGCCGTTGAGCACCGCCACCCCGGACAGGGCGATAAAGCCAACGGCCGCGGGCACCGAGAACGGCATGCCCCGCAGCCATAGGGCCGCGATGCCACCGGTGAGCGCCAGGGGCACGGCGCTGAACACCAGGAGAGCGTCCCGGGCCGAGTTCAGGGCCGAGAACAGCAGCAGGAAGATCAGGAAGAAGCAGACCGGCACCACCACCATCAGGCGCTGGCGCGCCGAGGCCAGGTTCTCAAACTGGCCACCCCAAGTGACGTAGTAGCCGGCCGGGAGCGAGACCCCAGACGCCACCTTGGCCTGGGCCTCGGCCACGAGCGAGCCGATGTCGCGGCCGCGCACGTTGGCAGTGACTACGACTCGGCGCCGGCCGTTCTCGCGCGAGATCTGGTTGGGGCCCTCTGTTACCGAGAAGCTGGCGACCTGCTTCAGCAGTACGGAGGATGCTCGACCGTTGAGCCCGGGAAGCAGCGGGATCGGGATGTTCTCTAGGGCCTCACGATCCTCTCGCACCTTGTCGTTCAGGCGCACCACGATGGGGAAGCGCCGGTCGCCCTCGAACACCATTCCGGCCTCGCGGCCGCCAATAGCCGCGCCGACGACCTCCTGGATGGCCGATGTGCTCAGGCCGAGGCGTGCGGCCTCGGTCTTGTTGATCTTGATTTCTAGGAACGGCAAGCCAGCAGTCTGCTCGACCTTGACGTCGTCGGCGCCCTCGGTCCCGCGCAGGATCGTAGCGACCTGGTTTGCGGCCTTGAGCATCGGCTCGAACTCCTCGCCGAACACCTTAACCGCAAGGTCGCCGCGGGTGCCGGCCAGCAGCTCATTGAAGCGAAGCTGGATCGGCTGGGAGAACTCGTAGACGTTGCCAGCGAGCGCCCCGAGGGCCTTTTCGATCTGCTCCTGCAACTCGGCCTTGGACAGGTCCGGGTCGGGCCATTCCTCCTGCGGCTTCAGGATGACGAAGGTGTCGGACGAGCTCGGCGGCATCGGGTCAGAGGCGACCTCCGCGGTGCCGGTCTTCGAGAAGACGTAGGCGACCTGGGGGAATCGGCTGATGGCCTGCTCCACCTTCAACTGCATCGCCTGCGACTGCGTCAGGGAGGTCGACGGGATGCGTTGGGCGTTTAGCGCGATGCTCTTCTCGTCAAGTTGCGGAATGAACTCCTGCCCCAGCCCCTTGAACAGGAAGCCGGCGCCGACAAGGAGTACGAGCGCGGCCGCGACGAACAGCATGGGCACGCGTAGGGCGGCCCCGAGGACCGGACGGTAGGCAGCCTTGATCGCCCGGACGAAGAGGTTGTCGGTCTCGGTGACCCGGCCAGTGATGACGATGGCGATCATCGCCGGCACGAAGGTGAGCGACAGGACGAAGGCCGCGACCAGAGCGATGATGACGGTGAGCGCCATCGGCTCGAACATCTTGCCCTCGACCCCGGTGAAAGTCAGGAGCGGCACGTAGACGAGGATGATGATGGCCTGCCCGTAGAGGCTCGGCTTGATCATCTCCTCGGCCGAGGCCCGTACGGTAGCGAGGCGCTCCTCCAGTTCGAGCTTGCGCCCGAGCTCCGCCTGTCTCTCGGCGAGGTGGCGCAGGGCGTTCTCGGTGATGATGACGGCCCCATCGACGATGAGGCCGAAGTCGAGGGCACCGAGGCTCATCAGGTTAGCGCTGATGCGGCCCTGGACCATGCCGGTCATGGTCATCAGCATCGCCACCGGGATGACCAGCGCCGTGACGATGGCTGCGCGGATGTTGCCCAGCAATAGGAACAGGACGACGACGACGAGGGCGGCGCCCTCGGCTAGGTTCTTCGCCACCGTCCGGATGGTGGCCTCGACGAGGACGGTGCGATTGAGGACCGTCTGGACCTCGATACCCGGCGGGAGCGTGCGCCGGATCTCGGTCATGCGTGCATCGACGGCGGCGGCCACGGTGCGGCTGTTCTCGCCGATGAGCATCAGTGCGGTGCCGATGACAACTTCCTGCCCGTCCTCGCTGCCCGAGCCGGTGCGCAGGTCGCGCCCGATACGGACCTCAGCGATGTCGGAGATACGCACCGGCACGCCGCCGCGCGTGGTCACGACGACCGAACCGATGTCCTCCATGGTCTCCAGGCGGCCAGCGGCGCGCACGACGTAGCCCTCGCCGTTGTCCTCCAGGTAGCGCGCACCCTGGTTGGCGTTGTTGGCTTCCAGCGCACGGCCGATGTCGGCGAATGACAGGTCGAGGGCGGTCAGCCTCATTGGATCGGGCTGGACATGGTACTGCTTCTCGAAGCCGCCGATGCCGTCGACGCCGGCCACGCCCCGCACGGTCTTCACCTGGGGACGGATGATCCAGTCCTGGACCGTGCGCAGATAGGCTGTGCGTTCGAGCTCTGTCCTCAGCCTCTGGCCCTCGGGGGTAAGATAGCTTTCGTCCGACTGCCAGCCGGGCTTACCGACGGGCGAGACCTTGCGCTCCCCGGGCTTCGCGTAGTGCACCGACCACATGTAGATCTCGCCGAGCCCGGTCGAGATTGGCCCCATGCGCGGCTCAACCCCGGACGGCATCGCCGCCTCAGCCTCCTGAAGGCGCTCAGCAACCTGTTGGCGGGCGAAGTAGATGTCCGTCGTCTCGGAGAAGACGGCAGTGACCTGGGAGAACCCGTTTCGTGAGAGCGAGCGGGTGTATTCCAGCCCCTTGATGCCCGCGAGTGCCGTCTCGACCTGATACGTGATGATTTTTTCGATATCGACCGGCGACAACGAGGGCGCCGTGGTGTTGATCTGGACTTGGTTGTTGGTGATGTCTGGCACCGCGTCGATGGGGAGCTTGGTCAGCGAGAACACACCGAACCCTGCCGCCAGCAGCGACAGAAGCACCACGAGCCAGCGCTGGTGGACAGAGAAGTCGAGGATCTTCGAGATCATGATGGCCGCCCTCAGTGCGCGTGGTCGGCTTCGGCCTTGCCGAGCTCGGCCTTCAGGACAAAGGAGTTGGCCACAGCGACCTCTTCCCCGGGATTGAGGCCGGTAAGGATCTCGAAGGCGTCATCGTCGGCCCTGCCGAGAGTCACGTCCCGGCGCTCGAAGCCCTCCGGGGTCCGCACGAAGGCGACCTTCTCGCCGCCGATGGTCTGGATGGCGGACTTGGGCAGCCGCACCTTGACCTTGTCCTGGGCGATCTCGACCTCGGTGGTGACGAAGGTGCCGGGCCGCCAGGCCATGTCCTTGTTCGGCAGGGCGACGATGACCCGAGCCGAGCGCGTCTCCGGGTTGAGGATGGGACTGACGAACACCACCTTGCCCTCGCCGCGGGCGGCGGCGTCGCCGACGATGGTCACCTTGGCACCCTCGCGGACCTTCGAGAGTTCGGTGGTCGGAACCGCGAGCTCGATCCACACCGAGGACAGGTCGGCGACCGTGTAGACGTCGGCCGGGTCGCCTTCCTTGCCCACGGCGGTGCCGACGTCGACCTTGCGCTCGACCACCCGCCCGGCGAGGGGTGACTTCAATTCGTAGCGGCGTAGGCTCGACAGGTTCGGCGTGGTCTCGTCCTTCCTGGCGGACGTCGCCACCTCGGCGGCGTTCAGGCCAAGGGCCGACAGCTTCTGGCGCGCGAGATCGACCCTGAGCGTCGCCTCCGAGTAGGCGGCCTTCGCGTTCAGGAATGCCGATTCCGCGGAGATCCGCTTGTCCCAGAGGGCCTGCTGGCGGTCGAAGTTCGTCTTCTCCAGGTCAGCCTTGACCGTCGCGGTGAGGAAGTCGCTCTTGGCCTCGGCGACCTCGCGGCTGTCGAGTACGGCCACGACCTCGCCCTTGGCGACCTCCTCGCCGAGGCGCTTGCGCATTTCGGACACGGTGCCGACGACCCGCACGGGAACGCGTGCGATCCGGTCGGCGTCCTGCGCGATGGTGCCGGGCACCAGCAAATGGCGCGAGAGAATCCCGCCCTCGACCATCGCCAGCTCGATGTCCTGCTCGGCGGCCTGCTCGGCCGTCATCTTGATCTTGCCCTCGCCCTCCTCGTCGTGGCCGTTCGCCTCGCCCTCGGCGTGCTTGTGGCCACCGGCTTCGGGCTTGGCCTCTCCCTCGGAGTGCTTGTGCTCGCCGGAAGGCTTGGGCTCGCCGTCGGCATGCTCGTGGCCATGGTCGCCGTGACCGTGCCCATCGTCGGCTGCGGGTGTCACCGGCCTGGTAACGGCCGCATTGGTTGGGGGCGTCGCCCGGGCGTTCGTGAGGCCGGCGGCCGCGAGGGCGCCCTGCACGACCTCGGACACACGGGGGAAGGCACCGCCGATGACGATGCCGATGGCCAGGAAAGCCACGGAAAGGAATGCACGCATGGGAATGGGCCGGGTTCCGACCGGGACGTCGCACGGCCGCTTAGGCGGCGGGAAACGGTCCCGTACTGGGTATTTCGCGAATTAGAGGCAGCCGTGACCCGTGTGGGGCCGGCCGGGACGCGCCACGGACGTGGCGGCGTCGCCTCAGGCGCGAGGCGGCCTGGGTTGGCGGTCGGGCGAGACCGATCCGATGGGTGTGGTCACGGTCGCGTAGGAGGCACGCCCCGTCCCGCGGGGCGGTAGGGCCGGCGTCCCGTCGACGCTGAGTGCCTGATGGCAGCCGCAGGTGGCATGGCAGGCGGGGCAGGCATCGGAGTGATCGACGGCGGCTGCCAGGGTTGGTGCGGACACGGACAGTTCGTGACCAACGGACCGGTGGGCCTCGGCGGAATGGATCGCGCCCGGGACGACGAGCGCCAGGACCAAGACGAGCGAGAGCACTCGCACGGTGGTCGCCCACCAGCCGCGCATCGTCTCGTAGGCCCTGATCCGAGGTCCCGTGGTCATGGTCGCCTTATGAACGATTCAGGGCCACCCGTACATGCCGGATGGCCCTTTGGCAGGGTCGAACCTTAATAGTCGTCGTGGTGATGGTGGTGGTGCCGGCGCTCGCCGTAGTACCGACGTTCCCCATAGAACGCCCGGTCGCCGTAATCCCGATGCGGACGGTGGATGACGACATCATCGTGGTCGCCATGATGGTAGCGGTCGACGTGGACGTCCCCGCCGCGCCGGTCGAAGTCGCCGCCATAGTATTGGGCGGACGCGGCGGCCGGGGCCAGGATCAGGCCGACGGCGACCAAGGCTGGAATGCGAACTCGCATGGCTCGTTCCTCAAAGGGGTATGCCTCAAGATGGGCGCGCCGAGTTGAACGAAGCCTGAAACAGCCGTTCATGGAAGCGTGGATGAAGATATCCGGGACGCCGTGAAACAGGTTCACGAGATCCCGGATCGGCAGAACTCAGTGACGCTCGATGATCGTCGTGCGACGCTCGCCGCCGTGATGGTCATCGTGGTGGTCGTCATGGTGGTGATGCTCGCGCACGACCTCGCGGTGTTCATGGCGGTCCCCGTGATGCCCCTCGCCGTGGCGCTCACCATGACCGTCGCCATGGACCCTGACGCCGCCCGGGCCGACATCGATGTGCTGCGCAAGGGCCGCGACCGGCGAAAAGGCCAGGGTCACGATGGCGGCGATGGCTCCGAACTTGGTCTTCATGTTGAGGCTCCCTCTCTCGAATACTGCGCAGGAACGTACGGATCGAGAAAACCGATCCGAATGCTCCCGGTGAAATTCGGGAATATTTGGCAAGGGAGTTCGTGCGACGCGGGATCGTGTGCGCGAAACGACGATCCTGCAGGGCGGCACCCACGCGGGTTACGGCATGGAAGCGCAACAGCTCTTCGTGGTCGGGCGGAGACTGGAAGGACCACGGGAGGGGTGCCCGCCCCGGCACGAGGCCGAGGCGGGCGGTTCACGGTACCGAGGAGGGCACTACCGTACCGTGAAGCCGTCGGGCGGGAGCGGACCGGTCATCCCCCGCCAAGGGCGTAGCCTATGCCGACGGCAAGGAAGGCGAAGACGACCAGGAGGGGAAGCGTACGCATCGGTGCATCCTCCCGGCCTTCCGAGGTCAGCGTCGTCCGCTCACTTCTTGCCGTGGGAGTGACCGTGGGCGTGCCCATCCTTGTCGGAATGGACGGGCTTGCCGTCCTTGCCGACCTCGCGGGCCTCGCTCTCGCGCGGGTCGTCGCGATGGGCCGGGCCACCGGCCACGCCGCCGGTGTTCGGCACGGAGCGCTCGGGATTGTTCGCGTTCCCATGCCCGTCCTCGGCGGCGTAGGCGGGAGCCGAGAGGCCTGCTAGTAGGCCGAGGGTGAGAAGGGCGGCGATGGTACGCTTCATAATTCTGATCCCTGGGGTTCGGCAGCCGGTGCGGCCGCTTCGAGACCTGAGATAGCGACCCTGTTTTACACCCGGACGCCTGGTTCGTGACGAAGTGTGTCAGCGACCGGCGCGCGGCAGGGAGATCCGGACCCGAAGGCCGCCTCCCGACCGATTGGATAGGGCGATGCCGCCTCCCTCCGCCTCGACGATCCGGCGCGCGATGGTCAGGCCGAGGCCGGTGCCGCCGGTGTTGCGGTTCCGCGACGCTTCGAGGCGGGTGAACGGCTCGAAGGCGCGGGCGACCTCTTCAGGCGGGATGCCTGGACCATCGTCCTCGACGGTGAGCACCAGCTCTTCCGGCTCCACGTCGAGCGAAATAAAGGCGCGGGTCCCGTAACGCACGGCGTTGTCGACGACGTTGTCGAGCGCGCGTCGCAGCGCAACTGGGCGCACCGTCGCGAGTGCGCGGCCAGGGCCCGCATAGGCGACCTCGCGGCCAGCGTCCGAGGACGTGTCGGCGATGCTCATGAGGACGCTCGCGACGTTGGCAACCTGGCGCGGCTCCGGGTCCGCGTCGCCCCGAAGGTACGCCAGGGTCGAATCGACCATCGCCTGCATGTCGTCGAGGTCCGAGCCCATCGCCCGGATCTCGCCGCCCTCGGGCAGCCCGTCGAGGCGGAGGCGAAGCCGCGCGATGGGGGTGCGCAGGTCGTGGGAGACGGCCGCCAGGGCCTGGGTCCGTTCCGTCACCAGCCGATGGATGCGGTCCTGCATCGCGTTGAGGGCCCGGGCGATATCGCGGGTCTCGTCGGGGCCGGCTTCCCTCACGGGGACCACCTTTCCGTGCCCGATTTCGGCCGTAGCGCGGGTGAGGTCGCGCAACGGTCCCGCGATCCGGTGCATCAGAACGACGGCGGCGACACCGACGAGGATGGCCATCGCCGTCGCGAGGTAGGCCCACGATCCGAGCCGTGCGAGGCCGGGTGCATGGGCCGAGCGGAAGGTCAAAAAACTCCCGTCCGCCAGGGCGAGCGCACCGCCCAGGTCCTCCTGATGAAGGGCCTCGTGGCCACTGTCCATCGCGAGTGCGAGACCGGGTTCGAGGCTCGGCTCCGACGCGATCATCCGGGACCTGAGCGACCACATCGCCGGGTCGCCGGCCCTGTCAGGGAGCAGGGTCGAGGTCGGCGACCATCCCAGCTCGAAATGCGCGGACGACAGGGCCTTCGCCTCGGCGTCGCGTTCGGTCTGTGGGCGGCGGAGCACCGCCTCGCGCGCCAGGGTAAGCTGGTTGGCGACCTGCCGCGCGAACGCATCGTCCGCCGCGGCGGTCGCGGATTGCCGATAGAGAAGCAGTGCCCCGCCGTGGACGGCGAGGATGGCCAGGAGCAGGACTGCGACCGTTCGGGCTTCCAGGCTGCGGGCCAAGGGTGCCAGGCGTCTCAAGCGCGCTCAACCTTCGAGGCGAGCATGTAGCCGGCCCCGCGCACGGTCTTGATGACCGGAGGCAGGCCCTCGGGCGGTTCGAGCTTGCGCCGCAGGCGGCTCACCAGGGTGTCGACGCTGCGATCCGTGGGGGACCCGAGCCTGGCACGGGACAGTTCGAGGATCATCTCCCGGCCCAGCACGCGCCCCGGGTGTTCGAGGAAGACGAGGAGGAGGTCGTACTCGGCGCCGGAGAGGTCGACGGCCGCCCCCTCGGGATCGACGAGCGAGCGGCTGCGCATGTCGAGCCTCCAGCCTGAGAAGGAGAGCACCTCGGATACCGGGGACGAGGGCGACGAGGGTGCCATGGAGGCGCGGCGCAAGACGGCACGGACACGGGCCAGGAGCTCGGGCCGGCCGAAGGGCTTGGCCACGTAGTCGTCGGCCCCAAGTTCCAACCCAAGCACCCGGTCGGCCTCCTCGTTGCGGGCGCTGACCATGATCACCGGCACCGTGCTCCTCGCGCGCAACGCCCGGAGCAGGTCAAGGCCCGAGGCCCCGGGCAGCATCACGTCAAGCAGGACGAGGTCGACGCCACCGGCAGGCAGGAGGCGCCAGAATTCAATGGCGCTTCTGCAACCGGTGACACGATAGCCCGCCTCGCGGAGAAGGCGGGTGACCAGCAGACGCAGGCCGTCGTCATCCTCGACGAGGAGGACGTGTTCCGAACCATCGGAACCCGCGTTGCCCCCGTTTTCGTGGATCAACGATTCCTCCGTCCTGCAATGGGCGTCACCGTTCCGTCCGCGGGGGCATTCATACACCCGATGCCGGTCAAACGACGTGGGCGGGTGCGAGGATGCAGGCGGTGTCGCTGCTGGTCTCCACCTGCAGGGTGGTGTGGCCGATGCCGAACCGTTCCTTGATGCCGACGGCCGTTTTCATGAGGAACTCGTCGTCGGGCCGGCCGCCAGGCATTAGGAGATGGGCGGTAAGGCATGTCTCCGTGGTGCTCATCGCCCAGATATGCAGGTCGTGGAGTGACGCGACCCCCGGAAGTCCTTCGAGGTGGCTGCGGACGGCGTCGGGGTCGATGCCCGGCGGGACGGCGGCGAGGGATAGCGTGAGGCTGTCGCGCAGGAGGCCCCAGGTGCTCCAGACGATAATGAAGACGATGGCGAGGCTGACGACGGGATCGAGCCAGGTCCATCCGGTGTAGAGGATCACGAGGCCGGCAATGACCACCCCGGCCGAGACGGCGGCGTCGGCGACCATGTGCAGGAACGCGCCCTTGATGTTGATGTCCCCCTTGGCACCAGAGGCGAACAGCCAGGCGGTGATGCCGTTCACCAGGATGCCGACCGCCGCGACGATCATCACGGTCTTGCCGGCGACCGGGGCGGGCTCGCCGAAGCGCTGGATCGCCTCCCAGGCGATGGCGCCAACGGCCACCAGCAGGAACACCGCGTTGAACAGGGCCGCCAGGATCGAGGAGCCCTTCATCCCGTAGGTGTACCGCGCGCTCGGGGCGCGCTTGGCCAGCACCGTCGCGATCCACGCCACGACGAGACCGAGCACGTCCGAGAGGTTGTGTCCGGCATCGGCCAGCAGGGCCATCGAGTTCGCCAGCACCCCATAAGTGGCCTCGATGGCGACGAAGCCCACATTGAGGGCGATGCCAATTGCGAACGCCTTCCCGAAGCTCGCCGGGGCGTGGGAATGCCCGGGATGGTCATGGGTCGCATGGGCCTCATGGTCATGCGACCCGTGGTCGTGACCGGCGTGTGCGTCGTTCGTCGTCATGGTCGTCCTGTAGCGGTCTTCGACATTCAACGGGTTTGACCGGGGCTCACTTGGCCGGTGCGGGGAGCGTCGCGACGGCGTCTCTCTGGTGCTCGGTCCAGGCCTGCTGAAGAATTTGGATTGAGGAAGTCACGAAGATCTCGGCCATCACCGCCGCCACGATCAGGTCGGGCCACGCCATGACGGCACCCTTTAACCTTAGAGCCGCGACGACGATCATGAGTAAAGGTCCGCCCTCCGCTAGGTAGGCTTGCACTCGATTTGCGCGCCGTGAATTTTGGGGAGGCTCCTACGTGGCGGGCAGGAGGCTCGTTTTTGGAACGTCGGTCGCATCGCCGCAGCCGGCAGTTGGTGATGATGGTGAAGGGGGACGGCGACCGAGGTCTGTAAGTCGTCTGGATGTGCCCGCACGAATGGCGGAAGGGTATGGTGCTGCATCCTCGGCGGGGGCGGTTAAGGGCCAGTTTCAAAGAGCCGTGTGCCCACACTATGGAATCGTCAGAACCGCCTGTCGACGCCAACATACACCCTTTATTGACGTCGGCGGCTGACCTGGGCGCATACTGATGTAGCCAGGGTCATCGATCTCAGCCGCTTGTTCTGCCAGATCGTCCCGAGCCACTGTTTCTAGCAGCCGTCGATAAAATCAGATGTCACAGGGTTCGATCACTGGCTGGATGAAGCGCAAACCTGCGGTGTCTGCATGGCGGAGAGCGTCGCTGCCGGCATCACTTAGCACGGAGACGCCATTCTGTCCGCGCTGATACCGCTTTGGAGCAGCAGGCAGGTTGAAGGCACATCACCTTTCTCACCTGAAGGGATTCGAGATCAACCGCCCTACCGAGCAAGCCAACCGACACCGCCTATATCGAGTTGTTCAACGGCCGCCCACGGGGAGAATGTCTGAACGCCTAGTGGTTCCTGTCGTTGACGGATTAGCGCGAAAGCATCGACGAATGGTGGCGCCAATATAACAAAAATCAACCTCACACGACCTCAGATAGCTTAACGCCAAATAATTCGGTGTCAATCATTTACATCTCGATTAATTTTATCCAGATCAGAAGAGGAACAGAGCTAATCTAAAGTTATGTCGGTCTATAGTTGCACTTTTTCCACCATATTGAGACAAGCCGTTCTAACCCTTGTTTGCCAACCTAACTACGTGCCCCCACCAGGGCGCCGCCGCCTGCGACTAGATGACAAGGTTAGCACCTCATAAAGAAAACAATAGATTTTTACACGTTACCTGACATAAGCTCTTTAGATGCATCTGATACATAGGGCGAAGTTTCATCCAGGTCATGGAGGCGCCGGAAAAGCATAACTAGGCCCAAATTCGGGCCAGGAGGACCCCTGGGCATGGGAAGTGAGCCCGCAGTGCAACGGCCGCGCGACCGCTTTACCGACGACCTGTTCAACCCCGACGGGCTAAGTTACGCCAATGTCGAAGAACAGATCAAAGCCGAGAAAGAGGCAGCCCGGCAGGCCGCAAAGGCTAGGAAGCTTGAGCGTGCACGCGAAGTCTACGCGCGCAATCGTCTGATCCGCCTCGCGGCGGCGGCGGCGGCGGCGGCCGACTGAAAAGAGCAAGCCCGGCAAGCTGTAAAGCTCGCCGGGCTTTTTCCATGCCTGCAGGGCGGCGGCATCGCCTGTCTTGTCACGACTTAGCGACCATCGAACGCTTCAACGGCCGGTTTATGAGCTGTCGAAATCACCCCCCCCTTGGGGTCCCTTCCTTGGGCGGCTTGCTCGATTCGTATTTCCCCGATGGTGTTCATGGGTAAGCCGTGGAGATTGATGGACCTCCCATGGGAGCCCTCAAGGATCATGGCATCATCCCATATTTATTTGCATACCCCGCCAAGGCTCCTGGATGACCGCCAGGGCATACCCGAACACCCTGGGTCTCAGAGTGAAGGCAGACTGAAACTCATGGGCGTGTCATGGGAGAAAACGGACTTCGTATGGGCAAGACATGGGAGGAGGTAGGGTAAGTCTCGCGTTAACCTCAGGCGTTAAGGCTAGGCCCCTGTGAACACTGGTTAAATGCCTAAGCTGGGGGCACGTTTCGAATGTGCGGGCTCGCAGAGGTGCCGGGCCGCGCACGGTCGACACCATGCGGATAAAATGCCCCCCCGAACCAATCGCCCCCCCCAGGGGCATGACTTCCCCTTGGACTTCCATTGGAGGACCAAGCCTGCCTTCATCGCCGCCGCCGGCGTCAGCCTGATAGGCCACCCCCGGGCCCTTGAGGCCCGGAACTCTATAATGACGAGCCTCGTCCGCGCCGCCCTCGCGGGCCAGGGCGGCTGGGTCTCATACTCGCGGTCAAAAAGGTTCTACGAGCCCCTGTCCCGGTACGAAGGGACCGCGTACACGTACGACCGGGTCAAGGCGGCGGTGCAGGAGCTCCTGGACCTCGGCTTGATCGAAGAAGAGCGTGCGCTCCCCGGGCCCGCCTCGCACGGCTGGCAGTCACGCATGCGGGCTACCGACCGGCTCATCGCCGCCTTCAACGACTGCCCTTTCGAGCATGTCGGGCCAAGGGAGGTCATCGAGCTCCGGGACGTCGACGGCGAGCGCATGGCGTACACTGACACGGACAACACCCGGCGCCTGCGCAAGGTCATGGAAGCCCGCAACGAGGCCGCCAGCGCCATCCGCATCGAGATGCCCGAGGGCGACGGATGGCTCCACACGCCGGGGCACGTCCGCGCCCGGTCCGAGAAGACCGGCGGCTGGGTTGGCCTTCGCCCCACGCCAGCGCCCATCATGGTCCGGATCTACGGCCGCGGCCGGTGGGACATGCACGGGCGCCTGTACGGCTGGTGGCAGCAGCTCCCCCAGGCCCGACGCATCGAGCTCCTCATCAATGGCGAGGTGGCGTTCGAGGAAGACTGGAGCGCCTGTCACCCTAGGCTCCTCTACGCCATGGCCGGGAAAGTCCCCGTCGGCGAAATCTACGACGTGGACGGGTACGACCCGAGGCACGTCAAAGCGGCGCTCCTCACCGTCATGAACACGAGGACGACCTACGGCGGCATCCTGTCTCTCATGAAGCGGGAAGAGGACAGCCCAGGCGAGTGGCCGCACTCCCTCGACTACACGAAGGGCTTGATGAAAGCGGTCACGCACCGGCACGAGCCCATCGCCCATTTCCTCGGGGCCGACATGGGGGTCCGCCTGATGCACATCGAGAGCGAGATGTGCGTCGAGGTCCTCAAGAAGTCCGAGAAGGAGAACATACCGGCGCTGCCGGTGCACGATTCTTTCGTGACGCAGGCCTCGAAGGGGCCCCGAGTGACCGCCATCATGGCCGACGTCATGGATGCGACGTGCGCCGAGATAAACCCCTGTCAGACCTCAAGAAAGAGGGGATTCACCCCACATATGGGAGCGCGGGGTGCGCGGGCGGTTGGTTCCGGGTGTTGCGTGGGTTCTTCCGCCTCCGCGTCTCCTGAGGTCGTCAAGACTGAGGCGGTCTCCGTTCCTGTCTCGCCCGTGGCTTCTCCTACCCCTCGGCCCTTGCGCTGGGACCCGGCGGAGAGGCTTGAGGCGATGATCGCGTACCAGATCAAGACCGAGAGGATCTTGATGTCTGAGGAGCGGTGTGAGGGGATTTTCGAGGCATGGGAGCGGCGAGAGGCTAACGCTCGTGCAATCGCGAAATCGGTATGTGCGTACGAGAACGAAGCCGGAATTCGTGCCTTCCCGACGCACATCGTCCCCGACCGTATCGGTCCCAAGACAGCCTCCCTCAAGCGGGGGCGTAGCCCGAGGAAAGCTGGTTCCACGGTCAGGGGCCGGAGGCCTCGGGGATGCCTCAGTGAGGTCAGGGCGTAGCCTTCAGGATAGCCTCAGGGATAGGGGCCGGAGGCCTTAGGAGAGCCTCGTAGGATAGGGGCGTAGCCTCTAGGGTCACCCTATACCTTGCGGGGGCCGGAGGCCTCAGGAGAGCTTCCCAAGCTGTCAGGGGGGTAGCCAACCGAGATGACATTTTCCTTGTCAGGACCGTAGGTTACGTCGCTTCTCCCCTTGTACAATTCGTCTGAATTCGCTATCTTTTAGCTGTCTCCGCATGGGACGGGCGTTGCACCTCAACCCCCGAAACCCCGTCCCCCGCACCACGGAGGACGGGGTTTCTCGTTGTGGCTTGCCAGGGTCGAGCGCACCCTATGAGCATGTCCGCCGGCATCCCCTTGAACCCATCCCTCCCTGCCTCGAAGGCGACCCGTCGTGATGCGGACCGGGCGAGGAAACGCGCCGCCCGTCAGGCCCTTCGCGAGGCAGGCGCGCCTGACCCTCGCCAACTCGATGCGGCTATCGTCGACGCCCTTCGGGACGTTCTCCTGGCCTGCGCCAACTCGGTCGGGAACCGACCGGGGGAGCCCCTGGTGGCTAGCGTCGTGGATGCCAGGGAGGTCCTCCGCCTCGCCCTACGGGGTCTCCGGGGACGCGATAGCGGTGGCGTGCCCCTTCAGACGGAGGCGATACGTGCGGCCTTGGTGGCTCGTCTCGCGCCCCCTCAAGACGGGTCAGGGGCGTAGCCCAAGGGCATCCCTATGCCCAAGGGATGATCCGCACTCCGTCCCTCACCCCTGCACGATTTCATGCAGGGGCATGCCCGTTGGCGGTTTCGATGCCCTGCGTACCCGGAGGCCTCGGAGGGCCTGGGATCGTCCGTTGCACGGCCCCGGGGCAGGATCCCTCCCGTGCGCTGGTCCGTACTGCGTCGCCCTCCCTGACCCCTCCTAGGGGGGCGACGGGAGGGCATCCCCTTCCCGGACAGCCGGTGACAAAGGGCGAGATAGGGGGTGGAGTGGGTCCCTCCTGGGGGAGGCGAAAGCAGGAGTCGCGGGTCCGTAGGCTGGCCCGGCATACACCGGAAATTTTTGGGTACGCACCCCGCATACCGCCTGGATGATCAGAGGGTTACGGGTGCGCACCGACGTCCGTCTTAGGTACGCAGAGATCCAGTCCGCACCCGTGCGTACCTTGCGCGGCTACGACCGCAACGCGCGTACGCACTCGGACAGTCAGATCTCCCAGATCGGAGCCGCAATCGAGCGCTTCGGTTTCACGCAGCCTCTCCTTGTGGACGAGCACGACGTGGTCATCCTCACTGACGGCAGCCAGGACGTCCGGACGCTCATATACCTGGCGCACGACAATCTGTTGGGCATCCCGAATTCCAACAACGCGCTCTATCTGTTCGTGGCCACGCGCGACGAGGGCGAGACGTGGTTCTCGACGTCGGTCAATAATGGGGCCGGGACAGGCCCCCCAGTCAACGTTCAGATGTCCTCTTGGGCGGGGATGCACCCCCTTTTCCCGACCTAGCTCCCCAGTCCATCGAGGCGACGCGAGACGATCCCGGGGGCCCCGGACAGGGCCTCCTCCACGAGGTCGTAGAATGGCAACCGCGGCTTGTACCGGGCCTCCTCGACTATGAGCGCCAGGATCTGCGTCTTGCCGTTGCGCCGTCGGATAAGGGCCGGGGGCTTGTCCGGCCGGAGCTTCACCCATCTCACGCCGGGCTGCTGCATGACGCGCTGGACGTATCCGCGGGGCAGGTTTCCGTACGCATTCCGGGGAGCGTCTTTCCCGGGGATCAACGGTCCGAGCTTGGTCGTCGCGTAATCGCCGGCTTTCCGGACCCCACCGAATATCTCAAGGGCGAGGTACCGCGCCTGAAGCGGGAGGACGTCAACCTCGGCCTCGACGTCCCGGCCCCCCGGGCGGGCCTTCCTCACCCCGATCGCTTTCATCGTGAATGGGGTTGGCTTGTCGAGGTGGATGGGCAGTGCTTCGGTCACGTGAAGCCGGGCGGCCTCCGCCAGGGCGTTCACGCTGTCCACGAGCGCCGCTCGGATGTCCGCCGGACCGAGCTCGTCGCGTTCTGGGGGGTCGATTTTGATGGTTACCTGCAGCATGCCGGCATGCTCGGACCGCCGCGTGAAACCGACGAGCCTGCCGCGAAACCGGGTGCCCGCGTCCACTTGGATTTTCGATGCATTGCCTAGGAGTAACGGGTACGTCGCCCCCCTATTGCCTGAGCAATCCTCGGACACGTCCCAGGCAACCAACGCCCAGGGAAACGGTAACCCTGGCGTGACGATCGTCTTGCCAGGGCGATCTGGAGCTGAATCTATGGGTTCCTGGGCGGACGGGGAGACCACGATGAGCAGGCAGACCGACAACTTCCACAACGGCATGCACAGCGGCATGATGGCGGTCGGCGTGGCTCTCGTCGCGGGCCAGCGTGCGCGTCGTGAGGCGCAGGCTTGGGCGCAGGCAGACGCAGATGCGGAGAGCGCCGTCCACCGCCTGGGCCAGGCCCTCATGGCATCCCGTCGTCGGGAAGCGGAACTCGCACGTGATCTCGCCGCGGCTCAAGCGGAAATCCGCGCCCTGCGTCTCGCCCGCCGTCAGTGAGAAATATTCCGTGGGGGGGGTTGTGCCTTTCCCCTGCGGGCCAGATTCGGCCTATTTGCGGACCATTTGCGGACCACGAAAAAAGGGCCCGCCGGGATGACCGGCGGGCCCTTCGCATTGAGGGGGCAGGGGTCAGGCCACCTTGCGGCGGCGGTCCCTCTCCATCGCGAGATTTACGAGCTCGGCGATGGCGACGTCTTCCGGGTCGTCCGAGAGCGGACGCGTCCACGTCCATTCTGCGGATGTGTCCGCAGCCGGTGCGGATGTATCCGCATTCGCGGCCGGGGCCACTTCACGGGGGGCGGGTCCCGTGAGGGACGGCAGGCCGTCGATCAGGGTGCCCGACACGTGGGCCTCAGCCTCGTGCGGCAGCGATGCCGCGAGCGTCACGAGCTCGGCATGAGACAGGCCCCGGGCCCAGGCCAGGACGGGCTCGGGGAGGGTGGACGTGTCCGCGGCCGGCCCCCCAGCGACGAGGTGCCGGGCGTAGGAAACGAGAGGCACGCCAACCTGGTGGCGGGGAGCGGGGCCCTGATAGGGAGCCGGTGCAACCGCAGGGGCAGGCGCATCGAGGTACGCCGCGGCCGCGTCCGTAGCGGGCAGGACGGGGGTCGTGACACCCGTCGCGGACCGGACCGCACGGAGGACCCAGCGGCCACTCTCGAAGATGAGGGCGAAGACGGTGGCGATGGCGGCTGCGGCGAGGGCGGCGATACGGGCGAGGAAGCTCATGGGCGGTGGTCCTGTGCTGGGGGGTGACGATCTCGATTGTCCGGGTCGCCTCGCAATCGACAAATCAGACCGTGGCGAAGATGCTCTCGACCATCGTCCGGGGCAGTTGCTTGTGGTGCACACGGAGCAGCCGGAGCGCGTGACTCGCCTGAGCGACGTCGAGCTCCGGCAGTGCGTCGAGGACGTGCCCGTCGATTGTTGTCGATTTCGACCATCCAATATCGTTGCGCGTCGTCGCCCAGTCCGCGTCCTCTCGGGTAATGAGACGGACCCCTTCAAGAGCCAGGGACCTCACTTCGGGACGCTCGGCCAGGGCCCGCTCCCCCTCGTGCACGGTTGCTAACTTGACCTCGGACCGCGCGACGTTCTTGCCCGCGCGTTCGACGAGGGACAGCAGTCGCATCGCGTCGGCGACGTCCAGGTCCGGGCGCTGGAGGAGGCCCTGAGCCTCATCGACGTCGACCCGGCGGGCCCAAGACCACCTTCGATCTTTTAGGGACCGCGTCGCCTCGTCCCGTGCCCGGTCGATAAGGTCAGCGATCCTCTGCCGTTCCGCGGCCGCCGCTGCGGCCCGGGTCGCCTCCCTGGCGGCGACCCGGGCCGGGATGCCGTCGATTGCGATTTGGACGGCGTCCAGGTCGTGATCGGGCGCCTGCCAGAACAAAAGGTCACGCCCCTCACACGTGAGGCCGAGAGCTGAGAAATCAGTCACGCCCGCGGCCATCGCCTCCTGGCACTCGGGCGTCCGGACGGCTCGGCTGCGGTACCGCATGCCGCCACGCGTGTAGTGCAGCTGCCCGGACTGCCACTCCAGTCCCCACCAAGCGGGCGGCTGCACATAGGGGTGGGGCGGCGTCGTGTGGGGCATGAGCGATCCTCGAATCTGCGGATCTGAGTAATGTAGCAATCGTATTTCGGATCGCAACAGAAACCGTCGAGGCTCTTTCGACAACACCGCACGACGATTTCGACAACGATTTGAACAACACGGTGTTGTTGAAACTGTTGTTCAAATGGCATCTAGCCTAAAGCTATCGCCCAGGTTGTATAACATCAAAGGCATAATTTACGTGGACCTGGAAATTCTCGTATGGGTTGCGATATAATGTTCTCGGCGGATTCGCGGAGGACAAAATGGATGGTGGAATTAACGGAAGCGGAGGTCAGGCTGTTGCTTCGCGGGGCATGCCGCCGGGCGGGGTCGCAGGACGCCTGGGCACGCCAGACGGGGCTGTCCCCGCAGCACGTTTCGGACGTCCTGCTCGGACGGAGGGAGCCGGCCGGTCAGGTCCTGAGAGCGCTGGGGCTCTCGCGCAGGGTCCGGTACGTCGAGACGGCCGCCGGGGACCCAAGCGCTACTGCAGGATCCCCCGAGCCCGGTGCGAGGAGTACCTCAACGACGGTCTGACCTATCGCGAGATCGCCCGCGTCGAGGGGTGGGACGAGAAGACGATTGCGGTGCACTGCAGGGGGCTCGGGCTCACATCCCAGCCACGCCAGCCAGTTGTCACGCTCTTAGACGTCGAGAGCGCGCGTGAGGGACGGGAGACTGTCCGAGAAGTCGCGGACCGCCTGGGCGTCACGATCCAGGCCGTGCACATCTGCGCGTACCGGAACGGCACCAGGATCCCGCGGCGTCCCTCACGTCTCGACTACGAGACAATGAGAAGGGTAATCCTCGCGCACGCCCCGCTCTCGCAAGCCGCCCTGGAATTGGGCGTCACTCCCGAGACGCTCTACCGGCGCGCCGGCCAACTTGGTCTGCCCGGCGACCGCCGCGGCCGGACGCTGCTCCGCCGCCGGGAGGGGGGGGTCTGATGTGCGATCTCATCGAGAACCTGCAGAACCTCGGGATCGCCCAGGTCCGGGCCCGCCTGACCCAGGCACGGGCCGCCGCGCAGGCCCTGATCGACGACCCGGCGCTCCCGGAGATCCGGCGCGAGCATCTCGCGGTTGCGCTGGATGACGCAGATGCCCGCCTGCTCGACATGGCCCGCAACATCCTGTTCCACCTCGCCGGCGAGATCGAGGCCGCGGGCGAGCCCGTCGAGGAACGCGTTGACCTGGACGCAAACAGGTCACCCGAGGAGCGTGCGGTGGTCGTGGGGATCCTCGACGATCTCCTTGCCGAGGATGGCCCGTCCCCCGATCCGGTCGCGTCCGGGATGCCTCGGCCTCTGCCGCCGCCGCCGCTTCCGCCGGGAGCCCGGGGCGCACCCACCAGAATCTAGACGCCGCATTTCGAGGCCTGGGCGCCCGGCTAGGGGCGCATTTCCCGCAGCCCTTTCACCGACAGGACCACGCATCATGCGTATCAAGACCTTCGACCACCGGCCCGTGCAGGCCATCATTCGCGGCTCGCTCGACCGCTGCTTCGACAACCGCTCGAACGAGTACCGGGCCGCCGTCATCATGGAAGGCTTGTTTGAAGCCGGCTTCGAGATCGTCCCGAAAGCCAGGCCTGCGGCCGCTGCGTTCAATTCTCTTGGGGCGATGCCCGTGAAGGTGGTCGTATTCGAGGAGCCCGACGACGTTTCTGAGGCCCCAACCCTTGCCCCCAGGGATGTCCACACCCTGCCGGGCGGCCGCAAGGCCTCTGTCATGACGCTCAACGAGAAGCGCATCCTCCAGGCTATTGCCCAGGAGAGCTGGGCAAGGCTCTCGACCCGCGAGTTCGAGACGTACAAGCAGTGCCTCAGTGATTGGTCGGAGGGCGAAGCATCGGGTCCCCGCAGCGGCTACCACGAGGCGCTCGCTCTCATCCGTGCCGGTGAGACGTCCGCGGTCGCCATCGCTGCGGCCCTGGGGGGTGACGGGCGGACGGGTGAGGAGGGGGACGTTTGGGCACTCTACGATGCCCGTCACCGCACCCGGGCACGCTACGATTACAAGGCCGACCCCGACCTGCAGCGGCCCATCAACGCCGCCCAGGGTTAGTCATCTATGACCCTGGGCGCTCGCATTTGAGCGCCCAGGGAGCCGCCTTGGTTCAGAGCTTGATCGTAAAACTGGCATGCTCTGAAGCGGAACGCAAACGCACATGCCCAAGACTAATATGTATCCGTATGTTTACGACCCGAGTTACACAAAATACATTTCCAGATATTGGACGCCACCAAGGGTTCAGAAGAAAGCGGAGTGGCAAAACGCTTGCCGAAACGCGTTCTCGGGCCTCGATATCGCGGACCGCGAGTTCGTCCGTGCATCTGCTTTTATATTATCTGATAAAGACGATTCTTGGACCAAGGGTCGCCTGAGACATCGATTCAATCGTCTGCGAGTACGTATAACTACATTGAGAAGTGAATTTGTACGTTTGTATCCTATGACATTCTACCATGGTATACAGAACTGTCCATGGCGGGAGCGGCATTCACTGACACGCCCGCTGGAAGGGCCGGAGCGGCGCCTGAATTTAATTTGCAGGCTCGCACTCCCCGGTTTGTCGAGATGGCTCGGCCGGCCTCTGCGGTACGTCATTGAAAGCGGCAGGCATCACATGCCCGGCGACGCGTGTGTGTGGCCCGACATCATTTGCATCGTCCCCGGCCCGGGGTTCCTTACCGTCATTGTCCGCCGGGGCCTGCATCACCCCCCGCCGTCGAGCACGATCTATCCGATGTCGGCCGTCGGTCCCCAGGAGGGCAGTGACGGCGTATGGCTCGCAAGGGGTTCCTGGATCTCGAAACGACATCGCGACCGGCCGCCGACGGAGGGCTGGTTTGCCTGGTCATACGTGCCCGGTCCGAGCGGTGAAATCGAATTTCTCGTGCAGGGCGGCAGTGCGAAAGTGGCGCTCCGTCGATTTTGGGCGATCTACGATGCGACTGTGGTCGTGCCCACCTGGCATGGCAAGACGCCAGCGGACAGGCACCTGGCCTGGCTCCCTCCCGAGCCAGCCCCCCTCGACCTGACCGCCGAGGACGAGGAGGCCCTGGAGGGGCTAGAGGGCATCTGTGTGTAGCTGTCACCGTGTGAGGACGCGTTCCTCCGGCTGCGTGTCACTCGCGGCCATGCGTTCGAGGATCTGGCTGAGGGTCACCGGGCGGTACGACCACACGTCGACCCCGACATCCTGTGACTGGGTCGTGCCGGGCAAGAGCCCATGCGTGTGCCCGAAGAGGTGGAGCGACCCCCGATAGGCACGCGGCCACGAACGCATGGGGTAGTGGCAGAGCACGACGTGGCGGTCCTCGACGGAGATCTCCCTGATCCCGTCGTGCTGCTCCGCCCAACCGAGCTTGCGATTCTTGCGGTCATGATTCCCGGCGATGAGGATCTTGCGGCCGTTCAATCTCCGGAAAATCTTGCCGGCATACTCGGGCGTCGAGAGCGCGAAATCGCCGAGATGGTAGACCGTGTCCCCGGGCTGGACGGTCGAGTTCCAGGCCTCGATGAGCATCGCATCGTGCTCCTCTATACTGGCGAACCCAGGGCGCAGACCATGAAGAATTGAGGCATGCCCGAAATGGGTGTCCGCAGTGATGAAGTTGGCCATGACGGCCTCCATAAAATGGAGGCCGGCGCGCGCGCTCAGGTCCTCCTCAGGTGACGGGAAGGGGGGCGAATGCCCGGGTTTTTCGCGACATGGGGGAGGCCTCGGGGGCGGGGTGAATCTGGACGATCGCAGCTCGCCGAGAGGTGGGCAAGCGCGACGTTTGCGCAGGGTAAAGAAATCCCTGGCCTCAATTTGGGATCGACTCCCGGCCTCGTTTGTTCTTCATTCGTTCTCATGAGCGAATCGATGGAGACAGTCGTGGACGAGATGGAACGCGCCTATCTGGATGCCTGCGACGGTGACGCGCGGGATGCCCTGCGCCGGGCCCTGGGCGATGCCCTCCAGGAGCTCGCGGCCGTGGACCGACAGGTCAGCCGGGGTTTCGTGCGGGCGGGCAAGCCAGCGGATCTCGCCCGCAAGCTGGGACCTGAACGACGCGCCCGGCAGGGTCAGGGGGCGGTTGGCTGAGCCCTCCCGGGGCCTCGCTTCGTGCGTTCCCTCGTGACCGGTGCCGGCAGCGCGGCCAGCGCGGCCCGCTCGTTCTCGTAGGCCTCCAGCACCGCATCGACCCACAGGGCCATGCCCTCCGACTTGAGGGGTATCCGTTGGCTCCGGTCGTAGTGAAGGCGCGTGACGGCGGAGCGGCGGTCGCGCTCGTCCTCGGTCACTCCGGCCTCGTGGTCCAGGATCGCGGACGCGGCCCCGCCCAGGCGATGGTCCGAGAGGAACGTCGTGATCGCCCGGCGGACGTCATGCAGCGTCCAAGGCCGGATGCCGTGGATCCCGAAATAATCGACCAGCGGCCGCGCGGTGACCGTCGACCCCGTCACCTTCTTCCCCCGCAGCCGGTAGAGGAGCGCGTTCAGGGCACCCTGGCCGACATGGCCGTCCCCCCGGATCGACGGGAAAAGCCAGCGATTCGTCTCACGGTCGGGATCCTCGGCAAGCACCCGGTCGATCACGTACCAGGCGCCCGGGGGGAGGGGGAGCACAAACGGGCGATCTTCCTTCATGACCCCGGCGCTCCATGTCACGGCGCGCCAACCCGGTCCCGGCACGCCGGCGTCCTCGGGGATGGGGGCAACGTCCAACCGTGCGGTCTCCGCGACGGCGCCCGTGCGCTGGCCCGTGAGGACAGTGAACCACAGCATCGCTAGAGTGCCCGGCGCGGTCGCGTGTTCCGTCTGACCGAGTGTCCGGTATCTCTCCGCGACGGCCAGGGTCCGGGCGAGCTCGTCGATCTCGGGCGCGTGCCTGCGCTTGCTCGGCTTGTATCGGATCGTCCACTGGTCTCGCCAGAGCGGCCACTTCTCAGTCGCCTTCGCCATGCCGGACACGCCGCTATGGTTCGACCAGGCCCAGTCGAGCATCTCCCGTCCCTGGCGTACGGCCCGGGCGGCCGCGCTGCGCGAGTTCGCGGCGATGATCTCGTTCCGGATACCCTGCAGGTCGGTGGCCGTGACCTCACGGACGGGGCGGCGGGCGATCCGGTCGAATGCCTTGTGGCGCAGGTACGAAGCGTATGCGGGGAAGTACCCAGGGTCGAGGTCCGGCCGCTTCTCCTCAAGGAACAGATCGACGAGGTCCCGCCATTCCCACGGGCCGTGCCGCCGCCGGTCCTCGTCGCTCTGCCGTTCTACCTCCACCGGCCAAGCCGCGTCCGCCGAGGTCTCGTGGTCGCCGCCGGTCGTGACCATGGCATGCGCGTAGACGGCGACGTCCTGCCGGGGGTCCCGCCCATCCTTCACGTCCAGCCGGGCCCGGGCGGCCGCCTCACGCGCCGCGGCGACCGAGACGGAAGCCATGTCCCCGAGGCGGAGGGTCGACATGCGGAGCTTGAGGATCCAGTTGCCGGCCGCCGGCGTCACGCGGAGCACGAGCCCCGGGAAGGCGTCGTCGCAGAAGTCGATCCCGCGGCCGGGGACGGTCCCGCTATCGATCATCCGGCGCGCCTTCTTCAGGTGCTCCGCCGTCAGCCGCGCCCGCTCCCGTGCGTATGTCCCCCGCGATGCCGCCATGTCCGTCTCCGTGGATACCGCATGGATACCGCACGTCCGAAACGCGGCCGCAAGAGTCCCCGGGAACGGTCCACCGGGAAAAGCCATGCAGGATTAACGGTTTGCGCGGGAAGCGCCGGGGAGGTGGCGAGGCGGAAAGCCCGGGGGATCGTCCTTCCAAGCTGAATACCCGGGTTCGATTCCCGGTACCCGCTCCACTCCCTTACCTTGAAAATTTGCAGCAGATCGAACGGGATAGGCTTCTTTTGGGAGGTCTCCTCGGCGTTTGATCCGAGCGATCGATACCTCCCAAATGGGCAGATGAGCGGCCCCCAAGGACGGTTACGGACAGGCCGATATCACCCCCAGGCTCCGGCTGGGACTCGCGGGCATCACGGCATCCACGACGAGGCAACCGGGCTTGAGGAGGCCCCTTGGTCTCTTCCTGGCTGTAGAGCGCCACGCGGGCGTGGAGATGCGGGCAGGTCCGAGAACGGAACCATCGATTTTTCGTGAAAGCGCATGGAGTCCGGTTCTTCCCCTCCGGCAGAGTGGGGAGGAGCGAACCCACCGACCGGCGCATGCCCTGGCCCATGGGGCAGTTACGGAGCGCCCAGCAACGGCAGCCACAGCGCCAAGGCCAACAGCGTCACCAGAAGCACGGGTGGGGTGATGATCAGCCCTACCTTCATGTATTGCCCCCACGTGATGTGCTGCCCCCGGCTGGCGAGCACGTGGAGCCAAAGCAAGGTCGCAAGGCTGCCAATCGGTGTAAACTTCGGGCCGAGGTCGCAGCCGATGACGTTGGCGTAGATCATCGACTGGCGCATCAGCGGTGACAGGTCGGGGGTCTGCTGGATCGAGAGCGCCCCCACCAGCACTCCTGGCATGTTGTTCATGACGGAAGACAGGATGGCGGCGGCGAAGCCCGTCCCGATGGTGGCGACGACCGTTCCCTGGCCTGAGAGCCAGACCAACCCCCGCGCTAAGTACTCCGTCAGGCCGGCGTTCTTCAGACCGTAGACGACGAGGTACATGCCGAGGCTGAACAGCACGATCTGCCACGGTGCCCCCGCGAGGATCTTACGGATGGGGATCACGCGGCTTCGGCTGGCGAGAGCCAGAAGGATCAGGGCGCCGGTACAGGTGACGACTGATACCGGTATGCCGAAGGGCGCGGAGACGAAGTAGGCGGCGAGAAGGAGGGTGAGCAACGGGAAGGCCGCCTTGAACACCGAGGGATCGCGGATGGCACTACGAGGCGCCTCCAACTGGCCCACCGGGTAGGTCGCTGGCAGGTCGCGGCGGTAGAACATCCACAGGACCAGCAGGGTCGTGGCGAGCGAGACGAGGTTCACCGGTACCATCACGGCGGCATAGCGGCTGAAGGTGATGTCGAAGAAGTTGGCGGAAACGATGTTGACGAGGTTCGAGATCACCAGCGGCAGGCTGGTGCTGTCGGCCACGAACCCGCAGGCGACGATGAAGGCGAAGGCCGCCACCGGCTTGAAGTCGAGCCGCAGCAGGATGGCGAGCACGATGGGGGTGAGGAGAAGCGCAGCCCCGTCGTTGGCGAACACCGCCGCAATGGCCGACCCGAGAAGGATGACCAGGGGAAACAGGCGGCGGCCCCGACCACCACCCCACCGGGCGATGTGTAGGGCGGCCCAATGGAAGAACCCGGCCTCGTCGAGGAGAAGCGATATGACGATGAGCGCCACGAACGTGAAGGTGGCATCCCAGACGATATGCCAGACCACAGGGATGTCGCCTGGATGGATGACCCCGCTTGCGAGGGCCACGGCGGCCCCCGTGAGGGCGCTCCATCCGATCCCGAGGCCCTTGGGTTGCCAGATGACGAAGACGAGGGTGACCACGAAAATGGCAAGCGCGAGCATCGGCACCGTTTCTTGTTCTTGATGGAGCGGGAAGCCGATCAGGCGCTGGCGACGCGGCGCCCGTACTCGTCGACGACGCGCTCGCCGTCTTCCTTCACGAACTCGCCTCGCTGGACCGGCAAGAGGTCGAGGACCGCCTCGGAGGGGCGGCACAGGGCGACGCCCTTCGGGCTCACCACCAAAGGGCGATTGAGCAGGATCGGGTGCGCCTCGATGGCATCCAGAAGCTGGTCGTCCGTGAGGGCGGGGTCGGCGAGGCCGAGTTCCACGAAGGGTGTCCCTTTCTCGCGCAGGAAGTCTCGGATCGTGGCGCCGGCCCGCTCGGCAAGCTGACGCACCAGGGTGCGGCTCGGCGGCGTTTTCAGGTACTCGACCACGTGTGGCTCGATGCCGGCATTACGAATGAGGGCCAGGGTGTTGCGGGACGTGCCGCAATCCGGGTTGTGGTAGATCACGACGTCCATCGAGAGGTCTCCTTGCAGCGGGCGGAGAGGGCCGCGACGGCGGGGGCGCAGACCTCGGGGCGCCCCTGGCAGCAATCGCGCATGAGGAACTGGATCAGTTCCGACAGGTCCGGGTAGGCGGCGCTGTAGATGATCGAGCGTCCCTCACGGCGGGAGGTGACGAGCCCGGCATGGGTGAGCTCCTTCAAGTGGAAGGACAGGTTGGTGCCTGACACGCCGACCGCCTCGGCCAGCATGCCGGCTGCCATCCCGTCCGGCCCGGCGGTGACGAGCTGGCGCACGATGCGCAGGCGATGCTCCTGGCCGAGGGCCGCAAAGGCGGCCACGGCTTGCCGTTCGCCCATCATGATGTCAATATCTCAATCATCGTTGAAATGTAGAGGATACCGACGTCGTGGACAAGCCTCAGCAACCGTTCGCCGATGGCATGCCGAACCTGAGCGAGAGGCACTTCGAGGTCCCGACGAGCACCGGCCTTCAGGTGCTAACGCCGTTCACCCACGCTCCGCGGTTCCTGATCCTGTACGGATCGCTCCGGGAGCGTTCGTTCAGCCGCTTCCTCGCCTACGAGGCCGCGCGCCTGCTTCAGGCAATGGGCGGCGAGGTGCGGATCTACGATGCGCACGGCCTGCCGCTGCCCGACGACGCCACGGCCGACCACCCTAAGGTCCAGGAACTGCGCACCCTCTCGATCTGGTCGGAGGGACACGTCTGGGTCAGCCCCGAACGACACGGCAACATGACCGGCGTCATCAAGAGCCAGATCGACTGGCTGCCCCTGTCGGAGGGGTCGGTGCGCCCGACGCAGGGCCGGACCCTGGCCGTGATGCAGGTCTCAGGCGGCTCGCAATCGTTCAACGCCGTCAACGCCCTGCGCATCCTCGGGCGCTGGATGCGGATGATCACCATCCCGAACCAGTCCTCGGTGCCTATGGCCTACAAGGAGTTCGATGAGGCCGGCCGTATGAAGACCGGCCCCCTCTACGACCGGGTAGTCGACGTCTGCGAGGAACTGTTCAAGTTCACCCTCCTGACCCGTGAAAGGGCGGACTACCTCGTCGACAGGTATTCCGAGCGCAAAGAGCGGGAACCCGAACGGCTCGAAGCGGTGGCGGTCGATATCGGGTTCGCAAAGCGATAGGCGGTTCAGTCCCGGCATTTGCCGCGAAAAGATCGCGCCTTCGAAGCCTGAAATCACACATTTCGGGAAACAGGAGGGTGCCTCCCTCGATGCACCCTGACGTGTCGTCGAATACCAGACTTCGACGAACCTGACTCACCGGGGTCTGCCCGCGCGACTGCGCGGCGGCGGTCGTCCGCCGGACTTCACTGCCCGTGGCCTATGAGGCAGGGTCAGTGAGACTGGGTGTAAGTTTAATGTGAGTCCCGTGTACCAATGATCCGGCGTGGGGCTTCCTTGCCTTGGGCATCGTGGCCTTGATCCCCAAGGCCTCGGGGATCGGGCGTCGAAAAACGCCGGCGCGTTCTCTCGGCCCTCACTGATCGATGCGGATGGGCGTGAGCATTGGCGATCAGGCCCGCTCGTTCTGTCCGGCGCGGCGGCAATCCTGAGTCCGTCGAAGGACCTGGCGGGTTCGCGCCGAAGAACCTGGCCGGACGCTGCGTCGGGAGGCCCATAGGGGCGAGGAAGCCGGCCAATCGTCATTCCGCCACGCCGGACTCCGACGACGTCGTGCGCCCCGCCAAGCCAGGAGAATCGGCGGCGTATTGCCCGGCCGCGATCGTGCGTTTGACGGTGGACCGGGCGGCATCGATGGCGATGGCGGCGGCCGACATGGTCCTGGCCTCCGTCGGCCGCTCCAGGGCGTGCTTGGCGATCTCACCGGCGAGATCGTCGATTTCGCGGGCGAGGTGTTCCAGGCGCGGAGGATCGGCGCTGCTTTGCGCTTCCTGGCGAATCTGCAGGAGGCGGTCGGTGGCCTCCTCGATCCGTTCCCGGCGCAGCCGTGACAGACGCTGGCCGATCCACGCGACGCCAGACCCGATGCCGCCGCCGAGGAAGGCGACGAGATAGATCCAGGTCTCGTAGCGCTCGATGAAGCCCTGCTGCTCGCGCTCGAAGAAATCGACGGCGCCGGGGTGGATCGGCAACCGCGCGCTCGTCGCGCCGGCCGTGCTGTCGTAGCTCGGCGCCTGCACGTAATCGGCGGCGGGGGTCACGTTGGCCATGCCGCTGCGCAATTCGAACAAATGCTGGGTCACGTCCGCCGCGACGGGACGGGACAGGCTGGCCCGCGCCATCAGGCGGTAGGACGCGCCGACCGTGTGGACGTCCTCGGCCGGGATCTTGGGACTGCCGCCGAAGGTCTCGGCCGGCATGGTGACGGATTGCAGGCGCGGCATCCGGGCGACGATGGCATCCGCGTTCTCGACCGTGACGAAGGCGACCTTCCGCGTCTTGCTGGCCGCTTGGACGATGCCGACGATGCGTTGCGCCGTGGGCGCGGTCGGGGAAATCACCGAGACCACGGCATCGACCCGCTTCCTGGCGAGCGCCGCGGGAAGCTCGGCTTCGGTCATCTCCACGAGGGCGACGTGGCGCGGCGGCAGCGGTCCCTCCGGGTCCTTGTCGAGAAGGGTGAGGCCGTAATGGGCGACCATCGCCTTGATCAGCGCTTGGTCGGCGTCGCGATGCGCGAGGATGGCGAGGCGCTTCCGATCGAGTTCGGGAAAGCTCGTCAGCCCCGACGGCTCGGGAGAGGCGATGATCATGGCCTGGTCGCGAAGGATCGCCAGGGTCAGTCCATTGTCGGGCAGATCGACGTCGGGGCGGACCACGGCGAGATCGGCGCGGCCTTCCTGGAGCGCGGCGGCACTGTCCCGCACGTCGTCGAAGGCGATGACCTTCAGGCGGATCTCCTTGTGCCGCCGGGCCAGGGCATCGGCATAGGCCTGGATCAGCGCCGGCTCGGTCCCGTCCTTTGGGGCGACGGCGATGGTCAGGACGGTCGCCCGCGAGATCCAGTATGCCGTGGCGGCCCCGAGGCCGAGGAACACGGCCAGCAGGAGGAAGACGAACTCGCGGCGGACGAGGAGGCCGGCGAACTTCATGGATCGAACGACCGCTCCCCGCCAAGCCTGACGCCGACCCTATCGGCGGCGTCAGGCTGCATCATGCCCTGGCCGCAATCAGGCAGGGCGTGCGCCGTCCCCGTCGATAAGGGACGGCTCCATCGCAACGGGGCCGGATGGGCGGTCGTCAGCGGGGCCGACGGGGTGGGGCTGCGGCCCGGCCGCTGAGGCGGCGTCCGACATAGGCGACGATTTTGGGAAGCACGAACAAGGTCAGGAGTTTGCGGATCATCGAAGGTCTCCGGATGATGGGGATCAGCGCTTGGGACGGGCGAGCCAGCCCACCGCGAAGGCCACGGCCGCGAGGCCGAGCAGGGCGGATGCACGATTGTCGTCGGCATAGCGGACGGCCTGGCGGCTATAGGTCGTGCCGCGCCTGGCAGCATGGCGGGCAAAGCCGCGTCCGTCCTCGATCAGGTTGCCGGCGCGGTCCCGGACTTCGCCGACGAGATAGCGGCCATCCTGGGCCAAATCCTCGGCACGGTCGCGGGCACGGCCGTAGGCATATTGCGCGCCGCCGGCCACTTGGTTGACGGCGCCGCGCACCTGACGGGCCGGATCGCCGGTGACGCCGCCGAGGGCGGATTGGGCACGTCCCTTCAAATGCCGGGATGCGCCGCGAAACTGATCGCGATTCATGGAAGTCTCCTACATGGTGAGGCCGAGGGAGAGCCTGAGCCCTCCCTCGGGGACGGGATCACCGCTTGCCGGTGACCGTGTCGACGACCGACGCCACACCGTCCTTGGCCTCGCCGACGGTGCGCTGGGCCTCGCCCTTGAGTTCCTGGGCCTTGCCCTCGGCGACGAGCGTGTCGTTGCCGGTGACCTTGCCGACACCTTCCTTGAGGTTGCCGACGGCCTCATTGGCGAGGCCCTTCAGCTTGTCCGTGGTGCTGCTCATGGGATGGCTCCTTGGGTTCGGGGTGATGTCGAAAGGGACGGTCCGGCCGGTCGCGGTGACCGGCCGGGGATCGGCTCAGACGCGGCGGGCGTCGTAGCGATCGGTGAGGGTGGCGAGGGTCGGAGCGCCGATCCGGCCGCCGAAGAAGCCCGCGAGGGCACCGAGGATCAGGGCGAGCGCGCCGTAGAAGGCGCCCTGGGTGGCGGCGGATTTCGCCGCGACGGCCGCGGCCTCGGCCTTCTGCTTGGCGGTGGCGACGGTCTCTTCGTACTGCTTCTTGTAGTCCTGGATCTGGGCCTTGGCCTGGTCGGCCGGGATGCCCTGGGCCTTGGCAAGGGCATCGGCGGCGCGGTTCTCGGCCTGGGCCTTCTGGGCCGGGTCACCCGTGAACAGGGCGCGGATGGCCGCCACGGCGGCGTCCTTGGCGGCCTGCGGGTCCTGGCCGGCGGCCTGCTGGCGGACGCTCTGCTCGATGCCGTCCAGCGGGTTGGTGATCTTGGACAGCGACGGGGCAGCCGCCTGGGCCGCCGTCTGCACGGTACCGCCGACGAGGGAGCCGGCGCCGCCCAGCGTGCTGGTCACGCCCGAGAAGGCGCCGCCGATGAGGCCGCCGGCCGCCGAGGTGAGGAGATACAGGACGACGAGGGTGGTCACCGCCCAGGAGACCAGGCCGTGCAGGCCGGCGGCGCCCGTCACGGGCTTGCCCGACAGGCGCCCGGCGATGAAGCCGCCCGCGAGAGCGGCGACGATGCCCGAGACGATGAACCAGACACCGGCGCTAAGCGACAGGGTCGAGGCAGCCGGGTTGTCGGCGGCGTTCGCTCCGACGCTGGACAGGCCGATGCCGACGCCGACCATGTTGAGGACGACCTGGGTCACCAGGGCGGTGACGGCGCCGGCGAAGATGGCGCCCCACGAAACCTGGTTCAGCAGGACGGTGCGGGTATCGCCGGCGACGAGCGGCGACGTCGGGATGCTGGAGGAAGAAGACACGTGGCAAAACTCCAGGGTCGTCGGTAGTCCGAAGAATTCGGTAGTCCGAGCGGGGAAGAAGAGGGGGAGGGGGAGCGCGGCGGAGGTTCAGTCGCGGCCGTGGATGAGAAGACCGATTCCGTAGCCGAGGAGGCCGGCCACGAGCAGGGCGGCCACCGGGTGCTCGGCGACCTGATGGGTCACCTCGCGGCCACCCTGGCGCAGATAGTTGCCACCATTCTCGTAGGCGTCATCGGCGTAATCGTAGGCTTCGCGGCCGGCATTACGGACGGATCGCTCCGCGCGCTCATAGGTGTCGCCCGCTGCGTCCTGCGCCTGGCGTGCGCGGGCCTTGATTTCGCGTCCGTCGGACCCGGCGACATCGTCGACGGCGTCGCGGATGCGTCCACCGACATCGCGGGCAGCGTCAGCGGTGTTCTCTGCGGCGTTGCCGACCGCGTCCTTCGCCTGACCATAGAGGTTCTCGGCCGTGCCCTGGACTTCGCGCGCCCGGCCCTCGACCGAGCTGCGGTTCGAACCAGTCAGGTCGCCGACCGCGCCCTGGATCTTGCCGCCGAGTTCCTTCGCAGCCCCGGTGATCCGATTGGTATCGACCATGCTCTTCACTCCTGTATCTGTGAAATTTCGGATATACGATGTCCGGCGCCATCAGGCTCACGCTAAGTCTCGGAAACGTTTTTTGGTTTCACTGTGGACTTCAGTAATTTCTGCTGAGCTCGTCCTTCGTTCACCGTATTTTTATCACCGACCGGGCCGCCGATAGCTTACTTCACTGAAACTTCGAGCGCTTCAGCCGTAGTGGCAGCCTCGAACTCGCTCATGCATCGATCCGAATACCTAGCTGGCCGGACCTGCATCTCTTGCGGTTCAGTCCTCCCAAGTTGGCGCGTATCGACGACCGATCAATGATGCATTCGTACCGGTAGAGCGATTTTATTTAACTGGCCGAGCCCACAGGGAACCCGTTGTCCCGCCCCCAGACGATGGCCTCGGATCGCTTGTGCACGCCCAGTTTCCGGTAAAGGGCGGCGGCATGATTCCGCACCGTGTTGCGTGACAGGGTCAGACGCTTGGCGATGGCATCGTCACCAAGCCCCGAGCAGATGAGATCGAGGATCTGCCGTTCGCGGACCGTCATGTTCGGGGCGACGGAATCCTTGTGCTCACCACCCGGCCGACGCAGGTTGGCGAGCTTCTCGATGAGCCCCCGGCTGAACCAGGAGGTATCGGCCATGACGGTCTCGATGGCCTCGAACAGGTCGCGCTCGCCGCGCTTGCGCTCGGTGATGTCCTGCAGGACGAGGAGTGCATAGATGTCGTCCCCGATCTCGACTCGCTCGGCGGAGACGAGGCAATCGAGGTTGGTCCCATCCTCGTGCTGCAGGCAGACTTCGAGCCCGAGGACGTAACCGGTCATGGCCACGGCACTCTCGAATTTCACACGGGCCGCATCGTGGACCCAGAGCCCGAGTTCCGCCGGCGACCGCCCGGCGACCGTCTCGGCGGAATGGCCGAAGACCCGCGTGAAGGCCTCGTTCACCCCGGTGATGGCGAAAGTGTTCGCCCGCGCGAGCACCGTCGGAACGGGGGTGAGGCTGAAGGCTTTCGCGAAGCGCTCCTCGCTCTGCCGCAAAGCCGTCTCGGCCTTCCGACGCAATTCGAGATCGGCGAAGGTGAAGAGCATGCACGCCTCTTCGCCGAGCTCCATCGGCTGGCCGGCGACGATGACGTGGCGCACGCCGCCATCGGGCAGGTCGAGACAGGCCTCCATCTGCGGGATGGTGCCGCCCTCGTTCAGGCGCGAGATGGCCAGATCCCGGCTCCGAGCGCCCGCCAGGACATCGACCTCGTAGACGCTGCGGCCGATGACGGCATCGCGAGTGTAACCCGTCATTTCGAGGAAGCCGAGATTCACCTTGACGTGTCGCAGGTCCGAGAGCCGGCAGATCACCGCCGGGGCCGGATTCGCGTTGAACGTCTTCTCGAAGCGGTCCTCGGCCTCGAACTGATCCGAGACGTCCTTGAGGATCAGCGCGAGGCAACTGGGATTGCCGTCGCGATCAGTCGCCACGAGGCTGCGCAAGGAATGGACGAAGGTGACGCCCGGCTCGTCGGTGCGCGTGACCTCCACGACCACGTCGTGGAACGTCTCACCGGCTACGACGCGCTCGATCGGGTATTGATTGGGCGTGCGGTTGTTGCGGTAGCGTAGGGAGAAGCGCTCGCGATAGACGTCGACGGTCTCTCCGAGCTCGCTCACGGATTCCGCCCCGTGCATCGCCAGGGCCGCCTCGTTGGCATAGGCGATGGTCTGGTCCGGCTCGACCAAGATCACGCCCTCGCTGAGGCCGGCGATGATCTGCCGGAGTTCGTACCTGTCGACGCCGAGTGTCACTGTGGCTCCAATCACTTCATGGACCGGGCCACGGCCCAGCCTTCAACCGATGCATGGGCGGTCAGTTCCAGGTTCACTCGGGAAGAGCCTGGTATATCTGAATGGTCCACAGGACTGTCATGGACCGGACTTGGAAGTACCCATGCAGGGAGTCCCCTGGGCGCGCCGGAGGCCTGTCTACTCTTGCTGAAATCGACATTCGTGTTTTCGCATCAGAGCAGTCTCGACGAACAGACGCAGAGGCCGACGAGTATCGAAGAACCGGTCGTCCCATCGTCTTCCCTCGACCTGACAACCCCGTCGCTCACGTCGAGTTTTAGATGTGCGTCGGCCAAATGATCGGATTCCGGTCCGAGACGCGTAACCGGGGGAGGGCGACCACCGAAACCCTCTTCATGGCCGCCGCAGAACCCGGTGCCACGACGAAGGACCGCGTCCCATGAGCATTCTCGTCCACACCGTCTCCGTCGCCCCTTGCCGCCGATGCCATGGGCGCGGCCCCGAGGGCGAAGGGCGGTGTGGCCAAGCCCCCGGCGACGCATTAGGGTCTCATCCGTGAGCCTGACGCAGGCGGCGCATTCGGGCCGCCTGTCCGTCCTGCAGGCTCGGTCCGCGGAGTCCGGAAACATCGCGACCATGCCCGCACGATCGATGGCATCGTCCGGCGAGGACTCGCTGTCGGCTTCGATGCAGGCGGCTCAGAACGGCGATGCCGCATCCTACCGTGGGCTCCTGCGCGACTGCGTTCCCGTCATTTCCGCGATGGCGCGGTCCAAGGGTGTCCAGGGCACGAGCATCGACGACGTGGTGCAGGAGACCCTGCTGACGATCCACCGGGCGCGGGCCAGCTACGATCCCGCCCGGCCCTTCCTGCCCTGGCTCCGTGCCATCGCCCACCGGCGCGCCATCGATGCCATGCGCCAGGGCGGGCGCCGGCCGCGCGAGGTCCACGACGCGATCGCCTACGAGACACACGCCGACGACGGCCCCCTGCCGGGGCACGATCTGGATGACCGCGACCGCCGCCGGGCCGTGGTCCAGGCGGTCGCCCATCTTCCCCCGGGGCAGCGCGAAGCGATCGAGCACATCGCCCTCCGCGAACTCTCCCTCGACGAAGCTTCCCTCCTCACCGGGCGGACCAAGACGGCGCTGAAGGTCAATTTCCATCGCGCCCTCAAGGCCCTGCGTGCCTCTCTCTTATCCAGCAAGGAGGGTTCGGATGTCTGATCCCGCCAGCCACGAACGTCTCGTCGAGGAGCTGGCCCGGTCGCTCGCGCCGATCCGCCCACTGCCCGGGCCGGGATGGCGGGCCTTCGCCTGGATCTCCGCCGTGCTCGGCCTGGGCGTTCTTCTCCTGCCCCTGTCGGATGGCGCCGCTTTGTCCGCGCGTCTCGGCGTTCCGGATCTTCGCTATGCCGCGCTCGGCGCGATTCTGACGAGCGTGGCTGCGGCCTTCGCCGCCTTCCAGAGCAGCGTGCCGGGCCGCAGCCGGGCCTGGGCGCTGCTGCCGATCCCCCCCCTCGTCCTGTGGCTCGGCGTCAGCGGGCTCGGCTGCCTGCGGGCCTGGCTCGCTCCGGCTTCGAATCTCGCCGAAACCGGGGAGATGCGCGGCTGCTTCGTCTTTCTGATGGGCGTCTCGCTGCCGCTCTCCGTCCTGCTGGTCACGATGCTGCGCCGGGCCTGCCCGCTGAACCCCGGACTCACGGCGGCTTTGGGGGGGCTCGCGGTCGCGGCGGCCGCGGCGGCGCTTCTGGTGCCGTTCCATCCTCACGACGCTACCGCGACGGATCTCGCCGTGCATCTCGTGGCCGTCCTCATCGTGGTCGGCCTCAACGGACTCTTGGGCGGCCGTTTCCTCGAGGCAACGACCGACCGACGCTCCGCCGCCACGGCCGTGGATACCGATCCGTAGGCGGGCAGGCGTCGTCTCGCGCCGCCCGGTTAGAAGGGCCTTAATCATGCGGCGCTAGGCTTCCGCAGACCGGACCTTCCGTCCGTCGGCGACACGCATGACCGTGACATCTCCCTCGGCGCAGATCGGCACGCCGATCTACAGCCTCGTCGTTCCCGTCTTCAACGAGGAGGTCGTGCTGCCGGTGCTGCTGCACCGCCTCGACCAGCTCCTCGCCAAGCTCGACGGGCCGGCGGAGGTGATCATCGTCGATGACGGCAGCACCGACATGACGGGCATCGTCGCCGCCGGCCGCGCCAAGGACGATCCGCGCTATCGCTATCTCGCCCTGTCGCGGAATTTCGGCCATCAGGTCGCCATCACCGCCGGGATGGAGCGCGCCGCGGGCGCCGCCGTCGTGGTGATGGATGCCGATCTGCAGGACCCGCCGGAGGTCGTCCTCGAGCTCGCCGCCAAATGGCGCGAGGGCTACGAGATCGTCTATGCGAGGCGCCTGAGCCGGGAGGGCGAGAGCCGCTTCAAGCGCTGGACCGCCGGCCTGTTCTACCGCCTCATCCGGGCGCTCACCGCCATCGACATCCCGGCCGACGTGGGCGATTTCCGCCTCGTCGACCGCAAGGCCCTCGACGCCTTCCTCGCCATGCCCGAACGCGACCGGTTCGTACGCGGCATGTTCAGCTGGATGGGCTTCCGCCAGACCGCCGTGCCGTTCCACCGTCTCTCGCGGACCCTGGGCCAGACCAAATACGGCTGGTCGAAGATGCTGAGGCTCGCCTTCGACGGCATCGTCGGCTTCTCCGACATCCCTCTCCGTTTCGCTCTCTGGGCCGGCACTGGGGTGTCCCTCTCCGCGCTGGCCTACGGATTCTACATCGCCGTGCGCGCCCTCTACGACCCGGCCCTGGTCAGCGGCTGGGCCTCCATCGTCGTCCTCGTCTCGTTCCTGGCCGGCATGAACCTGCTGATGACCGGTATCGTCGGCCTCTATGTCGGTCGCATCCACACCGAGGTGAAGAAACGCCCCCTCTATGTGGTCGGCCGGGCGGTGGGGTTTCCTGAGGACAAGCAGGCCGCGACATCGAGGATTGCGGCATGACCAGCGCCTTCGACGCGTACCGAACGAGCTACGACGCGGTGGTCCAGGATTCCATCGCCTTTTCCGGGCTCGAACACGGCTTCTTCCTGGACGCGAAAGCCGATCTGCTGGCGGACGTGTTCGGCCGGCATTTCGGTGCCCCCCGCCCGTCGCTCCTCGATGTCGGCTGCGGCGTCGGCCTGCTCCATCGCCGCCTCGCGGGCATCGTCTCGGAGATGGCCGGCACCGATCCCTCGCCCGAATCCGTGGCCCG
Organism: Methylobacterium bullatum; assembly: GCA_902712845.1. NCBI lineage: Bacteria > Pseudomonadati > Pseudomonadota > Alphaproteobacteria > Hyphomicrobiales > Methylobacteriaceae > Methylobacterium > Methylobacterium bullatum. Next base: position 3,080,506 of record LR743504.1, read on the forward strand.
TGCGGAAAGCGAGAACCCGGGCAACAGATACCGGCTCCAGGAAGGCGGCACCTTGCCGTTCGAGGATAGAGCGTTCGACGCGACGCTGGCCGTCTGCGTCTTCCATCACGTCCCCGTCGTCGAGCGGTCCGGCCTGCTCGCCGACATGCGGCGCGTCACCCGCCCGGGCGGCCTCGTGGCGATCATCGAGCACAACCCGTGGAACCCGCTGACGCGCCTCGCGGTGTCACGCTGTCCCTTCGATCACGACGCCGTTCTGCTCGGTGCCCGCGAGACCCGGACGCTCCTCGCGGAACGGGGGCTGCGGGAAATCCGCAGCCGGCACTTCCTGGCCTTCCCGTTCCGGCGGGGATGGGTGCCCGGTGTCGAGAAGGCCATCGGCCGGTTGCCGCTCGGCGCGCAGTTCCTCGCTCACGGGACGGTGTGACCCCGCATCGAAGGCGGGAGTCGGGTCTCGGCCGGACGACCAAGCCGGAGGCTCGATTCGACCTCTACAATCATCATCCCTTGATCATCTGACGCCAAGCCTCTATCCGAGCGGCGTCTTTCGCCCGGCTCGACACCTCGAGCGCCGCCCTGGGCGACCGCTCATGTGACTTTGTTTTAGGAATGTGACGATGGCCAAAGAGAAGTTTGCCCGCACCAAGCCGCACTGCAACATCGGCACGATCGGTCACGTCGACCACGGCAAGACGTCGCTAACGGCGGCGATCACGAAGGTCCTGGCGGAGTCGGGCGGGGCGACGTTCACGGCCTACGACCAGATCGACAAGGCTCCCGAGGAGAAGGCCCGCGGCATCACGATCTCGACGGCGCATGTCGAGTACGAGACCGCCAACCGTCACTACGCCCACGTCGATTGCCCCGGCCACGCCGACTACGTGAAGAACATGATCACGGGCGCCGCCCAGATGGACGGCGCGATCCTGGTCGTGTCGGCCGCCGACGGCCCGATGCCGCAGACCCGCGAGCACATCCTGCTCGCCCGCCAAGTCGGCGTGCCGGCGCTGGTGGTGTTCCTCAACAAGGTCGACCTCGTCGACGACGAGGAGCTCCTCGAGCTCGTCGAGATGGAGGTGCGCGAGCTCCTCTCCAAGTACGACTTCCCCGGCGACGACATCCCGATCACCAAGGGTTCGGCCAAGGTCGCCCTCGACAACGGCGATAAGGCCGTCGGCCACGACGCCGTGTTGAAGCTGATGGAGTCGGTGGACGCCTACATCCCGCAGCCGGAGCGTCCGATCGACAAGCCGTTCCTGATGCCGATCGAGGACGTGTTCTCGATCTCGGGCCGCGGCACCGTGGTGACGGGTCGCGTCGAGCGCGGCATCGTCAAGGTCGGCGAGACCGTGGAGATCGTCGGCATCCGCGACACCCAGACCACCACGGTCACGGGCGTCGAGATGTTCCGCAAGCTGCTCGACCAGGGCCAGGCCGGCGACAATGTCGGCGTGCTCCTGCGCGGCACCAAGCGCGAGGACGTCGAGCGCGGCCAGGTCGTGTGCAAGCCCGGCTCGGTCAAGCCCCACACCAAGTTCAAGGCCGAGGCCTACATCCTCACCAAGGAGGAGGGCGGCCGCCACACCCCGTTCTTCACCAACTACCGGCCCCAGTTCTACTTCCGCACCACCGACGTGACCGGTGTCTGCGAACTGCCCGAGGGCACCGAGATGGTGATGCCCGGTGACAGCGTCACCATGGACGTCACCCTCATCGTCCCCGTCGCCATGGAAGAGAAGCTCCGCTTCGCCATCCGTGAAGGCGGACGCACCGTCGGCGCAGGCGTCGTCGCCGCCATCAACGATTGAGCGCGAACAGCCGCGTCGTTTCGGCGATGCGGCTTCACCCTCTTTGATGTTCGAGGGAGCCGGCTTCGCGCCGGCTCCTTTCGTTTGAGCGAACGTGAGGAGGGAACGGGAGCCTGCCGTGAGCACGGAAACCAGCAAATTTCTCAGCTACGCCCTTAGGCATGCCCCGGAAGCGATCGGAATCACCCTGGGTCCTCAAGGATGGGTCGAGGTCGACACACTCCTCGCGGCAGCCATGCGGTCCGGGCGAGCCATCGACCGCGCGGCGCTCGACGAGATCGTCGCCACGAGCGACAAGAAGCGCTTCACCCTGTCGCCGGACGGTTCGCGGATCAGGGCGGCCCAGGGGCATTCCGTCGAGGTCGCCCTGGATCTCGCTCCCTGCGAACCACCTGCCATCCTGTTCCACGGCACCGCGATCCAGACGGTCCCGGTCATCCTGACCGATGGACTCAGGCCCGGCGCCCGACGCCACGTCCACCTTTCCGCCGACCCGGAAACCGCCCACCGCGTCGGACAGCGGCACGGGAAGCCGGTCGTCCTCACCGTCGCGGCAGATCGCATGTGGCAGGCCAGCACGCCCTTCTACCGCGCGGAAAATGGTGTCTGGCTCGTCGACCACGTGCCGCCGGCCTATCTCGGCGAATTCGGGAAACCGTGACGCGGCACCGTCGCAATTTCCACGGCGTAACGACGTGGGCTCTTGCGCCGACGGGCATGATCGGGCATTGAGCGTCCCGCGTAGGAGTGTAGCTCAACTGGTCAGAGCGCCGGTCTCCAAAACCGGAGGTTGCGGGTTCGAGTCCCTCCACTCCTGCCAGTGTTTTCCTTCAGCGCAACACCGGATCGGCCTCCCGTCGGGAATGTCGACCCGGAGCGTGTCCCCGGCTTTCTGTCGATATGACCGCGACGGTCGACAAGACCCGGGACTTGCGCTAGAGCGTTCGCATTCCGAGATCGGTAAATGTGTTCGGTGCGGGCTTCGACCAGAGCCTCCGCACCGGTCCGCTTTCCGGTCAGGGCCGATTTTCCCTGTTGTTGGCATCAATGGCATCGAACGAAGCAACGAAGAAGGCGGACTTGGCGCGCACTCCGCAGCGCGGCTCCGCCACGCCGACGCCGCCTCGGGGCACGCCGCCCATGCGGCCCGCGCCCAAGCGCGTCGGCCCGGCCGAGTTCCTGTCCCAGGTGCGCGACGAGGGCCGCAAGGTCACGTGGCCGTCCCGCAAGGAGACCACCGTCACGACGATCATGGTGTTCATCATGGTCGTGGCGGCGAGCATCTTCTTCACGGTCGTGGACCAGGCCCTGCGCTACATCGTGACCCTGATCCTCGGGGTCGGCGCCTAGAACAACTGAGCCTCCCTGGGCGCGTCGTCGCGACCGGGCAGGCCGACGTCAGGATTTGGTGAGAACCGTGTCGAAACGCTGGTACATCGTCCACGCCTACTCGAATTTCGAGAACAAGGTCGCGCAGTCCATCAAGGATCAGGCGGCCCAGCGCGGGCTGATGGAGTTGTTCGACGAGGTCATGGTTCCGACCGAGAAGGTCGTCGAGGTCCGCCGCGGCCGTAAGGTCGACGCCGAGCGCAAGTTCTTCCCCGGCTACGTGCTGGTGAAGTGCGATCTGACCGACGAGGTCTATCACCTCATCAAGAACACCCCCAAGGTCACCGGCTTTCTCGGCGCCGACAAGTCGAAGCCGGTGCCGATTCCCGATTCCGAGGCCGAGCGCATCAAGGGTCAGGTCGCCGAGGGCGTCGATCGTCCCAAGCCCTCGATCTCCTTCGAGATCGGCGAGACCGTCCGCGTCGCCGACGGTCCCTTCGCTTCCTTCAACGGCACCGTCGAGGAAATCGACGAGAGCCGCTCGCGCCTCAAGGTCGCCGTGTCGATCTTCGGTCGCGCCACCCCGGTGGAGCTCGAATACGCCCAGGTCGAGAAGATCTGACGTAGAGGCGAAGGGCGATTGGCGAATGGCGAATGTAGGCATCCCCTACTCGCCATTCGCCCTTTGCCATTCGCCATAACCCGCGGGAGGTCCGCCCGGTTTGCCGCCGGGATCCTCGGACCGTACCGCGACCTGCAACCGCTCGCCCCGTTCGTGCTCCAGGCAGCCGGGCGGCGAGCCTACATTTGGGAGCAGTCCCTATGGCAAAGAAGATCACGGGCTACGTGAAGCTTCAGGTTCCGGCCGGCGCCGCGAACCCGTCGCCGCCCATCGGCCCCGCGCTCGGTCAGCGTGGCCTCAACATCATGGAATTCTGCAAGGCCTTCAACGCGAAGACCTCTCAGATCGAGAAGGGCACCCCGATCCCGGTCGTCATTACGGCGTACCAGGACCGCTCCTTCACCTTCGAGATGAAGCAGCCGCCGGTCACCTTCTTCCTCAAGAAGGCCGCCGGCCTGAAGATCGGCAAGAAGCCGGCTTCCGGCTCCAAGACCCCGGGCAAGGGCCCGACGGTGGGCAAGGTCACCGAGGCTCAGCTTCGCGAGATCGCCGAGAAGAAGATGCCCGACCTGAACTGCGACTCGGTTGACGCCGCCGTCGCCATGATCCGTGGCTCCGCGCGGGCCATGGGCCTCGACGTCGTCGCTTAAGGGGAGGGCACAATGGCACACGAAGGCAAGCGCATCCGCGCCGCCCGCGAGGGCATCGACGCACTCAAGCTCTACACCATCGACGAGGCGATCAAGCTCGTTAAGGAAAAGGCCAGCGCCAAGTTCGACGAGACCGTCGAGGTCTCGATGAATCTCGGCGTCGATCCGCGCCACGCCGACCAGATGGTCCGCGGCGTCTGCAACCTGCCCAACGGCTCGGGCCGGACGGTGCGGGTGGCGGTCTTCGCCCGCGGCGCCAAGGCCGACGAGGCCCGGGCTGCCGGCGCCGACATCGTCGGAGCCGAGGACCTGCTCGAGATCGTCCAGAGCGGCAAGATCGAGTTCGACCGCTGCATCGCGACCCCGGACCTGATGCCCCTCGTCGGTCGTCTCGGCAAGGTGCTCGGCCCCCGCGGCCTGATGCCGAACCCGAAGGTCGGCACCGTCACCATGGACGTGAAGTCCGCGGTCGCCGGCGCCAAGGGCGGTTCGGTGGAGTTCCGTGTCGAGAAGGCGGGCATCGTCCATGCCGGCATCGGCAAGGTCTCGTTCGACGAAGCCAAGCTCGTCGAGAACATCAAGGCGTTCGCCGACGCGGTGGCCAAGGCCAAGCCCGCCGGCGCCAAGGGCACCTACATCCAGCGCGTCGCCGTGACGTCGTCGATGGGCCCGGGCGTGCGAGTCGAGCCCTCGACCGTGCTGACCGCCTGATCGGCGCTTTCCACGCGAAGATATGACAACGCCCGGCCCTCGAGGCCGGGCGTTTTCTTTTGGCCGGGCGCTGTGTTTGTCTATGGCAGGAGCGACAGGCGTCGGCCCGCCAGCAGCGTCGCGGTGAGCCCGGCGAACATCGCCACGCCGAAGACCCAGCCAGATGCCGCACCGGCCATGATCCCGGAGAGCAGCGTGCCGACGCTGCAGCCGAGACCGGTCATCGCGCCCCAGCCGAGCAGGATTCCACCCACGAGGCCGCGCCCGATCTGGCCGCGCTTGGGCAGGGCAGGGCGGAACTCGCCCGCCGCCAGGGCGGCGGCCAGGGACGCCGCGACGAGACCGGCGATGAACAGGCCGTTCGGGGTCAGGACCGCGTCGCGAATGGCGGTGGCGCAGCCGCGAAACCCGTCGAGCCCTTCGAGCCGTGCCGGCAGGAGGTCGAGACCTGCAGCGACTTGCCTGGCCCGGCCGCCGATCTCTGCCGTGACGCCGAGCGGCCCCACCCGCAGATAGGCCAGCGTGCCCAGCGCCCCGACGGCGAGCCCTCCCAGCCAGGTCGGCCAACGTTGCACGAACACCGCTCGAAGCGGTTCGACGTGGCCCGGAGACGGTCCTTCAGCGGGAGGCAACCATCGCAGCAGAGGCACGGCCAACGCCGCCAGGACCGTGAGCGTGAGGACGAGGCTGCCGGCATAGCCGAGATGACGGGGCAGCCAGATCACGGGCGCCTCCGAGATGCTGGCGAGGTAGAGCGTGTTCCAGGTGAAGAAGCCGAGAACGAAGCCGAGAGCCGTCCCGACCAGGGCGAAAGGTGCCGTGGGCGAGCCCTCGCCGAGCCGGTAGAGATGGGCGCCGATACAGGAACCCGAGATCGCCATGCCCGCCCCGAAAGCGGCGCCAGCGAGGGCCAGGACCGGCCCGACCGGACCGATATGCGCGTCCGGGGGCAACCGCACGCCGCTCGGATCGGGCAGCCACGCCCCCAGCACCACGCTGTAGCCGACCGCCCCCGCGGCCAGGGCGGCGAGGATGCCGAGGGCGCCGCGCGGATCACGCCGGTCGATGAGGTCGCGCCAGAGGCAGAAGAAGCAGAAGCGCGAGCGTTGCAGCACGAAGCCGAACAGGGCTCCGAAGGTCAGGGACAGAGCGAGCCGGCTACCGCCGGCATCGCCCGACAGCTGCAGGGCCGCGACCAGCAATGCAGTCCCGATCAGGGCCGCCGACGCGACCCGCAGCGACATGAAAGAGCGCCCGGTCGAAGGACCGGGCGCGCCGCGTTCGGACAGCGATGGAGCGGTCACTTGCCCGACCACACCGTCCCGGCGAGGTTGACCACGGGCACGCCGACGGCGTTGCCGTATTCCGTCCAGGAGCCGTCGTAGTTCCGCACCGGGTAGCCGAGGACGCGACTCAGCACGAACCAGGAATGGCTGGAGCGCTCGCCGATGCGGCAGGAGGTGATGACCGGCTTCGAGCCGTCGATCCCCACATCCGCATAGAGCTTCTTCAGTTCCGCCACGGATTTCAGGGTACCGTCCGGATTCACCGCCTTGCCCCAGGGTACGTTCACCGAACCGGGGATGTGGCCCGCCCGGATCGCGAGTTCCTGCACACCCGCCGGCGCGATGAGCTTGCCCGAAAACTCATCCGGCGAGCGGATGTCGAGGATCGTCTCGTTCCGCTCCTTGCGCGCCACGGCGAGAACGTCCGCGAGGCGGGCGCGCTGGCCGTTGGAAACCGGCGTGACCGGGAACGTCGAGGCGGCCACGTCGGGGCTGCGGGTATCGAGCTGCCGCTTCTCGGCCTCCCATTTCTTGCGGCCACCATCGAGGAGCTTCACGTTGTCGACGAGCCCGTACTGGGCGAAGACCCAAGCGCCCCAGGCGGCGAACCAGTTGTTGTTGTCGCCATAGAGGATCACGGTGGTATCGCGATCGATGCCGAGACGCCGGATGAGTGCCGCGAACTTTTCCGGCCCGGCGATGTCGCGGCTCACGGTCTCCACGAGGTCCGTATGCCAGAGGACGTTCTGTGCGCCGGGCACATGGCCGCGCTCGTAGACGCCCGGCTCGACGCTGACTTCGACGATCCGGAGCTTCGGTGAGGCGAGGTTGGCCTCGAGCCATTCGGTGGAAACGAGGGGGCTGGTCTGGCTCTGTTTCTGCTCGGTGGCGTGAGCCGCCACAGGCCCGATCATCGGCAAGGCCAGGGCGGCCAGAGCGATACGTGCGGCAAGAAGGGTTCTGAAGGACACGGGCGCGCTCCGGCGAGGAAGAGTCGTCGCATCCCGGTTGAGCTTGCACATCGGCAGGTCATGCTCCGAAACTTGACCGCACAATGGTGTTTGTCTTCAAACTTTAAATCAATACAATGTTATTTCAAATATCGGCACGTCAGGATAATACAACTGCCGCCGCCAGCACAAAAAGACAGGGATTATCTTCAGCCTTCACTCGTCCGCGAACCCAGAACAAAGGCGGGGGATTCGGAGAAGGCGGGGCAGGGAGGACGAGACGGACGGGCCTGCGTCACAGCTCCGACCATGGACTATACCCATTCGAGCTCTGCGGGCGAATGCCCGGCTTTCCGCCCGGGCATTCGCGTCGGTGCTCATGCACGCCAGAACGGCTTGGCGGCCTCTGCACGTAGGGCAACCGGATCGAGATCGAGTGCCTTCACTTGTTCCGAGGTCAATTCGCGAATTGTACGCCGTCCGGCCGCTCTGCGGTACCAGATCGACAGGAGGGCGATTGCTCTCACGGGAAAGGGCTGGTTAGGGTGGCGGAGAGCGTCGAACGGCCTCGCGAGAGGCTGCGAATTGGCGGATAGATTGTCGGATATCGGCATGATCGGGTCACCTCCGTCGGGTCACCCACTCCTATTGATCTGAAATTGAGTCAAATCAATTAAATCATTGTACTCGGAGCAATATACGCGTGGCAGATTATCGGACGATTTCGGAGGGGATCGCCGCGGACATTGCCCAGGGGCGCCTGGCCCCGGGGAGCCAGATGCCGACGCAACGGCAGTTCGCCTTCGAGCGCGGGATCGCCGTCTCCACCGCGAGCCGTGTCTATGCGGAGCTGTCGCGGCGCGGACTGATCACCGGAGAGGTGGGGCGCGGCACCTTCATCCGGGCCTCGGCCACCGCCGCGGCAGGACCACCGGACGCCGAGACCGGACTCATCAATCTCGAGCACGTCTTCTCGATCCTGCCCCATCAGGCGGCGGACCTGTGCGCCAGCCTCGGCGCCCTGCTCGAACCGGCCAGGCTTCGAGCCACGTTCTCGCCGGTCCGGCCGGGCGCGAAGGAGCCGGCGCGAGCCAGCGCGGCGGCCTTCTTCGCGCGGGGAGGGTGGTCGGCCGATCCCGAGACCGTCCTGTTCACCGGGGCCGGACGTCAGGGCATCGCCGCGGCGATCTCGGCCCTGGCCCAGCCCGGCGATCGGATCGGCGTCGAGGCCATGACCTATCCCATCGTCAAGGGCCTCGCGGCCCGGCTCGGCGTCGACCTGGTTCCCCTCGCGATGGATGCGGAGGGCGTGATCCCGGACGCCATCGAGCGGGCTCATCGCGAGACTCCCCTCCGCGCCCTCTACCTCCAGCCCGTCCTGCAAAGCCCCCTCGGCCAAACCATGAGCGCGGATCGCCGGCGCGCCGTCGCATCGCTCCTCGGCAAGCATGACCTCGTCTGCATCGAGGACGCCGTGTACGGGTTTCTCTGCGACGAGGAGCCCCTGGCCGCCCTGGCACCCGAGAGGGTGATCGTCATCGACAGCCTGTCGAAGCGCCTCGCTCCGGGCCTGGGCCTCGGTTTCGTCGCCGGGCCGCCCCATCTCACACAGCGACTCGCGGGCGCGATCCGCACGGGAGCCTGGACCGCGAGCGGGCTCCCCCTGGCGGTGGCACTTCATCTCATGAACGACGGAACGGCGATCCGGATCGGCAAGGCGAAGCGGGCAGATGCGGCAGCGCGCCAGAGCGCGGCAAGGGAAGCGCTGAGCGGCCTCGACGTTCGGGGCGACCCGAGGGCGTTCCACCTCTGGCTATCGCTTCCTCCCCATTGGACGGCGGAACGCTACGCGGGCGCCGCGGCGCGCAATGGCGTGGCGGTGTCGCCGGCCAGCGCTTTCGCCATCGATCCGGCAAGGCCGGAGAACGGGGTGCGCCTCGCGCTCGGCTCACCGCCCTTCGAGCGGCTCGAGACCGCACTTCAGACGCTGCGGCGCCTCGCCCTCGACGAAGACGATTCCGTGGTGGAGTGAGATCCACACCGCCGGCGGGGCCCGCAAGACGGGCCGGTGGACCCGAGGCGCCTCTCGCGCCTGCGTCAAACGCGCGCGAAGGATCGTCCCCGGCTACGTCGCAAGGCGAGATCCATCCCGGAAAGGGTCAAGAAATCAACACGCGAGGGTGACGCCTCCGCAACTGTCTGTGCTAGGAATGCCGCCATGCGATGCACCCTCTCCGTCACCTCGAATCGACGCATCCTGTGCGTCTTTCCCGCATACACGCCGTCCTTCGGGACGTTCGCCCATGCCTACCCGTTAATGGGTGGGGTGAAGGCCTTCATGCCACCGCAGGGTCTTCTCCTCATCGCGGCCTATATGCCGGAGGAATGGGAATACCGGTTCATCGACGAGAATATCAAACGGGCCGGGCCGGACGATTTCGCCTGGGCCGATGCGGTGTTCGTGTCGGGCATGCACATCCAGGCACCCCAGATCCGGGACATCTACGCTCGGGCCCATGCGGCCGGTAAGGTGACGGCTCTCGGCGGCCCGTCGGTCTCCGGATCGCCCGAGCAATATCCGGAGTTCGACTATCTCCATATCGGCGAGATCGGCGACGCCACCGACGAACTCGTGTCGATCCTCGACCGCGACGTGTCGATCCCGGCGAGCCAGGTTCGACTGGAGACCAAGGAGCGCCTTCCGCTCTCCGATTTCCCGGCGCCCGCCTATGAGGCCGCCCCCCTCAAGCGCTACCTCATCGGCTCCCTGCAATTCTCCTCCGGCTGCCCCTATCGCTGCGAGTTCTGCGACATCCCGCAACTCTACGGCCGGCAGCCCCGCCTGAAGACTCCCGAGCAGATGCTCGGCGAACTCGACGCGATCATCTCGCAGCCGGGCCACCCGGCCGTCGTGTACTTCGTCGATGACAACTTCATCGGCAACCGCAAGGCCACGAAGGACATGCTGCCCCACCTCGTGGAGTGGCAGAAGAAGAACCACTACCCGCTTCAGTTCGCCTGCGAGGCGACCCTGAACATGGCCAAGCAGCCCGACATTTTGGAGCTGATGCGTCAGGCGAACTTCATGACCGTCTTCGTCGGCATCGAAACGCCGGAAGAGGACGCGCTGGCGGGTATCGACAAGAAGCACAACGCCGCCGTGCCGATGTACGAGGCGATCGAGACCCTCAACAGCTTCGGTCTCGAAGTCACCTCGGGCATCATCCTCGGCCTCGACACCGAGACGGACGGTTCGGAGCAGAAGCTCATCGACTTCGTCGACAAGTCGGCGGTGCCGGTTCTGACGATGAACCTGCTCCAGGCCTTGCCGAAGACGCCGCTCTGGGACCGGCTGACCCGCGAGGGACGCCTCACCCACGACGCGGCGCTGGAATCCAACGTCCTGTTCAAGCGCCCGCACGACGAGGTGGTGGCCAGCTGGCGCCGAGCCATCGCCCATGCCTACGAGCCGGAGAACCTGTTCGCGCGCTTCCGGTATCAGGTCGAGCGGACTTACCCGCATAGGATCAAGACGCCCACCAGGGGCAAGCTGACCCGGACGAACCTGCGTCGCGGCCTCGTCCTCGGCTTCAACATCGCCCTGCGCGTGGGGATCCTGTCGGATTACCGAGGCGTGTTCTGGCGCGCGGCGGGCCACGCCTTGAAGCGCGGGCAGATCGAGGCGGTGTTCAACATGGGCTTCGTCGCCCACCACCTGATCCGCTTCACCCGCGAGGCGCTTCGCGGCGAACACAACGCGTCGTTCTACGCCGCCAAGGCCGAGCAGAAGCAGGAGGAGGCCCGCACGCCCTGGTGGCAGGCGGCCCGCAAGTTCCTGCCGACCTAGTTGGTCTTCGACTCCCGGCGCACATCGCCCGCTGCCAAAGCGGGCGGAAATCGCGTCAACCAAAATCGTACGGCCGGGCGCAGATTTTCCGCATGAGGCACTTGGCAGGGCGCTTGCTAGGGCCTATAGACCCCGCTCAACGTTTTTCACACTTTGAAAGGATTCGACCAAGCGGTCGATATCCGACATGCGAATTCGTCTGGGCGACCAGACGATAATGGCCGGAAGGCTTTGAGGGGCGAACAGCCCCTTCAAGCCTTGTCCGGCCATGTCCTGTCCGAGACTGCAGGCGCCGGGCGACCGGCTTAATTCCCCAGCCTGCACAGACGGGGAAGACCGAATTCAAGACCCTCTCGGCCCCGCGATTCGCGAGGCAGTCAGGTATCGGTTTGAACCATCTCGCCCGTGCCGTCCACCGTTCCGGAGGATGTCAGGGGACAGGGCCGTGAAGCGTCGTCCAGGACGTTCCGGCTTCTCGCTGAGCCGAGTTCCGTTCCGGGCGGCATGTGCAACAGGCGGACCCTCCTCGAGAGGGACCCGCCAACCGGAGAGAGCCCCAGTGGACAGGACAGCCAAAGCTGATCTCGTCTCGACGCTCAACGGCGTGTTTGCGAACACGTCCGTCGTCGTCGTGGCCCACTACAAAGGCCTCACGGTCGCCGAGATGCAGAAGCTGCGCGCGCAGATGAAGCTGGCCGGTGCCACCGTGAAGGTCACCAAGAACCGCATCGCCAACATCGCTCTCGATGGCACGGACGTCGCCTCCATCAAGCCCCTCCTGAAGGGTCCGACCCTGCTCGCCTATTCGAGCGATCCGGTCGCGGCTGCGAAGGTTGCGGTGGATTTCGCCAAGGGTAACGACAAGCTCGTGATCCTCGGCGGCGCCATGGGAACGACTGCTCTGAACCCGGACGGTGTGAAGGCGCTCGCGTCGCTCCCGTCCCTCGACGAACTGCGCGCCAAGATCGTGGGCCTCATCCAGGCTCCCGCGACCAAGATCGCTCAGGTCGTCAACGCTCCGGCTGCCAAGCTGGCTCGCGTGTTCGGAGCCTATGCCACCAAGGACGCGGCTCAGGACGAAGCGGCCTGACGCCGCCTCGTCCTTCACAAACCATCCGTTCAAACCGATATCCAAAGGAAGAATACAATGGCTGATCTTGCCAAGCTCGTCGACGACCTGTCCTCGCTGACCGTTCTCGAAGCCGCCGACCTCGCCAAGCTCCTCGAAGAGAAGTGGGGCGTCTCCGCCGCTGCCGCCGTCGCCGTCGCCGGCCCGGCCGCCGGACCGGCCGCCGTCGTCGAGGAGCAGACCGAGTTCACGGTTCTCCTGACCGCCGCCGGCGACAAGAAGATCGAGGTCATCAAGGAGGTCCGCGCGATCACCGGCCTCGGCCTCAAGGAAGCCAAGGACCTCGTCGAGGGCGCTCCGAAGGCTGTCAAGGAGTCCGTCAACAAGGAAGAGGCCGAGAAGCTCAAGGCCCAGCTCGAGAAGGCCGGCGCCAAGGTCGAGCTCAAGTAAGTTGCCGATGGGCCAAATCAGGCCCGTCACTTCCGGTCGGTCCCCTCGGGGCCGGCCGGCACCGACGCCCGCGGGTCTCCGACCCGTGGGCTAAGGTCGCTTCAAGCGACCGGGCGGTCCTGGAACGGACCGGCGGCATTTCATTTCGGGTGGGCTTGGTCCGGCGGGACGGGTTCATCGCCTGGTCGCGGGAGGCATAAAGCCTTCCCCGGGCACCCGGTACGCGGGACGTAGGAGCGAGGTCACCCATGGCCAACACGCTGGTCGGTCGCAAGCGCATTCGCAAATTCTTCGGCAAGATCAAGGAAGTCGCCGAGATGCCGAACCTCATCGAGGTTCAGAAGGCGTCCTACGACCAATTCCTGATGATGGACGAGCCGGAAGGCGGACGGGGCGACGAAGGCCTGCAGACCGTGTTCAAATCGGTCTTCCCGATCTCCGACTTCTCGGCGACCGCGCTCCTCGAATTCGTCAAGTACACGTTCGAACAGCCGAAATACGACGTCGACGAGTGTCGCCAGCGCGGCATCACCTTCGCGGCTCCCCTCAAGGTGACGCTGCGCCTCATCGTGTTCGATGTCGATCCCGATACCGGGGCGAAGTCCGTCAAGGACATCAAGGAGCAGGACGTCTACATGGGCGACATGCCCCTGATGACGGAGAACGGCACCTTCATCGTCAACGGCACCGAGCGCGTCATCGTCTCGCAGATGCACCGTTCGCCGGGCGTGTTCTTCGACCACGACAAGGGCAAGACCCACTCGTCGGGCAAGCTCCTGTTTGCCGCCCGCATCATCCCGTATCGCGGCTCCTGGCTCGACGTCGAGTTCGACGCCAAGGACATCGTGCATGTGCGTATCGACCGTAAGCGCAAGCTTCCGGCGACGTCGCTGCTGTTCGCCCTCGGCCTCGACGGCGAAGAGATCCTCTCCACCTTCTACAACCGCGTCGTCTACGACCGCGACGGCGCCGAATGGCGCGTGCCGTTCGATGCCGACCGCCTGAAGGGCTTCAAGGCCTCCGTCGACCTCGTCGACGCCGATTCGGGCGAAGTCGTCCTCGAGGCTGGCAAGAAGCTCAACGCCCGCAACGCCCGCCAGATCAGCGAGCGCGGCGTGCAGTTCCTGAAGGCCACCGACGAGGACCTGATCGGCCAGTACATCGCCGAGGATCTCGTCAACGCGAAGACCGGCGAGATCTGGGCCGAGGCCGGCGACGAAATCTCCGACAAGCTCCTCAAGAGCCTGGAAGAGGTCGGCGTGTCCGAGCTCCCGGTTCTCGACATCGACCACGTCAATGTCGGTCCCTACATCCGCAACACCCTCGCCGTGGACAAGAACTCGTCCCGCGAAGGCGCGCTGTTCGACATCTACCGCGTCATGCGTCCCGGCGAGCCGCCGACGCTCGACACGGCCGAGGCGATGTTCCACTCGCTGTTCTTCGATTCCGAGCGCTACGATCTCTCGGCCGTCGGCCGCGTGAAGATGAACATGCGCCTCGATCTCGACGCCGAGGACACCGTGCGCACCCTGCGCCGCGAGGACATGCTCGCGGTCGTCAAGGCGCTGGTGGACCTGCGCGACGGCAAGGGCGAGATCGACGACATCGATCACCTCGGCAACCGCCGTGTGCGTTCGGTGGGTGAGCTCATGGAGAACCAGTACCGCCTGGGCCTTCTCCGCATGGAGCGCGCCATCAAGGAGCGTATGTCCTCAGTCGATATCGACACGGTGATGCCGCAGGATCTCATCAACGCGAAGCCCGCCGCGGCCGCGGTGCGTGAGTTCTTCGGCTCGTCGCAGCTGTCGCAGTTCATGGATCAGACCAATCCGCTCTCGGAAGTGACGCATAAGCGTCGCCTCTCGGCGCTTGGCCCGGGCGGTCTCACCCGTGAGCGCGCCGGCTTCGAGGTGCGCGACGTGCACCCGACCCATTACGGCCGCATCTGCCCGATCGAGACGCCGGAAGGCCCGAATATCGGTCTCATCAACTCCCTCGCCACCTTCGCGCGGGTGAACAAGTACGGCTTCATCGAGACCCCGTTCCGTCGCGTGAAGGACGGCGTGGTGACGAAGGAGGTCTCCTACCTCTCGGCGATGGAAGAGGCGAAGTACTACGTCGCCCAGGCCAACGCCCAGATGGACGAGAGCTTCAAGCTGACGGAAGACCTCGTGGTCTGCCGTCGGGCCGGCGACGTCATCGTCGTGCCGCCGGACCGCGTCGACCTCATGGACGTGTCGCCCAAGCAGCTCGTCTCGGTGGCTGCGGCCCTCATCCCGTTCCTCGAGAACGACGACGCGAACCGCGCCCTGATGGGTTCGAACATGCAGCGCCAGGCGGTGCCGCTAGTCCGCGCCGACGCGCCATTCGTCGGCACCGGCATGGAAGCCGTGGTCGCCCGCGATTCGGGTGCCGCCATCGCGGCGCGCCGCTCCGGCATCGTCGATCAGGTGGACGCAACCCGTATCGTCATCCGCGCCACCGAAGAGGCCGATGCCAACAAGCCCGGCGTCGACATCTACCGCCTGCAAAAGTTCCAGCGCTCCAACCAGTCGACCTGCATCACGCAGAAGCCGCTGGTCCGCGTGGGCGAGCAGGTCAAGAAGGGCGAGATCATCGCCGATGGTCCGTCGACGGAGTTCGGCGAGCTGGCACTCGGCCGGAACGTGCTCGTCGCGTTCATGCCGTGGAACGGCTACAACTTCGAGGACTCGATCCTGCTCTCCGAGCGGATCGTGAAGGATG
The DNA here is from genome assembly GCA_902712845.1 of Methylobacterium bullatum. Classification (NCBI taxonomy): domain Bacteria; kingdom Pseudomonadati; phylum Pseudomonadota; class Alphaproteobacteria; order Hyphomicrobiales; family Methylobacteriaceae; genus Methylobacterium; species Methylobacterium bullatum. Next base: position 3,095,973 of record LR743504.1, read on the forward strand.
ACGTGTTCACCTCGATCCACATCGAGGAGTTCGAGGTAATGGCCCGAGACACCAAGCTCGGTCCGGAGGAAATCACCCGCGACATCCCCAACGTCTCGGAAGAGGCGCTGAAGAACCTCGACGAAGCCGGCATCGTCTATATCGGCGCCGAGGTCCATGCGGGTGACATCCTTTGCGGCAAGATCACGCCGAAGGGCGAGAGCCCGATGACGCCGGAAGAGAAGCTCCTCCGCGCCATCTTCGGCGAGAAGGCCTCGGATGTGCGCGACACCTCGCTCCGGGTTCCCCCGGGCGTCACCGGCACCATCGTCGAAGTCCGGGTGTTCAACCGCCACGGAGTCGACAAGGACGAGCGCGCTCAGGCCATCGAGCGCGAGGAGATCGAGCGTCTCGCCAAGGACCGCGACGACGAGCAGGCGATCCTCGACCGCAACACCTACGCGCGCCTCGCCGGCGTCCTGATCGGCCAGTCGCCGATCGCGGGTCCGAAGGGCTTCAAGAAGGAGACCACGCTCAGCCGTGAGCTCCTCAACGAGTACCCGCGCTCGCAATGGTGGCAGTTCGCCGTCGTCGACGACCGTCTCATGACCGAGATGGAAGCGATGCAGAAGCAGTATGACGAGTCGAAGAAGCGCCTCGAGCAGCGCTTCCTCGACAAGGTCGAGAAGCTGCAGCGCGGCGACGAGTTGCCCCCCGGCGTCATGAAGATGGTCAAGGTCTTCGTCGCCGTGAAGCGCAAGATCCAGCCGGGCGACAAGATGGCTGGCCGTCACGGCAACAAGGGTGTCGTGTCGCGGATCGTGCCGATCGAAGACATGCCGTTCCTCGAAGACGGAACGCATGCGGACATCGTGCTCAACCCGCTCGGCGTGCCGTCGCGCATGAACGTCGGTCAGATCCTCGAGACCCATCTGGGCTGGGCTGCCGCAGGTCTCGGCCGCAAGGTCGGGCTCGCCGTGGACGCCTATCTCCGCAGCAACGACATCGCGCCCCTCAAGGCGGAGATGGAGGCGATCTACTCGCCGTCGGAGCTGGAAGGCCTCTCGGACGAGGACATGGCGGAGGCGGCCAACAACGTGCGCCGCGGTGTGCCGATGGCCACTCCGGTGTTCAACGGCGCCAAGGAAGCCGACATCGAGACGATGCTGGAGATGGCCGGGCTCGACCGCTCGGCGCAGTCGACGCTCTATGACGGGCGTACGGGCGAGCCTTTCGACCGCAAGGTGACGATGGGCTACATCTACATGCTGAAGCTCCACCACCTCGTGGACGACAAGATCCACGCACGGTCGATCGGTCCGTACTCCCTCGTCACCCAGCAGCCTCTGGGTGGAAAGGCGCAGTTCGGCGGCCAGCGCTTCGGCGAGATGGAGGTCTGGGCACTGGAAGCCTACGGCGCGGCCTACACGCTGCAGGAGATGCTCACGGTGAAGTCGGACGACGTCGCCGGCCGCACCAAGGTCTACGAGGCGATCGTCCGCGGCGACGACACCTTCGAGGCCGGCATCCCCGAGTCCTTCAACGTGCTCGTCAAGGAGATGCGCTCGCTCGGCCTCAACGTGGAGCTCACCTCCTCGAAGAAGCTCGCGAACGACCAGCTCGACCCGCCCGCCGAGGCGGCCGAGTAAGACCACACCGCACGCTCCCGCGCCGGCACCTCGCCGGCGCGGTTCGAGCGGGGAGGGGAAGCGCCTCCCGGGACGACGGCCAGCGGCGACCCGGACGGTCGCTGCGCCGACCTCACGTTTTCAGCACGCGGTAGCCCCTCGGCGGAGGGTGCACCCCGTCAGCAGGAGTTGATCCATGAACCAAGAGGTCATGAATCTTTTCAACCAGCAGGCTCAGCCCCAGAGCTTCGACCAGATCAAGATTTCGATCTCGAGCCCCGAGAAGATCCTCTCGTGGTCCTTCGGTGAAATCAAGAAGCCCGAGACGATCAACTACCGTACGTTCAAGCCCGAGCGCGACGGCCTGTTCTGCGCGCGTATCTTTGGCCCAATCAAGGATTACGAGTGCTTGTGCGGCAAGTACAAGCGCATGAAGTACAAGGGCGTCATCTGTGAGAAGTGCGGCGTCGAGGTCACCCTGGCCCGCGTCCGGCGCGACCGCATGGGCCATATCGAGCTTGCCGCTCCCGTCGCCCATATCTGGTTCCTGAAGTCGCTGCCGAGCCGCATCGGCCTGCTGCTCGACATGGCGCTTAAGGACCTCGAGCGCATCCTCTATTTCGAATCCTACTGCGTCATCGAGCCGGGCCTGACCCCCCTCAAGGAGCGTCAGCTCCTCTCCGAGGAAGAGTACCTGCGCGCCCAGGAGGAGTACGGCGAGGACAGCTTCACCGCCATGATCGGCGCCGAGGCCATCCGGCGCATTCTTCAGGAGCTCGACCTCGACGGGATCGCGAATTCGCTCCGTGAGGAAATCGCCACCACGACCTCGGAGCTGAAGCCCAAGAAGCTTCTCAAGCGCCTGAAGATCATCGAGGCCTTCCAGATGTCGGGCAACAAGCCCGAATGGATGATCCTCACCGTGGTTCCGGTGATCCCGCCGGACCTGCGCCCGCTCGTCCCCCTGGACGGCGGCCGCTTCGCCACGTCCGATCTCAACGACCTCTACCGCCGCGTCATCAACCGCAACAACCGCCTGAAGCGGCTGATCGAATTGCGTGCGCCCGACATCATCATCCGCAACGAGAAGCGCATGCTTCAGGAGGCGGTGGACGCGCTGTTCGACAACGGCCGCCGCGGCCGCGTCATCACGGGTGCCAACAAGCGCCCGCTGAAGTCCCTCGCCGACATGCTCAAGGGCAAGCAGGGCCGCTTCCGCCAGAACCTGCTCGGCAAGCGCGTCGACTATTCCGGCCGCTCGGTGATCGTGGTGGGTCCGGAGCTGAAGCTGCACCAGTGCGGCCTGCCGAAGAAGATGGCCTTGGAGCTGTTCAAGCCCTTCATCTACGCACGCCTCGACGCCAAGGGTTTCTCGGCCACCGTCAAGCAGGCCAAGAAGCTGGTGGAGAAAGAGAAGCCGGAGGTCTGGGATATCCTCGACGAGGTTATCCGCGAGCACCCGGTGATGCTCAACCGCGCGCCGACGCTTCACCGCCTCGGCATCCAGGCGTTCGAGCCCAAGCTGATCGAGGGTAAGGCGATCCAGCTTCACCCGCTTGTCTGCGCAGCCTTCAACGCCGACTTCGACGGCGACCAGATGGCCGTCCACGTGCCGCTCTCGCTGGAAGCCCAGCTCGAAGCGCGCGTGCTGATGATGTCGACCAACAACATCCTGCACCCGGCCAATGGTCAGCCGATCATCGTGCCGTCGCAGGATATCGTGCTCGGCCTGTACTACCTGTCGATCGTCGCCGAGGGCGCCATCGGCGCCTTCGACCCGACCAACAAGAAGAACCCGATGCAGGGTGTCTTCGGCACGATCGGCGAGCTCGAGCACGCCCTGGCGGCCAATACCGTGAAGCTGCACTCGAAGATCCGGTGGCGGTGGAACGGCATCGGCCCCGATGGCGAGCCGCTGACCCAGACCTACGACACGACACCCGGCCGCGTGATCCTGTCCACGGCCCTGCCGCTGCACAAGAAGGTTCCCTTCGACGTCGTCAACAAGCTTATGACCAAGAAGGAAATCTCCGCGATGATCGACACCGTCTACCGCCACTGCGGTCAGAAGGAGTCGGTGATCTTCTGTGACCGCATCATGGCGCTGGGCTTCAACCATGCGTTCAAGGCGGGCATCTCGTTCGGCAAGGACGACATGGTCGTGCCGGACAACAAGTGGCCGATCGTGGACGACACCCGCGCGCTGGTGAAGGATTACGAGCAGCAGTACAACGACGGACTGATCACCCAGGGCGAGAAGTACAACAAGGTGGTGGATGCCTGGGCCAAGTGCTCGGACAAGCTCGCCGCCGAGATGATGCTGCGCATCTCCACCGTGCAGAAGGACGAGAACGGCGCCGACAAGCAGATCAACTCGATCTACATGATGAGCCATTCCGGTGCCCGTGGTTCGCCGGCGCAGATGAAGCAGCTCGCCGCGATGCGCGGACTCATGGCCAAGCCCTCGGGCGAGATCATCGAGACCCCGATCATCTCGAACTTCAAAGAAGGCCTGGACGTCCTCGAGTACTTCAACTCGACGCACGGAGCCCGTAAGGGCCTCGCCGACACGGCCTTGAAGACGGCGAATTCCGGTTACCTGACCCGCCGTCTCGTCGACGTGGCCCAGGACGCCGTCATTCGCGAGGTCGATTGCGGCACCACCAACGGCATCAAGATGCGCGCCATCGTCGATGCCGGCCAGGTCGTGGCTCCGCTCTCGATCCGCATCCTCGGCCGCGCCACGGCCGAAGATCTCGTGGCTCAGGACGGTACGGTCATCGTCAAGACCAACGAGACGATTGAGGAGAAGCACCTGCCCGCCATTCAGGCGGCCGGTATCCAGGAGGTGAAAATCCGCTCGGTGCTCGTTTGCGCCACCAAGAGCGGCGTCTGCGCCACCTGCTACGGGCGCGATCTCGCCCGTGGAACGCCCGTCAACATGGGCGAGGCGGTCGGCGTCATCGCGGCGCAGTCCATCGGCGAGCCGGGCACGCAGCTCACCATGCGTACCTTCCACATCGGCGGTGCGGCGCAGATCGCGGATTCGTCCTTCATCGAGTCGAGCTTCGAAGGCACGATCAAGATCCGCAACCGGGCACTCGCCCGCAACACCGACGGCGATCTCATCGCCACCGGTCGTAACGTGGCGGTGGTCATCGTCGGCACCGATGGAGCGGAACGCGCGGTCCACCGCCTGCAATACGGCGCGCGACTGCGGGTGGACGAGGGCGACACCGTCAAGCGCGGCCAGCGCATCGCCGAGTGGGACCCCTATACCCGTCCGATCATCACCGAGACCGACGGTATCGTGGCCTACGAGGATCTGATCGACGGCCAGTCGATCACCGAGACCACCGACGAGTCGACCGGCATCGCCAAGCGCGTCGTCATCGATTGGCGTGGTACGGCGCGCACGGCCGACCTCAAGCCGGCCATGCTGGTCCTCGACCAGGACGGCAAGCCGATGAAGCTGCCGCGCGGCTCGGATGCCCGCTACTTCCTGCCCGTCGACGCCATCATCGGCTACGACCCGGGCGGCACAGTCAAGGCCGGCGACATCCTCGCCCGTGTCTCCACCGACTCGGCCAAGACCCGCGACATCACCGGCGGTCTGCCGCGGGTGGCGGAGCTGTTCGAGGCCCGTCGTCCGAAGGACGCGGCGATCATCGCGGAGAAGTCGGGCACGATCCAGTTCGGGCGCGACTACAAGAACAAGCGTCGCCTGACGCTGACGCCGCATGACGGTTCGGATGCGGTCGAGTACCTGATCCCGAAGGGCAAGCACATCCACCTCCAGGACGGAGACGTGGTGGAGCTCGGCGACTACATCGTCGACGGCAACCCGGCGCCGCACGACATCCTGGCGATCAAGGGCGTGGAGGAGCTCGCCGCCTACCTCGTCAACGAGATCCAGGAGGTCTACCGGCTCCAGGGCGTGTCCATCAACGACAAGCACATCGAGGTGATCGTCCGTCAGATGCTGCAGAAGGTGGAGATCACCGATGGCGGCGATTCGGAGATCCTGACGGGAGACCAGATCGACCGGACGGAACTCGCGGACATCAACGAGAAGCTGCTCGCCGAGAACAAGAAGCCCGTGGTGGGCGTGCCCGTGCTGCTGGGCATCACCAAGGCCTCCCTGCAGACGAAGTCGTTCATCTCGGCGGCCTCGTTCCAGGAAACCACCCGCGTCCTCACGGAGGCGGCCGTCAACGGCAAGATCGACCATCTCGAGGGTCTGAAGGAGAACGTGATCGTCGGCTCGCTCATCCCGGCGGGCACGGGATCCATGGCAGCCGACATCCGCGCCGTGGCGCGGCGCCGCGACGCCATGATCCTGCAGCAGAAGGCAGCGGAGAGTGGCGCCCAGCCCCTCAGCGAGTTGCCGCCAGCCGCTGAGTGATCTCGACGACAGCGTTCGAAACGAAACCGGGGGCGGCCAGCGATGGCCGCCCTTTCTCGTTGGGCGAAACCGTCCTGGCGATGGACAGACGAGTTCCACTCCCGGGCGGGCAGCCCCCGCGAATCAGCAGGGCGTCCGCCCACCGGCCGGTGCTCACAACCTTGATCCGATGGAGCGAACCTGCCATCCATCGCCTCAGCTGGGCGACCGACTCCTCAAAGGGACGATAATCGGGTGTTAACCGCCGGTCGGACCAAACTTTATCGTGCTTCGGGATTGACGTTCCGCCGTCCCCCGCATAGAAGCACGCCACTCCGGCACAACAGCAGGACATAGCGAGTCGCGACCCTCGGGCCGACAGACATTCGCTAATCCGGTTCCGGCACTCACATCGACTGACGTCCTTGTCAGATCAGTAGGTACGAGCGCGCTGCAAGGCGTGATCCTCTGCCGAACACGCGCCACGGGTCCTCACCGATCCATGGCGCATATTCGTTTTGCGGATCTTCTTATCGAGATCCGCGACAGCTCGGAAACGGGCTGCCTCGTGAAGCCGAACATGGGATCGCGACTAAGCGGTCCGAATGAAGAGGGCAGAGTATGCCGACGATCAACCAGCTGATCGCGCAGCCGCGTAAAGCGCAGAAGAGCCGCAACAAGGTGCCGGCGCTCGACGCTTGCCCGCAGAAGCGTGGCGTTTGCACCCGCGTCTACACGACGACGCCGAAGAAGCCGAACTCGGCTCTCCGTAAGGTCGCCAAGGTCCGTCTGACCAACGGTTTCGAGGTCATCGGGTACATCCCCGGTGAAGGTCACAACCTTCAAGAGCACTCTGTGGTCATGATCCGCGGCGGCCGCGTGAAGGATCTTCCCGGCGTTCGCTACCACATCTTGCGCGGCGTGCTCGACACGCAGGGCGTCAAGGGTCGTAAGCAGCGCCGCTCCAAGTACGGCGCCAAGCGTCCGAAGTAAGAATTTCGCTCATCCCGTAAGGATGTCGCCGACCTCGACGAGGTTCAGGCGGCCTGCGCGGGGTGGTTTCAAGACCTTGATTGATAGACGGAGCGAGCGATGTCCCGCCGCCATTCTGCTGAAAAGCGTGAGATCATCCCGGACGCCAAGTACGGCGACATCGTGCTCACCAAGTTCATGAATTCGATCATGTACGAGGGCAAGAAGTCGATCGCCGAAGGTATCGTGTACGGCGCTTTCGACATCGTCGAGAACCGCGCTCGTGCGAACCCGATCGAGGTGTTCCGCGCCGCTCTCGAGAACGTCGCTCCGGCGATCGAAGTGCGGTCCCGTCGCGTCGGCGGCGCGACCTATCAGGTCCCCGTCGAGGTTCGCACCGAGCGTCGTCAGGCTCTGGCGATCCGCTGGCTCATCCAGGCCGCCCGTGGCCGCAACGACCGCACCATGGTCGAGCGCCTCTCGGCCGAACTCCTCGATGCCGCGAACAACCGTGGCAACGCGGTCAAGAAGCGGGAAGACACGCACCGGATGGCTGAAGCCAACCGCGCCTTCTCGCACTACCGCTGGTAAGCGGCCCCGGACCCTTTCAGGAGCAATCCGATGCCCCGCACGCATGCGATCGAGGACTACCGTAATTTCGGCATCATGGCTCACATTGATGCTGGCAAAACCACGACCACTGAGCGGATCCTCTACTACACCGGCAAGTCCCATAAGATCGGCGAAGTCCATGACGGCGCCGCGACGATGGATTGGATGACGCAGGAGCAGGAGCGTGGCATCACGATCACCTCCGCCGCGACCACCTGCTTCTGGCGCGACAAGCGCCTGAACATCATCGACACCCCCGGCCACGTGGACTTCACCATCGAAGTGGAGCGCTCGCTGCGCGTCCTCGACGGCGCCGTTTGCGTGCTCGATGGCAACCAGGGCGTCGAGCCCCAGACGGAGACCGTCTGGCGCCAGGCCGACAAGTACGACGTTCCGCGCGTCGTGTTCGTCAACAAGATGGACAAGATCGGCGCCGACTTCTTCAAATGCGTCGCCGACATCATCGACCGTGTCGCCGGCAAGCCCGTTTGCCTGCAGCTTCCGATCGGCGCCGAGACGACCTTCAAGGGCGTCATCGACCTGATCAAGATGAAGGCCATCGTCTGGACGTCCGAGAAGCTCGGCGCCGATTTCTCGGAGACCGAGATCCCGGCCGACCTTGCCGATCAGGCTGCCGAATACCGGATCAAGCTCGTCGAAGCCTGCGTCGAGATGGATGACGATGCCATGTCGGCCTATCTCGACGGTGTCGAGCCGGATGCCGAGACGATGCATCGCCTCGTGCGCACCGCCGTCCAGCGCCGCGCCTTCCATCCCGTGCTCTGCGGTTCGGCGTTCAAGAACAAGGGCGTTCAGCCCCTGCTCGATGCCGTCGTCGACTACCTGCCGTCTCCCGCCGATCGCGGCGAGATCAAGGGTCTCGACTTCAAGACCGAGGAAGAGACCGTTCGTCATCCGTCCGACAGCGATCCCTTCTCGATGCTGGCGTTCAAGATCATGGACGACCCGCATGTCGGCACGATCACGTTCTGCCGGGTCTATTCGGGCAAGGTCGAATCCGGCGCCAACGTCATCAACTCGTCGCGCGACAAGAAAGAGCGTGTCGGCCGCATGCTTCTCATGCACGCCAACAACCGCGAAGACGTGAAGGAAGCCTTCACGGGCGATATCGTGGCTCTGGCTGGTCTGAAGGAGACTCGTACCGGCGATACGCTGTGCGATCCGAAGGACGCCGTCATCCTCGAAAAGATGGAGTTCCCCGAGCCCGTCATCGAGATCGCGGTGGAGCCGAAGTCCAAGGCCGATCAGGAGAAGCTGGGCATCGCTCTTGCCAAACTCGCTGCTGAGGATCCGTCCTTCCGCGTCTCCACGGACCAGGAATCGGGCCAGACCATCCTTCGCGGGATGGGCGAGCTCCACCTCGACATCAAGGTCGACATCCTGCGCCGTACCTACATGGTCGACGCGAATATCGGCCAGCCGCAGGTGGCGTATCGTGAGAAGCTCACGAAGCGGACCGAGATCGACTACACTCACAAGAAGCAGACCGGTGGTACTGGTCAGTTCGCTCGGGTGAAATTCGTGGTCGAGCCGAACGAGCCTGGCAAGGGCTTCGAGTTCTCCTCGAAGATCATCGGCGGCACGGTGCCGAAGGAATACATCCCGGGCGTCGAAAAGGGCCTCAACTCGGTGCTCGGCGCCGGTATCCTCGCCGGCTTCCCGGTGGTGGACATCAAGGTCGAGCTCATCGACGGCGCCTACCACGATGTCGACTCTTCTGCCCTGGCCTTCGAAATCGCTTCCCGTGCGGCGCTCCGTGAAGCTCTCCAGAAGGGCGGATCGGTCCTGCTCGAGCCGGTCATGAAGGTCGAAGTCGTCTCGCCGGAAGAGTATACCGGTTCGGTGATCGGCGATCTGAATTCCCGCCGTGGCCAGATCCAGGGCCAGGACATGCGCGGCAATGCGAACGTCATCAACGCGATGGTGCCGCTCGCCAACATGTTCGGCTACGTGAACCAGCTGCGCTCCTTCTCCCAGGGCCGCGCGAACTTCACGATGCAGTTTGACCATTACGAAGAGGTGCCGCGCGGCGAGGCCGAGAAGGTCGTCGCGAAGTACGCTTAAGGCTTCCCGCCTTTTCCGGACCGCAGCAGCATCACCTGAAACACTGAGATTACGGAGGCTACGATGGCCAAAGAGAAGTTTGCCCGCACCAAGCCGCACTGCAACATCGGCACGATCGGTCACGTCGACCACGGCAAGACGTCGCTAACGGCGGCGATCACGAAGGTCCTGGCGGAGTCGGGCGGGGCGACGTTCACGGCCTACGACCAGATCGACAAGGCTCCCGAGGAGAAGGCCCGCGGCATCACGATCTCGACGGCGCATGTCGAGTACGAGACCGCCAACCGTCACTACGCCCACGTCGATTGCCCCGGCCACGCCGACTACGTGAAGAACATGATCACGGGCGCCGCCCAGATGGACGGCGCGATCCTGGTCGTGTCGGCCGCCGACGGCCCGATGCCGCAGACCCGCGAGCACATCCTGCTCGCCCGCCAAGTCGGCGTGCCGGCGCTGGTGGTGTTCCTCAACAAGGTCGACCTCGTCGACGACGAGGAGCTCCTCGAGCTCGTCGAGATGGAGGTGCGCGAGCTCCTCTCCAAGTACGACTTCCCCGGCGACGACATCCCGATCACCAAGGGTTCGGCCAAGGTCGCCCTCGACAACGGCGATAAGGCCGTCGGCCACGACGCCGTGTTGAAGCTGATGGAGTCGGTGGACGCCTACATCCCGCAGCCGGAGCGTCCGATCGACAAGCCGTTCCTGATGCCGATCGAGGACGTGTTCTCGATCTCGGGCCGCGGCACCGTGGTGACGGGTCGCGTCGAGCGCGGCATCGTCAAGGTCGGCGAGACCGTGGAGATCGTCGGCATCCGCGACACCCAGACCACCACGGTCACGGGCGTCGAGATGTTCCGCAAGCTGCTCGACCAGGGCCAGGCCGGCGACAATGTCGGCGTGCTCCTGCGCGGCACCAAGCGCGAGGACGTCGAGCGCGGCCAGGTCGTGTGCAAGCCCGGCTCGGTCAAGCCCCACACCAAGTTCAAGGCCGAGGCCTACATCCTCACCAAGGAGGAGGGCGGCCGCCACACCCCGTTCTTCACCAACTACCGGCCCCAGTTCTACTTCCGCACCACCGACGTGACCGGTGTCTGCGAACTGCCCGAGGGCACCGAGATGGTGATGCCCGGTGACAGCGTCACCATGGACGTCACCCTCATCGTCCCCGTCGCCATGGAAGAGAAGCTCCGCTTCGCCATCCGTGAAGGCGGACGCACCGTCGGTGCAGGCGTCGTCGCAGCCATCAACGATTAAGTTCGGAACGCTCAGTCTGCTGGGATCGACAGAGGGGCGGGTCCTCGCGCCCGCCCCTTCTTAAGTCCCGCCAAGGTTTCAGGTCATGAACGGTCAGAATATCCGCATTCGCCTCAAGGCGTTCGATCATCGCATCCTCGATGCCTCGACCCGCGAGATCGTGTCGACGGCCAAGCGCACCGGCGCGACCATTCGTGGTCCGATCCCGCTTCCGACGCATATCGAGAAGTTCACCGTCAACCGCTCGCCGCACATCGACAAGAAGTCGCGCGAGCAGTTCGAGATGCGCACCCACAAGCGCGTCCTCGATATCGTCGATCCGACGCCGCAGACCGTGGACGCGCTGATGAAGCTCGACCTCGCCGCCGGCGTGGACGTGGAGATCAAGCTCTAAGTCCCGCGGGGATTTAGAGCTTACCGTAGAATCGCGCGAGGGAGACACCTATGCGCTCAGGCGTCATTGCACAGAAGGTCGGCATGACCCGCATCTTTACGGATGCTGGCGAACATGTCCCCGTGACAGTGCTTAAAATCGATCAATGCCAGGTGGTCGCCCACCGTACCGTCGAGAAGAACGGCTACGTCGCCCTTCAGGTCGGCGTCGGCAAGGCCAAGGTGAAAAACGTGTCGGCTGCCGAGCGCGGCCGGTTCGCGGTCGCCAAGGTCGAGCCGAAGCAGAAGCTCGCCGAGTTCCGCGTGTCCGAGGACGCGCTGATCCCGGTCGGTGCCGAAATCACCGCCGATCACTTCATCCCCGGCCAGTTCGTCGACGTGACGGGCACGACCACGGGTAAGGGTTTCGCCGGCGGTATGAAGCGCTGGAACTTCGGCGGTCTGCGCGCCACCCACGGCGTGTCCATCTCGCACCGTTCGATCGGTTCGACCGGTGGCCGTCAGGACCCGGGCAAGACCTTCAAGAACAAGAAGATGCCCGGTCACATGGGCGTCGACCGGGTCACGACCCAGAACCTGCGCGTCGTGCGTACGGATCCCGAGCGTGGCCTCATCCTCGTCGAAGGCGCCGTCCCCGGTGTCGCCGGCGGCTGGATCCAGATCCGCGACGCGGTGAAGCGCAAGCTCCCCGCCGACGTGCCGCAGCCCGGCAAGTTCCGTGAGAACGGCGCTTCCGCTGCCCCCGCCACCGAAGCTCCGGCTCCCGAGGCTCCCGCTTCCGAGGAGAACGCGTGATGAAGCTCGATATCACCACTCTCGACGGCGACGGCGCCGGGTCCATCGACCTGGACGAGACCATTTTCGGTCTCGAGCCCCGCGCCGACCTTCTCCAGCGCATGGTGCGCTGGCAGCTCGCCAAGCGTCAGGCCGGCACCCATGCGGTCAAGAACCGCTCGGACGTGAACCGGACGCGCAAGAAGCTGTACAAGCAGAAGGGCACCGGTAACGCTCGTCACGGCGCAGCCTCCGCTCCGCAGTTCCGCGGCGGTGGACGTGCCTTCGGTCCGGTGGTGCGCAGCCATGCCCACGACCTGCCCAAGAAGGTCCGCGCCCTGGCTCTCCGTCACGCCCTGTCCGCCAAGGTGAAGGCCGAGACCCTCATCATCGTGGACGACGTGACACTCGCCGACGGCAAGACCCGTAACCTGGTCGAGCGCTTCGAGAAGATGGGCTTGTCCAGCGCGCTGATCATCAGCGGCGCCGAGGTCGACGTGAACTTCGGTCGCGCCGCCCGCAACATCCCGCAGATCGACGTCCTGCCGGTCCAGGGCATCAACGTCTACGACATCCTGCGTCGCGACAAGCTCGTGCTGACGCGCGCAGCGATCGATGCGCTGGAGGCGCGATTCAAATGAGTGCCGATCCGCGCCACTACGACATCATCGTCTCCCCGGTCATCACCGAGAAGGCGACGAACCTCACCGAGCAGAACAAGGTCGTCTTCCGGGTTTCCCCGAAAGCAACCAAGCCGCAGATCAAAGAAGCGGTCGAGAAGCTGTTCGACGTCAAGGTCACGGGCGTGAACACGCTCGTCACCAAGGGCAAGAAGAAGATTTTCCGCGGGCTTCGCGGACAGCGTTCGGACGTGAAGAAAGCGATCGTGACCCTCGCCGAGGGTGAAACGATCGACGTCACGACCGGGCTCTGACACGAAAAGCGTTAGGATCAAGCCGATGGCCTTGAAGACATTCAAACCGGTCACGCCGAGCCTTCGCCAGCTCGTGCTCGTCGACCGCCGTGAGCTCTACAAGGGCAAGCCGGTCAAGAAACTCACCGAGGGCAAGTCGTCGTCCGGCGGCCGCAATAACCTCGGTCGCATCACCGTCCGCTTCCGCGGCGGTGGACACAAGCGCACCCTGCGCAACGTCGATTTCAAGCGTCGTGAGCAGCTCGGCGTGGCCGCCACCGTGGAGCGGATCGAATACGATCCCAACCGCACGGCGTTCATCGCGCTGATCACGTTCCCCGACGGCGTGCAGAGCTACATCCTGGCTCCTCAGCGTCTGTCGCCGGGCGACAAGGTGATCGCCGCCGAGCAGGTCGACATCAAGCCGGGCAATGCCGGTCCGGTGGGCAACATGCCGGTGGGCACGATCGTCCACAACGTCGAACTGAAGATCGGCAAGGGCGGCGCGATCGCCCGTTCCGCCGGAAACTACGCTCAGATCGTCGGACGCGACCAGGGATACGTCACCCTGCGTCTGAACTCGGGCGAGCAGCGCCTGGTCCACGGCAATTGCTTCGCCAGTGTCGGTGCGGTGTCGAACCCGGACCACATGAACATCTCGCTCGGCAAGGCCGGCCGCAATCGCTGGCTCGGCAAGCGCCCGCACGTTCGCGGCGTTGCCATGAACCCGGTCGATCACCCGCACGGCGGCGGTGAGGGTCGTACCTCGGGCGGCCGTAACCCGGTCACGCCCTGGGGCGTGCCCACCAAGGGGAAGAAGACCCGCTCGAATAAGCGGACCGATGTCTTCATCCTCGCCAGCCGTCACAACCGCAAGAAGTAACCCTCATGGCACGCTCGCTCTGGAAGGGGCCGTTCATCGACGGCTACCTCCTCAAGAAGGCTGAGACCGCTCGCGGATCCAGCCGCAACGAAGTCATCAAGATCTGGAGCCGTCGCTCCACGATCCTGCCGCAGTTCGTCGGGCTCACCTTCGGTGTGCACAACGGACAGAAGCATATCCCGGTCTACGTGTCCGAGGAGATGGTCGGTCATAAGTTCGGCGAGTTCTCGCCGACCCGTACCTTCCACGGCCACGCAGCCGACAAGAAGGCGAAGAGGCGCTGAGATGGGCAAGCAAGCCACCCCCCGCGCGCTCCCCGAGAACGAGGCGAAGGCCGTCGCGCGCATGCTGCGCGTGAGCCCTCAGAAGCTCAATCTCGTTGCGCAACTCATCCGCGGTAAGAAGGTCGAGTCGGCTCTGGCCGACCTGGAATTCTCCCGCAAGCGGATCGCCCGCGAGGTCAAGAAGTGCCTCGAGAGCGCCATCGCCAATGCCGAGAACAACCATGACCTCGATGTCGACGATCTCGTCGTCTCCGAGGCCTTCGTCGGCAAGGCACTCGTGCTCAAGCGTTTCCACGCTCGTGCCCGTGGCCGCGGCGCCCGCATCCTGAAGCCCTTCGCGAACCTCACCATCGTGGTGCGCGAAGTCCCGACCGCCGAAGCGGCGTGAGGAGGACCTGATGGGCCAGAAAGTCAATCCGATCGGTCTGCGGCTCGGTATCAACCGGACCTGGGACTCCCGCTGGTTCGCCCAGAAGGGTGAATACGCGAAGCTCATGCACGAGGACGTCGCCATCCGCGCCGCCCTCATGAAGCAGCTGAAGCAGGCTGCTGTCTCCAAGATCGTCATCGAGCGTCCGCACCGGAAGTGCCGCGTCACCATCCACTCGGGCCGTCCGGGCGTGGTGATCGGCAAGAAGGGCGCGGATATCGAGAAGCTGCGCAAGCTCGTCGGCACCCTGACCAAGGCCGACGTGACGATCAACATCGTCGAGGTGCGCAAGCCCGAGATCGATGCCACCCTGGTGGCCGATTCGATCGCCCAGCAGCTTGAGCGCCGTGTCGCCTTCCGTCGTGCCATGAAGCGCGCCGTGCAGTCGGCCATGCGTCTCGGTGCCGAAGGCATCCGGATCAATTGCTCGGGTCGCCTTGGCGGCGCTGAGATCGCTCGTCAGGAATGGTACCGCGAAGGTCGCGTCCCTCTGCATACCCTGCGCGCGGATGTCGATTACGGCGTGGCGACCGCCTTCACGACCTACGGGACGTGCGGAATCAAGGTGTGGGTGTTCAAGGGCGAAATCCTCGAGCACGACCCGATGGCGCAGGACAAGCGCGCTCAGGAAGAAGGCGGCCGTTCGGGCGGACGTCGCGAGCGCGATGGCGAGGGTGGCCGCGAGCGCGGCCGGCGCGAACACGCCTGAGGCGTGATCGCGTACGCCCGTTAGCCATAGAAGGTGTTGAGAGGCTGCCATGTTGCAACCCAAGAAGACCAGGTTTCGTAAGCAGTTCAAGGGTCGCATCCACGGTGCGGCCAAGGGCGGCTTCGACCTCAATTTCGGGACGTTTGGCCTAAAGGCCATCGAGCCCGAGCGCGTTACCGCACGTCAGATCGAGGCGGCCCGCCGCGCGATCACCCGTGAGATGAAGCGCCAGGGCCGTGTCTGGATCCGGATCTTCCCGGATGTTCCGGTCACGGCGAAGCCCACCGAAGTCCGCATGGGCTCCGGTAAGGGTGCACCCGAGTTCTGGGCTGCCCGCGTGCATCCCGGACGTATCATGTTCGAAGTCGACGGCGTCGCCGAGGACATCGCCAAGGAGGCCCTGCGCCTCGGTGCGGCGAAGCTCCCGATCCGCACGCGCGTCGTTCAGCGCATCGCTGACTAAGGGGAGGGGATCATGAAGTCGTCACAGAGACAGTCGGATCTGGCCGCCCTGTCGCCCGATCAGCTGAACGATGAGCTGCTGAACCTGAAGAAGGAGCAGTTCAACCTGCGCTTCCAGGGCGCCACCGGCCAGCTCGAGAACGTCGCACGGGTCCGTGAGGTCCGCCGCGATATCGCCCGCGTTCGCACTCTCCAGCGTCAGAAGACGCTGAAGTCCGCGCAGGCCTGAGGAGTACACCATGCCGAAGCGCGTATTGCAGGGCGTCGTCGTCAGCGACAAGGGCGAGAAGACCATCGTCGTGAAGGTGGAGCGTCGCTTCACCCATCCGGTGATGAAGAAGACCGTCCGTCGCTCGAAGAACTACCACGCCCACGACGAGACCAACATCGCCAAGGTCGGCCAGACCGTGTCGATCGAGGAATGCCGTCCGTTCTCGAAGACCAAGACCTGGAAGCTCATCGAAGGTGGCGCAGCCGCCGTGGAAGCGCCTTCCGCCGAAGCGTGAGACCGATGCAGTGTTATTAAAGCGGGCGCAGCTTCTGCGCCCGCTTTTTTGCGTGTTATGTCGACCCGTGAAGAACGGGCGTCTCATCGAGGTGCACGGCCTCCTATGGTCGCCCCATCCGACCGATCCAGCCTAATCGAATCAGGCGGCCTCGACCGCGAGCACATATTCAGTTTCAGCGTACGACGCGTGACACCGAGGGTGCCCGCCAGGCTGGCTCTCGCCGTCGGAGCCGACTGCGCGGGCACTTCCAAATGAAGCCCCGTCCTGGATTGCCGTCTGCAGCGCAGCTGCGCGTCTTTGCTCTTGCGCCGCGCTTCCCTCTCTAGTAATAGGCCGGGCTTCGCGACATGCAAAAGGGTGTTCGCACCCTTGGACCGCGGCGACCGCGCCGGCGTTGAGAAACGCCGAATGCGCGGTCCTTCTATATGAGCCGGGGACATCAGATCCCCATCAGACGTCGTCCGCCGGACAATACCGTCCGTGTGCGGAAACCCGTCTGAAACAAGGAAAGGTCACTCTCGTGATCCAGATGCAGACGAATCTGGACGTCGCCGACAATTCTGGTGCGCGTCGCGTGATGTGCATCAAGGTTCTCGGCGGGTCGAAGCGCAAGTATGCCGGAGTCGGCGACATCATCGTCGTCTCGGTGAAGGAGGCCATTCCCCGCGGCCGCGTGAAGAAGGGCGACGTCATGAAAGCCGTCGTCGTTCGCACCGCCAAGGAAGTGAAGCGCGCCGACGGATCCGTGATCCGGTTCGACAAGAACGCCGCTGTCCTGATCAACAATCAGAAAGAGCCGATCGGCACCCGTATCTTCGGACCCGTGCCGCGCGAGTTGCGCGCCCGGAACCACATGAAGATCATCTCGCTCGCTCCGGAGGTGCTGTGATGGCTGCCAAGGTCAAGAAGGGCGACAAGGTCGTCATTCTCACCGGACGCGACAAGGGTCGCTCCGGCGAGGTCATCCAGGTGATGCCGAAGGAAGACCGTGCGCTCGTGCGCGGGGTCAATTTGGTCAAGAAGCACCAGAAGCAGACGCAGAACCAGGAAGGCGGCATCATCTCCAAGGAAGCCGCGATTCATCTGTCCAACATCGCGATCGCCGACCCCAAGGACGGTCAGCCCACGCGCGTTGGATTCCGCATTCTCGACGACGGCCGCAAGGTCCGGTTCGCCAAGCGCTCGGGGGATCTGATCGATGGCTGAGAAGAACAACGACGCGTACA
The DNA here is from genome assembly GCA_902712845.1 of Methylobacterium bullatum. Taxonomy (NCBI): domain Bacteria; kingdom Pseudomonadati; phylum Pseudomonadota; class Alphaproteobacteria; order Hyphomicrobiales; family Methylobacteriaceae; genus Methylobacterium; species Methylobacterium bullatum. The sequence continues at coordinate 3,113,470 of LR743504.1, forward strand.
CCCCTCGTCTGCGCAAGCATTACGATGAGGTCGTCCGCCAGAAGCTGATCGAAGAGTTCGGCTACAAGAACCCCATGCAGGTCCCGGTCATCGAGAAGATCGTGATCAACATGGGTGTCGGCGAGTCCACCGCCGATTCCAAGAAGGCCTCCATCGCCGCCGGCGACCTTGCGCTGATCGCCGGCCAGAAGCCGGTCATTACCAAGGCCCGCAAGGCCATCGCGACCTTCAAGGTCCGCGAAGGTATGCCGATCGGCTGCAAGGTCACGCTGCGCAAGCACCGGATGTACGAGTTCATGGATCGCCTGATCACCATCGCGCTCCCGCGCGTTCGTGACTTCCGCGGCCTGAACCCCCGTTCGTTCGACGGCAACGGCAACTACGCGTTGGGCCTCAAGGAGCACCTCGTGTTCCCGGAGATTTCCTACGACAAGGCCGATGCCACCTGGGGCATGGACATCGTGATCCAGACATCGGCTCGCACCGATGCCGAGGCGCGTGCGCTCCTCTCGCAATTCCGATTCCCGTTCCGGCAGTAAGGGCTGAAAAGCGCTTAGACGCGGACACTGGAGAGAGACATGGCAAAGAAAAGCTCAGTCGAGAAGAACAACCACCGCAAGGAACTCGTGAAGCGGTTCGCCGCCAAGCGTAAGGCCCTCCTTGCCACGGCCAACAACGAAGGCCTCGAGATGGAGGAGCGCTTCGAAGCGCGCCTCAAGCTCGCGGAACTGCCCCGCAACTCGTCGGCGACCCGTATCCGCAACCGTTGCGGCATCACGGGACGTCCCCGCGCTTTCTACCGCAAGATGGGCATCTCGCGCGTGGCGCTTCGGGAACTTGGCAATCGGGGTCTCATCCCCGGTCTGGTCAAGTCGAGCTGGTAAGGAGCAGACACCATGGTCAACGATCCCGTGGGTGATATGCTCACCCGCATCCGCAACGGCCAGATGCGCCGCCGCAACGTCGTTCAGACGCCCGGCTCGCGTCTCCGTGCGAGCGTTCTCGACGTCCTCAAGGCTGAGGGCTACATCCGCGATTACGCCACGACCGATTTCGGCAACGGCCGCACCGAGTTCTCGATCGAGCTCAAGTACTATGACGGCCAGCCCGTCATCCGCTCGATCCAGCGCGTCTCGAAGCCCGGCCGCCGCGTCTATTCGGCCGTGACCGAACTTCCCCGCGTCGCCGATGGCCTCGGCGTCACCATCGTGTCCACCCCGCAGGGCGTCATGGCCGACCACGAGGCGCGTGAGCGCAACGTCGGCGGCGAAGTGCTCTGCAAGGTGTTCTGATCTCGGACTTGGAGGAAAGGCAATGTCTCGCGTAGGCAAGAAGCCCGTTCCCGTCCCGTCCGGTGTGACGGCCACGGTGACCGGTCAGACGGTAACGATGAAGGGCTCCAAGGGTGAGCTCAAATACGTCGTCCCCAATGTGGTGGACGTGAAGTTCGAGGACGGCGCCGTCTCGGTGCTGCCCAAGAACCAGACCAAGGAGGCCCGCTCGCTGTGGGGCACCTCCCGGGCTCAGGTGGCGAACCTCGTCGAGGGCGTCTCCAAGGGGTTCGAGAAGAAGCTCGAGATCACCGGTGTCGGCTATCGTGCCGCCATGGCCGGCAAGGCCCTCAAGCTCTCCCTCGGCTACAGCCATGACATCGAGTACGAGATCCCGGTCGGGATCACGATCGCGGTGCCCAAGCCCACCGAGATCGTCATCTCCGGCATCGACCGGCAGGTGGTGGGACAGGTGGCAGCCGAGATTCGCGATTATCGCGGTCCCGAGCCCTACAAGGGCAAGGGCGTGCGGTACGCGGGTGAGTTCATCTTCCGCAAGGAAGGCAAGAAGAAGTAAGGGCCGGCCATCATGTCACGCAAAATCGATGCACTCGACCGCCGCAAGGCGCGTGTGCGCCGCGCGCTGCGGGCGGCGGCGAATGGACGGCCCCGGCTCTCGGTGTTCCGTTCCTCCAAGCAGATCTACGTCCAGGTCATCGACGACGCCGAGGGCAAGACCCTCGCCGCCGCCTCGACCCTCGACAAGGATCTCCGCTCGGGCCTGAAGACCGGTGCCGATACGGCAGCGGCCGCGGCCGTCGGCAAACTCGTCGCCGAGCGCGCCAAGGCCGCCGGAGTCACCAAGGTGATCTTCGACCGCTCGGGCTACATCTATCACGGGCGCGTCAAGGCGCTCGCCGACGCCGCCCGTGAGGGTGGCCTCGAGTTCTAAGACCAGGCGGAGAGGGGCGGCGCACGCCGTCCCTCGGACAAGCTATCAAGCGAGCGGGCGCCGCCGCCCGCGTCAGTGAGACAGGATTCAAACATGGCACGTGAACGGGAAGGCGGTGGCCGCGGCCGCCGCGATGAGCGCGAGGAGCGCGACAGCGAATTCGTGGACAAGCTCGTCCACATCAACCGCGTCGCCAAGGTGGTGAAGGGTGGCCGTCGCTTCGGTTTCGCCGCCCTCGTCGTCGTCGGCGATCAGAAGGGTCGCGTCGGATTCGGCCACGGCAAGGCACGCGAAGTGCCGGAAGCCATCCGCAAGGCTACGGAAGCCGCCAAGCGCGGTCTCGTCCGTGTCGCACTGCGCGAGGGCCGCACCCTCCACCACGACGTCTACGGACGTCACGGCGCCGGCAAGGTCATCCTGCGCGCCGCCCCCCAGGGTACCGGCATCATCGCCGGCGGCCCGATGCGCGCCGTCTTCGAGACGCTGGGCATGCAGGACGTCGTAGCCAAGTCGCTCGGCTCGTCGAACCCCTACAACCTCGTCCGCGCCACCTTCGAGGCGCTGAAGAACGAGGACAGCCCGCGCGCCGTCGCGGCCCGTCGGGGTCTCAAGGTGTCGACGCTTCAGGCTCGCCGTCGCGATGCCGATCCGTCCGACCTGTCCGAAGCCGCAGTCGCTTAAGGGGAGGGTGCAATGGCAACGAAGACTCTCCGCGTCGAGCAGATCGGCTCGCCGATCCGCCGCGAGGGCGACCAGCGCGCGACGCTGATCGGCCTCAAGCTCAACAAGCTGCACCGGGTGGCCACGCTGGAGGATACGCCCTCCGTGCGCGGAATGATCCGCAAGGTGCACCACCTCGTGCGCGTCCTCGACGACGCGGCCTGAGGGAGGGCATCATGAAACTGAACGAAATCCACGATAACGACGGCGCGACCAAGAACCGGATGCGCGTCGGCCGGGGCATCGGCTCCGGCAAGGGCAAGACCGCGGGTCGCGGCGTCAAGGGTCAGAAGGCCCGTACCGGCGTCTCGATCAAGGGCTTCGAGGGCGGCCAGATGCCGCTTCACCGTCGCCTGCCCAAGCGCGGCTTCAACAACCTGTACTCCACGGACCTGAACGAGGTGAACCTCGGTCGCGTCCAGCAGGCTGTCGATGCCGGCCGTCTCGACGCTTCGGCGGTGGTCACGGTCGAGTCCCTCGTCACCGCCGGAATCATCGCCCGTCCCCGTGACGGCGTGAAGCTGCTCGGCGTCGGCGAACTGACCGCGAAGCTCTCCTTCGAGGTCACCCGCGCGTCGAAGTCGGCGGTCGAGGCTGTCGAGAAGATCGGCGGCACGGTCAACGTCGCTTACGGTGCCGGCATCTCCACCCGCGGCAAGCCTGCCGCGGAATAAGTCTTCCGACGCCGCTGTTGCGTAGCGTCGGGGCAGACTTTAAGTCGAAGCTCTGAGCGGCGGCCCGTGCGACCTGCGCGTGGCCGCCGTTTCAGTTTGTTCGGGGGTGATTCAACCCCCAATCTGGATCGATTTCAGGAACGGGTGCCATGGCCTCAGCCGCCGAGCAGCTTGCCGCGAACCTCAATTTTGGGGCCATCGCCAAGGCCGACGAGCTCAAGAAGCGCATCTGGTTCACGCTGGGTGCGCTCGTGGTGTTCCGCCTCGGCACCTACATCCCGATTCCCGGCATCGACCCCGAGCAGTTCGCGCGGAACTTTCAGCAGCAGGCCGGCGGCGTCCTTGGGCTGTTCAACATGTTCTCCGGCGGTGCCGTCGAGCGCATGGCGATCTTTGCCCTCAACATCATGCCGTACATCTCGGCCTCCATCATCATTCAGCTACTCACCTCGGTGATCCCGAGCCTGGAGACGCTGAAGAAGGAGGGGGAGTCTGGCCGCAAGGTCATCAACCAGTACACCCGCTATCTCACGGTGGTCCTGGCGCTGGTGCAGAGTTGGGGCATCGCCTTCGGTCTCCAGAGTTCGAGCGCCGCGATCGATCCGGGTCCGTTCTTCATCCTGTCCACCGTGATCACACTCACGGGTGGAACCCTGTTCCTGATGTGGATCGGCGAGCAGATCACGTCGCGCGGCATCGGCAACGGTTCCTCCCTCATCATCTTCGCCGGTATCGTCGCCCATCTGCCCACCGCCATCGTGGGTGCGCTCGAACTGAGCCGGACCGGTGCTCTGTCCGCCGCCGTGATCCTCGGCGTCGGCCTCGCGGCCATCGTCCTCGTCTACTTCATCGTGTTCATGGAACGGGCCCAGCGCCGGCTTCTCATCAACTACCCCAAGCGCCAGGTCGGCAACCGCATGTACGAGGGGCAGACCTCGTTCCTGCCGCTGAAGCTGAACACCGCCGGCGTGATCCCGCCGATCTTCGCCTCCTCGCTGCTCCTGCTGCCCGCCACCGTGGCGAGCTTCTCGGCCAATAACGGTGGCACCGGGGTGCTGGCGACGATCACCACCTATCTCGGCCATGGCCGGCCGCTCTACATGGTCCTCTACGCGGCGCTGATCATCTTCTTCGCGTTCTTCTACACGGCGGTCGTCTTCAATCCGCAGGAGACGGCGGACAACCTGAAGAAGCAGGGCGGCTTCATCCCCGGCATCCGTCCGGGCGAGCGGACCGCCGCCTTCATCGACAAGGTGCTGACGCGGATCACGCTGATCGGCGCCCTGTATTTGACTTTCGTCTGCCTTGTGCCGGAGATCCTGGCCTCCTACGCATCGGCGAGCCTCGGATTCGGCGGCACCTCGCTTCTCATCGTCGTCTCTGTGACGATGGATACGGTAGCCCAGGTGCATGGACATCTGATGGCCCACCAGTATGAGGGCCTCGTGAAGAAGGCGAAGCTGCGCGGTGCCACACGGCGCCGCTGAGGCGCCCGAGACGACGCCGAATGACCAGGACGATGCCGGCAGGCATCGTCTTCTCCGTGCCCTGAACGCCTGAACCACAACGCCCGAAGCGGCCACCGGACGAGGACAACGACGCTATGCGGATCATTCTGCTCGGACCACCTGGAGCCGGTAAGGGAACCCAGTCGGCCCGGATCGTCGAGCGTTTCGGCATTCCGCAGCTTTCCACGGGCGACATGCTGCGCGCGGCCGTGGCCGCCGGGACCCCCGTCGGCCTCGAAGCGAAGTCGATCATGGAGAGCGGTGGCCTGGTTCCGGATTCCGTCGTGGTCGGAATCGTCGCCGACCGGATCGAGGAGGCGGATGCCCGCCCCGGCTTCATTCTCGACGGGTTCCCCCGCACAGTCGAGCAGGCCGCGGCCCTGGACAGGATGCTGGCCGAGAAGAACCTGCAGCTGGACACGGTCGTCGAATTCGCGGTGAACGAGGAGATCCTCGTCGGGCGCATCGCTAAGCGCGCCGCCGAAACCGCCGCACGCGGCGAACCCGTCCGCAAGGACGACACGCCCGAAGTGTTCAAGACGCGCCTCGCCGCCTTCCGCGCGCAGACGGCGCCGCTATCCGCCTATTATGCGAACCTCGGCATGCTCCGGACCGTCGATGGCATGAAGCCGGTGGACGAGGTGACGAACGAGGTGATGGCTCTCCTCGAACCTCTGGCCAGCACCACCGCGTCCTGAAATCGTCGACTCGGTGGTCGTTGACAATGTCGTCGGGTCGCGCTAGCAGGCCCTTATTCGTCCATGCGTGATGGGTCTGGAGTGCCTTCGTTCAAGAGGCGCTGCGGGCCGATTTGTCGTTATGGGCGGCGCGCAGGGGCCGGCCTCCACCGGACGCGCGTGACACAGCAGGGCCGGACCGCAGCGTCCGAACGCCCAATGGAGTGAGACCTTGGCCCGTATCGCAGGCGTCAACATCCCGACCAACAAGCGCGTCGTCATCGCGCTCCAGTACATCCACGGCATCGGCGCGAAGAAGGCCGAAGAGATCACCGGCAAGGTCGGCATCCCCGCCGAGCGCCGCGTGAACCAGCTGACCGACGCCGAGGTGCTGTCGATCCGCGAGACGATCGACCGCGATTACATCGTCGAGGGCGATCTGCGCCGTGAAGTGTCGATGAACATCAAGCGTCTGATGGACCTCGGCTGCTACCGTGGCCTCCGTCACCGCCGCAATCTGCCCGTCCGTGGTCAGCGTACGCATACCAATGCGCGCACCCGCAAGGGCAAGTCGAAGCCGATCGCCGGCAAGAAGAAGTAATTTTTTGAGATTGGGAGGCAGCTTTTCGCTCTGCCTCCCTTCTGTCGCGCCGGGTGGCCCGCTGACGGCAGCCCGTATGGCGGCACGGTCGTCCAGAGCCGCGCCGCCAGCACCGCAAAAACTCCCGAGCGCCTGGAATGACGGGCGCGCCTGAAGGACGAGACGAGAGACAATGGCCAAGGAAGCAACCCGCATTCGCCGCCGCGAACGCAAGAACATCGTGTCGGGCGTCGCCCATGTGAACGCCTCGTTCAACAACACGATGATCACCATCACCGACGCGCAGGGCAACACGATCTCCTGGTCGTCCGCCGGCGCCATGGGCTTCAAGGGCTCGCGCAAGTCGACCCCTTACGCCGCCCAGGTCGCCGCCGAGGACGCGGCCCGCAAGGCCTCCGAGCACGGCATGCGCACTCTCGAGGTCGAGGTGTCCGGTCCCGGTTCGGGCCGTGAATCGGCGCTCCGCGCGCTGCAGGCCGCCGGTTTCACCGTGACCTCCATCCGCGACGTGACGTCGATCCCGCATAACGGCTGCCGTCCGCGCAAGCGTCGGCGCGTCTGATACCGGTTCGTTGCTCGGCCCTTTGGTGTGAAAGCGGAGAAACGTGTGCCCGATGCCGTGAAGGCGCTCCCCGGCGTTCTGCGCTGGAGACTTGGCGATCTGACCGTCACCGTTCTGAATGACGGTTACCTTCAAGGCTCCCTCGATCTCGTCACCGGGATCGGGTCGGACGAGGCCGGTTCGCTTCAGGCGGCCGGCTTTCGTGCGCAGGCTCCTCGGATCACGCTCAACGCCTACCTGATCGAGACGCCCGGCCGGAAGCCGATCCTCATCGATTCGGGCATGGGCCGTTTCGGCGGCGACACGCTCGGTCGCGTTCCGGCCGCGCTCGCTGCGACAGGTGTCAAACCAAGCGACATCGAGACGGTGCTGCTTACGCATCTCCATCCCGATCATGCCGGTGGCTTGATCCTTGATGACGGTTCGGCGGCCTATCCCAACGCGGAACTCGTCCTGCATCGGGCCGAGAGCGCTCATTGGCTGGCGGACGATGCAATCTCACGGGCTCCCGAGGGAGCCCGGCCGTATTTCGAGAACGCGCAGAAGGCGGTGGCCCCGTATGGCGGTCGCGTGCGGACGATGACCGATGGTGAGGTCCTTCCGGGCATCACGGCGGTTCCCTTGCCGGGGCATACGCCGGGTCACACCGGCTTTCGCATCGTGTCGGGCTCGGCATCCCTCTTGATGTGGGCGGATATCGTCCATCTGCCGGCGATCCAGTTCAAGCGTCCGGAGGCCACGATGGTCTTCGACGTCGATCCGGATCAGGCCAGAGCGGTGCGCAAGCGGATGCTGGATGAGGTCTCGAGCGAGAGAACCTTTGTCACCGGCGGACATCTGGAATTCCCGGCGCTCGGCTACGTGGCGCGGGAGGGCGGGGCCTACAGCTTCGTCCCGGAACTCTGGGTCGCGGCCCAATAACCGCCCGCTGCGTCGCGGGTACATGATTTTCGAGACCGAGCCGTGCAAGGCGATGCGCGGGAAGGGCTCAAGGACCGACCACTGCAGTGGCTCGTGTCGGAAGTGCGAGAGGTAGGACCGTGGTCATACAGAAGAACTGGCAAGAGCTCATCAAGCCGAACAAGCTCCAGGTTTCGACCGGGCATGACCCCAAGCGGGTCGCCACCGTCGTCGCCGAGCCTCTCGAGCGCGGCTTCGGCACCACCCTCGGCAACTCCCTGCGCCGGGTTCTCCTGTCGTCGCTCCAGGGCGCGGCCGTGACCTCGGTCCAGATCGACGGCGTGCTGCACGAATTCTCGTCGATCCCCGGCGTGCGTGAGGACGTCACCGACATCGTCCTCAACATCAAGACCATCGCGATCCGGTCGCAGACCGAAGCGCCCAAGCGCCTCACCCTGCGCAAGACCGGTCCGGGCACCGTCACCGCCGGCGACATCGCCGCCGTCGGGGATATCCAGATCCTTAATCCCGAGCTCGTCATCTGCACCCTCGACGATGGCGCCGAGATCCGGATGGAATTCACCGTCGCCACCGGCAAGGGCTACGTCCCGGCCGAGCGCAACCGTCCCGAGGACGCGCCAATCGGCCTGATTCCGGTGGACGCCCTGTTCTCGCCGGTCACCAAGGTGTCCTACCGCATCGAGACCACCCGCGAGGGCCAGGATCTCGACAAGGACAAGCTGACGATGACGATCGAGACCAACGGCGCCGTGTCGCCGGAGGACGCGCTGGCCTATGCCGCGCGCATCCTCCAGGACCAGCTCCAGGTGTTCGTGAACTTCGAGGAGCCCCGCAAGGAAGAGGCTCAGCCGCTCGCGCCGCAGCTCCCCTTCAATCCGGCCCTGCTCAAGAAGGTCGACGAGCTCGAACTGTCGGTCCGTTCGGCGAACTGCCTGAAGAACGACAACATCGTCTATATCGGCGACCTCATCCAGAAGTCCGAAGGCGAGATGCTGCGCACCCCGAACTTCGGCCGCAAGTCGCTCAACGAGATCAAGGAAGTCCTGGCCGCGATGGGTCTCCATCTCGGCATGGACATCCCCGGCTGGCCGCCGGAGAACATCGAAGACCTCGCCAAGCGCTTCGAAGAGCATTACTAGCCGACACACGACGTCGTTCCGGGGCTGCGCAGCAGAACCCGGAATCCAGAACCGCCCTGGGTGCCGACTGGATCGGAACTCGAATGTCTGGATCCCGGGCTCGCCTTCGGCGCCCCGGGATGACGCGGCGGATGAGGCGGGCCGGGTCTGGTGAGCTTCAGACAAAAGAATCCCGCCGCGGGGTCATGCGGAATGAACAGCCCCGATCATGGGGCGCTCGGCCGTACCGTGGCACGGCGGCCAGATAAGCAAGGAACAGCCAGATGCGTCATGGATTTCGCGGTCGCCGCTTCAACCGCACCACCGAACACCGCAAGGCGATGTTCGCCAACATGTCCGCCGCGCTGATCAAGCACGAGCAGATCATCACCACTCTGCCGAAGGCCAAGGATCTGCGTCCGGTCATCGAGAAGCTGATCACGCTGGGCAAGATCGACAGCCTGCATACGCGCCGCCTCGCCATGTCGCAGATCCGCGACGAGGCCATGGTCCGCAAGCTCTTCGCCGTCCTCGGTCCGCGCTACAATGCCCGTCCGGGCGGCTATTGCCGCATCATGAAGGCCGGCTTCCGCTACGGCGACAACGCTCCGCTCGCCGTGATCGAGTTCGTCGACCGCGACGTGGATGCCCGTGGCCTGGATTCGGGTCCGTCGCAGGTCTCGGACGCGGCGTAAGCCTCATCTCCCCTCTCTGACGGCGAAAAGGCGGCCCTACGGCCGCCTTTTTTCTTGTCCGCGTCACCCCGGACCACCAGCTCGGTCCCCCACACGACCCCCCCCCGAGCGGAGGCAAGGGGGCTCACCCTGCAGAGACGAGCATCCCCGACACCAAAGCGGCGAGATCGGCCGATTCGAAGGGCTTGCGCAGAACCGGCAGGTCCTCAGGGATAGGGATCGCCTCCGCATGCCCGGTCACGATGAGGATCGGCACGGTCGACCAGCGCCGCCGCACGATCTCCGCGAGTTCCACGCCCGTCATGCCCGGCATGGCGAGGTCCGCCACGATGAGGTCGAAGGACGAGCGCTCCAACAGCGCCACCGCCGCCGCGCCGTCGGCCGCTTCGGTCTCGGTGTAGCCGAAGGTGTTGAGGAAGGAGGCGGTGACGTGGCGGACTTCGGCATCGTCGTCCACCACGAGGATACGCGCCGGGCTCACGGCGCGCGTCGCTGCCACGGCGGTGAGCGGTAGTCTCTCCTCGGCGAGGTCCGCGCGAGGGAGAAACAACTCGACTTTCGTGCCCTTCTCGACTTCGCTCGTGATGCGGAGCTTGCCTTGCGATTGCTGGGTGAGGCCGAACACCATGGCGAGGCCGAGGCCGGTGCCCTGGCCCACCGACTTGGTGGTGAAGAACGGTTCGCAGACCCGCGCCAGGATTTCTGGCGGGATGCCCATGCCCGAATCGGTGATCGTGACGGTGACGTAGTCGCCGGCCGTCAGGTCGGGATCGTCGGTCACCGTCACCGCGCCGGTGGCGATGGCGATCGATCCGCCTTCCGGCATGGCGTCACGCGCGTTGATGCAGAGGTTGAGGATGGCCAGTTCCAGCTGGTCGGGATCGACCCGGGCCGCCGGATGGGCGGCATCGAGGTCGGTGGTCACGCTGACGAGCCCGCCCAGGCTCCCGCCGAGCAGCACGTCCATCCCGGCGACGAGGGCATTCACGTCGACCGATCGGGGCCGCAGGTCGCGCGCCCGGCTGAAGCTGAGGAGGCGCTTCGTCAACGAGGCACCACGTTGGGCGGCCTGCGTCGCGTTGGTGACCAGGCGCTGGACCCGCGGCTGATCGACGATCTTGGGGCCGACGAGTTCGAGGCTGCCCAGGATCGCGGTGAGGAGGTTGTTGAAATCGTGGGCGATTCCCCCGGCGAGGGTGCCCAAAGCCTGCATCTTGTCCGACTGGCGCAGGCGCGCCTCGAGGTTCTTCTGCTCGGTGACGTCCCGCTCGATGGTGGCGAGGTGGGTGATGGCCCCGGCGGCACCGCGAATCGGCACGCGGGTGACATGGCTCCAGCGCTCGGCGCCGACCGGTCCCTCGGCGGACACCGTCTCGGAGATGCTTCCGCTCGCGATGGCGGCGCGGTCGGCTTCGCGCGCGGTGCTCTCACCGCTCGGCCTGCCTTCGATCTCCTCCCTGGTGCGTCCGAGGCACTCGGCGACGGTGTGGCCGAGTCGTCCGGCCTTGCGCGCGTTGAGGCGGACGAAGCGCCCGTCCTTATCCTTGAACGCGATGGCGTCTTCCGCATTGTCGAGGAGCCCGAGCAGCAGGGCGCGCTCGGTGGCGAGCTCGCGGGCGAGACTGTGGCGCTCGAAGGCCTGACGGATTGTGGAGCGCAGCAGGACTGGGTCCCACGGCTTGGTGACGTAGCCGGTAATGCCTCCCCGGTTGAGCGCGGCGACGACCGCGCTCATGTCGGCATAGCCGGTGAGCAGGATCGTCTGCGCGTCGTGGAATGCCCGCGCCTCGGCCAGCATAACGTCGCCGGTCATGCCGGGCATGCGCTGATCGGAGAGGATCACGGCGATGTCCGGGCTCGCCCGGAGGATATCCAGCGCTTCGGACGGCTTCGTCGTGGTGATGACCGTGTAATCGTCCTCGAACAGGTCTTCGAGGGCGATCAGGATGTCCGGCTCGTCATCGACGGCGAGGATCGTGCCTTTGACCATGTCTACGCTGCCTGCCGCGGAATGCCGATCACGAAACAGGCTCCCCCCCCTTCGGCGGTCTCCACGCTGAGCGAGCCGCTATGCGCCTGTACCACGCTGTATGCAATCGCGAGCCCGAGACCCGTTCCCGCGCCCACGGGCTTCGTGGTGAAGAAGGGCTCGAAGATCTTTTCCCGCAGGGTCTCGGGAATGCCGGGCCCAGTGTCGCTGATACGGATCACGTCCGTATCGGGCAATTCCTGGGTCACGATGGAGATTGTGCCGGATTCCGGCATGGCATCGGCGGCATTGCCGAGGATGTTCATGACGACCTGATTGAGAAGGGCGGGGGTGCAGTGGATCTCGGGCCGGCCCGAGAAGTCGCGTTCGACGGTAATCCGCGTCCCGAGCTTGTGCTGGATCAGGGCGAGCACCGTCTCGATCGATTCGGGAACGTTGACGAGGGTGCGCTCGCCTTCGTCGAGGCGCGAGAACTTGCGCAGGTTCAGGACGAGATCCTGGATGCGCGTGAGGCCCATCCGCATGGAGCCGACGCGGTCGCGGCACTTGGCGAGCGACCGGTGCGAGGCGAGCTCCGCCTCAGATTCCGCGATTTCGCCGAGCAGGCGCTCGACCGTGCCCTGATGCGCCAGGATGAAGGCGAGGGGATTGTTGATCTCATGGGCGATGCCGGCGACGAGTTCGCCGAGGGACGCCATCTTGGCGGCCTGGACCAGCTTGGCCTGGGCATCCGTGAGCTTGCGGTTGGCGGTGGCGAGATCCCGGTTGGCCTGTTCGAGGGCGCCCGCCAGGGCGGCACGCGCCTCGGCCGCCTCGGCCTCGGCCCGTGCGCGTTCGAGAGCGCGCTCGCGAGCGCCGAACTCGCTGGCGATGCGGCGGTCGTCTTCTTCCAGAAGCTTGCGCCGGACGAGGCCCCTGACGCGGATGACGAGGACTTCGCCGTCGGCCTTCGAGACCACGTCGTCGGCCCCGGCCGCATAGGCTTCCACCAGGAAATCCTTGGCCGGGGCGCTGCCGGCGATGCCGACGAGGTGGAAGGTCGGCGCGCCGGCCTCCCGTGCCTCGATCCCCGCCGCCCGGCGCCGGTCGATGGCCCTGCACAAGGCGAGGCCGTCATAGGCGGGGCCGAGGAGGTCGATGGTCACGCAATCGAAGGCGGCATCGGCCTCGTCGAGGGCGGCGAGGGCGGCGTCGTGGGTGGCGGCGGTACGGACCTCGTGGCCCTCATGGGCGAGAAGGCCGGCAAGGAAGGTCCGATAGGTAGCGCTGCCGTCGACCACGAGGACGCGGCCGCGCCGGAACGCCGAGACGCCCGGACCGTCGCCGGAGGCACCGCCCCCCTGGCGCTCGCGAAGCAGGGCGCGGATGCGCAGGATCAGGATGTCCCGGTCGGCGGATTTCGCCACATAGGCGTCGGCGCCGCTCTCCAGTCCCTGGCGTTCGCCGTCGCGGGCGCCGGTGAGCATCAGCAGGGGCAGGGCGCGGGTGCGCAGGGACAGGCGAAGCTGGCGGGTGAACTCGTCGCCGTTCATTCCCGGCAGGTGGTGATCGGCCACGACGAGATCGGGCAGGCGGGTGTTGAGATGGTCGAGGGCCATCTCCGCCGTGGGGCAGCGCTCCACCGAGAAACCGTGGCTCTCCAGGAGCAGGCGCAGTTCCAGCGCCTGCGTCTCGGAATCCTCGACGAGCAGGATCCGGGGCCGGGGGAGGGTGCCGTCGGGACTGCCGAACCCGGTCATGCGAAGGAATCCGTCGCCGCGAGGCCGGGCAGGGAGAGGCGGACGAGATGGGGGGCGACCCTGTCGAGGGGGAGGATCGCGGAGGCTCCCGAAAGGCGGATCGCGGCGGCCGGCATGCCGAACACGACAGCGGTGCTCTCGTGTTCGGCCACGGTCTGGGCACCGGCCTGGCGCATGGCGAGGAGGCCCGTGGCGCCATCCTCGCCCATGCCGGTGAGAAGGACGCCGATGCCGCGCGCCCCGGCATGGCGGGCCACCGACGAGAACAGGACGGTGGCGGCCGGGCGCTGGCCGCCGACGGGCGCGGCATCCGAGAGGCGCAGGTGTCCGCCGGGCGCCCATTCGAGGTGCCGGTCGCCCGGCGCCACGTAGACATGTCCGGCCTCGGCCCGCTCGCCGTCGGCGGCGAGCCTGACCGGGAGGGAGACGACGCCGTTCAGCCAGGAGGCGAATCCCTCCATGAAGGCGGGCCCCATATGCTGGACCACCAGGATGGGAAGCGGGAACCCGTCGGGCAATCCACCGATGACGCGGGCGAGGGCCGGCGGGCCGCCGGTGGAGGCGGCGATCGCCAGGACGCTGGCGGCGTTCGAGGCGGCCGGGGGCGCGGCGAGGTCGGACGGCGACAGGGGCGCGCCCCGGCGCCCGGCCCATTCCGAACCGATCGGCCGACGCCGGATCACCGGCACCTCGGCCATGATGCGCAGCTGCGTGCAGATTTCGGCGGAGACGGCATCGTAGCCGGCATGCGTCGTCGCCACCGGCTTCTCCACCACGGAGAGCGCGCCGGCGCGCAGCGCGTTCATGGAGATGCGCAGGGAGGAATCCTCCACCGAATCCGCGATGACGACGATGGGCGTCGGCTGCTCGGCCATGATCCGGCGCGTGGTCTCCAGGCCATCGATGCCGGGGAGACGGATATCCATCGAGATGACGTCGGGGCGGGTATTGGGAAGCACCGCGAGGGCCTCCTCGCCGGACGCGACGGCGGCCACCACTTCGAGGCGCGGATCGCGGCCGACGATGTGGCGCAGGAGCTCGCGGACCACGAGGGAATCCTCCACCAGCATCACGCGCACGGGGGGAACCCGCCTCGCCGCCGGAGGGGTCTCGATCGGTGTCTGTTCGGCGTCACTCACAACAATTGCCCGATCGTGTCGAGAAGCTGGCGCTGGTCGAACGTCTGTTTCGTCAGATAGGCGTCGGCGCCGAGAGCGAGCCCCCGTGCGACATCGTCGGCATCCCCCCGCGAGGTCATCAGGATCAGGGGAAGGCGGGCGAAGGCCTCGTCCGCCCGCAGGGCCTTGAGCAGCCCGAATCCGTCGAGGCGCGGCATCTCCACGTCGGCCACGACCAGATCCACCCGTTCGATGCCGGCGCGCAGGCGGTCGAGGGCGTCCTGCCCATCGACGCAGACGACGACGCGGTAGCCCGCCGATTCCAAGATGCCCTTCTCCAAGGTTCGCGTGGTGATGGAATCGTCGACCACCAGGATCGTCGAACGTCGCGGGGGCGCGGCTGTTCCGGTGGGTTCGTCGATGGGTTGCGGCGCGGCATGACTCGTCTCGCCCGCCCGGACGGCCAGGCCGTCGGGATCGAGAACGAGGACCGGCGTATCGCCCCCCAGGACGACGGTGCCCGAGATCAGGCGCGGATCGGCGCCGATGGGCGGTGCCGGCAGGACGAGAAGGTTGCGGACATCGCGCAGGGCATCGATCCGCATCGCCCAGGACCGGCCGCCCGCGCGCATCAGCACCGCCGTCACCGGGCGGCCCTCGCTCGGGCGGTTGTCCTCGCTCGCCACCCCGATGAGGCCCGCCAGATCCACCAGGGGCAGGGACAGATCCTCGCCGCCCTCCCTCGGCAGACGCACCATGGTCCGGCCCATCACAGAGGAGAGGCTCGACCGGTCGAGGCGCAGGAGGCGCTCCACGCTGGCGCTCGGCAGGGCGAAGATCGAGGCGCCGACATCCACCAGCAGCAGGGTCCGCCGCGCCGCCGACAGCGGCAGATGCATGATCAGCGAGGTTCCCGCCGGGACACGCGGTTCGAGCCGGACGCTGCCGCCGAGACGCCGGACCGTGTCGGCGACGACGGACAGGCCGATGCCCCGCCCGGACAGGGTGTCGATGGCGGAGGCGGTGGAGAAGCCGGGTTCGAACACCAGGGCGAGGAAGGAATCGGGATCGCCGTCGGCGGCACCGATCAGGCCGCGCGCCCGCGCCGTCGCCTCGATGGCGCGCAGGTCAGGCCCGCGCCCGTCGTCATGGATGCCGATGACGAGGCGGCCGCCGCGCACGGCGACGTCGAGGGTGATCGAGAGTTCGGGAGGCTTGCCCCGGCGTTCACGCTGCTCGGGCGGCTCCGCGCCATGGCTCAAGGCATTGCGCAGGGCGTGGAGGACCGGGTCCTTCAGCGATTGAAGCATGGCGCGGTCGACGGGGAGGTCGAGACCGCGCGTCACGACGTCGATCTCCCGGCCGGCCTCGCGCGCCATGTCGCGCAGCGCCCGGGGAAACGCGCCGAACACGGTCTCCGCCGGCACGAGGGCCAGCCGCTCGGCCTCCCGTCCGATCCGGGCGGAGGCGGCGTCCGCCGCGGCGATGGCGCCGGTGCGGATGCGGGCGAGCAGCGCGGCATCGCGGGCGAGGGCCAGGAGCGCCGTCTCGAAACCGCGCAACTCCGCTCTGATGGCGTCGAGGCCGGACGTATCCGCCCCGGGCTCGGATCGGCCCTTGCCGATACGGGCTTCGCCGCCGCGAAGGGTCTCAACCCCGCGAAGGGTCTCAGCCCGACGGCCGAGGGCGGCGGCGTCCCGCTGGAGCTTCGCCAGCCCCTCCGCCACCACCGATTCCGCACCGAGCGCACTGGTCAACTCATGCGAAGCCCGCGTCATCGCCTCCACCGCATCGGCGGGCACGCGCAGGAGCGCACCCGCATCGGCGGTGGGTTCGGCCGGGATCGGCGCAGGCTTCTGTTGCGGCGAGTGCGCCGGGATACCGCCCGCCGGAGAATCCGGCCGGACCGGCGGTGTCTCGGCGGAAGAGGGGGAGGGGCCGGCAAGGCAGCGATCGAGGGATGCGAGCGCATCGGCCGGCATGGCCGGGTCCGCTTCGCCCTTGAGGGCCGCGACATAAGCCTCGATCCGGTCCAGGGCGAGGTGGACGGCCCCCGTCGCCTCACGGTCGAGGGCGGCGTCGCCGGCGACGATCCGCTCGAACAGGGTCTCGAGGCGATGCGCCACGGCCTCGACACGCGGCAGATCCACCGCCCGCGAGGCCCCCTTCAGGCTGTGCGCCCGGCGGAAGACGTCGTTCCAGTCGGGAGGGACGTCCCCGGCCGCACGGGCCAACGCGGCGCGGATCGCATCGATATGCTCGCGATGTTCGACCTCGAAGGCCGCGAGGAGCTGCTGGCGGATATCCATCGGTCGGTTGCGCCCGGCCTCTCCCGTCAGTGCCGGTATCGGTCGGCGAGGGTCAGGAGCGCCTGGGCGAGTTCGGTGAGATTGGCCGAGGCCGCCTCGACCTCGCGGGTCCCCGCGGCGGTCTGCTGGCTCGCCTGCCGGATGTTCTGGAGGGCGCCCATCACCTGCTCGATGCCGAGTTGCTGCTGGTTGGTGGAGGCGACGATCTGCTGGAAGGTCTGGACGCTCTCCTCGACCTTGGCGGTGATCTCCTCGATGGTCCGCTGGGTCGTGTCCGAGCGGGCCTTGCCGGTCATGGTGCGCTTGACAGCTTCCTCGGTGAGCATGACCGAGGTGTTGATGCCCCGCTGAATCTCCGAGAGGATGGTGCGCACCTGCGCGGTGGCCGCCTTGGCCTGATCGGCGAGCAGCTTCATTTCCGAGGCGACGACGGCGAAGCTCCGGCCGCTCTCGCCCGCCGCCGCCGCCTCGATCGCGGCGTTGAGCGCCAGCAGGTGGGTGCGCTCCGAGATGTCGTTGACGGTGGTGATGATCTCGCCGATCGCCTGCGTCTTCTCGCTCAGGGATACGATGTTGCCGGCCACCGCCTCCGCCTGCTCGCGGATGGCGTCCATGGCCTTGGCCGTATCGGCCACGGCGCGCAGGCCGGCCCGCGAGATCTGCGCGGTGGATTGGGCGGTGGCGATCACCTCGCTCGCCCGCTTGCCGATCTGGGCGCCGGAATGGGTGATCTCGTCGACCGTGGCGGCGGTCTCCTGCACGGCCGCGAACTGCTCTTCCACGCTGGCCGCCTGTTCCTGGGCGGAGGCACGGATCTCGGCGGCGGCGGCATTGAGGTCGGAGGTGGCCGCCCGGTTGGTGCGGGCGAGGTCGGCGAGGCCCGAGACCATGGCGTTCAGGGTCGATGCCAGGCGGCCGATCTCGTCGGAACCGGTGCGCGCGAGCGTCCGCGTCAGGTCGCCCGACCCCACATGCTCGGCGAAGGCCATGACCTCTTCGAGGGGCTTGACCACGCCCCGGCGGATGAGGCCCGTGACCACGATGCTCAGAACGACGCAGAGAGCGAGAATGAGGCCGATGGAGACGAGGCTGCGCTCGTAGATGTCGCTGGAGCGGCGCTGGCCCGCATCGATTCCCTGGTCGAGCAGGTCGCGGGTGCGGTCGAGATCACGCAGGAACTCGTCCTGGATGCGGTTGAGATCGTCGTTGCGGGCTTCCACCCCCTCGACGTCCTTGGCCGAGATGGCGGCGAGCTGCACCTCGCTGGCGGTGCGCAGCTTCCGGAAATCCGCCGCGGCGGCGCTGGCGGCCTCGCCGAGCCGCTTCCAGATCGCCGAGCGCTCGGGAGAGGGGGCCGTGGCGCCATAGCCGTCGGCGGTGCGGATGGTGTCGACGAGGATCGCTTCCGCCTCGGATGCCACGCGGCGCCAGGTATCGACGTTCGCGGCGATCTCGCCATCGGGGCGGTTGCGCATCAAAGCCGCGATGACGCCGTTGCGGCGAAGGCTGCCGAGGTCGCGCGACTTGTTGCCGAGATCGTCGAGCTTGCGCGCGATGGTGAGGTCGCGCGTGACGATCGTCGCGGTGTTGTCGCGGACGGCTCCGATCTGGCCCAGCGCGTAGACGCCGAGCCCCACCATCACCAGGGTGATGGCGACGAAGCCGATGAGGATCCGTTTTCCGATCGAGATCGACACGCTGGGCGACGCTCCGAAACCGCTCGACGGGCAAGGCACCGGGGGGAGCCTTGCCGTCAGCCTTGAGGCAGGTATCGCCGCAGGAGACGCGGCAAATCGATGACGACGAAGCCGGCCTCTCCGCCCTGATGGGCGGCCTCCGGGCCGGGAGCCGGTGCATAGCCCGAAACCGCATCCGCACCCAAGCCGCTCGTGGGGACCGGTTCGGCCGTGAGCGCGCCGTCCACGTCCGCGACGGCGAGAACCCGGTCGACGGCGAGGGCCACGGGGGCGATGCCGCCGCGCAGGACGAGGATGTGGCCCGTCGCCGTCGAGGACTCGGCCCGGGCAGAATCCGCCCGCGAGGGAACCGGACGCGAGAGGGCGCCCGCGAGGCTGAGCACGCTGACGACGCGGCCGGCGAGGGCGATCAGGCCGAGAAGTTCCGGGGGCGCCCCCGGAACGGGCGTGTAGGTCCGCGCCGGCACCACCTGGACGACGGAATCCAGGGGCAGGCCGTAGCGGTCGTCCCCGGCGGCGCAGACCAGGAACGGGCGGGTCGCCGCCCGATGGGCGATGTCGACGCCCCGGCGGGCGAAAGCGGCCGTGCGCTCGTCGAGCAGCCTCCGGATGCGCGGATCGTCTGAAGTGTCCCCTGCGGCCGGTGCGATCACGATACGGATGTCCTCATGCGCAGGCGGGCGTCCTCCAAGCTCTCGACCAATCGTCCGGCGCTCAGTCCGTCGCCCTCGCGGAGCAGGGTGTCGGGCGGCTGGTCGCGGCCGAAGCGGACGGCGTTGTCGAACGCCCGGCGGGCCTCGGCCTCGCGTCCCTGGGCGCCGAGCAGCAGGCCGAGCTGGTAATGCGCCATCACGAAGGTGCGGTCGAGGTAGAGCGCCCCGCGCAGGGCCCGCTCGGCCTCCGCCTCGCGGCCGAGGTCATAGGCGAGAAGACCGTCGTAATAGTGCAGCCGCGGATCGGCGGGGGTGGTCAGGAGGGCCGCCTGAACCCTGCGCCACCCTTCCGCGATCTGCCCGGAATCGGCGAGCGCCCGGATCGCTTCCAGCACCGCCTCGACATCCTCCGGCTCGGCCCCGTCGACCGGAGGCGGGGGCGCGACGGGAGCCGGGATCGGGGCAAAGACGGGCGGTGGGTCGGCCTCGGGCGCCGGAAGTTCGGGAACCGGTCTCGCGAAAAAGGTCGCCACGCGCGCGGGCGCCGGCGGCGGGGCGACGGGGAGCGCGGTCGTCGGCGGGCGGTAGGCCACCGTACCGGGGAGGTTCACCGGCTGGAGGGTGGCCGCGAAGGCCGGGTTCGGTTCGGCATGGCCGATCAGGAGCCAGCCGTCCGGCACGAGGCGATGGCCGAGCTCGCGCACGATGCCGATAACCGCCTCGGCCTGGAAGTAGATCAGCACGTTGCGGCAGAGGATGAGGTCGAACCCGTCGGCGGGGGGGGAGGCGGAGCCGTCGATCAGGCTCATCAGGTTCTGGCGCTCGAACCGCACCATCCGCCGGAATTCCGGCCGCAGGGTGAAACTGCCCTCGCGGGCGATGCCCGGAAGCGAGGGGCCGAGGACGAAGTAGCGCGCGTGTTCCTCGGGCGGCAGGGTGCGCAGGGCCCAGCGCCCGAACACCGCCGCGCGGGCCGTCTCGAGAGCCTCGTGGCTGATGTCGGTGCCGGTGATGGCGATCCGCCAGCGGGGAAGGTCGTCGCCGAGGAGTTCGTGGAGCAGGATCGCGATGGAGTAGGGCTCCGCCCCCGTCGAGCATCCGGCGCTCCAGATCCGCAGGGACTTCGTCTCCGCGCGCGCGGCGATCAGGCCGGGCAGGATCGTCCCTCGCAGGGCCGCGAACTGCTCGGCGTAGCGGAAGAAGAACGTCTCGCCGATGGTTATCTCGGCCTCGAGGGCGGCCCATTCCGCAGGACCGGTGGCCTCGGCGTCGAGATACGCGAGATAGGCGGCGGAATCGGCGAGCCGGCACGCCTTGAAGCGCTTGCGCAGACGGTCGAAGAGCAGGTCGTCCTTGTCGGCGTAATAATGGTGCCCGGTCCGGGCGATCACCCTCGCCTTGAGGGCGGCGAAGGTCGGATCGCGTTCGGGGCCAGCCTTGGCCGGACGCATCATCGGGCGGACGATCCGCTCATGGGCGATCCACTCATGGTGAAGTCGCGGCGTCGAGCCCGGACAGCCGCTCGGCCGCCGCGCGGGTGAGGGCATCGAGGCGGATGCGCTCCTCTCGCGTGAGGAGGCGGGGCAGGCTCAGCACGTCGACGCGGCCGTGCCCCCGCTCGAACCCGGCGATCACGCAGCCGTTGAGGCTGCGCGTCTCATCCGCCGGTTGGATCTCGGAATCGGGAACGACGACGAGGGCCTCGGCGCGGTCGACCAGGAAAGCGGTGGAACGGGCCGAATCGAGGACGAGATGACGATCCACGTCATCGGAATCGGCCGCCGCCCCGCTCAGCCCGAGGAGCCGCGCGAGGTCGATCACCGGAACCGCGGCACCGCCGAGGTTGAGGAAACCGGCGAGCATGCCCGCCGTGGCGGATTGCCGGTGCAACCGAGGCAACGGCAGCACCTCGCTCACGCAGGTCCGGGGCAGGGCGCAGGCGCTGCCCGCCACGTCGAGGATCAGAAAGGCCGTCGTCGCGGTCGGGGGCATCGGTCCCGGGTGGCATGATGGGAGGTTCGCCCCAGATAGGACGATGCCGGAGAGCCACGCAAACGGATTCGGTTTTCAGGGACCGGAGTTTTCGCTCCGCCACCGGTCTTGTAGAGCCGGCTCAGTCCGCGACGCCGTCTGGCGCGGCCGGGGGATGCGCGGCACCTTCCGGGGCGGCGCAGCAGGTCCGGTTCCGGCCGGCGGCCTTGGCCTCGAAGAGGGCGGCATCGGCCCGCCGGTAGAGATCGAACGGGTCCGTGGAGCCGCCCGCGGCGGGCAGGGCGCTGGCCGCGCCGACGCTCACGGTGATCGCGCCCGCTTCGATCCCCGCCGATGGAACCGACAGGGTCGACATCCGCGCATGAACACGCTCGGCCGCGCCGAGGGCGGCGGCCCCGTCGGCATCCGGCAGCAGCAGGACGAACTCTTCGCCACCGACGCGGCAGACGATGTCCCCGTCACGACGCAGGCTGGCGGACAGGCAGCGGCCGATACCCTGGAGCACCCTGTCGCCGACGGCGTGACCATGGCGGTCGTTGTAGCGCTTGAAATGGTCCGCATCGACCACGAGGAGCGAGAGCGGCGTTCCCTGACGGCGGGCGCTCGTCCAGAGCCGGGCGACCATCTCCTCGAACGCGCGGCGGTTGGGCAATCCGGTGAGCATGTCGGTTCGAGACAGGCGCTCCAGTTCCGCCTGGATCGCGGCGCGGCGGCGCAGCTCCCGCCAGAACAGGAGGGAGAGGCCGATGGTCAAGCCGCACAGCAGAACCACGATGAGGCTGATGACGAGGGCCTTCCCGCGCCATTCCGCCTCGATCTCGTAAGCCGATAGGGTGACGTTGAGGATGAAGGGAAGGTCGCCGATGCGGGTGAAGGCGAAATGCCGCTCGCTGCCGTCGCGGGGCGATGTCCCCACGAAGCTGCCGCTGCCCTCCCGCCGGAACCGTTCGAATGTCGGGGTCCCGGCGATGGAGCTGCCGATATCCGTCTCCAGGTAAGGATGGCGGACGATGCGCATGCCGTCGGAGCGATACAGGTTGATCGCGCCGTACGGGCCGAGACCGATGCGATCGAACAGCCTGTGGAAGTAGGACAGGCTCAGCGAGCCCAGCACGATGCCGCCGAAGGATCCGTCCGGATTGTTGATGCGGCGGCTCAGGACCAGCACCGGCGTCCCCAAAAGGCGCGAGACGACGGGAGGACTGATGTAGAGGCCGAGATCGGCCCGGGCCTTGTGCGCCTTGAAGTAGTCGCGATCGGAATTGTTGAGCTTGCGCGGCGTCACCGACGCGGCGTCGATGACGGTGTCTCCGTTCTCGTCGAGGACGAGCATCACCCCCATGTCCCTGGCGCTGGCGGCGCGGTCGAAGAGGATGAGCTGCCGCAATTCGGAGCTGACGTCGCGTACGCCCGGCACGTTCAAGCCGTCGACGACGCCCTGGATCGACAGGTCGATGATCTCGAAATTGCGGGCGATGTCGCGCTCGATGACCCGAAGCAGGTTTCGCGAGGTCTGCTCGGCCTTGTCCCAAGCGTCGCGCCGCAAGTCGAGCAGCATCACCCCGGAGGTGATCAGCATGCCGATCGGCGCGAGAACACCGAGTACGATCCAGGTCCGAGCGGACCATGTGACCGGGCCGAGGCGAAGCTTGAGGCCCATGGAAAGCCTGCGGCACGAACGTCTTCAGGTAGCCCCGGGGTCTCGTGCGGCAGCCCCCGACCTTCATTGCCTCAGCACCTAGTGTGCGATCCATGGGCAAGCAAACGCTCTGGGTTTGAATCCGGGTGGACTGTCATCACGAGGACCGACGGCGCGATCTCACTGTGGCCACGCGCAGCATTATCTTGCCTCGAACGGCGTTGACCGGACCCTCGGACCTGTTTAAACAGGCCGGCACGAGTTTACGATTCGTCAGAGCGACGAACGACGAGGTTTCGGTTTTCCCATGCGGGTCATCCTTATCGTAACGGAAGCGCCACTGACCGGGCGGCCCTGACACAGGGGCCGTGATCCGGATGGTGGCGCATGCAGGGTCCTTCGGGACCCTTTTTTGTTGCCGCGACGAGACGTTTGACACTGGGTTCAATCAGGTTTTGAGGAGCAGGACGATGAGCGGCGAGGTCATGACCGGGGCCGAAATGGTCATCCGGGCGTTCCGGGATCAGGGTGTCGATACGCTGTTCGGGTATCCGGGCGGTGCGGTGCTGCCGATCTACGATGCCCTCTTCCACCAGGAAGAACTGAAGCACGTCCTCGTCCGGCACGAGCAGGGCGCGGTCCATGCGGCCGAGGGCTATGCCCGCTCGTCGGGCAAGGTCGGCTGCGTCCTCGTCACGTCCGGCCCCGGCGCCACCAACATCGTCACCGGGCTCACCGATGCGATGCTGGATTCGATCCCCCTCGTCTGCATCACCGGCCAGGTTCCGACGCACCTGATCGGCACCGATGCGTTCCAGGAATGCGACACGGTCGGCATCACCCGCCACTGCACGAAGCACAATTACCTGGTCAAATCGATCGACGACCTGCCACGCATCCTGCACGAGGCCTTCTTCGTCGCCTCGAACGGGCGGCCGGGCCCCGTCGTGGTCGATCTGCCGAAAGACATCCAGTTCGCGAGCGGGATCTACGAGCGCCCCACCCATAACGGCCACAAGACCTACCGCCCCGCCTTCAAGGGCGACGCGCAGGCGATCCAGTCCGCCGTCGAACTGATGGCCGGCGCGCGCCGTCCGATCCTCTATACCGGCGGCGGCGTCATCAATTCCGGCCCGCACGCCTCGGCGCTCCTGCGCCAGCTGGCGGAGGTCACCGGCTTTCCCGTCACCTCGACCCTGATGGGTCTGGGCGCCTTCCCGGCGTCTAACGAGCAGTTCCTGGGCATGCTCGGCATGCACGGGACCTACGAGGCCAACCTCGCCATGCACGAATGCGACGTGATGGTCTGTATCGGCGCGCGGTTCGACGACCGCATCACCGGCCGTCTCGACGCGTTCTCGCCCTTCTCCAAGAAGATCCACATCGACGTCGATGCCTCCTCGATCAACAAGGTGGTCAAGGTCGATATCGGCATCGTCGGCGATTGCGGCTCGGTGCTGGAAGACATGCTCGCGGCCTGGAAGGCCCTGCCCAAGCGCCCCGACCAGGGTCGCTTCGACGAGTGGATGGCCAAGATCCGCACCTGGAAGGCGCGGGACTGCCTTGCCTATTGGCCGTCGGGCACGATCATCAAGCCGCAATACGCGGTGCAGCGCCTCTACGAGGCCTGCAAGGACCGGAAGACCTTCGTCACCACGGAGGTCGGCCAGCACCAGATGTGGGCGGCGCAGTACTTCAAGTTCGACGAGCCGAACCGCTGGATGACCTCCGGCGGCCTCGGCACCATGGGCTACGGCCTGCCCGCGGCCATCGGCACCCAGCTGGCCAATCCGGACGGTCTTGTCATCGACATCGCCGGTGAAGCCTCGATCCTGATGAACATCCAGGAGATGTCGACCGCCGTGCAGTATCGCCTGCCGGTCAAGATCTTCATCCTGAACAACGAGTATATGGGCATGGTGCGCCAGTGGCAGGAGCTGCTGCACGGCTCGCGCTATTCGCAGAGCTATTCGGAAAGCCTGCCGGACTTCGTCAAGCTGGCGGAGGCCTACGGCGCCAAGGGCATGCGCTGCGACAAGCCGGGCGAGCTCGACGGGGCGATCGCCGAGATGCTGGCCCATGACGGCCCGGTCATCTTCGACTGCATCGTCGACAAGAAAGAGAACTGCTTCCCGATGATCCCGTCGGGCAAGGCGCATAACGAGATGCTGCTCTCCGACTACCTCGGCGAGACCGGAATGGACCTCGGCGACGTGATCTCCGAGGAAGGCAAGATGCTGGTCTGACCGACGGCACGGAGGAGAGACGTCATGAACGCCATGAACACGCACTACCCCGATGCCGGTCGGGTCGAGCCCATCAACCGGCACACCCTCGCTGTCATCGTGGACAACGAGCCGGGCGTCCTCGCCCGGATCGCGGGGATGTTCTCGGGACGCGGCTACAACATCGAGAGCCTGACGGTGTCGGAGACCGAGGTGGCGCGCCACATCTCGCGCATCACCATCGTCACCGCCGGCACCGACGCCGTGATCCAGCAGATCAAGGCCCAGCTCGACCGGCTCGTGCCGGTGCACCGGGTCGTCGACCTCACGCTCCAGGGCAAGGCCCTCGAGCGTGAGCTCTGCCTCGTCAAGGTGGCGGGCACCGGTGAGCACCGCACCGAATCGCTGACCCTCGCCGCCGCCTTCGGCGCCAAGACCCTGGACGCGACCCTGAACTCCTTCGTGTTCGAGGTCACCGGCACCACCGAGGAGATCGACCGCTTCATCGGCCTGATGACGGTGATCGGCCTCGTGGAGATTTCTCGGACTGGCATCGCCGCGATGGGGCGCGGGTCCGAGGCGATGTGAGGCTTTTTCGCGGGACCACGCTATGATGGCGGTGGTCTGAGTCGGAGGCGAGGGAT
Organism: Methylobacterium bullatum; assembly: GCA_902712845.1. Classification (NCBI taxonomy): domain Bacteria; kingdom Pseudomonadati; phylum Pseudomonadota; class Alphaproteobacteria; order Hyphomicrobiales; family Methylobacteriaceae; genus Methylobacterium; species Methylobacterium bullatum. The sequence goes on from LR743504.1 coordinate 3,139,175, forward strand.
GGAAGCCAAGCTGGAGCGAGAGGGGCCGGACTATACGGTTCGACTGTCGGCCGACGATGTCCGGACCCTTGGCCTCGTGGAAGGCCAAGTGGTGGAAGTGCTTCCCGGCCCCCTTGCGACGCGTGAAGCGGCAAGTGCCGCATCACCCGCGGCGCATCGCTTCGTGAATGGCTTTCCGGTCTTCACGATGGCCGAGATGGTCGAGGAGGCGCGGCGCCTCGGCCCCGATTTCGAACCTCCGACGGTGGATTGGGGGCCTGACGTCGGCTCTGAGATCATCAACGACGATGAGCCGTACTGAGCGGCTCCGCTATCCGGGAGAGATCGTGCTGGTTGATCTGGAGCCCGTGCGTGGCACGGAACAGAACGGTCGTCGGCCGGCTCTCGTCATCTTTAACGACCAGATGCATCTGCTGGCCCCACGGGTGATCGTCTGCCCCATCACTCGTAATCTCAATCCGTGGCCGACGAAGGTCCTGCTGCCGCAGGGCCTGCCGGTCGACGGCGCGGTTCTGTTGGATCAGGTCCGCTCGATCGACCGGGATACGCGCATCCTTCGCTCCCTAGGTTTTGTCCCCGATGTCATCCTCGCCGAGGTTCGCAGCAAGCTCGCGACCCTACTCGGCATGACTCCGAATGGTCCCCCGTCTCCATGACCACCCTCTACTACGCCCCCGGCGCCTGCTCGCTCGCCTCCCACATCGCCCTCGAGGAGACGGGAGCGCCCTACGAGACCGTGCGGCTCGACCTCGCCAAGGGTGACCAGCGGGCTGCCGAGTATCTCGCCGTCAACGAGCGCGGCCGCGTGCCCGCGCTGGTCGAGGAGGATTGGGTGCTCACCGAGAACACCGCCATCCTGCGCCACATCGCGCGCACGCACCCGCAGGCCGGCCTGTGGCCGCAAGCGCCCCGCGATCAGGCGCGGGTCGACGAATGGCTGGGCTGGCTCTCCACCGGCCATCACATCGCCTACGCGCATATCCGCCGGGCCGAGCGCTACACGAGCGATGAGACGGCCTTCCCGGGCATCCAGGCCAAGGGCGTCGAGACCTGTGGCGACCTCTTCACCATGACCGAGGTCAAACTCTCCAACGGCGGCTGGGCCGTCGGCGAGGCCTACAGCGTCGCCGATCCCTACCTGCTGCTGTTCTGGACCTGGGGCCGCGGACCGGCGCTCGGCTTCGACATGGCGGAGCGCTTTCCCCATTGGACCGCGCATGCCCGTGCCATGGCGGCGCGGCCCGCCGTGCAGGGCGTGTTCGCCCGCGAAGGCCTCAAACTGCCCTAATAAGGTTCGGCAGGGGTCACGCCGCCTCTTGTTCAGGCCGCAAAACCGGACTAGGACGCCGCGTACCGTACGGTACGGTACTGGTTGTCTGGAAGCATGAACGCGACGGTCGCACGCGACGAGACGGGGCAGGAGGCGCCCTCGGCCCGCCAACAGGCGGTGCTCGATGCCGTGCTCGCTCTCCTCGTCGAGGAGGGCGACCAGCTCACCATGGATGCGGTGGCGCGCCGGGCGAGCTGCTCGAAGGAAACCCTGTACAAATGGTTCGGGGACCGGGACGGTCTCCTCACCGCTACGGTGCGCTGGCAGGCCTCGCGCGTCCATGCGGGGCGCGACGCGGCGGGCGCGCTCGATGCGGCCGCCTTACGCGATCGCCTGCTCGATTTCGCCGTGACCTGGCTCGATGTGATCGCGGGCCGTACCTCGGTGGTGCTGAACCGCATCGCCATCGCGCATGCCGGCTCGCGCAAGGGCAACCTCGGCGCCATCGTGCTGGCGAACGGGCGCCTTGCCATCGGCGGGCGGGTCAAGCCCGTGCTGGAGGCGGGCCGCGCGGCCGGGCTCCTCGCCTTCGAGGACGGCGAGACCGCCTTCCGGACCTTCTTCGGTCTGGTCGGGCGCGACGTCCAGATCCGACTTCTCCTCGGCGACGCGCTCGACCTCGACGCCGCCGAGATCCGACGCGACGCGGCCCGCGCCGTCGACCAGTTCCTGGCCCTCTACGGCCAGGCCCGACCCTGACACCCCAAGCGAAAAGGACATTCCATCATGCGGGTCTATTACGATCGTGACGCCGACCTCAACCTGATCAAGGGCAAGAAGGTCGTCATCGTCGGCTACGGCAGCCAGGGCCATGCCCACGCCCTCAACCTGCGCGATTCCGGCGTGAAGGGCATCGTCATCGCGCTGCGCGAAGGTTCGGCCACCGCCAAGAAGGCGGAGCACGAGGGCTTCACGGTGATGAACGTCGCCGACGCCGCCAAACAGGCCGACGTCGTCATGATGCTCACCCCCGACGAGCTGCAGGGCGACATCTACAAGGAGTCGCTGGAGCCGAACATGAAGCAGGGCGCCGCCCTCCTGTTCGCCCACGGCCTCAACGTCCACTTCAACCTCATCGAGCCCCGCAAGGATCTCGACGTGCTCATGGTCGCCCCGAAGGGCCCCGGCCACACCGTGCGCGGCGAGTACCTCAAGGGCGGCGGCGTGCCGACCCTGATCGCCATTGCGCAGGACGCCTCCGGCAACGCGCACGATCTCGGCCTGTCCTACGCTTCGGCCAATGGCGGCGGTCGCGCCGGCATCATCGAGACCACCTTCAAGGAAGAGTGCGAGACCGACCTGTTCGGCGAGCAGGCCGTGCTGTGCGGCGGCCTCGTCGAGCTCATCAAGGCCGGCTTCGAGACCCTGGTCGAGGGCGGCTACGCTCCCGAGATGGCCTATTTCGAGTGCCTCCACGAGGTGAAGCTCATCGTCGACCTCATCTACGAGGGCGGCATCGCCAACATGAACTACTCGATCTCCAACACCGCCGAGTATGGCGAGTACGTCACCGGCCCGCGCATCGTCACGAGCGAGACCAAGGCCGAGATGAAGCGCGTGCTGGACGACATCCAGTCGGGCAAGTTCACCCGCGACTGGATGCTGGAGAACAAGGTCGGCCAGACCTCGTTCAAGGCCACCCGCGCCAAGCTCGCCCGTCACCCGATCGAGGAAGTCGGCTCGAAGCTCCGCGGCATGATGCCGTGGATCTCCGAGAAGGCCCTCGTCGACAAGTCCAAGAACTGATTTTTGTGATGGGCGGCCGGGCTTCGCTCGGCTGCCTCATGGCCAAGAAAGCCGGCCTCGTGCGAGCGGGGCCGGCTTTTTGTTTGGGTCGCCCCCCATTGCGGGGGAGGGTGGTCGAGGAGCGACCGGGAGAGGGGAGAAGGACTCGCCAGCCTGTTGTGCTCGGACAGATTTCCCGCGATCATGCTCCGTAACGGCTGCCCATCTGAGAGCGGCCGAAAGTTGGAGGACACCCATGGCTTCGCTCTATTACGACGAGCATCGCGCGCTTCAGGAAGAGTACAACACCGTCAAGCTCGCCGAGCGTCTCGACACCGGTTGGGTGCATGACGAGATCGGCCCCGACGAGGCCGCCTTCATCGGCAGCCGCGACATGTTCTTCCTGTCCACCGTCGATCCCGACGGCATGCCCACCGTCTCCTACAAGGGCGGCAGCACCGGCTTCGTGAAGGTGCTCGACGCCAACACGCTGGTCTTCCCCGGCCTCGATGGGAACGGCATGTGGTACTCGATGGGCAACATCGAGGGTCAGTCCAAGGTCGGGCTGCTGTTCATCGATTTCGAGACCCCGCACCGTGTCCGCGTCCAGGGACACGCCCGGATGCTGCGCGACGATCCGCTGATGGCCGAATACACCGAGGCCAAATACCTCGTGAAGATCGAGGTGACGAAGGCCTGGGTCAATTGCCCGCGCTACATCCACAAGTACCAGAAGGTTTCGCAGAACAAATACGTGCCGCGGCCCGACAAGGAGACGCCGCTCGCCCTGTGGAAGCGCCTCGACATGGTCGGCGACGTGATCTCGGACGAGGACAAGGCACGGGTCGAGAAGGAAGGCCAGCTCGCCCTGCCGGAATACGAGGCACGGGTGGCGCGCGGCGAAAGCTGAGAGAGCGACCCCGGAACGCACGTCCAACCCATCATCCTCATCCTGAGGTGCCCGTGGAACGGGCCTCGAAGGAGGGGTCCAGTCCGCTCCGAGAGTTCTGGAACCCTCCTTCGAGGCCGCTGTCGCGGCGCATCAGGATGAGGTGGTTTGGTGGGAGCGGGTGAGGTCCCTCCTCACACCATCCTGAGCCGCGGCCCGCGCCGGACGAAGCCGACGATGTCCTTCACCGCATCCAGCGTCGGGGCCGCGATGGCCTCGGCGCGCTCGGAGCCATCGGCGAGGACGGCATCGATGTAGTCGGTATCGGCCACGAGACGCTTCATCTCGGAGGCGATCGGTGCCAGCGTTTCCACCGCGAGCTCCACCAGCGCCCCCTTGAAGGCCGAGAACTGGGCGCCGCCGTAATCGGCCAGCACCTCGTCGCGGGTGACGCCCTTCAGCGCCGCGAAGATGCCCACGAGGTTGTCGGCCTCTGGCCGCGCGGCGAGACCCGCCGTCTCGGAGGGCAGGGGCTCCGGATCGGTCTTGGCCTTGCGCACCTTGGTGGCGATGGTATCCGCCTCGTCGGTGAGGTTGATGCGCGAATTGTCGGAGGGGTCCGACTTCGACATCTTCTTGGTGCCGTCCCGCAGGGACATGACGCGGGCGGCCGGGCCGCCGATCAACGGCTCGGTGATCGGGAAGAAGCCCGCACCCGCATCGTGCCCGTGGGCGGAGATCGACTCGGAAAAGTCGTTGTTGAATTTCTGGGCGATGTCGCGGGTCAGTTCGAGATGCTGCTTCTGGTCCTCGCCCACCGGCACGTGGGTGGCACGGTAGGCCAGGATGTCGGCGGCCATCAGCACCGGATAGGCGTAGAGCCCGACGCTCGCGTTCTCCCGGTCCTTGCCGGCCTTGTCCTTGAACTGGGTCATGCGGTTCAGCCAGCCGAGGCGGGCAACGCAGTTGAAGATCCAGGCGAGCTCGGCATGGGCTGGCACCTGGCTCTGGTTGAAGACGATGCTGCGCTTCGGGTCGATGCCGGCGGCGAGGAAGGCGGCCGTGACTTCGCGGATCTGTCCCTTCAGCGCGGCCGGGTCCTGCCACAGGGTGATCGCGTGCATGTCCACGACGCAGTAGAGGCACTGCGCGTCGCGCTCCTGCATCTCCACGAAGCGCTTGATCGCGCCAAGGTAATTGCCGAGATGCAGGTTGCCCGTGGGCTGGACGCCCGAGAACACGAGCTCTGTGAACGCGGTCATCGCGCGTGGTTCCTATGGCGTGAGGCGGCAGGCGCAGACAAACGTTTGCGGATTGCTTGAAATCCCGCAAACGCGCAAACGAGAACGCGTTCTGGACGGGTCACCGAGGACGGTCAAGGTTCACGCACGGAAGACCGCTGCGCCTGCCCGGTCGGGCAGATGTCCAGCAACACGCACCTCCCGCAAGCCGGATTGCGGTGATGGCACACGGCCTGGCCGTGCAACATCAGGATCTCGTGGTTGTCATAGAGATCCTGCGCGCTCCACTCCGCCGGCAACTGGGCCCGCAGGATCGGATGCGACGGTCCGACATCGACCTTCGCGCCGATGAGGCCGGTGCGTTGCGCCACCCGGTGGTGGTGGCTGTCCACCGGCAGGGCGGGCATCCGCAGCAGGCTGAACGACAGGACCGCCGCGCTGGTCTTCGGGCCGACGCCCGGAATCGCTTCGAGCCACGCACGCGCCGCATCGACCTCCATCTCCTTCAGGAAATCGAGCGAGAGGGAGCCGTGGCGCTCGGCCACCGCCGCCAGGACGGCACGGATGCGGGGGGCCTTCAGTTCCGGCCAGGTCACGCCGGAGATCGTGGCCTCGATCTCCGCCACGGGCGCGTCCACGAGGTCGGACCAATCCGGGTAGCGCGCCCGCAAAGCCTTGAAGGCGCGACCGGAATCGGCGTTCCGGGTGCGGTGGGAGAGAAGCGAGGAGACGAGCTCGCTCAGCGGATCGAGGCTGTGGAAGTAGGGAATCGGGCAGCCATAGACCGGGCAGAGCCGGCGGTGGATCTCCAGCGCCTTGTCCGTCAGGCTCGCGTCGGCGAGATCGGCGGAGCGCCTGGTCTGCCGGGGGCGGGGGCCGGCGAGGTCGTGCCCGGATGCGATGGACATGACAACGGAATCCGCGCCGAGTCCCGCCGGTTCCGGGCCGGCGCGAGAGGAAGTGCCGCAGGGCAGCAGTATCGTGCAATCGACTGACAGTTGCGCCAAGGTGAAATGCCAAACCTTGCGCCCCGGCGAAGGTCATGCGAGGCTCTGTTCGTCAGCGAATGACGCAGCGGGAGAGCCCAGGCCGGTACCAACCGGTCATGGCGCCGACGGAGCAACCACCCCCGGAAACTCTCAGGCACAATCACCGCTTCGTTTTGACAATCTGGAGAGAGGCGCCTTCGCGGGCGTCCACCGAAGGAGAAATCCCGGTCCCCTCGCGGGTCGGGAGAAGCTCTCAGGTAACCGTGACAGATGGGGGCAACCGGACCACTCGATCGAGTGTCCGGGGATGTTCTGTCATGGGATGACCAGATGCCGCTCGACGCTTCCAGCACGCCGCTTCACGCGCTCCACCTGCGCCACGGCGCACGCATGGTGCCCTTCGCGGGCTATGCGCTGCCGCTCCACTATCCGGCCGGACTGATCGCCGAACATCTGCACACCCGCAAGGCAGCGGGGCTGTTCGATGTGTCGCATATGGGCCAGATCCGGCTGAAGCCGGGTCCGGGCGGCATGGCGGACCTCGCCCGCGCCCTCGAAACCCTCCTGCCCATCGACGTGCTGGGGCTGGCGCCCGGCCGGCAGCGCTACGGTTTCCTCACCGGTGAGACCGGCGGCATCCTCGACGACCTCATGGTCGCGCGCCTCGACGACAGCCTGATCCTCGTCGTCAACGCCGCCAACAAGGTGGCGGACGAGGCCTATCTCCGCGCTCATCTCACCGGCCTGTGCGAGATCACGGTGCTGCCCCGGGCGCTCCTCGCCCTGCAGGGGCCGCTGGCGGCGAGCGCCCTGACACGGCTCGCCCCCGAGACCGCCGCCATGCGCTTCCTCGACGTGAAGTGGGTGGAGCTCCTCGGCGCCTCCGCCCTCGTTAGCCGTTCCGGCTATACCGGGGAGGACGGGTTCGAGATCTCCCTTCCCGAGGATGCGGCGGATGCGGTCGCCGAGGCGTTGCTGCAGGACAGGAACGTGGAGCCCGTCGGCCTCGGCGCCCGCGATTCCCTGCGGCTGGAGGCGGGCCTGTGCCTGCACGGCGCCGACATCGATGCCGGGACGAGCCCGGTCGAGGCCGGCCTGACCTGGGCGATCCAGCCGGTCCGCCGCGAGGGCGGCGCGCGGGCGGGGGGCTTTCCGGGCGCTGAGCGCATCCTCGGTGAGATAACTGAAGGTCCTACGTCGCGGCGCGTCGGCCTGCTGCCGGAGGGTCCGACCCCGGTGCGGGGAGGGGCCGCGCTCGTCGCAGAGGAGGCCGGCGAGGCCATCGGCCGGGTCACCTCCGGCGGCTTCAGCCCTAGCCTCAAGACCCCCATCGCCATGGGCACCGTCCCCGCCGCCCTGGCGGTGCCCGGCACCCGCCTCTTCGCGGAAGTGCGCGGCCGGCGCCTGCCGGTCTCGGTCGTGACGCTTCCCTTCGTGCCGGCGCGCTTCAAGCGCAGCTGACGCCCGGCCCCCGGCCGTCTTCCCCACACCACCTCTTCACCGGAGCGCATCATGCTGAAATTCACGGACGAGCACGAGTGGCTGGCCATCGAGGGCGACATCGCCACCATCGGCATCACCACCCATGCGGCGGAGCAGCTCGGAGACCTCGTCTTCGTCGAGCTGCCCAAAGTCGGCGCCAAGCTCGTCAAGGGCGAGGCCGCGGCGGTAGTGGAATCGGTGAAGGCCGCGTCCGACGTGTTTGCCCCGGTCTCGGGCGAGGTGACCGAAATCAACGAGGCCGCCGTGTCGGACCCGGCCAGCATCGGCACCGACCCGCAGGGCGCGGGCTGGCTCTATCGCCTCCGCCTCGACGACGTCTCGGCCCTGGACGGGCTGATGGACGAGGCGGCCTACGCCGAGTTCGCGAAGTAGCGCCGAATTTCCCTCCCCCCCTGCGGTCCACGGTGTTCACACATCTCGCGGGCCGCTCGGGTCCCCTCTCCTGGAAGGAGAGGGACAGGGTGAGGTGTGTGACCTTTTCGGATGGTCCACGCCCCTCACCCCAACCCTCTCCCAAACGGGAGAGGGGGTCCGTCGCGCCTCATGCCGAACCCTCTTGGATAGAGGGCACAGCCGTCGAGCAGATGGCTCAATCCGGTAGCCGCTGCGAGGCGGGCGGGAGAGGGGGCGACCTCTCCGGATAGGGCGCTCCCCTCTCCCGAACCGCATTCGCGGGCCACCCTCTCCCGCAGAGGAGAGAGGGACGCGCACAGCCGTCAATTGCACCTCCGAGGCCCATCATGCCCAACGACCGCTACGACCCCTACGATTTCGCCAATCGCCGCCATATTGGCCCGACCACCGCCGAGATCGCGGCGATGCTGGCCGTGATCGGCTCCGAGAGCCTTCACGGCCTCGTGGACGAGACCCTGCCGCCGGACATCCGCCAGGAAGAGCGCATCGATTTCGGCACGTCGCTCACCGAGCGCCGGGTGCTCGAACATATGCGCGGCATCGCCGACAAGAACCGGCTTCTCGTCTCGCTCATCGGCCAGGGCTACCACGGCACCACGATGCCGCCGGTGATCCAGCGCAACATCTTCGAGAACCCGGCCTGGTACACGGCCTATTCGCCCTACCAGCCCGAGATCAGCCAGGGCCGGCTCGAGGCGCTGCTGAATTTCCAGACCCTAGTCTGCGACCTCACCGGTCTCGACATCGCCAATGCCTCGCTCCTCGACGAGGCCACGGCGGCGGCGGAGGCCATGGGCATGGCCTCGCGCATCGCCCGGAACGGAAAGACCGCCTTCTTCGTCGACGGCGAATGCCTGCCCCAGACCATCGCCGTCCTGAAGACCCGCGCCGCGCCGCTGGGCTGGACCATCGTCGTCGGCGACCCCTCGACCGATCTCGACCCGGCGGAGGTTTTCGGCGCCATCTTCCAGTATCCCGGCGTCTGCGGCGCCATCCACGATTTTTCCGATGTCATCGCCCGCCTGCACGGGGCCGGCGCGGTCGCCGTGATGGCCGCCGACCCCCTGGCCCTGACCCTGCTGAAGCCGCCGGGCGAGATGGGTGCCGACATCGCCATCGGCTCGATGCAGCGCTACGGCGTGCCCATGGGCTATGGCGGCCCGCACGCCGCCTACCTGTCGACGCGCGACGCGCACAAGCGCACCCTGCCGGGCCGCCTCGTCGGCGTCTCCGTCGATGCGAGGGGAAACCGGGCCTACCGTCTCGCCCTGCAGACCCGCGAGCAGCATATCCGCCGCGAGAAGGCGACCTCGAACATCTGTACCGCGCAGGTGCTACTGGCGGTCATCGCCGGCATGTACGCGGTGTTCCACGGGCCGCGCGGGCTGAAGGCCATCGCCGCGCGGGTCCATCGCGACGCGGTGCGCCTCGCCGAAGGCCTTGAAACGCTCGGCTTCGCCGTCGAGCCGAAAGGCTTCTTCGACACGATCACGGTGGAGGTCGGCGCCTTCCAGGGGCTGATCCTGCAGAACGCGGTGAAGAACGGCATCAACCTGCGGAAAGTGGGCTCGGACCGCATCGGCATCACCGTCGACGAGCGCACCCGGCCCGACATCGTCCAGGCGGTATGGCGCGCCTTTGGCGGGGAACATCTCACCTACGACGAGGCCTGGCCGACCCCGCGCCTGCCCGAGGCGAATCTGCGCACCTCCGCCTATCTCACCCATCCGATCTTCCACATGAACCGGGCCGAGAGCGAAATGACGCGCTACATGCGCCGCCTCGCGGACCGCGATCTGGCGCTGGACCGGGCGATGATTCCGCTCGGCTCGTGCACGATGAAGCTGAACGCCACAGCCGAGATGCTGCCGATCTCCTGGCCGGAATTTTCGGAGATCCACCCCTTCGTGCCGGCCGATCAGGCCGAGGGCTACCAGGAACTCCTGCGCGACTTCTCGCAGAAGCTCTGCGCAATCACCGGCTACGACGCGATCTCGATGCAGCCGAATTCCGGCGCGCAGGGGGAATATGCGGGCCTGCTCGCCATCCGCGCCTACCACCTCTCGCGCGGGGAGGGGCACCGCACGGTCTGCCTCATCCCGTCCTCCGCCCACGGTACCAACCCGGCCTCGGCCCAGATGTGCGGCATGAGCGTCGTGGTGGTCGGCGCCGACCAGCACGGCAACATCGACGTGGAGGATTTCCGCCGGAAGGCCGAGTTGCACGGCGAAAACCTCGCGGCCTGCATGATCACCTACCCGTCGACCCATGGGGTGTTCGAGGTGCGGGTCCGCGAACTCTGCGACATCGTCCACGCCCATGGCGGGCAGGTCTATCTCGACGGGGCCAACCTCAACGCCATGGTGGGCCTCGCCCGCCCCGGCGACATCGGCTCCGATGTGAGCCACCTCAACCTGCACAAGACCTTCTGCATCCCCCATGGCGGCGGCGGCCCCGGCATGGGTCCCATCGGCGTCAAGGCGCATCTGATCCCGTTCCTGCCCTCCGATCCGCGCAGCGGTGAGGAAGGGGCCGTCTCGGCGGCGCCCTACGGCTCGGCCTCGATCCTGCCGATCTCGTGGAGCTACTGCCTGCTGATGGGCGGGCGCGGCCTGACCCAGGCCACCCGCATCGCGATCCTCAACGCCAATTACATCGCGAGCCGCCTGAAGGGCGCCTATCCGGTGCTCTATGCCGGGGCACAGGGCCGGGTGGCGCATGAATGCATCATCGACGTGCGGCCCTTCCAGAAATCGGCTGGGATCGGCGTCGAGGACATCGCCAAGCGCCTGATCGATTGCGGCTTCCACCCGCCCACCATGAGCTGGCCGGTGGCCGGCACCCTGATGATCGAACCGACCGAATCCGAGACCAAGGGCGAGATCGACCGGTTCTGCGACGCCATGCTGGCGATCCGCGAGGAGATCCGCGCCATCGAGGAGGGGCGGATGGACCGGGTGGACAACCCGCTGAAACACGCGCCGCACACGGTGGCGGACCTGATCGGCCCCTGGGAGCGGCCCTATTCCCGCGAGGCGGCGTGTTTCCCCTCGGGGAGCCTGCGGATGGACAAGTACTGGCCGCCGATCAACCGCGTCGACAACGCCTATGGCGACCGCAACCTCGTCTGCTCCTGCCCACCGGTGGACGCCTATAGCGAGGCGGCCGAGTAGGGTGCTTCGGCCGTTCCCGTCCCGGCCGGGGCGGGAGCGAGCGAAGCTCGGCGCTTCGATCCGTCGTGGACACGGCTTTCCATCCCTATCCGGCGTGATTGCCACCGCTGACAGGCCGGTTTATCTTGCTCGTCAGGCTGACGCTGCCTGCTGCTCGCCCCCGTGAGGGGATGGTGAAAGTGTCGCTCCACGGCCCCCGCATTGCACTCCTTCCCGAGGGCGAATGCGTCAGCAACGCGAGCCCTGACGACGATTTGCCCAAGTCGAGGAAGGCTATGCGTTCTCATCATCTCGAGCCCAAAGTCATGGCCAAGGCCCTGCGCGCCGCTTTGCAGGAGCGCCAGATCGCCATCACCCATGGGACTGCACTCGAAATCGTGGCGGCCCAACACGGCGCCGCGAGCTGGAATGTCCTCGCCGCCGAAGACCGCGCGCCTGTCGCAGACGACATGCCGGTCGGAGAAAGTATGCGCTTCAGCCAGACCTGCCCGATCATGCGGATCTTCGATGAGGGGATCGCCAAGAAATTCTACCTCGACTTCCTCGGTTTCCACTTGGATTGGGAGCATCGCTACGGTGAGAACTTTCCGCTCTACGCTCAGGTCTCAAAGTCCGGGTTGACCCTGCATCTCACCGGCCATCACGGGGATGCGACCCCTGGCTCGTCGGCCTTCGTGCGGATGCGGGGGGTCGAAGCGTTTCAGCGGGAACTGACGAGCAAGAATTACAAGCACAACAAGCCGGGTCTGAAGGACGAGCCCTATGGCCTCGTGATGACCGTCACCGATCCGTTCAACAACCGGATACACTTCTGCCAGGACAAGCCGGACGCTTGATCCGGCTGGAGCAGACGTGGTCTGCAACGTCTGCTCCAGCCATCGCGGACCGCCCGCATGGAGACCGGACGTGAAGGTCTGGCAAGGAGGAGTGGCCATGCCCGACACCCGCTACACTTTCCTCGACACGCCCATCGGCGCGCTGCTTCTCGCGGGCACGGACGAGCGCCTGCGGTACATCGGGTTTCCCACCGGCAAGGGCGCGGTGACACCCCGGGCCGATTGGCACCGGGACGACGCGGCCTTCGCCGAGGGCCGACGGCAACTGAGCACCTATTTCGCAGGCCGGCTCACCCGGTTCGACCTCGACCTCGATCCGCGCGGAACGCCGTTCCAGCTCGCCGTGTGGGAGGAACTCACCCGCATCCCACCGGGCGAGACGATCAGCTACGGCGAACTCGCCAAGCGAATCGGTCGGCCGAGCGCCAGCCGTGCCGTGGGCGCGGCGAACGGCGCCAACCCGCTCCCCATCGTGGTTCCCTGCCACCGCGTCATCGGCGCGGCGGGCAGCCTCACGGGATTTGCCGGCGGCCTCGATACGAAACGATGGCTGCTCGCCCTGGAGCGTGGGACGGCGTCCACGGTCCCGGCGCAGCTCAGCCTGCTCTGAGCGCCTGTTCGGGGTGTTTGTCCAAAGCTTGACCTCATCCTGCGGTGCCGCGGAGCGGCCTCGAAGGAGGCCTCCAGAACTAACCGAGCGAACTGGAGGGCTCCTTCGAGGCCTCCGCTACGCTCCGGCACCTCAGGATGAGGTGGTCGGCTCGGATGATCGACTCTGAGTCCGGCGCGACGCATCGCTATGAACATTCTCCACACCCTCGCCGCGACGACAAGCCGGCCCGTCCGCAGACACGCCCTGCGTGTTTCGAATTTCGGCCCATCCCGTTCCTGACGTATCCGCCTCTGAGCGGCCAGCGACGGGGCCGAGCCGGAGGGATCGATGGCGGGACCGGACAATCGTCTGAGCGGGCTTGGCAAGGACGCGATGCGCCTGCTGCGCCCGATCTGGCCGCTCGTGGCCGCGTCCTCGGCGATCGGCGCCCTGAGCGGCCTCGCGACGGCGACGGTCCTGGCCAAGGTCAACACGGCCATCCATGCGGATGGCGGTCTGTCCGAGAATTTCATTCCCGTCTTCCTCGGCCTCGTCCTCCTCGGCGTGGGCGGGTCCCTTCTCTCCGGGCTCGGCAGCGCCCTGGCGAGTGGGCGCATCAGCGCGGGCCTCAGCCGCGATCTTGCCGACATGATCCTCACGGCACCCATCGACCGCATCGAGCAGATCGGCCGCCACAAGGTCCTCGCTTCGCTCAACACGGATGCCGGCACGCTGTCGACGACGGTCTCGATGCTGTCGGGACTGATCATTCATAGCGGCGTGACGGCCGGCTGCCTCGTCTACATGCTCATTCTGTCAGCCCCGCTCTTCGCCATCACCCTGCTGGTCTTCGGCCTCGGCAGCTATGTCGAGAACATCCTGCGCCGCCGGGCCATGGTCGGCTACCGCACGCGCCGCTCCCTCGCCGACACGATGCAGAAGCATTTCCAGAGCCTGACCGAAGGCAGCCGGGAATTGCGGCTCAACCGGCAGCGCCGGATGCGATTGAGGGACGGGGCCCTGACCTCGTCCATCGAAGAGCTCCGCCGCAACGAATTCAGGACCCATACGCTCCTCGAATTCTCCTACCTGACGAAGAAGCTGGCCCTGTTCGCCACGATCGCGGCCATCGTGACCTACAAGGCGACTCTGGGGATCGACAACGCCGTCCTCTCCGGCTTCGTCCTCGTGCTGCTCTATATCGAGCTGCCGGTCACCTACATCCTCGCCATCCTGCCCGAGATCGGTAGGGCCCGGATCGCCTACCAGCGCATCGCCGAATTCTCGGCCGGACGCACCGTCTCGGAGCCGAACCTGCTCGCGTCGGTGGAAACACGGACGCCCCGTGCGATCAGTGACATCGAGCTTCGCGGCGTCAGCCACGCTTTCCCGGCCGTCGAGGGCAAGCCGGGCTTCACCCTCGGCCCCATCGACCTCACCGTGCGGCGGGGGGAGATCCTGTTCATCGTCGGCGAGAACGGCTCGGGCAAGACCACCCTGATCAAGCTGATCCTCGGCCTGTATCCGCCACAGACCGGCACCCTGTTCCTCGACGGGGCGCCGGTGACGGACGAGACGCGGGACGCCTACCGCCAGCATTTCTCGGCGGTGTTCTTCGATTATTACCTGTTCGACGATCTCGTCCTGCCCGCCGGGGCGAACCCGGCGGCGGCGGCTGCCTATCTCGAGACTCTGGACCTCGCCCACAAGGTGACGATCCGGGACGGGGCCTTCTCCACCGTCGATCTCTCGGCCGGGCAGCGCAAGCGCCTCGCCCTGGTCCAGGCCTATCTCGAAGGGCGGCCGGTCCTCGTCCTCGACGAGTGGGCGGCGGAGCAGGACCCCACCTTCCGGCGTCTGTTCTACACGCGGCTCCTGCCGGACCTGAAGCGTGAGGGCCGGACCCTGATCGTCATCAGCCATGACGACCGCTACTTCGATGCGGCCGACCGGGTGATCCACCTGAACAACGGCGCGATCCTGGAAGCTCCCCGAACGGAAGCGACCGCGTGAGCGAGACGCCGCCTATTTCGGCAGGGCGTAGATGTTCACGTCGAGCTTCTCGTCCGACTTGTCGTTCAGGTCGGTGACGTATTCCTCGATGAAGCGGTCCTGGACCACCACGTCCTTGGCGTCGAGATAGGCGGTGAGGGTCTCGTAGGTGCCGTCGATCTCGTCGTAGGAGCCCTTGTGCGGGAAGCGCAGGGCCTTGCCGCTGGGGGTCGTGCCGAAGCGCAGGCCGCCCGACTCGGCGGGCTTCGGGTCCGGCATGGAGGCGATCGGGATCATCGCCTCGAACTGGAATCCGTCATCGTCGGTCTTGGCGAAGACCGCGATCGGCCGCCCGGTGGGGGTGATCCCGTCCTTGGCCAGCGCCTCCTCGATCTTCACGAAGGCGGCCTTCAGGGCCGGCACCGCCTCCTCCCAGCTCGCCCGCCCCGCCAGGATCGCGGCGGGCTTGGGCGGCAGCGAGACCTCGTCCACGTCGTTGGCGTCGCCGGGGGTCTCCACCAGGGTCTGGCGTGCCGGGCCGGCCGGGAGCGCCGGCGCGGCGGGAAGCGCCTGGGTCGGCACCGGACGGGCCGGCGCGTCGGGATTGACCGGATCGGGCGCCGTCGTGGTCGGCAGGGGAGAGGAGGTCGCGGGCGAGGACGGCTGCTGCGCGAGCGCGGAGGAGACGGCCAAAGCGGCGGCGAGGCTGACGAGCGGCAATAGACGATGACGGGTCAAGGCAACGCTCCGGAGATCGCACGCCGCGACGAATCGTACGGCTGAATCGCGAAGCCTTAAAATAGGGAGGAAGCCGCCCGCCTGCGAGACGCCAACCCGCCCCGAACGCAGGAACGTGACGGGCGCGTCCCTTGTGCAACGCTCCCCCGAGCGGACCCCGCGTGCGCGGCCCGGCGCTTTGTCCTATATGCGGGGGCCTCGCACGCGGGATGCCCCGTTCAGACAACGAAACCGAAGACGATCATGACGAGGCTCGAGAACCGTCGGTTCCTGAAGATGCACGGGGCGGGCAACGCCATCGTGGTGCTGGACCTGCGCGGCACGGAGCTGGTCGTGCGTGCCGAGGAGGCCCGCGCCATCGCCGGCCACCCGCGCTCGGGCTTCGATCAGCTCATGGTCATCCACGATCCGCGCAGCCCCGGCACGGACGGCTTCATGCGGATCTACAATACCGACGGGTCGGAATCCGGCGCCTGCGGCAACGGCACCCGCTGCGTCGCCTACGCCATGCTGGACGACCCGGCCATGGCGCGCCCGGCTGAGAACGGCCGGCTCACCCTGGAGACCAAGGCGGGGCTCGTCGAGGTGAAGCGCGTGGCGCACACCTCCTTCACCGTCGATATGGGCCGCCCCCGCTTGAAGTGGGACGAGATTCCGCTGGCCGAGCCGTTCCCCGACACGCGGCGGATCGAGCTCCAGATCGGCCCGATCGACGCGCCCGTGCTGCATTCGCCGGGCGTGGTGAATATGGGCAACCCCCACGCGGTGTTCTTCGTCGAGCGCGATCCCGACGGCTACGATCTCGGCCGCATCGGCCCGATGCTCGAGAACCACCCGATCTTTCCCGAGCGCGCCAACATCTCCGTGGCGCAGGTGACGGGGCCCGACACGATCAAGCTCCGGGTCTGGGAGCGCGGCGCCGGGTTGACGCTCGCCTGCGGCACCGCCGCCTGCGCCACCCTGGTGGCGGCCTCGCGCCTGCGCATGCTCGGGCGCCACGCCACCGTGAGCCTGCCCGGCGGCGACCTCGTCATCGAGTGGCGCGCCGACGACCACGTGCTGATGACCGGCCCGGTGGCCCTCGAATGGGAGGATTTCCTGTCCCCCGAACTCTTCGCGCGGGTGGACTGAGTGGCGGTGGAGACCCTGACCTTCGGCTGCCGCCTCAACATTGTGGAATCCGAGGTGATGCGCCGCCGTGCCGAGGCGGCCAGGACGGGCGCGGACCTCGTCCTCGTGAATACCTGCGCCGTCACGACGGAGGCCGGACGCCAGGCCCGCAAGGCGATCCGAAAGCTCGCCCGCGAGCGGCCGGGGGCCGAGATCGTCGTCACCGGCTGCGGCGCTCAGGTGGAGACGGATGCCTATTCGGCGATGCCGGAAGTGGCGCGAATCGTCGGCAACGACGCCAAGACCAGGGCCGAGACCTGGCTGCCCGCCACGCATCCGAGGCCCCGCCTCGCCATCGACGACATCATGGCCGCGCGGGAAGCCGCACCGACGCGGATCGCCTCGGTCGCCGGCCATACCCGCGCTTTCGTGCCGGTGCAGAACGGCTGCGACCATCGCTGCACCTTCTGCATCATCCCCTTCGGCCGGGGGAATTCCCGCTCCGTCACGCTGGAGGATGCGATCGATCAGGTCCGCCGCATCGTCGACCATGGCGGGCGCGAGGTCGTGCTCACCGGCGTCGACCTCACCGCCTACGGCCGGGATCTTTCGGAGTCATCGAGCCTCGGCCAATTGGTCCAGGCGATCCTGCGCCACGTGCCGGACCTCGCGCGCCTGCGCCTGTCCTCCATCGATTCCATCGAGGCCGACGCGGCTCTGTGGGAGGCAATTGCCGGCGAGAACCGGCTGATGCCGCATTTCCACCTCTCGCTGCAGGCCGGCGACGACCTCATTCTCAAGCGCATGAAGCGCCGGCACGGCCGCGACGATGCGATCCGGTTCTGCGAGGCCGTGCGCCGTCTTCGCCCCGATGCCGTCTTCGGGGCAGACCTCATCGCCGGCTTTCCCACCGAGACCGAAGAGCAGTTCACCCGCTCCCTCGATCTCGTGGCCGAATGCGGGCTGACGCATCTCCACGTGTTTCCCTATTCGCCCCGCCCCGGCACGCCGGCCGCGCGCATGCCGCCGGTCGCCGGAGACGTGATCCGCGAGCGCGCGGCCCGTCTCCGCGAGGCGGGAGCGGCGGCGCTCACGCGACACCTCGCGGGAGAGGTCGGCCGGACCCACCGCGTGCTCACCGAGCGCGGCGGGATGGGACGCACGGAAGGGTTCACGCCGATCCGGCTGGCAGCCGACACGCCTCCGGGCGAGCTCCGCGACGTGACGATCGCGGGGCATGACGGCCGGGTGCTGATCGCGGCATAGAGAACCCGGCGCGACGGCGACCGCCTCTCCCCGCACGCGGGGAGAGAATCGCGGGCACCTTGTCGTGTCCGTGATGAGCGAGAGGCGAAGCCGAAGCGAGGGTGAGGGGGGCGCATCCGATAGGGGCTCACCCGGATGCCCCCCCTCACCTTCGGCTGCCGCCTCGCCGCGACGACGACGAGGTCGTCGCGGCCCTCTCCCCGCGCGCGGGGAGAGGGGATGTGCTTCTCTAGCTCAGCCGATCCATTGCGCGCGTCATGCGCCGGCCCGATACCGGCACATCTCCATCCGCTCCCGCATGTGCCCCGGCGCAGGCGCCTCGACCACGATCGGCGGCTTCTTGGGGTAGAGCGGCAGGGTCAGCGCGCGGGCGTGGAGCTGGAGCCCCGGCCCGCCCGAGCGCGGGGCGGTGCCGTAGATCGTGTCGCCGAGGATGGGCCAGCCCATGGCGGCGCAATGGACGCGCAGCTGATGCGTGCGGCCGGTGACCGGGCTTAGGGCGAGCCAGGCGAGGCTCCGGTCCGGCGAGCGGCCGAGAACGCACCATGTGGTCAGCGAAGGGTCTCCGGCCGGGTCCGTCTTCATCCACCACGAGCGCGGGTCGTCCGAGCGGCGGGCGAGGGGGAAGTCGATGCGGCCCTCGTCCTCGGCGGGACCGCCCTCCACGATGGCCCAGTAGGTCTTCCCCACCGTGCCGCTCGCGGCGAACAGCTTGTTGAGACGGGCCAGGGCCTTGGCGTGACGGCCCAGGGCCAGGCAGCCGGACGTGTCGCGGTCGAGCCGATGGGCCGCCTCGGGACGGCGCGGCAGGCCGAAGCGCAAGGCATTGAGATGGTCGGTCAAGGTCTCGCCGCCCTTGGGGCCGGGATGGACGGGCAGTCCCGCCGGCTTGTCGATGACGAGGACAAGGGCATCGCGGTAGAGGAGGCGCGCGCCTATGTCTGTTATGCGGTGTTCCACTGGGGCATCGGCTGACGGCATCGCCCTGCGCTACTCATGCGGGGTCGAGGGAGCAAGTGGGAATGAGCGAAGACAAGAGGCCGGGCTGGTTGCTGCGGCGGATGTTCGGGAAGAAGGAGGAGGTCTGGCCGCCCGAGCCGGTGCCGGTCCAGCCGCCCGACCCCAAGCCCGAGCCGAAACCCGAAACGCCGATCGAGCCGGCATCGCCTCCCATCGCGTCCCCCGCCTCGGCATCGGAAGGCCAGCCCGACTTCGCCACGGGTGCGGACGACATCTCGGCGATCCCGCTGCCCCCCAGCGAGCCCGCGCCCGCCGAGCCGGACAAGAACACGATCCCCGACGAGATCGAGGGGGCGGACCTGCAGCCCATCGCGGGCGCCGACGAGCGCCCGCCTTCCGGTACGGCGGGAGACGATCCCGCGCGCGGAGCGGAGAAGGCCGACACCACGACGGTCGCCTTCGCGCCACAGCCCGCCCCGGTCCCGGCCCCCACGCCCGAGCCGGTCTCCGAAGCCGAACCGGCCTCCGAGAAGCGCGGCTGGTGGAGCCGTCTCACGGGGGGCATGAAGCGCACCTCCTCGGCCCTGTCCGAGCGGGTGACCGGCCTCTTCACCAAGCGCAAGCTCGACGCGGACACGCTGGAGGAGCTGGAAGATGCCCTGATCCAGGCCGATTTCGGCATCGACACCGCCATGCGGATCTCGGAGGCGGTGGGCAAGGGCCGCTACGAGAAGGGCATCTCCCCCGACGACGTCCGGGCCATCCTGGCGGCCGAGGTGGAGCGGGCGCTGACACCCGTCGCCATTCCCCTCACCATCGACACGACGAAGAAGCCGTTCGTGATCCTGATGATCGGCGTCAACGGCGCGGGCAAGACCACCACCATCGGCAAGCTCGCCCTGAAGCTGAAGGGGGAGGGGCACAGCCTGATGCTCGCAGCGGGCGACACGTTCCGCGCCGCGGCCATCGAGCAGCTCAAGGTCTGGGGTACGCGCACCGGGGTTCCGGTGGTGGCGGGAGCCCAAGGAGCGGATGCCGCAGGCCTCGCCTTCGAGGCCTTCCAGCGGGCCAGGACCGAGGGCACCGACGTGCTCCTGATCGACACGGCCGGCCGACTCCAGAACAAGACCGGGCTGATGGCGGAGCTGGAGAAGATCCTGCGCGTCATCCGCAAGATCGACGCCGAGGCACCCCATGCCGTGCTCCTCGTCCTCGATGCCACCGTGGGCCAGAACGCACTGAGCCAGGTCGAGCTGTTCTCGAAGGCGGCCAACGTCACCGGCCTCGTCATGACCAAGCTCGACGGCACGGCGCGGGGCGGCATCCTCGTGGCGCTCGCCGCGAAGTTCGGCCTGCCGGTGCATTTCATCGGCGTCGGAGAAGGCGTCGAGGATCTCGAACCCTTCGCCGCACGTGACTTCGCGCGGGCCATCGCGGGGTTGGACAAGGACTAGATTCATAGACAGGCGCACCGGAGACCTGCGCGAAAAGCGCTTGCGCTAGGAAAGCCGGGGCGACTGTCCTACATCCGGCGTCCCGCCCGGCGCCGCTCTGCGTCCGGGCGTGCCGAACCACGAGCCGCTCACGATCATGACCCTGCCCATCGAATCCGTGCCGCCGCGCCGCCATCTCGAACCGGTGCCGAAGCTCGCCCTGGAAATGGGGCCGCTGGTGCTGTTCTTCCTGCTGAACTCGTTCGGCACGCGGTTCGGCCTGAGCGAGGACAGCAGCACCTTCCTGGCCATCGGGGTGTTCGTGGTGGCGACGGTGGTGGCCTTGGCCATCCACTTCGCGCTGCTGCGGCGGCTGCCGATCATGCCGCTGGTCTCCGGCATCGTGGTGCTGGTCTTCGGCGGCATGGCGCTGGCGCTGCACGACAAGACGTTCTTCGTGATCAAGCCGACGATCGTGAACGCCCTGTTCGGCACCATCCTCCTCGGCGGTCTGCTGTTCGGGAAGTCCCTGCTGTCGGTGGTGCTCGATTCGGTCTTCGACCTGACCGAGGAGGGCTGGCGCAAGCTCACCTTCCGCTGGGGATTGTTCTTCCTGGCGCTCGCCGCCATCAACGAGGTGGTGTGGCGGACGCAGACCTACGCCTTCTGGGCCAATTTCAAGGTGGTCGGCATCATGCCCCTGACCATCCTGTTCGCCCTGTCGCAGACCCCGCTTCTCATGCGCTACGACCGCAAGGCCGAGGCGAAGCCCGACGTCTAGTCAGGCGCGTCGGCGAATCAGGGCTTCGCGGCCGTCATCGTCTCCGCCGCCCGGATCTTCTGCAGCACCGCGGCATAGTTCTCCGCCGTGACGATGCCGACGAGCTTGTCGCGGATCACGCCGTCGGGGCCGATGATGAAGGTTTCCGGCACGCCGTAGACGCCGAAATCGATGCCGGTGCGGCCGGTGGAATCCATGCCCACGGCCTGGAACGGAACGCCGCTGCGCGACAGGAAGCGGCGGCCGTTCTCCGGCGCGTCCTTGTAGTCGATGCCGACGAGGTTCACGCCCGGCTCACGCGCCAGCCGCATCAGTTGCGGATGCTCGATCTGGCACGGGGCGCACCACGACGCCCAGAAATTGACCACCGTCACGCGGCCCTTGAGGTCGGCGCTCGACAGGCCGGGAATGGCCTGGCCTTCGCCGCCGACGAGGTTGGGCAACGGTCCCAGGGCGAAGGCCGGCACCGGACGCCCGATCAGCGCCGAGGGGATCGCGGCCGGGTCGGCGCCGGACCGAAGGCGGATGAAGAACACCAGGGCCAGCGCGGCGAAGATCACCAGCGGCGCGATGACGAGGAGCGACCGGCGCACCGGCGCCGACGAGGATGCGGCGCTCACGCCCGCTCTCCCGCATCGCCCTGGAGGGCCGCGAGCGCCTGTTTCTGCGCCCGGTGATCGCTCAGCGAGCGCCAGATCAGGGCGCCGATGACGAGAGCGGTGAAGGCGTAGGCGCCGAGGATGAAGCCGGCATGCGGCCCGAGGGAAGCCATCGGTCAGACTCCCCGGATCGCCTGGCCGAGGGGCCGGGCCGGACGCGGATCGGCATCCAGGCGCTCGGCCTCGCGGATGGTGAGCGCCCGGACCCGGCGGCGCAGGATCTCCGTGCGCATGGCGTAGAGATGCAGCGTGATCCCGAGCAGGGTGAAGGCGAGGATCATCTCGAGCAGGGGGTAGAGCATCGAGGGATCGATGCTGGAGCCGCCCATCCGCATGATCGAGGCCGGCTGATGCAGCGTCGACCACCAGTTCACCGAGAACTTGATGATCGGCAGGTTCACGGCCCCCACCAGCGTCAGGATCGCGATGGCACGCGCGGCCCGGTTCGGGTCCTCGATGGTGCGCCACAGGGCGATGATGCCGCAATAGATCAGGAACAGGATCAGCATCGAGGTCAGGCGCGCGTCCCAGACCCAGTAGGTCCCCCACATCGGCTTGCCCCAGAGCGAGCCGGTGACGAGGCAGATCAGGGTGAAGGCCGCCCCGATCGGCGCGGCGGCGCGCTGCGCCACGTCCGCGAGGGGGTGGCGCCAGACCAGGGTGCCGATGGCGGAGAGCGCCATCGACCCGTAGAAGAACACGCCGAGCCAGGCCGCCGGCACGTGGATGTACATGATCCGCACGGTCTCGCCCTGCTGGTAATCGGGCGGGACCACGAACCAGGTGAGATACAGGCCGATTGCGAGCAGCACGGCCGAGAGCCCCGCGAGCCAGGGCATCACGGGGCCGGTCCAGCGCAGGAAGTGACCGGGATGGGCAAGACGTGTCCACATGGTCCGTGGACCTAGCCCAAGGTGCGGTGCAGCATCAATGCGGGCGTTACGCGCAGTCCGGCCGCGTCGATCATTTCTTCGCGCACGCCCTCACGTCTTTACCGTCCGGCCGGCCTCGATCTCGGCTATTCCGATGCCGCCCATTTCACCCGCGCGTTCCGTGGCCGGACCGGCCCGTCGCGGACGGAATGGCGGCGTCTGGCGGCGAGCCTGGAAACAGGGCCGCCGATGGGGCGTTGACGCCGCGCCATGCTCGACAAAGCCCTCTACTACGCCCTGACCTTCGCGGAATCGGTCCTGTCCGTGGTCGGCATCCGTGCCACCTACGAGCAGCCGCGCTACGAGGTGGTGGAGCACTTACCCCGCAACGTCGAGATCCGCCGCTACGAACCGCGTGTCGCGGTCGAGACCGACATGGCGGGACCGGGCGATACGGAAGCGTTTCGGCGGCTGTTCCGGTACATCACCGGCTCCAATGGTGGAGACGACCGCATCGCGATGACGGTGCCGGTGGAACAGGGCACCCTGATTGCCATGACCGTGCCGGTGGAGCAGGGCGGCGATCTGCGCGTCATGCGCTTCTTCCTGCCCGCCGCCATCGCGAAGGCCGGACCGCCGGTTCCCACCGATCCGAAGGTCCGTATCGCCCGGCTGCCCGCCGCGACCTACGCGGCGCTCCGCTTCTCCGGCACACTCGACGCCAGGGCGCGCGAAAAACGCGAGGCGGTTCTCCGGCAGGTCCTGGCGAAGATGGCCCGCGAGACGGCGGGCCCATCGAGCGTGCTGAGCTACGATCCGCCCTTCGCGATCCCTTTCCTGCGGCGCAACGAGATCGTCATCCCCGTCGCCGAAGGGCGCTGATCATTCCGACCAGCGCAGGGCCGCGGCCGCCGCGAAGGTGCCGATCACCGCCGCGATCAGGCTGAGGGCCGACAGGATCAGCAGGGGCGTCGTGAAGGGCACCGTGCCGCCGGAGGCCGCCTCGGTCGCCGAGACGCCGAAGATCAGCGTCGGGATCATCAGCGGCAACACCAGGACGGCGAGGATCAGGCCGCCCCGGCGGATCGATGCGGTGAGCGCCGCACCGACCGCGCCGATGAAGGTCAGGGCCGGCGTGCCCACCAGCAGGGTGAGGGCGGTGGCGCCCATGGCGGTGCCGTCGAGGGCGACGAGCAGCCCGAAGAGCGGCGAGGCCAGTGCCAGCGGCAGGCCGGTGGTGAGCCAATGGGCGATCACCTTGGCGAGCACCACCATCTCCATCGGCGCGGGAGCACCGGTCATCAGGTCGAGGGAGCCGTCCTCCTCGTCGGCCTGAAACAGGCGGTCGAGGCCGATCAGGGTGGCGAGCACGGCGGCGAGCCAGAGGATGGCCGGACCGATCCGCGAGAGAAGATTGAGGTCGGGCCCCAGCGCGAACGGCACGAGGGCGACGATCATCAGGAAGAACACCAGCGACAGGGCGCCCGAGCCGCCGACACGGGCGGCGAGCTGCAGGTCGCGGGCGATGAGGGCGCGCATCACGCCGATCACCACCACACCTCCGAATCGGCAGCATTCCCGCTGGCTGGGGCGGGTGCGGGTTTCAACGCCTCGTCGATGCGCAGTTCTCGGGCATCGTCCAGGCCGAGGGACTGGTGGGTGGCCGCCACGATGAGGCCGCCCTCGGCCCGGTGCCGCGCCATCAATCCGGCGAGCACGGCCTGAGAGGCGGTGTCGAGGGCTGCGGTCGGCTCGTCGAGCAGCCAGAGCGGACGCCGGCAGACGAGAAGCCGGGCGAGGGCGACGCGGCGGCGCTGGCCGGCGGAGAGGTAGGCCACCGGCAACCGCAGGGCATGGCCGAGGCCGAGTTCGTTCAGCGCTTCGGCCGGGCTCGCGGTGGGCGCGCCGAGAAGGTCGCGGGCGAAGGTGAGGTTCTCCTCCGCCGTCAGCGGGCTTTTCAGCCCGTCGCGATGGCCGACCACGTGGAGACATTCGGCCAGCGTCGCCTCACCGACCTCAGTGACCGCGATGGTGCCGGCATCCGGCTTCAACCGGCCGGCGAGAAGGCTGAGCAGGGTGGATTTTCCCGCGCCGTTGCGCCCCGTCACCATCAAGGCCTCGCCGGGGCCGAGCGCGAAGGACAGACCCGAGAAGATGCGGCGGCCGGAGCGGCGGGCGGCGAGGTTCGTAGCGGTCAGCCGCACGGGGATCCCTGTTGTCGAGGTTGATACCGAATGCCCCCTCCCTTCTGCGGGCTACGGCATCCACGCATTTCGTGAAGAGCGCAGCTCTCCTCCCCCTTGTGGGGGGGAGTTGGAGGTGGGGGTGGTCGGGCGACCCTCCTGCTGTGGAGGCTGGCGGAACCACCCCCACTCCTAACCTCTCCCCACAAGGGGGAGAGGGACGCGCTCTGCCTTCAAAGAGCAGAGGGGTAAATCCAGTAGCCTCAGCGGGAGAACGTCGAAGAACGAGGACTGCATAACCCGCATGTGCCCCACCGTCCACGCGAAGCCCGACACTCCTGCGCTCGTGTCACAGCAGGGCGTAGCGGCCAGTTTCGAAGTGTTCTATACGGGGCCCAGGCTGCGCCGCGCGAGTCCCGAGCGTCCAAATCGCTCGTCGCGCAACATCCTGTCCGGGCACCCCCGGAGCGGCGCGCGCTTTTTTTAGAAGCGCTCCAGCCGAACACGACTTCGTGGCGCAGGTCATGCCTGCGCGTGTTCGACAACCGCTCGTGAGGAAGAAACAAGCCGTGGCATCACTCGACAGCTTTCACTCCCGCCAGACCCTCACCGTCGGCGATAAATCCTATACCTACTACTCCATCCCCCATGCCGAGCAGGCCGGCCTCGCCGATGCGACGGCTTTGCCCTTCTCGATGAAGGTCATCCTCGAGAACCTGCTGCGGTTCGAGGACGACCGCTCGGTGAAGAAGGACGACATCTCCGCCACCGTCGCGTGGCTCGGCAACCTCGGCAAGGTCGAGACCGAGATCGCCTTCCGTCCCTCGCGCGTGCTGATGCAGGACTTCACCGGCGTGCCCGCCGTGGTGGATCTCGCCGCGATGCGCGACGCCATGGTCGCTCTCGGCGGCGATCCCCAGAAGATCAACCCGCTGGTCCCCGTCGATCTCGTCATCGACCATTCGGTCATCGTCGACGAGTTCGGCACCCCGAAGGCCCTGGCCGACAACGTGGCGCTGGAATACGAGCGCAACGGCGAACGCTACACCTTCTTGAAATGGGGCCAGTCGGCCTTCGACAACTTCTCCGTCGTCCCCCCCGGCACCGGCATCTGCCACCAGGTGAACCTCGAGTTCCTGTCGCAGACGGTGTGGACCAAGACCGAAGACGGCACCGAGCTCGCCTATCCCGACAGCCTCGTCGGCACCGATTCGCACACCACCATGGTCAACGGCCTCGCCGTGCTCGGCTGGGGCGTGGGTGGCATCGAGGCCGAGGCCGCCATGCTCGGCCAGCCACTCTCCATGCTGATCCCGGAAGTCGTCGGCTTCAAACTGTCGGGCAAGCTGCCCGAGGGCACCACCGCCACCGATCTTGTGCTCACCGTGACGCAGATGCTGCGCAAGAAGGGCGTGGTCGGCAAGTTCGTGGAATTCTACGGCCCCGGCCTCGACGACATGGCGGTGGCCGACCGCGCCACCATCTCCAACATGGCCCCCGAATACGGCGCCACCTGCGGCTTCTTCCCCATCGACCAGAAGACCATCGACTTCCTCAAGGTGACCGGCCGCGCCGACGACCGGATCGCCCTCGTGGAGGCCTATGCCAAGGCCCAGGGCATGTGGCGCGACGCGCAGACCCCGGACCCCGTCTTCACCGATTCCCTCTCCCTCGACATGGGTGACGTGCGTCCGTCGCTGGCCGGCCCCAAGCGGCCGCAGGACCGGGTGCTGCTGGACGGCGCCAAGCCGGGCTTCGCCCAGTCCATGGAGACGGAGTTCAAGAAGGCCGCCGATATCGCCAAGCGCTACCCCGTCGACGGCGCGAATTACGATATCGGCCATGGTGACGTGGTGATCGCCGCGATCACGAGCTGCACCAACACCTCGAACCCGAGCGTGATGATCGGCGCGGGGCTCCTCGCCCGAAACGCCGTCGCCAAGGGCCTGCGTTCCAAGCCCTGGGTGAAGACCTCCCTGGCGCCGGGCTCGCAGGTGGTCGCCGAGTATCTGGAGAGCGCGGGCCTGCAGGCGCCCCTCGACGCCCTCGGCTTCAACCTCGTCGGCTTCGGCTGCACCACCTGCATCGGCAATTCGGGCCCGCTGCCGGCGCCGATCTCGAAGGCGATCAATGACAACGACGTGGTCGCGGCGGCCGTGCTCTCCGGCAACCGCAACTTCGAAGGCCGCGTGAACCCCGACGTGCGCGCCAACTACCTGGCCTCGCCGCCGCTGGTCGTCGCCTACGCGCTCGCCGGCTCGATGCAGATTGACATCACCACCGAGCCGCTGGGCATCGGCTCCGATGGCCAGCCGGTCTATCTCGCCGACATCTGGCCCTCCACGGCGGAGGTCGCCGAGTTCATCGAGGCCAACATCACCTCGACCCTGTTCAAGTCGCGCTACGCCGACGTGTTCAGCGGCGACCATTACTGGAAGGCCGTCGAGGTCACCGAGGCCGAGACCTTCAAGTGGGATTCGACCTCCACCTACGTGCAGAACCCACCCTATTTCGAGGGCATGACCAAGACGCCGGCGCCGATCACCGACATCGTCGATGCCCGCATCCTCGGCCTGTTCCAGGATTCCATCACCACCGACCACATCTCTCCGGCGGGTAACATCCGCGCGGCCTCGCCGGCCGGCGCCTACCTGCAGGAGCATCAGGTCCGGGTGCAGGACTTCAACCAGTACGGCACCCGCCGCGGCAACCATCAGGTCATGATGCGCGGCACCTTCGCCAACATCCGCATCAAGAACCAGATGGTCCGGGACGAGAACGGCAATGTGGTCGAGGGCGGCTGGACCCTGTTCCAGCCCTCGGGCGAGCGCATGTACATCTACGACGCCGCCCAGAAATACGCCGAATCCGGCACGCCGCTCGTCGTCTTCGCCGGCAAGGAATATGGCACCGGCTCGTCGCGCGATTGGGCGGCCAAGGGCACGAAGCTCCTCGGCGTCCGTGCCGTGGTGGCGGAGAGCTTCGAGCGCATCCACCGCTCGAACCTCGTGGGCATGGGCATCGTGCCGCTGGTGTTCCAGGGCGACACGTCCTGGGCCTCGCTCGGCCTCAAGGGTGACGAGACCGTCAGCCTTCTCGGCCTCTCGGGCGACATCAAGCCGCGCCAGACCATGATCGCCGAGATCACCTTCGCCGACGGCACCAAGACAGAGGTGCCGCTCACCTGCCGGATCGATACGCTCGACGAGCTGGAATATTTCCGCAACGGCGGGATTCTTCCCTACGTCCTGCGCTCACTGGCCGCGTAAGGCCACGATGCGAGGAAGGCCCTTCCCCGAATGGGGGAGGGCCTTTCGACCGGAATCTGAGCCGGCTTTGCAATTCCGAAAAACGCCGTCCGATGGCGCTTGTTTCGGCCTTCCGATGGCGGTTGCAGCCGCCTGGAATTACGTCCCGCGAGGGCCTCGGGATGCGGCCTGCGCCACGTCCCCATCGGAGAACTCCCGCCACAAAAGCACCAGGGCCGCCATCACCGCCGGGCCGAGGAAAAGCCCGAGCAGGCCGAACGTCTCGACCCCGCCGAGGATGCCGAGCAGCACCCAGAGGAAGGGCAGGCGGGTGGTGCCGCCGATCAGCACCGGCCTCACAAAATGGTCGGCGACGAAGGTGACGACGAACCCCGCCACCACCACGACCGCCGCGGGGATCACCGCCCCGCTGGCCAGAAGAATCAGGGCGGCAATGCCAAAGACGAGCGGCGCCCCGAAGGGGATCATCGCCGCCACCGCCGTCAGCGCACCGAGCAGAACCGGATGCGGCACGCCCGCAAAATAGTAAACGATTCCAAGGAGTACGCCTTCGCCGAGGCCGACCAGGACAAGCCCATCGACGGTGCCGTGGACGGAGGCGACCATCTGGCGCGCCACCCGCTCACCGCGCGGGCCGAACAGGCGGCCGCTCGCCGTCAGCGACTGCCTGATGACAGTTCGCCCGTCTCGGAACAGGAAGAACAACGTCAGCAGGGTGAAACCGAATAGCACAACCCGGCGAACCACTTGAGCCCCGAGGCTCTTGGTCAGGCCGATGGTGGTCGAGTTGTCGAGCTTGTGCAGGATCTCGGAGCCGGCGGACGGGTGGCTGAGATTTTCGCTCCACCACGCGCTGGCCTTGGCTGCGCCGTATGGAAGATGGGACAGGAATTCGGGGGTCGGAATCCCGCTTTGCTCCACCGACTTCACCCAGGCCATCGCGTCATGGGCCTCCCGAGCCGCCTGGACGCCAAGGAGCACCAGGGGCGCCAGGAAGACCAGCGCCACCGCCAGGGTGAACAGGCTCGGCAGCAGGATGTTGTGCCCCCCGGGCGGCCACCGCCGTTCCGCCTTCGCGTAAAGCGGCCAGAGCGCGATGGCGAGGATCACGGCCCAGGCCAGCGCCGGAAGGAACGGGTGAAGCACCCACAGGCCGAGGGCTGACAGAGCCATAACCAGGGCAATGCGCGCCCCCCCTTGGGCACGGCTGCGATGGTCCGCCGGCAGCTCAGCCGCATCGACAGATGTAAGTCGTTCCATTCTCGTCACCTCTGCCGCCTTCTGGCACGCTTCACGCTCGATGAATTCAGGCAGAGAGCGAGGACAGGCCCACGCCGAACGGGCGCGCATCCGCATGTAGGTCAGGGCATCGACGGGCGGAATGGTCCGGCACGGCCCGGAACCGCACGAAGGCGCGAGCCCGAGCCGAGTGTCTGCCAAGGTTGCCCGGCCCCACCCCCTCGTGTAAGGGACCGCCTTCGATCGGAAGCGGCGCGACGCCGCTTCGGGGGCATGCTGCGCGACCCGGGGGGCGCCGGGTTCACGCGCCAGCCTCGGACCGGCCGCGCCCGCTACGGGATCCGATACCGGACCCGCCACGGCGCGCCACAGAGAAGAAAACGGCGAAAACGCATGTCTGACCAGCCGACCACCGCTACGTTCGACCGCGTCGCGGACATCATCGCCGACACCGCCGACATCCCGCGTGACACCATCTCGCCCGAGAGCCACGCCATCGAGGATCTCGGCATCGATTCGCTCGCCTTCCTCGACATCGCCTTCGCGGTGGACAAGGCCTTCGGCATCAAACTGCCGCTGGAGCGTTGGACCCAGGAGGTCAACGAGGGCAAGGTGCCGGCCGAGGAGTATTTCGTGCTGAAGAACCTCTGCGCTCGCATCGACGCGCTGGTGGCCGAAAAGGCCGCCAAGGTCTGAAGGGCGAGCCCGTCCGGGCCGATCCCTTGAGTGTCCAGCGGAGCCTCTAGTCCCCAGCGGAGCCTTTGACGCCATGCGCCTCGAATATTTCGAGATGATCGACACGGTGACGAGTCTCGACAAGGCCGCCGGCCGGATCGAGGCCCTGGCTCATGTGCCGATGGAGAGCCCGGTCTTCGAGGGTCACTTTCCCGGTCATCCCCTGGTGCCCGGGGTGCTTCTCACGGAGACCATGGCCCAGGCCTCGGGATATCTACTCCTGGCCCATCTCGATTTCGTGCAGATGCCATTCCTGATGGCGGTAGACAAGGCGCGGTTCCGTTCCTTCGTCGGCCCCGGCGCGACGCTCATCGTGCAGGCGAGCCTGGAGCATGATGGCTCCGGCTACGCGGTGACAAAGGCTTCGATCCGCCACGAGGGCAAGCCGCTGGCCGATGCGGAGCTGCGGTTTCGGACGATGCCCTTCCCGGAGGGGCTCGACGTGCCCATGCGCGAGCGCGCCCAGCGGATCGGCCTGATGGATCGCGCGGTTGCGGCAGGGGCTCCCCCCGGGGGAGCGGTTCCGGCATGAGCAAGACCAGCATGGACCGGCGCGCCGTGGTCGTCACCGGCATTGGCCTCGTCTCGTGTGCCGGGGAGGGAATCGCCGCCCACCTCGAAGCCTTTGCGGCGGGTAGCCCGAAGGTCGTGGATACGGAGCGCTTCGCGCCCTATCCGGTCCATCCGGCCCCGCCGCTCGTCCTCGACGGACAGATCCCCAAGAAGTCGGACCAGCGGCAGATGGAGGCGTGGCAGCGCCTGGGCGTCTACGCGGCCGGGCTTGCCCTCGACTCGGCTGGGGTGAAACAGGATACGGCCTTCAAGGCAGCGATGCATCTCGTCGTCGCCTGCGGCGGCGGCGAGCGCGATACGGCGGTGGACGGTGCGATCCTCACCGGCCTGCGCGACGCGGCCGATCCAGGCGCCTATCTCAACGAGCACCTGCAGAACGACCTGCGCCCGACTCTCTTCCTGGCCCAACTCTCGAACCTGCTCGCCGGCAACATCGCCATCGTCCACGGTGTCACCGGCGCCTCGCGCACGTTCATGGGCGAGGAGGCTTCGGGCGTCGACGCCTTGCGCAACGCCCAGAGCCGCATCGCTTCGGGCCAGATCGATACGATGCTGGTGGGCGGCTCCTACAGCGCGGAACGTCCCGACGTTCTGGTCGTCCATGAACTGGGCAGATACCTACGGAAGGGCGGTTTCCGGCCAGTCTTTGAGCGTCAAAGTGAAGGCGAGGCCGGCTTCATCCTTGGAAGTACCGCCGCCTTCCTCATGCTGGAAGCCGCCGAGACCGCCGCGGCACGCAAGGCGACGATCTTCGCCCGCCTTCTCCCGGTGGAGAGCGATCGTCCCCGGCGCGAGGCCGGCAGCGTAGGTCGCAGCCTCTCGAGCTTGTGGCGCGAGGCCGGCGCCAAGCCGGACATGGTAATTTCGGGCGCTACCGGCGTCGAGGGAATCACAGCCGAGGAGCGCGCGGCCCTAGGCGAACTCGCGCCCGGCGTGCCTGTCACGGCCCTCGGGGACATTACCGGTCACTCGCTCGAAGTCACGGCGCCGTTGGGGGCAGCACTCGCCGCCGCGCTGATCTCGGAGGGTAGGGCGCGCGAGGTCGCGATCACCACCGTCGGCCATCGCCGTGGTGAGGGAGTGGTCCGCCTGAGCGCGCTGTCGTGACCGCCGGGGATGCGGCTGTCAGCTCACCGAAATTCCGCTAAGACGGGTTCAACCGTGATCGATCGGTCCAAATGTTCGGGACGGGGCATCTTCAAGGCCGTTCGGTCGGAACGATAGCAAGACGGCGCTATGACGAACTCCTCCCCCCGCGATTCACGAAGCTTCCGAGACAGCCATGGCCGGCCATTGGTCGCGGTCACGGGCCTCGGCATCGTCACCTCCCTCGGACAGGGACAGGCCGACAATTGGGCTGCGCTCACCGCCGGCCGGTCCGGCATCCACAGCATCGCCCGTTTTCCCACCGACGGCCTGCGCACCCGCATCGCCGGCACAGTGGATTTCTTGGACACCGACCCGCTCGTGGCGCCCGCGCTGTCGCAGCGCTTCGCCGAGGAAGCGGCCGAGGAGGCGATCAGTCAATCCGGCATCGGCGAGAAGGGCAATTTCCCCGGTGCACTGTTCATCGCCGTACCACCGGTGGAGATGGAATGGCCCCAGCGCCACTCCCTAGCGCAGGCTTCCGGCCAGAACGGCGACATCACCTATTCCGACCTTCAGCGGGCAGCATCGAGCAGACGGTTCGACGCCTGGCACGACCTCTTCATCTTCGCCACCGTGGCCGACAACATCGCCGACCGGTTCGGCACCAAGGGATCGCCGATCTCGCTCTCCACCGCCTGCTCCTCCGGCGCTACCGCGATCCAGCTAGGCGTCGAGGCGATCCGGCGGGGCGAGATGGAAGCGGCCTTGTGTATCGGCACCGACGGTTCGGTGAACCCGGAATCGCTGATCCGTTTCTCGCTGCTCTCCGCTCTTTCAACCCAGAACGATCCACCGGAGGGGGCCTCGAAGCCGTTCTCCAAGAACCGCGACGGCTTCGTCATGGGGGAGGGGGCCGCCGCCCTGGTTCTGGAGAATGCCGAATCCGCACGGGCGCGGGGCGCGACGATCCTAGGCTACGTCTTCGGCTGCGGCGAGAAGGGCGACGGCTTCCACCGCACCCGGTCGAGCCCGGACGGTGCGCCCGGCATCGCCGCCATCCGCGCTGCCCTGAACGATGCCGGCACCGAGCCGGATTCCATCGACACGATCAATGCACACGGCACATCGACGCCAGAGAACGACAAGATGGAGGCATTGGGCTGCGCCGCCGTGTTCGGTGAGCGGATCCGCACCCTGCCGATCTCGTCGAACAAGTCGATGATCGGCCATACGCTGACCGCCGCGGGGGCCATCGAGGCGGTGATCTCACTCCTCACCGTCGCCCATGGCCGCATCCCACCGACGATCAATTACGCCGTGCCGGACCCAGCCCTCTCCCTCGACGTGGTAACGAGCGCACGCGACTCACGGGTCAGCCGTGTTCTGTCCAATTCCTTCGGATTCGGCGGGCAGAATACCTGCCTCGTCCTCGGGGACGAGCCGGCATGACGAACGAAGTATCCCGCCGCGTCCTCGTCACGGGTGGCGCCTCCGGCCTCGGATCGGCCATCGTGCGCGCGCTGGCCGCCTCCGGCTACGACATCGCCTTTACCTATCGCTCCTCGGGCGATGCGGCGGAGCGCCTTGTGGCCGAACTCAGCCAGGCCCATCCCGGACGGGCGATCACCGCTCACCCTCTCGACCTCGCCGACCGCGACGCCTTGGAGGCATTCTGCGAGGCCCAGGAGGGGGAAGCGTTCTACGGCCTCGTCCATAATGCCGGCCAATCCTACGACGTGTTGGCCGCGATGATGGCGCAGGACAAGGCCGAGGCGGCGATGCAGGTGAACTTCTGGTCGCTGACCCGCATCGCGAAGGCACTGGTGCGCGGCATGATCCGAGGACGTTCCGGCCGCATCGTCGCCATCGGTTCGGTGGCAGCCCTACAGGCCAATCCGGGCAATGCTGCCTATGCGGCGACGAAGGGTGCGCTGATCTCCTATTGCCGGACGTTGGCGATCGAATCGGCCAAACGCGGGGTGACGGTCAACGTCATTGCGCCGGGCTTCATCGACACCGAGATGATGGCCCCCTACGCCGCGCATCGTGACGGCATGGAGAAACAGATTCCCTCAGGACGCTTTGCCAAGCCGGATGAAGTAGCGGCGCTTGTGGCCTTCCTTATGGGAGATGCCGCAGCCTACATTACCGGCGCGGTTCTGCCGGTCGATGGCGGGCTAACGGCGATGATGGGTGTTCACCGGACCTGAGGCGGATGATCCCATGCGCTTCCACTTCATCCTCGCGCTGGCTCTGACAGCGATTCCCGCCTTCGCCGAGACCGGCGCTTTCCGCGTCGACAGCCTTCCGCGCGGTGACGCGTTGAGCATCCGCGAGACGCCGGACGCCTCGGCGCCCGTGCTCGGCCAGGCGCCGGAAGGGGCACGCCTGCGCGGCTTCGGCTGTACCAACGAGACGCCGAGCGGCCTCACATGGTGCAGGGTCAAGGCTGGCCCGATCCTCGGCTGGGCGCGGCGGCGCTACCTCGCGCCGGATTGAGCCGGGACGGCTTTCAGTCGATAAGGCGGCCTATCCATTCCGATCCCTCTTCCCCGAGGTGCGGAGTTATCGCGGAGGCCTTTAACGAGGGCTCCAGATGGCAC
Source organism: Methylobacterium bullatum (assembly GCA_902712845.1). Lineage (NCBI taxonomy): Bacteria > Pseudomonadati > Pseudomonadota > Alphaproteobacteria > Hyphomicrobiales > Methylobacteriaceae > Methylobacterium > Methylobacterium bullatum. The sequence goes on from LR743504.1 coordinate 3,173,369, forward strand.
AGGGGCCCTGGAGCTCCCTTCGAGGTCTGCTGACGCGGGCGCCTCAGGACGAGGTGGTGCGAAGGAGGCTCGGGGTCCGAAGCGCCTGAAAAGAGACGAGACCGATGCAAGCCCTCCAACTCTTCGGTGACCGTGACCTTCGCCTCAGCGAAGTTGATCCGCCTGCCGCTCCCGGCGCGGGCGAGGTTCAGATCCGCGTGCGCGCCGTGGGCTTGAACTTCATCGATGTCTGGGGCTTTCGCGGTATGGCCTTCGCCAAGCGCAAGATGCCGCTGACGGTGGGGGCCGAAGCCGCGGGCGAGATCGTCTGCGTCGGCGAGGGCGTGACGGATCTGCGCGAGGGCGACCGCGTGGTAATGTACGGTGCGCAGACCTGCGGCCGCTGCAAGGCCTGCCGGGAAGGTCGCGACAACCTGTGCGAGGACGTCTCCGGCGTCATGGGCTTCCATATCGACGGGTTCGCGCGCGAGCGCGTCACCATGCAGGCTCGTCTCGTGGTAAAGGTGCCCGATGGGGTAAGCTTCACCGATGCGGCCTGTGCGCCGATCGCCTTCGGCACCGTTCAGCACATGCTGTTCGACAACGCGAGGCTCGAACCCGGCGAGAGCATCCTCGTCCATGCCGGCGGCTCGGGCATCGGCACCGCCGCGATCAAGATGGCGAAAGCCATCGGCTGCACCGTGTTCACGACGGTGGGCGACGATAGGAAAGGCGAGATGGCGAAAGCCCTCGGCGCCGATCACGTGATCAACTACCGGGACGAGCGCTTCGAGGGGGAGGTCCGCCGCCTGACCAAGCGAAAGGGAGTCGATGTGGTGTTCGAGCATGTCGGTCCTGATACCTGGAACGGCTCGCTCCTTTGCCTCAAGCGAGGCGGCCGCCTCGTCACCTGCGGCTCCACCTCAGGCGTCTCCACCACTATGAACCTGATGCAGTTGTTCCAGCAGCAGTACCGCATCACCGGCTCCTTCGGGTGCTCCATGGCCAACATCCGCCAGTCCCTGGCCAAGATGGCCGACGGGATCACGCCGGTGGTGGACACGATCCTCCCCCTCGAGAACTTTTCACAGGGGCTGGAACGCCTGGAATCGCGCAAGGTGTTCGGGAAGATCCTGGTGGCGATCGACTGACCTATCGTTAGGGCAAGCATGGCTCGCATTCACTCAGGCTGCCACTTCTCCAAAAAATGTTCTACACAAGCACGATAGCCACCTCCGGATAATCTCGTGCTGCGACTTGCCCTCGTCCTGAACCGCCATCTGCCCCGGATGGCGGGGATCGCTATGATTCCGCTGGTCCGCTGTTTGTTCTGGCTGGCGCGCATGCTGGGAACCGAGCGGGCGAGCCGGACCGGCGGGGCGATTGCGCGAAGGGTGGGGCCGTTCCTGCCGGCGAACCGCATCGCATTGGCGAATCTGCGTGCTGCTTACCCCGAGAAGGATGAGGCCGCGATCAAGGCGCTCGCGACCCAGGCTTGGGACAATCTCGGCCGGACGGGGGCAGAATACGCCCATCTCGCCACTCTGTTTGATATCGACCCAAACGATCCGGCGAGCCAGCGGATGACCGTTGCCGGCGCGGAGCATTTCGAGGCTTTACGCGACGACGGCAAGCCGGGTCTGATCTTTGCTGCCCACCTTGCCAATTGGGAATTGCCGGCGATCTGCGCCGCCCGCTACGGGCTCGAGGCTACGGCGATCTTCCGGCCACCCAACGACATCGCTTCAGCCCGCCTCGTCGCAGAGGTGCGCCGCGAGACCATGGGCGGGCTGGCGGCAGCGGGGCAAGGCGCCGTTTTTTCGATGCAGGGCGTCGTAGAGCGAGGCGGCCATCTCGGCCAACTCATCGATCAGCATTTCACCCGCGGCGTGGTGGTGGAGTTCTTCGGCCGAGCCGTTCTGGTGAATCCGTTGCTCGCCAAGCTCGCCAAGCATTACGAATGCCCCGTTCACGGGGTGCGCGTGGTGCGAAAGGACAATGCCCACTTTCATCTCGAACTCACCCCACCCCTCGACCTGCCCCGTGATGCCAATGGCGAGATCGACGTCCAGGGCGCGATGCAGGCGATGACCCGCGTGGTGGAGGAATGGGTTCGGGACAATCCTGGCCAGTGGCTCTGGATGCACAGGCGCTGGCGCCCGAACATGTTGCCAAAACCCAAAGTTGCCCTGCCGAAACAGTCGGATTCATCCACCACACATCGAGACAACGTGTCTTCCGTTCCAGGCTGAGGCGCTGTCACATAGATATATGGGCCGATCCGCTTCACGCATGCGCCGCTCCGCGCCGAGCCTCGTCGCGCTGACCATTGTCCTGACGCACATGATGGGTCCGGCTCGCGCCGAGCCGCCCCGCGCGGTGATCGAACTCTTCACCAGCCAAGGTTGCGGGGCCTGCCAGCAGGCCTCGCGGATGATGGGAGAGTACGCTCAGCAGCCCGACGTCATCGCCCTGACCCTCCCCGTCACCTACTGGGACTATCTCGGCTGGAAGGACGAGTTCGCGATCCCGGCCTTCACCGAGCGCCAACGCGCCTACGCTCTCAGCCATGGCGAGCGCCAGCTCTTCACGCCCCAGGCCATCGTCAACGGCGAGCCGTCCCCGGTCCGGTCGGACCGGGCATTCCTCGACCGCAGCCTTCGTGCGGCACGACAAGTGAGCGGCCTCATCGTATCGGTGAAGGCAACGGACCAGGGGGACCGTATCGCCATCGATATCGGCGCCGGACGCGGCACCGGCGAGGTTTGGCTGCTACCGATCCTGCGCAGGCACAAGACAATGGTCGCGCACGGCGAAAACAAGGGACAAGTGGTGGATTACGTCAACGTGGTGCGCGGGATGCATAGGGTTGGAGCCTGGACGGGCCAAGCCATGCATTTCGAACTCCCGCGCAACCTTGTTCGCTCGGGCAATGCCGACGGTTACGTGGTCGTACTCCAGAGCGGGACGTTGGCCCATCCCGCTCGCATTCTCGGTGCCACGAAGGGTCCGGGCTTCTGAGCCACGGCCACTTCCCGCCTTCGGTGCCTCAACCGATCCATTCCCCCGCACGCATCACCGGTACCGTACGCCCTTCGGCGGTAAGTCCGTCGACATCAATGTCGGCAGAGCCGATCATCCAATCGATATGAATCAGGCTGCGGTTTGCGCCACGTGCCGCGAGGTCGTCCTCACTAAAGCCTTCACCACCGTTGCGGAAACATTTGCTGTAGGCCTGCCCCAGGGCGATGTGGCTTGCGGCGTTCTCGTCGTACAGGGTGTTGTAGAACAGCAGTCCGGACGCCGAAATGGCCGACGAGGCCGGCACCAGGGCGACCTCGCCGAGACAGCGGGAACCCTCGTCCGTGTCGAGCACGCGGGCGAGGACGTCGCCTCCCGTGCGAGCCGTCGCCTCGACGATACGCCCTTTTTCGAACCGAACCCGGATGCCGTCGATCAGCGTGCCCTGGTAAGAAAGGGGCTTGGTGCTCGCCACATAGCCGTCCACCCGCGACTTGTGCGGCGTGGTGAACACCTCTTCGGTGGGAATATTGGCATTGCACAGGATGCCGCTGCGCGAGACGGAGGCACCGCCGCACCATTCGTGATCGTCAGCGAGGCCAACGGTGAGATCGGTATCGGGCCCTTGAAAACGCACAGCCGCGAAACGATGCTGATTGAGGATTTTAGTGCGAGCGTGGAGAGCATCGTTATGCGCCCTCCACTGGCCCACCGGATCGCCTCCGTCGACACGGGACGCAGCGAAGATCGCGTCCCACAGGCGTGCCAGCGCTTCGTCCTCGGGGCAATCCGGGAAGACGGTCCGCGCCCAGGGGCGGGTCGCTGCCGAAACGATCGTCCAGTTAGTGGAGAAGTTGGCGATAAGTTCGAGGGCCGGCACATAGGCCTTCGAGCGCGAGCGATTGGCGCGGGCGACCTTCTGCGCATCCTGCCCGGCCAGCAACGATGGATCATCTCCGGCGATCGCCAGCCTCGCGGCCCCGTTGCGGAACGCTTCTGCCATGCCGCTGTAAAGCCAGCCCGCCGCAGTATCGAACGCGTCGTCGGGCGCGTGAGCGAAGCGAGCCAGGGTTGCGGCATCGTCGGAATAGAAGGTTGTCACCAGGGACGCGCCGGCCTTGTAGGCCTCGGTGGTAATCGCGCGGGCGAAGGGCGCGGCTTCGAGCGGCGCCGTCATCACCAGTTCCTGGCCATGCTTCAGCCCGAGCCCAATTCGAACCGCCACCTCGGCGAGGCGGCCGATCCGCTCATCGAAGGAGAGGGGTGTCGTGTCAGCCCCAATGCTTGTCGTCATCACCCAATCTCCTCAGCCCCACCCCGCATAGGCTGCGGGGACGACGCTCAGCAAGATCGGGATTCGTGACGGCGTTTCAAGCGCGGGTCGGTCAGGCCGCGCGCGACCAGGTGATTTCGCCGAGATTCTCGCGGAAGGCAAAACGCATGAGGTGGTCGGCCACCACGTTCTCGAGACGGGTCAGACCGGCCGGGTCGGGGGTCGCCACACGCATCAGAAGGGCATCGGCCTCTGCCTGGAACGTGCAAATGCGATCCTCGCCGAACGGCACCGTACCGGCCGCATCCGTGGCTTCAACGGGGAACTTATGACTCCAATGGCGGCAAAGCTGCTTCAGGTAGCGGCTTGCCTCGGCAGTAGGAACTCTCGCCTGCGAGGTCGGCATCGTCTGGTCTCCTTCAGTCCCTGTAATCCATGAGCACAGCCGGTAAATGGTGGTCGCCAGGCTGGGCAGGCCGTCATTGAAGGTGCGATCCGCCTCTCATGAAGGGGTATGGATCGTTAACGCCCCCATAAGACGCTGCAGTGCACTCACTGAGCAATCTCACCGCGATAACGCTTTAGATCGGAATTCGAAGCCGATTTATGGCGCGTCGCGAGACGGATTGTGATCCCTTCTTGTGCGACGCACAATGGGGCTTGTGCAGAACGCGACTGAGCGTTCGGTTCGCTCCCGAGAGGCGAGGTCATGGCCCCGAAGCCTATTCGGGCGGAACCGTCAGAGGTGGGTTTGCCGACATTGCGACGACCTTCCCGGGGTTCAGGAGATCGTGCGGATCTAAAGCGAGCTTGACCCGACGCATCAGGTCCAGGCCCACTGGATCGCCGTAAAGCCCCAGTTCGTCTCGCTTGATCAGACCGATGCCATGCTCGGCGGCGATGGACCCGCCCATATGGTGCACAATGTCGTGAACAATCCTGTTGAAGCGGCCCCATTGCCTGAGGAAAGCGGTCTTCTCCATGCCGAGGGGCTGGCTGAGGTTGAAGTGAATGTTACCGTCGCCGAAATGCCCGAACGCGCAGACGCGTAGGCCCGGCATTTCTGCTTCGCAGGCTGCGATCGCCGTATCCAGGAAGTCGGCGAGACGCGAGAGCGGCACCGAGACGTCGTGCTTGATCGAACCGCCTTCGAGTGACTGAACGTCGGACAGGTTTTCGCGGAGCGCCCACAAGCTCGCATTCTGCGTCTCGCTCGATCCGATGACTGCATCCTCAACGAGGCCATCCTCAATGGAAGCAGCGAGCGCCGTCGCAATGCAGTCCAAAGCCTCCGGCCCGGTGCGCGTCGTGGCCATCTCGACAAGCGCGTAGGCAGTATGGTCGCCGGGGAGTGGGCGCAGAAATCCAGGCCTATGTTTCAGCACGATGTCGAGGCCGAAGCGCGGAATGTACTCGAATGCCGTGAGATCCCGTCCGGCCGTCCGCTTCAACTTATCGAACAGGGTCAGAGCTGCGTGTGGGGACGACAAGCCAGCGAAGCCGACCACCCGCGACGAGGGCTTGGGATAGAGCTTCAGCACCGCCGCGGTGATGATTCCCAGGGTCCCTTCCGATCCGACGAACAGGTGTTTCAGGTCGTAGCCCGCATTGTTCTTACGCAGCGCCTTCAACCCGTTCCAAACTCGGCCGTCGGCCAGCACTACTTCGAGGCCGAGCACGAGATCGCGCGTATTGCCGTAGGCGAGGACGCCGGTCCCGCCGGCATTGGTCGCGAGGTTCCCGCCGATCGTGCATGACCCTTCCGAAGGCAGTGAAAGGGGGAACAGCATTTCCTCCACGTCAGCGGCCGCCTGAACCTCGGCGAGCAGGGCGCCGGCTTCGACAGTGATGCTGGCACTCAGGCGGTCGATGGCGCGAATGCGGGAGAGACGACTCAGGGATAGGACGATCCCGCCCTGTGGCACGCCGCCCCCCACCAGTCCGGTATTGCCGCCCTGGGCGACGATTGCGATTCCAGCTTGGGCGCAGGCCGCGACGACGAAGGCGACCTCACCGGTATCGGCCGGACGGACGACGGCGATTGCGCTCCCCCGGAAGAGGCCGCGCCATTCCACGAGATGAGGTGCGATGTCCGCGGGCGCCGTGAGGACATACTTTTCCCCCAACCGACCGACGAGACGAAAAAGGAGATCGGCGGAAGCGCTCACGGAAAGCTCGGGGCACGAGATCAGGGGGCAACACGAAGCGGTCAGGGCCGGACCGGCACAATGGCGGCGGGCAGCTCTGCTCCTATGATAAGGATCGTGCCCCCTCTTTGCAGGGCGCAGAGCTGCCCCGCAACCGATCCGAGCAAGCCCACCAGGAGGCGCCAGACCGATGCTGTCCGTGATCCCGAACCCACCCCGCATCGCCCTGCCCATCGTCGGCAGCGAAGACTTCTTCCCCGTGCGCCGCGTCTATTGCGTGGGGCGCAACTACGCCGCTCATGCCCGCGAAATGGGAAAGGATCCCGACCGCGAGCCGCCATTCTTTTTCATGAAGCCGGCGGACACGCTTCAGATCGTCCCGGGCGCGGAGGCGGTGGACCATCCCTATCCGCCGCGTACCGCGAATTACCATTTCGAGGTGGAACTCGTGGCCGCTCTCGGACGCGGCGGGCGGGACATTCCCGCAGCCGAGGCGCTGGATCACGTCTACGGCTACGCCGTCGGCCTCGACATGACCCGCCGCGACGTTCAGGACGAAGCCAAGCGCCTTGCACGCCCGTGGGACCTCGCCAAGTCAGCCGATGCCTCGGCCCCCATCGGACCGCTCCACCGGATCGAAGGTCGCGGGCATCCAATGCGCGGCGCCATCGTGCTCTCGGTGGACGACATTCCCCGCCAGGCCGGAGACCTATCGGAGATGATCTGGTCCATCGCCGACCAGATCGCGCTCTTGTCCACCTATTTCGAGCTCCATCCCGGCGACCTGATCTTCACCGGAACCCCTTCCGGCGTGGGCGCGGTCGAGCGCGGACAGGCAATGGAGGCGGCCATCGAAGGCTTCGGCGCCATCCGCCTCAACGTCGTATGATCGGCACCCTTCTCGACCGACCGCTCTTCCAGCGGCTGTTCCAGCTCGGCGCCCTCGCGACCCGCGGGATGACCCTCGGCGTGCGTGGCGTCGCCCTCGACGCGCGGGGACGCGTCTGCCTCGTGCGCCATACCTATGTGGGGGGATGGCACTTGCCCGGCGGTGGCGTCGAGATCGGCGAGTGCGCCGTCGACGCCATGGTCCGGGAGTTCCGGGAAGAGACCGAGATCGTGGTGGAGGAAGCGGACACGCTGCGTCTGCACGGATTTTTCCGCAGCACCGCCGCCATGGGCCGCGACCACATCGTCGTCTACGTCGCCCCCACCTTTACGCTCCTCGGACCGAAGCTTCCCGACCGGGAGATCGCGCAATGCGGCTTCTTCGCGCTCGACGCCCTGCCCGAAGGGACCACGCGGGCCACGCGCGAGCGCCTCTGCGAAATCGCCCATGGGCGATCCCCGGCGACCGCGTGGTGAAGAAACGAGAAAGTTGCCCGCCGGCAAAAGAACCGCAAAACAGCTCTTGCCACGCCCGCCGGAATGTTGTTTAGAGACGCCGTCCGGGGCCGCCGGCGGGTCTTCTCCTCCAGCGGCACGGCATAGTGAGCGGGTGTAGCTCAGGGGTAGAGCACAACCTTGCCAAGGTTGGGGTCGAGGGTTCGAATCCCTTCGCCCGCTCCAATTTCTCTTACGAGAAACAACGACTTAGCGGCCGGTTTGCAGACCGGTCGCTCGCAGTCTGACACGCAACTAGCACGCATTCCACATGGTACCATCGGACGGGTTGCAGCCCGGCCGATGGCGTTCGCGATCTCATCAACGGCCTGCCGGGCCTTGGCGAGATGTTCCGGCGCGACGTGGGTGTATCGCCCCGTCGTCCGGAAGTTCGGCATGGCATGGCCCATGAAGGCCGCCAAATCCAGTTCCAGCACACCGCGAGCGCGAAGCTCTGTCGCCATGGTGTGGCGGATTGCGTAGGGCACCACGTCCTCGCTGAGGCCAGCGGCCTCGCGGACGGTACGGAATGCCTTGTTGATTTTCAGGACGGGCTTGCCGCGCCACGCCACGAGGGGGCCGGCAGTGGTCGCCTGGATCCACGGGCGCAGGAAGTCCGCCACCGGCAGGATCGGCCGCCGCTTCTTCGTCTGAAGCCGCTGGGGCGGGTTGAGATTGATCGTGCCGCGCGAAAGGTCGCACTGGAACGTCGTCAGTTGCAGCAAGGCTTCCGGGCGGGCTGCCGTGCCGATCAAGAGGGCGATGAACGTCCGCACGTGATCCGGCATCTCGGCGTCCCACAGGGCAGCCATCTCCTCAATCGACAGCACGCGGTCGCGCGGCTGGCCTTCCGGCAACGTGCCGAACGGGATGGGGCGGTCGATCTCGCCATTCTTCCAGGCGAAGTTCACGGCAGCCTTGGCGACGCCCATGGCGCGCTTGATCGTGCCGGGCGCGTAACCCTGAGTCCGAAGCTTACGCGAAACGTCCGCCTGTCGATCCAAAGTCAATTCCGCTGCCGTGATCTCGCGCGGCAGTGCTTCCAGGATCAGAGTCAGGTTACGCTTGATTTCGCCGCCGCTTCGGACGTGCTGCCCATGCTTGTGAACGTATCGGACAAAGATATCGCCAAGCGGAACGTCTCGCGGATGTTCCCGCTCACGGTCTGCATTGAGCGTCACCCACCGCGCGAGCGCGAGCTTGGCGTCTTCAATATCGACAGTGCCAAGAGATTCGCGCTTTGTCTGTCGCGTACCTGCATCGAACCAAGTCCGGCACCACTGCGAACTGTTACCGCGCTGACTGAGCCAGTATTTTCCGAGTTGGCCGAGCTTGGTTCCGCGTGACATGCCTGAATCTCGTTTGCCTGTAGGTATGCCAAAAGGTGTTGCTCGGTGTAACGGCACCGGCCGGCGATCTTCGTGTGCGCGATCCGGCCACGTCGGCGCTCGCGGCGCAAGGTATCGACCGAGACTCCCAGCTTCGCCGCCGCCTGCATTTCCGTCAGGATCGATGGGAGTTTGAAGGTCTCGGCCGACATGGCAGCCTCAGAAGCTGCCGTTGAGGCGGACAGCGACCGTGCCGCTCTGAGCGGCGACGGTCTCCACGGCGACGCCGATCCGGGTATTGCCCGTCGCCGTCTTCGTGACCAGCTTCGTGGCGTTGTCCCAAAAGACCGCATCGCCGACAAGCATCGCCTGGGCGACCACCTTGGGCATCGCGAAGCAGCCGGTCGTCACCAAGTCGAGATCCGTCCCGGTCAGAGCATCACCGGCCGCGACGCCGAACAGGCTGCCCACGAGAACGCCGTCGCCCGAACGGATATCGGCGGGCGCGGGCAAGGTGATGTTCTCACCCTTTTGGATAAAATTACGCATGATGCTTACAGTCCTTTCGATGTTCTGAACATGATCGCGGTCGGCGACGGTCGTTCCAAGGTTTGGATCTCGCGATTGACTTGAATGATAGCCTGAGCGAGTTCGGCGTCGGATCGATAGACGACCCGCTCACCGTTCGAATCTTCGAACTCCCGCACCGGGTTGGTGCGCGCCCGGATCAGATCGTCCCGGAGTTCGCGGAGACGCGAGAGCGGGACGGTCACAGGCTGCCGCCCGTCTTCGGAGTCTTGAACACGCCGCGCCAATCGAGAGCACCGGCACCGAAGTCGAGGACCGCGCGGAACTCGATTCCCAAAACATCCCATCCTTCGCGGCTCGAAACCTGTACGCCTTGGGCCGACGACAAGTATCCGATCTCCAAGACCGGCAGGACAGCCGGATCTGCGAAGGTGAGGAAGGTGCCCATGGGTAGGCGAGGGTCGACCAATAGTTCGAGTCGACCGCCGAACGGGTTGACCGACGACGGGTCCGGCGCGGCGATGACCGCCAAAGCCTGTTCCGCCAGGGTTTCGAGTTCGGCGCTGACAAGCAGATACTTCGCGGTCGCGTTGATGGGCGACTTGCCGTCCGTGCCGACCTGTTTCCGCATGGCGAGGCGGGCGACCGCCAGGGCGGAAATCAGCGCGGTTGCGGTGTCGAGGGCCGCCGCCGTCCCGAGGTTGCCATGGGCAAGATCGAACAACCGCTTGGCGTCGCCCATCGTCGGGCCGGCGCCGTTGGCCTGTGCCAGGAGGCCCACGAGAAGCAGCGCTTCGGTCTCGGCGGCTGCGCGGCCGGCGGCCTCGCCCCAGTCGCGAAATGCTCCCAGGTCATCGTTCACGATTGCCTTGCGCGAAAGACTGAACATCGAAGCATAGGTATCGAGTTCGAGCCCTTCGACCGCTTCACCGCGCGTCGTATGCTTGATCTCGCCCGCCTCGGTTACTTTCTGCAGCGGCCCGACCTCGCCGAGACGAAGGCGGGATGCGCGCCTGAAGTCAGTCAGCAAGGATTTGCGGGCGAGACGCTTCAGGGGGCTCTCGGCGGCCTGGTAGGCCGGCACGAGCGTCCTGGCGCCGACGCCCTGAAGCAGATTCGTGAAGTCGCTCGTCGTGTGTAGCGCGGTCCGCAGAAGCATATCCGTGTCCATGCCGACCACGCTCACACCGCGAAGGGCGAGGGCGGCGCGGGCGTGGTCGACCAGCCGGTCGCCCATGAACTGGCGGCTGTGATCGGGCGGGGCCGTGCCCATGACGCGTGCGGCGACGGCATCGCAACGGCGGCTCATGATCACGGCCGGGTCGTCGTTCAATCCACCGTTCTGTTGCGTGCGGATCGGCCCGACGTTGCGCGCCTGCATCGCCACGAAAGCGTCGGCACGAACGGCGATCACGTCGGCGCCGCTATCGATCTGCTGATCCGCCCAATCGGGCGAGAGGCCGCTCTGCCGGGCGATGGCACGGATCGCCGCGCGGGTCGCGGTCGGCGTCGTCGGCGTCGGCGTCGTCGGCGTCGGGGCGGGCGGCCGGTTGGTCTCGTTGGTCTCGATGGTCTCGTTGGTCTCGCTGATGTCGGGCATGGCTTCGCTTCTCACGGTTGCGCGGGGGTCGGCCCCGACGGGGACAAAGGAAACTTCGGAAATGGTCCAGGTGGTCGCGGTGCGGGTCCGCTCGCCGGTCGCCGCGTCGACGCCATCGCGCCAGGCGCTGACCCTGTAGCCGACGCTGACGCCTCGCAGCGTGCCTTCGGCGATGCGTTGAACGACGGGGGCCGCGTCGTCGGCGGTGCTCAAGCGGATCAAGGCGACCAATTCGCCGTTCTCGACCCAAGCCCGTTGGACGACGCCGACGACATCGCGCGAACCGCTCTGCCGATGGGCGTCAAGAACGGGCACGCCATGCACGCTCGCGGGAATGAAGCCTTGGATCTGAAGGGATTCGAGGAACGTCCCGCGCTGATCACGGCGACGAACGGCACTCCCCGCCGAGATCACGGCGACGACGGTGTTCGCCTGTCGGTCGAACGAGTTCTCGCGCACGGGCTCCCGCCTCACAAGGAGCGGGTCGTTCTGGTCGCGTGCGGCCCGTTCGAGGGTTTCGGTTTCAAGCACCGGTCGGTCCTTTCGGTTCGGTGGTGGAGGGGCGGGGAGCGGCGCCGAACACCAGGCCAAGGGCGCGCTCGCGCTCGCGGTCGGCGGCAATCTCGGCGTCCAAGACTTCGACATCGTAGCCAAGTGCTGCCACGGCTTGGCGGCGGCTCATGAGACCGGAATCAAGCATTGCCTGAGTCGCCTCGGCGTCTTTCAAAGGATCGACCCACGGCATGGGCGGCGGATACCAGTCGGCGCCAAGGTTATCTTCGGCATCGATCTCGCCAGAAAGGGCGGCGAGATTCACCACGCGATCCCAAATCGGGTTCAACATTTGCGGGATGATGGTCTGGTATTGAACCTGCTCGACACGTTGTCGGAAAGCCACGAGACCGGCACGAAGAGAACTGTAGTTCGCCCCGCTAAGGTCGCCCGTGAGAAGGTGTTCGGGCACGCCGAGACCGGCGGCGACTGCCCGAAGCTGCAACTTGGCGAACTCGATAGCCTGTTGAGCCTGTTGCGGCGCAGAGAACTCGATTGAATAGCCGCTCGGCAGGACTTTCAGCGTGCCCGGCTCCAAGCCAGTCTCAAGAATTGAACCGAGCTGGTCGCCCTCGAACGCTTGACCGGCGCCATTCTGATCTTGCAGGAAGCCGGCGTGCATCGCGGCGACCTTCGTCCCGACAAGCAGCGCGTCCTCAAGTTGGTCGAGTTCGCTCAATCGCAAGAGTATCGGCGCGAGCCACGAGATTCCGCGAACCTGTCCCGCACCCATGGGCTGAAACAAGTGAACGATATCGGCCGCATCTACTCTAACCGGCGGCGCGTAGCTGGCGAATAAGTCGGTCGGTCGACCTTGCAGGACGTGATAGGCAACACGCCGCCCATGGGCATCAAATTCGATACCGGCAATGATCCGGCGACCATCGCCGAGTTCGACGGTATGACTTGCGTCGACCATTTCGGCCGGGATCAACCGAAGTCGAAGACTGTTGTCGTGCCATTCGAAGTGCAGAAAGCTTTCGCCGTCCATGACCATGCCGCGCACCGCGGCGGCCTGGATTCCGAAGAAATCAGTTCGCCCGTCGGCATCGGCGCCAGCCGCCCATCGGGCGAAAAACTGGTTGAGGCTCCGGCGGATCTCAGGGTCGGGATGCGAACTCGACGGGGTGATTCCAGCCCCCACATGGGCGGCCACCAGGGCGGCCACACCGCTCGCCGCCCAACTGTTGTTGTGGGCGAAGTAGCGGCTTCGCTCGCGCACCGGGGCGGCGGCGGCGAGCGTCTCGGGGCCGACCGCACCGAAGCTCGGCCGGGCGTCCCATCGGCGGCCACCGCCGGCCGCATCGAACCGACGCGTTTGCGCGGGTGCGCCGACGATGCGGCTGAGCAGCTTTCTGAAAACGGACGGGCCGGCCATGGCTCAGTTGCCCGCGAGGCGCTGAATCAGGCCCGAAAGGAGGCCGTTCAACGGGACTTGGGTAACCACCTGAGGGACCGCGCCTGGGGGCACATAATGATGGTGATGCAGCGTGCCAGCAAGACGCTGCGAAGTGGGCGCGCAGAAAGCCCACGCCTCCTTCGTGCCAGTTTCCTGAACGCTGAAGAATGCAATCTCCAAGTTCCAATCGACACCGTTCTTGATGCCATTGACGGCCTCTACGAACGAATAGGTAATGTGATCGCCAAAGACGGCGTTCGGACCATTCGATGACTTCCGGGATTCGGCATCCAGACCAAGCCGAACATCGCGAAGCATTTGGCTATTGAGGCCGACTTCAACGAGAACGGAAAGCACTCTGGCGCGATAGATCTCGACTTCATCGAACAGGACACTGCTAGTCCGACCATGACTGGCCTTCCCGCAGGATTTGATGATGCCTTTCGCGTACATGTTCTTGAGTTGGTTATGGATGTAGTCGACGTAATCTTCGTCTCTTCCATCCGCCTCCCCGATCAACGCTGCCGTTTCTCGCAATGTGCTGTTCATCGCCGCCAAGCCTCCAACTTCTGGCGATGGTCATACGACGTTAGGATTCAGACTTCAAGCGGCTTGAACGAGGTGCGTACCCGTGTCATAAAGTCTTCGCCGTGTTTCGAAGGCCCGGCCTACTCCACAATGGTGGCCGGGACGCCGTAAAAGGTGTCCCGGCCGAACGTATTTTTGGGGTCTAGCGGTTGAGCCAAGCCGACTTAACGGTATTCACGGGTTTCCGTGTCGGCGTGATCTGCGAGAGTTCTGCTTCGCGCCTATCGAGATCCAGGCTTAGAAGCCCTTTCGCCGCTAGCCCATAAATAAAACAATCCAAACACTCGGCCCGGCGACCGGTTATCCGCTCGAATGCACGTTCCGGGCGCCCGTTCTTGTAACGAACGACCCTTCGCTCGGACGTAAGCTCTTCGAAATACCGAAGCTCCAAGGTGTCGCTGAAACGGATATCGCGCCCCCTCGACAGTCGCGACAGAAGCTGCGCCTTCAAAGCATCGACGCCGACGATAAATAATGCCGTACCCTTTGTTTGGGACTTCTGAATAGCGGGTCGCTGGAAACCGGATACACCTTTGCCGGCCATAATCTTTCGGCTAAACCTTGGTCGCGTGAACGAAGTCACGAAATCGCTCACGCCGCCGTCGCCGGAATCGATGACCGCCGCGTCGACGCCGAGAGTCCCGCCCATGGGGTGTTGCCAGCGGGATTTCAGTAGTTCGTCGCATTCGTGCCACGTCGAATCGTCAAGCGAGCCACCCCAAATCACCGTATGGGCAAGAACGAAGGTTTCTGTTCTCGAATGCCCAAGAAACGTCAACTCTAGACGGTCGTCCTGTACGTCTATGCCGACCGTGACCGTCAATACGGCCTCAGGAATAGCGTCCAGTCCGAAGCGTTCACGGCGGGAGGCGAGACCGGCTTCGTCCAATTCTTCGACGGACTCACGCCAACCTTGGGCGAGGATGGTGTTGACGAAGGTCTGAAGCTTATCGGGATGCCCGGTTGCGGCGACGAATTCGGTCGCAAGCTTTGCCCATGAGGCGTTTGCTAGGCCGGATACCAGGGCGTTTAGCCGGAAACCTGCATGGCCCCGCACTTCCGGCTTGGTTGCCCGCCAGCGGCCAGCTTCGACCATCTCGCCCTTGAAACGTTCGTCCACGATCTCCTCGCAGGCCGGGCAACGGTATGCGGCCGTCTCGGGTCGCCTTGCCTGCCATTCGATATTGGCCCATAGGATCTCGTTGAAGACTCCACAGAGCTTGCATGGAACTTCGAAGACGCGAGAATCGCTTTGCTCGTAGGCGCGCAGGACGTTCGACGTTTCCTCATGGACGGGTGTACTGCCCATAATGATCTTGCGGTTGGGAAAACTCAGTGTCCGTCGCTCGGCAAGTGTGATCGGGTCGCCCTCTTTACTGGTTTCCATGCCGTCGACCTCATCCATGAGCAGGATTCGGACGTTGTGACGGCGTAAGTTGCGAGGCGACTTGGCGGCGACGATTTTGAGCGATCCGCCCGGAAACCGGCGCGACGCCAGCGTATTGCGGCCGGTTTCATCGTTTTCCGCCGACAGAAGACCATTCAGGACGGGCGTTGCTTCGAATATTGGCTCTAGGTCGGAGACGACATAATCCCTGCAGTCGCTTTCGGTCGGCAACAAAACCAGGATCGGGCTCGGCTCGTTCGCGACGAAGCTCGCCAGCGCACCCGAGAGGAGGGTCGTGAAGCCGACGCGAACCGGTTTAATCAGGGTGACCCGCTCAAGAGTTGGATCGGTGATCGCGTCGGCGATCTCCCGTTGATAGGGCCACAGGCGCACTCTACCAGGTAACGCGGACACGCCTTCCGGTAACCGCATCTCCGTTTCTATCCATTCCGAGAGTCGCAGTCTCGGCGGCGGGATCAAAGCGCGTAACGCGCGGCGGCGAACGTTATCAAGCGCGGTCATTACCTACCTCATCCAGCACGTCGCGGATTTCGCGGTCAATAATTGAAACATCGGCGGCCGAAAGCGTGCCCAAACGCTGTTGAATCCGAGACGGCAGGGCCAACATCGAGGCCCGAATACCTTGGAGGACGGTTGCCCATTCAGTTTCTACGTCTTTGGCCGGAATCAGTTCGGCGCGTGACGCGGCAAGCTTCAGTTCCGCCGCGTCGGCCTGTGCCTTCGTAAGGCGTTCCCGTTCGGCTGCGAGCGTGGAGGACTGCGACCGGCCCCCGGCGACCTTCCTGAGGTGCTCGACGTGCAGCCGGATCGAGGCGTCGCGGTCGTACTCACCATGGGCAACCCTGACGACCGTCCCGGCGTCCGCGAACTTGGGGATCTGCCTGATGTGGACGCCAAGGAGGTCGGCCAGCGTGGCCACGTCGACGATGACCGGTCTCTTGCCCATGGATGAACGAGCGGGGCTTTCCGGCGACCTCGATTTAGGAGGCCGTCCAGAGCGCTTCGTTGCCGGAACGGTGTCTGGTGGCTCGGAACTCGCTCTCGGCCGCTGGCGGGTGGTCTGAGGCGATTCCTGGGGCCTCCCGTTGCCCAAGAAGTCCTCAATGTCGGCGTCGAAGGTGCCCATGGGGTCGATTCTTTCAGTTTTTTCAGTTTTTCGGGGCGGCTGGGAAGAAAAGTCGAAATGAAAACGCCGTCTTCGTATTAAAATTTGAAAAGAAAGAGTTCGAGCGCTCAGCGAACCCCCCAATACTGCCGAGGGGGGAGGGACCCAAATATCGGCAGGTTTTCGGGTCATCGAGCGGCAGGGTTTCAACTTTCAATGCCTGTCAGGCGAACTTGGATACCCCTGTAGCCACGTCCACGGATGCCGAACCTGTTCCGAATGGGCGTAAAACCGCGCTTTCGAAGCCTGTTCGGAAAGGTCTTAGTCTTTCCGTCTGGAAACTCTTCCGCCCGATTGGCGAAGTGCGACCACGAAATCCAAAGATCCTCGCTCGTGGAAACGGCGAGGCTCCCTGTCTCGCAGCACTCATCGATCCAGCGTTGGAACGTGGCCTCGTCTTGGAGATGGTCGTTGGTCATCGGCCTACCCTTCGATTGTCCGGGGTTTGGGGCGGTTGGGACGGTTGGGGCGGGTTGTCGGAAAGGTCACTACACGCGAGGGGCATTCCGGACTCTGAGAGGGGAAACCATGAGTCCCCATGCTGCCAGGGCTTCCCTGATGCTCGCGCGTGTAGCAGCCTTTCTAACCAACCGCCCCAACCGTCCCAATTGAATGATTTCAATGGGTTAGCCGTTCTCACCTGACCCAAAATCGACGTGATTTCGCCCGATGCGGCCGAGAATCTGAAACTCTTGGGCATCGGGCGAGACATGGCGGTCAGGCCGTTGGGTCGAAAAGGTCGGCATCTTGGACTTTGATGCCCTTGAAGCCGCGCCCACGGATGCCACTCGTATTCTTCACGGGCACAAAGCCGCGCTGTTGCAGCCGATCCGGGAAGGTCTTCGTCTTCGACCCTGGATCCTCTCCCGCCCTATGGGCAAACCGCGACCACGAATCCCATAGATCCTCGTTGGTCGAGGCTGCGAGCTTCCCGATCTCGCAGCACTCATCGATCCAGAGTTGGAACGTGTCCTGCGTCTCGAAATACGCCTGCGTGGTCGCCGTCACGACTTCCGGGCGAACCAGGCCGTTGGCTTGCCAGTCTAGGCATCCCAGGATCGCCCATGAGAGGATGCCGGGCCATTCCGCTCGCAGTCGTGCCTTCAGCGTGTCGTCGGGCCGTTCGGGCCTGTGATCGAACGGGAGGACGTTGAAGCGGCGCTTCACGGCGGCATCCACGTCGAGGATCGCCGGCCGATGGTTGCCGATGATCGTCAGCTTGAATTCCGGGACGAATTCGAAGCTGTCCTGCCGCATGAAGCGAGCCGTGAGCGTGTCGCCGCCGGTCATGGCCGTGATGCGCTGTTGCGCCCACGCGCGGCCTTGCTCGGTTTCGGAAGCCCGCGCCATCCGTGCGCCCCGCAACCGGGCGATCTCTTCCGGGTGCCGGTCGTACTTCGACGCGCTCAGGGTCTCGGTGGCGACGTTGGTGCAATAGTCGCCCATGAGATCGCCGATGGTGTTCACGGCAGTGCTCTTGCCGCTGCCGCCCGGCCCATGGACGAAGAGCAGTGATTCTTCCCGCGTGTCGCCCGTCAGGCTGTAGCCGGCCCATTGCGCGAAGAACCGAATCGCATCCGCGTCACCCGCCAGGGCCTCGCTCAGGAAGGTACGCCAGGTCGGGCAATCCCGGTCCTCGTTGAATTGGTCGAGTGGGATCGGACCTACGGCAGTCGCCTTGGTGATGAGGTCGCCCTGCCGGCCAGGACGCAGAACGCCCGTCCGAAGCTCCACGGTGCCGGCTGGCGTGCCGAGCAGCCATTGATCGCGGTCCCACACACGGCCTTCCACCGCAAAGGCGCGATCCGCACGGGCAAACCGCTCCACGCCACCGGCCGATGACGCTCGCGACAGGGATTTGGCATCACGATTCTTCGGATCGTCCGCCAGCATCGCGCGACAGGTCTCGCGGCACCAGTCGAAGGCCAGCTGCGTCTCTTCCCGCCGCCAGCGCTGCCCATCCCAGGCGAACCATTTGCCGGCCGTGTGGCAGTACCGGAAACTGTCACCGTGGAGGGCCGCAAAGTTACGGGCCACCCCGTCCTCGGTGAAAGCGAAGGCTTCGCCCACCGCGCCGTTGGCGGATTGCCAAGTGCGTTCGACCTGACGGGCATCGGCCGCCCATCCGGCGAGATCCGCATCCTTGCCGAGTGCCAGGCGGAAGTTCTCGATGGTGCCCCTGTGGCGCCGGATCTCGCAGGCTACACCATAGGCGCGACCGCTCCGCGACGTGTCGAACTCGGCCTTTATGGGCTTTTCAAGTTTCGCCTGCGTCGGCTCCCCCTTGAAGGCCGGGCCGGCGGTATTGATGAGCCATTCAAGCTCGGTCGCACCAACGAAGCGGATTTCGTCGCACAGCCCGACCGTATCCTCATCGAATGTCTGAGGATCGATATTGCTACGCGTGACCGTGAAATACCGACCGCCCATATGAAGAGCGATTTCGCAGTGGTTGCCCTTCGACCACGATTTCCCGAACTTACCCGCGAGAAGCGATTTGATGATTTCGCCGTCAGACCGGCAGTATGTAAAGAATATTTTCGCACCGATATTGCTTGGCGAAATTTCGGTGTAGGAATCGAAGCGCCGAATGATCTCGGCCGCCCATGTCTCAATGACGCCGGTATCGGCGTTGCGGCAGGAGTCGAGGTCGACGCCTCCGATGGCCAAGCCATCGTATTCGCCCAACTGGATACCGATCCCGCCTTGCTCGCCATGGGCCAGCAACGCCGCTGCCCAAGCCTGAGCGTCGGCCTTGGTGCCCCATGTCGTCGGATCGCCTGCCTTGGCGGGCCGCCCTGAATGACCGTAGGGAACCTTCGTCGCCTTCCCGTTGCGGATCTGTGAGCGCCACGCAACCCAACGAGGGTGAGGGGCGAGATCGGCCAACGGCATAGGAGGGAGAGTATCGAGGTCTTCGAACTCAACGGCGCTCATGACTGCGCCCCCGGAGCTACAGCCGCATAGATCGCGGCGCAGCGTGCCTCGCTCACATCGGTCTCGGCGTCCCGGTAGCAGGGGAATAGGAGGCGCAGCCGGACATGCTCGCGAATCACCTGCCGGATGACCACGAACCAACGGAGGCCATCGGCGAGATCGCCGGCCCGGAACTCGGCGATCTCATCCTGCGATGCGATTCGCACCCGGAACGAGCGATCCGGGTAGCGCCGAAAGAACCGGCGATCACCCTCGATCACCCGATCCACCTTCCGGGATCGGGCGTTGTCTGCTAACACGCTTCTGACACGCATGGACTGCCACACCTTCGATAGTGCGTGCGTCGTTTGCGCGTGTCTGCCTACTTAAGTCGTTGTTTTTGCTTGACTTCTACAGTCTTGCCAAGGTTGGGGTCGAGGGTTCGAATCCCTTCGCCCGCTCCAATTCATCCAACCGACTTACAGTTCTGCGACAGGCCGCCTTCGGGCGGCCTTCGTCGTTTTTCGCGCCTTTTGGTTGACGGTCATGACGCGTCGGCTTCCGGCACATCGATCCATGCGGCGGCGGCCTTCCGACATTGTCGATGAACCAATGCGCCCCTCTGCATGTTGAGTGAGTGACAGCAAGGGAAAAAACGTATGAAATCGACGTGGATGACCCTCGAAGAGCTCGCATTGAACCGCCGGATTACCGTGGATGAGGCTCTCCGCATCGTGAACGAGGCCCATTGCCCCAAGGTGTTTCGCGCGTCGGCGACGCTCTACTTGGTCTGAGGGTCACACGGGCATGTTTGGGTTTCGTTAAGGATTTTTACCTTCTATGCCCGTCCCGGCCCTGATCTACTGACTCCAGACCGAAGGAATATGACGCGAATGAAATCATTCCGGATTGCCGCCCTAACGGCATTCGTAGCCTGCGCAGGCTTCGCCTCAGCATCCCAGGCTGCCCCCCTGTCGCTCGGCAAGGTGGATATCGCTCCGTCGGGCGCGGTGGAACATGTTCAATATGGCTACGGCTACGGCTACGGTCACAGCGCCCGCTATCTGCGTCGCAAAGCCATTCGACAGGAAATCCGTCGCGAGCGTCGCTGGGACGCCCGCCGGCGTGCTTGGCGCTACGGGTATTGAGCGTTACGCCATCGTCGTTATTTGAACGGATTTAACGAAACAGCCCGGCGCCATCATCTGGCGCCGGGCTGTTTTGCTAAGCGGGTCTCTGCAGCTTCAGCATTCATACGGGGTCAAGCGGGAATCTTGACCCGTATCCAGGCGATAAGAGCAGATCCGGCTTTTCTGCCCCGGCCGTGTTGTATCATCTCAATATCTGGCAGGGTCTATCTCGTGTTGAGATGCATCCAGTTCATACCGATTACCGCCCGAAAACGACCGACCGATAGCCTTATCAGCCGCTTCCACCATCCCAAAGACGACAATGGGCAGGATACCCAACTTCACTCGCCTTACCCTCGCGACGCGACGTTAAGCCGGCTCTTCATGGCTGATTGAAAGCCCCCCGGACAGTGCTCTCGTCAAAGCGCTTGCCCGCCATTCTGACGCATAGGATCACAGATTTTCGCCGAGACCTTA
Source organism: Methylobacterium bullatum (assembly GCA_902712845.1). Classification (NCBI taxonomy): domain Bacteria; kingdom Pseudomonadati; phylum Pseudomonadota; class Alphaproteobacteria; order Hyphomicrobiales; family Methylobacteriaceae; genus Methylobacterium; species Methylobacterium bullatum. Next base: position 3,194,263 of record LR743504.1, read on the forward strand.
TCGAGATGCTCGCAGGCATTCTTGAGGTACCAGGCCCTCAGATCCGGCTGGGTTGGTGCGACGAACATCGCCACGAGGACGAAGCCGACGAAGCCGAGGACGACGAGCGTCAGAAGATTCCGCATCAACTCACTCCATAAAAAGGCGTTCTCTCCCGCTACTGGGGCAATAGCCCTTAGAAGACAACGCAAAACGGCCAGCCAATCGCCTCAACGGACAATTCGGCTGACCGGTTCGATAATACCACGGCTTGTAAGAGCCGACATGGGAAAAGCTGTTGAGACCTGATCCATCAACGTTGTTGACAGTGTCTCGGTTCCCGAAACGAGTTTTTACGCCTCTGCGGGGTCGAATAGCGGCACGATCTCCATGGCCGGGACCAATACGATGCCTTTGTCGGTGATCCGAATTTCCGGAATGACCGAGAGGGGGATCAGGTTGAACCCCATGTAAGGAATGGTGCATCCGGCCCGCTCCCAGACCTTCTTCAGCAGTCGGACTTCCTCGGCGACGATGCCGACGCGCTTGTCCGAGAGAAGCCCCGCCACGGGCAGCGGAACCATGGCGGTGACTTGGCCATCCTCGACGACGCAGACGCCCCCTTGGATCGCCGACAGTGCATCGATGGCGACGCGCATATCCTCCGCGTCCAGCCCCGCGACGATCACGTTGTGCGAGTCGTGGCCGACACTGCTTGCGACGGCGCCGTGCTTCAGCCCGAAGGCACGCAACAATCCGTGCGCGACGTTGCCGGCTCCGCCATGGCGCTCAATGACGGTGACAAAGCACAGATCGTTGTCCCGCAGGGTCGTCGGCCAATCCGAAGCGGGCGTCAGGTCGTACCGCTCATGGGTCAGTTCGATACCGGGAAGCGTGGTGCGGATGGCGTTGACGACACAGCGGCCTTCGGGGAGCACCGGGACAAGGGCTGGTAGGGGCTGTGGCAGATGCATCGTCGCATAGGCTGGTGAAGGGTATCGGTAGGGACGCGAGAGCGCCGCATCGAGAAGAGGCGTGATCGTGCGATTCTCGACCACGCAACGACCACCGTACCAAGTGGTCTGCGGAATGAAATCGTCGTCGAGGAGCACGAGATCGGCCCGGCGACCTCCACCGAACCCACCGATCTCGCTATCGAGCCCATACCGGGTCGCCGGATGCAGCGAGCCCATCGACCACGCCTGTTCGCGGGGAATGCCCATGCGGATGGCCTCTCGCACCACCCAGTCGAGGCCGTAGGCGAGGAGATCCTGCGCGTCCCGGTCGTCGGTACAGACGCAGACCCGTTTACCCGAGGCCCCCAGTTCGATGATCGTGCCGATGGCCTTGGGCAGGCTGTGCCACGGCGTGGTTGGCGGGCCTCCGCGCAGGTAGATCCATAAGCCCGCTTCCAGCAAGTCATCGGCGATGTCCCGATCGATGGCCTCGTGAGTGTCGGTGACGCCGCTGGCAGCATAGGCATCGACAAAGCCGCGTCCGTAGATGTGGCCAGAGACCGGGCGCCCACGCTGCAGTGCAGCCGCGATGATGGCATGAGCCCGCTCGTCGCCCTCGGCCACGGCGACGAAATCCATCTTCTCGCCGAGGCCGATCGCCTCCGGCCACGCATCGAACAGTGAACCGATCTTCTCCGCCGTGAGGTCGCCGCCGGCGGTCTCGAGCTCCGGCGAAGTGGCCGGGACCGTGCTCGGCACCGTGAGGTAGATATTGAGCGGCGCCGCCCGTGCATCCTCCAGCATCCAGGCGATGCCGTCCACGTCGAGGACGTTGCCGATCTCGTGGCTGTCGCAGACGATGGTCGTGGTGCCGTTCAGGAGCGCCGCTTCTGCATAGGCGCAAGCCGTCACCATGCTGCTCTCGATGTGCAGATGCGGATCGACCAAGCCAGGAGCGAGAATGCCCCCCTCGGCGTCATAGCGTGAAGCGCCGCCCCTGTAGGTTCCTGCCGGCTTTACGGCGGCGATACGCCCGGCGGTGATCCAAACCTCGCTGTCGGGCCGCATCCGCTCGGAATAGGTGGATAGGATGCGCGCGCCGGTGATGACGAGATCCGGATCGGCCCGTCCGCCCGCGACACTGGCGAGCTGGCGGGTCATCCCGCTCAAGGGAGCGACGGAGAAGCGTGTCAGCGGTTTCGGATCAGTCATCGTGCAATCGGCTCCTCGCTTCGCCCGGCCCCGGCCCGACGGGACGGCGCCCAGCGGGCGGTCCGCACGCATCATGCCACCGTACAGCACCTGCGGCAGGCTGCCTTGCGCCGCACCGTGCCGGAGGGGGATACGGGTTGCGTTAACGTCGCGACGGGATCATGTAGCGCCGGAGCCCGGTCGCGACCCTTCCGATCGATCGGCGACGGCGAAGAAGGCAGGATGCCGGCGGGACCATGGGGTCGATCGCCCAGCATCGTGCCTTGAGAGCCGTCGACCGGGCACCCTCCCGGTTTTCATCGTCCGAGCATCCGTCATGGCCAAGCGCACCAAGTCGAAACCGCAGGAGCGTGGCTCCGTCCTGTTCGATGTCCTCTACGAGGACGAGTCCCGCGCCTCGAACCGGCGGGTCCCCATGGAGATCCTCGGAGGCCTCGACGGCGACGAGCCGGCCCGGCACCTTATCGAGGAGCAAGATCGCGCCATCGCCGAGAAGTCCGGCCGCCCCTCCCGTGCCATCCGCAGCCTGAGTCGCTCGCCGATCCGCGCGCCGAGCGCCGTCTCCGGCGACTGATCTCAGGCCTTCTTGAGGAACTGGGTTTTCAGGACGAGACCCTTCACCTTCTCGGCGTTACACTCGATTTCGTCGGGATCGTCCGTGAGCCGAATGTTTTTGACGAGCGTTCCCCGCTTCAAGGTGGTCGACGTTCCCTTGACCTTGAGGTCCTTTACCAGGGTTACGGAATCTCCGTCGGTCAGCTTCGTGCCGTTGGCATCCTTGGTGTCGGCCATGGCTCAGGCTTCCGCGTCGGAGATCGGCGGCATGTACGGCTGACCGGCATTGGTCAGCGCCCGGTCGACCGCCTCGATCGCCAGCAGGATGCGCATGAAATCCTCCGCCGCCGAAGCAGCGGCGAGCTCGCTCGAGCCGATCCGCTTGGCGAGTGCGCTGCGCTGCCGCGAGAGACTGGCGCGGGCGCGGCTGAGGTCTGCAATGTCGTCGGGCGTCATGGTGGGTTCTCTCTGCCGATCGACCGTCACGGTGGCCTCGGGTGGCCAGCGATGAAGCCTTTGTCCGCAGGATGCAATGGCGGTCCGTCCAGTTCGGGTCGATGGAGACACGATCCACTAACCACGAGCGCGTAAGATTGTGGGCAGCGATGAACGGATTCATCGTCTCTCTCGCTCATTTCTTACGGATCGGGCTTGCCCCCTAGGTCAGGACTTCTGAACGTTCAAATACTTAACTGCCTGAAGCAAGCAGCGACATCGAAACCACAATGTTGTCTTGACGAATATCGCCCGCGAGACTCGATCTTGATGCGACGGACTGTACCATCTAGGGTTTTGCGGCAACGAGGGCTGCGATGACGACGGTCAGAGACTATACGGCACTTATTTCCGGCAACAACTTTTGGGGATCCACCACCCTCAAGAAGCCGATCTTCATCACATATTCTTTCGATACCAAGCCGGCGGCCCATGTCACCGAGGGCGGAGAATCGTCCGCCTTCATCAACTCGTTTTCCAAGTTCACGACGGCGGAACGGCAATCGGCCCTCGAAGCGCTCGGCCAATGGGACGATGCGAGCGGCATCCATTTTCTCGAAGTGCCGGCGGGCCAGGGCGAGATTCGGTTCGGGAACTACGATTTCTCCCTGAGCCATTCGAGCGGCGCGGCTGGCTACGCCTACTATCCGTCGGCTTCGATCAGCGAGACCTATGTCTACCAATCCAAAATCGGCAGTGACGTCTTCATCGATAAATCGGTGAAAAACTACTCCGCCGACGACATGCAGCACGTCATGATCCACGAGATCGGGCATGCGATCGGCCTGAAGCACTCGTTCGAAGGACCTATCGTCCTCGATCCAAGTATCGACAACACCCAGTATACGGTCATGAGCTACACCGGCTACGATCCGGACCTCGGCCCGCTGGACATCGCCGCCGCCAGAGCCCTCTACGGGACCGATGGCAGCGACGGGAAGCAGGTTGCCGCTTGGCACTGGAACGTCCACAGCCACACCATGACCCAGACAGGCGGCAACGGCGCGGACACCATCCGCGGTGTGACCACGGCGGACGTGATGTCCGGAATGGGAGGCAAGGACATCCTGTTCGGGGGCGAGGGCAACGACAGGCTGGACGGGGGCGCGGGCAACGATTCGCTCTTCGGCGGCAACGGCGACGACATCCTCATCGGGGGCACCGGAAACGACCGGCTGAATGGCGGCAGCGGCTACAGCGATACGGCGGACGGCACCGACACGGTCGATTACGGCGCGGTGGCCAGCGCGGTGACGGTGCATCTGTCCGGCACCTGGGAATACATCGCCGGCAACTATACGGAATACTTCGCCAAGGGCGTCGATATCGGCCGCGATCTCATGTCGAGCATCGAGAACGTCACCGGCGGCAAGGGCGCGGACAGCCTCACCGGCAGTTCGGTGGCGAACGTGCTGAAGGGGGGCGCCGGCCGGGACACGATCTCCGGCGGCGAGGGCAAGGATCTGATCTATGGCGGAGCTGCCTCGGACAGCCTGACAGGCGGCAGTGGCGCCGATCGTTTCTACTTCGATACCAAGCTCGGCCGCAGCAACGTCGATACGCTGACCGATTTCAGGGTCCGCCTCGACAAGCTCGTCCTCGACGACGACATCTTCACCGCTCTCACGGCCGGCAGCCTGTCGAAACCAGACTTCATCCTCGGCACGGCGGCGCACGACGCGTCCGACCACCTGATCTACGACAAGGGTACCGGCGCGCTCTATTTCGATGCGGACGGCCTCGGCGGTCAGAGCCAGATTCAGTTCGCCCTGCTCGCCACCAAACCCGCTTTGACGAACACGGACTTCGTTATCGTCGCCTGAGGCGACAACCTTACAACTCGGCCGAGCGGCCCGACAGCTCTGCCCGGAGCTGCCGGGCCGCGTCGGTGAGGGCCGTATCCCGGCGCAGGCGCGGGCGGGGAACGTCGATCGTCATGTCGGCGGCGACCCGTCCGGGGCTGCCCGCGAGCACCACCACGCGGTCGGCGAGGGTCACCGCCTCGTCGATATCGTGGGTGACGAACAGAATGGTCTTGCCCGTCGTCGCCTGGATGCGCTGCAACTCGTCCTGCAGGCCCTCACGGGTGAAGCTGTCCAGCGCCGAGAAGGGTTCGTCCATCAGGAGCACGTCCGGGTCGACGGCCAGCGCGCGCGCGATGGCGACGCGCTGGCGCTGACCGCCGGAGAGCTGGTGCGGCCAGCGCTGCCCGAGGTCGCCGAGCCCCACGAGGGCCAGCATCTCCTGCGCCTTAGCCAGGCGCTCGGCCTTCGATAGGCCGCTGCCCTCGAGACCGAAGGCGACGTTGGCGATCACCCGGCGCCAGGGGAGCAGGCGGGCGTCCTGGAACACCAGCGCCATCGGCGTCCGGCAGCCCTCGCGCGTGGCGAGGCGCACGGTTCCGCCGCTGGGCGCGGCGAGGCCGATCAGCACCCGCAGGACCGTGGATTTGCCGACGCCGGATTCGCCGACGATGACCACGAACTCCCCGCGCGCGATGGAGAGGTCGAGCTCCGACAGGATGACGTTGCGGATTCCGTCGCGCTCGTAGGCGAGGCTGAGGCCGCGTATGTCGATGATCGGGTCCATCAGGCGCGCCACCGCAGGAGCCAGCCCTGGAGGGCGACGAAGCCGGAGTCGAACAGGCCGTAGAGCCCGGCCATGGTGAGCATGTAGACGACCACGATGTCGGTGGAGAGGAGGCTGGAGGCCTGCATCATGCGGGCGCCGACGCCGGGCACGCCGAAGATCTCGGCGGCGACCACCGCCATCCAGGCCTGGCCCAGCGCCGTGCGCAGGCCGACGAGGATGCCCGGCGTGGCGGCGGGCAGCAGGATCTTGGTGAGGCGGGACCAGGCGGAGCGGAAGCCGAAGGCCTGGGCCACCTCGATGAGGTCGCGGTCGACCCCCCGCACCGCCCCTTGCGTCGCGAAGAACACGATCCAGAACACGCCGATGGCGATGATGAACACGGCGGCCGAGGGCTGGACCCCGAACCAGATGATGGCGAAGGGCACCCAGGCGAGGCCGGGGATGGGGCGCAGCAGGCGCACGATCCAGGCGGTGAGCGCCTCGAAGCCGCGGAACATCCCCACGACGATGCCGAGCGCGATGCCGGCCCCGGCGCCGACGGCGAGGCCGACGAGGTAGTGGCTCAGGCTCGACCACACCGCCTCGCCCCAGACCCCGAGGCGGATCTCGTTGAGGAAGGCGGCCGGGATCGTGCTCGGCGGCGGCAGGAAGGCCGGGTTGATCAGCCCGAGCCGAGGCATCGCCTCCCAGAACAGGAGGAAAGCGACGAGTCCGAGAGCCGCGAGGGCGGGTGCGCGAAGGGACTTCATCCGATCAGGGCGCGATGGCCTTCTCGTAGTAGCGGGAGTCGAACAGCCCATCGAGGGGCACGTCCTTCTCCAGGGCGCCGATGGAGACCTGATAGGCCTGCATCGCCTTGGTGGCGACGATGATGGCGCGCGGATCGACGGTGAACTTCGCCGCCGGGGAGGTGAGGGCCTTCTGGATGGTCGCGAGATCAACGATGCCCTTGCCGAGGGCGGCGAGCACGTGGGGCGCGGCCTTGGCCGGGTCGGATTTCAGCAGGGTGTCGGCGCGGATGAGGGAGCGCACCAGGGATTCCACGGCGCCGGGGTTCCGGTCGGCATAGGCGCCGTAGACGCCCACCACCGTGCCCGGCTGGTCGGGGAACATCTCGGCCCCGTTGGCGATCAGCGTGATCCCGGGGTTGCGGCCCTGGACGATGGTGAGGGCCGGCTCGCGGATGGAGGCGCCGTCCACGGCGCCGGCGAGGATCGCCTGCTGCGTCGCGTCGATGCCCATGGACACCACCTCGGCATTGGCCTTGTCGGCCTTGGCCACCTGCCACAGCCAATGCTGCAGGGTGGTGTTGGGCACCGAGCCGAGGGGCTGGGTGGCGAGCCGGGCGGGGCGGCCTTCCTTGGCCTTGAACTGCGCGAAGGCCTCGGCCTTGCTCGCGCCGCTGGCGAAGAACGGGGCGAGCTTCGGCCCGGCCACGAACACCATCTCCTCCACCGCCGTGGAGGCGACCACGCGGACGTCGATGTTCTTGGTCCGCGCCACGGCGAGCGGCGCGACCCCGGCGACGTAGACGTCGATAGTGCCCGACGCCAGCGCCTGGATCATGTTCGGGCCGGATTCGAAGGTGGTGAAGGTGGGGGCGAGGCCCGCCTCCTTGAGCCAGCCCTCGCCGTTGGCCACGAAGATCGGCGCGGCGCCGATGACCGGGATGACGCCGATCCGCATGGGGATCGGCGCGGTCTGCGCCTGGGCGGGAGCGGCGAGGACGAGCCCGACGAAGGCCGTCAGGAGCGTCGCGAGGACAGGGAGGGAAGAGCGCATCGGGAGATCCGGATTCCGGAGCGAAGGGTGGCTCGGCAAGGAGCCGTGAGCCCGGCCATGCCACAGGCGGCGCATTCTTCAAACACCCGTGAGCGAAAGAACGGCTTGCGTTCCTCAATCGGGGAGGGCGTTCCACGCTCGAAGATCGCCGCGCGGTCTTTATTCCCCTGCGCCGATCTGGAACGGCCTCGGCCCGATTCCGTTAGGAGCAGGAGACCGGCCGCATTTCGTCGCGGCCGGCCAACGACAAGGACACAACGCCATGAGCTTTCTCGGCAGCATCGTCAGCAAGATCCTGCACCCGTTCGGTGGCGGAAGCACCACGGCTGAGGCCGCCCCCGCCGACGCCCCGGCCGGCTCGACCACCACCGCCCCCACGGAATCGGCGGCTGCTCCGAAGCCCGGCGAGCCGGTGGACGTGGAGGCCGTGCTGAACGGCATGGCCGCGAAGAATTCCCAGACCCTCAACTGGCGGACCTCCATCGTCGACCTGATGAAGCTCCTCGACATCGATTCGAGCCTCAGCGCCCGCAAGTCGCTCGCCGACGAGCTGCACTACACCGGCGACAAGGAAGACTCGGCCACGATGAACGTCTGGCTGCACAAGCAGGTCATCAAGAAGCTCGAGGAGAACGGCGGCAAGGTGCCGGCCGACCTGAAAGATTGATCGCCGCTTGAACCCTCCCCCCACGGACCTCGGGCTTGCCCGAGATCCGTCTTTGGCTGGCCAAGTCGGGCAGGCCCGACTTGGTGCGGGGGAGGGTGCCTGCGGAGCAGGCGGGAGAGGGGGCGACATCTCCGGACAACGCGCTCCCCTCATCCGATCCGCTCTCACTCCCTCCCCCTTGTGGGGAGGGACCGAGGGTGGGGGTGGTTCCGCCGGCCTCCGCAGGCCGATGACGACCATCTGACCTCCGAGAGTAACCACCACCCGGGAGGGTCGCCCAACCACCCCCACCTCCAACTCCTCCCCACAAGGGGGAGGAGGGCGCCGCACACACCTTCACCCCCGCGCGCGACAGCGCCGGGGGCATGGCCCAAAAGAAGCCCCAACAGGGGGACGCGGGACGCCGCGGAACCCATTGAGCGCTATAAATGTTTGCCGGTCCCCCGGCGTCCCGTCAGGCTCCGGCGTTCCCACCGGGGCCTGTTTTGTCGTCGCGGTGTCTCCAGCGGTCCTCGCGTTGCGTCGCGCCTGAGGTGGTCGTGTTGCATCCCAGCCCGGCTGTTCGAACGAACTTTGCCCCGCACGCCCTCTCGTATTGGAGGGGCCGCAAACCTCATCATGGCAGCCGAGATCAGGGTCAGTGCCGGGGCATTTAACTCCCGACCTACCGCGCCCTCATCCGAGCCCCCAGACTATCGAGCCGCCGCCCGGGGCGATGGCGACCGACACCACCGACGCAGGCACCGCCCCGCCGCCCCTTTCGGCCCACCCGGTCGGTCACCGGACAGGCCCCCTTCATTGGGCGGCAGGTGTAGGTATATAGGCATGGAATAGGAATTTTGTCAAGAGAAAAGCACAGAGCTTGCTGGTCCGTGATCGAAGCGGGTAAGATGTCGGACTGCGCCCCCTATCCAAGCAAATCTATATAGAAAAACCGATAAAAATAATTTACATCAGGCGTAAATGAAAAACTTCAGTATAATGATTTTGTAAAACAAGCACCCATAGGAGACTGGGCATTGCCTACTTACGACCGTACTAATTTGTGGACACAAAGTCTAGGCGCCGCACCCGGCGATCCAGAGTTTGAACCGAAAGAACGCCTTAGATCGGCTTACCGACAATTTTGGGCGAATGCTGTAATGCTTTCACGAGAAATTCAGCGAGATTTACCCAATCTTACTTTACACGATGATGCTCATTTTGACGCCCTGTGGCATCGCGCGGATCAAATTGCAGGATCATGTTATAGTCTGTCACCACTTGAGACATTTGTATTTGGTGGCGCAATTTTATTACACGATACCGCTAACTCAATTGCTGCATTTCCAGGCCGGCTTGCTGAAATTCAATCAACGCCTGGATGGCGGGACGCAGCGGCAGAATGGTTCGATAGAAATAATGTAGATCCTGCCCAGCCAATGCCACAGAACGCTAATGCATCGGTTTTATTTGAGACGCTGCGCGCAGCGCACGCAGAGCGAGCCGAGTCGCTGGCATCTATGAAGGTTCGCAATGGTGATCATCTCTTTTTCTTGCTTCAAGATGATCAACTTCGCGCACATCTTGGGCCATTGATTGGCAGCATTGCCGCAAGCCATCACTGGGATATATCCACCCTTCCTTCCCGTTTAACGCATAGACGAGGATCGCTATCTGGATTGCCCGAGTCCTGGTTCGTTCGACCAGTCCTACTGGCATGCCTTCTCAGATGCGCGGACGCAACTCAGCTTGATCAGCAGAGAGCTCCAGATTTCCTCTACGGACTACTACAGCTGCGAGGAATATCTGAACTACATTGGCGCGCCCAAAACAGACTGTCGACTCCCCATGTAGACCCTGAAGATCCGCATGCCCTTGTTTTCACATCCACTATGCCATTCGGGCAACAAGATGCTGATGCGTGGTGGATCGTTCACGACGCAATACAAGTTGCAACCCGTGAGTTACAAGCTTCGGAAAACCTTCTCCGCGACCTTCGCTTACCGCCATTTGCTCTAAACCGGGTAAGAAATGCCGGATCTCCGACACGCTTAGCTGATCTTGTGGCTGTTAGTGGTTGGCGCCCAGTTGCGGCTGAAATCAAAGTGACTCGCGTAGAGAAAATCGTGGACCTATTTGGCGGTGAGAAATTGTACGGCCAGGAATTGTCCGTACCACTTCGCGAGCTTCTTCAGAACGCTGCAGATGCTATTGCATTTCGTCGCGCTCTTGAGCCACCGGATTCCGCATATGAAGGCTCCATTACTGTTAGAATCGATAGAAACGAAGAAAATACAGATGAAAATTGGCTCATTGTCGACGATGATGGCCTCGGAATGTCAGAGGCAGTCTTAACGGGACCCTTAATTGATTTTGGATCTAGTTACGTTTCATCCTCATTGGTCAAAACTGAAAGACCAGGGTTGCTGGCCAAAGGAAAGAAAAGAATTGGGAAATTTGGAATAGGATTTTTTTCATCATTTATGCTTGGTGACGAGGTTCGAGTGACTTCAAGACCGTTCGATGAAGGCCTTGATGCATGCCGAACGCTGCAATTTAGAAATGGCGTAATTGCTCGTCCTCTCTTGCTGGATACAAGACCTCCTAGCTTCGGGATCTCTATTTCTACCCGAGTAGCAATACGAATGACCGCCAAAAGTACCGAAGATCTGCTACTTTTCTCCGAGGGTGGTCATTCGGAAAAAATTTCGATCAGCCTTTCCGAATTAATCGGCTTATTATGCCCTATGCTTAACGTTGATGTATATATTTATGAAGGCGGGCGGCGAACGAAAATTCATTCGCGCGAGTGGATGAGCGAAAACAGACAAAGCTGGTTGAATAGAATATTGTTAGTAGAAAAGCGTCCCTGGCGTGATTTCTCATCGGAAGTCTCTCGAGCTGCAGCACGAATGTCATACATCGACCCGACGGATCCAAGCTGTGGACTAGCTTGCATCGCAAACATAGGGGGCACTGGCGTACCGACTATAGGAACATTGAGATCTGGATCTAGTATTCGCTCTTTTATGGACGAAATTGTAGGCTCAATAGACTATGAAGGAGACGATCCTCACCGAATGCAAGGAACGCCCCGGGCATTTGCCCGTTTAGCTAATTGGGCAACCGAACAAGCTACTATTGCAAAAAAAGCATGCTTGGAGCCACAAGAACTGCGCAGAATAGCAGAACGCGTTGCCGGATTCGGCGGCGATTCTACGTGCATAGCAAAAATAGAATTAAACAGATCACTAGTATCAATAGAAGATGTTTTTTCTCGACTTGCAGAAGGAAGTCCAATCTATGCTCCGTTGAGGAGCAATAACTCCGAGGGATCTCATTTTACGATAAGCACCGTCCGAGAAAGACAATATGGCTTCTTAGACAACTACGCAGACAACGAGCTTCGATTTATTGTTGACACAATAGAAGCAGCCGGACACTCTGATGCTAGGAGCAACTATTACCAAATTCCGACCGAGAAACATAATGCCGCATACGGATTTTGCTCACTTCTCAATCGATATGCAAAGGAAAAAGGGTTTCACATCGAGGGGACATTCATAGAAAAAATTGATTTTGCTGAATACATTGGTCAACCTTCCGAAAGAGAAGATTTACTTCCTGGAAAAGTTATTGGATGCATGGGTATCAAACTTAGTGCCTCAAGAATAGAGCAGCCCGGCTAGCTTTTAATACGGAGCAACTCACCGCCCAGTCCGCACCCGCGTCCAATTCCGCGTCACGAACCGCTGGGTCCGGTCATCCCAGGCCTGGTTGGTGAACAACCGCTGCATCGTCGCCTCGTCCGGGTAGATGCCGGGATTGCCCAGGATTTCCGGCTTCACCAGGGGTTTGGCGGCGAGGTTGCCGTTGGCGTAAGCGACGAAGTTGGTGTTGGCGGCGGCGACCTCGGGGCGCATCAGGTAGTCGATGAAGCGGTGGGCCTCCTCCGGGTGGGGGGCGTCCTTGGGGATGGCGAGGGCGTCGAACCACATCAGCGCGCCTTCCTTCGGGATGAAATAGGCGATCTCGACGCCGTTCTTCGATTCCTCGGCGCGTTTCTTGGCCTGCATCACGTCGCCGGAATAGCCGACCGCCAGGCAGAGGTCGCCGTTGGCGAGCCCGTTGATGTATTCCGACGAGTGGAATTTTCGCACCGAGCCGCGCACCTTGAACAGGGCGTCGGTGACCTGGGAGATGTCGTCCCAGCGCTTGGTGTCGGGCTTGAAGCCGTAGGCCGGCAGCATGCTGGGAATCAGGTCCTCGGGGCTGTCGAGCATCATCACCCCGCAATCCTTCAGCTTGGCCATCAGCGCGGGGTTGAGCACCAGGGTCCAGGTGTTGAGGGGCTGATTGGGGCCGAGGCGCTCGCGCACGGGGCCGAGATTCACGCCGATGCCGGTGGTGCCCCACATGTAGTCCACCGCATAGGCGTTGCCGGGATCGTAGACCGCGAGGCGCTGGGCGATCTCGGGCCAGGCGTGTTTGAGGTTGGGGATCTTGGCCTTGTCGAGGGGGCGGAACACGCCCGCCTTGATCAGCCGCTGCAGGAACGGGCCGGTGGGCACCACGAGATCGTAGCCGGACTGGCCGGCCAGCAGCTTCGTCTCCAGGATCTCGTTGTTGTCGTAGGTGTCGTACACGACCTTGATGCCGGTCTCCTTGGTGAAGGCGTCCAGCATCTTGGGGTCGATATAGTCCGACCAGTTGTAGATGTTGACCACCCGCTCGGGGCCCTTGGGCTCCTGGGCCTGCGCCGAATTGAGGAAGGCGAAGGCCAGGAACAGCGACCCGGCGAGGCTGAGCGCCAGCGCGATCAGAAGGATGACGAAAACGATCCGGCGCATCGGCTGGCTCCTCGCGTGTCGGTGCGTCAGGCGGGGAGTTTGGCCGCGACGACGACGATCTCCACGAGATATTCGGGTGCGGCGAGCTTGGCCTCCACCGTGGCGCGGGCGGGCGGGTTCTCCTTCGAGACCCAGGAATCCCAGGCGGCGTTCATCTCGGCGAAGGTGGCGATGTCGGCGAGATAGATCGTGGTCGAGAGGATCCGGCTCTTGTCGCTGCCGGCCTGGGCGAGCAGCCGGTCGATCTCAGCGAGGATCTCCTGCGTCTGCGCGGTGACCCCGGCCCCCACCACCGTGCCGGCCACCTGACCCGCGAGGTAGACCATGTCGCCATAGGTGACCGCCTGGCTCATGCGGGCGCCGGATTCGAAACGGGTGATGGTGGTCATGCGGGGAGACTCGACATTGGGGGAGGGTGCCCCCGCGTTGTGCCGCGCGGGAGGGCCACCCGTAAAGGGGCAGGGGGACGCGCCCCCTCGCGGAATGAGACATTCTCGCCACGCCGGGCGCAACCCATCCCGCGATGCGGCGTTGCTTGACCAATACGGCCAAGTCCGGCGGGGACAATCCCGGCCGCCGCGTATCGGGGATCATCTCATGGGTATCATCTGGACCATCATCATCGGCTTCCTCGCCGGTGTCGTCGCCAAGTTCATCATGCCGGGCGACAAGGAGCCCGCGGGCTTCATCCTCACCACGATCCTCGGCATCGTCGGCGCCTTCGTCGCCACCTTCCTCGGCCAGGCGCTGGGCTGGTACGGCCCCAACCAGGGCGCGGGCTTCATCGGCGCGGTGGTCGGCGCCATCGTGGTGCTGGCCATCTACGGCTTCATCGCCAGCCGCCGCACCACCACCCTCTGAGACGCGAACGGCGCGGGTCCTGTGACCCGCGCCGGAGATCGTACAAAAAGAAGGGGCGCCCCATCGGAGCGCCCCTTTTTCGTGTCTTGGACTCAGGAGATGTAACCGGCCGACTTGACCGGGCAATGACCGGTGGCGCCCCGGATGGCGAGGCCGGCGCCGACCACGAGGGCGGCCAGGCTCAGCCACTTGTTCGGACGCGGCTGGGCGGCTGCCGCCGCGATGCCGAGGCCGAGCACAACGGACACCGCCCGCTCGGTGGTGGACAGGTTCGCTTCGCCCTCGAAGATGCTCGGAATCATCGGATCGGCCATGGTGCAATCTACTCCTCGTGTTGCGTCGCGGGGCGAACGCGGCGGGAGGATGGGTGTTCCGAGAGAACGCATCCGAGCGGGCGCGCATCCTCGCCCCAAATAAAAAAAAGCGCGGCCCCTTCCGGAGCCGCGCTTCTCATTCTCGATCAACCCTCAGGGCTAAAGACGGCTTACGCCTCCTGGCGGGGTCCGCGGGCGCGGTCCTGCTCGGCGTTGCGCTCGGCCTTGAGCTTCTCGGTGAGATCCTCGCCGGTCTCCTGGTCGACGACCTTCATGGACAGGCGGATCTTGCCGCGGTCGTCCGCGCCGAGGAACTTCACCTTCACCTTCTGGCCGTCCTTGACGACGTCCGTCACCTTGGCGACGCGCTGGGCGGCGAGTTCCGAGATATGGACGAGGCCGTCCTTGGCGCCGAAGAAGTTCACGAAGGCGCCGAACTCCATGCACTTCACGACGGTGCCGTCGTAGATCATGCCGACTTCGGCTTCCGCCACGATCGACCGGATCCAGTTATAGGCGGCCTTGATGGCCTTGCCGTCGCTGGAGGCGATCTTCACCGTGCCGGTGTCGTCGATGTTGATCTTGGCGCCGGTCTTCTCGACGATCTCGCGGATCACCTTGCCGCCGGTGCCGATCACTTCCCGGATCTTGTCGGTGGGGATCTGCATGGTCTCGATGCGGGGCGCGTATTCGCCGAGCTCGGGACGGGCATCGGTGAGGGCCTTGGCCATCTCGCCGAGGATGTGGACGCGGCCTTCCTGCGCCTGATGCAGGGCGACCTTCATGATCTCCTCGGTGATGCCGGCGATCTTGATGTCCATCTGCAGCGAGGTGATGCCGGCTTCCGTGCCCGCCACCTTGAAGTCCATGTCGCCGAGGTGATCCTCGTCGCCGAGGATGTCGGACAGCACGGCGTAGCGCTCACCTTCGAGGATGAGGCCCATGGCGATGCCCGCCACCGGACGGCGCAGGGGCACGCCGGCATCCATCAGCGACAGCGACGCGCCGCAGACGGAGGCCATGGAGGAGGAGCCGTTCGACTCGGTGATCTCGGACACGACGCGGATCGTGTACGGGAACTCGTGGGCCGGCGGCAGCACGGGGTGCACGGCGCGCCAGGCGAGCTTGCCGTGGCCGATCTCGCGACGGCCCGGTGAGCCCATGCGGCCGGTCTCGCCCACCGAATAGGGAGGGAAGTTGTAGTGCAGCAGGAAGGTCTCCTTGTAGGTGCCTTCCAGCGCGTCGATGAACTGCTCGTCCTCGCCGGTGCCGAGGGTGGCGACCACGAGGGCCTGGGTCTCGCCGCGGGTGAAGAGCGACGAACCGTGGGCGCGCGGCAGCACGCCGACCTGCGACACGATCGGGCGCACGGTGCGGACGTCGCGTCCGTCGATGCGCGAGCCCGTGTCGAGGATGTTCCAGCGCACGACCTTGGACTGCGCTTCCTTGAACGCGGCCTTGACCTTCTCAGGGCTGAACTTCTGCTCGCCCTCGGCCGGGCAGAGAGCTGCGATCACCTTCGCCTTCACCGCGTCGACGGCGGCGTAGCGCTCCTGCTTGACGGTGTTCTTGTAGGCGTCGCGGAGTTCCACTTCGCACACGTCGAGGACAGCCTTCTCCACGTCGCCGTTCTCGGGGGCGGAGAAGTTGCGAGGCTCCTTGGCGGCCTTCTCGGCGAGGCGGATGATCGCGTCGATGACCGGCTGGAAATGCTTGTGGCCGAACATCACGGCGCCGAGCATGACGTCCTCGTCGAGCTCCTTGGCCTCGGATTCCACCATCAGCACGGCGTCCTGGGTGCCGGCGACGACGAGATCCAGGGTCGAGTTCTCGAGCTCGGGAACCGGCGGGTTCAGGATGTACTGGCCGTTGACGTAGCCGACGCGGGCCGCGCCGATCGGGCCGGTGAAGGGCACGCCCGACAGGGTGAGGGCGGCGGAGGCCGCCACCATGGCGAGGATGTCGGGATCGTTCTCGAGGTCGTGGGTCAGGACGGTGACGACGACCTGGGTGTCGTTGCGCCAGCCTTCGACGAAGAGGGGGCGGATCGGGCGGTCGATGAGGCGGGAGACCAGGGTCTCCTTCTCGGAGGGACGGCCTTCGCGCTTGAAGTATCCGCCGGGGATGCGGCCGGCGGCGTAGGCGCGCTCCTGGTAGTTCACGGTGAGGGGCAGGAAGTCGATTCCGGCCTTGGGCTCCTTGCCGGACACGACGGTGGCCAGCACCGAGGTCTCGCCATACGTCGCCATCACGGCGCCGTCGGCCTGGCGGGCGACCTTGCCCGTCTCGAGGACGAGCTTGCGGTCACCCCAGATCAGCTCTTCACGTTGTACGTCGAACATATGTCATGCCTTCCTGCGGTCGGGCGTGCCCGGCGCCGCCAGGGGCAAGACGGCCAGGAGTTCCGCGCCGGACCGGCGAAGAACTCCTGGCGATCCTGTCCCCGACGAGTGCGCCTCGAAGCGGCCCGATGGTCGCGCGGCCAGACCCATTCCGGCAGCGCGGGACGTCAATGAAACGCGGCCCTGAGCCAGGCTCGGGACCGCGAAAATCGCCTTAGCGGCGGATGCCGAGACGCTCGATGAGGCTGCGGTAGCGGGCCTCGTCCTTGCGCTTGACGTAGTCGAGCAGCGAGCGGCGCTGCGAGACCATCTTCAGGAGGCCGCGGCGGGAATGGTTGTCCTTGCCGTGGGTCTTGAAGTGGCCGGTGAGGTTGGTGATCCGCTCGGTGAGGATCGCCACCTGAACCTCCGGAGAACCGGTGTCCTTGCCGCCGGTCGCGTATTCCTTGATGAGCGCAGTCTTGCGCTCGGCCGAAATCGACATCGCATTCCCTTTCGATACGGGTTTTCGGATCGAGACGGCGCTCGTCGAGAGAGTCCGCCTCAGCCTGGGACGGGGCCTGTGCCGGGATGTCGTCCAGCACGGTCGCGTTCACAAGCAGCTATAGCCCCGTGCCCGTTTCCGGGTCGAGGCCATGGGACACATACACGAATCCGGGCTTCGTGCCACCCCCGTCCCGGCGCCGACCCGGACGGGTGCCGGGCATTCGCTCTGCCCTGGCGGGGGGCCGGAACGGCGCATGGCCCCCTCGGGCCATTCCGGCTCTAACGCGTTGATTTATTGCATTATCTGTCGACGATCCGAGCTTCATTTCGTCGCGAAGGTCACACCCTGGCAAATTCCAGCTTCTGACTTTTGCATTCAAACACAAATGTGATAATGGCTCCAACCTTGACTAAGAAGCGCAATCGGATTTGCGGAAACAACTGGGGGTGGAATGGAGCGGATCATCATCAAGGTCGCAAGACCGATAGCATTTGCGGTTATTACTTTCGTATCGAGCTATTACTTGTTCAGCTCGCCTTACATCTCCTCGGCACTCAGCCTCGTCCCCTTGCTGCTCGGGTGGCTCGGCGTCTTCGAAGGCTTTTCCTACATCGTCGCGGCGCTGATCTTCGTCGCCGCCGTGATCTGGGCCGTCGTTCCCGTCGGGACGAAGGACTTCGTCAAGCAACAGTACGATGCCGCCGTGAAGGAGTTCGTGGCCGGCATGCCCGACACGAAGAAAGTGGACTGAGCCGGTCTCAAGAAAAACGGCCGCCGGTTCTGCGGCCGGAACTCCGCGACATTCCAAAAGCTTGAGCGAAGCCCGACGGGCGAACGAAATCAGCCGGAGGAGGACACTCGATCCGGGACGCCTGCGCTCACCGCGCGGATGTCCCGCACCAACGCGTCGATCCGCTCGGGCTCGGAATCCCAGGCGAACATGAACCGGGCGCCACCGCCGATGAAAGTGTAGAAACGCCAGCCCCTGTCCCGCAAGGCGTCCAGTCGCTCGGGCGATGCCTTCAGGA
This sequence comes from Methylobacterium bullatum, assembly GCA_902712845.1. Lineage (NCBI taxonomy): Bacteria > Pseudomonadati > Pseudomonadota > Alphaproteobacteria > Hyphomicrobiales > Methylobacteriaceae > Methylobacterium > Methylobacterium bullatum. Next base: position 3,212,365 of record LR743504.1, read on the forward strand.
ACACGGCGTTGGCCTCCACCGGAAACATGGCGGTAAAGCCCGGGCACTCCGCCACCGCCCCGGCGAGGCGTCGCGCGCAGGCATTGGCGTGGGCCGCGTTGCGGAGCCAGGCGCCGCCTTCCAGCATTCCGACCCAGGGCGCGGTGAGGAAGCGCATCTTCGAGGCGAGCTGCCCCGCCTGCTTGCAGCGATAGCCGAAATCCTCGGCAAGGGCGGGATCGAAGAACAGGATCGCCTCGCCCGCCGCCATGCCGTTCTTGGTGCCGCCGAAGCAGAGCAGGTCGACCCCTGCCTTCCAGGTCATCTCCGCCGGATCGCAGCCGAGGCTGGCGCAGGCATTGGCGAAGCGCGCGCCGTCCATGTGAAGGCGCAGGGACAGCTCGCGGCAGGTGGCCGAGATCTCGGCGATCTCCCGGAGCGTATAGAGCTGTCCCGTCTCCGTGGGCTGGGTGATCGTCACGACGCGGGGTTTGGGGAAATGAATGTCGGAGCGCCCCGTGGCGAGCCCCCGGATGAGGGCGGGCGTGAGCTTCCCGTCCGGGCTCGCCGCCACCAGCAGTTTCGAGCCGTTGGAGAAGAATTCCGGCGCGCCGCACTCGTCGGTCTCCACATGCGCCGAGGCCGAACAGATGACGCTGTGGTAGGACTGGCACAGGGAGGCCAGCGCCAGGGAGTTCGCGGCCGTACCGTTGAAGGCGAAGAACACCTCCGCATCCGGCTTGTCGAACAGATCGCGGAACGCGTCCGACGCCCGCTTCGTCCAGGCATCCTCGCCATAGGCGGGTACCGAACCGCCATTGGCCGCTTCGGTGGCGGCCCAGGCCTCGGGACAGATGCCGGCGTAATTGTCGCTGGCGAATTGCTGGGGTTCGGGCTTCATCGTCGCTGCGCCTTCCGTAGGTTCCGCATGGGAGCCGAAGCGACGCGTGGCGAAACCCGTTTCGTTGCCGGTTCGGCCACATCCCCTCCAGTCGATGAGGGCTCCACCTTGCTCGGATCAGCAGGTTGGCGTCGGGCGTCGCCGCGACTCTTGATGCGATAGGAGGCTTAGCAGCGCGCGCGGCCGGCCACAACGCGACGAAAGTGATGCGTGCCGCCCGTCCTCCGACGCTCGAAGGACGGGCGAGGAGCGACCTTCAGGCCGTCGGGCGACCCGAGCGGCCGGCATAGCGACGGCGGAGGTAGGAGACGACCTTGGGGAGAAGGAAGGCGAGGATCAGCTTGCGCATGGCGAGGACACTCCGGAGCGGGAAGGGGATGCGGCGCCCATTCGGGGCCGCCAGTCCGAAGTGCAATGATCGGCAGGGCTTTGCGTTCCTCGGCCGGCTACACGGATGGAATGCACCGGCCCGTCAGAGGTCGAGGGTCAGCGTCACCGGCACGTGGTCGGAGGGCCGCTCCCAGCCCCGCGCCTCGCGGAACACGTCCACGGAGCGCGCGGTGCCGATGAGGTCGGGCGAGATCCAGGCATGGTCGAGGCGCCGCCCCTTGTTGGCGGTGGACCAGTCCGGCGAGCGGTAGCTCCACCACGTGTAGATCTTCTCGGGCTCCGGCGTGAGCACGCGGGCGGCGTCGATCCAGCCGGCTTCCCCGCGCAATTCTTCCAGGGCCTGCGTCTCCACCGGCGTGTGGCTGACCACGGAGAGGAGCTGCTTGTGCGACCAGACGTCATGCTCGAGGGGCGCCACGTTGAGGTCGCCCACCAGGATCGCCGGGCCGGCCATGCGCCGGCCGCCCCAGGCGCGCAGATCGCGCAGGAAGTCGAGCTTGTGCGCGAATTTCGGGTTGAGGTCGGGATCCGGAACGTCGCCGCCGGCCGGGACGTAGAAATTGTGGATCACGAGGCCCGCCGCCGCGCCCGCCTCGGCCCCGAGCACCGCCGAGATGTGTCGGGCATCCGGCTTCCCGCAGAAGGCCATGACGTCGCGGGTGAGCAGGGGAAAGCGCGAGAGGATGGCGACGCCGTTATAGCCCTTCTGGCCCGCGAAGACGACGTGCTCGTAGCCGGAACCCCGCAGGGCCTTGAGCGGAAAGGCATCGTCCGGGCACTTCGTCTCCTGCAGGCAGAGCACGTCGGGCTTCGCTTGCGCGAGGAACCGAAGCACGAGATCGATGCGCAACCGCACCGAATTGATGTTCCAGGTGGTGACGGAGAGGCGCAACGGGTCTAGCTCACGTATCTTAGAAGGATGGGATCGGCCGCTTCGATAGAACGGATCGGCCCGCCCGTCGCCGCACAATCGCCGCGTTCCACCACCGAGAGGGACGCGAATTCGAAGATACAGGAAGGATCGCCCGTCGTGTCGCGCACCCGCTCTGCGCTCTTCAACGTCTATTGGGCCGCCTGGACCGCCTGTTTCGCGCTTCCCCTCGTGGTGCTCGCGGCTCTCGGCTGCCCGACGAAGCCGATCCGGGCGGCGACGCGGCTGTGGTCGCGCGGCATCCTGTTCGGCCTGCGCCACATCGTCGGCCTGTCCTATGTGGAGGAGGGGCGCGCCCACATCCCCGCAGAGCCGTGCCTCATCGTGGCCAACCACCAATCGGCCTGGGAGACCCTGGCCTTCCTCATCCTGATTCCGAACGTCGCCATCGTGGCCAAGCGCGAACTCGTGGCGATCCCCATCGTCGGCTGGTTCCTGCGCCGCTCGCCGATGATCATCATCGACCGGGCCAACGGCACCCAGGCCCTGCGCACCATGATCGACGAGAGCCGGCTGGCCATCGCAGAGGGGCGCTCGATCCTGATGTTCCCGGAAGGCACCCGCAGCACCATCGACGCGCCGGTGCAGTTCAAGCGCGGGGTCGAGCTGCTCTATGCCAAGCTCGGTCTGCCCGTCCTGCCGGTGGCGGTGAATTCAGGCCTGTACTGGCCGCATGGCGGCTCGCGCCACATTCCCGGGACGGTGGTGGTGAGCTACCTGGAAACCCTGAAGCCCGGCCTCTCGGGCGGAGAGTTCATGCGGGGCACGCAAGACGCGATCGATGCCGAGCTGAACCGTTGGCGGAGCGGCAACCCGGAAATCAGCCTTCAAGCGTCGTGATCGAAAAAACCCTCCCCCCTCTGCGGGGGAGGGTGCCTGCGGAGCAGGCGGGAGAGGGGAGGACCTCTCCGACGACGGCGCTCCCCTCATCCGACCCGCTGCGCGGGCCACCTTCTCCCGCACAAGTCGGGCATGCCCGCCTTGACGCCTGGGGGCCCATCTCGGGCAAGCCCGAGATGGGGTGGGGAGAAGGACTGCGCCCAATGCCCCCCCCTCACTGCGCCTTGATCTGCTTCTCCATCGCCTTGTCCTCGCTGCGCCCGTAATTGATGAAGAACTGGCTGCCGTCGACGGCCTTGCCCTTCTGCAGGTTCGAGAGCTGCACCGTGGTCTGGTAGCCCTGCGGATCGGTGATCCGCCACTGGCTCAGGGTCTTCATCTCGGCGTCGAAGAACAGTTGGATCTTCGAGGTTCCGCCCAGCGTCGCCCGGTCCTCGAGGGAGATGCGGATGCCGCCCGGATCGTTGGAGACGTCCGACACGGTGAGATCGCGGGCCAGGTCGATCTTTTCGCGGAGCAGGAATTTCAGGGGCGTCTGCGAGATGAAGTAGAGGTCCTGGGTCTTCAGCTTGCGGTCCTTCACCGCCACCGAGGTCCCGTCGGCGACCACCTCCATGGGGGAGGGCTGGTCGTAGTCGAAGCGCAGACGGCCGGGCTTGGCCAGGGTCAGCTTGCCGCCGATGCGGCGCCCGTCGCCGGCGATCTGGACGAAGTTGCCGCTGAGCGTGGTCATCCCGTTGAAATAGGCATTGGCCTGGGCGAGCACGGCGGCGGGCTCGGCATCCAGCATGGACGACGCGGCGGTGGGGGCGCCGACGGCGGCGACCTTGGCAGGCGCGTCCGAAGGCGCAGCCTTCGCGGCGGGTTTTGCGCCCGGAGCCGCCTTGTCCGACCCCACCTTGGCGTCCTTGGCGGGTTTGGGCGCCTGGGCCGCAGGTTTCTTCGGCGCGGCGGGAGCGACCGGGGGCGCTTCCGGCTCGGGAGCGGGGGCCGGCGCGGGCTGCTCCTTGCGGCCGAACAGGCCGTCGAGGAAGGACGAGACCTGCGCCGAGGCCGGCGCGGGCTGGAGGCCGGCCGCCAACACGAGGAGCGAGCCGGCGGCGAGAAGGTGGCGTCGGCCGGTCATCCTGGGGCGTTCTCCGAAGTCGGGTGGGGTTCCGGCTTAGAACCCGAGCCTGTGGCGAATATGGGACGGGACCTTCCTCGCCCCAAAAGGGAGACGGAGGGTACTCATACCGTTCTGCGCTCGATCGCCTCGGATCGCGCGGTCGCCGCGGGGCTCCCTCTCCCGTTTGGGAGAGGGAGCCCCGCGGTACATCTGGTTCTTCGATGATCAGCCGGTTCGACGGAATTGATCCAGCGGATCACGTCTCACTCGTCGTCGTCGTCCATCATCGGCGAGGACATCGAGATCGCCCCCATGCTGGACGGCGCGGTCTCCATCAGGATCTCGCGCTTGCCGGCGTGGTTGGCCTGGCCCACGATGCCCTCGACCTCCATCCGCTCCATGATCGAGGCGGCGCGGTTGTAGCCGATCTGCAGGCGGCGCTGGATGTAGCTGGTGGAGGCCTTGCGGTCCCGCATCACCACCTGCACCGCCTGGTCGTAGAGGTCGGCCCCCGCATCGATCCCGCCGCCGGCATAGGCCCCGGCATCGAAGATCGGCGCGTCGATCTCCTCGGCCTCGGCGGCCGCCGCCTTCTCGGCCTTGGAGGCCTTGGCCGGCTTCTCCTCGGGCGGGTTCTCGTCCACGGTGACGGCTTCGAGATAGGACGGCCGGCCCTGGCGCTTGAGATGGGCGACCACGCTCTCGACCTCTGAATCCGAGCAGAACGGGCCGTGGACGCGGGTGGTGCGCCCGCCACCCGCCATGAACAGCATGTCGCCCTGGCCGAGCAGCTGTTCGGCGCCCATCTCGCCGAGGATCGTCCGGCTGTCGATCTTGGACGTGACCTGGAAGGAGATCCGGGTCGGGAAGTTCGCCTTGATCGTGCCGGTGATGACGTCCACCGAGGGGCGCTGCGTCGCCATGATGAGGTGGATGCCCGCCGCACGCGCCATCTGCGCGAGGCGCTGGATCGCGCCCTCGATGTCCTTGCCCGCCACCATCATGAGGTCGGCCATCTCGTCGACCACGATGACGATGTAGGGCAGGGCCGAGAGGTCCATCTCCTCCGTCTCGAACACGGCCTGGCCGGTCTCGCGGTTGAAGCCGGTATGGATCTCGCGGGTGATGATCTCGCCCTTGGCCCGCGCTTCCGCCATCCGGGCATTGTAGCCGTCGATGTTGCGGACCGCGATCTTGGACATCTTCTTGTAGCGCTCCTCCATCTCGCGCACGGCCCATTTGAGGGCGATGACCGCCTTCTTCGGGTCGGTGACGACGGGGGAGAGCAGGTGCGGGATGCCGTCATAGACGGAGAGTTCCAGCATCTTGGGGTCGACCATGATGAGGCGGCACTCTTCCGGCTTCATCCGGTAGAGCAGCGACAGGATCATCGTGTTGATCGCCACCGACTTGCCCGAACCGGTGGTGCCGGCCACGAGCAGATGGGGCATCTTGGCGAGATCGGCGATGATCGGCTCGCCGCCGATGTTCTTGCCGAGGCAGAGGGCGAGCTTGTGCTTGCTGATGCAGAAATCGGCCGAGGACAGCAATTCGCGCAGGTAGACGGTCTCGCGGGTCTCGTTGGGCAGTTCGATGCCGATGACGTTACGGCCGGGCACGACGGCGACACGGGCCGAAACCGCCGACATGGAGCGGGCGATGTCGTCCGAGAGGCCGATGACGCGGCTCGATTTGGTGCCGGGGGCCGGCTCCAGTTCGTACAAGGTCACGACCGGGCCGGGGCGGACGGCGAGGATGTCGCCACGCACGCCGAAATCCTGCACCGTCTGCTGGAGGTTCAGTGCATTCTGCTCCAGCACGTCGGCATCGACCTCCTCGGTGCCGGTCACCGGCGGCTCGGCCAGCAGTTCCAGCGAGGGGTGCTCGTAATCCTCGTTCTCCACCAGCGACATCGGCGTGTGCCGGCCGGCCGGGATCAGCGTGGCGCGGGGCTCGGGGAAGATCGCGCGGGACGGTGACGGAGCGGGGGCCGGGGCGGGCAGGGCGAGGACGGGAGCCGGGGCTTCCTCCATCTCGACCGGTGCGGCGGCTTCGGCGACGGCCGGCGCTTCCGCCACCCGAGGCTCGGGCTCCGGAGCCGGGGCGGCGGCCTTCGGGTTGCGCAACAGGACCGGGCGCGGCGGCAGCGGCGTGAAGACCGGAGCGACCGGCGCCACCGCGGCAGGGGAGGGGCCTGCATGGGAGAGGTCTGCGCGACGGAGGCGTCCATCACGGGAGCTTCCGCGACGGCAGCCTGCATCACAGGAGCCTGCGCCACCGGGGCGGCGGGCATGCGGGCCGGGCGGATCGCCGCGCGGGCAGCCATGGCCGAGACGGCAACCGAACGCTGGGGGGCCGGCCCGGTCTGCTCGATGACGAGAGCCAGGGTGGCCGCCTCGGCGACTTCGGCGACGCGGTCCTCGTGGCTCGGCTCGTCCCTGACGGGCGCGGACTGGCCGTTATCTTGGCCGTTATCCTGGCCGTTGGCGGGCAGGGGCGCGCCGCCACGGTCGAACCGCATCAGCCGGTCGAGGACGTAGACGGGACTGGGCGGCAGCGGGCGCAGGAGCGAGATGTCCACGGGCGGCGAGACCGTGAAGGCAGAGGTCTCGTCCTCCTGCGCGCTCACCTGGGCGAGATCCGGCACCGCAGACATCTCCGGCACCGGGGCAAGCTCCGGCACGGGCGAAGCCTCCAACAGGGACGGAGCGGAAGCCTCGGCGGAATCGGCCTGGATCGCCGACCACGTCTCGACGGCGGTCGAATCCTCGCCATCGAACCAGGCGCGCATGGCGGCCCAGTCCGGAACCTCGGTCCAATCGCGGTCGACGGGCAGCGGCGCCAGCTCGGCGGCGAGGATCGGCTCGCTCACCGATGCGGGGATGGGAAGCGGCTCCTCGACGATGGCGGCGAGGACGGCCTGCGGGCGGCGATCGGGCGAGCGGAAGAAGCGGACGCCGGGCGGAGGGTATAGGGCTGGCGCCACAGGGGAGGCGGCGGCTCGGGGGATCGCGGCGAGAAGCGCGGCCTCGGCCGCCTCCCGGGCGGCACGCTCCGCTTCCGCGGCGGCGAGGGCCGCGCGTTCGGCGGCCTGCCGCGCCTCGTCCTCGGCCTGCCGCGCGGCGCGAACCTGCTCCTCCTGTGCCAGGCGCTCGGCATCGAGCGCCCGCTGGCGACGCTCCTGCAGCACCGGATCCGGAGTGCGGGTGTAGCGCACCGCCGGGGCGTCCGGCTCGGGCGCGGAATGGGCCGGCGCGTCGTAGCCCTCCGGCGTGATGGAAGCGGGGCGGCGCGGCGAACGGATCAGCACGCGCGGGCTCGATGCGCCGTGGTCGATCCGGCTCTCGCCGGTCGAGTCCATGGCCGCAATGCCCGAGGAGCGGGCGAGATCGGGGGTGGCGCGGTCGTCGAAGACGTGGTCCGGCCAGGCCTGCGCCTCGGCCCACTTGCCCTGCTCTGCCCAAGGCTGGGCCTGGGGAGCGGGGGCGTCGTGCACCATGTCCCGGGGGGCCGTGAGCCAGGATTGCGCCGGGCGCGGCGAGACCAGGCTCGGGCGCTGGGGCGGTCCGGCGAGGCGCCGGGTCAGGCTTGCGCGCAGGCTGATCAGCCTGTGCGCGAGGGCGCCCAAGGTCAGGCCGGGGCGGTCGCCGCCGCGTCCGGGCCGGGAGGGATCACGATGAGAATAGGGAGGCCGTCCCGATGCGCGCATGATGCTCTGGATTGACTCGAAGGGTACGGGTCCGCGTCCTCGACAGGAGCGGTTCTTCCCCAAGCTAGAGCCAACGTCGTTAACAGACGCTTGCCCGCATGCCGCGAAGTGTCGGATCTCCGGAGACCGGGCGCGCTCGCCTCCCCCTGGAGCCCCGGCGCGTAACCGGTTAGATGAGGGAACCCGATGAAGCGGCTCGGATCACACGGGTTTCCCTCGGCGGCCCCTGCCCGCTCGGCCCCGCGCGCTGCGGACGCTGCGTCACCCTTGCGAGAGGCACCCCGCCCCTTGGCCGAAACGACACGAAGCTCCGCCTTCAAGTCCCTCTACCGTCACGGTTTCGCCCGTGTGGCGGCCTGCGCCGGACGAAGCCATCCGGCCGATCCGGAGCGCAATGCCGACGAGGTCCTGGCGCTCGCCGGTGAGTGTCATCGGAAGGGTGCGGTCCTCGCCGTGTTCCCGGAACTCTGCGTCTCGTCTTATGCCATCGAGGACCTGCTGCTGCAGGCGACCCTCCTCGACGCGGTGGAGACGGCGATCACCCGCATCGTCGCGGCCTCGGCCGAGTTGACGCCCATCCTCGTGATCGGCGCACCCCTGCGCTGGCGCCACCGGATCTACAATTGCGCGGTCGCCATCCATCGCGGCCGGGTGCTCGGCGTGGTGCCCAAGGGCTACCTGCCGAATTACCGGGAATTCTACGAAAAGCGCCATTTCGCCTCCGGCGCCGGCCTCCTCGGCGAATCGATCACCCTCGGCGAGCGTCTCGTCCCCTTCGGCCCTGACCTGCTCTTTTCGGCCGAGGACCTTCCCGGCTTCACCCTCGGAATCGAGGTCTGCGAGGACCTCTGGGTGCCCGCCTCCCCCGGTACCGACGCGGCCCTGGCCGGGGCCACGGTGCTGGCCAACCTGTCGGGCAGCCCGATCACCGTGGGCCGTGCGGAATCCCGGGCGCTGCTCACCCGGTCGGCATCGATGCGCTGCGCCTGCGCCTATGTCTACGCGGCGGCGGGCCTCGGCGAATCCACCACGGACCTGTCCTGGGACGGGCAGACCAGTATCGACGAGGCCGGCATCCGCCTCGCCGAGGGCGAGCGTTTTGCCGCCGGTCCGGTTGCGACGCTGGCCGATATCGACCTCGACCTCCTGGCCCAGGAGCGGCTCCAGGCGGGCAGCTTCGACGACAATGCGCGCGGGCGCGAGCTGTCCTACCGCACGATCCGCTTCCGGCTCGATCCGCCCTCGGGCGATCTCGGCCTGAGGCGAAGGGTGGAGCGCTTCCCCTTCGTGCCGGCCGACATCGCCCGCCTCGCCCAGGATTGCTACGAGGCCTACAACATCCAGGTGGCGGGCCTCGCCCAGCGGCTCGCCGCCACCGGCACGAAACGCGCCGTCATCGGTATTTCGGGCGGCCTCGATTCGACCCATGCCCTCATCGTCGTGGCCAAGGCCTTCGACAGGCTCGGCCTCCCACGGACGGACATCCTCGCCTACACCCTGCCGGGCTTCGCCACGTCGGACGCCACCAAGGCCAATGCCCACGCGCTGATGGCTTCCCTCGGTACCACGGCCGGGGAAATCGACATCAGGCCGGCAGCGCGGCAGATGCTCGCCGATATGGGCCACCCGTTCGGGCGGGGTGAACCGGTCTACGACGTCACCTTCGAAAACGTGCAGGCGGGGCTGCGGACCGATTACCTGTTCCGGCTGGCCAACCAGAATGGCGGCATCGTCATCGGCACGGGCGACCTGTCGGAACTGGCGCTCGGCTGGTGCACCTACGGCGTCGGCGACCAGATGAGCCATTACGGGGTCAATTCCGGGGTGCCCAAGACCCTGATCCAGCACCTGATCCGCTGGGTCATCGCCAGCGGCCAGATCGGTGAGGGCGCCAACGCCACCCTGCAGGCGATCCTCGCCACCGAGATCTCACCCGAACTCGTACCCACGGAGGAGGGCGGCTCGCCCCAGAGCACGGAGGCCAAGATCGGCCCCTACGCGCTGCAGGACTTCAACCTGTTCTACACCCTGCGCTACGGCTTCCGGCCCTCGAAGATCGCCTTCCTCTCCCTTCATGCCTGGGAGGATGCGGAGCGTGGCGCATGGCCGCCAGACTTTCCCGAAGCCAAGCGTCAGGCCTACGCCTTGCCGGAGATCCGCTCCTGGCTCGGCGTGTTCCTGCAGCGATTCTTCGGCTTCAGCCAGTTCAAGCGCTCGGCCATGCCCAACGGCCCGAAAGTCGCGGCCGGGGGCTCGCTCTCCCCGCGCGGCGACTGGCGTGCGCCGTCCGACGGCAATGCCCGGATCTGGCTCGACGAGCTCGCCCGCAACGTCCCGGAAAACTGATCGACACACTCCGGTCCGATTATGTCACTATCGGCTGAGTCGGGGTGGCCAGTCGGAGACCGACCGATGCAAAGCTACAACGTGTTCTGCCTGAAGTCCGTCAGCGGCCTGTGCTGCGCGGTGCCCGAGAGCCGTGCCGTGCCGAGCTTCGTCAGCGAACGGAACTGGGCGTTCAGCGGACGGCTGAGCGAGGCAGCCGAGGCCCCGGCCGATTTCGACGAGCGGGCCGCGACCACGGCGGTGCGCTTCAATGGCTTCTACCTGTTCGAGACCATGGACCGGCGCTTCAACTGAGCGGGCTCGTCCATCGCGGCGATCATTCCTTAAGGCCCCCCATGCGAGGGTCCGGCCGGTCGCACCAAGCGGAGCCGGAGACCGGCCGTCATGTCGGACAATCGCAAGGAAGCGCGGCAGAGGACGTTCCTCAAGGGCCGCATCATCTTCAACAACGGCGCGTCGAGCATGGATTGCCTCGTGCGCGACATGTCCGCGACCGGTGCGCGCCTCGCGCTGACGGAGACCGCGACCCTTCCGGAGGTGTTCGACCTCTTCATCCCCCAGAAGGAGCGGACCTATAAGGCGAATCTGCGCTGGCGCCGCGCCGACGGCATTGGCGTCGCCTTCGTGGACGAGACCACAGCCGCCGCTCCGATTCCGCCGCCCCAGGCCGATCCGGCAGCGATGCTGGCCTTGATCCGTCGCATCGCCGAACTCGAAGCCGAGAACGCCGCCCTGCGCCGGCTGGTCGCCGCGACGCCGGCGTCCGCCAGCGCCGACTGACTCACGCGCCGGCCAGCGCCGCCCGGATCTGCGCCGCATGGATGCCGAGGAGATCCTGGTCGGCCATCTTGCCCGTATGCCGGCCCAGTGCCGTGCCGTCGAAGCGGGGGACGACGTGCACATGGAGGTGGAACACCGTCTGCCCGCCGGCCGCCTCGTTGTACTGGAAGATCGTCAGGCCATCGGCGGAGAAGGCGGTCTTCACCGCGCGGGCCACCCGCTGCACCGTGGCGGCGACGGCGGCCAGCGATGCGGGATCCGCATCGAGCAGCCCGCGCGCCGGGGCTTTGGGGATCACCAGGGTATGGCCCGGCCCCTGGGGCATCACATCCATGAAGGCGAGGGTGTGCTCGTCCTCGTAGACCTTGTGGGCGGGAATCTCGCCCCGCAGGATCTTCGCGAAGACGTTGTCGGGATCGTACTGCGCAGCTTCGACGTTTGAAGGCATGGGCCGGTCTCCATCGCGGATATGCGTCTGCGGTTTTCCGGCCGGTCCTTGCACAGACTCGCCCCCGGCGTCCACGGCGCGGGGCCGTCCCTTCGATGAGAGTTTCGCCGGCATGGCGCATGAGAGCAACGGTGCGATCTACACCGCCGCAGGGGCCAACCTCGCCATCGCGGCGGCGAAGTTCGTGGGCGCCTTCTTCACCGGTTCCTCGGCGATGCTGGCGGAGGGCGTCCATTCGCTGGTGGACACGGCCAATCAGATCCTCCTCCTCGTCGGCCTGTCGCGGGCCAAAAAACCGGCCGATGCGCGCTTCCCCTTCGGCTACGGCCGCGAGGTGTACTTCTATGCCTTCATCGTCGCGCTGTTCATCTTCCTCGGCGGCGGCGCCTTCGCGGTCTACGAGGGCATCCACAAGATCCACTACCCGGAGGCCTCCGCCGACGCGGTGATCTTCGGCCGCACCATTCCGGGCTTCTGGGTCAACCTCTCGATCCTCGGCTTCGCGGTGCTGGCCGAGGGCTATTCCTGCGCCGTCGCCCTCAAGGCGTTCTGGGCCGAGAAGGGCGACCGGGAGGCGATCACCGCGATCCGCCGGAGCAAGGACCCGGCCCTGTTCACGGTCCTGATCGAGGATGTCGCCGCCCTCCTCGGGCTGATGGTGGCCCTGGCCGGCGTGATCCTCGCCGAATGGCTGCAGATGCCCGCCCTCGACGGCTGGTCGTCCATCGGCATCGGCGCGATCCTGATCGGGATGGCGCTGTTCCTGATGATCGAGACGCACGGCCTGCTCGTCGGAGAAGCGGCGGCTCCCGAGACCGTGGCGGCGATCGAGGAGGCTGTGCGGACGGAGCCGGGCGTCCGCCACGTCAACGCGGTGCTGACCCAGCATCTCGGCCCCTCCGACATCCTGGTGAATGTCAGCCTCGACATGGAGGACGACCTGAAAGCCGGTGAAGTCGAGGCCATGGTCGGCCGTCTGGACGCCCGGCTGAAGGCGCGGAACCCGGCGGTGAAGCGGGTGTTCATCGAGATCCAGGCGAAGGACTCCGCCGCCTGACGGTCAGGCGGCCAGGGCTTTCGCGATGTCGCCTTCGAGATCCGCGGGCTTGGCGGTGGGCGGGTAGCGGCCGATGACCTTGCCGTCGCGGCCCACGAGGAACTTGGTGAAGTTCCACTTGATGCCCTGGGTGCCGAGAAGGCCGGGCTTCTCCTGCTTCAGATGGGCGAAGACCGGGTCGGTGCCGGCCCCGTTCACCTCCACCTTGGCGAGGACGGGGAAGCTGACGTCGTAAGTCAGGCTGCAGAACCGAGCGATCTCCCCGGCATCGCCCGGCTCCTGGGCGCCGAACTGGTTGCAGGGGAAACCGAGCACCACGAGCCCCTCCTCGCGGTGCTTGCGCCAGAGCGCCTCCAGCCCCTCGTATTGCGGGGTGAAGCCGCATTTCGAGGCGGTGTTGACCACGAGCACGACCTGCCCCCGGTGCTGGTCGAGAGGATAGGGCGCGCCGTCGGCGGCCTTGGGCGTGAAATCGAACAGGCTGGTCATGCGGCGGTGCGCTTCTCGACGAGGCGGGCGAGGTAGGAACTGCCCAGGGGGATGATGCTGTCGTCGAAATCGAAGGCAGCGTTGTGCAGGCCGGGCCCCGGCGTCCCGCCGATCCAGGCATAGGCCCCCGGCACCACCATCAGCATGTCGGCGAAATCCTCGCTGCCCATACGCGGCACCGTGTCGTCGTCGACGCCCTCGGAGCCGAAGATCTCGCGGGCGATCTCGGCCGCCGCGGCGGCATGGACGGCGCTGTTTTGCAGCACCGAGAACGTGTCGCGGATCTCCACCCCGATCTCCACTCCGTGGGCGAGGGCGATGCCCTGGGCGATCTCTCGGATGCGGCGCGAGACGAGCGCGCGCACGCCTGAATCGAAGGTCCGGACCGTGCCGGCGAGATGGGCGCCCTCGGGGATGACGTTGTAAGCCGCTCCCGCATGGATCTGGGTCACCGAGAGCACGGCGCTCTTCAGAGGGTCGGCATTGCGCGAGACGATGGATTGCAGCACCTGGACGAGTGCCGAGGCCGCCACGATGGGATCGAGACCGCGTTGGGGCTCGGCCGCGTGAGCGCCGCGCCCGGTGATGCGGATGTCGAAGAAATCCGCAGCCGCCATCATCGGCCCGGGGCGGATCTTGAGCTTGCCGTGCGGGCCGCTTGGAGTGTTGTGGAGCCCGTAGATCTCGTCGCAGGGGAAACGCTCGAACAGCCCGTCTGCCAGCATGGCGCGGGCGCCGCCGAGCCCTTCCTCCGCCGGCTGGAACACGAACAGCGCGGTCCCGTCGAAATCCCGCGTCTCGGCGAGGTAGCGTGCGGCGCCGAGCAGCATGGTGGTGTGACCGTCATGGCCGCAGGCGTGCATCTTGCCCGGAATGGTGGAGCGGTGGGGGAGGTTGGTCTCCTCCTCGATCGGCAGCGCGTCCATCTCGGCCCGCAACCCGATGCGGCGGCCCTTGGCCGAGCGCCCCTGCAGCACGCCGACGAGGCCGGTTCCGCCGAGCCCGCGATGGACTTCGATGCCGTAGCGTTCCAGTTCGCGGGCCACGAGGTTCGAGGTCCGCACCTCCTCGAAGCCGATCTCGGGATGGGCATGGATGTCCCGGCGGATCGCCGTGAGGTCGTCGGCGAAGTCCTTGATACGGTCGATCGGACTCATGGGCGCTCTTCGTCCTTCTCGGTCTCGGGATCGGCCATCGTGCCGTCCCGGCGAAACGGGGTCATCTCGGCGAGGACCGAGGCCGCCTCGAGCACGTGGTCGCGCTCGCGGCGGAGATAGTCGGCGATGGCCCGCCGCAGGGCCGGGTCGGCGATGTCGTGGGCCGAATGCATCAGCACCGGCCGGTAGCCGCGGGTGAGCTTGTGCTCCCCCTGCGCCCCGGCCTCGACGCGCTTGAGGCCGTGCCGGATCGCGTAATCGATGGCCTGATAGTAGCAGACCTCGAAATGCAGGAACGGGTGGTCCTCGACGCAGCCCCAGTTGCGGCCGTAGAGCGCCACATCGCCGACGAAATTGATGGCGCCGGCGACGTAGCGACCCTCCCGCTTGGCCATGATCAGCAGGATGCGCTCCGGCATCCGCTCGCCGATGAGGCCGAAAAACGCGCGATTGAGATAGGGCCGGCCCCATTTGCGCGCGCCCGTATCGGCGTAGAACTCGTAGAACGCATCCCAATGGGCCGGCGTCAGATCGGCGCCGGTGACGTGCTCGATGGTGATGCCCTGGCTCAGGGCGTCGCGGCGCTCGCGCCGGATCGCCTTGCGCTTGCGCGAGGAGAGCGCCCCGAGGAAATCCTCGAACCCGGCATAGCCGGCATTGTCCCAATGGAACTGCTGGTCGAGCCGCTGGAGGAGCCCCAGCGCGCCGGCCTGCTCCCATTCCCGCTCCTGCATGAAGGTGACGTGGATCGAGGAGGCCTTGGTCTCCGCCCGGAGCGCGCGCAACCCGGCGATCAGCGCTGAGGCGGCCTCGGCCACGTCCTGGCCCGGCGCGATGAGGAAGCGCGGGCCGGTGACCGGCGTGAACGGCACGCTGACCTGGAGCTTGGGGTAATACGCCCCGCCCGCGCGCTCGTAGGCATCGGCCCAGCCATGGTCGAACACGTATTCGCCCTGGCTGTGCGACTTGAGATAGCAGGGCGCGACACCGACGAGCCGCCCTTCGCGTTCCACCGCCACATGCAGGGGCAGCCACCCGGTCCTGCGCGAGACGCAGCCCGAATCCTCCAGGGCCGAGAGGAAGGCGTGGGAGACGAAGGGATTGTGGGTCTCGTCCCCCGCCGCCAGGGTCTCGGGCGACGTGGCGCAGGCATCCCACTCCGCCGCCGGGATCTCGGCGAGGCCGGTGACCGCGCGCACCTGCAGGGTCGGTGCGGGATCCAGCTCTGGCTCGGCTACCGGTCCGGTCTTTTCCATGACCGCAATCTAACCCTGTCGGGCGAGGGGACAAGCGCGCGCGATGCGCGCGGGGAGACGGATCTATCGGCGCTGATCCATGAGCATCAACGCCAGGATATCGCGGATCTCGGCCGTATCGGCCTGGTCGAGGCTCTTCATCCCGAAATCCGCCAGCAGGCAGGCACGTGCGGCGTCCGCGTCGCTGGTGGCCGCCTCCGGATCGTAATCGGCCCGGTGCCGAGCTTCCTGCAACTCGACGAAGGTCGTCGCGAGGTAGCGCACGGCAGGACTGACGGCGGCTCTTTTCAGCTTGTCACGGTAGACAGGGCGCAAGCTCGGCTTATCGAGCTCCTCGCATACCTGCTTCATCCGGGCGTGGGCGAAGCCGCGGTACAGGAGCGTATAGCTCGCCTCACCCTGATGGCACCTCCCCACGAACTCGTCGGCCGCGCGGCGCAGAAGCGCGTGAAACAAGGCGTAATAGGCCGTGGAGACGGCCCTGCATCGCCGCGCCGGGTTCTGGACCGCACTCCCCGACGACGTCGCGAGCTCCGTTGCGAGATCGAGAAGCTCACGAGGATCGAGCATCTCACCGGACGCCCCACTCATCCTGCGTCACGAGGCGGATGTAGGGATAGGATTCGTCGCCGTTCTCGATCAGTTCATCCCGGACCCTGTGGGCGATGTCCAAGAGAACCTCCGGCTGCCCAGTCTGGCCGGGCTCGGAGAGAAAGGACAGGAAGTACGCGGGTTCGTCCCCAGAATCGAGGGCGGGACGAACCCTGATCGCCCGGACTTGCCCACCGGCAATGGCTCGGGCGGCCGCAAGCCCGATTTCCTCGATGCGGTGGATGGGAAGCTGGGCCATGCAGCGAATGTGATCCCGATGGCGCGATGCGTCAAACCCTCACGGCCGGAATCCCTCGAACACCATCTGGTCGGCATGCTCGTGCGCACGTTGGCGCTGGTCGGGATTGCGCACCGTCCACGTCATCACCGGCATCCGGCCGAGATGGCGGCAGAGATAGGTCGCGGCACAGGGCAGGTCGTCCACGCGCCAGGACAGGAAGTCGGGGCGACTCGCTTCGAGATGCAGCATGTTCGAAAGCGAATGCCGCAGGCTCTCCGGCATCAGCGCATAGGCCGGATCGTCCTGGGTGGTCTCGCCGACGATTCCGCGCGGGATGTCCGGCGCGAGCCCGGCGAAGGCCTCGATCAAGGCCGGGTCGAAGGACTTCACCGCCACCGGGCCGTCATACCCCGAGACGATGGCGGCCACGCGCTCGACCAGGCGCAAGTCGCCGGTGAAGCGCGACTTGACCTCGACCACGAGGGGCACCCGGCCGGCGATGGCGGCGAGGGTGTCGGGCAGGGTCGGAATCGTCTCGGTGGAGCCGGCCACCGCCAGGGACCGGAGGGCGTCCGTCCGCGTCTCGGCCACGAGGGCGACGGCGCCGGTGAGGCGCCCGAGCGCCTCGTCGTGGAACACCATCGCCTCGCCGTCGGCGCTGAGCTGCACGTCGCACTCGATGGCATAGCCGCCGGCGATGGCGGCTTTCGCCGCCGCCAGGGTGTTCTCGGGGATGCCGGCGGCGCGGTCGTGCAGGCCGCGATGGGCGATGGGCGTCGCGGTGAGCCAGGCGGGGGCGTTCGACCCCATCCTCACTTCACCTCGAACATCGCCTCCACCTCGACGGCGGCGTCGAGGGGCAGTTCGGCGACGCCCACGGTGGAGCGGGCGTGCCGGCCGCGATCGCCCAGAACCTCGACCATCAAGTCGGAGGCCCCGTTCATGATCCCGGCGAGGCCGGCGAAGGTCGGCACGGCATTGATGAAGCCGCCGAGGCGCAGGCATTGCACGACGCCGCGGTCCAGATCGCCCACGGCCGCCTGCACCTGGGCCAGAACGTTGAGAGCGCAGAGCCGGGCGGCGGCGATGCCGGCCTCCGGGGAAATCTCGGCGCCGAGCTTGCCCTTGTGGGCATCGGCGAGGGTGCCGTCGGCGCCGAAGCAGATCTGGCCGGAGACGATCACCAGATTGCCGGTGCGGATGAACGGCACGTAGTTCGCCACCGGGGCCGCGGCCTTCGGCAGCACCAGTCCGAGGGCATCCAGGCGTTCCTTGACCGTGCTCATCCGTCCGTCCTTCCCTGAAGGCATGCCACCCTTGGGGTCACACCCGACGGGGCGGGACAGAGCACACTTGCTCCGAGCCGCGCAAGCTCCGAGCCGACCCCGCCGCGCGAGCGCCGGATTGTACCCTGCCGCATAGCTTAACCCTCAGGCATGTCAGGCATATGAACCCGGCCGATCATTGACAGAACCGGCCAATTCTCTAGTAATCACAACCGTGCCGCCCGGTTTCGAGGCGGCACTTTCATTTGGTGCCGCGGCCAATCCGCGTGCCCGCTTTGACGATGGGAAGTCGGGATCGTGACATCCGCCCTTCTGCCGACCTACGCCCGGGCTCCGATCGCCTTCGAGCGCGGAGAGGGCGCCTGGCTCGTGACGCGCGACGGCGAGCGATATCTCGATTTCGGCGCCGGCATCGCCGTCAACGCCCTCGGCCACGCCCACCCGCACCTCGTGGAGGCCCTGACCACCCAGGCGCAGAAGCTGTGGCATACCTCGAACCTGTTCGAGATCCCCGAGGGCGAGCGCCTCGGCCGTCGGCTCGTGGACGCGACCTTCGCGGACGTGGCGTTCTTCGCCAATTCCGGGGCCGAGGCGAACGAGGCCGCCATCAAGATGGCGCGCAAGTACCATGCGGCGGGCGGACACCCGGAGCGCTTCCGCATCGTCACCTTCGAGGGCGCGTTCCACGGGCGGACGCTGGCCACCATCGCGGCGGGCGGACAGCAGAAGTACATCGACGGCTTCGGCCCGAAGGTGGACGGATTCGACCAGGTGCCCTTCGGCGATCACGACGCGCTGGTGGCGGCGATCGGCCCGGAGACGGCCGCCCTGATGATCGAGCCGATCCAGGGGGAGGGCGGCATCCGCACGGTGCCCACCGAGATGCTGCGCGGCCTGCGGGCGCTCTGCGACGAGCACGGCCTCCTTCTCATCATGGACGAGGTCCAGACCGGCGTCGGCCGCACGGGCCGCCTGTTCGCCCATGAATGGGCGGGCGTCACCCCCGACATCATGAGCGCGGCCAAGGGCATCGGCGGCGGGTTCCCCCTCGGCGTCTGCCTCGCCACGGCGGAGGCCGCGCGCGGCATGACGGCGGGGAGCCACGGCACCACCTTCGGCGGCAATCCGCTCGCCATGGCGGTGGGCAATGCCGTCCTCGACGTGGTGCTCGCCGACGGCTTCCTCGACCACGTCCTGCGGATGGGCCTGCTCCTCAAGCAGCGTCTCGGCGCCGTCATCGACCGGCATCCGGGGGTGATCTCGGAGATTCGCGGCACCGGCCTCATCCTCGGGCTCAAGCTCGGCGTGCCCAACACCGCCTTCACCGCGGCGGCGCGCGACGAGCGCCTGCTGGTGATTCCCGCCGGCGACAACGTGGTCCGACTCTTGCCGCCGTTGATCGTCTCCGAGGCGGACGTGGCCGAGGCGGTCGAGCGCCTCGACGCCACGGCCGGACGGCTCGGGGCGCAGATGCGCGGAGCCGCGGAGTAACGCATGGCCGTCCGGGTCCGGCCTCGTCGCCGGACCGCGACGCCGGCACGACCGATATGCCCAACACGAAGAACGAGCCGATGATTCCCCAGACCAACGGGACCGCCACCGGGCCCCGCCACTTCCTCGACCTGAAGGACTTCTCGGGCGAGGACCTCCGCGCCGTCCTGTCCTCAGCGGCCGCGATGAAGGGCCGTCGCCGCAAAGGCGAGATCGCCGCCGAGCGCCCGCTGACGGGCAAGATGCTGGCGATGGTGTTCGATCGGCCCTCGACCCGCACCCGCGTCTCCTTCGACGTCGCCATGCGCGAGCTCGGCGGTGAGACGCTGATGCTGACGGGCAGCGAGATGCAGCTCGGCCGGGGCGAGACCGTGGGCGACACCGCCCGCGTGCTGTCGCGCTACGTCGACGCGATCATGATCCGCATCCTCGACCACGACACGATGCTGGAACTGGCCGACTATGCCGAGGTGCCGGTGATCAACGCCCTGACCAAGGTCTCGCATCCCTGCCAGATCATGGCCGACGTGCTGACCTTCGAGGAGCATCGCGGGCCGATCCAGGGGCGCACCATCGCCTGGTCGGGGGACGCCAACAACGTGCTGGCCTCCTGGGTGCACGCGGCGGCGCGGTTCGACTTCACCCTCAACATCGCCGCCCCCCTGGAATTGTCGGCGCCGCCGGCCCTCCTCGCCTGGGCCAGGGCCGAGGGCGCGCGCATCAACGTCACCACCGACGCCTTCGAGGCGGTGGACGGGGCGGATGCCGTCGTCACCGATTGCTGGGTCTCCATGGGCGACGACGACGAGCATTACCGCCACAACCTGCTCTCGCCCTATCAGGTCAACGCCAAGCTGATGGCGGCGGCCAAGAACGACGCGATCTTCATGCACTGCCTCCCCGCCCATCGCGGCGAGGAGGTGACGGCCGAGATCATGGACGGCCCGCGCTCGGTGGTGTTCGACGAGGCCGAGAACCGGCTTCACGCGCAGAAGGGCATTCTGGCGTGGTGCCTGGGGGCATGAGGGACGGCTCGGACGCGCTTGCACATATCCGCCGACGACGATCTCGGTCGAGGCCTTCCGACTGCGCCAGTGGCGGATGTGGTGTTCGCGCGGCACTGAAGGCCGTGTGAAACGGCGGGCTCATCCCTATATCCGGCCCTGGATGCACGGTCGGTGGTTGAGTGCCATACTCGACGATGCGGACGGTCGCGATCTGCACGGCGTTGCTCATCCCCCGCGCGACCTCATCCTGAGGTGCCGCGAAGCGGCCTCGAAGGAGGTTTCCAGTGTTCGTCGCGCGAACTGGAGGCCTCCTTCGAGGCCTTCGCTTTGCTACGGCGCCTCAGGATGAGGCCGAGAATCGAGCCAATGCGTTCGGTCCGCGGACCGGATGGCAAGAGACATGGAGAGGCCATGACCTCCGGACACGAGATTTCCCCCACGATCATCGACGGCGCCGACGACGTCGCCCTGCCGTTCTCGGTGGAGGCGCTGGACGTGCGCGGTCGCGTGGTCCGGCTCGGCCCCAGCGTCGACACCATCCTGCGCCGCCACGGCTATCCCGACCCGGTGGCGCGTCTGCTGGGTGAGGCGGCGGCGCTCACCGTGCTGCTGGGCTCGTCCCTGAAGTTCGAGGGCCGGTTCCAGCTCCAGACCAAGACCGATGGTCCGGTGGAGATGATCGTGGTGGATTTCGAGGCGCCCGACCGCCTGCGCGCCACGGCGCGGTTCGACGCCGCGCGGATCGAAGCTCTGGGGAGCGCCCCTCTCAAGGATGCCGATCTGATCGGGCAGGGCCACCTCGCCATGACCATCGACCAGGGCAACGATTTCAGCCGCTACCAGGGCGTCGTGGCCCTGGAGGGTCAGAGCCTGGAGGAGGCGGCCCACCAGTATTTCCGCCAATCCGAGCAGATCCCGACCCAGGTCCGCCTCGCGGTGGCCGAGCAGTTCGCGGGCGGCGACAAGACCTACCGCGCCGGCGGACTGCTGATCCAGTTCCTGCCGCAATCCCTCGACCGCGCCCGCCTCGCCGACCTCCCCCCCGGCGACATCCCCGAGGGCCACGTCCATTTCGATGCGGGCGCGGCGCCGGAGGACGATGCCTGGGTGGAGGCGCGCAGCCTCGTCAACACGGTGGAGGACCACGAACTGGTCGATCCGGAGGTCTCCTCCGAGCGCCTGCTCTACCGGCTCTTCCACGAGCGCGGCGTACGGGTGTTCGAGACCCAGGCCATCCACGAGCGCTGCCGCTGCTCGCCCGAGCGCGTCATGGGGATGATCCGCTCGTTCTCGCCCCAGGAGCGCCGGGACATGATCGCCGAGGACGGGCGCATCGGCATCACCTGCGAGTTCTGCTCGCGCCGCTACGACATCGACCCGGCCGAGGTCGAGGCGGAGGCCGGCGATCCCGCCTGAGGCGTTCTCGCGATGGGGTGAGCGGGACGGGGGCCTGCCCGGACACCTGCGACCGACAACCGCCGACGAGGTCTCGTCCCGCCGCGGATCGGCTCTCGTTTCCGGGCCTCGCTCCGCGGGCCAGAGATAACGAGGGCGGCCGTTACGCCTTCGACTGTCGGTCCGCTGGCCCGACGTCGGAGCCGCGAGCCGTACGACGACAAGACCGGGTGCGATGCCCACGAACGACGAGGGGTCGGGCGCCGACCCGGATCGACGTGGTCCCATCGCGGGAACGGGCCCGAGCCGCGCGTCTGTCGCCAGGCCATGAGTCAGCGGCATGATCTGTCAAATCGATGCCCCGCTCCAGCATTGCCTCGGTCCTATACTCTCTCCACTACCGCATGAACGGACATCTCATTGACGACGTGAACCGGATTGCTCATGAGACCTCGACACTCAGCCCGAGGAAAAGGTGCCAGATGACCGGGAACGCTCCTCCGCCGGCATTGCGGTTGTTGCGGCCGGACAAGCCCGCCATGGCCCTCGGCCTCGCCGTCAGCTACCTCATGCAGAAACCGGCCTTCGCCAACCTGCGGTTCGGCGAGTGGTCCCGCATCCTCGTGGGCCAGATCAATCGGGGACATTACTGCTTCGCCATCGATGAAGCGGGCCAGGTCCAGGGCTTCGTCGGCTGGGCGCTGACGAGCCGCGACAAGGCGGAGGCATGGGTCGAGGGCCGGCTCGCGCTGTCCTACGAGGATAGCCGGGCAGGGGAGTGCCTAGTCTTCAACGCCTGGTCGGCCAATTCCACCCGCGTTCATCGTTTTCTCGTGGACGAGGCCCGCAAGCTCATCAGCGACAAGCAGACCTTGTACTTCAAGCGTCACTATCCCGACGGAACGACGCGGCCCGTCCGTCTCTCCGTGAACGATTTCGTCGCCGGCCACATCGTCCGTGCCGCGACCGCCACGGATTCATCACGTCGCACCGTGTCGCGGTAGCGCGACACCAGACGTCGCACCGTGTCGCGATAGCGCGACACCAGGATCCGTCATGAGCCCATCGATGGGATCGGCTCATCCCATGCAGCCGACGGCCATCCTCGCATCGAATTCAATCGATAGGTCATTCGTCTACTGGAAAGCGATGCCACCCAGTCGCCACATCTGCATATGCCCAGTGGTCTTGCAATTCGCGGCATGGTGCGCACCGAAGCAACTGTCGGTTACGCAATATTCAGATTTTACGACGATATCTAACCTGAAGGGGAACGGGCACCCCACGTGAAGGCTTGAGATGTCGACGATCAATTACACCATCAGATACACCAAAGGTGGCAACTACACCGCAAACAACAGTCTCGACGCCATCGTATCCGGTGGGCCGATCGATCCGTTCAATCAAAACAACATCCAAGTCACAACGAACGGTGACGGCCATTACATCATTACGGACGACAGCCAGCAGCTGTTGCTGGTCACGAATGCTCCGCTCGCCGAGCAGCTGCCGCTCGTCGCTGCCGAGGACGGCATCTACGTCGATATGTCCGAGATCGAGACCAACGTCACGCTTTGGAGCGGAGATGCAGGGGACGTGCTCATCGGTGGCGCTGGCGATGATTCGTTGAAAGGCGGCGGCGGCAGCGACATCCTCGAAGGCGGCCTGGGCGAGAATTCGATCCACGGAGGCGGGGACAACGATACGATCAGCTACGAACACTTCGATGCCCCGACCCAGTATCAACCGGGCCGGTTGTCCGGCATCATCCTGGACATGGAAGACGGGCGTGCGACCGACTTCGACCAAGCCATTCTCAGCGATGAATTCAGCGGTTTCACGAATGTGAGAGGCAGTGCCTACGACGATGTCCTCAAGGGTAGCAACGATACGAACGATCTCTTCGAAGGTGGCGATGGTGCGGACGACCTCCAGGGTCGGGACGGGATCGATACCGCAAGCTACGTTCATTCCAGCCTCGGTGTAACGGCCGATCTGTGGTTCGGAACCGCGTCAGGAGGCGATGCGGACGGGGATACCTTCGCCGGCATCGAAAATCTCATAGGCAGCAAACATGCGGATACCCTCACCGGGCATGACGGCGCCAACACGCTCAACGGGAATGGCGGTGGCGACACCCTGAGCGGGATGGATGGCGCCGACAGGCTCGTCGTTCTGGATACACCCGTGAGCGTCGATGGCGGCGCCGGAAAGGACGTCCTCATCGCCATGGGCGGCGGTGCCGTGAGCCTCACGGAGAGCGGGTTCCATGGCATCGAAGCCGTCTACGTCCGGAACGACACGCATCTCGACATGTCCGCCGTGAGCACCGGTACGAAGATCACCTCCCAGTCCACGACGGACCATGGCGTTGAGATCGTCGGCGGTTCGGGCAGCGACCGCATCCAAGCGGGCAAGGGGGGTGATACGATCGAGGGCGGAGCGGGCGGTGACAAGATCTTCGGTGGCTTGGGCGACGACACGTTCGTGTTCCGGACGGGCTTCGGTCGCGACAACGTCTACAATTTCACGGCCGGGACCGATCGCTTCGATGTCTCCGCATTGGTGAGCCGCTTCGATCAAATCGAGATCAGCCAGATGAAGGATGGCGTGAACGCCCTCGTTACGTTCGAAGGCAGTGCCACTGGCAACAAGATCATTCTTCACGACGTCGTCGCGTCGTCCCTGCATGCGGACGATTTCGGGTTCCTGGTAATCTAATACCAGACCTCGATGGAGTCCGACCCATCGAGGTCTGCCCGCGCGACGGCGCGGCGGCGGTCGTCCGCCGGACCTCACTGACCCTGACCGATGGGTCAGGGTCAGTGAGACTTGGTGTAACACATCGCCGCCGGTTCATCTGACCGAGCCCGGCCGGGTCACTCCCCGCCGGGCTTTTGCCGGGTTGGCCCGTCGTCTCGCGGGCGTTTGCGAGCTTCGAGGCATGCGGGCGGAGGATGGCCGCACCGGCCTTCCCTGCGAGTCGGACTCGCGGCGCTACGACATCGACCCGGCCGAGACCGGGACCGACGGTCCCGCCTGAGACAACGGCCAACGGGCGCCTGCCCCTCCATGGCATCCAGCCACGGGCGCCGGGCCGGGACTGTGCACGACCCGGCGGCCGGGCGTAATCATTCCACAGCAACAAAGCTTGGCCTTACTCCGCAGCTCGGCACTCTTCGCCGCCCTCCCTCAATAACGCAGTTGTCAATCTTTTCCTTCAGAGGGGCTGACCCACGTCAGGCATACAATCCTTTGCTCAATCGATTGAACGGTTTTGCCACGTTCGACGTTTCGATGGCTCAAAAGCTATGGGAGAAACGTCCATGACGAAATTCGGACTGGGACTTGCTGCATTGCTGTTCTCGACATCTGTCTTCGCACAGGGCGCGGCAGTCGGGGGATCGGGCAGTTCAGGCGGAGGATCGGCGGGCGCGCGCGAAAGCGTCGAGAGCGGGCAGGGCGGTCGCGGCGGTGCCGCGAATGCCGAACGGGGTGGGGCGCAGCGCGCAACGGAAAGCCGCGACGCGAGCGCGGCGCGACAGGAATCCGCCGGCGGCCATTCGACTGGACGCGGACCGCAGAACCAGGACATGACCCGCCAGGGCGGGCGTGATGGCGGAGACCGTCAGGGCATGCGCGACGAGGGCCGGTCGATGCGGACCGAGTCCCAGGGACGCATGAGCCGCGATCGTTCCGACATGCGTGAGAGCCGCAGCATCGAGCGGAACACGACCCGCGTCAGCGGCCGCTTCGACGGCGGCCAGCGGTCCGGCCGGTACGTGACGATCCGCGGGCAGAGGGTCGTCTACGGATCGCCGCAGTACCGCCGGCTCGTCGTGGTCGAGCGCCGGGGCGGGGATCGTTATGTCCAGAACGGCCGCCGGCGCTACGTGACGATCCGCGGTCAGCGCGTCGTCTACGGCTCGCCCGAATACCGGCGCCTCGTCACGATTCATCAGACGGGTCCGCGGCGCTCGGGGGGCCGCTACGTGGTCATCCGTGGTCAGCGGGTGGTCTACGGCTCACCCGAGTACCGGCGCCTCACCGTCACCACCGCGCGGAGCGGTCGTGACAGCGTCTCGGTGAGCGGTCGCACCACCGAGCCCTACCGTGGCGGCGAGGAGCGGGTGTCCGGCCGCGCGACGATGCGCAGCGAGAGCGGCATGCGTCGCGACGACAATCGCGCCGGCCAAGCCGATCGTACGACCGGCGCACGCAACGGCATGCAGGGGAACGAGGGCGAGCGCGGCGGCACGCGCAATGCCGGTCGCGACGATGGCCAGGCGGGTAGCCGGGAGGGCGGCATCCGCAACGCGGCGGATCGTGGCGAGAGCGGCGCCGCAAAGCCAGCCGGCATGAACGGACGGAGCGGTGGCGCGGAGGGCGGCAGAGGCGAGGGTGGCATGCCGGGCGGACGCAACTGATCCGCGCGTGGCTCCGACGATGATACGACGGCGAAGGGGGAGGGGGCACATCGTGCCACCTCCCCCTTACCGCGTGACCGGCCTTCGCGCCGGTGGCCGTCTCAGGCGAAGTGCTTCGACAGTTTCAGCCCCTGGGCCTGATAGTTCGACCCGGCATCCGTCCCATAGAGGGTGGCCGGCCGCTCGGCCATGCGCTCGTAGACGAGGCGGCCGACGATCTGGCCGTCCTCGAGCAGGAACGGGACGTCGCGCGAGCGGACTTCGAGCACCGCCCGCGCACCGGCTCCCCCTGCCCCGGCAAAGCCGAAGCCGGGATCGAAGAAGCCGGCGTAATGCACGCGGAACTCGCCCACCAGCGGATCGAACGGCACCATCTCGGCGGCGAAATCCGGCGGCACCTGCACCGCTTCCTTAGAAGCGAGGATGTAGAACTGGCCGGGATCGAGGATCAGCGCGCCCGAGCCGTCGGCGGCCAGAGGCTCCCAGAAATCCGCGGTCCGGTGCCGGCCCGGGGCGTCCACGTCGACGAGGCCCGTATGGCGCTTGGCGCGATAACCGATGAGCCCTTCGAAGCCGGCGAGATCCACCGAGACGGCGATGCCGCCCTGGAAGGACGGGGTGGCGGAGGCCACGAGCGGCGTGGCCGCATGAAGCGAGGCGAGTTCGGCGTCGGTGAGGCGCGGCTCGCCCCGGCGGAACCGGATCTGCGACAGGCGCGACCCGGTACGGACGCGCACCGGGAAGGTGCGTGGCGAGATCTCGGCATAGAGCCGCCCCCGGTATCCCGCCTCGACCTGGTCGAAGGCCTGGCCCCGGTCGGTGATGACGCGGGTGAACACGTCGATGCGGCCGGTGGAGCTTTTCGGGTTCGCGCTGGCCGCCACGTCCGCCGGAAGGGCCAGGGTCTCCTGCAATTCGGCGATGTAGACGCAGCCGGTCTCCAGCACCGCGCCGGCGGTCAGGTCGATCTCATGAAGGGCGAAGGCCTCGATACAGGCGGAGACCGGACGGGCACCGGGCAGGAAGCTCGTGCGGACCCGGAAGGCGCGGGACCCCAGGCGCAGGTCGAGGCTCGCCGGCTGGACCTGATCGGCGGCGAGGGGGGTTTCGGGCAGGATGGCACCGGCGGCATGCAGGGCCTGGATCCCTTGCGCCGCCAGAATGCCCCCGGACCGCTCGCCGAGGGAAGGGGGCGGGCTCGTCGGCGCCGTGTCCTGATTGGTATCCGGCATGGTCTCGCGTCGTCCGCTCCGCCCCCGGCCGCCGCCCCCGGCTGGGGTTCGCGGGAGCCGCATGATTTCGCACAGTCTCCCGCTTATCCTCTAAGGGTCCCTTAACCCTCCTCTTCGCGGTCGAGCCGTAGCACGATCCAGGCAACGACGAAGCGGGCGATGGCCCCCATGGCGATCAGGCCCGCCAGCGCGCTGGCCAGAGGGGGAAAGCCCGCGGGCCAGAGCAGGAGCGCCACGGTGAAGAGCACGGCGCCGAGCCCGGCCGCCGGGCCGAAGGCCAGGACCAGCGAGGGCAGCCCGGCGATCCGGGGCGCCGGGCCACGCCGGGCCAGCCATGCGCCCGCCAGGAGCGCGAGGCCGTCGAGCACCAGCGCTCCCCCCAGGGCGAGCGCCGCCCAGCCGTTCCGCTCGGGCGCGTTCCAGGCGAAGGCACCGGCCAGGACAGCGATGGCGAGGCTGGCGAGGACGGCCCGGCTCGGAAACCGGGCGGGCAGGGGCGAGACGGTCTCCTCGACCACGGGGCACGACCTTCCCATTGGAGCGGGCAGCCCCGCATTCAGCATGATTGACGCGATTTCGCCCGGGACGTACCACGGCGAAAAGGCTATGTCGCTTATCGGTGGGCGACGGCACGGGAGGCTTTGAAGGCGATGTACAAGGCCCAGACGCGCGGCATCAGCGTGACCGTCCAGCCCCGCTTCGTCGAGGAGGAATCCTCGCCCGACGAGAGCCGCTACTTCTTCGCCTACACCGTCGAGATCGTGAACAACGGTTCCGAGCAGGTGCAGCTGCGCTCGCGCCACTGGCGCATCGTCGATGGCCGCGGCGAGACCCAGGAGGTGCGCGGCGCCGGCGTCGTCGGCAAGCAGCCGGTGCTCGGCCCCGGCGAGTCGTTCAGCTATACCAGCGGCTGCCCGCTCACCACGCCCGACGGGCTGATGGCCGGCAGCTACACAATGTCGACCACCGCCGGCGAAAGCTTCGAGGCCGAGATCCCCGCCTTCTCTCTCGATTCGCCGCACGTGCGCCGCAGCGTCCATTAAGCCGATGTCGGGCGGCGGAGAACGGTTGAGCACGCTCGACCTGCTGGCGCGGCTCGTCGCCTTCGACACGGAGAGTTCGCGCTCCAATCTCGCGCTGATCGACAGCGTCTGCGCCTATCTCGATGGTTGGGGCGTGAGCCATGTGCGCATCCCCAACGACGAGGGCGACAAGGCGGCGATTTTCGCCACGATCGGCCCGATGGTGGATGGCGGTATCGTCCTCTCCGGCCATACCGACGTGGTGCCGGTGACGGGCCAAGTCTGGACCACCGACCCCTTCACCCTGCGGATCGCGGATGGGCGCGCCTACGGCCGCGGCTCCGTGGACATGAAGGGCTTCTGCGCCCTGGCGCTCTCCGCCGTGCCGGACATGCTCGCCGCCGACCTGAAGCGGCCGATCCATATCCTGCTCTCCTACGACGAGGAGACCACCTGCCTCGGTGTGGCCGACACCATCGCCCGCTTCGGCAAGGACCTGCCCCGTCCGGGCGCGGTGATCGTGGGCGAGCCCACCAATCTCGACGTCGCCGATGCGCATAAGAGCATCGTCACCTATTTCACCACCGTCCATGGCCACGAAGCGCATTCGGCCAAACCCATGCTCGGCGCCAACGCCGTGATGGCGGCGGCCGAGCTCGTCTCCGAATTGAACCGCATCGCCGACGCGATGATCGAGCGGGGCGACGTATCGGGCCGCTTCGACCCGCCCTCCACCACGGTCCATGTGGGCACGATCTCCGGCGGGACGGCGCGCAACATCCTGCCCAAGGTCTGCACGTTCCACTGGGAGTTCCGCGGCCTGCCCGATCTCGACATGGCCGAGATCCCCGCCCTGTTCGCCGCCAAGGTCGAGACGGTGCTGAAGGACCGGCTCAACCGCTACGGCGATTACGGGCGAATCGAGACCATCGAGGAGGTGGCGGTGCCTGGCCTCGCCCCCGAGCCGGGTTCCGAGGCCGAGCGCCTGACCCTGCGGGTGGCGGGGCGCAACCACACCATCTCCGTGCCCTACGCCACCGAGGCCGGGCGGTTCCAGGTGGCGGGCATCCCCACCGTGGTCTGCGGGCCCGGCTCCATCGACCAGGCCCACCAGCCCGACGAGTACATCACCCTCGCCGCCCTCGAGGCCGGCGAGGCGTTCATGCGCCGTCTCATCACGGAATGCGTCGTGACTCCATGAGCAAGTTCGCTCCCCGCACCATCGCGGCCGACGGCCCGGTGAAGCTCCGCCCGCTGGAGCGCGAAGACCTGATGTTCGTGCATCAGCTCAACAACAACGACAGCATCATGCGCTACTGGTTCGAGGAGGCCTACGAGTCCTTCGCCGAACTGGCGCAGCTCTACGAACGCAACATCCATAACCAGACCGAGCGGCGCTTCATCATCGCCAATTCGGAGGGCGCGCCGGCCGGCCTCGTGGAGCTCGTGGAGATCAACCACCTGCACCGGCGCTGCGAATTCCAGATCGCGATCCACCCGGCCTTCCAGGGCCAGGGCTACGCCCCGCGCGCCACCCGGATCGCCATGGATTACGCCTTCAGCGTCCTCAACATCCACAAGCTCTACCTGCACGTGGACAAGGACAATGCCCGCGCCGTGCGCATCTACGAGCGCTGCGGCTTCGTGCCCGAAGGCATTTTGAAGGACGAGTTCTTCGTCAACGGCAAGTACCGCGACGCGGTGCGCATGTGCCTGTTCCAGCCGGAATACCTCGCCCGACGCGGCAGCGGCGATATTTCGGAGCCGGTGCTGAAGTCGTAGCCGTCGATCCCGGAAGGTCTCTTATCGGCTTCGTGCGACCGCCCCGGTAGCGATCCGCCCTCAGGCAATGGCGAAGAACACGGCCAGGCTCCGAGTCACCGCCAGCATGGTCTCGGCATCGAGATGCCCGATCCGTGCGCCGATCTTGTCACGCTTCACCGACATGGCCTTGTCCACCATGACCTGCGAGGGCTTCTTCAGGCCATTGGCCTCCGTCGGCTCGATGGTCGTGCGGATCAGGGGAGCCTCGGCCAGCGTGGCGGATATCAGCAGCACCGTGACCGTGCCGGTCTCGGCGAACGCGTCCGATTGGATGATGAGCGCTGGACGGGGTTTGCCGAAATCGCCGGACATGGCGATGGTGACGAGATCGCCCCGCTTCATGCCTCGCGCTCAGGGAGCATATCGAGGAGCGCCGCCTCCATGAAGGCATCCAGTTCCCGATCGGCCGCATCTGCCGCCGCTACGACCCGAGCCTGTCGCCCGCATTCTTCGGCAAAGCCCGCCCTTCGGGTGTCGGGCACCCAAATCTGGATGGGCCGGAGGCCGGCCGCCCGGAGCGCATCACGACGCTTGCTGACGCGCTGACCGACAGTTGCCGACATGACGAGACCTTTCTCGAGGCGTTACATGTAACGTAGGCTCCGCCTGCGACGATGCCAAGGAGCCGGGACCATTACGGACCGCCGGTCCTCGGTCTCAGCCGAGATCCGCCGCCGCGCGGTCGAGCAGCCATGTCAGGTTGCCGACGCTCGAGATATGGCGCGCGGGCAGGTCCTCGCCGCCAGCGATGCGGGTGAGGGGCTCGCGCTTGCCCGCCCCCGTCACGAGCACGAGAAGCTGACGCGAGGAGGCGAGCGCCGGGAAGGTCAGGGTGACGCGCGGCACGAATGGCGTGAGTCCGGCCTCGGGCACGGCGGCGACCCAGGATTCGCGTTCATTCACGGCGGGCTTGCCCGGAAACAGGGAGGCCGTGTGTCCGTCCTCGCCGAGGCCGAGGAGGACGAGATCGAAGAGCGGGCGCGCAGGGTCGAGGCTATCGGCGCCGTAGAAGCCCTTCAGGGTTTCGGCATAGGCGGAGGCCGCCGAGTCCAGCGTCCCGTCGGTGGGAATGCCGTGGAGATGGCCCTCCGGAATCGGCGCATCGCCGAACGCCGCGCGGGCCATGCGCACGTTGCTCGCCTCATCGGTCCAGGGCACGAACCGGTCGTCGCCGAAGAACCAGTGTAGCCGGTCCCAGGGGAGGGCACCGACATAGTCGGGTCCGCCCAACAGGGTATAGAGCCGCTTGGGCGTGGACCCGCCCGAGAGACAGATGGCGATGTGGTCCTGCTTGCTCTCGGCGCAGAGGGACACGAGGCGGTCCGCCGCCGCGCGGGCGACGCTCTCGCCATCGGGAAAGATTTCCGCGTTGTTCGGTAGCGGGATCATGCGGCGGCGCTTCCTCCTGGTCTGGTCCTCGGTCGTCCGTCCGGCAGGCGATTGCGCCTGCACGACAGGCTATTTCGGTTCGACGTGGCCGCCGAAGCCCTTGCGCATGGCCGAGAGAAGCTTGTCCGCGTAGGAGGCGTCCTCCCGCGAGCGGAAGCGGGCATAGAGGGCGGCCGAGAGGACGTTGGCCGGCACCGATTCCTCGATGGCCGCGTTCAGCGTCCAGCGCCCCTCGCCGGAATCGGCGACGAAGCCGGAGAACCCGTCCAGTGCCTCGTTGCCCGCCAGCGCCCCCGCCGTCAGGTCGAGGAGCCAGGACGAGACCACGCTGCCGCGCCGCCACACTTCGGCGATGTCGCCGATGTTGAGGTCGAAGCGCTGGTCTTCGGCGAGATCCTTCGAATTGGCATGTTTCAGGATGTCGAATCCCTCGGCATAGGCCTGCATCAGCCCGTATTCGATGCCGTTATGGACCATCTTGACGAAATGCCCGGCGCCGCTCGGCCCGGCATGGATGTAGCCCTCCTCGGCGCGGGTATCGCGGCCCTCGCGGCCAGGCGTCTTCGGGATGGTGCCAACACCCGGTGCCAAGGTCTTGAAGATCGGGTCGAGCCTGTCGAGGGCGTCGTTGCTCCCCCCGATCATCATGCAATAGCCGCGTTCCAGGCCCCAGACGCCACCCGACGTGCCGACGTCGACGTAGTGGATGCCCTTCGGCTTCAGGGTCGCCGCCCGCCGAATGTCGTCCTTGTAGAAGGAGTTGCCGCCGTCGATGATGACGTCGTCCGCCTGCATGAGGTCGCCGAGCTTGGCCACCGTGGCCTCGGTGATCGCGCCCGCCGGCAGCATCACCCAGGCCGCGCGCGGCGCCTCGAGTTTGGCGACGAACTCCTCCAGGCTCGCCGCCCCGGTGGCCCCCTCGGCGACCAGGGCCGCCACGGCCTCCGGGTTCTGGTCGAACACCACGGCCGTGTGCCCGTCCCGCAGCAGGCGCCGGACGATGTTGCCGCCCATCCGGCCGAGGCCGATCATGCCGAGTTGCATTGGGGATCTCCTGATTGAGGGGGCCTCGTCAGCCCAAGCACCGATGCGTGGTCCTATCAACCCACCTCATCCTGAGGCGCCGCAGCGCAGCGGAGGCCTCGAAGGAGCCCTCCAGCCGGCACGGTGATCTCTGGAGTCCTCCTTCGAGGCCCGCAGGAGCGGGCACCTCAGGATGAGGTAGTAGGTTGGAATGATCCGGCGATTCCGGGTCATCCCGCTGTCCTCACACCACCGCCGCCTTGATCGCCGCCGCGATGCGCTTGAGCCCGGCCTCCACGTCGCCGCCCTTGATGTGGACGCGCAGGGCCCGGCGGCCGCGCTCGGCCAGGACCGCGAAATCGCCCCGCGCCTGAGCCGCCACCACGGTGCCGAAGCCCAGCGCCCGGCCGGGGATCGCGAGATCCTCCGACGGGTCGGCGGTGATCTGCAGGAACACTCCGGTATCCGGACCGCCCTTGTAGGCCTGGCCGGTGGAGTGGAGGAAGCGCGGCCCGAATTCGAGGCAGGTCGCGACCTTGCGCTTGTCACGCAGAGCGATGCGCGCCTCCTGCAGGATGGCGTGGTGCGCCTCGTTACGGGCGACGTAAGCCAGCAGCGCGGCGTAGTCGCCGTCCTTGATCCGCGCGAGATGAGCTCTCAGGGCCGCCTCGAACCCTTCCGCCGTCTGCGGCAGCGCCCCGGGATTGGCCGGGTCGGCGTAGAGGGCGATGGTCTCGTCTTCGACGAGCGGCGTTTCGGATGGCAGCGAACCGCTCTTCTCGGCGGCATCGAACAGCTTCTTCGTCTCGATCTTGCTCGCTTCCACGTCCGGCTGGTCGAACGGATTGATGCCGAGCAGGGCGCCGGCGACGGCGGTGGCCATCTCGAAGCGGAAGAATTCCTGTGGCAGCTGCTCCTCGTTCACCATGGTGATGTGGACAACAGGATGGCCTTCGCGCTCCAGGCTGCGCACGGCCTCGTCCTGCTGCGCGTCCGCCCGGTTGTCGAGGCGCAGGTAGACGAAGAAGCGGTCGCGGCCATAGACCGCCGGCACGCCCACCGGCTCGCCGTCGATGGGGATGAGACCCCGGCCGTCCTTGCCGGTGGATTCGGCGATGAGCTGCTCTGCCCAGGCCCCGAACGTGTCGATGCCGGGGGAGGCGATGAACGTCACCTTGTCACGACCGTCATGGAGTGCCGCTGCCGCCATGGCGGTGCCCAGCAGAACGCCGGGATTCTGGGCGGGCGGCACGGCCGGGCCGCAGGAGCGGACCATGGTCCGCGCCGTGTCGAGGAACTGCTTCACGTCGATGCCGGACGCCGCCGCCGGGACCAGCCCGAAGGCCGAGAGCACCGAATAGCGCCCGCCGATCTGCTTCACCCCGTAGAAGATCCGGCGGAAATTGTCGGCCTTGGCCGCCGCCTCCATGGCCGAGCCGGGATCGGTGACGGCCACGAAATGCGCACCGGCCCGCTCGCCGACCAGCGCCTTCATGCGGCCGAGGAAATAGTCGCGGAAGACGTTGGGCTCGAGGGTGGAGCCGGATTTCGAGGCGACGATGAACAGGGTCGTCTCGAGGTTCACCGCGCTTTCCACGGCACGGACCTGATCGGGATCGGTGGAATCGAGGATGCGCAGCGTCGGGAAACCGTCGCGGCTACCGTACGTCTCGGCCAGCACTTCCGGGCCGAGGCTCGACCCGCCCATGCCGAGGACGACCACGTCGGAGAAGCCGGTCTGGCGGACATCCTCGGCGAAGGCCTGGTATTCGGAGACGCGGGCGAGTTCGTCCTCGACGATGCGGAGCCAGCCGAGCCACTGGTCCTCGTCGGCATTCGACCAGACCGTCTTGTCGTGCGCCCAGAGCCGGCGGATCGAGCCCGAGGCGCGCCAGGATTCGACGGCCTTCTTCGCCTCGGCGCCGATGGCATCGCCGAGGATGAGGGTCTGGCCGTCGAGCTTGGCGCCGAGGAAATCGGCGCGCTTGCCCGCCACCGCACCGAGGAGCTTGTCGGCGGCGTCGATGAAGAGCTGGACGCCTTCCTCCACGAGCTGCTTGGCCACCGCCCCGATATCGATGCCGGCCCTGGCCAGACGGGCCATCACGGCCTCGGCGTCACCGACATTCTCCTCGATGGCGGGCTTGACCGTGCCGTGGTCGCGGAACGCGTCCATCGTGACCGGCGGCATGGTGTTGACCGTATCCGGCCCGATCAGCTCCTCGACATAGAGCACATCGGAGTAAGCCTTGTTCTTGGTCCCCGTGGAAGCCCAGAGCAGGCGCTGCGCCTTGGCGCCCTTCTGCGCGAGCGCCTGCCATGTCGGCTCGGCGAAGATGCGCTTGTAGCGCTGGTAGGCGAGCTTGGCGTTGGCGATGGCGACCTTGCCCTTGAGGGCTTCCAGTTCCGCCTTCTCGTCGGGATCGTTGGCTTCCGCGATCTTCGCGTCGAGGGCCTTGTCCACGGCGACGTCGATACGGCTGATGAAGAAGCTCGCCACGCTGGCGACCTTCGAGACGTCGCCGCCCTTGGCGCCGAACTCTTCGAGGCCGGCGATGAAGGCGCGGGCCACCTCCTCGTAGGCATCCTGGCCGAAGAGCAGGGTGACGTTGATGCTGATCCCGTCGGCGGTCAGCGCCCGGATCGCCGGGATGCCGGCCGGGGTGGCGGGCACCTTCACCATCAGGTTGTCGCGGGCGACCGTCTTGTGCAGGCGGCGGGCCTCCTCGAGCGTATCCTCCGTCGAGAGGGCGAGGTAGGGCGAGACTTCGAGGCTGACATAGCCGTCGGCGCCGTCGCTCGCCTCGTAGACGGGGCGCAGCACGTCGGCCGCCGCCTGGATGTCGGCGATGGCGCAGCCTTCGTAAAGATCGATGACGCGGGCGTCGCCCGCATCCATGACCTCCTTCAGCGCCCCGTCATATTCCGTGGAATCGCCGATCGCCTTCTCGAAGATCGACGGATTCGAGGTCACGCCCCGCAGGCCGTCCTCGTCCACCAGCGTCTTCAGGCGCCCGTCCGCGATGAAGCCGCGGGCGACGAAGTCGAGCCACACGGCCTGGCCCTGTTCCGGGAAGAGAGCCTTGAGCGGGTTCATGCGAAAACTCCTCGTCGTGGTCGTCGTGCCGCTCGGGAACGGGCGGCGTCATCTCACCAAGTATGGACCTCATCCTGAGGTGCCCGCGTCAGCGGGCCTCGAAGGAGGCCTCCAGGGACCGATGCGCGAACTGGACGCCTCCTTCGAGGCCTCCGCTACGCTCCGGCGCCTCAGGATGAGGTGGTTCGGGGGGATACCCCGACCGCCTCGTCCCGCAGGGAACCTCCGAACCCTACTTCTTGTGCCGTGCTATCTGGTCGCGGGCGGCCTGCGCCACCTTCTCGGGAGTGAAGCCGAACTTGGCCTGCAGGTCCTTGATCGGCGCCGACGAGCCGAACGTGTGCATGCCGATGATCGTCCCGGACGAGCCGGAATAGCGGTCCCAGCCGATCACCGAGCCCTGCTCGACGGCGACGCGGGCCAGGACGTCGGGGATCAGGACACTGTTGCGGTAGGCCTCGTCCTGGCGCTCGAACAGCTCCCAGGACGGCATCGAGACCACGCGGGCCTTGATGCCTTCGGCCTTCAGGGCCTCGTAAGCGGAGACGCAGAGTTGCACCTCCGATCCGGTGCCGATGAGGATCACGTCGGGCGTGCCCTCGCTGTCGGCGAGCACGTAGGCACCCTTGGCGGTGCCGGCGGCACTGGCATAGGTCGAGCGGTCCATGGTCGGCAGCGGCTGCCGGGAGAGAGCCAGCACCGCCGGCTGGTCCTTCAGTCCCATGATGACCCGATAGGCTTCCCCCACCTCGTTGGCATCCGCCGGGCGGAGCGTGATGAGGCCCGGAATGGCGCGGAGCGTCAGCAGCTGTTCCACCGGCTGGTGGGTGGGGCCGTCCTCGCCGACGCCGATCGAATCGTGCGTGAAGACGTGGAAGACCGGCAGTTCCATCAGCGCGGCGAGGCGGATGGGTGGACGCATGTAGTCGGCGAAGACCAGGAAGGTCGCGCCGTAGGCCCTGAGGCCGACGAGACCCAGACCGTTGACGATCGACCCCATGGCGTGTTCGCGCACGCCGAAATGGATGTTGCGGCCACCCGGCTCGAAGGGCGAGAGGGTACCGGCTCCCTCGAATTCGAGCTTGGTCTTGTTGGAGGGCGCGAGATCCGCCGAGCCGCCGAGCAGGTGGGGCACGTTCTTGGCGATGGCGTTCAGCACCTTGCCGGAGGATTCGCGGGTAGCCATGCCCTTGGCATCCGCCTCGAAGACCGGGATGTCCTTGTCCCAGCCGTCGGGCAGGCGACCCGTGAGGAGGGCGTCGATCTCTTCGGCCAGGGCCGGCTCGGCGGACTTGGCCTCGGCCATGAACCGCTCCCAATCGGCGTAGAGCGTAGCGCCGCGCTCGCCGATCCCGGCCTGGAAGTTCTCCCTGACCCCGTCCGGCACCAGGAACTGGGCGTCCTGGGGCCAGCCATAGGCTCGCTTCGCGGCCTTGACCTCGTCGACGCCGAGCGCGTCCGAATGCGCCTTCGAGGTGTTCTGCTTGTTCGGGGCGCCATAGCCGATGATCGAGTTGACCACGATCAGGGTCGGGCGGTCGCCGGACTGGAGGAAGGTCTCCAGGGCGGCGGAGACGGCGTGGACGTCGTTGGCGTCGGCCACCCGCAACACCTGCCAGCCATAGCTGAGGAAGCGCGTCGCCACCTCTTCGGAGAAGGCGAGCTCGGTGTGCCCCTCGATGGTGATCGTGTTGTTGTCGTAGATCCAGCACAGGTTCGACAGGCGCAGATGCCCGGCGATGGAGGCGGCCTCGGCGGCCACGCCCTCCATCAGGTCGCCATCCGAGCAGATCGCGTAGACGTTGAAGTCGAACAGCGGCAGGTCTGGCCGGTTCAGGGTCTCGCCGAGGAAGCGGCCGCCCATCGCCATGCCGACGGAATTGGCGACGCCCTGGCCGAGGGGCCCGGTCGTGGTCTCGACGCCGGTGGTGAAATGGTATTCCGGGTGGCCCGGCGTCTTGCTGTCGAGCTGGCGGAAGTTCTTGATGTCCTCGATGGAGACGGCCGGCTCGTTGCCGCCATCGGTCTGGGCGACCCCGGCGAGATGCAGCAACCCGTAGAGCAGCATCGAGGCATGACCGGCCGAAAGCACGAAACGATCGCGGTTGGGCCAATGCGGATGCGCCGGGTCGTAGCGCAGGTAGCGGTTCCATAGGGTGTAGGCCACGGGCGCCAGCGCCATCGGCGCGCCGGCATGGCCGGAATTCGCCTTCTGCACCGCGTCGATCGCCAGGGTGCGCAGGGTGTCGATGGAGAGCTTGTCGATCTCGCTCAGGTCGCCCTTCGGCTTGGTCTCGGCTCCGCTCATGGTCTCGTCTTCCTACTCTTTACGGGGCTGCGGCGATCAGCTGTGCTGGGCCGCGGCGCCTTCTAGATTTGCGCCACCCTGGCTGGGAGAACGCGCCTGGCCGGGAGAACTCGCCCGGTTTGGCGATGTGGCCCGGGCGAGGGCGGATTTCTCGCTGCGCTCCCGCGCCGGCCCGCTGGCACGGCTATAGTTCAAAATCGTGTTCACCAACGTGACGTGACTGAACGCCTGGGGGAAATTGCCCACAAGGCGCTTGGCTCCCACGTCGTATTCCTCCGCCACGAGCCCGACATCGTTGCAGACGCCGATGAGGCGTTCGATCAGCTCCCGCGCCTCGTGGCAGCGGTCGAGGCCGATGAGATTGTCGGCGTACCAGAAGCTACAGGGCAGGAAAGCCCCCTCGCCGCCGGGCAGACCATCGGTATTGTCATCCTCGGTGTCGTAGCGCAGCACGAATCCGTCGCGCATCAGGTGTTTGCCGATGGCCTCCACCGTGCCGACGACACGAGGATCGTCCTGGGGCAGGAAGCCCATATGGGCGATGAGGAGCAGGCTCGCATCGAGGGTCTTGGCCCCGTAATACTGGACGAAGCTGTTCAGCTCCTTGTCGAACCCCTTCTCGCAGACCTCCTCGTGGATATGGTCGCGGATCGCGCGCCAGCGATCCACGGGGGCGGGCGGCCCGTCGCCCATCTCGAAGGAGCGGATGGCCCGGTCGAAGGCGACCCAGGCCATGACCTTGGAATGGACGAAGTGGCGGCGCCCGCCGCGCACCTCCCAGATGCCCTCGTCGGGCTCGCTCCAGACCTTCTCCAGATGCTCCAGCAGGGCGAGGCCCACCCGCCAGCCATCGGCATCGCCGAGCAGGCCGCGCTGGCGGGCCTGGTAGAGTGCGTCGAAGATCTCGCCGTAGACGTCGAGCTGGAACTGGTCGACCGCGGCATTGCCGATCCGCACCGGCTTCGACCCCTCGTAGCCGGGAAGCCAGTCGAGTTCGATCTCGGGCAGGAGACGCTCCCCGGCGATGCCGTAGAGGATGTGGGCCTGTTCCGGATTGCCGGCGACGGCGCGGATCAGCCAGTCGCGCCAGGCCCGCGCCTCGTCGAGAAAGCCGCCATCCATCAGTGCGATAAGGGTGAAGGTCGAATCCCGCAGCCAGCAGAACCGGTAATCCCAGTTGCGCACGCCGCCGAGCTCCTCGGGCAGGGAGGTGGTGGGCGCGGCCACGATCCCGCCCGTCGGCGTGTAGATCAGCGCCTTGAGCGTCAGCAGCGAGCGCTTGAGGATCGCGTCCCAGGGCGTGCCGGACGCGCAGCGGCTCGACCAGTCGCGCCAGTAGCGGTCGGTCTGGAACAGCACCTTGCGTGGCTCGATCGGAGGCGGGTCGTCCTCGTGCGAGGGGCCGTAGCTCAGGCAGAACGACAGGCTCTCGCCCTCCGCCACGGTGAAGTCCGAGACCGTGGTCTGGCCGACCCCATCGAGGGGTGCGCGGGTGCGCAGGACCACCTTATGGGGGCCGGAAATCGCCCGCAGGTCACCAAGTTCGTTGTGAGACACCCACGGCACCGCGAGCCCGTAATCGAAGCGCACCGCCAGGACCATGCGCATGTCAACCGAGCCGGACAGGCCTTCGACGATGCGCACCATGTGCGAGCCATCGTTGGCCGGCATGTAGTCGATCACCCTGGCCTCGCCTGCGGAGGTCACATAGCGCGTCTCGAGGACGAGGCTGCCTTCGCGGTAACGGCGCGAGATCGTGGCGGCGCCGTCCGCCGGGGACAGTTTCCAGAACCCGTGCTCCTCGGTGCCGAGGAGGGAGGCGAAACAGGCGGCGGAATCGAAGCGGGGCCAGCAGAGCCAGTCGATGCTGCCGTCACGCCCGATGAGCGCAGCGGTGCGGCCATCGCCGACCAGCGCGTAATCCTCGATCCGTCCCGCCATGCCCATCCTTGCCGCCGGGCCCCCGCGGCAATGCGGTCGTCGCGCCCGTCTCGTCGACGAAGGCTCACCTAGTCCCCGACAGGGGGAGAATCCAGCGGCAAAGCTCTGAAAGAAAGACCGGACCGGCCCGAAACCGCGCGTGATCCGCGCGGCGGTGCGATCAGGGCCGCAACGGCAGGCGGTCGACGAGCCCGGTCACGACATTGCCGAGGGCCATGGCCTCGGCGCCCACCGCCGCGCTCTGGGTGCCGACGAAGCTGCCGGCACGGGTGATCGCGGAGATCGCCGGCGCGAAGGGCAGGGCGAGATGGGGAATGAGCTCCTCGTCCGCCTCGGCCTCGACCCGGAACGGCTCGGGCGAGACGGCGGCCCTCGCGGCGACCACCGACGGGACCCGGTTGGCGTCAGGTCTCGCGGCTTCGGTCTTCGCCATTTCGGACCGCGCGGAATCGGGCCGGCGTTGAGACGGCTTCACGGCGGCGGTGCGGGATGTCGCGCGGCGCGGCGCGACGCTGGCGGTCGCGGTCACGAGGTCGCGCAGCGGAAACTGATCGCGAAAGGCGAAAGCGGCCGGGACGAAGGCCGTGCCCAGATCGGCGGTCTCGATCGGGCTCGCCTGCACCGTCCGGCTCTCCATCTCGACGATCCGCGTGCTGGCGGGCGTCTCGGGAATGGGCGCGGAGGGCGTCTGGCAGAGAAAGGAGGCGGCGGACACGATCATCGCGACGACGATCGTCGGCAGCAGGGGAAGCGCCATGCCGGTCCCGGCTTCGGAGGCGAGGGCGTTCTCGACAGGCTGCGATATGCGGCACTCCACCATCCGAACACCTCACCCGCGCCTCGACACCGCCATTAGCGCCCGCGTTTGCGGCGGAAGCTGGGCCATTTCCTTTCCCGAACGTATCGAAACGTACCGGGGACGATGAATCGGTGGCGCTGCTTTTCCGCGCCACCGGTCTTGGGTAGATCCGTGCCGCCGAACGGCCTGTTCGGCGAGGGGCTCATTCGGTATGCGTCTTGCCCTCTCCCGCCGGCAGGCACCGGCCGTACCGCCGCCCATTGGGCTCCGATGACAGACCCATCCCTCACCGTCGCCGTGATCGATCCTAGCCGCGCCCGCGCCGCGATCCTGGAGGAGGGGCTGCGCGCCGCCGGAATCGCGGATGTGGTCATCATCCCCGACACCGCCGACCTGCCGGCACAGGTGGCCGCCCTCAATCCCGACGTGGTGGTGATCCATCTGGAGAGCCCCAGCCGGGACATCCTCGAACAGATGTCGGGCCTGTCCCGCCATGTGGAGCGGCCGGTGGCGATGTTCGTCGACCGCTCGGACGCGCCGATGATGCAGGCGGCGGTGGATGCCGGGATCTCGGCCTATGTGGTGGACGGGCTGCACCCCCAGCGCATCCGGTCGATCCTCGACATCGCCATCCTGCGGTTCCAGGCCTTCGCCCGGCTGCAGCGGGAACTGGTGGAGGCGCGGGGCGAACTCGCCGACCGGAAAATCGTGGAGCGCGCCAAGGGCATCCTCATGGCCGCCCGCTCTCTGAGCGAGGAGGAGGCCTACAAACTGATGCGGCGCAAGGCCATGAACGAGAAGAGCAAGATCGCCGACATCGCCCGCGCCATCGTCACCACGGCGGACCTGTTCGGATGAGGCTCGCACTCGGATACGTCCCCCTCGTGGATGCCGCGAGTCTGATCGCGGCGGCGGAACTCGGCTTCGCCCGGGCCGAGGGGCTCACCCTCGACCTCGTGCGCGAGCCCTCCTGGGCGACCCTGCGCGACAAGCTGGCGGTGGGCCATCTCGATGGCGCGCATATGCTGGCGCCCCTCGCCATCGCCAGCGCGCTCGGGCTGAGCGGGCCGCAGACCCGGCTTTGCGTGCCGATGGCGCTCAACCTCAACGGCAACGCCATCACGGTGTCCCGCCCCCTGTGGGAGGCGATGGAGGCCGCGGACGACGAGATGGACACCGTGGCCGCCGCTTTCGCGTGCATCGCCACGCGGCGGGAGCGGGAAGGGAGGCCGTTGACGCTGGGCACGGTGCATCCGTTCTCCAGCCACACCTACCAGCTTCGGATCTTCGCCGAGCGCGGCGGCCTCGACCTCGACACACAGACGCGCCTCGTGGTGATCCCGCCGCCGCAGATCGCAGAGGCGCTGCGGCGCGAACTGATCGACGGGTTCTGCGTCGGCAGCCCCTGGAACAGCGTCGCCGTGGCGGAGGGGTATGGCCGCATCGCGGTCCTCGGCAGCGAACTCCTGCCCGATTGCCCGGAGAAGGTTCTGGCCCTGCCGGAATCGGAGGCGCCGCGCTGCGCCCCCCTGGTGCGGGCCCTCGACCGGGCCGGGCGCTGGTGCGCCGATCCCGGCAACAGCGCCGAACTCGCTTCCCTCCTTTCGCGCGATGGATACTTGGGTGTACCGGCGCCGATCCTCCAGCGAGCGCTCACGGGGGACGTGGTCGTCGATTCCGACGGGCGTCGGCGGCGGGACCCG
This sequence comes from Methylobacterium bullatum, assembly GCA_902712845.1. NCBI lineage: Bacteria > Pseudomonadati > Pseudomonadota > Alphaproteobacteria > Hyphomicrobiales > Methylobacteriaceae > Methylobacterium > Methylobacterium bullatum. The sequence goes on from LR743504.1 coordinate 3,254,532, forward strand.
CATTTCAGCCTGTTCGGCGAGCGGGCACACCGGCCCGACCCCGCCCATGCGGATTGGTTCATCGGTGAGGCGGAACGCGCCGGACAGCTCGATGCCTCCGACGATCTCCGAACCGCCGCCCGCGCGATCTACCGCCCGGACCTGTTCGATGCCGCTCTGAGCGGCTGATCGGGACCGGACGCCGCTTTTGGCGGCACGACAAGCCTCCCGATTGTGCAACGCACCCCCGTCGCCGCCGCTTGGCCGAGTGCCCCCCTCGCGCCGTCCGAACCGCCTTCGGCTTTAGAGCCGTTACAGGCTGGATGGCATCTGGCACGGAACCTGCTGAGCCTATCCCGCTCGTCAACGGCGACGGGCGCGAATGTCGGCAGAGCCGCTGACCCAAGTAACCCGCTGGCGCGCTTTCGCGGCTGCCTTCGGTTGCGTTTGGGCAGCGGTTTTTTTTCGTCTTCGGGTCGAATGCTTAAGCTTCGGGGGATCGAGTTTTCCATGACTGACGGGTTTCAGAACAGCCGCCGCAGCCTCTTGAAGGGGGCCGCCGCGACCTTGTCGCTGGCAGCCCTGGCGCGCACTGCGCTGCCCGGCGGCGCCTTCGCGCAGGGGGCCGGACCCGAGGTGAAGGGCGCCAAGCTCGGCTTCATCGCCCTCACCGACGCCAGCCCGCTCTTCGTCGCCAAGGAAAAGGGGTTCTTCGCCAAGCACGGCATGCCCGACGTGGAGGTGCTGAAACAGGCGAGCTGGGGCACCACCCGCGACAACCTCGTGCTCGGCTCAGAGGGCAACGGCATCGACGGCGCGCATATCCTCACGCCGATGCCCTACCTGATCTCGGCCGGCCGGGTGACGCAGAACAACGTTCCGGTGCCGATGCACATCCTGGCCCGGCTCAACACCAACGGCCAGTGCGTCTCGGTGGCCAAGGAATATCTGGACGCCAAGGTCGCGCTTGATTCCAAGGTGTTCAAGGCGGCGATCGAGAAGAAGAAGGCCGCCGGCAAGTCGGTGAAGGCGGCCATGACCTTCCCCGGCGGCACCCACGACCTCTGGATCCGCTACTGGCTCGCCGCCGGCGGGATCGACCCCGACAAGGACATCGAGACCATCGTCGTGCCGCCGCCCCAGATGGTGGCGAACATGAAGGTCGGCACGATGGATTGCTTCTGCGTGGGCGAGCCGTGGAACGCGCAGCTCGTGCAGCAGGGCCTCGGCTACACCGCCCTCACCACCGGCGAACTCTGGAAGGACCACCCCGAGAAGGCCTTCGCCATGCGGGCCTCCTTCACCGAGAAGTATCCGAACGCGACCAAGGCCCTGCTGATGGCGGTGCTGGAGGCGCAACAATGGTGCGACAAGCCCGAGAACAAGGACGAGGTCGCCGCCATCGCCGCAAAGCGCCAGTGGATGAACGTTCCGGTGGGCGACGTCGCCGGTCGCATCAAGGGCACCATCGATTACGGCGACGGCCGCGTGGTCGAGAACAGCCCCTTCGTGATGAAGTTCTGGAACGACAACGCCTCCTACCCCTACCAGAGCCACGACCTCTGGTTCCTCACCGAGGACATCCGCTGGGGCAAGTTCGACGCGCAGACGGACACCAAGGCGCTCATTGCCAAGGTGAACCGCGAGGACATCTGGCGCGACGCCGCGAAGGCGCTGGGCGTCACCGCGATCCCGAGCTCCACGTCGCGCGGCAAGGAGACCTTCTTCGACGGGAAGGTCTTCGATCCCGCCGATCCCGCCGCCTACCTGTCCAGCCTCGGCATCAAGAGGATCGCGTGATGGCCAACACCTCCACCATCGCCGTGACGGGAGCCACCGCGAAGCCGGCGGCCAAGGCCCCGCGCAAGCCCCTCGTGACCCTGGCGACGTTCCGCCAGATCGCCGTCAACCTGATCCCGCCGGTCGTGGTACTGATCGCCTTCCTGGTGATCTGGGAGCTGCTGTGCTCGCGGCCCACCGCCGGCCTGCCGCCGCCCTCGCGCGTCGTCACCGAGGCGTGGGACATCATCGCCCACCCGTTCTACGACAATGGCGGCACCGACAAGGGCCTGTTCTGGCACATCTACGCCAGCATCCAGCGCGTCGCCTTCGGCTTCGCCCTGGCCACCATCGTGGGCATCATGGTGGGCACCCTCATCGGCCAGTCGGACTGGGCCATGCGCGGCCTCGACCCGATCTTCCAGGTGCTGCGCACGATCCCGCCGCTGGCCTGGCTGCCGCTCTCCCTCGCGGCGTTCCGCGACGGCCAGCCCTCGGCCATCTTCGTGATCTTCATCACCTCGATCTGGCCGATCATCATCAACACGGCGGTGGGCATCCGCAACATCCCGCAGGATTACCGCAACGTGGCGGCGGTGCTGCGGCTCAACCCACTCGAATTCTTCGTGAAGATCATGCTGCCCTCGGCGGCCCCCTACATCTTCACGGGGCTTCGCATCGGGGTCGGCCTGTCCTGGCTCGCCATCGTGGCGGCGGAGATGCTCATCGGCGGTGTCGGTATCGGCTTCTTCATCTGGGACGCCTGGAACTCGTCGCACATCTCCGAGATCATCGTCGCCCTCGTCTATGTCGGGGTGATCGGGTTCTTCCTCGACCGGTTCGTGGCCTTCATCGGCACCCTCGTCACCCGCGGCGCCACCGCCTGAACGCCTCCGCGCGGCGCGTCGGGGCTTCACCCCGCGCCGTGCCCCGACCGCCTCTCGCAGAGGGACACGAGACCCATGAGCTATCTCAGCATCGAGAATGTCGGCATCAGCTTCACCCGCTCCGGGCGCACCAACGAGGTGCTGCGCGACGTGAGCGTGAAGATCGACAAGGGCGAGTTCGTCTCGCTGATCGGCCATTCCGGCTGCGGCAAGTCGACGGTGCTCAACATCGTCGCCGGGCTGCTCAAGGCCTCCACCGGGGGCGTCCTCCTGGAAGAGAAGGAGGTGAACAGCCCCGGCCCGGACCGCGCCGTGGTGTTCCAGAACCATTCCCTGCTGCCCTGGCTGACCGTGCGCGAGAACGTGGCGCTGGCCGTCGAGAAGGTGCTCAAGGGCAAGAAGTCCAAGGCCGAGCGGTCCGAGTGGATCGACCACAACCTCGCCCTCGTGAACATGACCCATGCCGCCGACCGTCGCCCCAACGAGATCTCGGGCGGCATGAAGCAGCGCGTCGGCATCGCCCGCGCGCTCGCCATGGAGCCGAAGGTGCTCCTCCTCGACGAGCCGTTCGGGGCGCTGGACGCGCTCACCCGCGCCCATCTGCAGGACTCGCTCATGGACATCCATGCGCGGCTGAAGAACGCCGTCATCATGATCACCCACGATGTCGACGAGGCGGTGCTGCTCTCGGACCGCATCGTGATGATGACCAACGGCCCCTCGGCCACGGTCGGCGAGATCCTGAAGGTCGATCTCGAGCGTCCCCGCCGCCGCCTCGATCTGGTGGAGGACGCGACCTACACCCATGCCCGCGCCGCAGTGCTCGAGTTCCTCTATGCCCGCCACGCCAAACCCGCCATGGCGGCGTGAGGATCGGACGCAGGCCATGAAGGAGCGTCTGGTGGTGATCGGCAACGGCATGGCGTCGTTGCGCTTTCTGGAGCGGCTGACCGAGCGCGCGCCCGGCCGGTACGACGTCACCGTCGTCGGTGCCGAGCCGCAGGCGGCCTATAACCGCGTCCTGCTCTCGTCGCTGCTCGGCGGCGAGGTGGACGAGGCCGCCTGCGCCTTCCGTGGCCTCGACTGGTACGAGGCGCATGGCATCCGCCTCATCACCGGAGCGCCGGTGACGCAGGTCGACCGGGAAAACGCCCTCGTCATCGTCGGCGAGACCCATGTCCTGCCCTTCGACAAGCTGGTCCTCGCGGTCGGCTCCCTGCCGATCCGGCTGCCGAAGCCCGGCATGGACCTGCCCGGCATCATCACGTTTCGCGATCTCGCCGATGTGGCGGCGATCCGGAAAGCGGCGGTCACCGGCGCCAAGGCCATCGTCATCGGCGGCGGCCTGCTCGGGCTGGAAGCCGCCGTCGGCCTCGCGCGGCTCGGGGTCGACACGACCCTGCTCCACGTCATGGACCGGCTGATGGAGCGCCAGCTCGATCACCACGCCGCCGGACTGGTGAAGCGCGCCATGGAATCCCGCGGCGTCCGCGTTCTCCTCAAGGCCGATACCGCCCATGTGGAGGGTGACGGCCGGGTGGAGCGCCTCGTCCTGTCGGACGGCACCGTGCTGCCGGCCGACCTCGTGGTGATGTCGGTGGGGGTACGCCCCAATGCCGTCCTCGCCCAAGGGGCCGGGCTCGAAGTCGGGCGTGGCATCAAGGTGGACGACCGGATGACGAGTTCCGATCCGCGCATCTTTGCGCTGGGCGAATGCGCCGAGCATCGCGGCATGGTCTACGGCCTCGTCGAGCCCGCCTACGACCAGGCCGAAGTGCTGAGCCGCCACCTCGTCGGCGAGGAGGCCGCCTATCTCGGCACCTCGCTGGCCACCAGCCTCAAGGTCTCGGGCCTACCGGTCTTCTCGGCCGGGGAGATCGAAGCGCCCGACCATGCCGAGACGGTGGTGATGTCGGACCCCGGCCTCGGCCTCTACCGCAAGCTGATCATCAGCGACGGCAAGCTCCTCGGCGCCGTCTTCGTCGGCGACATCGCCGAACAGGGCTGGTGCAAGACGCTGATCCGCACCGGCGAACCCATCGCCGACCACCGCGACGACCTGATGTTCGGGCGCGTCCACGCCCCCGATTCCCAATCCCTGGCAGCATGATGGAGGCTTCCATGGCCGACGATTTCAACGCCGAGCAGAAGCGCTACCTCGAAGGCTTCGCCTCGGGCATCGCCGCCGCCCGTCTCACCGGCGGCCTCGCCCTCGGGCAGGGTGCCGCCGCGCCCTCCGAGCCCACCGGGCCGGACGCCATCCACATCAAGGCCCAGGACGCCACGGTGAAGGCCGGCGGCAAGCTCTGCGACCAGGAGAAGTGGAAGCGGGCGGAGAACCCGTTCGACGGCCATAACCGCCTCATCGCCGAGGCCGCCACCGGCAAGGCCCCGAAGCCGGAGGACAATTTCCGCTGGCGCTATCACGGCCTGTTCTGGCTCGCCCCGGCCAGCGGCGACTTCATGTGCCGCCTGCGCATCCCCAACGGCATCCTGCAGCATTGGCAGTTCGCCGGCATCGCGGACCTCGCCGATGCCCATGGCGGCGGCTACAGCCACGTCACCACCCGCGCCAACCTGCAGGTCCGCGAGATCACGGCGGAGCATGGCCAGCCCTTCCTCGATGGGCTGATCGATCTCGGCCTCACCGCGCGCGGCTCGGGCGCGGACAACATCCGCAACGTCACCGGCTCGCCGGTGGCCGGGATCGACGCCCAGGAACTCCTCGACACCCGGCCCCTGGCCAAGTCCTGGCACAACTGGATCATCAACGACCGCTCGCTCTACGGCCTGCCGCGCAAGTTCAACGTCGCCTTCGACGGCGGCGGCGTGATGCCGGTGCTGGAGGAGACCAACGACATCGGCTTCCAGGCGGTGAAGGTCCTCAACGGCGCTGCCGTGGAGCCCGACATCTGGATGCGCCTCGTGCTCGGCGGCATCTCCGGCCACCGCGATCTCGCCCGCGACACCGGCGTGGTGCTGAAGCCCGAGGCCTGCAACAAGGTCGCCGACGCGATCCTACGGGTCTTCATCAAGAACGGCGACCGGACCAACCGCAACAAGAGCCGGATGAAATACGTCCTCGATGCCTGGGGCTTCGACAAGTACCTCGCCGCCGTGGAAGACGAGCTCGGATACAAGCTCGACCGGGTCGACCCGGTCCATCTCGCCCCGCGTGGGCCCATGGACCGCTTCTCCCATGTGGGCGTCCACAAGCAGGTCCAGCCGGGCCTGAACTGGATCGGCGTGATCCTGCCCGTCGGCAAGATGACCTCCGACCAGATGCGGGAATTGGCAAAGATCTCGTCGGAATGCGGCGACGGCGCCATCCGCATGACGGTGTGGCAGAACTTCCTGTTCTCCGGCGTCCCCGATGCCAAGGTGGCCGAGGTCCAGGCCCGCGTGGCAGCGCTCGGCCTCACCACGGAAGCCTCCAGCATCCGCGCCGGCCTCGTCGCCTGCACCGGCAACAAGGGCTGCAAGTTCGCCGCCTCGGACACGAAGGGCCACGCCCTCGTCATCGCCGATTACATGGAGGCCCACCTGCCGGAACTCGACGTGCCCGTGAACGTGCACGTCACCGGCTGCCACCATAGCTGCGCCCAACATTACATCGGCGATATCGGCCTCATCGGCGCCAAGGTCGTCGTCTCGGAGGAGGGCGACACCGTCGAGGGCTACGACATCGTCGTCGGCGGCGGCTTCGGCGACAGCCCGAAGATCGGCACCGAGATCTGGAAGGCGGTGAAGGCGGAGGATTGTCCGTCCCGGATCGAGGCGCTGCTGCGCAGCTACCTCGCCCGCCGCGAGAGCCAGGCCGAGAGCTTCCAGGCCTTCACCGCACGCACCGGCCCGGAGAGCCTCCGCAGCCTCGCCGAAGATCAACCCGTCCTGAAGGCCGCAGCATGAGCGAGCACGTCATCCCCCCGCTCGTTCTCATCCCCGAGAACGCCCCGTTCAACCCGGATCAGCGTTCCTGGCTGTCCGGCTATTTCGCCGCCCTGCTCGGCCCCGCCGTGGAAGGGGCGACGGCCCTCGCCCCCGGCGACACGGGCGGCGGGCCGAAACTCGCCGACAACGACGACGCCCCCTGGCACGACCCGTCGATGCCGCTGCCCGACCGGATGGAGCTCGCCAAGGAGCGGCCAGAGCCGCAGAAGCTGATGGCCGCCATGGCCCAGCAGGATTGCGGCCAGTGCGGCTACAATTGCGCGGATTACGCCAACGCCCTGTTCCTGAAGAAGGAGGAGCGCCTGAACCTGTGCCAGCCGGGGGGCAAGGAGACCCTCCGCATGCTCAAGAAGCTGGACGAGGAATTCGGCGCGAGCGGCGGCGGGGCGAAGGCGGCCGAAGCGGGGGAGGGCGAGGCCAAGGCCGAGGCGCCCCTCGGACCGCTCGGCTATTGCCGCGAGAACCCGGTGGAGGCCGTGTTCCTGTCCCGCACCCGCCTCAACGAGCCGGGCGGCGAGAAGGAGACCTGGCATATCGAGATCGACCTCACGGGCACGCCCATCGAGTACGTGGTCGGCGATTCCCTCGGCCTGTTCCCCTCGAACCCGCCGGCCCTGGTGGATGCGGTGATCGCCGAACTCGGCACCCGGCCCGAGCGCATGATCGGCGGCCAGACCCTGCGAAACCGGCTGATCAAGGATTACTCCCTGGGCGCCGCGCCCGACGGGCTCTACCAGCTCCTCTCCCTCCTCACCTCGGGGGAGGCGCGCAAGAAGGCGCGGGCGCTCTCGGCGGGCGAGGATCCGGACGGCGACGCCGCCTATCTCGACGTGCTCGGCGCGCTTCACAAGTTTCCCGGCGCCCGGCCCGACGCGGAGGTATTCCTGGAAGCCCTCGACGAGCTGCAGCCGCGGCTCTACTCGATCTCTTCCTCACCCAAGGCCGATCCGGGCCGGGTTTCGCTCACCGTCGACGCGGTGCGCTACAACCACCGCTCGCGGCTGCGTCTGGGCGTCGCCTCGACCCATCTCGGCGAACGCATTGCCGAGAAGACGACGGTCAAGGTCTATCTGCAGAAGGCGCACGGCTTCGCCCTGCCGGAGGATCTGTCGAAGGACGTCATCATGTGCGGGCCGGGCACCGGCATCGCACCGTTCCGCGCCTTCCTGCGCGAGCGCGCCGCGACCCAGGCGCCAGGACGCAACTGGCTGTTCTACGGCCACCAGCGCCAGGCCAGCGACTTCTTCTACAAGGACGAGCTGAACGCGCTGAAGGACGGGAAGGTGCTCACCCGCCTGTCCCTCGCCTGGTCGCGGGACGGGACCGAGAAGACCTATGTGCAGGATCGCATGCGCGAGAACGGCGCAGACCTATGGAAATGGCTCGAGGGCGGCGCCCATTTCTATGTCTGCGGCGATGCCAAGCGCATGGCCAAGGATGTGGAGCGGGCGATCATCGACGTCGCCGGGACCCATGGCGGCAAGAATCCCGACGAGGCCGTGGCCTACCTCGCCCATCTCAAGAAGACCGGGCGGTATCAGGCCGACGTGTACTAAAAACGCCCCCCCGCCTCATCGGGCAAGGCTCTCTGGGCAGGGCTCTCTGGGCAGGGCTCTCGCAGATGCCTGTCCGCTCATGGGGAGGCCTCTGACATCACCCCGTCATCCCGGGGCCGCGCAGCGGAGCCCGGGATCCAGAACCACAGGCGATGCAAAGTCCGGCACCGCTAGTGCGTCTGGCTTCCGGGCTCGCCTTCGGCGCCCCGGAATGACGGTGCGCCTCATCGTGAATTGTTCCGCTCTGCGGAGAAGGGTTCGGCCTCGCGATCCGGCCCGACTCTTGCTGCCCTTCGAACCCTGGAACCCGCCGAGGATTTCGCCATGAACGCGCACGTCCAGGCACCCGCCGCCGCCGTGAAGACCACCTGCCCGTATTGCGGCGTCGGCTGCGGCGTGCTCGCCACCCCGGACGGGGCAGGCGGGGCGGGGATTGCCGGCGATACCGAGCATCCGGCCAATTTCGGCCGCCTCTGCTCGAAGGGTTCGGCCCTCGGAGAGACCTTGTCCCTCGACAACCGCCTGCTGCATCCCGTCGTCGACGGGGTGCGCGCGAGCTGGGAATCGGCCCTCGGCACCGTGGCCGGCGGGTTGCGCAAGGTCGCCGAGCAGCACGGCCCGGATTCGATCGCCTTCTATCTCTCGGGGCAACTCCTCACCGAGGATTACTACGTCGCCAACAAGCTGGCGAAGGGCTTCCTCGGCACGCCGCATGTGGACACCAATTCGCGCCTCTGCATGTCGAGCGCGGTGGCGGCCCACCGTCGCGCCTTCGGCTCCGACACGGTGCCGGGCTGCTACGAGGATCTCGACGAGGCCGACGTGATCGTGCTGGTGGGATCCAACACCGCCTGGTGCCACCCGATCCTGTTCCGCCGCATGGTCGATGCCCGCGCCAAGCGCGGCACCAAGCTGGTGGTGATCGACCCGCGCCGGACCCAGACGGGGGAGGAGGCCGACCTCTTCCTCGGTCTCAAGCCGGGCACCGACACCGCCCTGTTCTCCGGCCTCCTCGTGCATCTCGCGAGCGCGGGCGCCCTCGATTACCGCTTCGTCCTCGACCACACGACGGGCTTCGAGGGGGCGCTCGAACGCGCGCGCGCGATCGCGCCGAACATTGCCGCGACGGCCGCCGCCACCGGCCTTCCGGAGGCGGATGTCGGCGCCTTCTTCGCGCTGTTCACCCGCACGAAGCGCGTCGTCACCGCCTTCTCGCAAGGGGTGAACCAGTCGGCGCAGGGGACCGACAAGGGCAACGCCATCATCAACTGCCACCTGGCCACCGGCCGCATCGGCAAGACCGGCGCGGGGCCGTTCTCCCTCACCGGCCAGCCCAACGCCATGGGCGGGCGCGAGGTCGGCGGCCTCGCCAACATGCTGGCCGCCCACATGCATTTCGCCCCCGAGGAGGTGGACCGCGTCCGCCGGTTCTGGTCGGCGCCCAACATCATCACCGGCGAGGGCATGAAAGCCGTCGCCCTGTTCGAGGCGGTGGAGCGCGGCAAGATCAAGGCCCTCTGGGTGATGGGCACCAACCCCGTCGTGTCGATGCCCCGCGCCGACGCGATCCGCGAAGCGATCAAGGGGCTCGACCTCTACGTCGTGTCCGAGGCTGTCGCCGACAGCGACACCGCCATGGCGACGGGCCGGAAGACCGTGCTGCTCCCGGCCCAGGCCTGGGGCGAGAAAGACGGAACCGTCACCAATTCCGAGCGGCGCATCTCGCGCCAGCGCAGCTTCCTGAAAGCTCCCGGCGAGGCGCGGGCCGATTGGGCGATCATCAGCGATGTCGCCAAGCGCCTCGGCCACGGCGAGGCCTTCGCCTACCCGAACGCCGCCGCGATCTTCCGCGAACATGCCTCGCTCTCGGCCTTCGAGAACAACGGCACCCGCGATTTCGACATCGGCGCGGTGAGCGATATCTCGGACGCGGCCTATGCCGGCGCGAAGCCGCTGCAATGGCCGCTGACGAAGCGCGCGTCCAAGGACGGCAAGCAGCGCCTCTTCGCCGACGGACAGTTCTTCACCTTCGACAAGCGCGCCCGCTTCGTCGCCGTACAGCCCCCGGCCCTGGCCCAGGCGGTGAGCGAGGACTTCCCCTTCGTGCTCAATACCGGCCGCGTGCGCGACCACTGGCATACGATGACCCGCACGGGGAAGAGCCAGCGCCTCTCGGCTCATCGCGACGTGCCCTTCGTCGAGATCCATCCCGACGACGCGGCGGCGATGGGCGTGAGCCATGGCGGCCTCGCCACGGTCTCCACCGCGCATGGCGCGGCGGTGCTGGAGGTGATGGTGGGGGAGGGGATGCGCCGGGGCGACCTCTTCGCGGCTTTCCACTGGAGCGGGGCCACCGCGTCGGAGGGGCGCGTCGGCGCCCTCGCACGCGGCATCCCCGATCCGGTCTCCGGCCAGCCCGAGTTGAAGGCGACGCCGGCCACCATCGCTCCGGCCGTCTATCGCAGCCGCGGCTTCCTGCTGACCCGCGAGCAGCGGTCGCTTCCCGCCGGCTGGTGGTGGGCGCGGGCCACGATCCAGGGCGGGTCCGGCCTCCACTTCGCCACGCAGGAATCGTCGCGCGAAGTCGCGCTGATGCTGCGGGGAATGTTCCAGGGCCTCGAGATCGCCGAATATGCCGACCACGCCCGTGGCCGCTACCGCTTCGCCGCCTATGACGGGGAGCGTCTCGTCGCCTGCCTCGCCCTGGCCCCCGGCGACGCGAAGCCGGGCTGGGAATCCGAGAAGGCCTATTTCGCCGCCCCCGACCTCGAACCCTCCGCCCGGCGCGCCCTGCTCTCCGGCCGGGCCGAGACGGCGTCGGCCGGGCCGACCGTCTGCGCCTGTCACGGGGTCGGCCTCGACGTCATCACCGCCACCATCGCGGCCGGTGCGCACAGCGTCGAGGCGGTGGGTGCCGCCTGCAAGGCCGGCACGAATTGCGGCTCGTGCATCCCAGAGATCCGCAAGCTGCTGCCGCAGGCGCTTGCGCGCGACGCCGCATAAGCTCATTTTCAAACGATGAGCACGCCCCGCCAGCCCCGGGAAACCCGACCCGCCGGAATCGCCGCCCGTGAGGGCGCCGGACATGCCGGTCTCGAACCGCTGGCGGTCCTGCCGGTCTTCGTGCCGCTGCAGGGCAAGCGCGCGGTGCTGGCCGGCTCCAATGGCGGTGCGCCGTGGAAGGTGAAGCTGCTCGCCGCCGCCGGGGCCGATGTCGACGTCTACGCACCCGAACCCAGCGACGAGCTGCGCGCGGTGCCGAGCGAGATCGTCGCCGGTAGCGTCACCCTGCACGAGCGCCAATGGCAGCCCGCCGACCTCCAGGGCGCGGCCTTTTGCATCGGCGCCATGGAGGACGAGGCCGATTGCATCGCCTTCGTCGCGGCGGCGCGGGCGACCGGCGCCATCGTCAATGCCGTCGACCGGCCGCATCTCTGCGACGTGAAGTTCGGCGCCATCGTCAACCGCTCGCCCATGGTGGTGGGAATCTCCACGGAGGGCGCGGCCCCGGTCTTCGGGCAGACCGTGCGCGCCCGGATCGAGGGCATGCTCCCGCGTGGGTTCAAGGCCTGGATCGGCGCCGCCCGCGACTGGCGCGAGGAAGTCACCTCGCGTTTCCACGCCTTCTCCGACCGCCGCGCCTTCTGGGAGCGCTTCACGGACCGCGCCTTCGCCGAGCCGGACCGGGCTCCCACCGAGGCGGATCTGGCCGAACTCCTCGGCCAAACGGAGGTGGCCCCCAAGGGCGGGGCGGTGACGCTCGTCGGCTCGGGTCCGGGCGATGCCGAGCTCCTGACGCTGAAGGCCCTGCGGGCGCTCCGCAACGCCGACGTGATCCTCTACGACGACCTCGTGGCGCCCGAGATCCTCGATTATGCCCGCCGCGAGGCGCGCACCATGCTGGTGGGCAAGACCGGGCACGGCCCGTCCTGCCGCCAGGACGACATCAACGCGTTGATGGTGCAGCTCGCCAAATCCGGCAAGCAGGTGGTGCGCCTCAAATCCGGCGACCCCCTCGTCTTCGGCCGGGCCGGCGAGGAAATCGACGCTTGCCATCAGGCGGGAATCCCCGTGAGCGTGGTGCCGGGCATCTCGGCGGCGCAGGGGGCGGCCGCGTCGCTCGGCGTCTCGCTGACCAACCGCGACTCGGCGCGACGCCTGCAATTCGTCACCGGCCACGACCGCCGCGGCACCCTGCCGGCGGACCTGAACTGGGGGGCGCTCGCCGATCCGAGCGTCACCACCGTGGTCTACATGCCGAAAAAGACCCTGCGCGAGTTGCTGGAGCGCGCCACCGCCGAGGGTCTGGCACCGGCGACCCCCGCCCTCCTCGTCTTCAACGCCACGCGGCCGAATCAGGCCGTGGTCACGGGCACCGCCGCCGACCTGGCGGACCGGGTGGAAGCGTCGGGCTTCGACGGGCCGGCTTTGCTGATGGTGGGTGAGGCACTATCACGTATAGACGCGCCTTGTTCAACTCAGAGAGAGTTACCCAATATTAAAATTTCAGGCCTTTAAATATGCGAGATTTTATTTCAGAAATCATAGAAATACGCGATCGTCAGGGCCGCTCTCTTACTCTAGAGATTATACAAGAGCTAGGGCAACTCAACGAGGCATGGCAGGAAAAAACTTTACACAGAGATATACTAAGAACTTACATACCAATACGAATTGCAACGATTATTGAGGTTTTTTCAAGAAATTGGATATCGATGATAATAGATCACGGCGATCCTTTTTTGACTCGCGGCCTCAGTTTATCAAAGAATATTAGCATCAAATTCGACTTGCCACTAGTTTCTGCAATACAAGGAAACAAGATTACTATCGGAGAATTAATTTCACACAACTTACCATACAACAACATGGCCCAAATAGATTCGAATTTAACACATATTCTCGACCAGAAACTAAAGCCACTACTATCGGATGCGAAAGTTCGCCTTCTGGATGAGGAATTTAACGCTCACTTTGATGACATTGTCACGGACGTAGATAATGACTATAAAGTAATGGAGAAGCTTTTTAAAGTACGCCATGTTATTGTTCACGAAGTTCCTGAAGTTTTTCCGGCCAGCGATGATGAATAGAAGATTTTTTGAATTCCGCAAATAGAATTGCAACGGCTTTAGACTTTTCTTTGTATACCATACTGTATGGAGATATACCTATAACACAGTTAGAGATGACTACGGCAGCAGAAGAAGCTTACCAAAAAGTAGATTTGGAAATGAGCCAAATCCTAGATACTGCAATCGATGGAGGAGAAAATTCTGATCTTGAACGCTCTCAAGAAAAATGGATTGATTACAGAAATGCACATTGTGAATTGGTTTCAGGAATTAAAGAGCAACCCCACGGCTCAATGTCGCCAATGCTTTACGCCGCCGAAGCCGAACAAATGACGAAAGAACGGATACTACAGCTCAAGATGCATCTAAACTTACCAATCGATAAATAATGACGCCCAATCTCAACGACCCATTAGTTGTCAGTCCTCCTCCTTTTAAAATATAAGGCCAAAGCGAGTGACGATCACCAGTAATTTTGGCTGCTCCCAGGGTGGAATTAAAAGCTCGCGCTGCGGGTAAAACATGTACCATCAGGCGCGCAATCGGAGCTGCGCTGTGATCAAGCGATTCGTTTTCCTCGCCCTGTCCCTCGCGGTCGCGGCACCAGCATCCAGCGCTGAGGATCCGGTGATCGCGGCGGCGACGGACTTGACCGGCGAGGTCCTGTTCCTCGAATCCGGCGCGCCCGGCATGATCCTGGTGGTCGTGCGCGGGGACGGGACATTCATCCGCGGCTACGGCGAGACCGAGAAGGGCAACGGCATCACGCCCGATGGAACGAGCCTGGTGCGGCTCAACTCCATCACCAAGGTCTTCACCACGGAGGTGCTGGCCTCCCTCGCCACGGAGAGAAAACTCTCTCTCACCGATCCGCTGCAGGGCTTCGCGCCCGAGGCGAAGGTTCCCGCCTTCGAAGGGCGGCCCATCACCCTCCTCGATCTGGCGACCTATTCCGGCGCCCTGCCGCGCGAGATGGGACACGCTCCCGAAGGCATGAACCCTCGCGCCTGGCCGACCCGCGACGAGCGCTGGTCCTGGCTCGGCCGATACACGCTGCCTTGGGCTCCCGGCACCGTCACGTCCTACTCGAATGTCGGGTTCGACCTCCTGGCCGATGCCGTCGGCGCGGCGGGGGGCGCGCCCTATTCCCAATTGCTGCGCAGCCACATCACCGCGCCTCTCGGAATGCCCGATACGGTCCTCTCGCCGAATCCGGAGCAATGCGCCCGGCTGATGATCGGTTCGGGCCTTGGCGGCCCGGCGACTTGCGTCGACACCCAGGCGACGGGGGGAAGCGGCGGCCTCTACAGCACCGGCAACGACATGGCGCGCTGGCTCCGGCACAACGTCGCCGCCACGAGCGGCGCACTCGCCCTGAGCCACGCGGTCTACCGCCAGCGCCAATCGATGCCGGCGGCGATCGGCTTCGACGAAGCCTCGCCGATGGCGGGCCTCGCCCTCGGCTGGGTCGCCCTGGCGGCCAAGGGGAACGAACCGGCGATGCTGGCCAAGAGCGGGGGAGGCGCCGGCTTCATGAGCTACGTCGCCTTCGCGCCGGGGCGCGATGTCGGGGTTTTCGTCGTCATCAACAGCATCGATTTCGCGGCGTTCTCCGCCTTGACCAGCACGACCCACAAGCTGATCGCCGCCCTCGCGACCCGCTGACCGGGGTGGAGAAGCCGGGTCCACGGAGCCCCCCGGCGACACATTGACGGTTGCCCGCATCCCCGGCCCATGCTCTTGCCGCAGCGTCCCTCCGGAACCGGCTTGAAGGCTCCCCATGCGTCGCGCCCTTCCCCTCATCCTCTTCGCCCTCGGGCTCGTGGCGCTCGGCGTCGCGGCCACCGTGATGCTCGTGCCGAAGGCGGGGCAGGTGGCGACCAGCAGCGTCGGCGGCCCCTTCACCCTCACCGACCAGGACGGACGGCGCGTCACCGAGCGGGATTTCGCCGGGGCGACCCATCTGGTCTTCTTCGGCTTCACCCATTGCCCCGATGTCTGCCCGACGACGCTGCAGCAGATCGGCGACGTGCTCCAGGCGCTCGGACCCAAGGGCAAGGACACGAAGGCGCTGTTCATCGCGGTCGATCCCGAGCGCGACACGCCCGAAGCCCTGAAGACCTACCTCTCCAGTTTCGATCCCCGCATCGTCGGCCTCACCGGCTCGCCGGAGGAGGTCGCCGCGGCCGTGAAGGCCTACCGCGCCTATGTCCGCAAGGTGCCGACCAAGGGGGACGATTACACGATGGAGCACACGGCTCTGGTCTACATCATGGATGGCCGGAACCGCTTCGTGAACGCCCTCAACCTGACGAAACCCGCCGACCAGGCGGCGGCGGAGCTCGCCAAGGTGCTGTGACGCGTCATCGCGGCGGGTGCGGCGTCAAAGCCCCGCTGCGCGAGGTGCGGGACAGGCCGTGCTCGGTCTTGTTCCAGCGGTCGGGTGCGAGGATCAATTCGATCACCCCGCGCCAGGCGGCGAGGCTGACGAGAAGGAAATAGGCCGGCAGCAGGGGCACGAAGGGGACGAGATCGTGCCAGCCCCGGCGCCGGCAGCCGATATAGGCCGGCAGTAGCATCGCCACGAAGCCCGAGACGAGCACCGTGATCGCGGCGCCCGTGGGCAGGTTCGACCAGAAATCGCTCCCCGCCTGGATCCGGCTGGGCCAGAGGGAGACCACGGCCGGCAGCATCAGAAACGGATAGGCCAGAGCCGAGGCCACCGTGCCGGGGATGAGGGCGATGGCGCATAGGCTCGCCAACGGACCGAGCTCGCGGAAAGTGACCAGGGGGGTGCGGCCATGGGTGAGACTGGTCTGGAGGAAGCCCTTCATCCAGCGGGTGCGCTGGTTGAGCCAGGCCTTGTAGCGGGCCGGCGCCTCCTCGATCGTGTTGCTCGGCAGGTCGCCGACATCGTAGCCGGCCCGTGCCAGCCGCAGGCCCAGATCGGCATCCTCGGTGACGTTCCAGGCATCCCATCCGTAGACGGCGCGCAGGATGTGGGTTCGGAAATGGGTGGAGGTCCCACCCAGCGGCGTCGGCAACCGCCATGCGGCCAGCGCCGGGCCGAGGACGTCGAACAGGGCGGTGTATTCGAGGGCGAAACACCGGGTCAGCCATGAATCGCGGGCATTGTCGATGACGAGGCGGCCCTGCAGGCAGGCGGTGCGCGGGGAGGCGCGGGCGAAAGCCTCGGCGGCCGCCCGCAACTGGCCGGGATCGGGCACGTCCTCCGCGTCGTAGACGACGAGGCAGCTTCCCCGCGCCAGGGGCAGGGCGGCGTTGAGGGCGCGCGGCTTGGTCTTCGGCAGCCCCGGCGGCACGACGACGACCTCCACATGTGCCGGCAGGACGAGGCGGGCGAGCGCCCCCTCCGTGGCGGCATCGTCGGCTTCCGTGAGGAGCTTGATGTCGAGCTTCGCCACCGGGTAATCGAACCGCGTCAGCGCCTGCAGCAGGCGCGGCACCACCGCCGCCTCCCGGTAGAGGGCGACGAACACCGTGTAGACCGGCAGATCGATGTCCGACATGCTTTGCCCGGGCGTTGGCTCCGGCGCGATCCTGCCGGTCGGGCCGATGGCGGCCACGCGAAAGGTGAGCAGGACGAGAAATCCGACCTGCACCAGGACCCAGGCCGCCGTGACGAGGAACGCCGGCAGGCAGGCCAGGGCGAAGAGGAACGCGCCGAAGATGAGGCCCGCCAGGGAGAGGAGCGGCGCCACGGGGACGGCGTTGTAGGCCCAGTCCGGCCTTCGCCTGAGAAGGTCGTCCGAGGCATGGGCCGCGACTCCCACCGAGCGCTGGGCGAAGATCGCGTGGCGCAGGGCCGTCGGGGTGGTGATCGCCGGCATCAGACCGGTGGGGCTGCGTCCCTCCAGCAATTCGACGACGGCGCGTCCCCGCGGCGCGTAGACGAAGGCCGCCCCCGTTCCCGGATCGAGGGGCGCGACACCCGCGACCACACTGTCGGGAAACCGCGCCCCGGCGCCGAGGGGCAGGGGCGCGCCGAGATAGCGCGCACCGAGGGTGAGGGCGAGGGCGCGGTAGAAGCGTTCCTCTTCCATCAGCCCGGACTGTATCAGGGCGGTGGAGGCATCGGTGCCGCTCGCCCGGGCCAGGGCGGCGGCCTTCGCCAGCAGCATCGGGGAGGCGGCGTGGCTCAGGAGAAACGCGATCTCCGGCGACAATGCCACCGTTTCGCCGCGCAGGCTCCTGAAACCGAGGATCGACACCGGAACCGGCTCCCCGAGGCCCGGGAACGTGATAGGGGAGAGCCGTGAGCCAGACGATTCCCGCGCACAACCAGTGCGCCACACATGCAACCACACCGTCAAGCCGCTTCGCCTGGTGCGCCGGCGCTTTGCTGGTGATGGCACTGTTCTCGGCTTGGCCGGTGGCAGCGCAAGACTCGACAGCGCGGGACACGGCCTCGCGGGACACGGCCACGCCAGGGGTGACGATCCCGAACTTCTGGAATCCACGCAGCCGCCTCGAACGGATCGAGGCGCCGCAAACGGCGCGCGCCGTCCGCTTCCTCACCGACGACGAGTTCCCGCCTCTGCATTTCGCCGGCCCGGACGGCGCGCCCACCGGCTTCGTGGTGGAACTCGTCCGGGCGGTCTGCGAACGCCTGTCGCTCAACTGCACGATCCAGGCGCGCCGCTTCGATACGCTGCTCGATGCCCTGGCCGATCGGCAGGGCGATGTGGTGGCGGCCGCGATCCCGCTCACCCCGACCCTGCGCAGCCGCTTCCTCGCCACCCGTCCGTATTTCCGCTGGCCGGCGCGCTTCGCGGCCCGCACGGACAAGAGCCTGCCCGTCCCCTCGGCCAAGGCGCTGGCCGGCAAGTCCGTCGGCGTCGTCGGGGCAAGCGCGCACGCGGCCTATCTGAAGGCGTTCTTCCCCCAGGCCGAGGCGCGCGACTTCACCGACCTCGCCACGGCCGAAGGGGCGCTCCGGCGCGGCGATGTGGATTACGTCTTCGCCGACGGGCTCAACCTCGCCCTGTGGATCGGCGGCATCGATTCCTCGAATTGCTGCGCACTCGTGGGCGGCGACTACCTGGAAAACCGCTATTTCGGCGAGGGCATCGGCCTCGTCACCCGGCGCGAGGACACGGCCCTGTCGCGCGCCCTCGACGAAGCCCTCCAACGGCTCTGGGACGAGGGGAAATACGCCGAGCTGTACCTGCGGTTCTTCCCCGTCAGTCCGTTCTGACTCGCCGGCCCATCCCCCTCGGAGCGCCGGGCTGGCCTTACATCCTCAGCATCCCACGCGCCTCGTCCGCCAGCCGCAGGGTCAAATCCGCAGCCCCGGTTTCCCGCGACAGGGCCGCCGCCTGTCCCGACCAGAGCGGCGAGAAATCGCCCGAGCCTCCCGCCTCCGCGCGCTGGCGCAGGGGCTGGAGCGCCACGGCGGCGGAGGGAAAGGCCGGAGCGTCGGCGCTCAGCGGGCCGAGTTCCGCCAAAGCACGGTTCACGAGACCTCGGGCGGGACGGCCCGTGAAGACGTTGGTGAGCGCGGTATCCTCGTCGCGGGCCGCCCTTAGGGCGGCGAGATGGACGGCGGAGATGCCAGCCTCCGGGCAGAGGAGATAGGCCGTGCCGATCTGGACGGCGGACGCGCCGAGGGTGAGCGCCGCGGCGATTCCGCGCGCATCGGCGATGCCGCCCGCCGCGATGACGGGCACGCGCACCGCGTCCACAACCTGCGGCACCAGGGAGAAGGTACCGACCTGGGACTCCACCGCCTCGGTGAGGAACATGCCGCGATGCCCCCCGGCATCGGCCCCTTGGGCGATGATCGCGTCCACGCCGCGCTCTTCGAGCCAGCGGGCCTCGCGCACCGTGGTGGCCGACGAGACGACGAGGCAGCCCGCCTCCCTGACGCGGCGGACGAGGGCGGCGTCCGGGAGCCCGAAATGGAAGCTGACCACCGCCGGGCGCAGATCCTCCACGACGGCGCACATCGCCTCGTCGAAGGGCGCGCGGTTGGCCATGGCGACCGGCGCCGCCGGGTCGAGGCCGAGCTCACGATAATAGGGCGTCAACCGCTCCAGCCATGCGGCCTCGCGGGCCGAATCGGCGGCGGCCGGCGCGTGGCAGAAGAAATTCAGATTGAACGGACGATCCGTGCTCTCACGGATGACCACGACCTCGCCGCGCACCTGTTCGGCGTTCAGGGCAGCGCAGGCCAGCGACCCGAGGGCGCCGGTGGCGGAGACGGCCGCTGCGAGCTGGCCCCGAGGCCCGACCATCGGGGCCTGGACGATGGGATGATCCAGACCGACGAGATCGAGAAAGCGTCTGTCGGGCCGCATGGCATGGTCTCCTTGGCAAGACGTCGATCACCGTCTGTCTACACTATCGAAGCGCGATGGTTTCCGCTTGACTCCGCAACCCGTGGGGAACGCGATGTAAAGCTTCGCGCGGCGTGGATAACCCTTCTCGCAGGCGAGTTTCGCGGCCCGTTCGGATGTCGGATCGCGCGGGAACATGGTCCAACTATTGCTGGTGTTTCGGCGAGGTTTGCATCGGCGCCGATGGTGTGACGGACCTCGAGGCGATCCATGGCGATCCGGTCATATCCAGTTTCCAATGCGTCATCGACCGGGCCTCGTCCGGCACTCGATGCAGCCTACCGCCGGATTACATGGCGCCTGCTGCCGTTCCTGATGATGCTCTGGATCCTGTCCTGGATCGACCGCGTCAATATCGGCTTCGCCAAGCTGCAGATGCTGTCCGATCTCACATTCAGCGAGACAGTCTACGGCATCGGCGCGGGCATCTTCTTCATCGGCTACTTCCTGTGCGAGGTACCGAGCAACCTGTTGCTGGAATATATCGGCGCCCGCAAGACCATCGCGCGGATCACGCTCCTCTGGGGCGCCTGCTGCGTGGCGATGATGTTCGTCACCACACCGGCCTTCTTCTACGTCCTGCGCTTTCTGCTCGGCGTGTTCGAGGCCGGCTTCTATCCGGGCGTGATCCTGTACCTCACCTACTGGTACCCGACCGAGCGGCGGGCGAAAGTGTTCGGGCTGTTCATGTCGGCCTCGGCGATCGCCGGGGTGATCGGCGGGCCGCTGGCCGGGGCGATCCTCACCGGCATGGACGGCGTGAACGGCTGGGCCGGCTGGCAATGGGTGTTCCTGCTGGAGGGTATCCCATCGATCCTCGCGGGATTCGTGACGCTCCTCTACCTGACCGACCGTCCCGCAAAGGCCACTTGGCTGACACCGGAACAGCGGGCGCTGATCGAGGCGGATCTCGCCCGCGACGCCGAGGCGCTCGGTCCGCGCGAGCACCGCATCCTCGCCTCCCTGAAGGATGTCCGGGTCTGGCAGTGCATCGCGATCTTCTTCTGCATCATCATGGCGAACTCGGCCCTGACCTTCTTCGGGCCGAGCGTGGTGCGGGATGCCGGCTTCACCGATCCGCTCACCGTCGGCTGGATCATGTCGGCGGCCTATCTGTGCGGCGGCATCGGCATGATCCTCAACGGGCGCCATTCCGACCGGACCGGCGAAGCGCGCCTGCATTGCGGGATCCCGGCGACGATCGGGGCGCTTTCCATCGCCTTAGTCGGTTTCCTGGTCCCGTCGAACCCGGTCCTGGCCATGCTGGCGCTCGCCGTGGCGATCGTCGGCACGATGAGCGCGATCCCCGTCTTCTGGCAGATCCCCGGGCGGTTCCTGGCGGGCTCCGCCGCCGCCGCCGGGATCGCCCTGATCAATTCGGTGGCGAACCTCGCGGGCTTCGGCGCCCCGGCGGTGATGGGTTACCTGCGCGAGCAGACCGGCTCGGCCTCCGCCGGCCTGTGGCTGGTCGCGGCCTTCGAGCTCGCGACGATCGTGCTGATCCTCGCCTTCGTCCCACCCGCCACCCCGGTGCTGGAGCGCCGGGCCGCCGCCCGCGCCGCCCACGAGCCGGCCTGACCCCGTCCCCGGTCGCGCGCCGGGACCGGCCCTCTGCAGGAGACACAGTTGAACCACCCCCCTGAGCGACCCGACCTCACGCGCCGCAGCCTGGTAGGCGCCGGCCTTGCCGGAATCGGTCTCGGCGGCACGGTCGCCGCCACCGGCACCGTGCTGGCCCAGGGCACGCCCGCCCCGGCTCCTGCGCAGCCGGGTGCCCTGAACACCGGCCCGACGATGCAATCGGGCCTCGGGCCGCGCCTCACCATGCACGCCATCGACAATTTCCACGGCACACCGGGCGCGGGCATGGTCTGCGACCTCTCCGTGCGCGAGGGCGACACCTACCGGCCGCTCAAGACGATCACGACGGGGGCCAACGGCCGCTCGCCCGAGCCGCTCCTCATCGACGACGCCTTGAAGACCGGGCGCTACGAGTTGCTGATGCATGTCGAGGAATACTTCGCCCGGATCGGCGTGGCGCTGCCGAGCCCGAACTTCCTCGGCCTCGTCCCGATCCGCTTCCACATCCGCGACGCGAGCCAGCGCTACCACCTGCCGATCCTGTTCACGCCCTGGGGCTACTCGTATTATCGCGGCAGCTGAAAGCCCCGACCGTCCGCAACCGCTCCCTCACGAAACGATCCGAGAGACCCGATGGCCGGCATCACGACACATATCCTCGACTCGGAGCGCGGGCGTCCCGCGCCCGGCGTGCGCATCGACTTCTCGGTAATGGAGGAGGGGCACTGGCGCCTCGTCAAGAGCGTCGTCACCAATGCCGACGGGCGCACCGACACACCGATCCTGCCGGCGGCCGAGGCGAAGATCGGCCAGTACCAGCTCGAATTCTTCATCGACGGCTATCTGAAGAGCCGGCCCGGGTTAAGCGAGGCGGACATCTTCGTGGACAACCCGGTGGTGCGGTTCGCGGTCTTCGACGCCAAGCAGCATTACCACGTGCCGATGCTGTGCACGCCGGGCAATTGCACGACCTATCGCGGGAGCTGAGCCCTTGCCGGATCTCGCCGCCATCCACCGTCTCGACCGGGACGCCTTCGTCGCCCTGCTCGGCGGGGTGTTCGAACACGCGGCCTGGGTCGCCGAGGCAGTGGCGCCGGCCCGCCCCTTCGCCAGCGTGGCCGACCTGCACGCCGCGATGATGGACGCGGTGCGCCATGCGCCCGAGGCGCAGCGCCGCGCCTTCCTCAACGGCCACCCGGAACTCGCCGGCCCCGAAGCACGGGCGCGGGCGATGACGGCCGACTCGGCGAGTGAGCAGGGCAGCGCCGGCCTCGACCACCTCCCGCCCGAGGACGCGGCGGCCTTCGACCGCCTGAACGCCGCCTACCGCGAGAGGTTCGGCTTTCCCTTCATCGTCGCCGTACGCGGGCGCAGCCGGGCCGAGATCCTCGCGTTGTTCGAGGCCCGCCTCGGACGGGAACGGACTGAGGAGGAGGCCACCGCCCTCGACGAGATCGGCGCGATCACGCGGATGCGCCTGGACCTGCTGATTTCCGCGACGGGCGACTGAGAGCGTTCGCGCTCGGTCCCCGCAAGGATCGGGAATGCCCGCTCGCATAAGGCGCCGAGCATGAAAGCCTGGCTTCGGGCGACCTCAGCCCCGGCCCCACCGGCGCTCGCGTTGACCCTCCGCGTTGACCCTCCCCGGCCCGCTCCCTAGGGTGCCCGGCCGCATCCGGCCGGTTCCGGCCGTCCCGTGTCTTCTCGCAGAACTGACGCCCATTCCATGTCCGCCCCGCCTGTCTCGTCTCCGCTCGCCCTCGACCCCGCCCTGGTGGAGGCCGCCGCCCATGCCGCCGCCTGGCCCTTCGAGGAGGCGCGCAAGCTCGTGGCGCGGCTGGAGCGCAAGCCGAAATCGGAAGTGCTGTTCGAGACCGGTTACGGGCCGTCGGGCCTGCCGCATATCGGCACGTTCGGCGAGGTGGCCCGCACCTCCATGGTGCGCCACGCCTTCCGCGTGCTCACCAACGACAGCGTGCCCACGCGGCTCATCGCCTTCTCGGACGACATGGACGGCCTGCGCAAGGTGCCGGACAACGTGCCGAACAAGGAGATCCTGATCCCGGCGCTGAATCAGCCGCTCACCCGCGTGCCCGACCCGTTCGGCACACACGAGAGCTTCGGCGCCCACAACAACGCGGAGTTGCGCCGCTTCCTCGACGCCTTCGGGTTCGAGTACGAGTTCCGCTCGGCCACGGAATGCTACAAGGCCGGTCTGTTCGACACGGCCCTGCTGACGGTGCTGGAGCGCTACGAGGCCGTGATGGCGATCATGCTGCCGTCGCTCCGGGCCGAGCGTTCGGCGAGCTACTCGCCGTTCCTGCCGCTGCACCCGGAGACCGGGGAGGTGATGCAGGTGGCCATCGACGAGGTGCGGGTCTCCGCCGGCACCCTGGTCTGGCGCGACCCCAAGACCGGCACCGCCTACGAGACCCCGGTCACCGGCGGCCACGCCAAGCTGCAATGGAAGCCCGATTGGGCCATGCGCTGGGTGGCGCTCGGCGTCGATTACGAGATGGCCGGCAAGGACCTGATCGATTCGGTGAAGCTGTCGGGCGAGATCGCCCGCGCGCTGGGCGGCGAGCCGCCGGAAGGGTTCAACTACGAGCTCTTCCTCGACAAGGAGGGCAAGAAGATCTCGAAGTCGAAGGGCAATGGCCTGTCTATCGACGACTGGCTCGTCTACGGCACCGCCGACAGTCTCGCGCTGTTCATGTACAACAAGCCGCGCGAGGCCAAGCGCCTGTTCGTGGAGATGATCCCACGCCAGGTCGACGATTACCTGAACTTCTTGGAGAAGTTTCCCGGCCAGGAGCCGGCCCAGCAGCTCGGCAACCCGGTCTGGCACCTGCATGCGGGCCATCCGCCGGCGGCCGAAGCCGTGGGCAAGGGCGGCTCGCTCAATTTCGCGATGCTGCTGAACCTCGCGGCAGTGGCCAACACCGAGGATCCGGCGGTGCTGTGGGGGTTCATCCGCCGCTACGACCCGGAGATCGGGCCGCAGACCCATCCGGTCCTCGACAAGCTAGTCGGCCATGCGCTCGCCTATTTCCGCGATCTGGTGCGTCCGGCCAAGACCTACCGCGCGGCGACGGAGGAGGAGAGGGCGGCCCTCGCCGACCTGTCGCGGACGCTGGAGGCCCACAAGGGCTCCACCGATCCGGAGGGATTGCAGGCCGTGGTCTACGAGGTCGGGCGGCGGCACTTCCCCGACCTGTCCGGCAAGGCCAAGAGCCCGGACGGACGGCCCGGCGTGTCGCAGGCCTGGTTCACCACCATCTACAACGTGCTGTTCGGCGAGGCGCGCGGACCGCGCTTCGGCTCGTTCATCGCGCTCTACGGCGTGGCGGAGACGCAGGCGCTGATCGAGAAGGCCCTGTCCGGCGCGTTCATGCCGGCCCCTTGATACTCACCGGGCTGAGACCCGTCTCGGATCGAAGCGACGTCTTTCCTCATCACTCCCTCATCCTGAGGCGCCGGAGCGTAGCGGAGGCCTCGAAGGAGGCCTCCAGTTCGCACTGAGATCTCTGGAGGTCTCCTTCGAGGCCCGCTTCCGCGGGCACCTCAGGATGAGGCCGCGAATGCGAGAGGCGGACCTTCCGCTCATTTCCCTTAGCTTAGAGGCTTGAGCTCCGTCGCCTATTCCGCCCGTCCGAGCTGCCGCAGGCTCAGCGCCCAAACCCGTTCCTGAAGCGCCTCGTCCCGTCCGAGGGACGAGGTCGGCACGGGGCGGCGCTTCGAAAAATACAGGCCGGTGACGCCGTCCACCTCCGGCGATGTCGCCAGATGCAGGGAGGTTGCCGCCCCATCCGCCGGGTTGCGCAGGAAGGGCCGGATCAGCGACCAGCCAAAGCCGAACCATCCCCCGGTGCCGCCGGCGAACCCGCTGGCGATCACACCGGGATGGAGCGAATTCACGGTGACACCGGTGCCGGCGAGGCGACGGGCGAGGGCGGCGGTGAACAGCACGTTGCCAAGCTTGGCCTGGGAATAGGCCTTCAAAGCTCCGTAACGGCGCGCGCCGTCGATATCCTCGAGATCGATCCGGCCGCGTTTATGCGCCATCGACGCGACGTTGACGATGCGGGCCGGCGCGCTCGCCTTCATAAGTTCGAGGAGGTCCAGGGTCAGCTGCATGTAGGCGAGATGGTCGAGCGCCCAGGTCCGCTCTAGGCCATCCACCGTGAGGTGCTGGGTATCGAAGATGGCACCGGCATTGTTCACCAGCACGTCGAGGCGCGGGTAGAGCGCCCGCACTTCGGCGGCAAGACGCCGGATCTCCGCCTGTGAGGAAAGATCGGCGAGAAACACGTCGATGACGGCGCCCGGCACGGCACCGCGGATGCGGGACGCCGCCTCGTCGGTTCGTCCGGCATCCCGACCGACGATCCCGACACGGGCGCCCGCCCGTGCCAGGCCCAGGGCCGTCTCGTAGCCGATGCCCGAGGTGGCGCCGGTCACGAGACAGATCTTTCCGGGAATGGGTGCGGCGTTCGCCATGGACGTCACGAACTCCCGCAGGCCCGGTTCCGGATCGAATGACCGCTTAGAAGACCGCCTGGCCGACCGCCAGGGCGAGCACCACGATCACGATGGCGATCACCAGGAACACACCGAACAGGATGCGCGACAGGGAGCGCGCGCCCGAGGCGATGCCGGTGAAGCCGAGGCCGCCCGCCAGGAGCGAGATGACGAAACAGATGAGAGCCCATTTGAGAAGGGTCATACGCGTAACACTCCAGCGTGCGGAACGACCGATAACCCTCCTGTCGGGTCAAGCGTTCCGCTCAAGCTTGCGCGGCGTCGCGATGACGGGCGCGGCGCTGGATTCGGCCTTCTCCAGGATGGTGGCGGCCAGCGCGTGATAGAGCCCTTCGCGGCAGATCAGCTTCGAGACCGCATCGGCGATGAGGGCGGTGACCATGAGCGGGATCATCATCGCATGGTCCTGGGTCATCTCGGTGACGATGACGAAAGCAGTGATCGGCGCCTGCAGCGTGCCGGTGAGGTAGGCGGTCATGCCGATGAGCACGAGCGCGCCGATGGGCACGTCCGCGAACAGGCCGTGCAGCCAGACGCCCATGCCCGCCCCGACGCTGAGAGAGGGGGCGAACAGGCCGCCGGGAATGCCGCTGATGGAGGAGAACACCGTCGCGAGGAATTTCAGCGGGGCGTAGGCCGGATGCCCGGTATCGGTGCCGTGGAGCATGGCGCGGGCTTCCTCGTAGCCCGTGCCGTAGACCGTGCCACCGGAGGCGAGACCGCACAGGGCGACACCGAGCCCGCATAGGGCGCCGAACACGATGGGGCGGCGGCGGATGGCCCCGCCGATCCGCCCCGGCAGCCCCCTGGCGAAGAGAATGGTGACACGGCCGAACAGGCCGCCCGCGATGCCCCCGAGCACGCCGAGGATCGCCACCGCGAGCCAGCCCGGCCCGAAGGGCAGGGCGGCCTTGGTGGTGCCGAAATAGGTATAGTCGCCTTGGATCGCCAGCGCGGTCAGCCCGGCGGCGATCACCGTGGCGACGATGAGGCCGCTGGTGCGGGCCTCGTAGGTCCGGCTCAACTCCTCGATGCCGAAGACGATGCCGGCAATGGGGGTGTTGAAGGCGGCAGCGACCCCCGCCGCACCACCGGCGAGGATGACGCCCGGCAGGCGTTCCGCATCGAGCCGGCCGACGACCGCCATGATCGCGGCGCCGACCTGGACGGTCGGCCCCTCGCGCCCCGTCGAGGCGCCGCAGACGAGGCCGAGGGTCATGACCAGGATCTTGCCGAACGCGGTCCTGAGGGAGACCAGGGCGTCGCGGATCGTCGGATCATCGGTATGGCGCGCGGCGATCACCTGGGGGATCCCCGAGCCTTGCGAATTCGGGAACACCCGGAGGGAAAGCAGAATCGCGATGGCGAAGCCCAGCGGCGTCAGCACCAGGGCGACGAGGGGGGAGGGCGAGACGATCCAGCGGAATACTTCGTGCGCGAGGTTCGCGAGCTTGGCCATCGCCACGGCGGCGAGCCCGACGCAGAGCCCTCCGAACAGGAACAGCAGGCGCTGCCGCCAGAGAGGCGCCGCATCGAAGGCCGCGCCGCGCAGTCGGTCCAGTCGCTTGCGCGGCGGAGGGGAAGCGAGATGAGAGTCAAGCATGGCCGCGGTCCCGCGCGGAGTTCGAACTCACGGCGCTACGCTCGATCGATGGTCGGATTGGCGATAAGTCCGTGAACCGACCCCGTCTTTCCGGGGCTGCGGAGCGGAGCCCGGAATCCGGAACCAGAGGTCGATCTTCATTCTGCTCCACCGGCGGTTCTGGATTCCGGGCTCATCGACGGCGTTCCGGAAGGGCGGGAAGGACTATGAGCGTGCAGGGCGCTTGTGCCGACACGAACTGAAGGCCCGTGGACACTCGCCAAGCAAGGCCCGCGACGCAAGGTGCGTACCGCCCCTCAGCTCTTCCTGCGCGGTGTCTTTCCCGCCTTCTCCTCGGCCCGGCAGAGTTCGCCGACGGTCTTGAGATAGGCCTTGGCGTCGAATTTCCGGAGCGAGTTCTCGCTTTGATAGCGCACCGTCCCGAAGATCGGACGGCGCGCCCAGGGACGGTCGTGCAGGCCGTAGACCCAGGCGACGTTGGTGAAGGAATTGGCGTCGCGCCCGTCGAGGAAGTAGCGGTTGTTGAGGCGCAGGGTCCGCAGGAACCCTTCCTCCGCACTCGGGGACCATTCGAGGATCTTCTTGCCCCAGTACATGCGCAGGTGGTTGTGCATGTAGCCGGTCACCCGCATCTCGGCCTGGGCGGCGTTCCAGTATTCGTCGTGGGTCTTGCCTTCGGCGAGTTCGGCCTCGGTGTAGAGGATGGGCCGGTCGTCATCGGCGTGTTCGGCCAGGGCCTTGCGCGCCCAGTCCGGCACCGCGTGCTCGAAACTGTCGTAGCGCTCCGTGTAGTTCACATGGTTCATGGCGAGCTCCCGCCGCACCACGAGCTCCTCGAGATAGGAGGCCTTGTCCTCCGACGCGCCCGCCTTCGAGGCCCGTACCGCCAGGGCGATCTCCACCGGGGAGATCTGCCCGAAATGCAGGTAGGGACTCATATGCGAGGCGGCCCCCGCTTCGGGTCTATTGCGGTCGGTGCCATAGGAGCCGAACGGCCCGGCGAGATAGGCCTTCAGGCGCCGGCGCGCTTCCGTCTCGCCGCCGATGAAGCGCGCCACCGGAGCGACCTCGCGGTCGAGGCTCATCCCCGCCAGCACCGCCTCCGGGTCCGAGACGTCGATCTCGCTCTTCGGCAGGCCGCGCCCGGCCTTGTGCTTCACGGCACGGGGTTTGAGCTCCTCCACATACTCGTCGAGGAGCTTCAGGATCTTGGGGCGCAGGGTGCGGGCCGCGAATTCGTGCTTGGGGGAGGCGGCCTCCACCGGCACCACCACGTCTCCCTCCACCTGGACGACGCGGGTCTCCACCGCCCCTACGATCTCCCCGTACCAGCGCTTCTGGATGGCGAGATAGCCCCGGTCAAGGACGAGGAGGGCCGCCTTGGCCGAAAGGTCGATGGCGATGTCGGCCGGCGAGGCCTTGCGCATCACGAAATGGATGCCGCGCGCCTCCAGCCCCGCCTTCGCGTCGGCGAGCCCCTGCAGCAGGAAGGCGTAGTGGCGCGCATTGGCTTCGGGAAAGCCGTTGGCACCGTCGAGAAGTCCGAAACAAACGACGATGGGAAGCCCGAGACGGTTGGCCTCCTCGATGGCGAGTTCCAGGGCCGGGTTGAAATAGGCGCGGTTGGCCTGCTGCAGCAGATAGAGGACGTAGGATCCGTCCGCATCCGGTTCCAGATCGTTCAGCTCCCGAACCCGCTTCGCCTGTATCGCCATCGTATGAAACCGCCCTGCCACCGTCGAAGTTTATGCCCCCGCCAGGCGGGAATCAGGAATTATCGATCCTGCAAGCAGGTCGTCGGGGAGACGACTGCACCAGAATTCGCGACCGCACGGTCAATGCAGTGGGGGCGCGACCTATCGCGTCCATTGCCTCCGGCGGCGCCGACCGGCGTAAAGACTGATCTGATCTTGACCCGCGACATTTTCGACACAGAAGGATTACGAAGTGCGGCGTCACACGAAAACGCATGGCGCCGTTGCACGAACGACCTTGCAATTCCGTGCGGGACGCTCAGATTGTGCATTGCGGGAACGCGATGGCGTCGCGGTCCTGCTGCCCTTCTTGGGCGTTTCCTCCCTAGACTTCGGGCCGCTCTTCGGAGCGGCCTTTTTTCTGGCAGGAGCCCCGCAGCGCTCGTAAGCCACGCGGCGTTCATCCGCGGGCGCGCGCTCGGATCATGAAATTGTCGTAGGTGTATTCCGCCACCTGGAACCAGAGGTATTCCTCGTTCCGAAAGGTCTTCATCGCCTCGTAGATGCGCTTGAAATCGGCGTTCTTGGCCGAGATCTCGGCATAGACGTCGTTGGAATGCTTCAGGGCCGTCTCCATGACGTCCTGGGGGAAGGGCCGGAGCTGCGCACCGGAGGCCACCAGGCGGCGCAGGGCACGGGGGTTGCGGGCATCGTATTTCGCCAGGACCTCCGCATGGGCCTGGGCGGCGGCGGCCTGCAGGATCGCGCGATAGGCCTTCGGTAGGGCCTTCCACGCCTCGGCGCCGATCCAGAAATGCAGCATCGCGTTGCCCTCCCAGAATCCGGGGTAATGGTAGGTGGGCGCCACCTTCTGCAATCCGAGCTTCTCGTCGTCGTAGGGGCCGATCCATTCGGCAGCATCGAGGGCCTTCGATTCGAGGCCGGCATAGATCTCCGGCCCCGGCGTTCCCTGCGGCACGGCGCCGAACTTCGCCAGCACCTGACCACCGAGACCGCCGATGCGGATCTTCATGCCCTGAAGGTCGGCGGCGCTCTTCACCTCGCGGCGGAACCAGCCGCCCATCTGGGCACCGGTATTGCCTCCTGGAAGGCTCACGAGACCGTGCTTGGTGAAGACCTCCGCGAACAGATCGGCCGCGCCGCCCTGAAGCCACCAGGCATTCTGGCCGCGGGCATTGAGACCGAAGGGAAGGGCGGAGGCGAGAGCGAAGGTCGGGTCCTTCCCGGCCCCGAGGGCGGCCGGCGCATGCCCCATCTCCACCGTCGCGGCGGACACCGCATCGATCACCCCCTCGGCCGGCACCGGCTCGCCCGGCGGCAGCACCTGGATCTGGAAACGGCCGTCCGTCACCTCGGCCACGAGGCGCGCCAAGGTCTCCGGCGACCCGAACAGGACATCGAGGGATTTCGGGTAGTGGGAGGCCAGCCGCCAGCGCGTCTCGGGCATCGTCTCGGCTCTGGCCGCTCCCATCGACAGGGCGGCGGCACCGCCCAATCCGGCGGCGAGCAGGCTGCGGCGCGCTGGGTGTGAGGCCATGACAACTCGCTTCAAGAACTCGCTTCCCCCGTCTCCCGGTCCGTTCACGAACGGGGCAGGAGGCAAATCGATCCGATATTCGTCCGCGCGCCGTCGTTTCCGCTTCGCTGGCCGACTTCCGTCACGGAGGAGGCGCGTAGGTGAAAGCCCCGTCCTTCCAGACATAGAGCACGTAGCCCTGTGCGGTGACGTCGCCCTTGCCGTCGAAGCCGACCGAACCGAGGACGAGGTCGAAGCGCTCCGTGTGCAGGGCGGAGGCGATACGCCGCGCATCCGTGCTGCGGGCGAAGTTCCCCGCCTCCACCAGGGCCTGAAGGGCGGCATAGCCGTAGATCGTCGAGCCCTCCACGTCGCCGCCCTCGGCCTTCAGCGCCTGGACCACGGCAGCCGCCTCCGGCTTGCGGCGCGGATCAAGATAGAAGGTCATCAGCACGCCGTTGCTGGCCGGCCCGGCGGCGGCGGCGAAATCCTGCGTCGCGATGGCGGAGGTGCCGAACCATTGTGGCCGGAAGCCCCGCTCGGCCGAGATCCGCACGAGGCGGCCCATTTCCCGCGCGTCCCCGCCGTAATAGGCCACCGCGATCCCCGCCTCCTTCAGCCGGTCGGCGAGGGCCGCATCGTCCGCGTCGCTGGCCACGAAGGCCGTCGCCAGGGCTTCGTTGATGCCGATCCGGTTGAGATTGTCCTTGGTGGCGGCGGCGAGAGCCCGGGAGCCGGGACTCTGGTCGTTGAGGATGGCGATCTTCTTGTCGCGGAATCGCTCGGCCAGCACCGTGGCCGAGAGCTTGGCCTGATCGTCGTCGCGCCCGCAGACCCGGAAGACGTTCGGCAGGCCGCGATCGGTGAGCTTGGCGGCGACGGACGCCGCGGTGACCATGGTCATGCCGTTGGCGGCATAGACTTCCGAGGCGGCGAGCGAGGCGTTGGAGCAGACATGGCCGACGACGAGGCGCACGTCGCTCAGGGCGTAGTGCTTGGCCACCGCCACGGCCTTGTTGGAATCGCAGGCATCGTCCTGGACATCGAGCTGGATGGTCTGGCCGGCGAGGCCGCCCCTGGCGTTGGCGTCCCGCACCGCGGCCCGGACCCCGCGAAGAACCTGCTCGCCGACGGCGACATACGCGCCCGATTGCGGCACCGCCACGCCGACCGTGACATCGGCTCGGGCGGAGGAAACGACGGAGAAGACGATCAGGAACCCGAACGCGAGCATGCTCGGCGCGCCGCCCGCCCGCCTCGGCAGGGACCTACGAACGACCCCGCTCGCCGGCCCGAAGAAGCGGGCCACCCGTCTCATCCTCATGTCGCCCCGCCCCAACGCCCGTCCGGCCCACTGTAAAGACAAGCGAGCCCCGCGAGTGACCCCAGGCCGCCATGGCATCGCGGATGCCGTGCGGCAAGGCCGGCGAGAACGCAAGTACCCCGGCCCTTCCGCCCGCCCCGGCAGCTCCATCGAAGGGCCTGTCCCGATCCGTGAGGATCGGGACAGCTTCAGTCAAACGCGCTGCCCACGCGGACGCCGGTCGTGATCGGCTGAGACGCGGCGGCGAAGACGGAGAGGACCTTCTTGATCTCGGTGAACGGCGCGTTCGAGACGTAGATCATGTCGCGGTTGCGCATGCGGAAGGCCTGGGTGAGGAACAGGCTGTTGGGGTCACGCATGTCGACCCGGTAGACCACGGGGACCAGCGGCGTGCCGAGGAGCGGGCTTCCCGGCTTCAGGCGACGGACCACCGCCGCCGGCTCGAAGCGGAAGATGAAGGTCCCGGTCGGGTCGGCATCGGTATCGCGCTGACCGCGCGCCTTGGCCAGCGCCTGCGCCAGGGTGATGCCCTCGGCCTGGAACGGGATTTCGGTCGCCTGACCCAGGGCGCCCACCGCCAGGAAGGTCTGGGGATCGCGCACCAGGGTGAGGTTGTCGTTGGGGCGCAGGTAGATGTTTTCCTTGGGGTTCGACACCACGGTGGTCAGCGGAACCGTCGCCGTCGTGCCACCGCGCGAGAGGCGCACGAAGGTCTCGTTGACGGGTGTCTTGACCCCGCCTGCGGTCGCGATGACGTCGAGGATGCGATCGCCCTGGGTGCCCAGCGGGACGCGGGCACCGCCGATGGATTCGCCACCGACCGTCACCGATTGCGAGACCGGTCGGGTCACGGTGACGATGACCTGAGGCTGGATCGCCTTGCCGGCGAGCTCGGTCTCGATCAGCGACTGGACGTCCTGCGTCCGCCGTCCGGCAACCTGGATCCTTCCCGCATAGGGGACCGAGATGGCCCCGTCGCGCGAGACGATCTGCTCGGGCAGCTGCGCCGCCTTCGAGCCGGCGGAGAACGAATTGACCGTGAGCGGGCCCGAGAACAGGCCGCCCGAACCGGCTTCGAACACCGAGACCGCCACGGCATCGCCGACGCCGATCACGGATTCCGCCGGAGCGCGACGATCGCCGAAGGATGCGAACAAGCTATCGAGGGAGCGTCCGCGCAGGGCCTCGACCACGGCGGAGTTCATGTCGATGAGTTCGTAGCGGGCGAAGGTCCCTTCGCTCGTCGCCTGATCCGCGCCGTCGACCACGGCCGTGGTCGACGGACCGGCGGCGGGCAGGAAAGCGCCGCATCCCGACACCGAAAGCGTGGTGATAAGGACGATAGGCAGAGTGCGCATGCAGTTTCGCCTGTCGGTTTCTCTCATCCGCTGCCTAAACCAAAGCCTTGTCACTGTCCGTGGCGGGTTGGACACAGTGCCGCCCCGTCGGGACGCGTGCAACGGATCGTCCCCGATACCCACATGCCGACCTCGTGGACTTGCCATCGAAGCCTCGTGACGGACGACGCACGGGGCCACTTGGCCGCATCCACCTCGTCTTGCTGCCGAAATCGCTCGACGGTGGGCGGATCGGCATGCGATTTTCCCGACCTACGAGCAGGGGGCACCTGCGAGGACAGCCGAGCAGGATGCCTTTGTCTGACACGTTTCCCGACCGCCCTCCCGGCGCACGCGCCGAGCGGCCCCACGATGACGCCGCACGAGGCCCGGTGCGGCGCCGGCACGTCTTCTATGTGCCGGGCTACGATCCGGAAGGGCGCACCCGCTATCGCATGCTGTTCGTGCGGGAGCTGACGCTCCATGCCAAGAGGTTCGGCGAGCCCAAGCGCCGTCCCGGACGCGCGGTCATGGGAGCGGACGGGTTTTCCCAGCGCTGGACCGTGGCCGCCGAACCGGCGGTCGGCGGAGCGGAGACGAGTTACGACGTCCTTCTCTGGGACGACATCGTGCTCAAGGACTTCGCCCGCTGGCGCATCGTCAGCGTCCTTCTGCTGTTCGCCGGCAGCCTCCAGGCCATCGTCTCGGGCATGGCGGTCAAGTTCTACCGGCTGAACTGGAAATACGGCAACGTCATCCTCTATCCGCTCGGGCTGATCCTCCTCCTCACCCTCGTGAGCGGCCTGATCGCACATCAGATCCATGCTCATCTGGGCGACGGATTCGGGCACAGCCTGCAATGGCCGGCCTGGGTGACGGTGCCGCTGGGCCTCGCGGCCGGCCTCGTCTGGATCAAGTCCCTCGATGCCCTGCTGGAACGCGCGTTCTTCTGGCAATTGCTCAACGACTGGGTCTTCAACTGGCAGTACGGCCAGGGCTGGCGGCGCGACTACGAAACCCGCGTCGACGCCTTCGCCGCCCTGGTGGTGGACCGCCTCGCGGCATTCCGGGCGGAGAGTACCGAGCTCGACGAAGTGCTCATCCTCGGCCATTCGACGGGCGCGCTCACGGCGGTGGAAGTCGCCGCCCGCGTGCTCGCCGCCGATCCGGTGATCGGCACCGGAACGACGGCCTTCTCCTTGCTGACCCTCGGCTCGGGCCTGCCCATCGTCGCGCTGCAGAAGGAGGCGCGCCGGGTACAATCGGACATCGCGAGCCTCGTCGTCTCGGAGCGGATCGTCTGGGTCGATTATTATGCCCCCCAGGACTGGATGAACTTCCCCGATTTCGACCCGGTGGAGCGCCTGCCCCTCGACCTCGGCGGTCGCCCCCCGCGCAACCCGCTGGTGCGCTCGGCCAAGTTCCGTGAGATCATCGACCCGGAGACCTACCTCAAGGTGCGATGGCGGCCGTTCCGGATGCATTTCCAGTTTCTCTTCGCCAACGATCGCCGCGGCGAGTACGATTTCTTCGCCATGGCGCTCGGTCCACAGCGCCTGCGGGAGCGGGTGACCGGACCCCGGATCGACACCGGCGCGGCGACCCGGCCTTGAGCGCGGAACCGGAGAAGGGTCTGCCCCGAATCGTCATCGTGATGGGCGTCTCGGGCTCGGGCAAGAGCACGGTGGCGGGCTTGCTGGCCGAGCGGCTCGGGTGGGATTTCGTCGATGGCGACGACTTCCACAGCCCGGACCACGTGGCCAGGATGCGGGACGGCCACGCCCTCGACGATGCCGACCGCGCTCCCTGGCTGGCGGCGATGGCGGCCTGGATCGGCACCCGCCTCGAAACCGGCAAACCGGGCGTTCTCGCCTGCTCGGCCCTGAAGCGGGCCTATCGCGATGCGCTCATCCAGGGACGGGCGGGCATTCGCATCGTCTATCTCGACGGCGACCGCGACCTGATCGCGGCCCGCATCGCCCGCCGGACCGGCCATTTCATGCCGGCCGCCCTCCTCGACAGCCAATTCGCCACGCTCGAACCGCCGCGCCCGGAGGAGGGAGCACTGACGGTGCCGATCGTCGGCAGCGCGGAGGCCGTCGTGGCAACGATCCTGGACCGGTCGGGTTTGCAGCCTGTCGATCCCATCAGACGGGACACAGCATGATGTCGGGCCCTCCCTCCGGCGACCGGACGATCGCCTTCGTGATCTCCGACGTGGACGGAACCCTCGTCACCTCCGACAAGAGCCTGACTCAACGCAGCCGGGACGCCGTCCGGCGGCTCGACGCGGCCGGTATCGGCTTCACCATCGCTTCCGCCCGGCCGCCGATGGGGCTCGCCTCGCTGATCGCCGACCTCGGCCTGCGTCATCCGATCGGCGCGTTCAACGGCAGCACCCTGCTCGCCCCGAATGGGCACATCCTGGCCGAACATCTCATCCCGGAAGAGACGGCCCGCCAAGTCGTGCGGCTCCTCGATGGGTTCGGTCTCGATATCTGGGTGTTCGCACGGGGGCGGTGGAACCTGCGCGACCCCCATGGGCCCTACACCGATCTCGAACGCAGGACCTTGCAGGCAGAGCCCACCCGCGTCGAGGATCTCGGCCCCCTCCTCGTGGGCGCATCGAAGATCGTCGGCGTCAGCGCCGATACCGATCATCTGGCCGCATGTGAGAGCCGGGTCGCCGAGGCGCTGGGACTGGGCGCCGACGTCCATCGCTCGCAGGCCTATTATCTCGACGTGACCCCGTACGGGCGGGGCAAGGGGACGTTCGTCGACGAGATCGCCCGTCGCCTCGGGATTCCCCACGCGCGGATCGCGACCCTGGGCGATGCCGCCAACGACGTGGCGATGTTCGCGCGCAGCGGGTTCTCGGTGGCCATGGGCAATGCCGGGGAGGCCGTGAAACGGGCCGCGTCGGCGGTAACGTCGGGAAACGACGACGACGGGTTCGCAAAAGCGGTGGATGAATTTCTCTTGACGCGCTGACGCGCAAACCCCGCCGATCCTCGTCCCGTACGGCCCAGCTCCTTGGCATCGTTCGCGAATCCTTCAGGCCAATGCCCGGGGCCGCGTTACACGCCTGTGCCATGTGCGCCACAGCACAGAGAGAAACGGCTCCGCTTCCCCGCAATCATGGCAGTGGAGCCGCCTTCCGGCCTCAATTGGCCTCGACCCTGACCGTCAGATCAAGAACGACGCCACCGGGTCTCCGAATGAATCAGCGCCTTCTGCTCCTCGCCGTGGTTGCGGCCGCCCTGCCGGGACCGGTTCTCGGCCAGGGAACCCCGGCCCGCGACAACATCGATGCGCTGATTGAGGAGCAGGCAAAGGCAAACGGCGTCCCGGCGAGCTTCGTCCACCAGGTCGTCAAGCGGGAAAGCAACTACAATCCCAACGCGAAGGGCGGCAGCGCCCTCGGCCTGATGCAGATCAAGCATGCCACCGCACGCGGGATGGGATATCGCGGGGATGCGGCAGGCCTCTACGATCCGAAGATCAATCTCCGCTATGGGATTGCCTATCTCGCTGGCGCCTATCGCACCGCCAAGGGCAACACCCACCAAGCTTATACTTATTACAACCGGGGCTATTACTACGCCGGCAAGCGCCAGGGCACTCTGGTCGCCGGCATCGAGGATACCGCTCCCGCCTCGCCGCAATCGAGCGCGGCCTTCAGCGACGTGTTCACCCGTGGCTTCGGCGCGCAGCGCAAGGCGCAGCCCGATGCGAACGTCATCGCCGCAGGCACGGCCCTGGCCTACGCTCCGAGCCTGACCACTCCGCCCGTGCCGACCGAAGTGGTGGAGGTGCCGTTGCCGCCGCGCCGTCCGGCCGCCTTGTCCGGCCTCGCTCCCGCCGTGGCGGAGATCGGACCGGCCCATGCGCCGGTCGTTACCCCCCAGGCCACGGCTTTGGCCGCCCTGTCGGTCAATCCGGCAATGCCCCAGCCGGCCGCCGTCGCGGTCGCCGCCGAGTTCTCCGTGACGGAGAAAGTGGACGTGCCGCTGCCGCCGCGTCGTCCTTCGGCGGTGGTTCTGGCCTCGGTGGGCCGCCCGATCGTCGCGAAGAAGGCGCCGACACCCGGCACCATCATGGAAGCTGCGGCGCTTCCGCCCAGTCAGTAGGCCCTCGAAGGCCCCCGTCACTGGGTCAAGCGCCTTACCCGAAGGGCGGCCAGCGTCCCGTCTGTCCCTGACCGGGGCAGGGCTGAAACCATTCAAAAGTAAACATACGTGAATGCTCTCCCTGTCATGCCGATTGCGGCGGGGACACGCATGTTTCGCTTGCGTATGTACACCTTCGACATCACATGGTGCAGTGCGGCATCGAGCGTGCATGAGGTTGCAAGATCAGGCTTCCAACGCGGAGCTTGAAGTGCAAGTCTTGTACATCGGGCCCCAAACTGGCGATTGTGAAGCCTCGTCACGAGCCTGATCTTGGTCGAACGACCATGGGATGAAGGATCGCGACCGGCGCTTGGGAGCCTGCTGCAATCGGTCTTGCCTGCACGATCTTCGTGCCGAGCCTAGATCGCGTAGCGGGATATGGTGAGGCCATCAGCCTCCGGGACGGTCAGGTCCGGGACGCGAACACGGAAGACGGACGACGGCATGGCCGGCGCGGCTGAACAAGAATCGATTTTCCTGGCCGAACTCGGTCGGCGTGTCAGGCACGCGCGGACAGTGCGCGGCCTTTCGCGAAAACTCCTCTCCCAGACCTCGGGTCTGTCGGAGCGCTACATCGCCCAGCTCGAGAGCGGTCAAGGCAACGTCTCGATCATCCTGTTGCGCCGCGTGGCGGATGCGATGGGCGTGCGGCTCGACGACATGATCGCCGTGCAGGACACCCCGCCGGACTGGCACGTGATCCGCGATCTCCTCGCAACCGCCTCGGCGGAACAGATCACCCTGGCCAAGGGCATCCTGTCCGGCCATGCCACGGCCAACGGCGAGACCCCCATGCCGCGGGTGGCCCTGGTTGGCCTGCGCGGAGCGGGGAAATCGACCCTCGGCCGCCGGGTAGCCGAACGCCTGGGCTGGACCTTCATCGAGCTCAACGCCGAGATCGAGCGCGAGAACGCGCTGTCCGTGAAGGAGATCTTCGCGATCTATGGCCAGGAGGGGTATCGCCGCCTCGAACAGGCCGCCCTGCGGCGGCTGACCGAACATCCCGGCCCGATGATCCTCGCCACGAGCGGAGGCATCGTCGCCGAGCCCCTGACATACGACCTCCTTCTCCAGGCCTTCTTCACCGTCTGGCTCCGCGCCAAGCCCGAGGAGCACATGCAGCGCGTGCGCGATCAGGGAAAACTCGCCACCACGGGGGATCACGCCTCGGCCATGCAGGAGTTGCGCGCCGTGCTGCTCAGCCGCGAGCCGCTTTATGCCCGTGCCCCGGCGGTGGTCGACACATCCGACGTCGCCTTGGAAGAGATGATCGACCGGCTCGCCGCCGTGATCGACGCGCGTTTCGGATCGGCGGATTACCGGCGCAGTGCCTGACCGGCCATCGGTACGGGCGAGAACCCCTTGATACCGGGGATGCCTTTCCCCACGCTAAGGAGAGAGCCCGAGGGAACGGAGTGCTCCGTCCGCCCTTGACCTCGAGGAGAGTGTTCTCCCGTATCGGTGCCCGGCAAGGCCGTCCGGGCCTGGACGAGGCCGATCCAGCCGTCCGGGCCGCACCGTTCGCCTCAGATTCCGCATTGCGGAGGAGTCCATGTCCGCCAGCCCACT
The DNA here is from genome assembly GCA_902712845.1 of Methylobacterium bullatum. NCBI lineage: Bacteria > Pseudomonadati > Pseudomonadota > Alphaproteobacteria > Hyphomicrobiales > Methylobacteriaceae > Methylobacterium > Methylobacterium bullatum. Next base: position 3,293,477 of record LR743504.1, read on the forward strand.
CTCGAATCCCGCGATCGGACACGAAGCCATCGCCGGGACGGTCGATCCGGTCTGGTCGCGCCTGCGCGGCGAGGCCGAAGCCGTGGTTCGCGAGGAGCCTCAACTCGCCTCGTTCATCGTGGCGACGATCCTCAACCAGGGGACGCTCGAAGCCGCCGTGTCCCACCGCGTCGCCGCGCGTCTCGGCCATCCCTCGCTGCCTGCGGAACTCGTGGCGCATGGCTTTCACGAGGCCATCGCCGCCGACCCACGCATCGGCGACAGCTTCCGTGCCGATATCGGGGCCGTGCTGGATCGCGACCCCGCGGCGGCCCGGGCCATCGAACCCGTCCTGTACTTCAAGGGCTTCCACGCCATCCAGGCGCATCGTCTCGCGCATTGGTACTGGACCAGCGGCCGCCGCGACCTCGCGCTCTACCTTCAGAGCCGCTCGTCCGAGGTCTTTCAGACCGACATTCATCCGGCCGCCCGCATCGGGCGTGGCATCTTCCTCGATCACGCCACCGGCGTCGTCGTCGGCTCCACCGCCGTCATCGAGGACGACGTCTCGATCCTGCACGCCGTCACCCTCGGCGGCACCGGAAAGCAGGGCAGCGACCGCCACCCCAAGATCCGCCGCGGCGTCATGATCGGTGCCGGCGCCAAGATCCTGGGCAACATCGAAGTGGGCGAGTATGCCCGCGTCGCCGCCGGCTCCGTGGTCCTGCGCCCGGTTCCGGCCCATACCACGGTGGTGGGCGTGCCCGCCCGCGTGGTCGGCACCGCCGGCTGCGCCGAACCGGCCCGCGCCATGGACCAGTTCGTCAATATCGACCAGTTCATCCACATGGCCGAAGGCATCTGAACCCGTTCGCCCGCGCTTGCCCGGCGCGAAGCGGCATGGCAAGCGGTGCCCATCCCGAGGTGCTGGACCGCTCGAACCGGTCTCGCCTCCACCGACCACCGATGAAGCAAGAGGCGAAAGCGTGAACAAGACTGACATCACGAAGGTCCAGGACTTTATGCGCCGGACGTTCGCCAACACGAATATCCGCCTCGTGCCCCGTCCCAAGAAGGACGATTCGGCCGAAGTCTATATCGGCGAAGAGTTCCTCGGTGTGGTCTCCGTCGACGACGAGGACGGTGATCGCTCGTTCAACTTCGCCATGGCGATCCTCGACATCGATCTCGAAGACTGAAGGTCCCCGGGCCGAGAGGCCTCGCACCCCGATCGCGGTCTCCCCGGAGCCGCGATCCGCATGACGCTGGAATGCGCGTAGTTCTCCTTGTGCGTCGGCCAAGCCTGACGCCGGGAAATCCTTAACAACTCGTAAACGCTCTGGCAGAGTGCGCGCTCAATCCGTCGTCAACGGTCGAGCGCGCCATGGACATCAGCCCCTCCGCCATCGAATCGATCCGGACCCTGTGTGTCGGTCTCGCCTTGTCGGGCCTGCTCGCCAGCGCCTTCGAACTCGTCTCCGACCGTCGCGCGAGCTTCAGCCTGCTCGAACGCGGCGGTGTCGGGGCGGTGGCGGCTCTGCCGATCCTGGCCTTCGGTGCCCCCTTCATCATCCTGCGCAACACCGTCCGCGGGCGCCGGATCGAGGGCCGCCCGATCCCCTTCGTCATGATCGCGACGATCATCGCCTGCGGCTGGAGTTTGCTCTCGGGCCGGGTCGCCCTCGATCTCGCCCACATGATCACCGGCTGAGCGGATCGACGCGCCAGCGGCGCGATGCGAGACGCCGCGGAGCCTCGCCCTTCGTCTGTCCAGGTCAGGATCGGCGAGGGCGGATCGACGCCACCGTCGATCAGCGGTTGGCGGTGGCCACCGGCGAGGCGACGCCGTTGAGCGAGACCCAGGCCATGCTGTCCTGGCCCTCACGCTTGACGTAGGTGTAGCCGGTTCGTGGCGCGGACAGGATCGCGGTGGTCTTGTTGTCGAGGATGAGGTCGCCCTTGTCGGTGCGGACCATCAGGACCGCGTGCCCTTCGCCGATATCGTCGATGACAACGGTCATCCGTAGGGCACGACGGGGGAGGCCGCGCTCCACCAGCATCCGGCGCTTCAGAAGCTGGAAATCCTCGCAATCGCCGAAACCGTCATCGGGAAAGTCCCACCGGTCGACGACACCCCAATGGGCCATGTCGGTGATCGGGTGGATGCGAGCGTTGACGCGACGGTTGACGCTGGTGAGCGTGCGCCAGATCGCCGGATTGAGGGCGATGATCGCTGGCTGCGACGTGTCGACGATGCATTCGGCGGGGTATTTGGCGCAGAACCCGTTCCAGGCCGCCACCGGCCGGGCGCCGCCACTTTCGTTCACGGCCGGCGCATCGGGCAGGCCGGCGACCGGGCGCGCTTGCGTCGCGGCCCCGCCGAGGAGCAGGATGGAGCCGACCAAGGACAGTTTGGCCGCACGGCCGACCCGTCTCCACAGCCCGCGTCCCGAGAAGCTTCCGCCGTCGACGCCTCGCAGAATCGCGTGCCGCATTCCGGTCGCCCTGCCATTCGTTGCCGATGGCAAGAAACTGGCACGCCCGGAGCCGGGGCTCAATCCAAAAGTTAAACCGGAATTAACTTCCCACGGGCCGGGGAGTTCCAGGGCAGAAATATGATGTTTTCCGGCAACCCCAGAGAATCCGGTTCAGCGGTTCGCGGTCGTCACCGGAGACGTGACGCCGCCCAAGGACACCCAGGCCACGGAATCCTGGCTCTCGCGTTTGATGAAGACGTAACCGGTCCGATACCAGGGCAGGATCTCGCTCGTCTTATTGTCGAGGATGAATTCGCCACGGTCGGTCAGGAGCGTCAACACGGCATGCCCCTCGCCCTTCTCGTCGATGACCACGGTCATCCGCATGGCGCGACGGGACAGGCCGGCATCGGCGAGGCGCTTGCGCTTGACGAGCTGGAAATCCTCGCAATCTCCCATTCCGTCCTCGGCGAGATCCCAGCGATCGGCTTCGCCCCAATGCTCCATGTCGGTGACGGCGCGCAGACCGGTATTCACCCGGCGGTTGATCGAGACGATCAGGCTCCAGGTGGCGGGGGTGAGGGCGATACGGGGCGGCTCATTCGCGTCGATGGCGCATTCGGCCGGGTAACGCTGGCAAAACGAGACCCAGCCGACGATGGGGCGGGCGGCACCGAGAACATCGGCGGATTGCGAGGGCGAGGGCAGGGCGGCCATGGTCTGGGCCTGTGACGCCCCGGCGCCGAACAGCGCCAGTGCCGCGAGCATCCACAGCAAGAATGATTTCGTCCGTGCCATCGCGACCACCTCGTCCAACGAGGACCACGATGCCGCCACGCTTCCTGTGCTGCGCTAAAACGGATCGGCGCAATTTTATCGATCCGACCTCGAAACCGGGCCGCTGGCGGACACACCCAACCGGCGCCTGAACCGAGGACACGAATTGGCGCGACCGCGGCAAGGAAACCGCAACCATGACGAGGCGGGTGCGATCGGGGACGATTTCATGAACGACGAGGAAAGCCGGCAAGGACATCCCGAGCCGGGAGGATCCGACATGTCGGACCGCATCTCGCCGAGCCAGGCCAAGCGAACTGTCGACAGACCCCGCAGAGGTGGCGCTCTCGAGCCGAGGCGCGGCTGGGGGGGGACGCTCTCAGAGCGTCAGGCCCTCATGGAACAGGTCGGGCGAGATCGGGAGCATGAAACCCACGCCGATGCCACCCTCGAAGTAGCGCACCACGCGACCCGGAGTCCGCCCCACCATGACGCTCGATCCGATCGGCGGCTGCGCCTGGGTCGAGAGGGCGACACCGGACAGGGAGACGTCGATGATGCGGGCGGCGACCTCGCGCCCGCCCTCCAGCTTCACCGTCACCCCGGTTTCCTGCGGCGTGAGACGCTCGTGGTTGCGCCCTTCGGGCAGGCCGAGGGCCTCGCGGTTGGAGATCCAGGTGAGCTGGGACGCGATCTTGTCGCGCTTGCGCTGAGTCGCGTTCAGGCGAACCGCGATGCCGCCGATGGGGAACCGGGCGATGGTCCCCTCGATGCGGCCGATACTCTCGAGGTACAGCACGACGCGCTCGTCGAGTTCCCCCAGCACCGCGCAGGTCAGGCGGACGCCGCCCGGTGACATGTCGACGGTCTGGCAGGGAAATTCGCGGCGGTCGGCCAGCATGTAACGGCCGAGGAGGGCGACCTTGACCCGCTGATGACGGCGCAGATCCGACGGCCGCAGCAAGCGAACCGGTTTCGCTTCAGTCTGCGCGAGAGCCTCGATCATCGCGGAATCCGCACTCGGGTTAGATCGTCGTCAGCACAATCGTACAGCTCTCCTGGTTACGAAAATATTTGCTGCGATAGACGAGTCCCACGCACCGTTCAGTAAAAACCGATCAGGCCCGCCCGCCGGGATGCACCATGAGGTGGCCGCGACGCACCGGCAGGCTGTCATTGGCGGGTTCCGGCAGGTTCCTGAGGTTTGCCGCGGCGTCGCTCCTGGCAAGGTCAATGACGTCGTAAGTCGGATCGAGGACGCGAAGGGACACGGATTCGAGCCGTTCCACGGGGCGCAGCCCCAGCCATTGCGGAACCACTTTGGGGCTGAGCGCTCCGAGCAGGCGGACCTGGGTCTGCCCACGATGGCGCAGGGGAAGGAGCAGGAGTTCGAGGTCGATCTGTTCGTCCCGCTGCGTCATCCCGCGCAGACCCGCGACGACCCCCACCGTATCGACTGCCACCGTCTCCACGAGACGCCAGGGATCGGCCTGCCCCCCGCCCCAGATGTCGGAGAAAGCGCTGCCGCGCAATTCACGCCCGAACAACGCGCAGACGCGGGTTCCCGCGAGCCTGACCGTCGCGGCGGAACGCGCCATGTCGAGCTCCAGAATGAGGCTCTCGGACAGGAGGTTGCGGATCTCGCCGGGTTCGATCTCGCTCCTCTCCGGCGCGGCCCGTGTCCCCCGAAGCCGGTCCCAGTAATGATAGAGCATACGGCTGGTCGGATGCTTCATGGTGTCCCGTCGTGGCACGGCCCCCAGGGGGGACCTGTTCGAAATCGGCCCGATCCGTACCGCGCTGGACACAGCGGACGGTTCGGTTAACAAGCCTGCGCACACCTTATGCCCGTCCAAGGCGGCACGCTCGCTTAAGCTTTGATTAGGGTTAACGCGCCAGGCACACACTACCTCCGGGCAGCCATCGCGGCGATGTCCAGCAGGGTCGGAGCGTTCGGGTAGCGCTGGCGCTTCGCCTGAATCGCGCGCCGCTCGCCTGAATTTGCATAGACCGGGGGCTTGCGGCGGCGGCATCCGCGCCGACATGGTGGCGCGATGGATGCCATGCCCGATCTGCCGCGCCAAAGCCGCGTCCCCGTCTTCAACATGCCCGGCGTGGTGACGGCCTCGATCGCCCTCCTGCTCGGCCTCCATGCCCTCCGGGAATTCGTCCTGCCGGACGAATGGGACATCAGGCTTCTCCTGGACCTGGCCCTGATCCCGGGTCGCTGGCTCGCCTCGGTGGACCCGGATCGGGCGGCGGAGATCCTGTCGGCCGCCTCCTCGGCAATAGGCGACACGGATGTGGTCCAGGCCCGTGCGGCCTTCGCGCAATACGTGGTGGCCAACCCGTCCGCGAGCCTCTGGACCTTCGCCACCTATGCGTTGCTGCACGGCTCGTGGACGCATGTCATCTTCAACGTGGTCTGGCTCGCCGCCTTCGGCTCCCCCGTGGCGCGGCGATGCGGCCCCTGGCGCTATGGCCTCCTCGGGCTCATCGGCGCAGTGGCGGGCGGTGTCCTCCACGTGGCGATCGACCCGTTGAGCACGGCTCCGCTGATCGGCGCCTCGGCCGCCGTCTCGGCGCTGATGGCCGCCGCCGCGCGCTTCGTGTTCCAGCCGCCGCCATCCTTCCTTGCCGGCCAGCCGTGGCAGCGCGTAGCGCATCCGCCGCTTCAGACCATCCCCGAGCTCCTACGCAACCGCACGGCGGTGATGTTCCTCGGCATCTGGCTCGTCACCAACTTCGTGTTCGGGATCATCTCGCTGCCGCTGGGCGCCGAATCCTCGACCGTGGCATGGGACGCCCATTTGGGTGGGTTCATGGCAGGATTTTTCCTCTTTCCGATGCTTGATCGCTTAGGAGGCGTAAAAGCGTAATTTTTCCGCATGTTTTGGCATCGGAAGGGCGGTCCCGTGGGTTGTCACGTCAGACATGACGTCACACAATTCCGTGATGCGCCGGGATCAACCCGGCCCGCGTAACAGCCTAAGGGAGATCATGGTCATGACCGTCGCACGCATCCTTTCCGAAAAGGGCGGCTCAGTCGTCACTGTGGAGCCGAACCGGACCCTGGACGACGCCATCCATCTCCTCGCCGAGAAGCGGATCGGCGCCATCGTGGTGAGCAACGACGAGGGAGCCGTCCTCGGCATCCTGTCCGAGCGGGACATCATCCGGGCCCTGTCCCGCCAGGGAGCGGGGGCGTTGGATGCGCCGATTTCGCAGCACATGACGGCGTCGGTGACGACCTGCACCCGATCGAACACCGTCGAGGAGGTCATGCAGCTGATGACCGACGGGCGCTTCCGCCACGTGCCGGTGGTCGAGAACGGGCGGCTCGCCGGCCTCGTCTCCATCGGTGACGTGGTCAAGCGCCGGATCGCCGCCGTGGAGGCGGAACACCAGGCCATGCGCGACTACATCACCATGGCCTGACGCGGCGTCGGGGATTCTTCCCGCGGAGCGGAGGGGCTCCCCCAGGGTCAGACCCGCTCGGCCGCCAAGGCCACGAGTTCCCTGATGCGCGGCAGCGCGGCCTTGGCCGCCTCCCGCCCGAGGAGGATCGCCTCTTCGGCGCGGTGGAACTCGAACAACCCCATCTCCGCGAGGCGCGGGGACAGCATGAGATCCGGCGGGTCCCGCTCCAGCCTCGCCCGCGAGATCCGGTCCTGGGTGATGTTGAACGCATCGAACATCACCCGCCCCATGCCGGGAGGGCCGGGCTCGCGGGGCGGGGCAGGGCGTGGCGCTGGCCCGCGCCGGCCGGTGCCGCGCATGCGGTTCAGTAGGTTCCATCCCCGCCGCGACGTGGTGAGGGGCAGGGCGGGCGAGGCGGCCCCGTCGCCGTCAGGGCCGATCACCAGGCCGGGCTCGGCCCGCGGATCGCCGTTGAGGTTCACGCAGATCACCAGTTCGGCCCCGAGCCCGCGTGCGAGCTTGACCGGAACCGGATTCACCAGCGTTCCGTCCATCATCAGGCGGCCGTCGAGACGCACCGGGGGAAACAGGCCGGGGAGGGCATAGGAGGCCCGGATCGCCTCCACCAGGGAGCCACGGGTCAGCCAGACCTCGTCGCCCGAGCCGAGATCCGTCGCGACGCTGGCGAAGCGGATCGGCAGGTTCTCCACCCGCCGTGTGCCGAGATCGCCTTCGAGGCGGCGCTTCAACCGCTCGCCGGCGATGAGGCCGGACCCCAGGCGCAGGTCGAGGAGCCCCATGACCCGCCGCCTCGTCAGCGACAGGGCGAAATCCTTCAGCAGATCGAGCTTGCCGGCGGCGTAGCAGCCTCCCACGACCGCACCGATGGAGCAGCCGGCCACCATGTCGGGGTGGATGCCAGCCTCTTCGAGCACCTCGATGACACCGATATGCGCCCAGCCTCGCGCGGAACCGCCGCCCAGAGCCAGACCGATCCGCGGTCGCGGCGGCGGCTGTTCGGCCACGGGCTCGACATTGCCCCGCGGAAAGACCGGCTTCTGCGACAGGTGGGACAGCATGCCCTGGCGGTAGAGGGCGACCCCGCGAAAGGACAGCCCATCCCAGGTCACGGCCCGGCGGGTCCGAGCAGGGCCTCGCCCGATACCGGATCGAGGGTGACGGCGCGATAGAAGCAGGAGCGTCGCCCGGTATGGCAACATCCGCCATCGCCCGCGACCTCCACCGAGATCAGGAGCGCGTCCTGGTCGCAATCGACACGCATCTCGACGACCCGCTGGACCTGCCCGCTCGTCGCGCCCTTGTGCCAGAGCTCGCTCCGCGAGCGCGACCAGTACCAGGCCTCGCCGGTCTCGAGGGTGAGCCGCAGGGATTCGGCGTTCATGTGGGCGAGCATCAGGACCCGGCCGTCATGGGCGTCGACGGCGATGCAGGCAACGAGACCGTTCGCGTCGAAGCGAGGGGTCAGCCGCGCGCCTTCCTCTACATCCTTGCGCGAACCGGGCGGGGAGAACCCACCGGGCGCGGCGGAAGCTTGGCTCACCGTCATCGCGTGGAATGCCCGCGTCAGTTCTTGTTGTTGCGGACGAGGGTCAGGAACCGGACCTGCTCGTTGGCATCGTCCTTGAACACGCCGCGGAACTGCGTGGTCAGGGTGGAGACACCGGCCTTCTGCACGCCGCGCATGGCCATGCAGAGATGCTCGGCCTCCACCATCACGGCGATGCCGCGTGGCTTCAGGATGCTCTCGATCACGTCGGCGATCTGGGCCGTCATGGTCTCCTGCGTCTGCAAGCGGCGGGCGAAGGTGTCGACCACACGGGCGAGCTTCGACAGGCCGACCACGCCCTTGGTCGGGTAATAGGCGATATGGGCGAGGCCCATGAACGGCACCATGTGGTGCTCGCAATGGGAGTAGAACGGGATGTCGCGCACGAGCACGATGTCGGAATAGCCCTCGACCTCCTCGAAGACGCGCTCGAGCAGGGCGTCGGCATCCTGCTCGTAGCCGCCGAAGAGCTGGCCATAGGCCTTCGCCACACGGGCGGGCGTATCTTTGAGGCCCTCGCGATTCGGGTCGTCGCCGGCCCAGCGCAGCAGGGTGCGCACGGCGGCCTCGGCCTCCTCCCGGCTCGGACGGCCGGTGGCCACGGCATCGGGCACGCGCTTGGCCGAAGCCGGCAGGGGGGCGACCTCGGCGGGGGCCTCCACGGGGCGGGAATTGTCGTTGCGCATCCCGTTCAGGGGCGCGGGCACAGCCTTGGCAGTCGGGTCCATTCCCTGATGATCCGTCTCGGTCAGCCGGTAGGACAGGGATTTGAGCGCGGCATCCATGGCATCTCCCGCACGGGCGACACGTGCGTTCATCGTCGAACTATCTGGTTTTGCGTACATCGTCGAACCATCTCGGTCGCGTTTTCAGCCGCGTTGCCGCAGGCCGGCGCCCGAACGATGAGAATTTCCTTGGCCGTGGGCGCGACCCTGGTCGACGAACCGCCTCCTCGCGAAACGGTACGCTGGCGCCTATATCGTCGTTATCGCGCCGCCGCGCAATGCGGGGAATGCGGATCAGACCATCGTGATCGGAAGCCGGCTCGCTGCCGGCGCCCCGACGGGACCTCCCATATGCTCGACGATATCTACAACCGCCGCATTCTCGAACTCGCCGCCGACATCCCCCGTCTCGGCCGGCTCGACGCGCCGGATGCCAGCGCCACCGCCCATTCGAAGCTCTGCGGCTCCACCGTCACCGTCGATCTCTCGGTGAAGGACGGCACGGTGACGGACTTCGCCCATGAGGTGAAGGCCTGCGCCCTGGGCCAGGCTTCGTCCTCCCTCATGGCCCGACACGTGGTCGGCGCCAAGGCGGACGAGCTGCGGGAGGTGCGCGACACGGTGCGTCGCATGCTCAAGGAGAACGGGCCGGCACCGCAGGGCGAGTGGGCCGACCTCGCCGTGCTCGAGCCGGTACGGGACTTCAAGGCGCGCCACGCCTCGACCCTCCTCACCTTCGACGCCGTGGTGAATGCCCTCGATCAGGTCGCCGCCAAGGCTCAGGCCGCCGAATAGAGCCATGGTCCGCCGCGCGGCCCATTGGGCGATCCGGGGCTACCAGCTCACCCTGTCGGGCCTGATCGGCCGGCAATGCCGACACTGGCCGTCCTGTTCGGACTACACCGACGAGGCGATCCGCCGGCACGGCTTGTGGCCGGGCGGCTGGATCGGGTTCTCGCGCATCTGCCGCTGCGGCCCGTTCGGCACCCACGGGATCGACCTCGTGCCCGAGACGCTGCCGCCGCACTCGGCCTGGTACGCCCCCTGGACCTATGGGCGCTGGCGCGGGGTGAACGCGCCGCCATCGCCGTTTGCGTGCGAGGCGGTGGAGGGCGAGCACGGATGAGGGTAACGTTGCTCGATCACCAGTGATGCACCGGAAGAGACACCGCATGTCGACCCATCTCGCGGATGTCGCCTGGGCCCTGAAGCCCGAGGAGGATTTCGCCGCCGGGCGCTACGGCCGCGGGCACGTAGTGAGTTTCGATGGCGGCGTGACGCTTGCTGGCACCGCATCGGAGCATGTGGTGGGAAAATGGGCCGCACGGGAGGCCGTAGACCCGGAGGAGATGTTGGTTGCGGCGCTGTCGAGCTGCCACATGCTGACCTTCCTCCACCTCGCGCGCCTCGCGGGATTTGGCATCACCGCCTATCGGGACCATGCCGAGGGCGTGCTGGAGGAGACGAGGCCCGGACGTCGTGCGGTGACGCGGGTCACGCTCCGCCCGGACATCGACTGGGCCGGCGCCGCGCCGGATCCGGAACGGCTCGCGGCGCTCCACGAGGCCGCGCATGAGGAGTGCTTCATCGCGAATTCGGTGAGGACGGAGGTCGTCGTGGCCAGTCCCTTCAGCCCCCGCTGACCCAGCGCATCACCACCAGCGTCCCCGTCACCGTCAGCGCGCCGCCGATGCGGGTGGCGATCTGGGCGAAGGGCATCAACGCCATGCGGTTGGCGGCGGTGAGGATCGCCACGTCGCCGGTGCCGCCCTGGCCGCTGTGGCAGGCATTCACGATGGCGGTCTCGATCGGGTACATGCCAAGGCGGCGCCCGACCAGGAAGCCGGTCCCCATCAACGTCACCACCGTCGAGACGATGGTGACGAGGTTCGCCAGCGTGAACGCCGCCACCAGCTTGTCCCAGGGGGTCATCGACACGCCGATGGCGAAGAGCAGCGGATAGGTCATGCTGATCTGCACGAACTTGTAGGCGACGAAGCCGCCGGCCTGGAGGCGTGGCGAGACGGCGCTGGCGAGCTTGGCGAGCACGGCGAGGAACAACATCGCCACGGGTGCCGGCAGGCCGGTGAGGTGGTGCATCATCACGCCAAGGAGGTAGAGCGTCACGGCGGTGAGCGCGGCCGCCCCCACCGTCGCCGCATCCACGGGCACGTCCTCAACCTTGGCGGCGGTGACGTCGTTGTTCCGGTCCGGTTGCAGGCGGCCCTCGCCGGTGAGATGCGGCATCCGCTTGCCCACGGCATTGAGGGTTCCGGCCAGCACGATCGCCGTCAGGCTGCCGAGCATGACGGGGGGCAGAACCTGCGCGAACACGTCGCCCTGGCCCTGGCCGAGGATGGCGGCGTAGCCGATGGAGAGCGGGATCGCCCCTTCGCCGACGCCGCCCGCCATGATCGGCACGACGATAAAGAAGAAGGTGTGATAGGCGCCGAGGCCGAGCAGGGTGCCGACCAGCGTGCCCACGCAGGCCGCCGCCACGGAGCCGGCCGCCAGGGGCACGAAGATCTTCAGGAAGCCCTTGATCAGCACCTCCCGGTCCATGCCCAGGATGCTGCCGACGATGATCGTGGCGATGTACAGGTAGAGGAAGTTGGTGAACTTGGTGAAATCCGTGATCGCCTTCACCAGCGGCGTCGGGATCAGCATGTAATAGACCAGGGCCGAGGGGATGAAGGTCGCGAAGATCGCGCCCGCCCCGATGGTCTTGAGGACCGGTAGCCGCTTGCCGATCTCGGCGCAGGTGAAACCGCCGAGCGCCAGCACCGCGATCATCGTCGGCGCATCGGGCTTGATCTCGCCCTCAGAGGTCAGGACCGCCAGGAGGATCGCCAGGATGAGATAGACCGGCAGGGGAATGATGCCGATCTTGATATCGACGAGCCGCCACCAGCCCTCCGGCCAGAACCGGCGCGCGGCTGTCTCCGCCGCCGGGACGGGCTCGGCGGCAGCGGCGGAAGCTGGATTCGCCATCGATACTCTCCCTTCGGCCGGTCGCCTTTCGGGCCGGCCTGATTGATCGGAGCTTCTACGGCGAACCGGCACGAGCGTGACCCGCCAACGGCCCACCGCGGCTCCCTGGTGCGTGCATGGGCGGATCGGTCCGGAAGCTTGTCAATCGCAGCTTGTATCAACCGATCGGGATCGTCTCGGAAGTTCGTTCACGTCCGCGAGAGCCCGTAAAAGGCCGGCCGATGCCTCGCGCGGATTTCTTCCTCCTGCGAAACGGTCTAAACCGCGCCGCACGCGCTGACGCCGCGCGCCGCCTCAAACCCAGATCCGCTTACCTGCCTCGTTCGCAGGAGTGAGCCCCAGGAGACTCGTTCGCGATGCCCATTCTGACATTCCCCGACGGCAATACCCGCAGCTACGACGCCGCGGTGACCGGCCGTACCGTCGTGGAGGGCATCGCCAAGAGCCTGGCCAAGCGCACCGTGGCGATGGCCCTCGACGGGCGCGTCCGCGATCTCGACGACCTGATCGAGGCAGATGTGCGCATCGAGTTCCTCGACCGCACCGACCCGCGCAGCCTGGAACTGATCCGGCATGATTGCGCCCACGTCCTGGCGGAGGCCGTGCAATCCCTGTGGCCGGAGACGCAGGTCACCATCGGCCCGGTGATCGAGAACGGGTTCTACTACGATTTCGCCCGCGACCAGCCCTTCACCCCGGAGGACTTCCCCAAGATCGAGGCGAAGATGCGCGAGCTCATCGCCCGCGACGCCCCCTTCACCAAGGAGGTGTGGAAGCGCGACGACGTGCGAGCGCTGTTCGAGTCGAAAGCCGAACAATACAAGGTCGAGCTCGTCGACGCGATCCCGCCCGGCGAGGACCTGAACATCTACCGCCAGGGCGAGTGGTTCGACCTGTGCCGCGGCCCGCACATGACCTCCACGGGCAAGGTCGGCACCGCCTTCAAGCTGATGAAGGTGGCGGGCGCCTATTGGCGCGGCGATTCCAACAACCCGATGCTGACCCGCATCTACGGCACCGCCTGGGCCACGAAGGAAGACCTCGACGCCTATCTCCACCGGCTGGAGGAGGCCGAGCGCCGCGACCATCGCCGCCTCGGCCGCGAGATGGACCTGTTCCATTTCCAGGAGGAGGGGCCGGGCGTCGTGTTCTGGCACGCCAAGGGCTGGACCATCTTCCAGGAGCTCATCGCCTATATGCGCCGGCGCCTGAAGGGCGACTACGCCGAGGTGAACGCGCCGCAGATCCTCGACAAGTCGCTCTGGGAGACCTCGGGCCACTGGGACTGGTACCGCGAGAACATGTTCGCCGCGCAAAGTGCGGGCGACGAGGCCGAGGACAAGCGCTGGTTCGCGCTGAAACCCATGAACTGCCCCGGCCATGTAATGATCTTCAAGCACGGTCTGAAATCCTACCGCGACCTGCCTCTGCGCATGGCCGAGTTCGGCATCGTCCACCGCTACGAGGCGTCGGGCGCCATGCACGGCCTGATGCGCGTGCGCGGCTTCACCCAGGACGACGCCCACGTCTTCTGCACCGAGGACCAGCTCGCCGACGAGTGCCTCAAGATCAACGACCTGATCCTCTCGACCTATAGCGATTTCGGCTTCGGCGACATCGTGGTGAAGCTCTCGACCCGGCCCGAGAAGCGGGTCGGGTCGGATGCCCTCTGGGACCATGCCGAGGAGGTGATGACCCGCGTCCTGGCGCAGATCGAGGAGCAGTCGGGCGGGCGGATCAAGACCGAGATCAACCCGGGCGAGGGCGCCTTCTACGGGCCGAAATTCGAATACGTGCTCCGCGACGCCATCGGCCGCGACTGGCAATGCGGCACGACGCAAGTAGACTTCAACCTGCCGGAGCGCTTCGGGGCGTTCTACGTCGATGCCGACAGCCAGAAGAAGGCGCCGGTCATGGTGCACCGGGCGATCTGCGGTTCGCTGGAGCGTTTCACCGGCATCCTGATCGAGCATTTCGCCGGCCATTTCCCGCTCTGGCTCGCGCCGGTTCAGGTGGTGGTGGCGACGATCACGCAAGATGCCGACGGCTATGCCCGCGAGGTGGTGGCGGCGCTGAACCGCGCCGGGCTCCGGGTCGAGTCGGACCTGCGCAACGAGAAGATCAACTACAAGGTCCGCGAGCATTCGCTGGCCAAGGTGCCGGTGATGCTCGTGGTCGGCCGCAAGGAAGGCGAGGAGCGCACCGTCTCGATCCGTCGGCTGGGCAGCCAGCAGACCCGCACGGCCGCCCTCGACACGGCTCTCGCCGACCTCCTGGCGGAAGCGACCTCACCGGACATCCGCCGGGCGCAGGCCGTAGAGGAGAGCGTGCCGAGTGCCGACGTGGCGCTGGACGGTCAGCACGGGGAAAGCCCGACGCCGTGATCCAGTCTCGGTGAGCATTGCCTTTCCCCGCACGCGGGGAGAGGGCCGCGGCGACCCCGTCGTCGGCGCGGCGAGGCGGCAGCCGGGGGTGAGGGGGCGCGTTCGGAGGAGCCACACCCGAAGATACCACCTCACCCTCGCCCTGACGGGCTCACGCCGCCTCCCGACAAGGGGAGGACGACGTCCTCTCCCCGCACGCGGGGAGAGTGGTTGGCCCCGGCCTACGGGACCTCGTTGCCGGCGTAGTTGATGGAGCCGTCGGCGCCCTTCTTCCACATGTACATGACGTAGTCGGGCCGGGTGATGTCGCCCTTCTTGTCGTAGGAGATGTCGCCGATCACCGTGTCGAAGGGCTTGCCCTGGTGCATGTAGGTGGCGATCTTCTGCCCGTCGCTGGACTTCGTCGCCTCCATCGCCTGTTTCAGGATCTGAACGGCGGCGTAGGAATAGAGGGTGTAGCCCTCGGGGTCGAAGTTGATGGCCTTGAAGGCGTCGATGGTGGCCTTGGCCTTCGGGTTCTTGCGGGCGTCGGGCGAGAAGGTCATGAGCGTGCCGTCGGAGCCGGGACCGCCGACCTGCGAGAATTCCCGGTCGGCGATGCCGTCACCGCCCATGAGCGGGGCGGCGAGGCCCTGGTCGCGCATCTGGCGGATCAGGAGCCCGGCCTCGGTGTAGAGGCCGCCGAAATAGACCACGTCGACGCCCGCCTGCTTCAGCTTCGAGACGAGGGAAGAGAAGTCCTTCTCGCCGGGGTTGATACCCTCGAAGATCACGTTGGTGCCGCCCTTGGCCTTGAGCGCCTTCAGGGTCTCGTCGGCCAGCCCGCGTCCGTAGGGCGTCTTGTCATGGACGAAGGCGATCTTCTTGCCCTTGAACTTGTCGGCGAGGTAGGCGCCCGCCACCGCGCCCTGCTGGTCGTCGCGACCGCAGGTGCGGAACGTGTTCCAGTTGCCGCGCTCGGTATACTTGATCGCCGTCGAGGCCGGGCTGATCTCGATGATGCCGGCTTCCTGCAGCACGTCGGAGACCGGGATCGAGACGCCGGAATTGAACGCGCCGACCACGGCCTTCACGCCCTCGGAGGCGAATTTGTTGGCCACCGACACGCCCTGCTTGGGATCGGAGGCGTCGTCGCCCACGGTCATGACGAGCTTCTCGCCGTTGACGCCGCCGGCCTTGTTGATGTCGGCGATCGCCTGGGTCGCGCCGGTCTTGATCTGCGCGCCGAAGGCCGCGTTGGGGCCGGTGACGGGGACGACGACGCCGATCTTGATCTCGGCCTGCGCCGCGCCCGCCAGCAACAGCGTCCCGAGGGCCACGCCCAAAGCCATACCGTATTTCATGGTCATTTCCCCTCGATCAGCGCGGCGGATCGAACCGTCTCCGCATGGCGCATGGTTACACGAAGATGGTGCGGATTCACGCCCCTTGCCGGTCGCGCCAGGTCAGCGGGCCGGTGCGCTCGTAGAGCCAGCGATACTGGGTGGTCATCTGCCGGGTGCGGGTGACCCGGTAGCCGAGCGCGCCGATGGCGAGGATCACCACGGCGTCCAGCGCGTAGCCGGCCGGCGAGAGCAGCGTGCCCGAGAACAGGGCATAATGCAGGAAGCGCGAGACCGCCGCGATGGCGAGCCCCGCCAGCACGCAATGCCAGAACGGACGCCATCCCCTGGCGAAGCTGCTGCCCGCCATCCAGGCCGCCCCCCCGCCCATCGCCAGCGTGACGAGGAGGAAGATGCCGAGATTGGGCGTGTCGAGGGACAGGGTCTCGGTCATGATGTCTTGCCTAACGAGAAGCGCGCGACCGGTCGGCGCCAACCGACGATCCCGTCCGCCGGCCTCATCCTGAGGTGCCGCAGCGAAGCGGAGGCCTCGAAGGAGCCCTCCAGATGCCTCGTTGCTCGATGGAGGCCTCCTTCGAGGCTCGCTCGCGCGGGCACCTCAGGATGAGGGCATGGGTGGGATTGCCGGTCCACGTCCGCCGACCCGCTCAATGCTGGCCCCCTTCGAGATAGGCGGCCTTCACCTGCGGGTTGTCGAGGAGCTCGCGGCCCGTGCCGCTCATCGTCACCGCGCCCGTCACCATGACGTAGCCGCGATGGGCGAGCTTGAGGGCGTGATAGGCATTCTGCTCGACGATGAAGACCGTGAGCCCCTCGCGTTCGTTGAGCTCGCGCACGGCCGAGAAGATCTGCTTCACGATGAGCGGGGCGAGGCCGAGCGACGGCTCGTCGAGCATCAGGAGCTTCGGGCGGCTCATCAGGGCGCGGGCGATGGCGAGCATCTGCTGTTCGCCGCCGGACATGGTGCCGCCGCGCTGGTCGAGCCGCTCCTTCAGGCGCGGGAACAGGACGCACATGCGCTCGAGATCCTCGGCGAAGTAGCGCCCGCCATGCAGCGCCGCGCCCATCTGCAGGTTCTCGCGCACGCTCATGCGGGAAAAGATGCGCCGCCCCTCCGGCGACTGGGCGATGTTGAGGCGCGCGATCTCGTGAGTCGCCATGCGGGTGATGTCGCGGCCGGCATAGGTGATGCTGCCGGTCCGTGCCTGCGGCTGGCCGAAAATCGTCATCATCAGGGTCGACTTGCCGGCCCCGTTGGCGCCGATCAGGGCGACGATCTCGCCCTCGTTCACGTGCAGATCGACGCCCTTCAGGGCCTGGATGCTGCCGTAATAGGCAGAAACGCCGCGCACATCGAGGAGCGGCGCCTGCAACGCGCGGGTCTCCTCCACGAGGATATTGATGCCGGCGACGCTCATGCGGGAATCTCCGCCTGTGTTCCCGTCAGGCCGACCTCGGCCTCCACCGCCGCCACCTCCTCGTCGTCGACGCCCAGATAGGCGGCGATGACGCGGGTGTCGGTGCGGATGTCGTCGGGCGTGCCGTCGGCGATCTTGGTCCCGTAATCGAGCACGACGATCCGGTCGGAGATCTGCATCACCACCGACATGTCGTGTTCGATGAGGAGGACAGAGGTGTCGTACTCGTCCCGGATCAGTCGCAGCAGGGTGTTGAGCTCCGAGGATTCGCGCGGGTTGAGGCCGGCGGCGGGCTCGTCGAGGCAGAGCAGCACCGGATCGGTGCACATGGCCCTGGCGATCTCCAGGCGGCGCTGGTCGCCGTAGGGCAGGTCGCCGGCGGCATCGTCGGCCCGCGCCGTGAGGCCGATCCGGTCGAGCCAGGCGGCGGCCTTCTCGATTCCCGCCTTCTCGGCGCTGCGAAAGGCCGGCAGGCCGAGGATGCCGAGGATCGAGAAGCCCGAGGCGCGCATCAGCGGCTTGTGCATGGCCACCAGCAGGTTCTCCAGCACGGTCATGCGCGGGAACAGGCGGATGTTCTGGAAGGTGCGGGCGACACGGGCGAGCCGGTTCACGTCATGGCCGGGCAGGCGCTCGAGGAGGTAGGTCTCCCCGCCCTTCTGCACCAAGCGGATCATGCCCTCGCTCGGCTTGTAGAAGCCCGTGATGCAGTTGAAGACCGTGGTCTTGCCCGCGCCGTTGGGGCCGATCAGGGCGGTGATGTCGCCGCGCCCGACCTTGAACGAGAGGTCGTTGACGGCGGTGAGGCCGCCGAACCGCATGGTCAGGTGGTCGACGATCAGCACCGGATCGGCGGGGCCGCCGGGAATCGCGGCGGGGGGCTCGTCCTGCACCGTCGCGAGCCGGTTGATGCCTGTGGCGAGGGTCATCGGCCGCGCTCCGCGATGGTGACGGAGGGCGTTCGCTCGGAGATGAGACCGCGCGGGCGGAACACCATCATCGCCACCATGGCGAGGCCGAACAGAAGCAGGCGGTACTCGTTGGGGTCGAACCCCTCGCCGAACACGGCCTTGAGGAAGCCGAGGTTACGCAGGAGTTCGGGGCCGCCGATCATGACGATGGCGGCGATGGCGACGCCGATCTGGCTGCCCATGCCGCCGAGCACGACGATGGCCAGGATGATGGCGCTCTCTAGGAAGTTGAAGCTCTCCGGCGAAACGAAGGCCTGCCGCACGGCGAAGAACGATCCGGCGAAGCCCGCGAACATCGCCCCGAGGGCGAAGGCGGTGAGCTTGGTGACGGTGGTGTCGATGCCGAGCGAGCGGCAGGCGATCTCGTCCTCGCGCAGGGCCTCCCAGGCCCGCCCGAGGGGCAGGCGCCGCATGCGCAGAGTCACGAGGTTGGTGACGAGCGCCAGGACGAGGATCAGGTAATACAGGAAGACCAGCCGGTGCATGGCATTGAAGCTGAGCCCGAACGTGGCGGCGAATCCGTTCTCCCCGGCCGTGAAGGGCAGGCCGAAGAAGCTGACGCGCGGGATCGAGGAAATGCCGGCCGCGCCCCCCGAGAAGTCCGTCCAGTTGATGAGGACGAGGCGGATGATCTCGCCGAAGGCCAGGGTCACGATGGCGAGGTAATCGCCCCGGAGCCTGAGGACGGGAAAGCCCAGCAGTACGCCGAAGGCGGCGGCGAACAAGCCGGCGAGCGGCAGGCAGATCCAGAAGGACAGGCCGAACACGGTGGAAAGCAGGGCGTAGGAATAGGCCCCCACCGCGTAGAAGGCGACGTAGCCGAGGTCGAGCAGGCCCGCGAGGCCGACCACGATGTTGAGCCCCCATCCGAGCATGACATAGGTCAGGATCAGGATGCCGAGATCGATCCAGTAGCGGCCCTCGCCGAGGGATCCGGTGAGGAGGGCGGCGAGGAGCGGCAGCGTGAGGGCGATCACGAGGGTGATGGGAGCGAGGATCGCGGCGAGGCGGCTCGCCCCTTCCGCCACCGGCGCACGGGCGGCCCGCCGCCGCGCCCGCCCCGTGAGATAGAGCTGCTGCACGAGGCGCAAGCCGAAGATGGCGGCACAAAGGGCGAAGACGGTGCCCCAGCGGCTGGTGATGACGAGGCCTATGCCCTGGCCGAGATCGGTGCGGTAGCTGACGATGGGCACGCACAGGCCCAGCGTCACCAGGGCGAACAGCCCCGCATCCTTGATCAGGCCGGGCAGGGGAGACGCCTCGGCGCGGGCGGTCGCGGCGATGGGAGTGGTCGAACCGGTTGCCACGTCAGACCTTCTCCACTTCGGGCCGGCCGAGGATGCCCGAAGGCTTGAAGATGAGCACGACGATGAGGATGAGGAACGCGGCCACATCCTTGTACTCGATGGAGAAATACGCCGACCAGAAGGTCTCGATCAGCCCGATGATGATCCCGCCGATGACCGCGCCGGGAAGCGAGCCGATGCCGCCGAGCACGGCGGCGGTGAAGGCTTTCACCCCGGGCACGAACCCGTCCGAGAACGAGACCACGCCGTAATAGAGCAGGTAGAGCGTTCCCGCGACGGCGGCCAGGGCGGCGCCGAGGACGAAGGTCAGGGAGATGGTGCGGTCGACATTGATGCCGAGCAGCGCCGCCATGCGCCGGTCCTGCTCCACGGCGCGCTGCGCCCGGCCGAACGGCGTCTTCTGAACGAGGTACCAGAAGCCCGCGAGTAGCACGGCCGTGGTGATCATGATGATCGCCTGTTTGTAGGACAGGGTCACGGTGTATTGCTCGTTCTGGTAGAGCACGACCACGTCGCGCACGAGGGGCGGCACAGGCTTGTTGCGGGCGCCCTGCACCACCTGGACGAAGTTCGACAGGAAGATCGACACGCCGATCGCCGAGATCAGCGGTGCGAGGCGGAACGAGCCGCGCAGGGGCCGGTAGGCCACCCGTTCGATCGCCCATCCCCACAGGGCGGTCAGCGCCATGGCGATGACGAGGACGATGAGGAAGACCAGCGCCACGGACGAGAGGCCGAGCCAGGTGGTGAGGATGAGGAAGGCGATGAGCGCGATGAAGGCCGAGACCATGAAGACGTCGCCGTGGGCGAAATTCACCATGCCGATGATGCCGAAGACCATCGTGTAGCCGATGGCGATCAGGCCATAGATCGACCCGAGGGTCAGGCCGTTGATGAATTGCTGGGCGAAGAATTCCATCGATGGGCTTTCGCGAATGGCATGCCAGATGGCCGCCCGGGGCTGTCCCGAGGCGGCCCACCGCCAGGATCGAGCGTGTTCGGCGCCGGCGAGTGTCTGCAAGAACGCTTCGGGGTCAATGCGGAAATCGCCACGGTCCGAAGGGATTGTCAGCCCTCGTCACGAAGCCGGCCCCGGGAAACGACGGCGCGAGGAGACGAATACGCTCCGCCAGCACCCTGGCGTGGAGCATCTTGCCATCGACCCTACGGTTTCCCGTAGTACGCAGCGTCTCCCGGCACTGCCAGACATGCTCCGAAGATGGAGAGGCTGGCATGATCCACATCGTTACCCCCGCCAACGAGACCATGTATCGGGATGAGATGGAACAGGCTTGGCGCCTGCGCCACGACATCTTCGTGACCGAGAAGGGCTGGACGGACCTCGCCAAGCCGGATCGTCGCGAGATCGACCAGTTCGATACGCCACATGCCATCCATTTTCTGGCGATCGAGGATGGCAGAGTCATCGGCTATAGCCGGCTTCTCCCGACGACACGCCCGCACCTGCTGTCGGACATCATGCCCCAACTGTGCGAAGGCGAGCTCCCGCGCGGCAGCGATTGCTGGGAATGGACGCGGCAGGCGGTGGCACGCTCGCACCGGGCGCGGGGCAAGGCGGTCAACCCGATCTCCCTCGCGCTTCTCACCGGCATCGTCGAATGGGGGATGCATCACGGCGTGAACCGGCTCGTCCTGCAGATGCCGACGCTTTACCTGCTGCATGTGGTGCAGCTGCATTTCCGCGCCCGCCCGCTCGGCCTGCCCCACGCGATCAGCGGCGAGGACATCATCGCGGCGACCGCGGAATTCGACGAGCGCACCCTGGCGCGCCTGCGCAACGTCAGCGGCAATCCGGATTCGGTGCTCGCGCCGGCTTCCTACGCCTACCTCGCCGCCTGAGCGAAGGCCGCTCTCCGAACCATCCAGACCATTTCGAAGAGGGGGCTCTTCGACAAGAGAAAAACAAGGGCTGACATCATGTACGCATCGGTGATCGAGAGAGACGAAAGTCTCGACTCGTTGGCAGAACATTGCATCGCGGCACGGGACATCATCGAGGCTTCGGGCACATCGGTGATGCGCCAATTGATCGACCTTCTGCTCTTCGAGATCGGTGTGGCCATGGCGAAGGCGACGGAGACCGAACAGCAGCCGACACGCAGCAACTGACACGGTGGAGGGAGCGATCCCGCTCGGACTCGTGCCGTCGGTCCGGGCATCTCGAACCCGCTCCCTCGAAGAACGAGGCGAGGATTCCGGCGATGGGCGCGGCCTCGCCATCGACATGGGCACCGTTCTCCGGGCGGAGCAATACCGACCGCATCCATGCCGGCGAGGGCGAGGACGCCAATGTCGGGGGCAGAGCAGGGGTGAACCAGTATCCATCCGAGCGTGTTGAGCCCCGGTAGATCGCTCCGGATCGCATGGAAGACCCCACATGTCGACAATGGCCCGCACCCTTGCGCTCATCCTCGCTGTCACCGCGGTGCCGGCACTCGCGCAGGAGGGGCAGGCGGCCAAGCCTGCCTTCCTCACGCAGGCTCCGCTGGGTAGCTTCAAGGTGTCCAGGATCATCGGACTGCGCGTGGTTGGCCAGGATCACGTCAAGGTCGGCACGATCGAGGACGTGATGGTGGACGGCAGCGGTCGCGCTCAGGCCGTGGTGATCGATGTCGGCGGCTTCCTCGGGGTCGGTGGCAAGAAGGTCGCGGTGCCCTTCGACCAATTGGTTTGGAACACCCACGCGAAGGCGGGGCAGGCACCGGACCCCTCCATCGTCAAGCCGAAGGACGCCCCATCCGAGGCCCGGGCGGCCGAGGTGACGCCGGAGACCATGCCCGGCGCACAGTCCGGCAAGGCCGTCCTCAACGCGGAGACCACCGGCGACACCAACCAGGCCACCGGCCCTGCCGGCGCCGCCGTCACGACCGATGCCACGAAGGACCGGGCGACGGTCCAGATCGGAGAGCCGGTCGAGGCGGAGATCCGCCGCACGAAGGCGGAGCTGGAGACAGCACCGGCCTTCACCTATCCGACGCAGACGGCGCCGTGATGCGGGGTTCGTGAATGACCTCGACGATGTGGGCCGTTGTCTGAGGCAACCGTTCGAGGCGCAACGGGGAAGCCTCCCGTGAGTCGCGGCCTGGCGCCATGCGGGTCAGACCGCCAGTAAACTCACGCGAAGCGCGACCACCATCGTCGGCCCCTAGCCGGGACCGAGGAAGCGCAGCGATATTCAGAACGATTTCGATGAGACGATCCCGGAGGCACTTGAGCCTTCATCGGGGATCAGACGCTTCGGGGTACATCAACTCAAAAGAGTTGGTGCGGCCAAGAGGACTCGAACCTCCACCCCTTGCAGGACTAGCACCTCAAGCTAGCGCGTCTACCAATTCCGCCATGGCCGCATCGGTACCACCCGTTCCGCCGCGCTCTCCGCCGGAGGGCGGTGCGGTGCGTTTCGTGTGGCGCGGCGCAGCGGATAACAGATCGAATCTGCCACGACAAGCGCCGTCATGCGTCTCAGATGAGATCCACCGGTCCATCGAGGATCTGGACCGCCCCGTCGCCGATGGTCACGCCGGGCGTGCGGACCACTTCCGCTTTGCGGATCAGTTCGGTGATCTCCACCGAAATCCGGTTTCCCGTCACGACGATCTGGCCGCGCGCGATCGGGTGGTCGTTGGCGAGAATCTCGACCATATCGGTTTCGGTGGATTCGAGTTCGATCACGGCGCCGCGTCCCATGCGCAGCAGCATGTGGAGCGGCATGTGGCTGCGCCCGAGCACCACCGAGAGATCGACCTTGAGGTCTTCGAAAACTGCCACGCGCCGCGAACTCCCTCGGCCCATATTGGGCCTCACTCGGCAGAGTGTTCCTGAGATATGGTGAAGCCTTGGTAAACGATGTCCCCCGCAGCGCCCGGCTTTCCGCCTCGACGGCCGATTTTCGACCGCGTTCCGGCATGAGGCCGGTCCTGTGGCGGATCAGCGACACCCTCGTCCCCTACGACGAGGCGGTCGCGGAGATGGAAGCGCATGCCGGACAGATCGCGAGCGGGGAGGCGGCTGAGATGGTCTGGCTGCTCGAACACCCGCCGCTCTACACCGCCGGAACCTCGGCAAAGACCGCAGATCTCGTTGAAGCCGACCGGTTCCCGGTCCACGCCACGGGGCGGGGCGGCCAGTACACGTATCATGGTCCGGGGCAGCGGGTGGCCTATGTCATGCTCGACCTCAACCGGCGCAGACCGGACCTGCGCGCCTACGTCTCCGCCTTGGAAGCCTGGATCATCGCCACCCTCGGCGCCTTCAACGTGCGCGGCGAACGGCGCGAGGACCGCGTCGGCGTCTGGGTGCGCCGGCCCGAGAAAGGGGAGGGGGTGGAGGACAAGATCGCAGCGATCGGTATCCGCGTGCGGCGCTGGGTGAGTTTCCACGGCATCAGCCTCAATGTGGAGCCCGACCTGTCGCATTTCACCGGCATCGTCCCCTGCGGCATCAGCGGCCACGGCGTGACCAGCCTCGTCGATCTCGGCCAGATCGTCACCCTGCCCGAAGTGGACATGGCGCTACGTGCCTCGTTCGAGGCGATATTCGGAGAGACGCAAGACGGATAAGGACGTGTGCAACACGGACACAGGATGCGAAATTAAATCGACGACGATTGCGAGATATTGCTCACCCCCGATTCAATACCCCGTCGATTCCGCCGAAGTATTGAATTATAACTCATTTTATCAGACCGTCGCCGACAAACGCTGCGGAGAATGACCGTCGGCGCCTGGTTCGACACGATAAGACCATTCTAAATCAAGCATCGACCCGCTCTGACTTGACGATGGACAATTGACAGGCCCGAGGTCGCGTTTGTAGCTCGTGACTGAGTGTGGTCAGACAGAGCAGCGATCCGTCTCGCGTAGCGCCGCCTGGCTCCGGTCGCGAGCGGTGGGCGATCCGTTCCATGCGATCGTGACCGCACGGCTGTTCTGGTAGGCGCCCGCTCATGACGATCCGCACCGTTCTGTTCCGCCTACATTGGCTGCTCGGCCTTACGGCCGGACTGGTCCTCGCCCTCGTTGGCGTGACCGGCGCGATGCTGAGCTATGAAGAAGCCCTGACGGAATGGGCGAACGGCGACCGCGCCTTCGTCGCCGCGAGTGATGCGCCCCGCCTCTCGCCGGCCGCCCTCAAGGAAAGGGTCGAGGCGCAGCGGCCAGGCCTCACGGTGAGTTCCCTGACCCTTTGGGGCGATCCGGAGCGAAGCCCGCGCATCCGCTTCGCTGGCGATGCCAAGCTGGGCGCGCGACCGCCGACACTCTATCTCGACCCCGTCGACGGCCGCGAACTCGGCGAGATGCGGCTGGAGGGCGCCTTCGCGACGATCCGCAAGCTGCATCGCTGGCTTCTCCTGCCGGGGGACGGCAAGGGCTGGGGCCGCAGCATCACCGGCATCTGCACCATCGCCCTGCTCGTGTTCCTGGGCACGGGGCTCTACCTGCGCTGGCCCAGGATCCATTCCTGGAAAATCTGGCTGAAGCCCTCCCTCAAGCGGCCCGGTCGGCCGCGCTGGTGGTCGCTGCACAGCATCGCCGGGACCTGGCTCATTCCGTTCTACGCCGCCATCGCCCTGACCGGGCTATGGTGGTCCTACGACCCCTATAGAAACGCCGCGACCTGGCTGCTCACCGGCGAAACCCGAGCCGCACGGGCGCCGCGCAATCCGGGCGCGCCCCCGCAGGTCCCCGGGTCGGCCCTGGATATGGCCTGGGCGACCTTCAGCACCGGGGAGGGGGCGGGCGCTCACATGGCTCTCATCGCACTTCCTGGGCCGGAACTGCCGACGATCCGCATCCGCTTCCTCGCCACTCCCTCGGATCTGCCGAAGGCGCGCGACGAAGCGACGTTCGATCCCGTCACCGGCGCCCGCCTCTCTCAGACCCGATTCTCCGATAAGCCCTTGGGCCAACAGATGGCCGAGAACATGCTGGAGGTGCATCGCGGGCGCTTCTTCGGCGGCATCGTCGCCTTCCTGTTCTTCACCGCGGCCCTGGCGATGCCGCTCTTCGCGGTCACCGGCCTGGTCCTCTACGTCCTGCGCCGCGGCGCCCGGCGCCGCAGATCGATGGCCGCGGCACCTGCCGGCGCAACGACGAGTCGCGCCTGAGCTGATGGCTGGGCCCGGCGCAATGGCCTGCCGCCGATCTGTTCGTTGGTTTCACGGACACCGGGGTCGAGCTCGCGTGCCGCTCGGCCTGCTCGGGCGAGCGCGACCCGGCGGCCTTGCGCAGCGTCGCCGGCACGGTGGTAAAGGCCGGGCGGGACAGCAGCCGAGTCGCGCTCACCGGATGCATCTGCGGCATGACGATGCCCTGGTCGCGGCCGCGGCGGAGATCGACGCACATGTGAAGCGCGATCTCGACCCTCTCGGTGATGCAGCAGAATTACCGGCGACCATTCTGGGTGTGAGTCACCTGACTGCCCAGGTCATCCTCTCCGAGATCGGCCCGGCCATGAACCGCTTCACCCGCCTCAAGAAGGGCGCACCCTGACTCAAGACCACCCTGGTCAAGTGTCCATGAGCCACCGCCCGCAAGAAGCCGAGCGATCACCGGGCCGAGTTCCTGCGCCACCGACGCGGCCAAGCCCCTCGCCCGACAGATCGAACACCACAGATCCGCCTGCCTCCTCGAACTCGCAGAGCCGGTTTCTATTCAGGATATACCGACGATACGGGCCAGACGTAGGACAGTCGGGCGACGCCTCCAAAACCTACTGATTTCACAGGGCATTGAGAGGCATCGCTCAGGTCATATCAGCGTCCGACATGTCCTGCGCAGGCACTTGTGCTTTAACGACTTGTTAACTGCGAGCTTCATATCCTCCCGCTATGTGAAGGGGTGGATATGCTCGAACATCGCAGGATGCGCACGGTCGAGAGCCCACGCTCCATGGAGCCCATCGGGCGCTACGTTGCCAAGGCGGCGACGCATATCGCTGCCGGCCGCTTCCAGAAAGCGCATCTCAACCTTCAACGCGCGCTGGAAATGTCGCCAGCCGACGCGAGTGTGCATTACCAGTTCGGTCTCCTGACCTGTAAAGTCGATGCCCCGGGGCCGGCGATTCCGCACTTCGTGAACGCCCTCAGGGCGGCTCCCGAACGATCCGCCTACTGGTTCGCCCTCGCGGGTGCGCTCCTGGAGGTCGACCGGATCGGAGAAGCGCGTGCGCTGATGGAGCGTTTCCGGGATCGAGGCGTGTCCGACGAGGAATCGCGTGCCGCCCTCAAAGACGTCGTCGACCACGCATTCTCCCTCGCACAGGCACGTTTCAAGGAGGGCGCCTTCCCAGTTGCGGAAGCGTCGTTGGATCTCGTCCTCTTCCTGGATGAGATGCATTCCGGCGCGACCTATCTCGCGGCCGCCATCGCCGCCCAGACCGGCCGCCTTCAGCAGGCGTTCGATCTCTTCAGTATCGTGATCGACCGGGAGCCGGACAACGCCGCCTACTTCGCCAGTCTCGGCGCACTCCTGATGATAATGGGGGACAACGGGGGGGCCGTCTGGGCACTGGAGAAGTCGGTCGGCCTCGACCCGGATCTCGCCATCGCTCATTCGAACCTGTCCGGCGTACTCCAGAAAGTCTCCCGACATGGCCTGGCGATGAGCCATGCGCAGCAGGCCATCGCGCTCGATCCCGCCTGCGTCGGCGCTCACATCAACCTCGGCTGCAGCCAGAAAAGCCTCGGCGATCTGACCGAGGCGATTCGGAGCTTCGACCGTGCACTCGCTCTCCAGCCCCTCAACGTGATCGCCTATTCCAACCGGCTGTTCGCGAAGCTCTATGCCGAGGCCATTCCGGCCGCCGATTACGCCTCGGACGCCCGGATGTTCGGTACGCGATTCGCCGATCCGCTCCTGCGGCTGCGCCCGTTCGCCAACGACCGGGATCCCGAGCGCCGGCTGCGGATCGGGCTCGTCTCCGGCGATCTCTGCACCCATGCCGTCGCCCGGTTCATCGAGCCGTTCCTGGAGCATCTGGACCGCTCCTCGATGGATGTCCACGCCTACATGACCCAAGCTCATGAGGACGACATATCGAGGCGCCTAAGCACCATGTTGGACGGCTGGCGCAACATCTCCGGCCTGGACGACGACGCGGCCGCCGACCTCATCGAGGCGGACGCGATCGACGTTCTCGTCGATCTGTCGGGTCACAGCTCCGGCCACAGGCTGCTGCTCTTCGCACGCAAGCCGGCACCCGTTCAGGTGACATGGATCGGCCATCCCGCAACGACGGGCCTGCGTGCCATCGACTACCGTCTGACCGACGCGGTGCACGACCTGCCCGGCGTGTCGGAGGATCTGCACACCGAGACGGTGTGGCGCTTGCCGGGTGTATCGGCGACGTATCAGGCGCGCGGCGACATTCCCGCCGTTCGGTGCCGTCCGCCTTTCGAGGACAACGGATACGTCACCTTCGGAGTCTTGAACCGCTTCGAGAAGATCAGCGACCTTGCCCTGGAGACATGGGCCGGCATTCTTCATGCCCTTCCCGATGCGCGGCTGTTCATGGTCGTCGCCGATGTGGGCGAGTCCGACATCCTGGCGCAGGTCGAGGAACGCCTCGCGAGAGCAGGGTTGCCCCTCGATCGGATTCGCCTGCACCCGCGCGTCTCGACGGGCTACTTCGAGCTTTATCACCAGATCGACATCGCCCTCGATTCCTTCCCCTACAACGGCGGAACCACGAGCTGCGACACACTCTACATGGGGGTTCCCTTCGTCGCCCTGCAGGGCGCGAGCGCGGTCGCGCGCACAGGGGTCGCTGTCCTGACGGCCGTTGGGCTGGAGGAGTTGGCGGCCGAGACGCCGGAGGCCTACGCGGCCTGCGCACTGTCCCTCGCGCGCGATTCAGATCGGTTGCGGGAGGTCCGATCGGGATTGCGGGAACGCATGATCGCCAGCCCTCTCATGGATCACGCGCGCTTGGCCGCCGATGTCGGCGAGGCCTTTCGCACCATGTGGAGGCGTTGGGTCGATGCGAGTCGCGCTGCATAATCCCCCCCCCGATCCTGACGGTGGCGCCGAGCCCGTTCCCCAGGAGACAGGGAACGCTTCAGCGCTAGCGACCCTGCAACGGCTCGATCAGGAATTCGCCCGCATTCTCGACATACCCGCGGATACCTCCACCGCAGCGGAGGATCTGGGACAAGGAGGTGACATCGGAACGGCGGCAGCCGAACCGATCTTCGTCACGCGACCATTCCTGCCGCCGTTCGAGGAGTTCGAGCCGCTCCTGCGGCTCATCTGGCAGACCCGGATTCTAACCAATGGCGGCCCCTTCCATCAGGAATTGGAGGCGCGACTCCGCGACCATCTCGGCGTCCCGCAGGTGGCCCTTTTCAACAATGCCACCACGGCACTGATGGTGGCGCTACGGTCGCTGGACCTGTCGGGTGAAGTGATCACGACGCCCTACTCCTTCGTTGCTACGTCCCATGCCCTGCTCTGGAGCGGGCTCACGCCCGTGTTCGTGGACGTCGATCCGCTGACGCTGAACCTCGATCCCGCCCGCATCGAAGCCGCCATCACGCCGCGCACGACTGCGATCCTGCCCGTCCACTGCTACGGGCATCCCTGCGATGTCGAGGCCATTGACGCGATCGCCCGGAAGCACGGGTTGAAGGTCATTTACGACGCGGCCCATGCCTTCGGCGTGCGCCACAAGGGCCGTAGCGTGCTGAATGACGGCGATCTCTCGGTCCTGAGCTTCCACGCCACCAAGGTGTTCAATACCTTCGAGGGTGGTGCCATCATCTGCGCCGACCCGGTTCAAAAGGACCGGATCGACAAGCTCAAGAACTTCGGTCACGACGGCGAAACGTCAGTGATGGAGGTGGGCCTCAACGGCAAGATGAGCGAGATGAACGCCGCCCTCGGCCTCGTGCAGCTCAATTACGTCGATGCGGCCCATGCACGTCGGCGGGCCATCGATACGGCCTATCGGAAAGGACTGCGCGAAGTCCGCGGTGTCCGCTGTCTGGAAGATTTCGGCGAGGATAACGCCAATTACGCGTACTTTCCGATCCTCCTCGGTCCCGATTATCCGATCAGCCGGGATGCGCTCAACGAGGCGCTCAAACGCGACGGAATATATCCGCGGCGCTACTTCTACCCCCTCATCTCCGAACATCCGATGTATCGGACACTGCCTTCCGCCCGGCGCGAGCAGCTTCCCGTCGCTGCGGCGGCGGCCGACAGGGTGCTATGCCTGCCGATCTATCCAGACCTGGACGAGGCCGTCGTTGCACGCGTCGTCCGGCGGATCGCGAACCCGTGACCGTCGCCATGAGCCGTGCCGTGAGCGCCGCGCCTGCGGTGGCGATCATGCAACCGTACCTATTCCCCTATATCGGCTACTTCCAGTTGATCGCCGCCGTCGACCAGTTCGTCGTCTACGATACGGTGAAATACACCAAGAAGGGTTGGATCAACCGCAACCGCTTCCTGCGCGATGGCGAGCCGGTCGTCTTCACCTTGCCCCTCCACAAGGATAGCGACCATCTTGACATCCGCGAGAGGCGGGTCGCGGCAAGTTTCGATCCGGACAGGCTCTGCGCTCAAATTGCTCAGGCCTATCGGCGCGCCCCGCATCTCGACGAGACGATGGGGCTCGTCGAAACCGTCCTACGCATCGAATCGACGAACCTGTTCGATCACCTTCGGCGCGCCCTGGCGCTGACCTGCGCACATCTCGCGATCGACACGCCGGTCCGTACCGCGTCCGAAATCGAAGGCGTGACGGATCTGCGCCGGCAGGATCGCGTGCTCGACATTTGCGAGCGCCTGGGCGCTTCCACTTACATCAACCCGATCGGCGGTACGGCGCTCTACGACCCTGCTGCCTTCGCGCAACGCGGGATCGCCCTGCGCTTCCTGCGCAGCCGGCCGTTCGCCTATGGTCAGGCCAACCACCCGTTCGTTCCGTGGTTGTCGATCCTCGACGTCCTGATGTTTAATCCTCGCTCGTCGCTCCGGGCCGTGCTGACGGGCGGCTACGACCTCATCGAGCAGGAGAACAACCTTTGCCCCGCTGGCGCAAGCTCGGACGCGTCTTCGATCCCGCGACCGTCACAGGCCGTCCCTGGCTGAAATCTTTCGCCCAGGCGCCCGCCGCCCTCGTCTGCGACGATGTCGTGAGAATGTACTTCTCCTGCCGGCCGGATCCCGATGCCGAAGGCCGGTACGTCAGCTACAGCGCCTATGTCGATCTCGACCGGAGTGACCTGTTCAAAATCCGCGGCGTCGCGGACGAACCGATCCTGCCGCTTGGCGGCACCGGCACGTTCGACGAGTTCGGGACCTATCCCGTCTCGGTCATCCGGACGGGATCGGAGGTCCGCGCCTATTATGCGGGATGGACACGCTGCGTCTCGGTTCCCTTCAACACGGCGATCGGCTGCGCCGTGAGCCGCGATGGCGGACGCCGCTTCGAACGTCTGGGACCCGGCCCGATCCTGGCCTACTCGCCGGACGAGCCTTTCGTCATGAGCGGACCGAAGGTGCGCCGCTTCGACGATGCCTGGTACCTGTTCTACATCGCAGGCCGCTCGTGGAAGCTGGTCGACGGCCGCCCGGAGCCGGTCTACCGGATACGGATGGCGACCTCGTCCGACGGCCTGTCCTGGACGAAGGCGAACCGCGATCTGATCCCGCCACGGATCGAGGCGGACGAAGCCCAGGCGAGCCCCGACGTCTTCGAGGCGGGCGGTCGCTATCACATGCATTTCTGCTACCGCTACAGCGCCGGCTTTCGCAGCTATGAGCGCGGCTACCGGATCGGCTACGCCTGGAGCACGGATCTGCTCCACTGGACTCGCGACGACACTCGGTGCGGCATCGACGTTTCGGCAGAGGGCTGGGACTCACAGATGATCAGCTACCCCCACGTCTTCGCCGTGGATGGCCGAATCTACCTCGCCTATCTCGGCAACGAGGTCGGCCGCGGCGGCTTCGGTCTGGCGGTGCTCGACGGCTTACTCGACTGAGCCGCCATGCGTTGGAAAAAACTCGGCCAGATCTTCGATCTTCGGCAGCATCCGATCCCATTCGGATGCGGTGCCTTCGCACAATCTCCGCAGGCCCTCGTCCTAGACGATCGTGTGCGGATCTTCTTCTCGACCCGTAGCCGGGAACCGGATGGCCAGTATCTCAGCCATGTCGCCTTCGTCGACATGCGGAAGGATCTGAGTTCGGTCTTGCAGGTCTCGCCTCGACCGGTCCTTTCACCTGGCGGTCTTGGGACGTTCGACGAGCACGGCATATTCCCGTTGAACGTGCTCCGTCATGGCAGTCTCGTCTATGGCTACACCACAGGCTGGAGCCGGCGCGTCTCGGTTCCGGTGGAGACCGGGATCGGGCTCGCGGTGAGTTCCGATGATGGCCTTTCCTTCGAGCGACAGGGAACCGGGCCTGTCCTCTCCGCCTCGCTCGGCGAACCGTTCCTCGTCGGCGACGGCTTCGTCCGCGTGGTCGATGGCCTGTTTCATATGTGGTACATCTTCGGCGTCATGTGGAGCGTCCCGGAGCCCGGCGCGGCACCGGAACGCGTATACAAGATCGGGCATGCGACCTCGACCGACGGCGTCGTTTGGACGAAGGAGGAGGGACGCCGGATCGTCCCAGACCGGCTCGGTCCGGACGAATGCCAAGCGCTCCCCTGCGTGTTCGACCTCGACACCCGCAGACACATGGTGTTCTGCTATCGAGAGCAACTCGACTTCAGGACGAATCCCGATCGCGGCTACCGGATCGGGCATGCTTGGTCGGACGATGTCGTCCAGTGGACGCGCGACGACGCGATGCTGCGCCTCGATGGAACGTCGGGCACCTGGGACGCGGAGATGCAATGCTATCCGCACGTCTTCACCTGCGACGGCGCGACATACCTGCTCTACAACGGCAACGCCTTCGGCCGGTTCGGTTTCGGCGCCGCGCGGCTCGAACCGTGACGGCAATGCGTGTCGAGCGGAACCACTCCCGGCCCGAGGACGTCCTGGCGCACCTCACCATCTGCGACGCGACCTTCACCTCGCCGCTCAGCTTGCGGGTGGCGCTTCCCGATTATGCCGCCAAGCTCGTGGCGCGGGCGGAACGGTTCGAGATGTGGGAGGACCAGACCCTTGTCGGACTGGTCGCGGTCTATTGCGACTCTGCCGAACGGGACTGCGCCTTCATCACGAGCGTTAGCGTGTTGCCGGACCTCACACGTGCCGGTCTCGGACGCCGCCTCCTTGAGGAGGCGATCACGCATGTCCGCGATCTCGGGTTTCGCCGGCTTGCCCTCCAGGTCGACCGCAGGTCCGCCGCGCTCCGTCTCTACGGTAGACTCGGTTTCACGGCCGATGTCGGGGCGGGAGAGGTGCTGTACCTGTCACTCGATTGCCTGCATTCACCAGAGCAGAGACCCTGACGGGTCGGGGGAATCGATGAAGGACAATACCCTCGCCCATCGGCGTCGATGCCCATCGGCCCGCCAGGATAGTCGGGCCGATGGGATCCCGGCCAGGCGGTGAACGCGGAGCGAGAGGGCATTTCGGAGGGAATCAGCCATGAACGGGCCACGGGATTTCGACAGAGAAACGAAGGATGTGGAGGGGCACCGCTACGCCTACGATTTCGACCTTGAGGTCATGCACAAGTATATGGTGCGCGCCTTCGAGCCGTTCTTCCGTGCAGGCCGATTGCTCGAGTTGGGCAGTTTCCGGGGCGATTTCACGCGGCGCCTGACGCCGTTCTTCGCAGACGTCACCTGTGTCGAGGCTTCGGGCGAGGCGATCGACACGGCACGGAAGCGGCTGGACCCGAGCGTGAGCTTCGTCCACGCGACCTTCGCCGAGGCGGCCCTGCCCGTTCGCTACGACACTGCGATCCTGACCCATGTTCTCGAACACCTCGACGACCCGGTCGGTGTCCTGAGGCGCGTCAACGACGAGTGGCTGTCGGACTGCGGCCGGCTCTTCATCGCATGTCCGAACGCGAATGCCCCGTCCCGGCAGATCGCCGTGAAGATGGGTCTGATCCCCCACAACACCGCCGTGACCGACGCGGAACGTCAGCATGGTCATCGGCGCACCTATACCCTCGACACCCTCGAGCGTGAGGCTGCGGCGGCGGGCCTTCGTGTGATCCATCGCTCAGGCGTCTTCTTCAAGGCTCTCGCCAACTTCCAGTGGGATGCACTGCTTAAGACCGACATCGTCTCCCCGGCCTATTTCGACGGATGCTATGAACTCGGTCAGGTCTACCCCGACTTATGCGCGAGTATTTTTCTGGTTTGCGAGAAGGGGCCTCGGGATCGGGCGTAACAGGTTGGGCGGATGTCGTGAGAACCGCTCCCGTGCTCCATCGTCTGCCCCGATCTGAACGGCTCCGGGTTTCCCGAAGGCCATTTGGTTTGGGTCAGGCGGCCAAGGTTTGCATCTTGTTGAGAGCCTTCCGGCGATCGTCGATGAAGGCGATCATCTCCGCGACCGGCGGTCGAGCTCCGCCATGGCAAAATACGTCGAGGCCTTGGGCGGGATTTTGCTACATGGTCCTGCGATTCGTTGGCTTGGCGCAACTCGTGGTTCTCGCGCTCCAGCGCCTTGATCCGCTCGCGCTCGTCCGTAGTCGGTCCGGCCCGCCGGCCTTGCTCGCGCTCGGCTTGCCAAACCCAGTTCCGCAGCGTCTCGCACGAGCAACCGAACTCGGCTGCAATCGAGCGGATCACCGCGTACCGCGGCCATGCTCGAACACCATTCGAGCAGTGCGTCGCGCACCTCAGGCGAAAAGGATGCTGTTGGCTTCGTCACGGCTCTGTCCTCTCAAGAGTTGGAGCCTCCGAGAAACCTGGAGCGGTTCAGCCCAGCGCTGACATTTGATCCCGCGCGCCACGCCATTTGAATTTGCGCGCTGCAGCTACACCAGGAATCGCAGCAAGATGGTTGCCAGCGGTTTAGTCGAAGCTAGCAACCAGCAGTTAAGTGTTTCAAATAATTGGTGAGCGCGCTGGGACTCGAACCCAGGACCTACAGATTAAAAGTCCGTTGCTCTACCAGCTGAGCTACGCGCTCGCTCGCTCAGTAGCGCCGGGCTCGATGGCGATCGGGCCGGGTGTCGTGAGAAGCGTGGCTCGCAATAGGGGGTTGGGTCGAAGGGGTCAACCGGCCAGAGTCGCGCTGGCGCGCTCGGCCTCTGCGCGAGCCCAGGCCTCGCGGGTCTCGCCGGCGAAATCCGCAAGGCGGCCCGCCGCGATCGCCCCCCGCATTCCAGCCATCAGATCCTGGTAATAGGACAGGTTGTTCCAGGTCAGCAGCATCATGCCCAGGATCTCGTCGGTGCGCACGAGATGGTGGAGGTAGGCGCGGGAATAGTCGCGCGCCGCCGGGCAGGGGGAAGTCTCGTCGAGGGGGCGGGTATCCTCGGCGAACCGGGCATTGCGCAGGTTGATCCGTCCAAAGCGGGTATAGGCGAGCCCGTGGCGGCCGGCGCGGGTCGGCATCACGCAGTCGAACATGTCGATGCCGCGTGCCACCGATCGCATCAGATCGTCGGGCGTGCCGACACCCATAAGGTAGCGCGGCTTGTTCCCGGGCAGATGCGGCTCCACCGTCTCGATCATCGCCAGCATCACCGCCTGCGGCTCGCCCACGGCGAGGCCGCCGATGGCGTAGCCCTTGAGGTCGAGACCGACGAGGCCCCTGGCGCTCTCGACGCGCAGGTCCGGCAAGTCGCCGCCTTGGACGATGCCGAACATCGCCTTGCCCGGCTGCTCGCCGAACTGAAGCCGGCAGCGCTCGGCCCAACGCAGGGACAACCGCATGGCGCTCTCGATGGCCGGCCGCTCGGCGGGGAGCCGCACGCATTCATCGAGCTGCATCTGGATGTCCGAGCCGAGGAGCCCCTGGATCTCGATGCTGCGCTCCGGGCTCATGTGGTGGGCCGAGCCGTCCACATGTGAGCGGAAAGTGACGCCCTGCTCGTCGAGTTTCCTCAAGGCGGAGAGAGACATCACCTGGAAACCGCCAGAATCTGTGAGGATCGGGTGCGGCCAGTTCATGAAATGGTGGAGGCCGCCGAGTCGCTCCATGCGCTCGGGGCCGGGACGCAGCATCAGGTGGTAGGTGTTGCCGAGCACCACGTCGGCGCCGAGGTCGCGAACCTGGCCCGGATACATCGCCTTGACGGTGGCCGCCGTCCCCACCGGCATGAAGGCCGGCGTACGGATCGTCCCGCGCGGCATCGAGATCGCCCCGGTGCGGGCCTGCCCGTCGGTGGCGTCGACGCGGAAGGTGAAGTGCTCGGAAGCGTTACTGCGGAGGGAGGGGGGCTCGGACATGGGCATCGTCTTTAGAGCATCGGCCGGAAAAGTGGATGCCGGATCTCGGCAAAAGCCGATGCGGGAGGACGTGCGCTTGTGAACGGAAGTGTCGGCGCCAGACGGGTCGACCCGTGCCGGGGCGGTGGTCGTCGATCCGGGCTACTGGTCCACGGCGCATTCAAGGAGTATCGGAGATCCGCCAACCACCCGGACATTCAGACTAGGAGTCCTCAAAACGAGGACTCCTTTAGGCGAGGACCCTTCCGCGCGGCCGGCTCACCCTATGATCGCGAGGTCCATCAATGCTCCTAGGACTCTGGCTCGATCAGCCGATCTGGCTGATGATCGTCATTCTCGCCTCACTATTTGCGACGGTCTCAATCGTTCTGGTCGTCCTGACGAACGTCCCCCACACCCGGATCCATCTGCTCAACAATGTCGGCGGTATCGTCGCGTCGTTCTTCAGCTCGATCGGAATTCTGCTCGCCCTTCTGACCGGTTTCGTGGCGAACGATGCCTGGGAGCGGCAGGGCAAGGCATCGCGCATCGTTCAGACGGAGCGGGCCAACCTGATCGCCGCCTACGATCTCAGCGAGGCCACGGTCTCGGACATGTCCGACATTCAAAAGGCGCTGCTCGCCTATGCGGATGCGGTCATCGCCGACGAGTTCCCCAAGATGGGAACGAAGACGCCCTATTCCAGCGAGGCGGGGGCGGCGCTCAGCAGGCTCATGAAGATGGTGGCCGACCCGGTTCAGACCAGCGCATCCGGTGTCGTCGCTCATACCGCCCTGATGACCACGGTCATGAATCTGCGGGAGGCGCGCGGCGAGCGGCTGGCCCTGAGCGCGAGCGAGAGCGACGATTCGAAGTGGATGACGCTGCTGTTTCTCTGCACGCTGACGCTGATCTCGATCGGCATCGTCCATGTCGACAAGCCGCGCGCTCAGGTCATCACGCTCGTCATCTTCTCCACGGCGATGGTCGGGACGCTATCGGTCATCGCGCTCCACGAGCGCCCCTTCGACGGCCCCTTCGCCCTCGGTCCCGCGGCCTTCGAGCGCGCCAAGAGCATGATGACGACCCATCTGGAATAACCCTCCGATCGAGGGGGGCGGGTCGCCGCCAGGGGCATTCACTTGGATGGCGTGGGAAACAGCAGGCTCGAATCCCCATACGAGTAGAACCGATAGCCGCCCTTGACGGCATGCGCGTAGGCCGCCCGCATCGTCTCCAGGCCCGAGAACGCCGAGACCAGCATGAACAGGGTCGAGCGCGGCAGGTGGAAGTTGGTCATCAGCGCATCCACGGCGCGGATCCGGGTGCCCGGCGTGATGAAGATGTCGGTGGGACCGGCGAAGGCGTGGAGCCGGCCGTCTCCATCCACCGCGCTCTCGAGCAGACGCAGGGCCGTTGTCCCGACCGCGACGATGCGGCCGCCCGCGGCGCGCACGGCATTGAGCGCCTCGGCCGTCGCCTGATCGAGGAGGCCGATCTCGGCATGCATGCGGTGGTCGTCTGTGTCGTCGGCCTTAACGGGGAGGAAGGTGCCCGCGCCCACATGCAGGGTCACGCTATGACGCGCGATCCCGGCGGCGTCGATCCGGGCGAGGAGGTCGTCGGAAAAGTGCAGGCCCGCGGTGGGGGCGGCCACGGCCCCGGCCTCGCGGGCGTAGACCGTCTGGTAATCCACCGTGTCCCGCGCGTCGGTGCTGCGCTTGCCCGCGATGTAGGGCGGCAGCGGCAGTTCGCCGGCGAGCGCGATGGCCTCGTCGAGGGCGGGACCGGAGAGGTCGAAGCGTAGCACGATCTCGCCCCCCGCCCCCTTCTCCGCGACCGTGGCGTCGAGGAGGCCGAGGGCGCAGGCTTCGCTTTCGCCATCCCGTCCGAAGCGGACCCTGTCGCCGACGGCAAGACGCTTGCCCGGCCGGGCGAAGGCGCGCCAGCGTTCGGGCGCTTCGCGCAGGTGGAGCATCGCCTCCATGCGCAGGCCCGGCGAGCCGGGGCGATGGCGGATGCCGCGAAGCCGGGCCGGGATCACGCGGGTGTCGTTGAAGACGAGGGCATCGCCCGGTCTCAGCAGATCGGCGAGATCGCGCACGGCGCGATCCTCCAGCGCCTCGCCCGGGCGGACCACCAGCAGTCGCCCGGCATCGCGGGGCTGCGGCGGCCTGAGGGCGATGCTCGCTTCGGGCAGATCGAAATCGAAGAGGTCGACGCGCATCGCGCGCCAACAGCACGGTTCCTGGGCCGGGATCAATGGCCGATGACAGCCTTCCAGCCCGATGGCGGTTCGAGAGAATGTTGTCGCGCAGGCGGAAGCCGCACGACGGAGAGGGGCCAACAATGCGTGGCCTGCATGGCTCGCGCTTCTTCGCGGGCCGACAACCTTCACACGCGTCGCATTGTTACAGATCTACGTTGAAAACAACCTTGACCGCCCCGAAGCAAATCGGCGTGGTCCCCAAGCAATCTTGCTCCAAAGCGGTTCGTGTGATGATTGAAAACTTCAAGAATGGGGCGACCAACATCGAGGTTCCGCGCCGTCGGGTGACGTTGGACTCGCAGTTGATGTCCTATTGGGAGCGCGAAGCCCGGCGTCTCGACGTGATGGCGGCCAATGCCCGCTGGGGGTGGATGGCCCGGACTTATGCGCGCAAGGCCGAGCGGGCACGAGCCCAGGGGGCACGCAGCGCCGCGCGCGAAGCGGAGCGTCGGGCGGGCGCGGTGCCCGGTCCGCAGGAGGGTGAGCCCCAGACATAGCCGCGACTAAACCCTTCACCGGTGGGTTCAACCTTTGCCGTGGCCTTCCCGCCGGGGATGATCGTATGGGCGGGGCCGCCTAGCGCCACGCCCTGCTCCTTTACCCGGCGGGCCCGTCACGGATCGGCACCGGAAATGGACCGCACCCAGAAAGCCGCCCTCGCGAGCGCCGGAATCGGCGCTTTCGTGATGGCGCTCAAATTCGCCGCCTATTGGCTCACCGGCAGTCTCGCGCTCTATTCCGACGCGCTGGAGAGCATCATCAACGTGGCGGCAGCGGCCTTCGCCTTCGTTGCCCTCCGTGTGGCCGCGGCACCGGCCGACGACGACCACCCCTACGGCCATCACAAGGCCGAGTACTTTTCGGCCGTGATCGAGGGCGCCCTCATCATCGTGGCGGCGATCCTCATCCTGCGTGAATCCTATTACGGCCTCCTCGACCCAAAGCCCCTCGATGCGCCGATTCTAGGGCTGGCCGTCAGCGCGATTGGCACGGCGGTCAACGGGGTTTGGGCCGTGGCGCTGCTGCGTCGCGGTAGGGCGTGGCGGTCGCCCGCCCTGGTCGCCGATGCGCGTCACGTGATGTCGGACGTGGTCACCTCGGGCGGGGTCCTGATCGGCGTCGCCCTGGTGACCGTCACCGGAACCCTGATCCTCGACCCGCTCATCGCCGGCCTCGTCGCCCTGAACATCCTGTGGTCGGGCTGGACTATGGTGCGCGACTCCGTGAGCGGCCTCCTTGACAAGGCGGCGCCCGCCGAGATGGTGACCCAGATCCGCACCTTGATCTCGGATCACGGGGAGGGCGCCCTGGAGGCGCATGACGTGCGCACGCGCCATGCCGGGCAGGCGACCTTCATCGATTTTCACCTCGTGGTGCCCGGCGAGATGACCGTGAAGGACTCGCACGACATCTGCGACCGCCTGGAAAGCGCCATCGAGAGCGCCATCGAGGGGGCCGTCGTCGTCATCCACGTGGAGCCGGCCGAGCATGCCAAGGGACGCGGCGTGCCGGTGGTGTAGCGAGCGAGCCCCCGCGATCCGGCAAGAATCCACCGCCACGCGCACCGTCGTTCGAGCGTCATCCGCCCCCCCTAATGTCCGCCACGCCCGGTGATTTGACGTCCGCTCGTCCGCGGACGCGTCCGGCCGAGGATGAGACCGCATGACCGCCTATTCCGTCGCGAACGGCACCACGCAGACCGCTCGCCGCGACCTCGCGGGCGGCGACACCCTGCAGGTGGACGGAACCCTCTCGGTCTCCACCGAAAACCCGTCCGTGCGCTTCACGGCCGCCCCGGACGGCGCCGAGATCCACAATGATGGCCTGATCGAGAACACCGCCGACGGCGGCCGGGCGATCCGCTTCGGGAGCGGAATCGGCGCGACCCTGACCGCGACGATCGACAATGGCGGCACCATCCGCTCCATCGACGACGCCGTGCAGGTCCAGGCAGGCTCCGTCACCGCCGGCACGCTCACCATCACCACGGAGATCGGCTCGACCATCGTCTCCGACGAAGGCCAGGCCCTCGACCTCGCCTCGACCTCGGGCGCGTTCCTCGCCGAGATCGACAATGCGGGATCGCTGCTGGCACTGGCAGCCGACGGCGTAAAGATCGGCGCGACCCTCGATCTCGTCAACGGCGGCACCATCCAGGGCGGCTCGGCCGCCGGCTACGTCCAGGGCGCCGACGGCATCCAGTTCGAGGACGGGGCGAGCGGGACCATCCTCAATGCCCCGGGCGGCGCCATCCTCGGCGACCGCCACGGTATCAATATGGGCGAGGACAGCCTGGTCACGGTGACGAACGAGGCCGGGGCCCGCATCCTCGGCGGCAACGGCTCCGGAATCGGCTCCGACGGCACGGCGATCGTAATCAACCACGGAATCATCACGGGCTCCTTCGCCGATGAGGCCGGCTCCGACGTCAACGGCGCGACGCCCGGTGCCGAGGATGGCGGCGGCCCGGACGGCATCAATGACGGCGACGGCGACGGGATCGACATCGATTTCCGGGCAACGATCGAGAACCACGGCACCATCCGCGGCCTCGGCGCCGGCGGCACGGGGTCGGATGGCCTGCCCAACACGGCGGAGGGCATCGCGGCGGGCGGCGGCGACATCGTCAACCTCGCCGGCGCGCGGATCTACGGCGCCGGCCTCGGCATCCTGATCGACGACTCGTCGCAGGGAGACGCGCCCTTCGTGACCAGCATCGACAATGCGGGGCTCATCCAGGGCGGCGCGGGCATCGCGATCAAGATCGTCAGCGCGCTCGACGACGTGGTCGTCAATGCGGGCCGCATCCTCGGCGGGGGCGGCACCGCGATCCAGTTCGGCTCCGGCGACAACACCCTGGCCATCGAGACGGGCTCGGCCATCCGCGGCCTGAGCCTGGGCGGCGACGGCACCGACACCCTCGACTATTCGGAGTTCGGCGCGTCGGCGCGCGCTCTGTTCGAGAGCGGCCGGGCCACGGGCACCGCCGGCGTCTCCGGCTTCGAGATCGTGAAAGGCTCGGCCTTCGCCGATTCCATGCGGGGCGATGCCGAGGCGAACCAGTTCCTCGGCGGCGCGGGCGACGACCGCCTGTTCGGCGGCGACGGGGACGACATCCTCACCGGCGGCGCGGGGACGGATGTTTTGCGCGGCGATGCCGGGGCCGACGCCTTCGTGTTCGATGTCGTGCCGCCGGCCGGCGAAAAGGACCGGATCGTCGATTTCAGCCACGGCGAGGACAGGCTCGTCCTCGACACGGGCGTCTTCACGGCCCTGACCGCCGGCGGCCCGCTGCCGGACGAGGCCTTCGCCCTCGGCGCCGCGACCACGGAAGACCAGCGCATCGTCTACGACGCGGCCAAGGGCCATCTCTCCTACGACGCCGACGGCTCCGGCAGCGCCCAGGATGCCATCCTGCTCGCGACGTTCCTGGGCAAGCCGGCGCTCACCGCCTCGGACGTGCTGGTGATCTGAGAAGAGCAGGCCGGACCGGACTTTCCAGCGGTTGCTCATGCCAGAGCAGATCATCCAAGCCGCCCACCTCATCCTGAGGCGCCCGCGTCAGCGGGCCTCGAAGGAGCCCTCCAGTGCTTGCGCGAACCCTGGAAGCCTCCCTCAAAGCCGCGACGCGGCACCTCAGGATGAGGTCAAGCCTTAGGAAAAGCACCTCAAACGGGCTCTGATCCGGGCATGGGGACGCGGATTCGAAGGACCGTCCCCCTCGGATCGGCCGGCACGGTCAGCCGGGCGTGGTGAGCCCTTCGAGCAGGAACAGCATGGTCGGTGCTTCGGCACGAGGCGCGACACGGTCCGCCCAGCCCGCAGCGGCGCTTGGCGGGGGCAGCGTCGCGGGGAAAGCTCCGGTGCGGGGCAGGGTCGACCTGATACCAAGTCTCACTGACCCTACCCCATAGGTCAGGGTCAGTGAGGTCCGGCGGACGACCGCCGCCGCGCAGTCGCCCGGGCAGACCTCGATGAGTCAGACTCATCGAGGTCTGGTATGAGCTGCGAACAGACTGCGCTCCTTGGCCCGGATAACGTCGCTCGCCAGCTGCAATTCCCTGTCGACCCCCTCGACTTCCTCCGAATTCAAGGGATCGACGGTGCAGGAGATGACCGAGACTCTGCAATCCGGAACGTCCGAGAAGAATGGCAACCGGACCCCGGCCTTTCGCCCTGAAGCGGACATTCCGCAACCGACCCGATTGCGCCGTCGCAGAAGATCCCTATCAGGCCCACAAGCGGACGTCCGATCGGCTCAGGTGTTCGATCCTGCGGTTCGAGCATCATCCTGCGAGGAATGCGCCGTCGCTGTGTGCTCCCTCGGAGCGCCCCGACGACGGTGCATTCGCGGCGCAACCGGACGACTTCGGCCGATGCTCGAAGCGATCTCACGGGTCCGCATTCCACCGTGTTCCCGGCCAGGCAAGAGGCAACCGGAACGTGTTCGGCGACTTGATAGGCCGGGCGCGATGGCGCTCGCCAGAGGGGACGCCAGCCATGCCCGGAACCGAGATTCGCCTTGCCCTCGACGCGCTCCCGATGGGGGGTATGAAGGAGGGGGCGGCCGGGGAGGAGAAGGTGCTGTTCGTGCGCGACGCCTCCGGCGTGCGGGCGTTTCAGGCCAAGTGCCCGCATCTCGGGGCGCCGCTCGCCAAGGGCGAGATCTGCGGCGGACGCCTCTACTGCCCCTGGCACAAGGCCGCCTTCGCGCTGGCCGACGGAAGCCTGGAGGAGCCGCCGGCCCTCGACTCCCTGACGCGCTACCCGGTCCGCATCGAGGGGACCGATGCCGTCGCGACCCTCACGCCGGAGCCGGTGCCGACGAAGACGACGGGCGCGGCCGTGGGGAGCGTGCTCATCGTCGGCTCGGGTGCCGCAGCCGTAGCCTGCGTGAAAACGCTGCGCCGCGAAGGCTATGACGGCCGCGTCATCATGGTCGGTCGCGAAGCGCACCCGCCCTACGACCGGACCAAGCTCTCCAAGCAGTTCCTGGCCAAGCCGACCCCGCCGGAGAAGGTGCTGATCGAGCCCGATTTCGACCGGATCAACAAGGTCGAGCGCATCACCGCGGAGGTCGCCCGGGTCGATCCCACCCAACGCGACATCACCCTGGAGGACGGCCGGACATTGAGCGCGGACGCGATCCTCGTCGCCACCGGAAGTCGGGCGGTGGTGCCCGACTTCCCCGGCAAGGACCTCGGCGGGGTCTTCACCCTGCGCAGTCTCGACGATGCGCTCCGCGTGAGCGAGGCGGCGGGCGAGGGCGGGTCGGTCGTCGTGGTGGGCGCCGGCTTCATCGGCATGGAGGCGGCTGCGTTCCTCACGAAGCGCGGGCTGTCCGTCACCGTGCTGGCGCGCGAGGAAACGCCCTTCGCCAAGCGCTTCGGTGAGGCGGTGGGCGGGGCGCTGAAGCGATATCACGCCGGCAACGGCATCACCTTCGAGACCGGCTCCGTCGCCAGGATCGCCGGCACCGACCGCGTCGAAGCCGTCGAGACGGAGGACGGACGGCGCCTTGCGGCCGACATCGTTCTCATCGGCGCAGGCGCACGTCCCGAAACCAGCCTGATCGCGAACGTAGAGCCCGATGAGACCGGCGGCCTTGCGGTCGCCAATGACCTCAAGCTCGCGGAGGGCGTCTGGATCGCAGGTGATATCGCCGTCTTCCGCGAGAAGGCGAGCGGCGAGACAGCGCGGATCGAGCATTGGCGTCTCGCGCAGCAGCACGGCACGCATGTGGCCCATGCCATCCTCGGCCGGAGCGGCGTGTTCGCGGGGGCTCCGTTCTTCTGGAGCAACCAGGGCGACAAGCGCCTCGATTACGGCGGATACGCCAAAGGGTTCGACCGGATCGTCATGCAGGGGGACCCCACCGCCTTCGACTTCATCGCCTATTACGTCACGGGCGACCGGGTGACCGCCGCGTGCAGCATCGGTCGCAACGGTGCCTTCACGGCCTTCCTGCACCTGCTCAGCCTCGGGCGTCTGCCCTCGGCGGCCGAGATCGAGGCCGGGGCGGACCTGCCCAACCTGGCGCGAGAGGCTGCCTAGGGGCTGTCCGGCCCCCCAACGAGAACCCCGGCAAGGTCAGGTCGCTCGGTCGGCGTGGTGCCGGCCCTCCGCCCTTCGAGCCGCGCAGACCGCCGCGACCCTGAGGCATCGGCGGTCGGATGCTCTCTGGCGTTCTCGACCGATCGGAATGGGCGAAAAGCCGATAGGCGTCGCCTTCCGCGCGAACGTCCGGTTCTCTCAGGTTTGCTTTCCAAAAGCAGACCGGCAGAAACCCACCCGACCCGGCCGTAGAACGGCCAAGCGGTTCTCGACCCAAATACGCCGTGACAACGAGTTTTTGTCGGGCTCGAAAGCCGACATCGAAACATGACTCCGCCTATCCGAGGAACGCTGGCATGCGACACAAGTGCACCAAACGATGCGATGAGACGCAGCGCCAAGAGTTTCGGTCACGTCGGTAGCGTCCGCCCCTATGCGAAGAGTCGAAAAATGGTCAAGTGCCCTTCAAATGATTTACTGAGGGGGAAACGCAATGGGCAACGGCAAGACGCTTGGCTATTTCGGCGATGTTCTGACAATTGCAAATACAGCCGTCAATTTGATTGGGATGATTCCCGGCCTTGAAATCCCAAGCGAGTTAAAGGCTATCTTTGGCGAAGAAGAAGATCCGACGCAGGCATTCCTTGAGGGAATGGACAACAAGCTAGATTTGCTTTCCCAGCAGGGCGATGAAATTCTCAAGGAAATCAATCAGGTAGGCGAAGGCATTAATTACGACAATAAGATGGCAATTTCGTCGCTTGCTCAAGCGTCAA
Source organism: Methylobacterium bullatum (assembly GCA_902712845.1). Taxonomy (NCBI): domain Bacteria; kingdom Pseudomonadati; phylum Pseudomonadota; class Alphaproteobacteria; order Hyphomicrobiales; family Methylobacteriaceae; genus Methylobacterium; species Methylobacterium bullatum. Next base: position 3,338,255 of record LR743504.1, read on the forward strand.
AGTTACATCTCGACCAATACATGAATACAAGCCTCTCTGATCCAAAAAACGCTGATTATCGAGCCTTAGCGATCGATAAATCAACCGATGCGCTTTCCATGGCGATCGAGTTCGCCGGAAAACCGGGTGCCGACGCCGGCCTCGTCATGCCAGCCCTCCTGTCTGCGCTCGCCGCTCGGATCAACGTCATTCGCGAGATCGAAGACGGCGCGACCTCAGGTGACCTCAAGGGGACACTGGATGCGGGGATCAATGCACTCCACGAAACTGTTGCTTCGTATAAGAACGACGTTTTAGAATTTGCAAAACAACCCGATCAGGACAAGATCGGCGCCAAAGTCTATTTGATTAATGGCAATATTCTCCTCGACGTTTGGTACGATAACGGTGAGGCGGGTGGCCTTAGAACATACCAGCATGAAATCGTTATTGGAAAGGAAGGATCGGCGGATCACAGACTTATGGACACTGCCTTAACGCCCGCGGTACCAATTCCGGGCGCCCCGGGACACTATTACGATCGCGATATAACAAATTACGACGTTATCAAAAGTCTTTTTACGAGCCGCGGATTGGAGCAACAATTCAACGACAAGGAGAGCATGTGGCTGAATGAGTATTTGTACCCACAAAAGGGGGTGACAAATCTGGAAAAGGCTGTCGATACCCTGCGACAGCTGACGAGCGGCCAGCACAAGGTCGATGTCGCCGACTCGATCGGCAGAACAATCGAAGTCGATCACCCGACATATGACAAGGCGCCCAACACGCTGGAAGGCTACGCCGGCAACGATACGCTCATCGGTGGTGATGGCAACGACACGCTCAAGGGCGGCGGTGGCAACATCGATTATACCGTTTTCGGCACCAATGGTGACGGCCACGATACCCTCTCTGGCAAGGGTGGCGACGACATCATGCTCGGCGGCACCGGCAACGATGTGCTCGACGGTGGTGCGGGCAACGACCGTCTCGATGGGGGCGCCGGCAGCGACACGGCAAGCTACAAGTCGGCAACCGAAGGCGTGACCGTCTCCCTCGATCTGCAGGGTTGGCAGGTGATCGTCCCCGAAAAGGTGACCGTGTTCCAACCGGAGCCTTACCCCGGCGAGGGCCCCGGAGGCATCGTCACGCCCCCTCCCGTCATAACGACGATCCCGGCGGAAAAAGATCGCTTCCTGAGCATCGAGAACCTCGAAGGCAGCACGTTCAACGATCGTCTCACGGGCAACGTCCTGAGCAACACGATCCGCGGTGGCGACGGCAACGACACCATCGACGGCCATCTCGGCGCGGACCGGATGTACGGCGAGGCCGGCAACGACACCTACGTCGTCGATCAATCCGGCGATCGCGTCTTCGAAGCGAAGGATGCCGGGCGGGACACCGTCAGAACGAGCGTCAGCTACGTCCTGGCTGCCGGACAGGCGATCGAGACCCTGGCCACCACGAAGGCTACGGGCACGGCCGCGATCGACCTCACCGGCAACGAGGTCGCTCAGGCGCTGTTCGGCAACAACGGCGCGAACGTCCTCGATGGCAGGGGCGGCGCCGACAAGATGACCGGGTATGCCGGCAACGACACCTACGTCGTCGACAACGCCGGCGACGTCGTCGTCGAGGCGGCTGGCGGCGGCATCGACACCGTCCGCTCGTCCATCAGCCTTACCTTGGCGGCCAACGTCGAGAACCTGACGCTGGTCGGCACGGCTGCCCTCAACGGCACCGGCAACGCGCTGGCCAACATCATCACCGGCAACGGCGCAGCCAACGTCCTCAACGGTGGTGCCGGGGCCGACACGTTGATCGGTGGGGCGGGCTCCGACATCTACATCGTCGACACCATCGGCGACAAAGCCATCGAGGCGAGCGGCGCCGCCGGCACCGATCTCGTCAAGGCCTCGGTGTCCTTCTCGCTGGGAGGCACCCATGTCGAGAACCTGACGCTCACCGGCACCGGCAATCTCAATGCCACCGGCAACACGCTCGCCAACGTCCTGAAGGGCAATTCCGGCGCCAACCATCTCGACGGTGGCCTCGGGGCGGATACGCTGACGGGTCTGGCGGGCAAGGATACGTTCGTGTTCAGCACCAAGCTCGGCGCGACCAATATCGACCACGTCACCGATTTCTCGGTCGCGGACGACACGATCCAGCTCTCGAAGAGCATCTTCGCGGCGCTCTCGGCCGGTGACCTCGCGGCGGCGTTCAAGGACCTGGGCGTGACCGGTGCCAAGATCGATGAGAACGACCGCATTCTCTACGATCACAACACCGGTGCGCTCTCCTACGACGCCGACGGCAGCGGCACTGCCGCCAAGGCCGTCCAGTTCGCCATGATCGACAACCACGACAAGGTGGCGCTGACTCACCTGGATTTCCTGGTGGCGTAAGCCCGCAAGACCCCTTGGCCGAACGCATCGTGTTCGGCCAAGGCTCCCAACAAGACTTCCAAGTCGCCAGGAGACCTTGCCCGCATTCGCCACGGGCCGGCATGGACAAGATGACGAGTGCGCGACAGCGTATTGCGGCACTCTGTCATGTTCGCGGCATTTTTTCGCAACGGGGACTGTGACCCGTCAATTGGCTTGTTTCGCCTAGGTCAGGATGCCTATCGTAGACTGCCGCACACACACGATGGCGGACGATGTGGGCGGTTGGGTGCGGACGACATGACGGCTGGTGAGGGCGTCCCTTACTCCTATCTCACGACGTCCGGCCTGCCGCTCGATGAGGCATTCGAGCGATGGCGCACCCTCCTGGCACCGATGTATGCGGTGAGCCGGACAACGCCCTCCGCCCCACTGCCTTTCGGCACCAACATCACCTACCAGATCCGCGACCTCGTCACCCAGCGCTCGCTGCTCTCGACCCAACGACTCCAGCGTGACCTCAAGCGCGTCGAGGCCGGTCCCGACCACTACATGGTCCAACTCTACCGATCCGGCCGCTTCCAGGGCGCCGTCGCCGGCAAACCGATCTCGGCCTCGGCCGGCACCGTGACCCTCATCGGCCGCCGCAAGCTGCTCGACGGCATGATCGACCGAGCCGATGTGGTCGGCATCGCCGTACCCTGCGCCCGCCTCCACGGGCTGCCGCTCGAGGGTCATGACATGCTCTTCGACGCGGCCCGCAACCGGTTGCTCGCCGCACGCCTCCGGGACATCTACCGCCGCTTGCCGACCACGCGCCCCGACGAGGCACCGGCTCTTGCCGATGAGTTCGTCGCGTTCCTGCGTCGCCTGCTCGATCCCTCGCGGGCCAAGGACGTGCTGGATGGCCGCGACCTCGACGGCGGCCTGATGGCGCTGGCCAGGATCATCGTGCAGGAAAACCTGTCCCGGTCCGATCTGTCGCCTGAATTCATCGCCGGACAGATGCGGGTCTCGCGGTCCACCCTCTACCGGCTGTTCGAGCCGGAAGGGGGCGTGATGCATGTCGTGCAAGATGAACGCCTGAAGGCGGTACGCAACGCGCTTGCCGACCCGATGGAAACGCGCACCCTTGCCCGTCTGGCCGAAATCTTCGGCTTCAGCAGTGCCTCGCAGTTCAGCCGCAGCTTTCGCAACCGCTTCGGCACGCCACCCCAGGCTTGGCGGGGGGAGCGTCGGGCGATCCAACGGGTTAGCGGTCAGGGAACGCCGCAGAACGTCTGGAGGTGGCTTCGCGAGGCGCGATGACCGTCGTGGCCGAACGTCGCTCCACACGCGGAACGGAGGATCATCCTACCCTTGAGCGAGCGTCCGCTTCCCCCGTTCTGTCCGCCAGGAACGGACCGGTCAAAGTCCACCTGACACAGCGCTGGCGTCGCGGCGGAGGGGAGACGTTCGGACCAGCCCCACTGTCTCACGGCGCGGTGGTCCCGTCGGCGGGCGCTCTCACCAGGACAGTCAAGGTAACGAGCACGATGAACGGCAGCGCGATGCAGCCGAAAGCGAGATGGGCGATCCCGAAGGCGCCGCACAGGGCGCCCGCGGCGAAGGCCACGATGGCCGGCAGCACGCGCAGCAGGCGCGCGCGCGTCTGAGCGGGGCTCCCGGCCGTTCCGAGAGCGAGATCCGTCGCGTCGATGACGGCCTGGCTCACACTCACGGTCATCACCGTGGTCGGGGCGAGATGACCGAGCGAGAGACGGCCGATCGCGTTCTGCACGCCCATGGCCGCGACGGCGAGCATGCCGACCACCAAGGCTGGGGCGCCGTCCGGCGCATCGAGGGGCGACGACACGGTCCCGCACAGGCCGAAGCCCGCGAGGAGGGCCGCCTCGACGGCGAGGAGCCAGGGCAATGGATCGGCATCCCGTCGCTCCAGGAGCAGCCCGAGGATGCGGGCGCCCGCCACCGCCCCCATGAAGACGGGCAGCGCCAGGAGTTTCGCCAAGACGCCGGACGAACTCGCGACCAGTTCGGCGCCGATCAGGACGAAGTTTCCGGTGACGTGAGCCGTGAACAGGCCGGTCAGCGCGATGAAGGCGGCCGCGTCGACGAAGCCGGCGACGAAGGCGAGGGCGGTTCCGGCGGACGTGCCGCCACCGGTGATCTGCGGCTTCACGAGACTGTCCCTGGTTTGCGGAGGATGATGGCGCTGCGGCGCACTCATCGCCGAACGGCGCAGCGGGAGGTCCGTGAGAGACACTTAGAGCGCCGAACTCCAGGGCGGTCGGAATATCGGCTATCATGAACCGTGATGAGCAACCTCAACGTCGACCACATTCGCTCCTTCCTGGCCGTGATCGAGAACGGCAGCTTCACGGCGGCGGCGCAGGCGCTCGGCGTGCGGCAATCCACGGTCAGCGGGCATATCGCGCGGCTGGAAAAGGCGCTGGATCACTCTCTTCTCATGCGCGACACGCATCGGGTTGCCCCGACGCCGGATGGCCAGGCCCTGATCGGCTTCGCGCGCGAAGTGCTGGAGGCCCACGACCGGCTTCGCGCCTTCTTCTCACCGGGCGGCCTGCGCGGCCGTATCCGCCTCGGCGTCTCCGAAGACTACACCTTGTCGGCCCTGGCCCAGGTTCTGGTGCGCTTCGCCGACCGCCACCCCTCCGTCGATCTGCAGCTGACGGTCGGACTGAGTCGAGCCCTCTATCAGGGCTACGATGCGGGCGAGCTGGACGTGATCTTCTGCAAGCGCCGACGCGGTGACCCGCGCGGCGAACTGGCCTGGGCAGAGGAACTGATCTGGGCGGGCAGACCGGGCTTCGTTCCCAATCCGGCGCTGCCGTTGCCCCTGGTCCTCTATCCGCCGCCTTCGATGACACGCACCCTGGCGCTCAATGCCCTCGACGCGGCGGGCCGTCCCTGGCGGATCGCCTGCACCAGCGGCAGCCTGATGGGGGTGCGCGCCGCCGTCGAAGCGGGTCTGGGCATCGCGCCGCACTCGGCCAGGGTCATGCCGCCGGGGCTTGCCCCGATCCCGACACTGGCCGGTTTGCCACCGATCGGCGACGTCGAGTTCGTGGTGCTCGGCCCGGGCCGCCAGCATGCCGTCGCGACGGCGTTGCAGGAGACGATCCTGGCGAGTTCGGCGGAGCTACAGGCCGTCCCAGAGGTCTGATACCGGGCCCCGGAGACCCCGACCCATGGGTCCGGGTCACCGAGACGCCGTCCGACGGGACGCACTTATCCGAGCGCTTCCTCCACCGCCTTGCCGCAGGCTTCGGTATCGGCGTTGCCGCCGAGGTCGCGGGTGCGCAGGGTGCGCTCGGAGAGGACGCGCTCGATCCCGGTGACGATCTCCCGCGCCGCCTCGTGCTCGCCGAGGTGTTCCAGCATCATCGAGCCGGACCAGATCTGGCCGATGGGGTTGGCGATGCCCTGGCCGGCGATGTCGGGGGCCGACCCGTGCACCGGTTCGAACACCGAGGGGAAGAGCCGCTCCGGGTTGATGTTGCCGGAGGGCGCGATGCCGATCGTGCCGGTGCAGGCGGGGCCGAGATCGGAGAGGATGTCGCCGAACAGGTTCGAGGCCACGACGACGTCGAACCGGTCCGGGTTCAGCACGAAATGCGCCGTCAGGATGTCGATATGGTACTGGTCCCAGGCCACGTCCGGGTAGGCCTTGGCCACCTCCTTCACCCGCTCGTCCCAATAGGGCATCGTGATCGAGATGCCGTTGGACTTGGTGGCCGAGGTCAGGTGCTTCTTCGGGCGGCTCTGCGCCAGTTCGAAGGCGAATTTCAGGATGCGGTCGACGCCGTGGCGCGTCATGATCGTCTCCTGCAGGGCGAATTCGCGGTCGGTGCCGGCGAACATGCGCCCGCCCGCATTCGAGTATTCCCCTTCCGTGTTCTCGCGGACCACCCAGAAGTCGATGTCGCCGGGCTTGCGGTCGGCGAGCGGGCTCTTCACCCCCGGCATCAGGCGCACCGGGCGCAGGTTGGCGTATTGGTCGAATTCCCGCCGGAACAGGATCAGCGAGCCCCAGAGCGAGACGTGGTCGGGCACCCTGTCCGGCATGCCGACGGCGCCGAAGAAGATCGCGTCATGGCCCCCGATCTGCGCCTTCCAGTCTTCCGGCATCATCCGGTCGTGCCGCTCGTAATAGTCGCAGCTGGCGAAGTCGAACCAGTCGAAGTCGAGGCTGAAGCCGTGGCGCTTGGCGGCCTTTTCGAGGACGCGCACCCCCTCCGGCACGACCTCCTTGCCGATCCCGTCGCCCGGAATGACGGCGATGCGATAGTGGCGTGATGTCATGGGATCGGCTCTCCGCGGATGGGACGGCTGGGTTCGAGAGTTCAGGCGGCGCTCGGCGGCCAGGGCGTCTCGGCGACGGGGGTCACCGGCCCCCGACCCTCGAACCAGGAAACGAGGTTGTCCACGAGGAGGTTGCCCATGGCGCGGCGGGTGTGATGGGTGGCCGAGCCCACATGCGGCAGCAGGACGACGTTGTCCAAGGCGATGAGGGCCTCGGGAACCCGAGGTTCGTCGGCGAACACGTCGAGGCCGGCCGAGTGGATCACGCCCTGCTGCAGGGCCGCGATCAGGGCGTCCTCGTCGACGAGGCTGCCGCGGGCCACGTTGATGAGGATGCCCTCCGGGCCGAGGGCGCCCAGCACCTCCGCGGTGACGAGGGGACCGGCTCCGCCGCCGGGCGCCACGACCACGAGGACGTCGCAGGCTTGGGCCAGCTCGACCGCGCTCGCGTGGTAGTCATAGGCCACCTCGGGTTGCCGGCGGCGTCCGTGATAGGCGATGGCGCAGCCGAATCCATCGAGCCGCGTGGCGATGGCGTGCCCGATCCGCCCGAGGCCGAGGATGCCGATGCGGCGTCCCCGCAGGGAGGGCGAGAGGGGAAACGGGGCTTTCGGCCAGGCGCCCGCGCGGAGATAGCGGTCGGCCTGGGGAATGCGGCGGACGGTGGCCAGAAGCAGGCCGAGGGCGAGGTCGGCGACCTCCTCGGTGAGCACGTCCGGGGTGTTGGTGACGACGGCGCCCCGCCCCTTGGCGGCCGCGACGTCGATCGTGTCGTAGCCGACGCCGAAATTGGCGACGATCTCCAGGGCGGGGAGGCGCGCGAAGAGATCGGCTCCCGCCGGCGCCTGTCCTCCCACCACCACGCCGCGAATGGCCGGGCCGACCTCCGCCAGGAACGCGTCCCGGTCCGTGGCCCGATCCAGGCGGTGGAGGACGAAGCGCTCGTCGAGGGCTCGGATCGTATCGGGAAGGATCGCCTTCAGCAGCAGGATCTCCGCCTTCGCATGCGCTGTCATGGGGCCTCTTCGCAATTGCGTGTTCCGTGGAGGTGGCGCTCCCGCTCCGGGGCGAAGCCACCTTGTGCTTTCCGCCAACGGAGGGTGGACCGCAACCCGGAGCCGGCCCGCTCGGCAAGACCGCGTTGCGCCAATCCCATACAGGCCGCGAGGACTGTCTCGTTCCTCTGGCCGCGCGGAAGGCCGGACCTGACCTTGACCACCGTGGCGCTGACGAAATCTTCGGTCAAAGCGGACAGAACGGCTCGCTCCTCATCACTGAGCGGTCGCATCGTACGGATTTCCTCGGCACGTCGGTTCCCGGAAGACGGCCGCCGCCCGGAGCCGGGCGGCGACGGTGGAGGCCGTGCGGGGCCGGATCGCGCCCCGCACGGATCGGTCGCCGCTTACTCGGCGAGTTCGCGCATGACCTTGATCAGGTCCGACTTGCCCTCGAAGCCGATGCCCGGCAGTTCGGGCATGACGATGTGGCCGTCCTCGACCTTCACCCCGTCCGGGAAGCCGCCATAGGGCTGGAACAGGTCCGGGTAGCTCTCGTTGCCGCCCAGCCCGAGGCCGGCCGCGATGTTGAGCGACATCTGGTGACCGCCATGCGGGATGCAGCGCTTGGGCGACCAGCCGAACTGCTCCAGCACGTCGAGGGTGCGGAGATACTCGACGAGGCCGTAGGAGAGGGCACAGTCGAACTGTAGGTAGTCGCGGTCGGGCCGCATGCCGCCGTAGCGCAGGAGGTTGCGGGCATCCTGGTGCGAGAACAGGTTCTCGCCGGTCGCCATCGGGCCGGGATAGAACTCGGAGATCGCGGCCTGCAGGGCGTAGTCGAGGGGATCGCCGATCTCCTCGTACCAGAACAGCGGGTACTGGCGCAGCATCTTGGCGTAGGCGATGCCCTGTTCGAGGTTGAAGCGGCCGTTCACGTCGACGGCGAGCTGCGCCTGGGAGCCGATCTCCTTCAACACGGCCTCGATTCGGCGCTGGTCCTCCTCGATGGGCACGCCGCCGATCTTCATCTTCACGACGTTGTAGCCGCGGTCGAGGTAGCCGCGCATCTCGGCGCGCAGCTGGGTGTCGTCCTTGCCGGGATAGTAATAGCCGCCGGCCGCGTAGACGAAGACGCGCGGATTGGCCTCGACGCCCTTCTGCTCGGCGAGCATCCGGAACAGCGGCTTGCCGGCGATCTTGGCGGTGGCATCCCAGATCGCCATGTCGAGGGTGCCCACCGCCACCGAGCGTTCGCCGTGGCCGCCGGGCTTCTCGTTGGTCATCATCGCCGCCCAGAGCTTGTGCGGGTCGAGGTTGTCGCCGGCCTCGTTGAGGACGCTCTTGGGGTCGGCTTCGAGGATGCGGTTCTTGAAGCGCTCGCGGATGAGGCCGCCCTGGCCGTAGCGGCCGTTGGAGTTGAAGCCGTAGCCCACCACCCGGCGGCCGTCACGCTCCACGTCGGTGACCACGGCCACGAGGCTGGCGGTCATCTTCGAGAAGTCGATATAGGCGTTGCGGATGGGCGAGGAGATCGGCTTGGTGACCTCGCAGACGTCGACGATACGCATGTTGGCTCTCCTTGAGATGCGAAGGGATTTACGCAGGGGGGAAGGGACGAAAGCGGTCGGAAGGTCTAGTGAGCGATCGCCACGGGGCGGGGCAGGGCGTGCCCGGCTTCCGTGTCGGGAACGACGGCCTCGGAGGCGACGGCGGCCCGGTTGCGGTAGGCCTCTTCCGCTTTGTTTAGGTCGAAGGCGCCTTCCCACTTGGCGACCGCGATGGTGGCGACCGCGTTGCCGATGAGGTTCGTGACCGCCCGCGCCTCGTTCATGAAGCGATCGACGCCCAGCAGAAGGACGAGGCCGGCGACCGGGACGGTGTGGATGCTCGACAGGGTGGCGGCGAGGGTGACGAACCCGGCCCCGGCGACACCCGCCGACCCTTTCGAGGTCAGGAGCAGCACGCCCAGGACGACGAGCTGATCGCCGATGCCCAGCGGCGTGTTGGTGGCCTGGGCGACGAAGATCGCCGCCATGGTGAGGTAGATGCAGGTGCCGTCGGCGTTGAAGGTGTAGCCCGTGGGCAGCACGAGCCCGACCACCGACTTCTCGCAGCCCACCCGCTCCAGCTTGGCCATCATCCGGGGCATCACGGCCTCGGTGGAGCAGGTGCCGAAGGTGATGAGGATCTCATCCTTGAAGAAGCCGAGAACCTTGACGAGCGAGAACCCGGTCCAGGCGCAGACGGAGCCGAGCACCAGCACGACGAACAGGATCGACGTGACGTAGACGCCGAGCATGAGGTAGGCGAGGGACCAGACGGTGCCGAAGCCGTACTTGCCGATGGTGAAGGCGACACCGGCACCCGCACCGATGGGGGCCAGGCGCATCACCATGGCGACGATGCGGAACAGCGCGTCGAGGAGGCTGTCGATGACGACGACCACCGGCTTGCCGCGTTCGCCCGCCTGGACCAGGGCGAGGCCGAAGAGCAGCGAGATCAGGATGATCTGCAGCATCGCGCCCTTGGCGAAGGCATCCACCATCGTCGAGGGAATGATGTCCATCAGGAAGCCGACGATGCCGGGCTGCGCTTCCGCCCGCTTGGCGTAGGAGGCGATGGCGCTGCCATCGATATGCGTGGCGTCGATGTTCATGCCGACGCCCGGCTGCATCACGTTGACCACCACGAGGCCGATGACGAGGGCGAGGGTCGAGACGACCTCGAAGTAGATCAGCGCGCGTACACCGATGCGGCCGACCTCCTTCATGTTACCCATCTTGGCGATGCCGACCACGATGGTACCGAAGATGACCGGCGCAAGCAGCATCTTGATCAGCTTGATGAAGCCGTCCGCCAGGGGCTGCAGCGTGACGGCGACGTCGGGCAGGAAATACCCGACGAACCCGCCGATGACGATTGCTATGAAGACTTGAACATAGAGTCGGCTTAGCCATGACCTCATGATCTATTTCCTCCTGATCTGCCACTTAGCGGGCAGCTTGATTAGTGATCCCTCTTGCGGGGCTTGATGTCGTCCTTACGCCTGGACACCGTCGCTCGGCCAATGCCATGTTCGGTGCGCGCTATGCGCGGTCGGCATCGGGCTGGACGGGCTGACGGACACTGGCTGATCGATGGATCTGGACTGGCTGAAGGACTTCCTCGCGCTGGCGGAGCAGAAGACGTTCTCACGCGCGGCCGAGGCGCGGAGCGTGACGCAGCCGGCCTTCAGCCGGCGCATCCGTGCCCTCGAGGATTGGGTCGGCACGCCCCTGTTCGCCCGTGGTCCGCAGGGGGCGGTGCTCACGCCGGCCGGGCTCGCCTTCCAGCCGGCGGCCCAGGACATGATGCGCAGCCTGGAGCGGGCACGACGCGACGCGCGGGAGGTGGGCGCCCGGGATACGGCGACGCTCTCCATCGCGGCGACCCACGCCCTGTCGTTCACGTTCTTTCCGAACTGGATCCGCGGCCTGATGCACCATCAGACGCTGGGCACCCTCAACCTGATCTCCGACAGCATGGAGGCCTGCGAAGCCATCATGCTCGCCGGCGAGGTCCACTTCCTGCTGTGCCACCATCACCCGGATGCCCGGACGCGCTTCGAAGCGGAGCGTTTTCCGAGCCTGTCCCTGGGCGACGACCTGCTGGTTCCCCTCTGCGCCCCCACCTCGGACGGAGGGCCGACCTGGTCGCTGCCGGGAACGCCGGAGGCGCCTCTGCCCTATCTGAGATACAGCCAGGCCTCGGGGCTCGGGCGTATCGTCGCGGCCTTCCCGGATCGCGAGCCGGCCCATTCGGCGACGGCGCTCACCTCTCATCTCGCGGCGACGCTCATGACAATGGCGCGGAACGGACACGGCATCGCCTGGCTGCCGCAGACCCTGGCGGCCGAAGATCAGGCGCGCGGCAGGCTGGTGCGCGCCGGTCCGGACCGGTTCGACATCCCCATCGACATCAGGCTGTTCCGCTCCCTCGACTGCCGCAACGATGCGGCCGACCGGCTCTGGGACGTCCTCACCGAAGCCCGTGCGTGACCGGCGCCGGGGCCGGTCTCCATCCATGGACGGTTCCGCGTGAGCGCGAGCCTTTGGAAGCGAGGCCGCCGATCGGACCCCGACGATCCGAGACCGTCGGCCCCGTCAGGTTTCTCGGGGCTTTGCGCCCTCGGCGTCCTCGAGGGGGGGAGGGGGACGCCGCCTGGTATCAGGCGGTCCGTTCGTCGGCCGGATGGGTGCGCAGCCGCATCGGGTCGTAGAACGGCGTCCGCACCACGTTGGCGACCAGCGGGCCGGTCTCGGTCTGCACCTCGACCTCGGTGCCGAGGGCGGAGAGCTCCGGTGGCAGGTGGGCGAGGCCGAGGGACTTCATCAGGTGGCGGCTGTAGGTGGTGCTGTTGACGGTGCCGACCTCGATTCCGTCCTTGAAGATCTTGGCACCCGGCGTCACCGCCTCGTGGTGCAGGATTTCGAGGCCGACCTGGCTGAAACGCTCGGTGCCCT